>JAEKKJ010000021.1 GCA_019510435.1 Caulobacterales bacterium | reverse complement strand
CCTGAAGGATCCCACTGCCAACACCTGGAACGCCGAAGTCTATGCGGTGCCCGCCACCGACGTGACCGTCGCCGGCACGATCCCGCCCGGCCAGCTGGCCCAGGGCAAGGTGGCCTTCAAGCAGGACGGCACCATCGACTTCACCAACAGCACCCTCACGGGCCTGACGCCGGCCACGGACCCCATCAGCGGCGCCCCGACCGGCTATACGCTGAAGCTCAACGCCTCCGCCGCCGCGCCGACGACGCCGGCCTGGAGCAACAGCCTGGGCCTGGCCGCCCAGAGCATCAACCTCGACCTGACCAAGGTCAGCCAGTACGCCTCCACCTCCACGGTCAATTCGCTGACCATGGACGGCGCCGGCGTCGGCAACGTCGTGGCGATCAATGTCGACGAGAACGGCATCGTCTCGGCGGTCTACGACAACAGCCAGATCCGCCAGGTCGCCAAGGTCGGCGTGGCCACCTTCCCGAACTCGGACGGCATGCAGCAGGTCAGCGGCAACGCCTACCGGGCCACGATCGATGCGGGCCAGATGGTGGTCAAGGAAGCGGGTGTCGGCGGCGCAGGGAAGATTTCCCCGTCCAGCCTCGAGGCCTCGACCGTCGACCTCTCGGCCGAATTCACGGGCCTGATCCAGACTCAGAAGGCCTATTCGGCATCGTCCAAGATCATCACCACCGCTGATCAGATGCTGGATGAATTGATCAACATCATCCGATAGTAAATACCGGTATTCTCGCAGGAACGCGACTCGTGAACTTAACTGTATTAAAATGGTACACGGGGGAGCCCATGGTTAGGCGTTTCTTTACTATCGCGATTCAGCGGCTGTTAGGGCGCGCCGCTTATGCTGCGCATCAACAGTGATGGTGAGGCGGTAGAAAGCCCATGTTGCCACAACAACAGACGCGCACGAACAGCCGCGGCGAGACCTACGTCATCGGCCCGACGGGCGCGCCCTTGACGAAGAACGATCTGCCGCCGCCGAACACCGGGCGCTGGGTCATCCGGCGCAAGGCCGAGGTGGTCGCCGCGGTCCGCGGCGGGCTGATCACCCTGGAGGAAGCGCTCGAGCGCTACTCCCTCACCAGCGACGAGTTCCTCTCGTGGCAGCGCTCGATCGAGCGCCACGGGATGGCCGGCCTGCGCACCACGCGCCTGCAGCAGTACCGCTGAGCCGTCTCCCTCCCCCAAGGGGACCGGCTCACGCCAACACCGGCCGCGCCTCCACACCAGGGCGCGGCCGGTTTTTCATGGCCCGGACATCCGGCGCACCAGGATGGTGATCCGCTCCCGCTCGCCCGGCCGGCGCTCCACCAGGAGCCGCGCGACCTGGGCGTCGTCGTGGAACGCATAGCCCTTGATCGCGTCCAGCAGCGCCTTGGCCAGGTTGTCGAGGTCGAGCCAAGGTGGCTCGCCCACATATTCCATGCCGATCTCGACCGAGAAGTCTCCCCACACAGGCCGCGCGCCGCGCCAGGCCTTGCGGAAGAACTCGTAGATCAGGGGCTTGTAGTACTTGGCCTGGGTCGTCAGCCCGTCGACGACCACCTCCAGGACGCCCTCGGCCTCCCGCGCGCGCACCTTGCCGTGAGAGGTCCAGTCGTCGCTCATGGCGCTCCATAGCCGCCCCGCGCCTTGCAGTCTCGCGCCGCGGGGTTAAACCGGAGGCGCCGCAAGCCAGGGGGATTTCCGATGAGCGCGACCCGCACCGAAACCGACACCTTCGGCCCGATCGAGGTCGCCTCGGACCGCTACTGGGGCGCCCAGTCGCAGCGCTCGATCGGCAACTTCAAGATCGGCTGGGAGAAGCAGCCCAAGTCGGTGATCCGCGCCCTGGGCGTGGTGAAGCGTGCGGCCGCCGAGGCCAATATGGAGCTAGGCCGGCTGGATCCCGCGATCGCCAAGTACGTCATCGCCGCCGCCCAGGAGGTGATCGACGGCAAGCTGGACGACCACTTCCCGCTGGTGGTCTGGCAGACCGGCTCGGGCACCCAGTCCAACATGAACGCCAACGAGGTGATCTCGAACCGGGCGATCGAGATGATGGGCGGGGTGATGGGCTCGAAGAAGCCGGTGCACCCGAACGACCACGTGAACATGAGCCAGTCGTCGAACGACACCTATCCGACCGCCATGCACATCGCCGCCGCCGAGCAGGTGGCCAAGGAGCTGATGCCGGCCCTGGAGCACCTGCACGCGGCCCTGAAGGTCAAGGAGCAGGCCTTCGCCCACATCATCAAGATCGGCCGCACCCACACCCAGGACGCCACGCCGCTGACGCTGGGCCAGGAGTTCGGCGGCTACCGCCAGCAGGTCGCCAACGGCGTGCGGCGGATCAAGGAGAGCCTCTATGGGCTCTACGAACTGGCCCAGGGCGGCACCGCGGTCGGCACGGGCCTCAACGCCCCGATCGGCTTCGCCGACCTGGTGGCCAAGAAGATCGCGGCGATCACCCAGCTTCCGTTCGTCTCGGCGCCCAACAAGTTCGAGGCCCTGGCCGCCCACGACGCCATGGTCTTCAGCCACGGGGCGATCAACACCGTGGCCGCCTCGCTGTTCAAGATCGCCAACGACATCCGCTTCCTCGGCAGCGGCCCCCGCTCGGGCCTCGGCGAACTGGCCCTGCCGGAGAACGAGCCGGGGTCCTCGATCATGCCGGGCAAGGTCAACCCGACCCAGTGCGAGGCCCTGACCATGGTCTGCGCCCAGGTGTTCGGGAACCAGGCCACAATGACCTTCGCCGGCGCCTCCGGCCACTTCGAGCTGAACGTCTTCAACCCGGTGATGGCCTACAACTTCCTGCAGTCCAGCCGCCTCCTGGGCGATGCGGCCATCTCCTTCACCGACAACTGCGTCGCCGGGATCGAGGCGCGCGAGGACAACATCAAGGCGGCCCTCGATCGCTCGCTGATGCTGGTGACCGCCCTGGCCCCCAAGATCGGCTACGACAACGCCGCCAAGATCGCCAAGACCGCGCACAAGAACGGCACCACCCTGCGCGAGGAAGCCGTCGGCGGCGGCTATGTGACGAACGAGGAGTTCGACGCCGTCGTGCGCCCGGAGAAGATGATCAGCCCGGGCTGAGCCCGCCCCTACTCGGCGGCATAGACCAGCGGATGGTCGTGGGCCCAGAGGTGGTTGCGGTAGGCCTCGAAACACTGCTCGCCGCAGGTCAGCCGCATGATCGCGCCCTCGGCGATGTAGCGGGCGCAGCCGGGGTCGGCCTCCACCAGCGGAGCGAGGGCCTCGGCGTTCCAGGCGCGCGAGTGCTCGATGTCGAGCTGGGCGTGCAGCATGAAGTACTTCCGCTGCTCCGGCGGGCGGTCCAGGCGCTTCAGGCCCTCGGCGATGCAGCCGACCCGGGTCGGGGCGGTCAGCTCCACCACGCCGAGGGCGCCCACCGACTGGTAGACGTAACGCCGGGTGGTCGCGAGCGCCGTCATGGTGTTGGCCAGGGCCAGCGACGGCCAGAGCGTGGCCTCGATCGTCGGCCGCAGCTCCAGGCCCTTCACGGTGCGCTCCAGCATCGGCCCGTGCATGCCGCCTTCGGCGCCGCGGCCCATCTCGTCCCAGTAGTTGCGCGCCAGCTCCAGCTTCGGGCGGGTCGGCAGCTTCACCTGGGTGAGCGCCACCAGGTCGTCGAAACCGGCCTCGCCGGCCGCCTCCTGGGTGAGGAACCAGCGCATCTGCTCCAGGCTGGCCTCGGTCTCCAGCCAGGCGAACAGCGGGTCCCACTGGCCCGGGCCGCTGTCCTTCAGCGCCTCGAACCAGGCCACGAAGCCGGCGGGGTCGGTCGGGACGTCCTGGACCTGCGGCGCCACGTGCCCGCGGAAGGCCTCGATGAACCCGCCCTCGAGCCGCTGCATGCGCACGTCGCGGCTGAGCTCGGCCGACCAGTCCGCGTGGGGAACCTGGACCGCCAGCCTTCGTCGGTTCCAATGCGCCAGGCCCTGGTGGAGGGCCTCCGCGTCGGGGAATTCCGGAGTGAAAACGCCCACTTGGGCCAGACTATACGCCACTGACATTCACGCTCTCCCTGGGACGCGAGGGAGCGCATGAACGCGGGTCGGGTTCCTAGGGCCCCGCTGGTGCGGGCCGAGGATCAGGCCCGGCGCATGACCGCGAAATCGGCCAGGTCGTGCATCGCCGGCCGCCAGGGGCTGGCGCCGAAGCCCTCCAGCGCCGCCTTGGCGCTTTCGGCGTAGCGCACGGAGAGGGCCAGGGTGTCGTCCAGGGCCCGGGTGTCGCGCATCAGGGCGATGGCGTGGTCGAGGTCCGGCGGCTCCTGCTCCCGTCGGTCGACCGTGCGGACCCAGAAGTCGCGCTCGGTGGCGGCGGTGCGCTGCATCGCCAGCAGCAGGGGCAGGGTCACCTTGCCCTCCCGGAAGTCGTCGCCGGGGTTCTTGCCCAGCGTTCCGGCGTCGCCCGAGTAGTCCAGGGCGTCGTCCACCAGCTGGAACGCCAGGCCCAGGTCCTGGCCGAACTTGCGCAGCGCCCGGCAACGCTCGGGCGAGGTGCCCGCCGAGACGGCCCCCGCCTCGGCCGCGGCGGCGAACAGCTCCGCCGTCTTGGCCTTGATGATCTCGATGTAGACGTCCTGGCTGAGGTCCAGGTCGTGGCTGCGGGTGAGTTGAAGCACCTCGCCCTCGGAGATCACCCGGCTTGCACGGGCCAGGATCTCCAGCGCCGCCATGGACCCGGCGCCCACCATCAGCTCGAAGGCGCGGGCGAACAGGAAGTCGCCCACCAGCACGCTGGCCGGCGCCCCCCAGATCAGGTGCGCGGCCACCCGCCCCCGGCGCAGCTGGGAGGAGTCGACCACGTCGTCGTGCAGCAGGGTGGCGGTGTGGATGAACTCGACCGCCGCCGCCAGTTTCAGGCAGGCGTCGTCCCGTGCGCCGGCCAGGCGCGCGGCGGCGATGGTCAGCAGCGGCCGCAGCCGCTTGGCGGATCCGGCGATCAGATGGTCGGCCAGCGCCGGGATCACCGGGACCGGACTGTCCATGTGCGCGCGGATCAGCGCGTCGACGGCGCGCATGTCCGGTCCGGCGAGCTTCAGCAGCGGGTCCAGCGAGGGCGGCGCGGCGATGGCCTGGGCGACTTCCAAGCGAGGCATTCCTGTCACGACCTAGAGTGTATTCCGCCGGACTCGAAGAGGGTTCGACGAAGCAACGCTCCGACTCCAGTTCCCTTAGCGAATTTCCGGCGCGCGGGCTCGGAAATCGCACTTGGCGGCCAGGCCCTGCCTGCCGCCGTTTGCCGGGACAATGGTGACGCGATAGGGCACGGTCAAGCGAAGGACGGCCGAACGCGTTCGGCCGCCTCCCCCCGAGGCCCCGCCCGATGAGCGCCATCACCGAAGACCGCCTGCTCGACGGCCGCGTGCGGCTGCGCCAGGCCGCGCGGGGCTATCGCGCCGGACTGGACGCGGCGCTGCTGGCCGCGGCGTGCGACGCCGGGCCCGGCCAGCGGGTGCTGGAGGCCGGCTGCGGCGTCGGCGGCGCGCTGCTGAGCGCGGCCGTGCGCCAGCCGGGCGCTGCGTTCACCGGCGTCGAGCGCGATGCCGCCGCCCTGGCCCTGGCCCGGGAGAACATCGCGCTGAACGGCCTGCAGGACCGTGTCGCGGCGATCGCGGGGGATGTCGGCCAGCGCTTCTCGGGCCTCGGGCTCGCGCCCTTCGACGCGGCCATGGCCAATCCGCCGTTCTTCGACGATCCGGACAGCCTGCGCGGGCCGGCGGCCGAGCGGCGCGCGGCGTGGATGGCCGACGACGGCCTGGCGGCCTGGATCGGCTTCCTGGCCAAGAGCGTGCGCGAGGGCGGCGCGATCACGGTCATCCACCGCGCCGACCGCCTGGGCGACCTGCTGGCCCTGCTGGCCGACAAGGCCGGGTCGATCCAGGTGCGGCCGATCCACCCCTTCGCCGACGCGCCGGCCAAGCGGGTGCTGGTGCGGGCCATCAAGACCGGCAAGGCGCCGCTGCAACTGCTGCCGCCGCTGGTGCTGCACGACCGCGACGGCGCCAAGCACCGCCCCGAGGTCGAGGCGATCCTGCGCGGCGAGGCCGCCCTCGGTTGGGCCTAGCGGATCCCCAGGGGCTCGCGGCAGCTGTCGTCGACCAGGTCCTGGGCCTCGGGGTGCTTCTTCACCCAGCCGGCCATGAAGGGGCAGGTGGGGATCACCTTCAGGCCGTGCTCGCGCGCATAGCCGAAGGCGAAGACGGCAAGTTGGCCGGCGATGCCGCGGCCGGCGAACTCATCGGGCACCACCGTGTGCGGCAGGACGATCTGGCCGGGGCGCAGCCGGTACTCCGCAAAGGCCGTGTGGCCGTCCAGGTTCACCTCGAACCGGCGCTTCTCGGGGTTGTCGGTCACGACGACGGGTTCGGCCATGCGCACTCTCCTTGCGCGGCGATCCTTGACGCCAAGCGGCGCGCTCGCCAAGGTCCCTCGTGTTCGCGGCCAGCCAGCAGAGGAGGATGTGACGTGACGCCGATTGCCCGCGCAGCCCTTCGCTGCGTCGCCTGCCGCGCGGCCTGATCCCAGGCCTTTCCGCGAGGCGGCGCCGGACCGGCTCCTGACCTCAAGGATCATCCCATTGCTCACTTCCTATGGCTGGAGCGAACGGCTCCAGCATGACTTCGCGCCCTACGCGGCCGACGGGCTCGTCGCAGCGCGCATCCTGGTCCAGCACCGCGACCGCTATCGCCTGGTGACGGACGCCGGCGAGGTGGACGGCCTGGCCTCCGGCCGGCTGCTCAAGGCGGGCGGCGAGACCCTGCAGCCCGTGGCGGGCGACTGGGTGGCGGCGCAGGCGCGAGGCGAGCGGCTGCTCGTCCAGCACGTGCTGCCGCGGGCCACGGCCTTCGTGCGCAAGGCCGCCGGGCCGCGCGGCGGGGCGCAGGTGGTGGCGGCCAACGTCGACCTGGCGTTCCTGGTCGCCAGCCTCAACGGCGACCTCAACCTGCGGCGGCTGGAGCGCTACCTGGCCACCGCCTACGAGAGCGGCGCCCAGCCGGTGATCGTGCTCACCAAGGCCGACCTGGCGACGGACCTGGAGGCCACGCTGGCGCAGGTGAAGGCGATCGCCTTCGGCGCGCCGGTGCTGGCCATCTGCGCGCCGGCGGGCGAGGGCCTGGAGGCGGTGCGGGCCCACCTCCAGCCCGGCCTGACGGCGGTGCTGCTCGGCTCCTCGGGCGCGGGCAAGTCGACCCTGCTCAACGCCCTGGCCGGAGAGGACCGCATGGCGACGGCGGCGATCCGCGAGGGCGACGCGCGCGGGCGCCACACCACCACCCACCGCGAGCTGGTGCTGCTGCCGGGCGGCGGCGTGGTCCTGGACACGCCGGGCATGCGCGAGCTGGGCCTGTGGGAGGCCGAGGCCGGCGTGTCGGCCGTGTTCGACGACGTCGAGGCGCTGGCGGGACAGTGCCGCTTCAGCGACTGCCGCCACCAGGGCGAGCCCGGGTGCGCGGTGCGGGCCGCGGTGGCTGCGGGCGACCTCACCGAGGAGCGGCTGGCGGCCTACGAGAAGCTGAAGGCCGAGCTCGCCTACGAGCGCCGCCGCGAGGACCCGCGGGGCGCCACGGAGAACAAGAAGCTGTGGATCTCGCGGCACAAGGCCGCCCGCGCCTGGATGAAGACCAAGCGGGGCGGACCTGATGACGGCTGAGGGCTCTCAGGCCACCAGCTTCTTGTAGAGGTGCCAGCTGGCGTGGCCGAGGACCGGGACCACGAACACCAGGCCCACCAGCGCGGGCAGCGAGCCCAGGGCCAGCGACAGGGCGATGATCAGGCCCCAGACCACCATGGTCCCGAAGTTGGCCATCACCGCCTTGATCGAGGTCCCGATGGCGACCCAGAGGCCGACGTCGCGGTCCAGCAGCAGCGGCACCGAAACGACGCTGATTGCGAAGGCGGCGGCGGCGAACAGGAAGCCGACGCCGACGCCGCCGGCGATCAGGGCGCCGCTGGCGTTGGACCAGAAGACGTCGTGGGTGAAGGCGCGCACGGTGGGGGGCGCGGCCGGGCCGAGGGTCGCGAGGCCGATCTCATAGCCGGCCGCCAGCCAGAGGCCGAACAGCGCCAGCAGGATCAGGCCCATGCCGACGATGGAGCCGATGGCGGGCGACTTGAAGGCCTCGAAGGCGGTGGCCCAGGTGACGTGCTCCCCCTGCTCGCGCCGGCGGCTCATCTCGTAGAGGCCGGTCGCCGCGACCGGCCCGAGGATCGCGAAGCCCGACGCCAGCGGGAACAGCATGGGCAGCAGCTGGTAGCTGAACGCCACCCGGGCCAGCAGCAGGCCGGCCAGGGGGTAGATGATGCCGATGAAGAGCACGTCGTCGCGGAACGCGCCCATGTCCTGCACGCCCTGGCGCAGGGCCTCGCGCAGGTCGGCGATGGTGATGCGGCGCACCACCGGGACCGCCTGGCCGGCGTGCCGCTCGGGGTGGGGGACGATTACGCGGCCGAGGTCGCGCGCGGCCCAGGCCAGCTTCTCGAAGACGAATTCAGCAGGGTTTTCGACGTGGTGTTCGGTCGCCATACGCTGTCCTCCCGGACCTTGGTCTGGGGGCGTGGCCTCTTGTGGCGCCGCGAACGGTCGGGCTCGTGGCGCGGACCACAACCCGGAAACGGCGCGAGTGTAGCACGGGATGTGAGTGGGCGGAGCGGGGTTTTGCGGGGCGCGGGGGCGGGGCGCCGTTGAATATATTCAGGATCGTCATGGCCGGGCTTGCGCCCGCGTGCCATTCCCCAGCGCGGCGCTGAATGGGTCCCGGTCTTCCGCCTGCGGCGAAAACCGGGACGACAGCGGTGGGGGCGGCGGATGAGGTGCTGCGCGAAAGCGCGGGCCGCGCTGCGGCACAGCCCAGCTTAAATCTCATGGCGGCCAGTCTGCCCCGGACTCCATCGGGACGATGGGGTCGGAGAGCGGACTTTGGTGGCGTCGGAGATGGGTGGGGAGCGGAAGCTCAAACGGAGCCGGATTTCCGACCCGGGCCGCGCTTCCACCATGCAAATGCCCTAGCGGTCAGGCCTGCCCCTGCAAGCCCGACGAGCGCAGCGCGCCAGAATATGGACCACCAGCCCCACGCGGTCGGGTAACCGTCATCCATCGCGGAGCACCCGTCGACGCTAGCAGTCAGGTTGAACGGAAATCCGAGCGCAACAAGACCGACCACCACCGCGACGAGGATGGTGATGATTCCGCCTACAACAGCGGGCCGCAGATCAATCCGCACGCGAGAGTCCACGGCTCAGGTAATCCCAACCGTTCGACATCCGCAATCGCTCGAAGAAGCCCGCTTCGACGCCGCGAGAGCACCTACCTCCCCCGCGAAGCGGCGGGAGGGGGACCGCCCGCCGAGGCCGGCGGGATGCCTCTGCAAACTTGACCATGAGGCGATGCGGGTGCTTGTGGCCGGCCTCGATCCTGCGCCTTAACAAGACCCGCCCGTAACAAGACCCGATGATCCGCTACGCCCTCATCTGCGACCACGACCACGACTTCGAAGGCTGGTTCGGGTCCTCGAGCGACTACGACGACCAGCAGGGCCGCGGCCTGCTGGAATGCCCGGTCTGCGCCTCCAAACGGGTCCGCAAGCAGATCATGGCCCCTGCGATCGCCGGCACCAAGCGCACCATGGCCGAGGTCCCGGCCGCGAAGATGCAGGCGATGATGATGGAGGCCGCCGGTCGCATCCGCCAGCACGTGGAAGAGAACTTCGACCACGTCGGCGACGCCTTCGCCAGCGAGGCCCGCGCCATCCACGAAGGCCGCGCCGAGGACCGCGGCATCTACGGCCAGGCGACCCCCAAGGAAGTGCGCGAGCTGGTCGAAGACGGCGTCCCCGTCGCCCCGCTGCCGCCCGAACCCCCGAAGAAGACCGAACTGAACTAGCGCGATAGCAGGCCTCGTATCGGTTCCTTTCCCACGCAGTGGGAGAGGAACAAGATCCTGCCGCTCCGACGTCGCGCGCGCTTGCAGCGCGGTCGCAGAGTCGGCAATCTGCGATTGCGATGGCTGGGGGGCTGCGACAGATGGGTTTCAAGCGTTTTCTCGTGGCCTTCGCCATGGCGGCCGGCCTGTGCGCGCCGGCTACGGCCGCGCCGCTGGCGGCCTATGGCAAGCTGCCCAGCATCGAATCCCTCAGCCTTTCGCCCAGCGGCCGCCAGCTGGCGATCGTCGCCACCGACGGCGAGGATCGCGTCATCGCGGTCAAGGACCTCGCCGACAACAAGCTCACCCTGCGCACCACCACCGGCAAGGCCAAGGTGCGCCAGGTGCTCTGGGCCGGCGAGGACCACCTGGTCATCGTCACCACCGTGACCACCTTCCCGCTCGACGTGGTCAGCAAGCAGCGCGAATGGGCCATGGCCTTCAGCCTGGACCTGAAGCAGCGCCGGCTGCTGCCCCTCCTGCGGGACGCCGACGATGCGATGAACACGATCTACGGCCGGCCGGTGGTGCGCACCTACGACGGCCAGCCCACGGTGTTCGTGAAGGGCGTCAAGTTCGTGGACCACCGGGGCTGCCTCAGCCTGTTCCGCATCGACCTGGCGCACGCGACCAGCAAGCTGGTGGCCCAGGGCGACGAGGACACCCGCGACTGGCTGGTCGGCCCGGACGGCCAGCCCATGGCCCAGGAGCTGTACGACCAGAACAAAGGCCGCTGGTCGCTCAAGCTGAAGGCCCAGACCGGCTGGCGCGAAGTGCGGACGGTCAATGCGCTCCTCGATCCGCCGGACATGATCGGGCTGAACGGCGACGGCAAGGCGGTGCTGTACGCCGAAGACCAGGACGGCCACACCCTGTGGCGCGAGGCGCGCCTGGACGGGGGCGAGGCGGCCGCGCCGGTGGCGGTCACCGACGGGCAGTATCCGATGCACGACGCCCAGGACGGCCGGCTCATCGGCCGCGCCAGCCTGATCGGCGACCACGAGAGCTACGAATTCTTCGATGCGGGCGATGCGCGGATCTGGCGCGCGGTCGAGAAGGCGTTCCCCGGCGCCGCGGTGAACCTCGCCTCCTGGTCCGCTGATCGCAAGCGCATCGTCGTGCGTGTCGACTCGCCCACCGAGGGGCCGGCCTTCGCGATGGTCAACCTCGACACCCGCGCGGCCACCTGGCTCGGCTCGGAATACACCGGCGTCCTGCCCGAGGATGTCGCCTCGCAGAGCGCGGTGAGCTTCAAGGCCCGCGACGGGCTGGAGCTGGGCGGCTACCTGACCCTGCCCAAGGATCGCGCGCCCAAGGGCCTGCCGCTGATCGTCTTCCCGCATGGCGGCCCCGCGGCGCGCGACACGCCCGGGTGGGACTGGTGGGCCCAGGCCATGGCCTCGCGCGGCTATGCGGTGCTGCAGGTGAACTTCCGCGGGTCGGCGGGCCTCGGCGAGCCGCTGCTCGAGGCCGGCTACGGCCAGTGGGGCCGCAAGATGCAGACCGACCTCACCGACGGGGTGAAACACCTGGCCGACAAGGGCGTCATCGACCCCAAGCGGGTCTGCATCGTGGGCGCCAGCTATGGTGGCTATGCGGCCCTCGCCGGCGCCGCGCTGGATGCCGGAACCTATCGCTGCGCGGTGTCCTACGGCGGCATCTCCGACATGCACCGCTTCGTGGCGTGGGCCGGCAGCCAGCACGGCCACGAGGCCTTCCGCTACTGGACGCGCTTCGTGGGCGCCAAGGACGGGCGCGACCCCGTGCTGACCGAGATCTCCCCCGTGGCCCACATCGACCAGGTCTCGATCCCCGTCATGCTGATCCACGGCAAGGACGATTCGGTGGTGCCCCTCGAGCAGAGCCGAATCATGGCCGAGGCGCTGCAGAAGGCCGGCAAGCCCGTGGAGCTGGTGGTCGAGCCCGGCGAGGACCACTGGCTCTCCCGCGGCGAGACCCGCCTGCAGATGCTCACCTCGACCATGGCCTTCGTCGAGAAATACAACCCGCCGAACTGACCGTTGCCCCGCGCGCAGCCCTCGCGTCTAAGGACCGCATGAGCCGTCCTCTCCGCCGTTTCGCGCGCCGGGTGCTCGAGCGCACCGGCCTGATCGCGCCCTACTACCGCTGGCTGGAGCGGCGCGCGGCGCGGGCGGTGGGTGAGGAGGCCGTGGACGATGGCCGCCCGATGCCGCCGGCCGAGCTGGTGGTGCTGGTGAGCGGCCCCTCGCGCGTCTGGTTCTCCGAGCGGGGGCGGGCAGACGCGGCCATGTTCCAGGACTTGGCCGCGCGCCACGGCTGCGACCTGGGCGCCGGCGCGCAGGTGCTGGACTTCGGCTGCGGCGCGGGGCGCATCGCCCGCTGGCTGGCGCCGCTGGTGATCGCCGGTGGTGGGCGCTTCCACGGCAGCGACCTCAATCCGCGCCTGGTCGCCTGGTGCGCGGCCAACCTGCCCGGCGACTATGCCGTGAACGGGCTGCAGCCGCCGCTGGCCCTGGCCGCGCAGGCGATTGACCTGGTCTACGCCCACTCGGTCCTGACCCACCTGGCCGAGGCCACCGCCACGGCCTGGCTGGCCGAGCTGGCGCGGGTGCTGAGGCCCGGCGGCCTCGCCCTGCTCACCTTCCACGACGAGACCTTCGCCGGCCGCTGGGGGCCGCAGGGCCTGGCCGACCGGCTGGCGCGCGAGCCCTATATCGTCTGGAACAACGCCATGGAGGGCTCCAACTACCTCTCGGCCTGGACCACCCGGGCCCGCCTGGCGGAGCTGGCGGCGCCCCATTTCGAGGTGCTGGAGATGATCCCTGGCGGCGCGCACGAGCCCGCCCAGGCGATGGCTGTCCTGAAGGCGCGGGGTTAGGCTTCCGTCGGTCGCGCGACCCTTGTGTTGCGCATCTGCCACACTACATCGGGAGGGTTCGCGGGCTGCGCTTGATCAAGGCGGCCGGCGGCATTCCGCCTTCAGTGGGGACCCATGAACATCGACATCTATTCCGACCGCGCCAAGCAGGCCATCCAGTCGGCCCAGAGCCTGGCCCTGGCCCGACGCCATCAGCAGCTGGCGCCTGAGCACATCCTGAAAGTCCTGCTCGAGGAGCGCGACGGCCTCAGCCGCGCGCTGATCCAGAGCGCCGGCGGGCGGCCCGACGCCGCCGACGCCGCCACCGAGGCCGCGCTGGGCAAGATGCCCAAGGTCGAGGGCGGCTCCGGCCAGCTCTACATGAAGCCCGAGACAGCCCGCGTCTTCGCCGAGGCTGAGGCCGGCGCCAAGGCGGCTGGCGACGCCTTCGTCACCACCGAACGGCTGCTCATCGCCCTCGCCAAGGAAGGCGGGGAGGCGGCCAAGCTGCTGAAGGACGCCGGCGTCACCGCCCAGGGCCTGGAGGACGCCGCCGCGGCGGTCCGCAAGGGCCGCACCGCCGACAGCGCCTCGGCCGAGGAGGGCTACGACGCCCTCAAGCGCTACGCCCGCGACCTGACCCAGGCCGCCCGCGACGGCAAGCTGGACCCGGTGATCGGCCGCGACGAGGAGATCCGCCGCACCATCCAGGTCCTGTCGCGCCGCACCAAGAACAACCCCGTGCTGATCGGCGAGCCCGGCGTCGGCAAGACCGCCATCGTCGAGGGCCTGGCCCTGCGCATCGTCAACGGCGACGTGCCGGAGGGGCTGAAGGACAAGAAGCTGCTCTCCCTCGACTTGGGCAGCCTGATCGCCGGCGCGAAGTACCGCGGCGAGTTCGAGGAGCGGCTGAAGGCGGTGCTGAACGAGGTGACCGCCGCGGAGGGCTCGATCATCCTGTTCATCGACGAGATGCACACCCTGGTCGGCGCCGGCAAGAGCGAGGGGGCCATGGACGCCTCCAACCTCTTAAAGCCCGCCCTGGCCCGCGGCGAGCTGCACTGCGTGGGCGCCACCACCCTCGATGAGTACCGCAAGAACGTCGAGAAGGACGCGGCCCTGGCGCGGCGCTTCCAGCCGGTGTTCGTCAGCGAGCCCACGGTGGAGGACACCGTCTCGATCCTGCGCGGGCTGAAGGAGAAGTACGAGGTGCACCACGGGGTGCGCATCTCCGACAGCGCCATCGTGGCCGCCGCGACGCTCTCCAACCGCTACATCGCCGACCGCTTCCTGCCGGACAAGGCCATCGACCTGGTGGACGAGGCCGCCAGCCGCGTGCGCATGGCGGTGGACTCCAAGCCCGAGGAGCTGGACGAGATCGACCGCCGCGTCGTGCAGCTGAAGATCGAGCGCGAGGCCCTGGCCAGGGAGACGGACGCGGCCTCCAAGGCCCGGCTCGAGAAGCTGGAAGAGGAGCTGGACGACCTGGAGGGCCAGTCCGCCGAGATGACCGCCCGCTGGCGCGCCGAGAAGGAAAAGGTCTCCTCCGCCGCCCAGGCCCGCGAGGCCCTGGACCGGCTGCGCGCCGAGCTGGTGGCCGCCCAGCGCCGCGGCGACCTGCAGCGCGCCTCGGAGATCGCCTATGGCGAGATCCCCGCCCTGGAGAAGCGCCTGGCCGAGGCCGAGGCCGCCGAGGGCCAGGCCGAGAGCATGACCCCCGAGGTCGTGGACGCCGAGCAGATCGCCGCCGTGGTCAGCCGCTGGACCGGCGTGCCCGTCGAGAAGATGCTGGAGGGCGAGCGCGACAAGCTGCTGCGCATGGAGGACGGCCTGCGCCGGCGCGTGGTCGGCCAGGAGGAGGCGCTGGTCGCCGTCTCCGACGCCGTGCGGCGCGCCCGCGCGGGCCTGAAGGACCCCAACCGGCCGATCGGCTCGTTCCTGTTCCTGGGCCCCACGGGCGTCGGCAAGACCGAGCTCACCAAGGCCCTGGCCGAGTTCCTGTTCGACGACGAGGCGGCGGTCAGCCGGCTCGACATGAGCGAATATATGGAAAAGCACTCGGTCAGCCGGATGATCGGCGCGCCTCCCGGCTACGTCGGCTACGACGAGGGCGGGGCCCTGACCGAGAGCGTGCGCCGCCGGCCCTACCAGGTGGTGCTGTTCGACGAGGTCGAGAAGGCCCACCCGGACGTCTTCAACGTGCTGCTCCAGGTGCTGGACGACGGCCGCCTGACTGACGGCCAGGGCCGCACGGTCGACTTCCGCAACACCCTGATCATCATGACCTCCAACCTGGGGTCGGAGTACCTGGCCAACCTCCCCGACGGCGACGACGTGGAGAAGGCCCGGCCCGGCGTCATGGAGGTGGTGCGCCACCACTTCCGGCCGGAGTTCCTGAACCGGATCGACGAGATCATCCTCTTCAAGCGGCTGGGCCGCGGCGAGATGGACGACATCGTGCGCATCCAGCTGCAGCGGGTGGAGAAGCTGCTGGCCGACCGGCGCATGTCGATCGCCCTGGACCCGGCCGCCCTGCACTGGCTGGGCGAGCGCGGCTACGACCCCGTCTATGGGGCCCGGCCGCTGAAGCGGGTGATCCAGAAGGAGCTGATCGACCCGATCGCCCGCAAGCTGCTGGCGGGCGAGCTGGACGATGGCGCGGTGATCGACGTCCACGGCGCGGGCGACGCCGGCCTGGCCATCGGCCGCGCCCAGGTCCACTGAGCGAACTTGCCTCCCCCGCAAAGCGGGGGAGGGGGACCACCCGCCGCAGAGCGGGTGGTGGAGGGGGCGAGACCTGGCTTTGCGCCTGGACCCGCCCCCACCACCACGCCCTCTACGGGGCGCGGTCCCCCTCCCCCATGAATGGGGGAGGCAGATCCGTTACCAACACACCCGGCGCGTCACATAGGCGTCGCGGTAGGTGTCCCAGTTGGTCCGCAGGCGGCACTTAATCCGGTGGCCGTCCGGCGCGATCATGCCGTTCGGATCCGGACCGAAGCGGTCCACGGGCGCCCGGTCGTAGAAGCCGGTGTCGGAGCCGAGCAGCGAGCCCAGCACCGCGCCGGCCAAGGCCGCGCCGTCCCGGTCGCGATAGCCGTCGTCGTCGCGGTCGCGGTCGCGATAGGCGTCGTACCGGTCCCGGTCATGGGTGTAGTGCCAGCTGTGGTCGTAGGGCGAATAGTAGCGGTAGGGCTGGGCGGACCCGCTGGTGGCCATGCCCAGGCCGCCGGCGATCGTCAGACCGGCCAGCGCCGCGATAGCAAGCTTGCGCATTGCAAGACCTCCGTTCGGCGACATCCCTCGGGGGCGCTATAAGCCCTCGGGGCCTAGGGGGTTCCCAGCGCCCTGCTTGTCGTTCGCCGCCATCCGGACGCAAAAAGGCCCCGGCGAACCGGGGCCTTTCGCGTCTGCGCCGCCTCAATCGACGTCGCGGCAGGGCACCCAGCGGTGGCCCTCGTAGTACATGTCGCGCCGCGGGTCGTAGCGCTGGAACTTGACCATGCAGTTGTGCACGTGGCCGTACCAATTGGCCTCATGGCCGCGCCAGTGGCGCCAGTAGCGGTGCGGCGGCGGGCCCGGATCGGCGCCCCAGGTCGGGTCCCAGTGGCCCCAACGCTCGTGCACCACCACCGTCTGGGCGCTGGCCGCCCCCGCGCCGGCGCCGGCCAGCATCAGCGCGGCCAGGCCCGCCGTCATCATCTTGCGCATCTGTTTTCCTCCAGGGTTCTTGTCCCTGGCGGCGCAAACGCGGAACGGCCCGGCTTGGTTCGCGTGTCGGGCGAGCGGGCTGCGGGGGAGAGCGATCCTAGAGCGAAAGCGGGAACGTGCGGCCGCCGCGGACCACCACACGGCGCATCAGCGCCACCGTGGCGCCCTTGGGCTCGCGAGCCGGGTGGGCGATGGTGATGGCGAACCAGGCCCCGTCGGCCAGGCCTCCGAAGGCGAACTGCCCGGCCTCGTCGCAGGTGGTGCGTTTCACGTAAGGCCCGGCGTCGCCCTGGGGCGCGCTGGCGGTGCGGGCGCGCACCTCCTCGGTGGGCAGGGCCGCCTGCTCGACGGAGCCGTACAGCGCCGCCATCCGCCGCCGCGACCAGGCCGTCTCCGGCGTCAGCACCACGCTGGAGCCGGCGCAGGTATAGCGCTGGGCCCCCTCCATATAGGCCACGTGGCCGGCGATGATGTTGCCGCCCGGCCGCTGCGACCAGGCGAAGTCCGCCGCCGAGAAGGCGGCGTTGGACGAGACGGGCGGCGGCTCGGACCGCGGCGGCCCGTTCGGCGGCGGCGGTCCAAGGCTTGGGGCGCAGGCGGAGAGGAGCGCGGCCGCGCCGACGGCGCTCAGCAGGGAAAGGCGAACCATGGGGCTCATCCTATAGGCGATTGTGGCGGTTGCTTGAAACATTTCGACGCCGGCGTCGGATCGCCCCACGATGTTTTCAGATGCGATGTTTCAGTCGTCCCCGCGCGGCCGGGCGCGCGCCGCCTTGACCCCCGAGCGCTTGGCCTTGCCCTCCAGCCTGCGCAGCTTGGAGGCATAGGTCGGCCGGGTCTTCTTGCGCGGCGGGGGCGGGGGCTTGGCGGCCTCGCGGATCAGGTCGACCAGCCGCGCCAGCGCCGCCTGCCGGTTGAGCTCCTGGCTGCGGTGCTCCTGGGCCACCAGCACCAGCACGCCCTCCTGGGTCAGCCGGTTGCCCGACAGCTTGTACAGCCGCGCCCGCACCGGCTCGGGCAGGCTGGGCGAGCCGCGCACGTCGAACCGCAGCTCGATGGCCGTGGAGACCTTGTTCACATGCTGCCCGCCCGGCCCCGAGGCCCGCACCGCCCGGACCTGGGGCTCGTCGTCGCCGAGCGAGATGGCGGCCGTGACCTCGATCATCGCCGCTGGGATGCCACGGTTCGCGCCCTGATCCCAGGGGCCGGACGCAGCGCACGACCTCCTCTCCCTCTCCGGCTTCGCCGGGGGGAGAGGTGCTCGTCACAGGCCGGCGTCCCCAGTTCCTCCCCCGCTTCAACGGGGGAGGGGGACCGCGACGCGGTGGAGGGGGCGCTGCCGCCGCAACCACCTTTGCCAAGCCGCCCCCAACCGGCTATTCACCCTCCCATGCGCGCCACCACCCTGCTCGTACAGCTGCTTATGCGGACCGCCTCCGGCGGGCCGGTGAGGGCTCTCGCGCGCTAGCAGCGTCAACAGCGCAGACCCAACGCCAGCCCCGCCGGGATCCGGACGGGGCTTTTTCTTTGGCCTCCCGTCCGCCCCCTCGCCGACCGGAGACCGACCCATGGACCCGCCCCCGCCCGACATACTGATCCGCGCGATGGAGCCGGACGACCTGCCCGCCGTGACCGAGGCCTGGAACCAGCCCCAGGCCTACGCCGGCACCCTGCAGCTGCCGTTCACCTCGCTGGAGGCCCGCCAGAAGCGTCACGCGGCCGGCGGCGACGCCACGCGCCTGGTGGCGGTGATCGGCGGCAAGGCCATCGGCATGATCTTCCTGGCGCGCGAGGCCAATCCCCGCCGCAGCCACGCCGGCTCCCTCGGCATGGCGGTGCACGACGCCTACGCCGGCCGCGGGGTGGGCACGGCGCTGATGGCCGCCGCCGTCGACCTGGCCGACAACTGGCTGCAGCTGAAGCGGCTGGAGCTCAGCGTCTACGCCGACAACGCCCGCGCCATCGCCCTCTACGAGCGCTTCGGCTTCGTGCGCGAGGGCCTCGCCCGCGCCTATGCCTGGCGCGCCGGCGCCTGGGCCGACAGCCTGATGATGGCGAGGCTCGCGCCATGACCGCCCCGCTGCGACCGGCGCGTCCCTTGACGTTCCAGCAAAAAAACGCTTCACACCCCCGGCTTTGCTGCACCGCCGTTGCGCGGATGCGGCGGTCTTCACTGTCCTAGGAGAACAATCATGCGCGTCTACTACGACCGCGACGCCGACATTTCCCGCATCCTGGACAAGAAGATCGCCATCGTAGGCTATGGGTCGCAGGGTCGCGCCCACGCCCTGAACCTGAAGGATTCGGGCGTGAAGAACGTCGCCGTGGCGCTCAAGCCCGGCTCGGCCACCGCCAAGAAGGTCGAGGCCGACGGCCTGCCGGTGATGAGCGTCGCCGACGCCGCCAAGTGGGCCGACCTGCTCATGGTGCTGGCCCCCGACGAGCTGCAGCGCGGGATCTACAACGCCGAGATCGCCCCCAACCTGCGCGACGGCGCGGCGCTGCTGTTCGCCCACGGCCTCAACGTGCACTTCAACCTCATCGAGCCCGCCCCGGGCATCGACGTGCTGATGGTCGCCCCCAAGGGCCCCGGCCACACCGTGCGCGGCGAGTACCAGAAGGGCGGCGGCGTGCCCTGCCTGATCGCCATCCACCAGAATCCCACCGGCAACGCCATGGACCTAGGCCTCGCCTACGCCTCGGCCATCGGCGGCGGCCGCTCGGGCATCATCGAGACCAACTTCCGCGAGGAATGCGAGACCGACCTGTTCGGCGAGCAGGCCGTGCTGTGCGGTGGCCTGGTGGAGCTGATCCGCGCGGGCTTCGAGACCCTGGTCGAGGCCGGCTATGCGCCGGAGATGGCCTATTTCGAGTGCCTGCACGAGGTGAAGCTGATCGTCGACCTCATCTACGAGGGCGGCATCGCCAACATGAACTACTCGATCTCCAACACCGCCGAGTACGGCGAGTACGTGACCGGCCCCCGCATCGTCACCGCCGACACCAAGGCGGAGATGAAGAAGGTGCTGGAGGACATCCAGTCGGGCCGCTTCGTGCGCGACTTCATGGCCGAAAACGCCATCGGCGCCCCCAGCTTCAAGGCCACCCGCCGCCGCGGCGCCGAACACCAGATCGAGGACGTCGGCCAGCGCCTCCGCGCCATGATGCCCTGGATCACCAAGAACAAGCTGGTGGACACGGCGCGGAACTAGGGGCGGGCAGGTCGTCTAGTCCGCGTTCCTACCTCCCCCGCGAAGCGGCGGGAGGGGGACCGCCGGCCGACCCAGGCCTTTGGGCCGGGGGAAGAGCCGGTGGTGGAGGGGGCAAGCCTCCAACTCCGCGGATCGACCTGGCGGCGGTGAGCTCATTGGATGGGGCTCGCCCCTCCACCCCCCGCTCTCCAGCCGGCTGGCTCCCCTTCATGGGGAGGGTGGCGCGAGCCGAAGGCGAGGGCCGGGGGGGAATAGTCGACTTGGCTCGGCGTCCGGTCGTGGCTTCCCCACCCTGCCCGTCTTTGGGGGGCTGTCCCTCCCCATGAAGGGGAGGGATGGGGCGCCTAAGCCGCCTTGAGCAGCGGGTCCAGCTGGCCGGCGCGTTCCAGGGCCATCATCTCGTCGCAGCCGCCGATGTGGCGCTCGCCCACGAAGATCTGCGGGAAGGTGGCCCGGCCCGAGCGCTGGATCATCTCCTGGCGCTTCTGCGGATCGAACGCCGCCTCGATCTCGGTGAAGGCCACGCCCTTCTTCTCCAGGAGATCGACCGCCCGGATGCAATAGGGGCAGTAGGGCTTGGTGTAGATGGTGACCTGGCTCATGGGCTCCGCAAGATGACCCTGTGTCGTTGAAGCTTCATATAGTGAGTCCAGCCGCCTGCCGCACTCGGGCGACCACGGCCAAATCGACGCGGGCGGCGCCGGCGGCCTTGAGCGCCCGGGCGCAGCCTTCGGCCGTCGCGCCGGTGGTCAGGACATCGTCCACCAGGAGAATGCGCAGGCCCTCCACCTGGCTCCGCCGTGCGGCCGGGACCTCGAAGGCGCCGGCGACGTTGCGGCGGCGGCCCGAGCCGGACTTGCCGCCCTGGGTGGCGGTGGCGCGGCGGCGGACCAGCGCGTCAGGGAGGTAGGGCGTGCCGGTCTGGGCGGCCAGCGGACGGGCGATCTCCGCAGCCTGGTTGTAGCGGCGGCGCAGCAGGCGCAGCGGATGCAGCGGCACGGGCACGATCGTGTCGGCCGCCTCGATCAGCTCGCGGGCGCCCCGCGACAGCCAGCGGGCCAGCAGGGGCGCCAGGTCGACCCGGTCGGCGTGCTTCAGCTTCAGGATCGGATCGCGCGAGACCTCGTCGTAGAGGCAGGCCGCCCGCGCCGCATCGAACGCCCGCGGCTTGGCCAGGCAGGCGGCGCAGCGCACGCCGGGATCGTACTCGAACGGCAGGCCGCAGCCGTCGCAGACCGGGCCGTCCAGGAACTGGATCCGGCTCCACGCGGCCGGCGAGAACCCGCCGGCCAGCGGGCGGGGGCCGCCGTCGATGGCCTGGGGCGGGAACAGCATGTCGAGGGTGGTGCGCCAGGCGGCCTGGACGCCGGCGTGAACGCGAGGCTTCCATGCGGCGGCGAAATCGCCATCTTGCCCGCCCATGCCCGCGCCCCCGCTCCTCTTCGACCGCGCCCTGCACCGCAAGCGCCTGGACCGTGCGGCCCCGACCTTCGCCGACGCCGACTTCCTGCACCGCCGGGCCGCCCAGGACATCGCCGAGCGGCTGGCGCCCATATTGCGCAGCTTTCCCCTGGCCGTCGACCTCTCGGCGCGGGCCGGAGCCTTCAGCGAAGCGCTTGCCCAGGAAGCGCCCGGCCGCGTGGGGACCCTGATCGAGGCGGACCTCTCGCCGCGCATGCTGGCCAGGCGCGGGGGGCTGCGGGTGGCGGCCGACGACGAGCGGCTGCCGTTCGCCGACGCCAGCCTGGACCTGATCGTCTCGACCCTGGGGCTGCACTGGACCAACGACGTGGTCGGGGCGCTGATCCAGGCGCGGCGGGCGCTGAAGCCGGACGGGCTCTTCATCGGCGCCTTCCTGGGCGGGACCACCCTGACCGAGCTGCGCCAGTCGCTGGTGGCGGCCGAGAGCGAGATCCTGGGCGGGGCGGGCAGCCGCGTCTCGCCGTTCGCGGACGTGGCGGACGCGGCGGGGCTCTTGCAGCGGGCGGGGTTCGTGCAGCCGGTGGCGGACGTGGACAAGGTGGCCGTGACCTACGCCCATCCGCTGAAGCTGCTGGCCGACCTGCGGCAGATGGGGGAGACCTCCGTCCTGGCCGAGCGCCATCCGAAGCCGCTGACCCGCGCCCTGCTGGCGCGGGCGTGCGAGCTCTATGTGGAGCGGTTCGCCGGGGCGGACGGGCGCGTGCCGGCGACGTTCGAGATCATCACCTTGACCGGGTGGGCGCCGGCAGGGGTGTCGGGGGGCTGACCTTCGGGCCGGTACGCGCCGCAGGCGCTGTTCTCGACACCAAGACCACCAAGACCACCAAGAGCACAAAGGCGCAGCGGCCTGTTGGGCGGCCCGGGCACTCGCCGAAGACCCGGTCGCCTCTTCGTGGTCTTGGTGTCCGTGGTGGTCTTGGTGTCAAAGAAGGATGCCTGCGGCGTCGTGGAGGTCTGCAAAGAGACCTCGAAGCAAGCTTCACCATAAGCCTTTGTTATCAAACGGCTGCGACGGTCCGCCACGGGGCCGGTGCGATCCTTCGCGGTCAAGCTGGCGGCATTCGGGGGGCGGTTTTCGTCAGGGGGACTGACGTTGCGCCCAAGCACTCTCCGCGGCGGCTTCGCCGCGCTCATCGCCATCGCGCTCGCCGGCTGCATCACCAATGCGGAGCCGCCGAGGCGTCGCGTGGTCCAGGCGCCGCCGCCCGGGCCGCCGCGCGCCTATGTGGACGTGGGCCTGGCCGGCCAGGCCGTGGCCTTCGAGGCCTACACCCGGCGGGCCGCCGCCATCGACGCCGGCTTCTCCGGTCCGGCCGAGATCGCCCAGGCGCTGCAGACCGCGGCCGGCTACGAGCCGCGCCAGCTGGAGGGCGGGATGGTGGCCTATGGCGCCATGGCCGCCCTGCAGGAGCCGGCGTTCGTGGCGGGGATCCGCGCCCAGGGCCGCGGGCTGGCGAGCCGGCTGGCGGCAGATCCTGGCGCGGCCATGGACCTGCCGGGCGGCAGCGCCGCCGCGGCGCGGGCCAACGCCGCCCTCGCCCGCCGCGGGGAGGCCCTGGCCGACGCCGGCCGCCGGGTGAAACAGGCCGCCTACAGCGTCCAGCACCAGCCCTGGTCCCGCGCCCGGGTGCCCAACGCCGCCCAGCGGCTAGCGGCGGTCGAGCGCACCTCGGCCGGCGGCTACCGCCCCGACCCCGCCGACCACGCGCGCCTGACCGCGGCCCTGGCCGACAGCGGCCGCCGGGCGGGGTCCAGCCCGGTGATCGAGCGCAGCCTGGCCGTGGCGGCGCTCACCGCCCTTGGCGACGACGGCGCGGCCCGCTCGCTGATGCGGGACCCGAAGAGCGGGATGTGCCTGCGCGAGGCCAAGCTCAACTTCCACCAGTGCCTGGCCAGCGCCGGCACCCACTACGAGGACATCTACTGCCTGGGCCTGCACGCCATGGCCGACCCCGGCCAGTGCGTGGTGGACGCCACCCGTCCGGCCCGGGTGCGGCAGGCGCGCCTGGACTGAGGGGGGCGCGCCGGAGCGCAGCTCACCCCCCGAGCCGGGCCTCGACTTCGCAGACCACGCCCTCGGGCCGGAACTCCAGCCGCACGGTCCCCTGCAGCTCCTCGGCGAGGCCCTGTTCGAGGAGGCGGGCGCCGAAGCCGCGTTCGATCGGGCCCTGAACGGGCGGGCCGCCGCTCTCGCGCCAGGCGAAGCGCAGCTGGCCGTCCTCCACCGTCCAGGAGACGTCGACGCGGCCGGCCGCGGACGACAGGGCGCCGTGCTTGACGGCGTTGGTCAGCAGCTCGTGGACGGCCAGGCCCAGGGCGACAGCGGTCTTGGGCGCCAGGGTGACGCGCGGCCCATCCACGCTGAGGCGGCCGCCCCCGGGGTCGTGCGGGGCCACCGTCGTGGCGACGATCCGGCCGATGGAGGCGCCTTCCCAGTTCTCGGTGTTGAGCACGTCGTGGGCCGCGGCCAGGGCCGCCAGCCGCCCCTCGAACGCCTCGCGCGCCGGCAAGGTCATGCCGCCCGACCGGAACGAGCGCCAGGCGATCGACTGCACGATGGCCAGGGTGTTCTTCACCCGGTGGTTCAGCTCGTTGATCAGCAGCCGCTGGTGCTGTTCGGCGAACTTGCGGTCGGTGATGTCGAGGGCCGTACCGACCACGCGCACCGGCTCGCCATCGGCGCCGAGGATGAAACGCGCGGCGCCCTCGACCCAGCGCTCGGCGCCGTCACTGCGCAGGATGCGGACCTGGTAATTCACCACGTCCTTGCCGGCGGCCAGCTCGGCCGCGGCCAGCGCCTCCATGCGCGCCCGATCCTCGGGGACGACACGCCGCCAGTAGTCGTCAATGCGGCCCTCGAAGGCGCCATGCGCCAGGCCGAAGATGTCCTCCATCTCCTCGGTCCAGGTGGCCGAGCCGCTGGGAAGGTCCCAGTCGAAGATGCCGACGGCGTGGGCGCGGACCGCCAGGTCGAGGCGCTCTCGGCTGGCCAGCACCGCCTGCTGGGCCTCCACGCGCTCGGTGACGTCGAAGTTGGTGCCGACGATGCGCAGGGGCGCGCCGTCCGCATCATAGACCACGCGGGCCACGCCCTCGATCCAGCGGACCGCGCCGTCGGTGCGCAGGATGCGAAAGTGGAAGCTGACCAGGTCGAGGCCGGCGACGATGGCGGCCTCGGTCTCCGCCTGGGCGCGCGGCAGGTCCTCGGCCAGCACCCGCTGCTGAAAGGCTTCGGCGGTGCCCTCGAAGGTCCCGGGTTCGAGGCCGAAGAGGGCTTCCAGCTCCGGGCTCCAGACGATGCGCCCGCTGGGCACGTGCCAGTCGAAGATCCCGATCTTGTGCGCCCCGACCGCCAGGTCCAGCCGCTCGCGATTCTCCCGCATGGCCGCCTCGGCCACGACCCGCTCCGTGACGTCCACCAGCGAGATCCCGACGCCATCGGCGCCGAGCGAGGCCACCCGGAACTCCACCATGCGATCGGGGCGGACCCGCGAGGCCGCGGTCAGGCGGCCGGGCTCGCCCGCGTCCATCGCCCGCCGCAGCAGGGGCGCGAACGGGGAGTCCTCGAACCCCGGATAGAGGTCCCAGATGGCGTATCCCTGGAGCTGGTCGCGCGGCCGGTCGAAGAACGTCTCGGCGGCGTCGTTGAACATCACCACCCGCCATTGGCGGTCCAGCACATAGTAGATGTCGCCGATGCTGTTCACCAGCGCGGCGAGGCGCGGATCGGTTTCGAAGCTGGGCTTCCTCAATGCGGGCGTCCGTCTGCGCGGATTTTAGGCATCAAGCCACAGCGCAGCCTGAAGGTCACGACGCAAAACCGTGTTCTTGTAGAGAAATGCGGCGCCGCTGACCTCAGATCAGGTCGCGCAGCCAGGCCACCAGCGGGCCGTCGGCCGGGGGCATCGGATAGGCGTCCATCTGGGCCGGCCGCACCCAGGCCAGGGCCTTGTGCTCGCGGTTCTGCACCAGCCCTTCCCAGCGGCGGACCAGGTAGAGCGGCATCAAGAGGTGGAAGCCCTCGTACGCGTGGCTGGCGAAGACGAAGGGCGCCAGGCAGGCGCGGGACACCACGATCCCCAGCTCCTCCTCCAGCTCGCGGATCAGGCAGGCCTCGGGCGTCTCGCCGGGCTCCACCTTGCCGCCGGGAAATTCCCACAGGCCCGCCAGCTGCTTGCCCTCCGGCCGCTGGCAGATCAGCACCCGCCCATCGGCGTCGACGAGCGCGGCGGCGGCGACGAGGAGCATGGGCTTGGTCATGGGGGGTTAGTCTCTCGCGCGCGGCGGGAAGGCAATGGGAGGATCCAGCTCGCCCTAGCTCGCCCCAGCGCCCCCTCCACCCCTTCGGGGTCCCCCTCCCCCGTTGGCACGGGGGAGGAACAAGGACCCAGTTCCTCCCCCGCGTGCGGGGAGGGGGACCGCGAAGCGGTGGAGGGGGCGTCGCGGCCGCACTCACCCCCTGCGGCCCATCCGCCACAGCGCCGCCTATTCCGACCGCGTGGGTTGACATTGACGCCGGGAGCGCCGATGTGCGGCCTGCGCCTCATCAGAGGTGCTAGCGACGCTCCAGCCGCGTGGGGTCCTTTTCGAGGGGCTCAGCCTGTCGAGCGCAGTGAGATGTTCTCATAGATCGCCCATCACGCGGGGCGCTTCCCCAAAGACCCGCGCTCCGCGCCCTCGGAAGGTTCCGACTGGGCGCGCTCGGCGCATACGCGAAAGAATTCTGTTTGACCCAATTTACCGACCTTGGCCTGGCCAAGCCGCTGCTCAAGGCGCTGGCCGACGAGGGCTACGTCAACCCGACCCCGATCCAGGCCCAGGCGATCCCGGGCGTGCTGTCGGGCAAGGACCTCTTGGGCATCGCCCAGACCGGCACCGGCAAGACCGCCGCCTTCGCCCTGCCGATCCTGCACCGCCTGGCGGAGAACAAGCAGCCCGCACCGCGCCGCAGCGCCCGCGTGCTGGTCCTGGCCCCCACCCGTGAGCTCGCCACCCAGATCGGCGAGAGCTTCAAGACCTATGGCAAGCACATGGGCGTCACCGTCGCCGTCGTCTTCGGCGGCGTGAAGTACGGCGGCCAGATGCGCGCCCTGGCGCCCGGCGTGGACGTGCTGGTGGCCACCCCCGGCCGCCTGCTGGACCACCTGGGCGAGAAGTCCATCACCCTCGACGGCGTCGAGATCCTGGTGCTGGACGAGGCCGACCAGATGCTGGACATGGGCTTCATCGTCCCGATCCGGAAGATCGTGAAGTTCCTGCCCCGCCAGCGGCAGAACCTGTTCTTCTCGGCGACCATGCCGAGCGAGATCGAGAAGCTGTCGGGCGAGATCCTCAATCCCAACCCGGTGAAGGTCGCCGTGACGCCGCAGGCGACCACGGTGGACCGCGTGAACCAGCGCGTGCTGTTCGTCGAGCAGCAGCGTAAGCGGGCCCTGTTGGCCGAGCTGTTCGACGACGGCGGCTTCAAGCGCGTGATCGTCTTCACCCGCACCAAGCGCGGCGCCGACCGCGTGGCGCGCGGGCTGGAGCAGGCCGGCGTCGAGGCCGCCTCGATCCACGGCGACAAGAGCCAGGGCCAGCGCGAGCGCGCCCTCGCCGAGTTCAAGGCCGGCAAGGTCCGCGCCCTGGTGGCCACCGACATCGCCGCCCGCGGCATCGACATCGATTCCGTCAGCCACGTGGTGCAGTACGAGCTGCCGAACGTGCCGGAGAGCTATGTCCACCGGATCGGGCGCACCGCCCGCGCCGGGGCCGACGGCTCGGCCGTGGCGTTCTGCGCCGACGACGAGCGCAACCTCTTGAAGGACATCGAGAAGGTGACGCGCCAGCGGATCCCGTCCTTCGATCGCCGCAACGACCGCCACCTGGGCGCGGCCACCGCGGCCATGCCGGACGTCGGCGGCAAGCCCGAGCGCCCGGACACCCGCGGCTCGCAGCCCCACCGCGGCCAGCACCAGGCCAAGCGCAACCGCAACCACGCCGGCGCCAAGCCGCCGGGCCGCTCGGAAGGCCGCGCCGAGGGCCGTCCGGCCCAGGGCGACGCCAAGCCGGCGTTCAAGGGCCCGCGTCGTGGCGGCGGCGGCGGCGGCGCCGGCCGCAATGGTGGCGGCAATGGCGGCGGTGGCCGCTCGTCGGGCGGCAGCAGCGGGGTTTGGTCTAACCGCTAGACCCGCTATGGAGGGCGGCCCGCATTGATTTGCAGGCCCCCTCCCACTTCGCCTGCCCGACGGTATGCCTTCGCCCCTCCGCGCCCTCGCGGCCCACGCCCTGCGCCTCGTGCGCCAGAACCGCACCGTCCACCGCGTGGTCCACGCGGGCGCCGAGCGGCTGGTCGAGACGCGCTGGGGCTCGCGCTTCATCCGCTCGGTCCTCGAGACCCCGATCGTTGCGCCCACCGGCTATGAGGCCTGGGCCCAGCGCTACGATGTGCTGACCGCCGCCGATCGCCACGCCATCCGCGAGCACATCGGCCGCATGCAAAGCCCGCCGCTGATTTCGGTGGTGATGCCGGTCTATGCCACCTCGCCCAAGCTCCTGAAGGCGGCCATCGAGTCCGTCCGCGCCCAGCTCTACCCGCACTGGGAGCTGTGCATCGCCGACGACGCCTCGCCGGGCGAGGCGGTCTGGCGGCTGCTGTCGCGCTGCGCCCGCCGCGATCCTCGGATCAAGATCGTGCGGCGCGCCGAGAACGGCCACATCTGCGCGGCCACCAACTCGGCCCTGACCCTGGCCCAGGGTGAGTTCGTGGCCCTGATGGACCACGACGACCTGCTGCCCGAGCGCGCCCTCTATGAGGTGGCCGCCGTCCTCGATCAGCATCCCGACGCCGACATCGTCTATTCGGACGAGGACAAGATCGACGACCGGGGCCTGCGCTTCGAGCCCTATTTCAAGAGCGACTGGAACCCGGAGCTGGTGCGGGGCCAGAACATGGTCAGCCACCTGGGTGTCTATCGGCGCAGCCTGATCGAGGCCGTGGGCGGCCTGCGCGTGGGGTTTGAGGGCAGCCAGGACTACGACCTGACCCTGCGGGTGTCGGAGCAGACCGCGCCCGAGCGCATCCACCACATCCCCTGGGTGCTCTACCACTGGCGCCAGGGCGGCCAGACCGCCTCGTTCTCCGAGAGCCAGATGGCCCGGTGCGCCGACGCAGCCCGGCGGGCGGTGGCCGAACACCTGGCGCGGACCGGCCAGGACGGCTGCGAGGTGGAGAACCTTCCCACCATGCCCGGCTGGCTGCGCGTGCGCCGGCCTCTGCCCGATCCGGCGCCCAAGGTCTCGCTCATCGTGCCGACCCGCGACCGCGCCGACCTGCTGTCGGCCTGCGCCGACGGGGTGCTGAGCGGCACGGACTATCCTGACCTCGAACTGCTGATCGTCGACAACGGCAGCGTCGAGCCGCAGACCCGGGACCTGTTCGCGCGGCTGGCGCAGGATCCGCGGGTGCGCATCCTGCAGGCGCCCGGGCCCTTCAACTACTCGGCCCTCAACAACCGCGCCGCGGCCGAGGCGACGGGCGAGATCCTGGTCCTGCTGAACAACGACATCAGCATGGAGGACCGCGGCTGGCTGGCCGAGCTGGTGTCGCACGCCGTGCGGCCCAATGTCGGGGCGGCGGGCGCCAAGCTGCTCTACCCGGATCGCACCGTGCAGCACGCCGGCGTGGTGGTGGGCGTGGGGGGCGTGGCGGCGCACTGGGGGCCCGGCGCCGGCGAGCACGACCCCGGCTACTTCGGCCACCTCGCCATGACCCGCAACGTCTCGGCCGTGACCGGCGCATGCCTGGCGCTGCGGCGCTCGGTGTTCGAGCAGGCGGGCGGGCTGGACGAGGACCGGCTGAAGGTGGCGTTCAACGACGTCGACCTCTGCCTGAAGATCCGCGCGCTGGGCTACGACATCGTCTGGACGCCGTTCGCCCAGCTGGTGCACCACGAGTCCGCCAGCCGCGGCTCGGACATGGCCCCCGAGGCGCAGGGCCGCTTCAACGCCGAGATCGCCACCATGCGCCAGCGGTGGCCGGCGACCCTGGCGCACGACCCGTTCTACGGCCCCAACTTCGACCGCATGCACACCGACTTCCGCCTCGCCTATCCGCCGGAGCTGCGGCGGCCGTGGCTGACGGAGGGGCGGCGAAGCTAGCGACCGCAGGCGATTGCTCCGGCGCGCGTCGCCCGATACCATCTGACGTTGTCAGTTGGTGAGCGTTCGCATGTCGCGTGCAAGACTGTTGTCGCTGGTCGATGTGGCGCGTCAGCGGGGGCTGGAGATCGGCCCGCTGAACCGCCCGATCGTGACGCGCGCCATGGGTCCGGTCGAGTACATCGACCGCGCGCCGCGCAGCGAGCTGGCCGCCTGGTACGGCGCCGCCGACGTCGACCCCGATGAGATCGTCGAGGTGGACCACGTCTGGGGCGACCAGAGCCTCTTCGACTGCGTGGGCGGCCAGCGCGCCTACGACTACCTGATCGCCAGCCATGTGATCGAGCACGTCCCGGACGTCTTCGGCTGGCTGGGGGAGATCGCGACTGTCCTCGTGGACGGCGGCCTCGGCCTGTTCATCGTTCCCGACAAGCGCCACACCTTCGATGTGCTGCGGCCCACGAGCGCCAGCGGCGAATTCGTCGACGCCCATCTTCGCCGCCTGCGCCGGCCCGACCTGCGGCAGATCTTCAACCACGTGTACGAGATGCGGCTGCTGGACGGGCCGCAGAGTCTGGACGAGGCCGCCAGGACCGAGCGGGCCCAGGGCGCCCTGGCGGTGTGCCGGCAGGCGCTGGAGACGCAGGCCTATATCGACGTGCACTGCTGGGTCTTCACGCCGCGGAGCGCGCTCGAGGCCCTGGACCTCGCCAGCCGCCTGGGCCTGTTGCCCTATGAGATCGCCGCGCTGGAGCTGGCGCCCGGCGAGTTCCTGCTGGCCCTGCGTCGACTGCCTGAAGCGATGCCGGCGGACGCGCAGCGCACGGCGTTCCTGGCCAGCGTCCAGCGCCTCGACCTCCCGCAAGAGGCCCCCGGGGCCGGTTCGGACGACGCCGCGGTGCTGCTGGCCAAGGCGGAGGTGGCGACCGCGCGGGCCGCAGCGATCGAGAATTCGACCACGTGGAAGCTCACCGCCCCGCTCCGCGCCGCCGTCGACCGCGTGCGGCGGCGGGCATAGGCAGCCCTGTTCCTCTCCCACGACGTGGGAGAGGGGGACCGATCGCCGAGCGAAGCGAAGAGCGATTGGTGGAGAGGGCATGCGGCCGGCAGGGCGCTTCGACCGGCCCTCGCTGGCTCAGTGGATGTGGCTTGCCCTCTCCCCCACGCGCTCTACAGCCGGCGGAGCCGGCTTCGGCGAGCGGGCCCCCTCTCCCACTTCGTGGGAAAGGAACAGGGCTTCCGCTGTTCGTCAGCTCCGATAATCCCCGTTGATCTCGACGTAGCGTTTGGTGAGGTCGCAGGTCCAGACGGTGGAGCTGGCGCGGCCCATGCCGACGTCGATCGAGACCTCCAGCTCCTGGCGCTTCATGTAGGCGCTCATCTTGCCTTCGTCGTAGCTCTTGGAGATCAGGCCGTCCTGGGCCGCCCAGTAGGGGCCGAACTTCACGCTCATGGACTCGCGGTCCACCGGCTCGTCGGCCTTGCCCACCGCCATGACGATGCGGCCCCAGTTGGCGTCCTCGCCGGCGAAGGCGGTCTTGACCAGGGGGCTCTCGGCCACCGAGCGGGCGATCTTGCGGGCGGAGGCGGCGGTCTCGGCGCCGGTGACGGTGATCTTGATGAACTTGGTCGCCCCCTCCCCGTCGCGCACCAGCTGGTGGGCGAGGTCCAGCAGCACCTGCTCCAGCTTGTCGCGGAAGTCGGCCAGGCGGCGGTCGCCGGCGCGGCTGATCCGCGGCGCGCCGGACTGGCCGGTGGCGAACAGCATCAGGGTGTCGTTGGTGGAGCGGTCGCCGTCCACCGTGACCGCGTTGAAGGTGTTGCGGGTGTAGAGGTTGACCAGGGCCTGCAGCGCGCCCGGCGCGATGGCCGCGTCGGTGACCACGAAGGCCAGCATGGTGGCCATGTCGGGCGCGATCATGCCCGAGCCCTTGCAGATCCCGCCGATCCGCACCGTCACCCCGTCGATCTTCGCCTCGGCGTACGAGCCCTTGGGGAAGGTGTCGGTGGTCATGATCGCCCGTGCGGCGCCGCCCCAGCCGTCGGCGGCCAGGCGGTGCTCCAGCTCCGGCAGGCGCACGGCGATCTTGGCGTCGTCCAGCAGGACGCCGATGACGCCGGTGGAGGCCACCATCACGTCGCGCTGGCGGCAGTCGAAGCGCTTGGCGGTGGCGGAGGCGACGCGGCGGACAGCGTCCGCGCCGGGCCGACCGGTGAAGGAGTTGGCGCAGCCGGCGTTGACCACCAGGGCGCGCACGCCCTCGCCCTTGCTGGCGGTCAGGTGACGACGGCACCAGTCCACCGGCGCCGAGCCGACGCCGTGGCGGGTGAAGACGCCGGCGCAGCTGGCGCCCTCCGGAAAGCTCATCACCAGGAGGTCGTCGCGCTCCTGCTTGTAGAAGCCGGCGCGGCCGGTGGCCATCAGCAGGCCCGGGATCGGCGGCATGCGCGGGAACGGCACCGCCAGCGGCGAGACGGGCATGGCGGCGACCTTGCCGGCGGCGGGCGGCGGCGCGTCCTTGGCCGTGCGGTCGTCGAAGGCGCGCGAGGTCTTGTCGGCCCGCTTGAGGGCGGCGCGCTTCAGGGCGCTGGTCAGGGGGTCGAAGGCGCGCTCAAGGGTGTGGCCCACCACCTCGACGGGCTTCGGCGACTTGGCCGGCGGCTTGGGCGGACGGCTCATTTCGAGGTTCCCTTGATCGGCGGGGTTGGGACGGCGGTCGGCGGCGGCGCGGGGGTGCGGGGCGCATCGGCGGGCGGGACCGGCTTGGGCGCGCCCGGCTCGGGCTTGACCAGGGTCTCGACCTTGGCCTTGGCGCGCAGCTTTTCCAAAAGGTCGCGGATGCGGTCGTAGGTCAGGAAGCGCACGATCTGCGGCCGCGCCGCCTCGATCGGCGTGGGCTGCTCCTCGCGCACGTCGTCGACGCGCACCACCGCAAAGCCGCCCTGCACCGGGACCGGCCCCACCACCTGGCCGACCTTCGCGCCCTTCAGGGCGGCGTCATAGGCCTCGGGCATGACATCGGCGGTGAAGTAGCCGAGGTCGCCGCCGTTGAAGCGCGTGGCGGCGTCGCGCGAGCGCTCCATGGCCAGGGCCTCGAAGGAGGCGCCGGCGGCCAGCAGCTTCTTGACCTGCTCGGCCTCGGCGGCCGTCGCCACCACGATCTGGCGGGCGCGGATCTCCTGGCTGCGCTTGGCCAGCTTCTGCTGCTCGTCATAGAGGTCGCGGATATTCTTCTCGGTCACCGCATCGGCGACCGTGGCCTCGACCACCAGGTCGCCCAGCACCCGGTCGTGGGCCGCGGCGAGGCGGCGCTGGGCGGCCGGGTCCTTGTCCAGCTTGCGGCGCACCGCCTCGGCCGCCAGCAGCTTCTGGTCCACCACCTCCTCCATCATCTGGCGGAAGAGGTCGGACGAGCGGTCCAGGGGCTCGCCCTCGCCGATCAGGCCCTGGGCGATCGCCTCGCGCTTGACGTCGGAGGCCCAGACGGTGCGGCCGTCCACCTTGGCCACCGCCACGTCGCCGCGCTCGGGCGGGGTGTCGGCGCCCTGGCCCTTGCCGCACGCCGCCAGGCCCAGCGCGAGGGCCAGAACCATACCGGCGGAGCGGAACGGGCGGGCGGCCGCCATGAGGCATCCCTTCCATGGATGGGGAAAGCCCCGAGGGGGCCGCCCGTCCCTAGCCATTTTGGCCTCGGGATGCAAAGGTTGCCGCCGAGTGTTTCCAGCCCCTACCGAAGCTTCAAAAATTTCCATCGTTGGGAGGATTTCAGATCATGCGTGAAGCCGTCGTCGTCTCCTACGCCCGCACGGGCCTCGCCAAGTCGATGCGCGGCGGGTTCAACATGACCCCCACGGTCTCCATGGCCGCCCACGCGGTGAAGCACGCGGTGGCCAAGTCCGGCGTCGCGGGCGCCGAGGTCGAGGACGTGTTCATGGGCAATGTGGCCCACGGCGGCGGCAACATCGCGCGCCAGGCGGGCCTCCTGGGCGGCCTGCCGATCACCACCTCGGGCGTGACCGTGAACCGCTTCTGCTCGTCGGGGCTGCAGACCATCGCCATGGCGGCCAGCTACCTGCGAAACGACGGCGCCAATGTGGTGGTGGCCGGCGGGGTGGAGTCGATCTCCATGCCCAACATGGGGACCGGCAAGGACAACTTCGATCCGGAGCTGACGCGCCAGTACCCGGCGATCTTCATGCCGATGATCGACACCGCCGACATCGTCGCCGAGCGCTACAAGGTCGCCCGCGAGTACCAGGACGAATATTCGCTGGAGAGCCAGCGGCGCATGGCGGCGGCCCAGCAGTCCGGCAAGTTCCGCGACGAGATCGTCCCGATGCCCACCAAGATGAAGGTGGTCAACAAGGAGACCAAGGAGGAGTCCGTCGTCGACTACGTGGTCGACCGCGACGAGTGCAACCGGCCCGAGACCACCCTGGAGGGGCTGGCCAAGCTGGAGCCGGTGAAGGGCCCGGGCAAGTACATCACCGCCGGCAACGCCAGCCAGCTCTCGGATGGCGCGGCCGCCGTGGTGCTGATGGAGGGCAAGGAGGCCGAGCGCCGGGGCCTCGCGCCCCTGGGCGTGTTCAAGGGCTGGGCGGTGGCCGGCTGCGAGCCCGACGAGATGGGCATCGGCCCGGTGTTCGCCATCCCGCGCCTGTTGGAGCGGCACGGCCTGAAGGTGGACGACATCGACCTGTGGGAGCTGAACGAGGCCTTCGCCAGCCAGTGCCTCTACAGCCGCGACAAGCTGGGCATCGACCCGGAGAAGTACAACGTCAACGGCGGCTCCATCGCCATCGGCCACCCCTTCGGCATGACCGGCGCGCGCCTGGCCGGCCACGTCCTGCAGGAAGGCAAGCGCCGCGGCGCCAAGCACGTGGTGGTCTCCATGTGCATCGGCGGCGGGATGGGCGGCGCGGGGCTGTTCGAGGTCTTCTGACCTCGAACAGGGCCGCTTAGGCGCCCATCAATCAAGAGTGGCGGAAATCGCGTCGCGCGATTTCCGCGCGGCGGCGCGGGGCTGTTCGAGGTCTTCTGACCTCGAACAGGGCCGCACAGGCGCCCATCAATCAAGAGTGGCGGAAAACGCGGAAGGGCCGTGCGGAGCCTTCCGCGTTTTCCGCGCCTTCCGCGGTTTGATCTTTCCGACCCTCCGCTTGCGCGGAGACTCGAACAACCCCCGCTAAGGCCGGGCCTCGAACACCAGGTTGAACGGGGTCTCGGTGGCGCGGCGGAAGCGGGTGAAGCCGGCGCTCTCGATCACCTGGCGCAGGCGCGCCTCGCCGGCCTGGGCGCCGAGGGCGAGGCCCACCTCCTGGCTCTGGGACGCCGGCGTGCAGATCATGGTCGAGGCCGAATAGAACAGCCGCCCGACCGGGTTCAGGTTGTCGGCCAGGTCGTCGTGGGCGAAGGGCTCGACCAGGAGCCAGGTCCCGTCCGGGGCCAGGCTGCGCCGGATGTGGGCCGCCGCGCCCACGGGGTCGCCCATGTCGTGCAGGGCGTCGAAGATGCAGACCAGGTCGAAGCCCTCGCCCGGGTAGTCCTGGGCCGAGGCCGTCTGGAAGCTGACCCGGTCGGCGACGCCCGCCTCGGCCGCGCCCTGCTTGGCCCGCTCGATGGACGGGGCGTGGTAGTCGACGCCGGTGAAGCGCGAGTTGGGGAAGGCGCGGGCCATCAGGATCGTCGAGGCGCCGTGGCCGCAGCCCACGTCGACGACCCGCGCGCCGGCCTGCAGCTTGGCCTCGACCCCGTCCAGCGCCGGGATCCAGCCGCTGATCAGGTTGGCGTTGTAGCCCGGCCGGAAGAACCGCTCCGTGCCGCGGAACAGGCAGACGTCGTGCTCGTGCCAGCCGAGGCCGAGGCCAGAGCGGAAAGCCTTGGCCACCTTGGGTTCGTCCTTGAACGCCGCGGCCAGCACCTCGAACCCGCCGGCCATGAACACCGGGCTCTCCTCGTCGGCGAAGACCAGCGCCTGTTCGGGCGAGAGCGAAAAATGGCCGGTGAGCGGATCGAAGGTCACGTACTCGGAGGCCGCCTGGGCCGCGAGCCATTCACGGATCAGCCGCTCGTTGAGTCCGGTGGCCGCGGCGAGGTCGAAGGGGGTCGAAGGCCCGCGCGCCGCCAGGGCCTTGTAGAGGCCCAGGTGGTCGCCCAGCACCACGAGGGCGGCGGACATGGCCGCGCCCATGTCGCCCACCATCTTGCCCATGAACGCATTCAGCTTGTCTGGATCGGGCGCCGTCGCGGCCCGCTCGAGGGTTTCGGAAGCCATCGGACACTCCTGATGAGACCCGGGCGCGGCCATCCGCGGCCCGGCGTCGCCGGCCTGGTACGCGAGAAGCACTGGAGCGGCGCAGCTTAGGTCCGCGGCGCCCCCTCGCCTATAGATTCCCGCGTCAGGCCCGCTGGACCAACCGGCGACGCAAGATGGCGCCGACCAGGCCCAGGCCCAGCAGCATGGCCGCCCAGGTCGAGGGCTCCGGCGTGGCCGAGAGGTTGTAGCCGATGGCCTGCAGTTCCAGCACTTCGACCGAGTTGCGCGTCAGCCCGTAGCGCGGCACGCCCGAGCAGGAGAACCAGTCCTGCACGCGCTGGGGCCCGCCGCAGCTGTTCTTGGCGAAGTCGCCGTAGTCGCCGCGCGGATCCTGGTTGAAATAGCCGTAGTTGGTGGCGCCGCCGTCGTAGGAGAAATACGGCTGGGCGTTGGGGTCGTAGGTGTAGTTGGGGCTGTGGAAGCCGTCGTAGCGGTCGAGGTCCAGCGCCTCGATGAGGCCCGAGCCCGGCGCGCCGAACGGCTGGGTGAGCGCGCTGCCGCCGCCGCCGGCGCCCAGCACCTCGTCGATCTCGTGCTGGATCACGGCGAAGGCGTCGTACTGGCCTGCGCCCACAGGGCCTGAGAACACCACCTTGCCGGGCGCGTCGGACAGCATGACCTCGCCGTCGAAGCCGCCGTCCACCACGCCGGGATAGGCGATGCCGAACGGCGCCACCAGGGCGTTCAGGTTGGCGCTGGAGAAGATGACGGCGGCGCCGACATTGCCGTAGGGCAGGTTGGCCACAGCCGACTGCAGCACCGCATTCTCGGGATGCAGCGCCGCCTGGAAGCCGAGCCCGAACGTGTAATCCGCATAGGCCGAGGCGTAGAGCGTGGTCACCGAACGCCCGAGCGAGGTGTCGCCGAGCCGGAAGTAGATGCTCACGTCCACCGGGTCGCTGAAGTTGCGGTAGAACTGCGTCGCCGCGACGATCGTGGCCTCGACGTCCGCGGCGTCGGCGCGGCTGGTGATCGAGCTATCGAACGTCGGCACGATCTGCAGCGCCTGAGCCTCCGACGCCGCCAGCAGCAAAAGCGCGCCGGCCACAATGCCGCAACCGAACCTCATGACCGCTCCTTGCGCTGGAGATCGACGTTACGGCAAAGCTAGATGACTTCCGGCGCGGCGCTAACGGTCCTCGCGCCTAAGGCGAGTCATTGGTCGCGTTGACTTGATGGTGGGCAGTCCTTAAGTCACGCACGCCCCGAAATGCGCATTTTTCCAGGCAGGCGAAGGGCCACATCGCCGCCTCACGGACCTTTCCTTTGAGCATCTTCCAACGGTTCTTCGGCTCCTCCAACGATCGCAAGGTGAAGGCGCTGGCCGCCCGCGCCGAAAAGATCACCACGCTGGAGCCTGCGATGCAGGCGCTTTCGGACGAGCAGCTGCGCGCCAAGACCGCCGAGTTCAAGGAGCGCCTGGCCGCCGGCGCGACCCTGGACGACCTTTTGGAGGAAGCCTTCGCCGTCGTGCGCGAGGCGGCCAAGCGCGTCCTGGGCCAGCGGCACTACGACGTCCAGCTGGTGGGCGGCATGATCCTGCACCGGGGCGGGATCGCCGAGATGCGGACCGGCGAGGGCAAGACCCTGGTCGCGACGGCGCCGGTCTACCTCAACGCGCTCGCCGGCAAGGGCGTGCACGTCATCACCGTCAACGACTACCTGGCCCAGCGCGACTCGGAGTGGATGGGGCAGGTCTACCGCTTCCTCGGCCTGACGGTCGGCGTGATCGTCCACGGCCTGTCCCAGGGCCAGCGGCAGGAGTCGTACCAGTCGGACATCACCTACGGCACGAACAACGAGTTCGGCTTCGACTACCTGCGCGACAACCTGGTCTATGACGTCTCGGAGATGGTCCAGCGGGGCCACAACTTCGCGATCGTCGACGAGGTGGACTCGATCCTGATCGACGAGGCGCGCACGCCGCTGATCATCTCGGGCCCGACCGAGGACCGATCCGACTTCTACCGGACCATCGACCTGCTGATCAAAGAGCTGATCCAGGACAAGACCACCTACGACTACGACGAGAAGCAGCGCCAGGTGATCCTGACCGAGGAGGGCTCGGAGAAGATCGAGGAGATGCTGCAGGCGGCCGGCCACCTGGAGGAGGACACCACGGGCCTCTACGACGCGGCCAACGTCTCGGTGGTGCACCACGTGAACCAGGCGCTGCGCGCCAACGTCATGTACCAGCGCGACAAGGACTACATCGTGCGCGCCGGCGAGGTGGTCCTGATCGACGAGTTCACCGGCCGCATGATGCATGGCCGCCGCCTGTCCGAAGGCCTGCACCAGGCCATCGAGGCCAAGGAAGGCGCCGTCGTCCAGCCCGAGAACCAGACCCTGGCCTCGGTGACCATCCAGAACTACTTCCGCCTCTATTCCAAGCTCTCGGGCATGACCGGCACGGCCGCCACCGAGGCGCAGGAATTCCTCGACATCTACAAGATGGACGTGGCCGAGATCCCGACCAACCGTCCGGTGGCGCGGATCGACGACGACGACGAGGTCTATCGGACCGCGGCCGAGAAGAACCAGGCGATCATCGCCCAGATCGAGGCCTGCCACCGCAAGGGCCAGCCGATCCTGGTGGGCACGGTCTCCATCGAGAAGTCCGAGCAGCTGGCGGAGCTCTTGAAGGCGCACACCTTCGAGATGAACGGCAAGACCATCCGCGGCATCCCGCACAGCGTGCTGAACGCGCGCTACCACGAGCAGGAAGCCGGGATCGTGGCCGACGCCGGCGTGCCGGGCGCGGTGACCATCGCCACCAACATGGCCGGCCGCGGCACCGACATCCAGCTGGGCGGCAACGTCGACATGAAGCTGGCCAAGTGGCGCGACGAGCAGCGCGCCCTGGGCGTCGAGATCAGTCCCGAGCAGGCCCTGGCCCGCAAGGCCGAGATCGAGGCCGAGATCAAGGACCTGAAGGAACAGGCGCTGGCCGCCGGCGGCCTCTTCGTCCTGGGCACCGAGCGGCACGAGAGCCGCCGCATCGACAACCAGCTGCGCGGCCGGACGGGCCGCCAGGGCGACCCGGGCCATTCGAAGTTCTTCCTCTCCTGCGAGGACGACCTGCTGCGCATCTTCGCCGGCGAGCGCCTGGACTCGATCATGCGCACCTTCGGCGTCCAGGAAGGCGAGGCGATCACCCACAAGTGGCTGAACAGCGCCATCGCCACCGCCCAGAAGCGCGTGGAGCAGCGCAACTACGAGATCCGCAAGAACCTCCTGAAGTACGACGACGTCATCAACGACCAGCGCAAGGCGGTCTTCGAGCAGCGCCAGGAGTTCATGGAGGCCGAGGACCTCTCGGAGATCATCGCCGAGTTCCGCGCCGACACGATCAGCGACTTCGTCAACCGCCACCTGCCGCCCAAGGCCTATGCCGAGCAGTGGGATATCGAAGGGCTGGACTCGCACCTGAAGAACTTCATGGGCCTGGACCTGCCGGTGGCGGACTGGGCAGCCGAGGAAGGCATCGCCAACGAGGAGATCGAGGCGCGCATCAAGGCCGCCGCCGACGAGCGTGCGGCTCAGCGCAACGAGCTGGTCGGCCAGCACATGCGCAACATCGAGAAGAGCTTCCTGCTGCAGACCATCGACCTGCAGTGGCGCGAGCACCTGATGCACATCGACCACCTGCGCACGGTGATCGGCCTGCGCGGCTACGGCCAGCGCGACCCGCTGAACGAGTTCAAGACCGAGGCCTTCTCGCTGTTCGAGAAGCTGCTGGTGGACCTGCGCCAGAACGTGACCCGCTGGCTGATGACGGTGCAGTTCGAATTCGAGGAGCCGGCGCCCCCGCCGGTGCAGCCGACCTTCGAGGTGCACCTGGACCCGCTGACCGGCCAGAACGAGCTGGAGCGCGGCTTCGTGCCGGACGGCGTCTCGCCCGACCAGCGCGCGGCCCTGCCCATGTCGGCCCTGCCCGACGGCTGGGAAGACACCGGCCGCAACCAGCCCTGCCCCTGCGGCTCAGGCAAGAAGTTCAAGCACTGCCACGGCGCGTTGGTGTGACGGACTGAGACGTTCCTCTCCCACGTTGTGGGAGAGGAACAATGGCGCTGCGACTACCCCACCTTGGCCATAGCGCCGCCCATGCGGGCGGCGATGGCGCGCCCCAGGCGGCGGACCCCTTCGTCGATGTCGTCGGCGGTGGGCAGGGAATAGCTGAGGCGCAGCGAGGCCGCGTCGGGCTCGACCGCATAGAACGGCGCGCCGGGCACGAAGGCGACGCGCTCCTCGGCGAGGCAGGCCTCCAGCAGCTGCGCCCCGTCGAAGCCCGGCGGCAGGGTCACCCAGACAAACATTCCGCCCTGCGGCTTGGACCAGCTGACGCCCAGCGGCATGTGGCGGGCGAGCGCGGCCTGCATGGCCTCGGACTTGGCCCGGTAGGCGGCCCGCAACCGTTCCAGGTGGGCCTCATGCCCCTCGGACACCACGCGGGCGGCGACCATCTGGTTGATGGTCGAGGCGTGCAGGTCCCCGCCCTGCTTCAGCAGCACCAGGCGGTCGATCACCGCGCGCGGGCCGCAGACCCAGCCCAGGCGCAGCGCCGGCGACAGCGTCTTGGAGAAGGTGCCGCAGAACAGCGTGCGGGCGGCCTCGATGGAGCCGGAGCGGGCGATGTCGAGGGCCAGCAGCGCCGGCTCGGCCGTCCCGCCGAAGCCCAGCTCGCGGTAGGCGGCGTCCTCCACCAGCACCAGGTCACCGGCCTCGGCCAGGTCCAGCAGGGCCTCGCGCTCGCGGCGCGGCCAGGTGCGGCCGGACGGATTGGCGAAGTCCGGGACCACATAGGCCAGGCGGGCGCCAGCGGGGGGCGGCCCAGCCAGGTCCAGGGCCGCATAGGTCGGCTCATAGGCGTTGAAGGCGCCCAGAGCGCCCATGTAGGTCGGCCGCTCCACGAGGACCGTGTCGCCCGGGGCGAGGAACAGCTTGCCGATCAGGTCGAGGGCCTGCTGCGAGCCGGCGGTGATCAGGATGTTGTCGAGGCCGCACGGGGCGCCCGCCGCGGTCATCCGCTCGGCGATCCAGGCGCGCAGGGCCGGAAGGCCCTCGCTGACCGAATACTGCAGCGCCGCCTGGCCGTTCTCCGCCAGCACCGCCGCATAGGCCGCCTGCACCCGCTCCAGCGGGAACAGCGCCGGGTCGGGGATGCCGCCGGCGAAGGAGATGATGTCGGGCTGGTCGAGCAGCTTCAGGAGCTCGCGGATCTCGGAGGCGCGCACATGCGCCATCCGCGGGCTGAAGCGGCCCGTCCAGGCGCTCGGGTCGGAAGGATCGGTGGGCGGTGTCATCGGAGTCTCCATCGAAGGGCGGACGGAGCGCTCGAGAGGCCGATCCATCCGCGGGTGGGCGGGGGATCGGCGGCGGCGCGAGCTAGTCGCGCACGGCCTCGCCTGGCCCCCGGTGGGAGGCGGCTACCTTCGCGATCTGCAGCGTACGGAAGCTCATGGCGGGGCAAACCTAGGCGGGAATCCTGCGGCTGTCACGGGGCCAGTGCCCGCAAAGTGGCGCTCCCCACGGCAACGCCTCGCCCGGGATCGGCGTTATGGCGGGTCCAAGGAGGATGCCAATGCCCACCTATCGAGCCTACCGGCTGGACGCCGACCGCGAGTTCCGCAGCGGCGTCTGGATCGACGCCCGCAACGACCTGGACGCGGTCCAGCGGGCCGAGGAACTGTGCGACCCGGCCACCCCCTTCGTGGAGGTCCGCAAGGCCGACCGGGTGATCGACGAGGTCGACTGCGAGGAGGTGGCCGAGGAGAAGCCTAGCGTGTCACGATCGGGAAGTCGGGGCGTGGCCTAGAGAGCCACGACAGCAGCCGCCCCAGGGCCGTCCGATCGCCGGCGGTGGCGGTGGCCGAGAGGTCCGCGCCGCCCAGCGCCCCGGCCAGGAACTGCGCCCGTGGCAAGGTGAAGGTCCCGTCCGCGGCGCCGGCCTGCGGATTGGCCTCGTAGGTCAGGACGTCGTTCTTCACCCGCACCCGGAACCGTTCCTTGCGGTCGGGGAAGACCAGGTCGACGCTGACCGCGCCCTCGCCGGCCTTGGCCGGGTCCAGCCGCACCGCCAGCAGGTCCAGCAGCATCGGCGTGGAGGTGGCGCGAACCAGGTCCAGCGACGCGGTCTGGCCGGCGCCCTTGGGCGGACCGTCCGCCAGCTCGTGGGCGCCCTCCAGGTACATGTTGCGCCAGATGGCGCTCTCGGCGGCGGCGCCCTGGCGCACGTAGACCCGGCCCAGCAGGGCGCGGGCCTGGACGTCGTCCGCGTTTGCATAGACCAGGCGGTTGGCCAGTTCCGCCGCCCAGCGGTCGTCGCCGCGGTCATAGGCCGCCCGGGCCGCGGCCAGCACCTTGGCCGGGCCGCCCATCAGGGCGACGTAGCGGGCCGCCTCGTCCGCTGGCTCCAGCGGCGCCAGATGGACCGGGTTGGCGTCGTACCAGCCCATGTAGCGCTGGTAGACCGCGCGCGAATTAAAGCTGAGCGTGCCGTAGTAGCCGCGGTTGTACCATTCGCGGTCCAGCACCGCCGGCAGCCTGATACGGTCCGCGATCTCGGCCGGCAGCAGGCCGTCGTTCATCAGCCGCACGGTCTGGTCGTGCAGGTATTTGTAGGCGTCGCGGTGCTTCTCGAGGAAGTCCACGATCACCGCCTGCCCGAACCGCGGCCAGGCGTGGCTGGTGATCATCACGTCGCTCTTGTCGCCGTAGAGGCGCAGGGACTCGGTGAGGTCGTCGGCCCAGGCCTTGGCGTCGCGCACCACGGCCCCGCGCGGCGTCAGGATGTTGTGCATGGTGGCGTTGGCGTTCTCCGCCAGGTCCAGCACCCGCAGGTCGGGCAGGTAGATGTTCATCTCGGCCGGCGCCTCGGTGCCCGGCGTGATCTGGAACTGCAGGCGCACGCCGTCGACGGTGAGCTCCTGGCCGGTGTGGTCGATGTCGACGGTCGGGGCGATCAGGGTCTGGGTCCCGGTGCTGACGGCCGAGCCGATGCCGGCGGCGACCTGGCCCTCCGGGCCCTTGGGCAGCACCGTGCCGAACTGGAAGGCGGCGCGGCGCGACATGGCGGCGCCGGCGATCACGTTCTCGCTCACCGCCTCCTGCAGGAAGCCCTTCGGCGCGATGATCTGCACCTTGCCGGCGGCCACGTCGGCCTCGTCGACCATGCCCCGCACGCCGCCGAAGTGGTCCACGTGGCTGTGGGTATAGATCACCGCCACCACCGGGCGCGCGCCCAGCTTGGCGTTGACCAGCTCCAGCGCCGCCTTGGCGGTCTCGGCGGAGGTCAGGCAGTCGATGACGATCCAGCCGGTCTTGCCGCGGATGAAGGTGGCGTTGGCGAGGTCGAAGCCGCGCACCTGCCAGACGTCGTCGGCCACCTGGAAGAGCCCGTTCTTCGCCAGCAGCTGGGCCTGGCGCCACAGGCTGGCGTTCACGCTGGCGGGCGCGGGGGCCTTGAGGAAGTCATAGGCGGAGAGGTCCCAGACCACATGCCCGTCCGCGGCCAGGATCTTCGGGTCGGCGCGCGTGCCGAGATCGCCGTGCTCGGCGAAGGCGAAGTCCCGACGGTCGGCGAAGTCCGGCCCGGCGGCGTGCGCCGCGCTGGCCAGCAGCAGGGCGATCGCAGCCCCGGCGATGAGCGTCTTCATGAAGTCCTCCCCCGCCGGAGCCAAGCGGTTCGCGGCGGGGGAGATTGTCACGGTTTACACAGTTGGGGTGGGAGTGGCGGCGCCGCGCTCAGTCCAGCGCCGCCCAGTTGCCGTGGAAGCCGAAGGGGACGCGGCGGGGGAGTTCGGCGGTGGCGATGGGGCCCTTGGCGACGTCCCGGGCTTCGAAGACCAGCAGGTCGGAGCGGTTCTCGGCGGCGCGCCAGACGACGGCGGTGAGCCAGCCGTCGCCCTCCTCCGTCCCGCCCGGCCGCGGGGCGAACACCGGCTCGGAGGTCAGGTCGCCGTTCGCAAGCTCGTAGAGCTGCCGCTGGCCGCTCGCCAGGTCCAGATGGGCGATGGCGCACTGCTTGATCGTGCCGGAGCTGGTGGGATCGGCGGCGTACCAGCCGTGGCGGTGCTTGCGGGTCTCCGCCCGCGGATCGACGCGCGGGAACTCGCCGTCCAGGTCGTCGAGGGGCTCCTCCTTGATCGCGTCCGAGGCGCCGGAAAGGTCGAAGGTCCAGCGCACCAGGCGGGCCGCGGCGCGGTCGCCGGGCGAGCCGTCGGCCTTGGGGAACAGGGGCGCCACGGGATAGCGCATCACGTCGCAGAACAGCTTGTCCCCCTCCTCCCACGAGTTCAGCGGGTGGAAGACGTAACAGGCCTCGGTGTTGAACCAGCGGATCTGGGAAACGTCGCCGTCGCGACGCATCACGCCCACGTAGGAGCCCTTTTCCGGCTCCCAGGCGAAGGCGGGCAGGCCGGTCATGGCCCGCTTCAGGCTGCCGGTGAGCGGCAGGATCGGGAACAGCACATGGTTCTCGGTGACCATGAAGTCGTGGACCATCGAGGCGAACGGGGCCTCGAAGTCGTCGCGGCGCACGACCTGGCCGTTCCGGTCGGTGACGCCATAGCTCATGCCGGCCGAGAGCATGGTCTCGCCCACGCCGTAGCCGAACCAGACCATCTCGCCGCTGACCGGGTCGATCTTGGGGTGGGCGGTGGTGCGGGCGCGATAGGCGTCGACATAGCCCTCGGTGCTGAGGGTGCGCGGGTCCATGGCGGTGGGCATGTGGCCCTCCTCCAGGGCCAGCAGCCTGCCCGCGTGCCAGACGATGTTGGTGTTCGCCACGCCGCTGTCCTTGCCCATCACCGAGGGGTCGTTCAGCATCGGGTTGAAGCCGCCGAACAGGCTGCGCCCGGCCTCGTGCTCGACCTGCCACTTCGGCGTGCGGACATAGCGGTTGCGGTAGGCGACCTTGCCGTCCTGCACGTAGAAGCCGTGCACCATGCCGTCGCCCACGAACCAGTGGTGGTTGGGATCGCGCGGCTCGAACTGCGGATTGGGGCCGATGCGGAACAGCGCGCCGCGCAGTTCGGCGGGGATCTCCCCCTTCACCGTCAGGTCGAAGTCGTCCTCGGAGCGCACCGGCGCGAAATTGCCGGCCAGGTAGGGGTTTATGCGCACGTCGCCGTCCATGACATTCCTCCCGGCAAGCTGCAGCGCTTGCATTGCTTACGTTGTAAATTTATTGCGTACGACGGCGCGCTTTGCAAGCGTCGAATTTTCCGAGCGAGTCCTGATGCCCCGCGTCCTCACCGAGACCGACGTCGCCGATTTCCGCGAGCGCCTGTGCGCTGCCGCCGAACGGCTGTTCGCCGAGAAGGGGCCGGACGCGGTGACCATGCGCCAGCTGGCGGCCGAGCTGGGCGTCTCGCCGATGACGCCCTACCGCTACTTCCAGGACAAGGACGACATCCTGGCCGCCGTGCGCACCAACGGCTTCAGCCAGTTCGCCGAGGCGCTGGAGCAGGCGCGGGCCGGCGCCCGCAGCGCCCGGGCCAAGGGCGCGGCCGTCGGCGAGGCCTATATCCGCTTCGCCTTCGAGCACCCGCATACCTACAAGCTGATGTTCGACCTGAACCAGCCGATGGACGGGCGCTATCCAGAGCTGGTCGAGGCGGGCCGGCGGGCGCACGAGACCATGAGCGCCTGGGTGAAGGATCAGATCGCCGCGGGCGAGATGGCCGGCGATCCCGAGGAGATCGGGGCCATGTTCTGGGCCGCGACCCACGGCGCCATCGTGCTGGAGATGGCCGGCAAGCTGCCCCCCGGCTCGGCCCAGGCGCTGCAGGACCGCATCGGCTCGACGCTGGCGAAAGGGCTGCGGCCCTGACGCCGGTTCCGTTCCCACGCAGTGGGAGAGGCGCCGTGTGGTGTGTTCCTTTCCCACGCAGTGGGAGAGGGGGACCGCACGCCGAGGACGCCGGCACGCGGCCGTAGAGCGGGTGGTGGAGAGGGCAAGCCACATCTGCTGAATCAGCGACAGCCGATCGAGGCGCACTGCCGGCCGCATGCCCTCTCCACCAATCGCTCTTCGCTGCGCTCGGCGATCGGTCCCCCTCTCCCACTGCGTGGGAAAGGAACCGACGCCGCGGCGGCGCTTGACGGCCGTGGCGGCAAGCGGGCGAGCTTGGCTGCAAATCCGGGAGCGCCGCCGATGTCGCAGATCCAACCCTTCGAAGTCCGCTGGACCGAGGCCGAGGTCGGGGCGGTGCTGGACCAGGTGCGGGCCTATCCGTGGCCGCCGGCCCCAGCCGCGCCCGACGGCTGGGCCTATGGCTGTGACGCTGGCTACCTGAAGTCGCTCTGCACACACTGGACCGAGGCCTACGACTGGCGCGCGGCGATGGCGGACCTCAACCGCTTCCCGCAGTTCACGGCGCGGGTGGAGGACTTCGACCTGCACTTCCTGCACGTGGTAGGCGAGGCCGGCGGCAAGCGGCCGCTGCTGGTGACCCACGGCTGGCCGGGGTCGCACTACGAGTTCTGGCAGGCCATCGAGGCCCTGGCCTTCCCCAGCCGGTTCGGCGGCCAGGCCAGCGACGCCTTCGATCTGGTGATCCCGTCGCTGCCGGGCTTCGGCTTCTCGTCCAAGCCGCAGCGCCCGATCGGCCAGCGCACCACCGCGCGGCTGTTCAACCGGCTGATGACCGAGGTGCTGGGCTATTCCAGCTACCTGGCCCAGGGCGGCGACTGGGGCGCCATGGTCACCTCCTGGCTGGGCCGCGAACACGGGGCGCACGCGCGGGCGATCCATCTGAACATGCTGGGCTTCCGCCCCAGCGACGGGCCGCAGGGCGAGGCGGAGGCAGCGTGGGCGCAGAAACAGGCCGGCGCCATGGACCTGATGGGCGCCTATTTCCGGCTGCAGGTCTCCAAGCCGCAGTCGATCGCCTGGATGGGCGCCGGCAACCCGGTGGGCCAGGCCGCCTGGATCGCCGAGCGCTTCCACGACTGGTCGGACCTGCGCGCCAAGTCGATGGACGAGGCCTATCCCAAGGACCGGCTGCTCACCAACATCATGCTCTATGTGATGACCGGCAGCTTCACGACCGGGGCCTGGTACTACCGCGGCCTGGTGGAGGAAGGCGGCTTGACCTTCGCGCCCGGCGAGCGGGTGGAGACGCCCACCGCCTTCGCCAACTTCCCGGGGGAGCCGCTCTACTCCGCCCCGCCGCGCAGCTTCGCCGAGCGCGCCTACAACATCGTGCGCTGGAGCGACATGCCGAGCGGCGGCCATTTCGCGGCCATGGAGGAGCCGGTCCTGTTCGTGGAGGAGGTGCGCGCCTGGGCCCGGACGGCGGGCTGAGCCCGGTTGCATCGGCGCGGGACGGCGCCCGATAGAAGGGCCATGTCCGACGCCGCCTTTTGGGGTGACCAGGCCGCCGTCCTCGCCCGCGAGGGCCGCGACGCCGAGGCCGAGGCCGCCCTGCGCGCGGGGCTGGCCGCCCTGCCCGGCCATCCGATCCTGGCGCACATGCTGGGCTGCCAGCTGCTGGCGCGCGGCGCGTTCGCGGAGGGCTGGGCGCTCTACGAGTACCGGCGGCTGATGCCCAAGGGGCCCCGGGCGCCGGCGATGAGCTTTCCCGAATGGGGCGGCGAGCCTGTGGCCTCGCTGCTGGTGCTGCCCGAGCAGGGGCTGGGCGACCAGATCCTGTTCGCCCGCTGGCTGCCGGCCCTGGTGGCGCGGGGGGTCCGGGTGACCCTGGCGGCGCCGCCGGCCCTGGCGCGGCTGTTCGCGCCGCTGGGGGTCGAGATCCTGCCGATCGAGGGCCCGGTCCGCCTGCCGCGCGCCGACGCCTGGTGTTTCCTGGGATCGCTGCCCTGGAGGAGGGGCGTGACGGTGACCGAGCCTTACCTGCCGGCCGGCGCCGGCGGTGGCGGGATCGGGCTTATGCTCCGCGGCGGGCCCGATGCGGCCGAGCTGCGCGACCTGCCGACGGACCAGGCGCGGCGGCTGGCGGCCCTGGGCCGCAGCCTGCACCCGGACCAGACCGGCGCCGGCGACTTCGCCGACACCGCCGCGATCATCGCCGGGCTGGACCTGGTGATCACGGTGGACACCTCGGTGGCCAACCTCGCCGGCGCCATGGGCAAGCCTGCCTGGGTGCTGCTGGGCCCCAGCCCCGACTGGCGCTGGGGGCGCGAGGCGGAGCGGGCGGCGCTCTATCCGTCCGTGCGCCTCTTCCGCCAGCCCACGCGCGGCGACTGGGCGGGCGTTGTGGACGCCGTGCTCGCGGCCGCGGCGGCGATGCGGGCGTAGGCCATTCCCCTTTGCGGCGCGGCGTTCTAAGGCCTCGCCATGGCCCGCTACGACTTCGCCTCCGACAACACCGCCCCCGCCGCGCCGGAAGCCATGGAGGCCATCGTCGCGGCCAACACCGGCTTCACCTCCGGCTATGGGACCGACCAGGTCAGCGCCAAGGCGGCGGACCTGGTGCGCGAGCTGCTGGACGCCGACGCGGAGGTGCGGTTCGTGGCCTCGGGCACGGCCGCCAATGCGGTGTCGCTGGCCGCGCTCTGCCGACCGTTCGAGGCGGTGCTGGCCCACGAGCACGCCCACATCTGCACCGACGAGACCGGCGCGCCCGGCTTCTTCGGCCAGGGCCTGGGACTGATCCGCCTGCCGGGCGCCTCCGGGCGGATCGACCCGGCCGCCCTCGCCGCGCCCCTCGCCGCGCCTGACGTCTCCTACCGCCAGCCGCCGGCGGCCCTGTCGCTCACCAACGCCACCGAGTACGGCACGGTCTACACGGCCGAGCAGCTCGCGGCGCTGATCGCCCCGGTGAAGGCGCACGGCTACGGCGTCCACCTGGACGGCGCGCGCCTGGCCAACGCCGCCGCGTCCGGCTTCGACCTGAAGGCGATCAAGGGCCTGGGCGTCGACATCCTGGTGATCGGCGGCACCAAGGCCGGCATGCCGCCGACGGAGGCGGTGGCGATCTTCGACCGCGGCCTGGCCCGCCGCTTCGACGCGCGGCTCAAACAGGCCGGGCAACTGCCGTCCAAGGGCCGGTTCTATGCCGCGCCGTTCATCGGCATGCTGGCCGGCCACGCCCTCTTCCGCCACGCCGAGCACGCCAACGCCATGGCCCGCCGGCTGGCCGCAGCCATGCCCTTCCCGGTCACCCATCCGGTGGAGGCCAACGGCGTCTTCGTCGAGATGGACGACGCGCGGTTGGCCGCCCTGCACGCCCAGGGCTGGTTCGCATACCGGTTCCTCGACGGCTCGGTGCGCTTCATGTGCTCGTGGGCCACCACCGAGGCCGCGGTCGACGAGATCGCCGAGGCGCTGGTCAAGCTCGCCTGAGATTTGTTGCAAACTGTCGCAGTTCCACAGGGTTAGCTTTGCCCTGTGCGACCGGAATGTGTGGCGCGGATGGCGCACATTCCTCAAAAACTGTGGCCCAACTCGACCGTTCGTCGCGAGTGTGGCGGCTTTTCGTTGCTCACATGTCTGGCGCGTGACAGCTTCCGCGCTCACCGCCTGGGTGTGAATCTCATTCGTCGACGTACCCTAACGTCGAAGCGGAGGGAGGTCTGCGTCCGGTGGCGAGGGGGCGGCGCCTGGGGCGGACGCCCTTGAATCCGCACTGTTTCCAGGCCGGGGGGCCGCAGAATGAAAGTCCAGATGAACACCAAGCTTCGCAGCGCGCTGCTCGCATCCGCCACCCTGGCCGGCCTGGTGGCCGCCCCGGCCGTCGTCCACGCCCAAGCCGCTGGCGCCGGCGTCGACGTCGGCGAGATCGTGGTCACCGGCTCGCGCATCCGCCGCGACACGTTCGACGCGCCGCAGCCCATCTCGGTGGTCAGCGCCCAGGCGATCCGTGAGGCCGGTCAGGTCAACGTCGGCGACATCCTGCGCGAACTTCCCTCGATCAACTCCAACACCAACGGCCAGAACTCCTCGAGCACCCTGTTCCTGGCCGGCCAGACCCGCGCCGACATCCGCGGCCTGGGCGCCACGCGCACGCTGGTGCTGATGGACGGCCGCCGCCTGCCGTTCTCCGACGCCTCTTCGCCGGCCGTCGACCTCAACACCATCCCGAGCCTGATGATCGAGCGGGTCGAGACCGTGCCCGGCGGTGTGTCGGCGGTCTACGGCTCGGAAGCCATCTCGGGCGTCGTCAACTTCATCATGAAGAAGGAGCAGAACGGCCTCGAGGTCGACCTGCAAGGCGGGCTTACCGGCGAAGGCGACGGCGCCCAGACGCGCGCCGGCTTCAACTGGGGCAAGAAGTTCGCCGACGACAAGCTGAACGTCATGATCGGCGGCGAATACTCCAACGTCGACAAGATCATGCAGAAGGACCGCGACTGGGCCTATCCGGGCATCCGTCGCGACACCCGCGTGACCCCGCAGCCGATCCTGGACCCGACCTCGCGCTCCAACACCGCGCCGACGGCCACCTTCCAGCTGCTCGGCGGCGCCCTGGGCACGGCCAAGGCCGTCACCCTGGACTATCGCAACCCCTCGCAGCTGGTGGCCCTGTCGCCGGCCTGCTCGACGCCGACCGTGCAGCCGGACTGCCAGGACCCCGCGCTGTTCTACTCGGCGGTCTACAACGCCCTACAGGGCAAGGTGAACCGCGGCATCCTGCGCGGCTACGCCGACTACAAGATCACGGAGCACTGGAAGGTCTTCGTCGACGCCCAGTACACCAAGGTCAACGGCTACGGCATCTTCCAACCGGCGTTCTCCTCAGCGGCCGGCGGCGGCACCATGCCGGTGTCTCTGAAGGGCGACAACGCCTACCTGGCCGGCCCGACCGCCACCGACGCGGCGCTGCGCGCGGCGTGGCTGGGTGCGGGCAAGGCCTTCACCTCCACCTCCACGGCCCAGGTCGGCAAGTTCTGGCAGGAGTTCGGCGGCCGCGACGTGAAGACCGAGCGCGAGCAGGAGCGCGTGACCGGCGGCTTCCAGGGACTCTTCCAGACCTTCGACCGCGACGTCCACGTCGACGGCTATGTGCAGTACTCGAACCTGAACGGCACCACGATCTCCTACGGCGTGCCGAACATCGCCCGCGTGCAGCAGGCGACGGACGCGGTGCTGCTCAACGGCCAGGTGGTCTGCCGCGACGCCGGCGCCCGCGCCGCCGGCTGCACGCCCTGGAACCTGATCGACGGCCCGTCGGTGGAGGCCATCAACTGGACCAACGCCACGTCCACCACCGACCAGAAGGTCACCCAAACGGTGGCTGGCCTGAACTTCGACACCCAGCTGATCAACCTGCCCGCCGGTCCGCTGGGCGTGGCGTTCGGCTTCGAGTACCGCAAAGAAACCAGCCACTTCCACCAGGACCCGCTGGGCGCGTCCGGTGCGCTGTTCTTCAACGCCATCGGTGATCGTGGCGGCGAATACGACGTGAAGGAGTTCTACGGTGAAGCGCGGATCCCGATCCTGAAGGACCTGCCGTTCGCCAAGGAACTGACCGCCGAGCTGGCCTATCGCGGCTCGGACTATTCTACGATCCACGGCACTGACCAGTACCGGCTGCACCTGGAATACGCCCCGGTGAAGGACATCCGCTTCCGCGCGACCCAGTCGACCGCGGTGCGGGCGCCCAACATCGTGGAACTGTTCTCGCCGCAGAGCCGCAACTTCACGACCGCCGCGCTCGACCCGTGCGACAAGGACGTGTTCCGCGGCGCCTCGGCGAGCCAGCAGGCCGCCCGCCGCATCACCTGCGCCGCGGCGATCTCGGGCTGGAACTCGGCCACCTTTGCCTCGAACATCGGCACCGGCCGCCCGTCGCTGGCCCTGCTGCAGGGCGGGAACCCGAACCTGGGCCCGGAAAAGGCCCACACCTACCAGTACGGCGTGGTCATCCAGCCGCGCTGGGTGCCCGGCCTGAACCTGTCGGTCGACTTCTTCAAGTACAACCTGCAGGACGCCATCGGCACCGTGCCGATCAACACCCTGTTCCAGAACCTCTGCTACGACTCGCCGGACGCCTACGCCTCCAACCCGTTCTGCAAGCAGATCGAGCGCGATCCCACGGGCGCCTCCACGGGCATCATCGGCGGAGTGGTCCAGGCCACCCTAATCAACCAGAACGTGGCCAAGACCAAGGTCGAGGGCTGGGACTACTCGGCCTCGTACAGCTTCCACACGGAAGACCTGGTGAAGCAGGACTTCGGCGACATCGCCCTGCGGCTCGACGCGACCTGGGAATACCAGTTCGCGACCCAGGGCCTGCCCGGCCAGGCCTATACGCAGTTCGCCAACACCATCAACAACGCGACCCCGCAGTGGAAGGCCAATGGCACCGTCCGCTGGACCTACGACAAGATCGCGGTGACCTGGCAGACGCTGTACATCGGCTCGATGATCTCCAACAACGCGCTGCTGCCGACCCAGCTCGACCCCTACATGACGGGCGACTACTTCAAGCATGACCTGAAGGTGTCGTATAAGTTCAACGACCAGATCATCCTGCGCGGTGGTGTGCTCAACCTGTTCGACGAGCATCCGCCGGCCCTGCCGGAAACCTTCGCGGGCACCGGCACCGGCTCGTCCACCTACGACAACGCCGGGCGGTTCTTCTACGTCGGCGTGAACATGGAATTCTAAGGCCCACGCAGCCGAAGAGACACGACCAGACTTGGGACGCCGCCGGGGAGACCCGGCGGCGTTCTGCGTTTCAGGGTCGGCTGCGGAGGCCAGCGCTCAGCAGAGCGGGCCGCGGGCGAATTCGACCAGGACCTGGGCCAGGGCCTCCGGGCGGTAGGGTTTGTGGAGCAGGCGGCAGGTCGGGTAGCGCAGGGCCAGGTCCGCCGGGCCGTAGCCGGTGGAGAACACCAGCGGCACGCCGCGCCGGGCCAGGAGGTCGGCGACGGGGTAGACCTTTTCGCCGCCGAGGTTGACGTCGAGGATCGCCGCGTCGAGGTCCGGAGCGGTCTGCAGCGCCGTCAGGGCCTCGTCGACCGAGGCCGCCGCCCCGGCGAGCACGCAGCCGAATTCGGCCAGCATGTCCTCGACGATGGCGGCCACCAGCACCTCGTCCTCCACGAGGAAGACCTGGAAGCCGAGAAGAGAGCTGTGGGAGGCGCGGCCCGGAACCGGCCTGCGTTCAGCGCCGCCGCCGATGGACTGCCCTTCCGACATGACGCCACTCCGACTGCACCCGGTCACTATCTCCTACAACTGTCCGTTGCTCTAGCCTGTTTCTCCGGTTGTACTTTCGGCTATGGTGGCGAGCCGGTCGGGTGATTTGAGTAGGAGTAGCCGGATGGCGGATCAGGCGACCGACGCAGAGGCCCCGTTCGGGCCGGCGGGACTTTTCGGGCCCGCGGACCTGGAGCGGCGGCTTCGCTCCGGCGGCGTTGGGCCCGAAGACCGCGCCGGCATCGGCGAGATCAAGGACGAGGTGCTGAAGCATCTCGACGAGCATGTCGCCGCCTTCTTCGAGCACCTGGCGTCTTTCCCCGAGGCCCAGGCCCTGCTGCGGCGCCCCGACCTGATGGAGGAGGCCCGCCGCCTGGAGCGCGACCACCTGGTGGCCATGGCGAGCGGGACCTACGACCGGGACTATGTGGAACAGCGGTTCCGGCTGGGCCGCCTCTACAACCGCGCCCAGCTGGACGTGGCGTTGTTCATGGGCGCCTTCCACGCCCAGATGAGCTCGATCGGCCGGCGCATCATGCAGCGCTACGCCAAGGACGCGGTCGGCGGTTTCGCCCGTTTCTCGGCCTTCAAGAAGATCGCCTTCGTGGACCTGGGCATCGTGGTCGACGCCATGATGACCGAGCGCGAGGGCACCATCCGCCGCCAGCAGCAGGCGATCCTGGAGCTGTCGACCCCGGCGCTGCAGGTGCGCGAGCGTCTCCTGATCCTGCCGATCATCGGGCTATTGGACACCTTCCGCGCCAAGCAGCTCACCGACGGCCTGCTGAAGGCGATCCGCGCCCACCGCGCCAAGGTGGTGGTGATGGACCTGACCGGGGTCTCGACGGTGGACTCCAAGGTGGCCAACCACCTGATCCAGACCGTGGCCGCCGCCCGGCTGATGGGGGCCACGGTGATCGTCACCGGCCTGTCGTCGGACGTCGCGCAGTCGCTGGTCACCCTGGGCGTCGACCTCAGCCGCCTGAACACCATCGGCGATCTGCAGGGCGGTATCGAGGAGGCCGAGCGGATCCTGGGCCCTGCGTCGCCGCGCATCGAGCGCCGGCCTGCGGTCGGCTGACCCCGCGCCATGTCCGTTCCCATCCTCAAGCAGGGCGACGTCCTGATCGCCTCCATCCAGTCCGCCCTCACCGACCGCGACCTGCTGCAGCTGAAGGACGAGCTGGCGGAGAAGGTGGGCCGGCTGCGCTCGCGCGGCGTGGTGATCGACGTCACGGCCCTGGACGTCATGGACTCCTTCGCCACCCGCACGATCCGCAGCATCGCGGCCGCCACCCGCCTGCGCGGTGCCGAGACGGTGGTGGTGGGCATCCAGCCGGAGGTGGCGATCGCCCTGGTGGAGCTGGGCCTGACCCTCGACGGCATCGCCACGGCGCTCGATCTGGAGGAAGGCCTGGATGTGCTGGTCGAGGTCATGGAGGCGCGCCGCCGTGATCGATGAGCGGCGGGTTCCCATCGATCGCGACGTGGACATCGTCACCGCCCGGCAGCTGGGGCGCGAGCTCGCCGCCGAGGCCGGCTTCACCGGCAGCGACCTGACCCTGATCGCCACCGCCATCTCCGAGGTGGCGCGCAACATCGTGGTCTATGCGGAGCGCGGCGAGATCCGACTCGGCCGGACGGACCGCAATGGCCGCGAGGGCATCGAGGTGGTGGCCGCCGACGAGGGCCCCGGCATCCCCGACATCCAGCAGGCGATGCAGGACGGGTTCTCCACCGGCCGCAGCCTGGGGCTGGGCCTGCCCGGCGCGCGGCGGCTGATGGACGAGTTCGAGATCGTCTCGGAGGTCGGCAAGGGCACCGTGGTCACCATGCGCAAGTGGCGCCCATGAGGGTCGCGGGCCGCTTCCCCGCGGTGGAGTGGGCCGCCGACGGCCAACCCATCGCTGGAGAGTCCGAGTCCGGCGACCTGCATGTGGCCGCGGCGTTCGAGGGTGGGGCCTTGCTGGGCATGATCGACGGCCTGGGCCACGGGCCGGAAGCCGCCGCCGCGGCCCGGGTGGCCGCCGCCCTCTTGGAGAGCCAGGCCGAGCGCCCTCTGCCGACCCTGATCCAGGCCTGCCACGAGGCGCTGCGCCCCACACGCGGGGCAGTGCTGAGCCTGGCCGCGATCGATGCGCGCAATGGGCGGCTGACCTGGGCCGGGGTCGGGAACGTGGAGGTGGTGCTGACCCGCGCCGACCCGGCGCAGGCGCCCCGGCGCGAGCGGATCCTGCTGCGCAGCGGGGTGGTCGGCTACCAGCTGCCGGCGCTGCGCACGACGGACCATGCGATCTTCCCGGGGGACGTCCTGGTGTTCGCCACCGACGGCCTGCGCCACGAGTTCTCCGAGGACGTGCCGCTGGCCATGGCGCCGGCGCAGCTGGCCGAGCACCTGCTGCGCACCTACGGCCGCTCGGCCGACGACGCGACGGTGCTGGTGGGCCGGTATCTGGGAGGCGCGGCGTGAACCGCTTCCCGATCGGCTTCGCGCAGCTCTACGCTTCCGCCCTGGAGGCCCACCTGCGCCAGTCGGGGGAGCCGGCGCTGCACCAGGCCTACGAGCTGGGCCGCCAGGCGATGAGCGAGGGCGTGGGCGTCCTGGACCTGGCCCAGCTGCACCACGAGGCGCTGGCCGGGCTGATGCTGGACCGGGCCCTGGACGACGAGGAGGGCGACTGGCTGGCGCTGGCCGCCGAGTTCCTCGCCGAGTGCCTGTCGCCGTTCGAGATGATGCTGCGCGGCTACCGCGAGGCCAACGGCCGGCTCAGCGTCGCCAATACCGAGCTGATGCGGGCGCACGAGCAGCTGAAGTCCGAGATGGACGAGCGCCGCCGCGCCGAGGAGGCCCTGGTCCACGCCAAGAAGCTCCAGGCCGTGGGGCTGCTGGCCGGCGGCGTGGCGCACCACTTCAACAACCTGCTGACCGTGATCCTGGGCAACCTGGAGCTGGCGCGGCGGCGGATGACGCCGGACGAGCGGGTGGACCGGCTGCTGCTGTCGGCGCGCCGCGGCGCCGAGCGCGGAGCCGAGGTGACCCGCCAGCTGCTGTCGTTCTCGCGCCAGCAGATGCTGCAGCCGCGCAAGGTGGACCCGGCAGCCTGGCTCGCCGACATCCAGGGTCTTCTGGCCAGCACCCTGCGCGGCGACATCGTGGTGGAGACCGAGGTCGAGCCCGACGTGGCGGCCATCGAGGTCGACCCCGCCCAGCTGGAGCTGGCGCTCCTGAACCTGGCGGTGAATGCGCGGGACGCCATGCCCGCCGGCGGGACGCTGCGGATCTGCGCCCGCAACCGGCAGGTCGAGGACGGCCGCCTGGGCCTGCATGGCCCCTATGTGGTGATCGAGGTGGCCGACACCGGCGAGGGCGTGCCGCCGGAGATCCTGCCGCAGGTGTTCGAGCCCTTCTTCAGCACCAAAGGCGGCGGGCCGGGCGCGGGCCTGGGCCTGTCGCAGGTGCACGGCTTCACCCACCAGTCCGGCGGCGGGGTGGAGATGGAGAACCGGCCGGAGGGCGGGGTGGTGGTGCGGCTCTTCCTGCCGGCGGCGACCCACTCGGTGAGCGAAGCGGCGCAAAGCCTCGCCGCGGCGGCTCCGGACGACGGCTCCGGCCGGGTGCTGGTGGTGGAGGACGACCCCGACCTGGCGCACCTGGCCCAGGACCTGGTGGAGAGCTTCGGCTATTCGGTGGCGGTGGCGCACCGGGCGCAGGCGGCGCTGGACCTGATCACGGCGGGCGAATCCATCGACCTCTTGTTCTCCGACGTGATCATGCCCGGCGGCATGAACGGCGTGGAGCTCGCCGAGGAGGTGCGCCGCCGCTACCCACGCCTGCCGGTGCTGCTGACCAGCGGCTACAACGAGGCGGTCCGCGACATCGACGCCAAGGGCCTGCCGTTCATCGCCAAGCCCTACCGGCGGGATGAACTGCGCGCCCGGATCGAGCAGCTGCTGCGCGGGGAGCGGTAGGGCGCCGCCCCGCTACTGCAAGCCGCTGCGGCCGATGGCGTAGAAGCGGTCGGCGCGGGCGGTCTTGAGCGCTTCGGCGGAGAGCCCGTCCAGGGCGGCCAGTTCTTCTTCCACCGCATCGGCCACCGCGGTCATGGCCGCCTGGGGGTCGGAGTGGGCGCCGCCCGCCGGCTCGGGGATGATCCGGTCGACGATCTTCAGCTTCAGGAGGTCCTGGGCGGTGATCTTCATGGCCTTGGCGGCCTCGGCCGGCGTGCGCGAGCCGCGCCACAGGATGGAATTGGCGCCCTCCGGCGGGATCACCGAATAGATCGCGTGCTCCAGGATCAGCACGCGCGAGCCGCAGGCGATGCCCAGCGCGCCGCCCGAGCCGCCCTCGCCGGTGATCACCGCCACCATCGGCACCTCCAGCAGCAGGGCCTTTTCCGTGGAACGCGCGATCGCCTCGGCTACGCCGCGCTCCTCCGAGGCCATGCCGGGGTAGGCGGCGGGGGTGTCCACGAAGCTGATCACCGGCAGCTTGAAGCGCTCGGCCAGCTCGAACAGCCGCACGGCCTTGCGGTAGCCCTCGGGGCGCGCATAGCCGAAGTTGTGCTTCACCCGGCCGACGGTGTCGCGGCCCTTCTCGTTGCCCATGACCACCACTGGGCGGCCGCGGAACCGGCCCAGCCCGCCCATGATCGCCTGGTCGTCGGCGTACTTGCGATCGCCGCGCAGCTCCTGGAACTCCTCGATCAGGTCGGCCACATAGTCGACGAAGTGCGGCCGGTCCGGATGGCGCGCCACCTGGGTCTTCTGCCAGGCGTCGAGATTGGAATAGGCCTCGCGGCGCAGCTCCTGGGCCCGGGCGCGGAGCGACTCCAGCTCCTCCTCGACGCCGCCGCCGGCGCTCTCCGACAGCTTGGAGAGCTCCTCGATCTTGGATTCCAGATCGGCGATCGGGCGCTCGAACTCGAGGTAGTGCGCGGCCATCAAGCGGTCCGTCCATAGGGGCTGCCGCCCGATCAAGCGGCGGAAATTAGGCGCGAAGCCTCGCCGTCACAAGCACCGAACCGGCGCCGCTGTTCCGCGAAAACCGGAACGCCCACCTGCGCCATCCGTTTGGCCGGCTCGAGGGGACACGGAGCTTGAACATGAAGACCATCCTGAACCTGGGGACGGCCTCGGCGCTCGTCCTCACCATGGCCCTCCCGGCCGGGGCGCAGACGCCCTATCGGCCCACGGACGAATACCAACGGCAGCAGCAGGACTACGACGCCCAGCGCCAGCAGTACGAGGCCCAGCAGCAGCACTACCAGGACCAGCAGAGCCGCTACCAGGACCGCCGCATGAGCTACGCCGACGCGCGGAGCTCCTATGAGCGGCGCCTGGCCGACTGGGAGCGGGCGCGCGCCGACTACGACGCCCGCTACGGCTACGGCGCCTATGTGCGCTATCACCCGCGGCCGGTGTGGGACCAGGCCTACTACATGGGCCCGCCGCGCTACGGCTATGACCGCGACGCCTCGCGCTACGGCTACGACGCCTCGGCGACGTCAGTGCCCTGCAACAACAACACCGCCGTCGGCGGCGGGGTGATCGGGGCGATCGCCGGCGCGGTGCTGGGCTCCAACATCGCCGCGCGCAACGCCCGGCCGGAGGGCGCCATCGTCGGCGGCGTGCTGGGCGCGGCGGCGGGCTCGGCCATCGGCCACGCCCACGACCGCTACAAGTGCGACCGCCGCGGGCCATACTTCGCCTACAGCGAGACCATCCCGTACCGCGAGGGCGGCGAGCGCTTCGCCAGCCGCTACGACTACGACTGGTATCGCAATCACCGCTGCCGCCTGGCCGCCGCGCCGGTGGACCCCGACGGCCGCGACGTCCGCTACGTGCGGGTCTGCCCGGACGGGGACGGCCGCTACCGGATCACGGGCTAAGATCATCCCTCCCCTTCATGGGGAGGGTGGCGAGCGAAGCGAGACGGGTGGGGAATAGTCGACCAGGCTCGGCGCCCAGTCGTGGTTTCCCCACCCTGCCCGCCTTTGGCGGGCTGTCCCTCCCCATAAAGGGGAGGGATGACACTAGCGCTTCCGCCCCAGCGGGTGCTTCGTCGCCATGACCTCGCGCAGGCGGTCCGACGCCACGTGGGTGTAGATCTGGGTGGTGGCGATGTCGGCGTGGCCCAGCAGCTTCTGCACCACGCGCAGGTCCGCGCCACCCTCCAGCAGGTGGGTGGCGAAGGCGTGGCGCAGCACGTGCGGGCTGACCCTGGCCGGGTCGATGCCGGCGTCGGCCGCGGCCTCGTCCAGCACCTGGGCGAAGCGCCGCGGCGTCAGGCGCCCGGCCTTGCCGCGCGAGGGGAACAGCCACGGATTGGCCTTGTCGCCCTTGCCCTCGCCGCCCTTCTTTCCCTCGCCCCCGCTCTTGCCCTCACCCTTCGGCAGAAAGCGGCCGCGCACCATCAGATAGGCCTTCACCGCCGCGCGGGCGGTCTCGTTGAGCGGGGCCAGCCGCTCCTTGCCGCCCTTGCCCTTGACGATCAGATAGGCCGGGTCGCGCGCCAGGGCCGCCAGCGGCAGGGCGGTGAGCTCGGAGATCCGCAGGCCCGAGGCATAGGCCAGCTCCACCATGCAGCCGAACCGCAGGCCCTGGGCGCCGTCGCGGGCCGAGGCTGAGGCGATCAGCTTGTCCATCTCCGCCCGGCTCAGCACCTTGGGCAGCGGGCGGCCCTTGCGCGGCGCGTCCACCCGGCGCGAGGGGTCGTCGGCGCGCCAGCCCTCGCCCAGCACGAAGCGGTAGAACTGGCGCACCGCCGCACGGCGCCGGGCGGCCGTGGCGGGCGACAGGCCGCGGGCGCCCAGGTCGGCGAAATAGGCCTCCACGTCCTCGGCGGAGGCGTCGGCCAGGCCGCGGCCGTGCGTCGCCAGGAAAACGCCGGCGTCGGTGAGGTCGCGGGAATAGGCGGCCAGGGTGTTCTGGGCGGCGGCGCGCTCCACCGCCATCATCTCCAGGAAGGCCTCGGCCCATTCGGCGCCCTTCGCGCTCATTTCAGCCCCGCCAGGCCCTCCAGGGCGAAGGTGCGGGCGTCGGCCATCAGGCCGGCGCGGGCCAGGGCGTGGACGATCTGGACGCGGTCGCCGATGGCCGGTCCCGCGGCCCCGGCGTCGGCGCAGGTCCAGAGCGCGAGCAGCGCCGCCTCCCCCATCCGCTTGCCCTCCCCGGCCGCTTCGAGCGCCAGACTGCGGCCCGCGGGACCCTTGCCGCCGGCCACCGGGAAGGCGGCCAGCTTCGTGCGGTCGGCGCCCGAGAGCTCCGGCGCCAGGGCGGCGATCAGCAGGGCGGCGGCCTGCAGCCGCGGCCGGGCCTTGGCGTCGGCCTCCGCGGCGGCGCCGATCAAGGCCGTCAGGGCGCCGGCCGGCGGCGGCCCGCTCCGCAACGCCGTGGCCAGGCCGCCGATCTCGCCGTCGATGGCGGCGGTGTCGAAGGCGGGCGGGCCCGGGTCGACGCCGGACAGGGCCACGGCCAGCGCCGGCGCCGCCTTGGCGGTGGAGAGGTCCAGGTTCAGCGCCTTGGAGAGCGCATAGTCCAGGCCGTTGCGAAGGGAGGCGGCCCCGGGCGCCGCGCCGCCGAGCTTGGCCGCCATCAGGCGCGCGAACACCGGGTCCTTGGCCTGGGCCTGGGCGAGGTCGAGGGTCAGTTGCGCCTGGCTCGTCTGGCCGGCCTGGGCCTGGCAGAAGGCGCGCAGGCGCAGCCAATAGGTCTCGCCGCGGCCCTCGGTGAGGGCGTCGGCGATGGCGCAGGCGCGGGCGTTGTCGCCGGCCAGGAGGGCGGTCTCGGCCGCGGCGCGGGCCAGCTCGCCGTTGCGGTCCAGGCCGGGCGCGCGGTCCAGCACCTTGGCGGCGGCGGCCACGTCGCCGAGCGCGATGAGAGCGTTGGCGCGGGCGCCGGCCAGGGCCTCGTCGCCCGCCGAGCCTTCGGGGCCGCGGGCGCCGGTGGCCAGCACGCGCCGGGCCATCGCGGCGGCGGCCGGCGACAGCGGGCGCAAGGCCACGAGGGGCAGCACCGTCCGCGCCGTCTCGATCGGCGTGCCGCGCCAGAGCCCGGCGGGAAGGCCGGTGTCGCGCCCGGGCGTGGAGAAGGCGTCGGGCGCGGCCAGCTGGGTCACCTCCACCGGCGCCGGCTCATGGGCTTCCTTCGGCACGGCCTCCGGCGCAGGCGGCGCGGCGGCTGCGGGCGCGGGGATAGGCGCCGGGGAAGGCGCGGGCGGCGGCGCAGTCGGCATGGCCTCCTGGGCGGCGACGGAGGACGCGAGGGCGAGGGCGGCCAGGCCGGCGAGAAGGGCGAGACGCGACATGCCCCCAGCTTAGCGAGCGCCGGCGGTTGGCGCGAGGCCGCCGCGTCGTGTTAAGGCTCGCCTCGCCCATGGACCGCTACGAACCGCTTCGCCAACGCACCATCGCCCTCGTCGGGCTGATGGGTGTGGGCAAGTCCAGCGTCGGCCGCCGGCTGGCCAGCGCCCTGGGCCTGCCCTTCCGCGACGCCGACGCCGAGGTGGAGGCCGCCGCGGGCCGCACCATCCCCGACATCTTCGCCCAGCTGGGCGAGCCGGCCTTCCGCGACGGCGAGCGGCGGGTGATCCAGCGCCTGCTCGAAGGGCCAGCCCACGTGCTGGCCACCGGCGGCGGGGCCTTCATGAACCCGGAGACCCGGGCGCTGATCAAGGCCAAGGCCGTCTCGGTCTGGCTGAAGGCCGACCTGGAGGTGCTGGCGCGCCGCATCGGCCGCAAGGACAGCCGGCCCCTCTTGAGCGGCCGCGATCCGATGGACGTCCTGGCCGAGCAGGCCGCCGTCCGCTACCCGGTCTATGCCGAGGCGGACGTCGTCGTCGAAACGGGCGACACCGCCCACCACATCGCCGTGGGCGAGCTCATCCGCGCCCTCACCATCTACCTGGGCGCACCTGCCGAATGAGCCGAACCATCCCCGTGGGCCTGGGCGAGCGCGCCTATGACGTCGTGGTGGGCGAGGGCCTGATCGACGCCGCCGGGCGCCTGATGGCGCCGTTCGTCAATCGCGGCCGCACCGCCGTGGTCTCCGACGAGACTGTCTGGGGCCTGCACGGTGCGCGGCTGACGGCGGCGCTGGCGCAGGCCGGGATCGAGGCCCAGCCGGTCATCGTGCCGCCCGGCGAGCAAACCAAGAGCTTCGCCGGCCTCGAAGATGTCTGCGACCGGCTGCTGGCGCTGGAGCTGGACCGCGGCGACATCGTCACCGCCTTCGGCGGCGGCGTGGTGGGCGACCTCGCGGGCTTCGCGGCGGCGATCTACAAGCGCGGCGTCGATTTCGTGCAGATCCCCACCACCCTGCTGGCCCAGGTGGACTCCTCGGTGGGGGGCAAGACCGCCATCGACACCCCGCGCGGCAAGAACCTGGTGGGCGCGTTCCACCAGCCGCGGCTGGTGCTGGCCGATCTCTCGGTGCTGGCCACCCTGCCGGAGCGGGAGATGCGCGCCGGCTATGCCGAGGTGATCAAGTACGGCCTGCTGGGCGACCGCGACTTCTTCGAGTGGCTGGAGGCCCATGGCGCGGCCGTCCTGGCGCGCGAGCCGCAGGCCCTCGCCCACGCCGTCGCCCGGTCGGTGGAGATGAAGGCCGAGATCGTCGCCGAGGACGAGCGCGAGCAGGGCCGCCGCGCCCTGCTGAACCTCGGCCACACCTTCGCCCACGCCTTGGAGGCCGAGACCGGCTACGGCGCGGCGCTGCTGCACGGCGAGGCGGTGGGCGCGGGCATGGCCCTGGCCTTCCGCTTCTCCGCCGACCAGGGCCTGGCGAACGGCCAGGACGCCGAGCGCGCCACCCGCGCCATCGCCGCCTCGGGCCTGGCCACAGCGCTGGCCGAAACGCCCGGCCATCCGTTTGCCGCCGACCGCCTGGTCGCGCACATGGGCCAGGACAAGAAGGCCGAAGGCGGCCGCCTGACCTTCATCCTCGCTCGCGCCCTGGGCGACGCCTTCGTGGCGAAGGACGTCGACGCCCGGGCCGTCCGAGACTTCCTCATCCGCGAAGGAGCCCGCTAGTGGCCGCCATCCTGGCGCTCGCCCCCATCGTCTTCGGCCTCTTGGCGATATCCGCCGTCTTCTCGGCCGCCGAGACCGCGCTCACCGGCGCGAGCCGCGGGCGCATGCACCAGCTGGAGCGGGAGGGCGACAGCGCCGCGCGGCGGGTGAACCAACTCCTGGCCGACCAGGAGACGATGATCGGCTCGGTCCTGCTGGGCAACAACCTAATCAACATCCTGGCCTCGGCCCTGGCGACCCAGGTGATCACCCGCGCGATCCCCGGGGGCTTGGGCGTGGCGGCGGCGACGGCGCTTATGACGGTGCTGGTGCTGGTGTTCGCCGAGGTGCTGCCCAAGACCCTGGCCATCGTGCGCTCCGACGACGTGGCCCGCTTCCTGTCGGCGCCGACCCTGCTGGTGGTGCGCGTCGCCGGCCCGATCATCTTCGCGATCCAGTGGGTGATCCGCCGCACGCTGGGCCTGTTCGGCGTCCGGATGGGCATGGAGACCGATGTGCTGGCGGCGCACGAGGAAATCCGCGGGGCGGTGGAGTACCACCACTCCGAGGGCCTGGTGGAGAGCCGCGACCGCTACATGCTGGGCGGGGTGCTGGACCTGGGCGAGATGGACGTGTCCCAGGTGATGGTGCACCGCCGTTCGCTGGTCACCATCGACGGGGAGCTGCCGCCGCGCGAGATCCTGACCGCGGCGCTGGAGAGCGTGCACTCGCGCCTGCCGATCTATCGCGACGACCCGGAGAACATCGTTGGCGTCCTGCACGTGAAGGACCTGCTGGCGGCCATCGCCGAGGCCGACGGGGCCATCGACGCCATCGACGTGCCGGACATCCTGCGCGAGCCGTGGTTCATCCCGGAGACCACCAGCCTGAAGGACCAGCTGACCGCGTTCCTGAAGCGCCAGAACCACTTCGCCCTGGTGGTGGACGAGTACGGGGCCCTGCAGGGCCTGGTGACGCTGGAGGACGTGCTGGAGGAGATCGTCGGCGAGATCGGCGATGAGCACGACGTCGACGCGCCCGGGGTCCAGGTCGAGCCCGACGGCTCGGTGGTGGTGGAGGGCAAGGTGCCGATCCGCGACCTGAACCGGGCCATGAACTGGGACCTGCCCGACGAGGAGGCGGTGACCGTCGCCGGCCTCCTGATCCACGAGGCCGAGACCATCCCCGAGGTCGGCCAGACCTTCACCTTCCACCGCCACCGCTTCCACGTGCAGGCCCGCAAGGGCGCCCGGATCACCCGGCTGCGCATCGAGCCGCTGCCGCGCGAGGACGACGAGGGGTAGGGCGGAGGCATTCCTCGCCCTCACCCGCTTCGCGGCAGGTCTCCTTGGCGGAGCAATGCGACCGACCAGCGCCTACCCTTCGCGGAAGTACGGCTCGACGGCGCCCTGCAGCTTCATGGTCAGGGGATTGCCGTGGCGGTCCTTGGAGGCGCCGACGGTGAGGCGCACCCAGCCTTCGCTGACGCAGTATTCCTCGACGTTGGTCTTGTCCTGGCCCTTGAACCGCACGCCCACGTTCCGCGCCAGAACGTCGGCGTCGTAGAAGGGGCTGTTCGGATCGACGCTCAGCCGATCGGGCGGGGTGTCGGAAGTCGTTTCGCTCATGGGCGGGAGGTCGCACGACCGGCGGTCGGGTTCAAGATGCCGGCGGGCCGCGCCGAGATTGCCAAGTGGCTGGCGAGCCTGTTCAAACAGCGGCATGAAACTCGCCGTCGCCGCGCTCGCGGCCCTGCTCGCTGTCACTCCCGCCATGGCCGAAAAGCTGCCGATCCGCCGGATCTTCGAGAGCCCCGACCTGTCCGGACCCCGCGCCCGCGGCGTGAAGCTGGCCCCGGACGGCCGGGCCGTGACCTACATCAAGACCCGCGCCGACGACCTGACCGTCAGCGACCTGTGGATCGCCGACGTGGCCGGCGGCGAGCCGCGCCTGCTGCTGGACGGCAAGAAGCTGGCGCCGCCCGCCAAGGAGCTATCGCAGGCCGAGAAGGCGCGGCGCGAGCGGGCCGGCGTCGCCACCCGCGGGGTGGTGGATTACAGCTGGGACGAACAGGGCCACGCGATCCTGGCGCCGGTGGAGGGCGACCTCTGGCTCTACGACCTGGCCAGCCAGCAGGCGCGCCAGCTGACCCACACGCCCGGCGACGAGATCGACGCCAAGGTCTCGCCCAAGGGCGGGTTCGTCTCCTACGTTCGCGACGACAACCTCTATGTGCTGCCGCTCGCGGCTGGCGGGTCCGAGCGCGCCCTGACCAGCGGCGGCAGCGAACTGAAGAGCTGGGCCACCGCCGAGTTCATCGCCCAGGAAGAGATGGACCGCTCCACGGGCTACTGGTGGAGCCCGGACGACAGCCGCATCGCCCTGACCCATGTGGACCTCACCGGCGTGGACGTCGTCGATCGGCCTGAGGTGGGCGCGACCGGGGCCCAGGTGGTTCCCGAGCGCTACCCGCGGCCCGGCCGGCCGAACGCGGTGGTGGAGCTCTACATCCAGCCGGTGGGCGGCGGGTCGCGCGTCAAAGTCGACCTGGGCGGCGACCCCGACATCTACCTGGCCCGGGTGGCGTGGGCGAAGGACGGGCGCACCCTCTACGTCCAGCGCGAGGCGCGCGACCAGCGGCGGCTGGACCTGCTGGCGGTGGACCCGGCCACCGGCAAGTCCAGGGTGATCCTCACCGAAACCGACCCGCACTGGGTCGACCTCACCAACGACTTCCACCCGCTGCACGACGGGACCTTCCTGTGGTCGTCGGAGCGGTCGGGCTGGCGCCACCTCTACCTCTACGCCGCCGACGGCAAGCTGATCCGCCAGGTCACGGAGGGCGACTGGCCGGTGGGGGCGGTGGCCGGGGTCGACGAGGCGACGTCGAGCGTGATCTTCACCGCCCACAAGGACACGCCGATCGAGAGCCGCGTCTATGCGGTCTCCTACGCCCAGCCCGGTGAGCCGAAGGCGCTGACGCCGGCCGGCGGGCAGTGGGCCGTGGCCGTGGCGGACAAGGGCGGCGCCTTCGTCGGGACCTACAGCGACCCCAAGACGCCGCCGCAGACCGCGCTCTATCGCCCCGACGGAACCCGCGTGCGCTGGATCGAGGAGAATGCGCTGAAGGCGGGCCACCCGTTCTGGCCCTATGTGGAGCGGCTGCGCGAGCCGACGTTTGGCACGGTGAAGGCGGACGACGGCCAGGACCTCTGGTGGTCGATGCGCACGCCGCCCGGCTTCGATGCGGCGCGCAAATATCCGGTGATCGTCAAGGTCTACGGCGGCCCGGGCAGCGCCCTGGTCGGCCGCACCTGGCAGTCGCCGGAGGACCAGGCCCTGCTGGACGCGGGCTACATCCTCTTCAGCCTCGACAACCGCGGCACGCCCAACCGCTCGCGCCGCTTCGTCACCGCCATCGACCGGCGGATGGGCCAGCTGGACGTGGCCGACCAGATCGCCGGCGCGCGCTACCTGCAGTCCCTGCCCTATGTGGACAAGGCGCGGATCGGCGTGACCGGCTGGTCCTACGGCGGATACATGACGCTGCTCCTCATGACCGCGCCCGACTCGCCGTTCAAGGCCGGGGTGGCGGGGGCGCCCGTGACCGACTGGCGGCTTTATGACACCCACTACACCGAGCGCTACATGGGCACGCCTGCGGACAACGCCGAGGGCTACGCCAAGGCCGAGGTGGTGGCGCGGCTGCCGCGGCTGAAGCCGTCCTCGCTGCTGATCATGCACGGTATGGCCGACGACAACGTCACCTTCGACCACACGACGCGGGTGCTGTTCGCCCTGCAGGCCGAGGGGCTGCCGTTCGAGACCATGGTCTATCCGGGGCTGCGCCACCGCGGCGGCTGGACGCCCAACAACCGGATGCACCGCACCCTGATGACGCTCGACTTCTTCGACCGTAAGCTGAAGGGCGAGGCTGCGCCGGGAACGCCTGCGGACCGCTGAGCGATCGGGTCAGGCGGCCTCGGTCCGGCTCTCGGGAGGCGCCAGGGCCTGTTCGATGGCCGCGACCAGGGCCGCCATCTCGATCGGCTTGGCCACGAAGCCGTTCATGCCGGCCGCGAGGTATTCCTCGATCTGATGGCGCATGACATTGGCCGAGAGCGCCAGGATCGGGGTCGGGGCGCGGCCGGACTGGGCCTCGAAGGCGCGGATCGCGCGGGTGGCGTCGATGCCGTTCATGGTCGGCATCTGCACGTCCATCAGCACCAGGTCGAAGGCCTCGGCCTGGAATGCGGCCAGCGCCTCACTGCCGTCGGCGGTCAGCCGCACCTTCACGCCCATGGGCTCCAGCATGGCCGTGAGCAGGAGCTGGTTGGTCTTGTTGTCCTCGGCCGCCAGCACGCGCACCGGCGGCAGCTCCGGCTCGGCCTCGGGCGCGGCGTCCCGGATGGCGCAGGCGCCGACCCAGGCCAGCGGCAGGTCGAAGGTGAAGGCCGAGCCGCGGCCCTCGACGCTGGTGACGGCGATCGTGCCGCCCATCAGCTCCACCAGCTCGCGCGAGATCGCCAGGCCCAGGCCCGTGCCCCCGAACCGGCGGGTGGTGGTGGGGTCGACCTGGGAGAAACGCAGGAACAGCTGCTGCAGCCGGTCGCGGGCGATGCCGGCGCCGGAATCGGCCACCGTGCAGGCCACGCCCTGGGCGCTGCGCCGGACCGCCACGCGGATCTCGCCGGCGCTGGTGAACTTCACGGCGTTGGACGCCAGGTTTGCCAGCACCTGGCGCAGCTTGCCGCCATCGCCGCGCCAGACCCCGACGAGGTCGGCGTCCAGCTCGATCAGGAACCGCACGTCCTTCTGCGCCGCTAGGGTGGCGAAGGGCCGGCACGCGGCCTCCACCACATCGAGCAGGTCGAAGTCGTGGTCGTCGAGCTCCATTCGCCCGGCCTCGATCTTGGAGAGGTCGAGCAGGTCATTCAGCAGGCCCAGCAGCGTCTCGCCCGAGGCGCGGATCACGTGCAGCTTGTCGCGGTCGCCCGGCGCCAGCTCGCTCTTGGCCAGCACCTGGGCCATGCCCAGCACGCCGTTCAGAGGCGTGCGGATCTCGTGGCTCATGTTGGCCAGGAACTGGCTCTTGGCGATGTTGGCGCTCTCGGCGCGGTCGCGGGCGTCCTTCAGCTCGGCCAGGGCCTGGTCGTGGGCCGCCTCGTGGGCGTCGATGCCGCGCGCCACGCGCACAATCTGCCAGCCGAGCAGGCTGGCCAGCGCCGCAGCCACCAGGGCCCCAAGGGCCAGGGCCGGCGCCGCCGCCTTGAGCACCTCCACGCCGGGCCGCCCGGGGATCCACGCCACCTGGCCGGCCGGACGACCGGCGATGTCGTGCAGCACCAGGGAGGCGGCGCGCGGCGGGCCGTGCGCCTCCAGGTGGGCCTGGTGGATGCCGAGCCGATTCACCGAATCCAGCATGTCGTGGTCGACCCGCTGGGCGGAGATCACCATCACCGCGGGCTGCTGCACCGGCAGCGGACTGCCGCTTTCGGGGCTGACGGTCGAGGCGGCCGCGAGATAGGGCACGCCGTCGATGACGACGATGCCGGCGGCGGTGGCCGAGCGGATCACGAAGGGCGACCCCGCCTGGACGCGCGGGGCGCCCGACGACTCGAGGACACGCGCCTTGCGGACCAGCGGTCCGGCCGCGCGCGCCAGCCGCGACTGGCCCTCGGCCCCGGTCCGCGCCTCGCCGGCCCAGGCGAAGAACGGGCGGTCCTGCGCGTCGAGCACCACGGTCCAGTCGGCGCCGCGGTTGTAGGCGAAATAGGTCCCGATTTCGGCGTCGGCCCATTTCAGGTCGCCGCCGGGCCGCAGCGTCAGCGCGGTCTGGTCCCAGATCGTGGCGGAGGTGAGATCGGCGACCATCCGTCCCAGCCGGCGGTCGAGCTCGCTCTGGATGAGGGCGCGGTCCGCGCGCATCTGCAGGTCGTCGAGGGCGCGGGAGCCGACCATCAGCAGGGCGATCGCCCCCACGACCAGCAGCGCCAGCAGCGCGCCACCCAGGGCTATCAGCCGGCGCACCCCGGCGCGGCCTTCGCTCAGTTCCCGTTTGGCGCGCGCTTCCGTCACCCGACCACGTCACCGATCCGGGGGAAATGGTCGGTAAACATGCGCGCCGCGATCCAGGACATGGTGTCGCAGGGGGGCCTGCGCGGTGCTGGCCGCGACGGTACGGGCTCTAGCGGGGGGCCAGGATCGGCCCTATCCTGCCGCTGCGTGTCAGTCAGGAGCCATCGTGGTCAAATCGATCATTGGGGGCGCAGTGGCCGCTGCGCTGTTGTCCGCACCCTTGTACGTCGCCGGCTTGGCCGCTGCGGCGCCTGCGCGGCCGTCGGCCCCGCCCCGCGCCCCGGCCCTGGCCTGGGTGGTGACGCCCACCGACAGCGGATGCCGGGCGGACCTGGAACTCACCAGCCGGTCGGGCGCGGTGACGCCTGTGACCCTGACCTCGGACGGGCAGCTGGTCAGCCTGCGCTTCTTCAAGGACGACCTGCCGCCGCGCGCCTTCCTGCCTCTGCGGATCGACAAGGCGCGCTATTCCAACCTCATGCTGCGCGGCGCGGACGGCGCCGGCGAGCTGGTGCTCTCGGAGGAGACCGAGGCGGCCATGAAGAAGGGCGCGACCCTGGGCGTGGCCTGGCTGACGGACGAGCCGCTGTCGGCCCCGCTGGCGGGGTCCGAGCAGGGCCTGGCGGACCTGCGGGTCTGCGGCGCCCAGACCGCGGCCCGCTACCGCGAGAAAGTCGCCACCGAACAGGCCGCCCGGGACCGCGCCCAGACCGAGGCCCGCGCCAAGACCCTCGCCGATGCGCAGCTGGCGGCGATCAAGGCGCAGGCGGCCGTCGCTGACGCCCAGCGCCGGCAGGTGGAGGAGACCGCCGAACGCCAGCGCCGGGCCGACGAGGAGGCCCGCGCCCGCGCCGTCGAGCAGGCGCGGCTGGAGCAGGACCAGACGGACGCCGCCGCCCAGCAGCGGGCCTATGACGATGAACGCCGACGCGCCTACCAGCCGCCTCCGGCCGAGGACGACGAGGACGCCCAATACACGCCGCCGCCCCGCTATTGGCCGCAGCCGCGCTGGCGCTATCCGAGATACTGAAACGGCGAGGCTCGCCGGTGCGACCCAGGTCGTCAGGCGGTGGTGGTCCGCCGCCGACGCAGCGCGTAACCCACCGCGCCAAAGCCCAGGATCATCAGGGTCCAGGCCTCAGGCTCCGGCACCGCCCCGCCCTGCGGGTTCGGATCGCCGCCCGGATTGGGAGTGTTGTCGCCCTTGCCGGGATCGGTCGGATTGCCGTCGAGCGGGCCGCCGCCGCCTCCGCCGCCCAGGAAATTCTGGGGCGGGCCGCCGCCGCCCTTGGGGTCGGTGTTCCCCGGAGGCTTCGGCGGATCCAAGGGTCCCGTGCCGGGCGGGGTGAAGGGATCGGGTCCACCCGTGCCGCCGGGCCCGCCCGTGCCACCGGGTCCGCCCGTGCCGCCCGTGCCGCCCGTGCCGCCAGTCCCGCCTGTGCCGCCGGTCCCACCCGTGCCGCCCGTCTCACCTGTGCCGCCGGTCCCGCCCGCGCCGCCGGTTCCACCGCCGCCGCCGCCGCCACCGCCTGTCAGGCTGCCGAAGCTGCCGCCGGCGAGGTCCGTACCGCCATCGGCGCCCGGATCGAGGAAGGTCGTGCCGGGGCCGGTCGGAGGCGGATCGCCCCCGGTTGGCGGCCCGCCGCCGTCCGTACCGCCTGCGCCGCCCGAACCATCCGGGCCGGACCCGCTGGGGCCGAAATCGCCGCCGCTGCCGCCGGACCCGCCGCCGCCAGAGCCGCTACCGCCGCCGCCGCCGCCGCCGCCGCCTGCGCCCTGGTCTGAGCCGCCGCCGGTGTCGCCACCCGCGCCGGCGCCATCGCCGCCCGCGCCGTTGTCGGCCGCCGGATCCTGGCCCGGCGCGCCGCCGTGGAAGAGGTTCAGGCGTCCGCCCGGCAGCTCGCCGATGCCGGAGCCCTGCATGAGGTTCGGCGCGGCGACCGCGGTCACCGCCATCATCATGAACACCGCCCCGCCGTGCCGGGCCAGCTTATGGCGCCAGGTCTCGGTGGGGCAGAACTCGGGGCGCAGCGCCCGGTGCCAGGGCGCCAGGGCGCAGATCTCGCCGTCGGGGCCCATGACCCGGCCCGGCCACAGCCAGCTCCAGGCCCAGCTCAGCCGCCACAACCGCCCGAGCCGGCGGTCCAGGCCTTCCGGCCAGAACCAGCCGAACAGCCAGGGCAGCCCCCAGCGGCGTGCGCCGAAGCGTTCGTTCTGCAGCGGCGCCGGCCACAGCCAGGCCGCCGCTGAGGCCAGCCAGGCGGCGCGGCGCGGCGTCTGGCGCTGCGCCATCGGCTGCGGCCAGAACCAGGCCAGCAGCCCGCCGCGGCGGCGCGGCTGAGGATTGTTATGGAAGGCGCCTGCGGTCATCGCGCCGGTGTCCCGCGCCCGTACGCCGCGGCGCAAATGATCGTCTGAAAGCTCACGCGCGGCTTCACTCTATGACCGGTGCGGGGCTCGTGCCCCACGGCAGAGGTGCCGCAATTTTGTCCAAAAGTCGTTAAGTCGGCATGCCGCGCGACGCTTTGCCTCGCCTCGGCCGAGGCAGGCTGCGTCCGTCCAAAGGCAGGTCGAACCCCGACCGCCGGCATGTTCAGCTCCTCGCCCTGCGGGCCCCCAAAGCCCTGGTGAAGGTCGCGAGACCGTGTCCCGACTTGACCGTGTTACCCAACTGACACGATCGCAATGCAAGACACCTGCCAGGCGAGATACGAAGCCAAGCTTGGCCTTGGATGCATCCCAGCCGTTGAGTTCGTGAGAAAATTTCCGGGCGGCAGCGGAGGCCGCGTTCTGGAACCGCGGACCAGCACCGACCAACACGGACTCGCAGCGGCCTCTTCAGTGATGGTCCGTGCTGGTCCGTGGTTCTCTTTCCTTCGAGCCTCGCGCAGCGGAGGCTCTGTTTGTTGGACCACGAACCACACGAACCACACGAACGGCGCCCTGATCCCCTGCATCGGCGGGGTCATTGGCCGCGTTCGTGTGGTTCGTGTGGTTCGTGGTTGAATCGAAGGCGCCGCTTCGCGGCCTTGCCGGCGGGCTCCGGGCACGAAAAAGGGCCCTGAGGGGCCCTTGTCCGTCGCGTGAGGTGGGTGGGTCTTACGCGAGGCCGGCGGTGGCGAAGGCGACGGAGGCCAGGAGGCCGAGGGCCAGCAGCATGGCGGTGGCGTAGCGGTCGACTTGGGTCTCGATCATGCGGATGGTC
>JAEKKJ010000048.1 GCA_019510435.1 Caulobacterales bacterium | reverse complement strand
ACACCGGGTGAGTTCTTCGCCGCGATGGTCGGGCTCGTCGGAGGCCTGTGGCTGGTCGGCCAGGCGACCCTGGCGCCCTTCTTCGGCCCGCTGGCCGGTCTGGCGGGCGTGTGGGCGGCGGTGCAGTTCCTCAACTGGCAGCGGCAGAAGCGCATCGAGAAGTTCATCAACCAACTCCCCGAACTGGCCCGCATCCTGGCCAACGCCACCCACGCGGGCCTCGCCCTGCGCACCGCGATCGGCATGGCGGCGGAGGAGCTGGAGGCCCCGGCGGGGGAGGAACTGGCGAAGGTGGCCAACCAGTTGGCGGTGGGCGTGTCGATGGAGGACGCGCTGGACGAGATGGCGAAGCGGCTGCCGTCCCGGGAGCTGGTGGTCCTGGTGACGACCCTGGTGCTGTCGAGCCGGGCCGGCGGCCAGGTGGTCAGCGCCCTGCGGAACCTGACCGAGACGCTGGAGGAGCGCAAGGAGACCCGGCGCGAGGTCCGCACCCAGCTCTCCCAGGTGAACATGACGTCGTACGCCGTCCCGGTCCTGGGCATCGGCTCGCTGTTCCTGATGAACGGCGTCAAGGACGGCGCGCTGGAACGCATGACGGGCTCACCGCTCGGCCAGGGGGCGGTGATCATCGCATTCGCCCTCTACGCGGTCGGATTCATACTGATCCGCCGCCTGTCCCGGATCGACGTCTGAGGGGGTGGCCATGATCGGTATCGGACTGGCCCTGTTGATGGCCGTGAGCGTGTGGGGCGTCTTCGCCGGCATCCGCATGTACCGGGCGGAGGCGAAACTGCCGAGCGACCTGATGCTGGCACTGGAGGTCGGATCGACCCGCACCGGCGCGGTGGACTCCCTGATCGACCGCATGGGCATGCGCTACGCCCCCGCCGTCCTGCGTCTGATGGGCCCCAAACAGGTGGCCAAGTACCGTCGCAAGATCGACCTCGCGGGCAACCCCGGCGGCCTGACCATCCACCGCTACGCGGCCCGCAGGGCGGTCTACGGCTTCCTCGGCGCCCTGGGTTTCCTGGTCTTCCTCCTCCGCGGACAGATCCTGGTGGCCCTGCTCCTGCTGGCCTTCGGGGCGTTCTGGACGGAGGTCGGCATCTGGTCGGCGATCCGGGTCAGGAAGGACGTCATCGAGCGCACGCTCCCCGACTTCCTGGACGTGCTGGCGGTGGTGGTGAGCGCGGGCCTGGGCTTCCGCCAGGCGCTGGACCGCGTGGCCTCCAAGTACGAGGGCCCCTGGGCCGACGAACTGCACATCACGCTCCGCCAGATGGACCTGGGCATGAGCCGCCGCCAGGCCTTCGCGGAACTGCGCCGCCGCAACGACTCCGAACAGGTCGCGATGTTCGTGACGGCGCTGCAGCAGGGCGAGGAACTGGGCGCGCCCATCGTGGACACCCTGGTCTCCCTCGCCAAGGACATGCGCCGCACGGACGCCCAGAACGCCCGCCGCAAGGCCGCCCGCGCGGTCCCCAAGGCCACCATGATGATCACCACCTTCATGGTCCCGGCCACGATGCTTCTGCTGGCCGCGGGACTGCTGCTCGGCTCGGGCACCGACTTCGGCACGATCACGGGGAAGTAGGGGGCCGGGGATGTCGATGACGGGTGTGCGCAGGATGGGGCGGGTGCGTGGCGTGACCGCCGACGGCGCGCCGGCCGAGGGCCGGATGGGATCCTCCGACGTACCCGCACTGGACATCCAGGTCAACGCCCTGCAGGCGATGTGCCGCCAGGTCTTCGGCTTCC
>JAEKKJ010000045.1 GCA_019510435.1 Caulobacterales bacterium | reverse complement strand
CCGACGGCGACGCCACGGTGCTCGAGATGACCGGCTTTTCCAGCGTGATCGACTACGACCCCGCTGAGTTGGTCCTGACAGTTGGCGCGGGCGCCCGTCTGTCAGAGGTCGAGGCGCTGGTCGCATCACACGGCCAGGCTTTGGCGTTTGATCCCTTCGATCATGGGCCGCTGTTCAACGAGTCGGCGGGCGCCTCGACGATCGGCGGAATCATCGCCGCCGGCGTCGCCGGCCCGCGGCGTCTGACGAAAGGCGCCGCGCGCGACCATCTGCTCGGCTTCGAGGCCGTCTCGGGTCGTGGCGAGCGCTTCATCGGCGGCGCGAAGGTGGTGAAGAACGTCACCGGCTTTGACCTGCCGAAGCTGATGGCGGGGAGCTGGGGCCGGCTTGCGGCGCTGACGCAGGTGACGCTCAAGGTGCTTCCGCGGCCGAAGGCGCAGCATACAAAGCTGGTCACCGGACTCGATGTGCGCGACGCCCTGCGACTCATCGCCAAGGTGATGCGATCGACCGCTGAAGTCGGCGCCGCGGCCCATATCCCCTGCGCCGCGGCCTACGGCGGACGCCCAGTGACGGCGCTGCTGCTGGAGGGTTTCCCATCCTCCGTCGAGGCCCGCTGCGAGATGCTCGACGACCTGCTTGAGGGATGTGCCCAGGCCGCCACGATCGAAGGGGAGGCCTGCGCCGGCTTTTGGCGCGAGATCGCCACCGCCAAACCCCTCGGCCATGAGCGACCGCTCTGGCGGATCGTCGCGCCGGCGAGCCGTGCGCCCGCCATCGCCCAGAGCCTCGGGCTTCGTCCAGAGGACCAGCTGTTCGACTGGGCAGGCGGGCTGTTGTGGATCGCCTATGATGGGGATCCGGCAAGGGTCCGGGCCGCGGCGGAGGCCGCGGATGGCCAGGCGATGCTGGTCCGCGCCCCGGCGCCTATGCGTCCGTCGACGCCCGCGTTCCATCCGCCCGCCCCAGGGGTCGCGTCGCTGCAGTCGCGCGTCCGCCACGCCTTCGATCCGCTCTGCGTTTTTGAAACCGGCCGCTTCTGATGCAAACCAGTTTTTCCGCCGCCCAGCTCGCAGACCCGGCGACGGCCGCTTCGGAGGCGGTGATCCGAAAATGCGTGCACTGCGGGTTCTGCACGGCGACATGCCCGACCTACGTGCTGCTGGGCGACGAGCTCGATTCCCCACGCGGGCGAATCTATTTGATGAAGGACATGCTCGAACACGACCGGGCGCCGTCCGCTGAGGTCGTGAAGCATGTCGATCGGTGCCTGTCCTGCTTCGCCTGCATGACGACCTGTCCGTCCGACGTGAACTACATGCACCTGGTCGACCATGCGCGCGCCTATATCGAGAGGCGCTACCGACGTCCCTGGCTCGACCGCCTGATCCGCGACCTGCTTGCGGCGACGCTGCCCTACCCAGGCCGGTTCCGCCTGGCGTTGGCGCTCGCCCGGCTGGTGCGCCCCGCCGCGCCGTTCTTGATGAAGCGAGCGGCGCTCCGGCCCTTTGGCGCCATGCTCGCCCTGGCCCCCGAGACCGCCGTCGCCCGCGCCCCCGCCCAGGCTGCGCCCTTGAGCGCGGGCGTCCAACCCGTGCTGCAGCCTGAAGTCCGCGCCGCGACGGTGCGCCTGCTCAACCGCCTCGGGTTCGAGGTGGCGTTCGCCGCGGGCGAGGCCTGCTGCGGCGCGCTCGTGCGCCACATCGGCCGGGACCAGGCCAGCCTCGAGGCGGCTCGGCGCAATGTCGACGCCTGGACGCGCGAATTGGAGGGCGACGGAGTCGACGCCATCGTCATCACCGCCTCCGGTTGCGGCACGACGATCAAGGACTACGGGTTCATGCTCGCCGGCGACCCGGCCTATGCGGCGCGCGCCGCCCGCGTCTCGGCGCTGGCCAAGGACGTCACCGAGCTGCTGGCCGAGGTGGGCCTGCAAGCGAACAATCGCCGGCGGATACGGGTGGCCTATCACGCCGCCTGCTCCCTGCAGCATGGGCAGAAGGTGTCCGCCGCCCCCCGTCAATTGCTGAGCGCCGCAGGATACGAGGTGCTGACCCCCGCCGAGGCGCACCTGTGTTGTGGCTCGGCGGGTGTCTACAACATCCTGCAGCCGGTGATCGCTGGCCGCCTCGGCGAGCGGAAGGCGGAGAAC
>JAEKKJ010000020.1 GCA_019510435.1 Caulobacterales bacterium | reverse complement strand
GGCACCGCATAGACTTCGGCGTTCCAGGTGTTGGCCGTGGGATCCTTCAGGAAGGCCATGGCCACCTTGCGGGCGCCGCCGGTGGAGTCGACGACGCTCATCTCGATGGTGAAGTCCGGCTTGGTGCCCGTCGCGACGCCCGCCGCGTAGGCCGCCATGGAGGCGGTCAGGCTGGTGGGGCTGTAGGTGGCGGCCACGGCCGGCGGGCCGACGGCGCCGGCGGCGGCCACCGAGGCGATCTGGCTCTTGTCCAGATTGGCGCTGACGCCGATGTTGGCGGTCGGCGTCACGGCCGCGCCCAGGTTCTTGACGTTGATGGAGTTCATCTTGGTCAGGTCGGAGGGATTCACGTCGAACCCGCCGCCGGTCAGCACCGGCCAGCCCTGGAGGTAGAGGCCGGAGTTGTTCTTCAGGAAGCCGTCGGCGTCGACGGTGAAGGACCCCTGGCGGGTGAACTCGCGGGCGTCGCCGGCCGTCAGGCCCGCGCCCTTCTGGGTCACCACGAAGAAGCCGTCGCCGGAGATCGCCAGGTCGGTGGACGAGTTGGACGCCTGGATCAGGCCCTGCTGGCTCACGTACTGGTGGGTCGTGCCCTGCACGCCGCCGGCCGAATACTTGCCCTTCACGGACTGGGCCGTGACGATGTCGGCGAAGTTCACCTGGTTGCGCTTGTAGGCGGTGGTGTTGACGTTCGCGATGTTGTCGGAGATCGCGGCCAGCGCCGAGGCGTTGGCGGTCAGGCCGGAGACGCCGGCGAGCAGGGCGGAGTTGATGCTCATGACTTGGGTCCGTTCTTTTCCTTGGGCGGGGTCCGCATCCTGCAGACGTCCGGCGGGTGGGGCCGCTTAGGTGTTGCTGTTGGGGGTGGTCGGATTGGACGTGCCGTTCGCGGCGGTCGGCGCCGGATCCGGCTGGCGAATAGTGACGAGCTGATCCCAGGGGACCTGCGCGCCGTTGACGGTGAGGCGGGTGGAGCCGTTGGCCTGCTCGACGCCGGTGACGACGCCGTCGGCGAAGATCTTGCTGGTGACGGCGTTGCCCAGGCCGTCCTTGGCGGTGACCTTCAGGGTGTATTCGCCGCCGGGCAGGGTGGTGCCGCTGGCGCTCTTGCCGTCCCAGTTGAAGACGTGATCGCCGGCCTTGTTTTCGGTGGGGGCGATGGAGCGCAGGACGTTGCCCTTGGAGTCCGAGATCTCCAGCTTCACGTCGGTGGCGTCGCGGTCGAGGTTGTAGGTCCAGGTCGCCTTGCCGTCCTTCAGCATGGCGTTGTCGGCGGTCGCGCGGACCTGCTTGCCGATCAGGCCGACCGCGGTGGCCACGCCCGTCCCGGTGTTGGTGACCAGCTGCTTCAGCAGGTCGTTGGTGGCGAGCTGCTGCTCGACCCCGGTCATCTGCACGATCTGCTGGGTGAACTGGTTGGAATCGAGGGGCGACAGCGGATCCTGGTTCTTCAGCTGGGTCGTCAGCAGCGACAGGAAGGTGTCGAAGTTCTGCGCCAGGCGCGCGCGGCCGAGCGCCGAGGCGTCGGTGCCGGTTGCGGCGGGGTTCGTCGGGGCGGTTACAGCGGTCATGGTCAGATCCTCAGATCGAGGCCGGGGCCGGCGCCGGCCCGCCCGAGGCGCAGCGCGCCCTGGACGGCGGACGCCTGCGCATCGCCGGCGGTGTCGAGCGCCGACTGGAAGGCCTGGCCGCGGAAGGCGCGGCCGCCGGTGTCGTTCGGGTCCTGCCAGGCCTGACGCTGACCCTGCTGGGCGTCACCGCTGGTGACGTCGAAGGACATGCCGCCGGACAGGTCGAAGCCGGCGCGCTCGAGGCTGCGCTGCAGCTCGGCGGCCCTGGCCTTCACGTCGGCGGCGGCCTGCGGGTTGTCGAAGCTCATCGCCGCGCTCATGCGGCCGTCGGCGCCGATCTCCAGGCGCACGTCCACCTTGCCGAGGCCGATCGGATCCAGCTGGACGTCGAAGCGGGTGGACTTGGCCTCCAGCTTCTTGACCATCTGGGCCGAGAGGCTGGCCACGGTTTCCGGCGAGCCGCGCACCGCCTGGGCCGTATGCGACGGCGGCGGCGTGGCGGCGGCCGCGGCGTGGGTCTCGGCCGGCTGCGCGGATTCGGAGTTCGGCGCCTCGGACTTGGCCGCTGCATGGTCGGGAGAAGCTTCCACCTCGGGCCCGGCTGCCGGCTTGGCGTCGGAGTCGGCCGCAGAGGCGAGGTGTGGGCCCTTGGCGGCGGCGCTGGCCGTCGCGGCCGCGCCGGCTCGCGGAGCGTCCGCAGCCTCGGCGGCGCCGCGGGCGGCCTTGGCCGGCTTGCCGGGCGTGGCCGGAGCCGCGGCGGCGGGGCCTTGCGGCCGGGTCACGATGCTGGCGGCGAGGTCCGCGGCGGGCGCCGGGTCGAGGGTCGGGCCGGCCGCAGGCGGCGCTGCGGCTGGCACGGTGTCGGCGGTCGGGGCGGCGGCGACCTGGGCGTTGGCGGCGACGGTCTGGGATGCGGTGGGCGCGCTGGCGGCCGCGGCCGCGGCGGCTGCGGCCGGGCCTGCGCCTGGAGCTGTGGGCGTCGCCGTCGCGGCAGCGGCCGGCGCGGGCTTCGCAAACAGCGCCAGCGGGTCGCTCTCGGGGGCCGTGTCGTCGCTGGCCGCAGGCGGGGTGGGCGCTGCGGCGGGCTCTGCGGTGAGGGCGGCGGCGGCGGGCGCAGCGCTCGCCATCGCGGGGGCGGTGGACTTGGCGTCCGGCTGAACAGCCGGCGCGAACAGGATCGGGGTCTGGGCCGGGGACGGGGCGGTGGCGGCCGCGTCGGTGGCGACCTCACCCGCGCTGGCTGCGACCGGAAGGGCGGCGGCCTGGGGTGCGCCGGCGGCGGCGAGGCTGGCGGCCAACGCGGTCGCCGCATCGGCTCCCGCGGCCGTGTCGCTTGTCGTCGCGTCCTTGTCGGAGGCCGCATCGGCGTCGGCCGCCTTGGCGGCGTCGGTCTTGGCGCCCTTGGCTCCCGCGGCGGTCAAGGCGCTCCCGGCCACCGATCCGGCCTTGCCGCCCGCCACGAGCGCGCCGGCCGCGCCGTCGGCCTGTGGGAACAGCGCCGCGACCAGGGCCTCGAAACCCGCAAGCGGACCCTGGCCAGCGCCCGGATGCGCGCCGACGCCCGCTGCCGCAGTGTTGGCGGCGGCCGGATTGGCGATCGCGGCGATGTTGAGCGCGGACGCAGTCATCTGGTGGGAAGCTTCGACTTGAGGGAGTAGCGCTTCCTGCGCCGGGCTCATTCGTCGGGTCCTGGAGCAACCTTTGCGCCAGTCTGACAACGTGTTGATTTTACTGAATTATGAGGGTGAGGCTGGGGGTGGCTGCCAGAGCCTCTGCGGCGGAAATTGCCGAGCCAAAGCCGCGCCGATGGGTCGTTCCCTGCCGGCCAGTTCCGCCCGGGCCAGGCCGGATTGGCAAACTGGCGCCGCTCTTGCGCTCTGATATCCGAACCCATCGGCGCCCGAGAAGGGAAATGCTGAAACTATTGAATAATTTCCGGCCTGACGCGTGTGCGTTCACCTTTGTCCCGGCAGAATCCGCCGGGTCATGCGTCAGCCTTTGCCGGGCAGAGGCTTAACCGATGAGCGGATCGCTTAGCGCCGTCCTCCAGACCGCCAACTCCGGCCTGCAAGCCGCGCAGGCCGCGTTGCGCGCGACGTCGGACAATATCTCCAACGTCAACACGCCCGGTTACGTGCGCAAGCAGGTCGACCAGCAGCAGCTGATCGTCGACGGCGTCGGCATGGGCGTGAAGATCGATGGCGTCAAACGCATCACCGATCAGTACCTGCAGGGCGCCTCGCTGACCGCCGCCTCGGAGTCCAGCCGCTGGTCGGCGGTCTCCCAGTACCTGGACAATGCCCAGAGCCTGTTCGGCGACCCCTCGGGCGACGGCTTCTTCTTCAACCGCCTCGACTCGATCTACAGCGCCTTCCAGGCCTCCGCCAACGACCCGTCCTCGACCCTGCTGCGCGGCCAGGCCCTGTCGACCACCCAGGACTTCCTCAACGAGGCGGACCGGATCAACAGCCAGATCGTCTCGCTGGGCGACACCGTCGAGACCAAGGTCAGCGCCGACGTCGACACGGCCAACGGCCTCTTGGAACAGATCAGCCAGCTGAACACCGACATCGGCCGGGCCAAGCTGGTCAATGCCGACGCCTCCGGTTCGGAGAACATCCAGAGCCAGCTGCTGGATAAGCTCTCCGGCATCATGAACGTGCGCGTGAACCCGCGCGCGAACGGCGGCGTGGAGGTGCGCTCGACCGAGGGTGTGCTGCTGGCGGGCGAGGGCGCGGCCAAGCTCACCTACAACTCCAGCGCTACGACGCCCGGCTACATCACCGCCCAGCCGGCCGGCAGCGCCAACGCCGAGGCGATCCAGGTCACCTCCGGCGAGCTGCGCGGGCTCATGGACCTGCGCGACGTGGAGCTGCCGAAGCTCTACGACCAGCTGGGCGAGTTCGTGAACGGCGCCGTGGGCCAGCTCAACGCCGCCAGCAACGCCTCGGCCGCCTATCCGGCGCCGGCGACCATGACCGGCCGCAACACGGGCCTGGATCTGCCGACCGCCATCGGCGGCTTCAGCGGGACCTCGACCATCGCCATCGTCAACGCCGCCGGCGTGATGCAGCAGACGGTGGCCATCGACTTCACCGCGGGGACCATGTCGGTGAACGGCGCCGCCGGGACGGCCTTCACGCCCGCCAACTTCCTCACGAACCTCAACACCGCCCTGGGCGCCAATGGCTCGGCCAGCTTCGCCAACGGCCAGCTGACGCTCAACGCCACCGGCGGCAATGGCCTGGCCATCGACGAAGGCACGTCCAGCAAGACCGGCCAGGGCTTTTCGCACTTCTTCGGCCTGAACGACCTCGTCACCACCACCGGCTTCACCAACTACACCACGGGCCTCAAGGCGACCGACCCGCACGGCTTCACGCCCGGCGCCCAGATCACCCTGCGGCTGTCGACGGCGGACGGGCGGCCGATCCAGGACGTGGCGGTGACGGTGCCGGCCTTGCCGGCCATGAGCGACCTCTTGAATTCGCTCAACAACAGCGCCTCGGGCGCGGGCCTCTACGGCGCGTTCAGCCTGGACGCCAACGGGGTGCTGAGCTTTGCGGGCGCGCCGCCCACCAACGCCCAGGTCTCGGTGGTGGCCGACAACACCCAGCGCGGCGCCGGCGGCCCCTCGATCAGCCAGCTGTTCGGCCTGGGCACCAAGGAGCGCGAGGCGCGCGCCAGCCGCTTCCAGGTGAACCCGATCCTGCAGGGCGACCCCACCAAGATGTCCATGGGCAAGCTGGACGTCACGGCGGCGATCGGCACGGTCGCGATCCGCCCGGGCGACGGCCAGGGCGCGCTCGGCGTCTCCACCTCCGGCGACGTCCCGGTGCTGTTCCAGGCGGCCGGCACCCTGGGCCAGGTCACCATGACCGTGGCGCGCTACGCCTCGGAATTCGGGGGCGGGGTCGGCCGCGCGGCCGCCGCCGCCGAGACCAGGAAGACCAGCGCCGAGGCCGTCGCCTCCGAAGCCACCAATCGCCGCCAGTCCGTCGAGGGCGTCAACCTCGATGAGGAACTGGTCAACCTCACCACCTATCAACAGGCCTTCGGCGCCTCGGCTCGCATGATCCAGGCGACGAAGGAACTGTTCGACACCCTGCTGAACATCGTCTGAGGCCAAACCCATGGTCACCCGCGTCACCACCCCCGGCAACTACGCCACCGTCCTCTCCAACCTGCTGGCCGCCCAGCAGCGGCAGCAGGACGCCGGCAACAAGGTCTCCACCGGCAAGAACGGCTCGGATCTGAAGGACTTCGCCCAGTCGGCGGAGCTCCTGACCGGGATGCGCTCGCTGCAGACCCGGCTGGTCACCTTCCAGGACCAGAACAAGCAGGTCGCCGACAAGCTCTCGACCCAGGACACCGCCCTGACCGGCGTCGCCAGCGCGGCCGCCAACATCCGCGAGATCATGTCCGAGGCCCTGGCGTCAGGCCGCGTCGACACCCTGGTGGAGGACATCCAGCAGCAGATGGGCGACGCCGTCGAGAACATGAACGCCCGCTACAACGGCCAGTATGTCTTCGCCGGCGGCCAGGTGGACACCCGTCCGGTGACCGCCACGCAGCTGTCGGACCTGACCACGCCGCCGGCGGTAATCGCCAACTTCTTCAAGAACGACAACTTCAAGGCCCAGGCCAAGGTCGACGAATCCACCAGCGTCACCACCGGCGTCCTGGCGAGCGACATCGGGACAGCCTTCCTGACCCAGCTGCAGACCTTCGAGCAGTTCAACCAGGGCGGCAGCGGGCCCTTCCAGGGCCAGATGACCGCAGCGCAGAAGACCTTCCTCGAAGGCCAGCTGGCGTCGTGGGACCAGATCCGCTCGGACGTCACCGACATCACCGCCCACAACGGCAACAACGCCAAGCGCGTGGACACCATCAGCGCCGACCTCGGGGGCCGCACCGACTCGCTTACCGGCATGATCGGCGACATCACCGACGCCGACATGGGCGCGGCCGCGGCGGCGCTGCAGCAGGCGCAGCTGTCGGTCCAGGCGGCGGCCTATGTGTTCCAGGGCCTGCAGTCCTCGTCCCTGATCAACCTGCTCAAGTAGGCGGAATCCCTTGCCTGGCGCGTGGAAGCCCTGAAGGTTTCCGGTCGGGGAGGAGATTTGAGAATGCGCCGTCTCATGCTGGCCGCCATCGCGGCGGCTCTCATGGCCACGCCGGCCCTGGCGTTGGATGCGCCGGCTGCAGGCCCTGCGCCCGCCAGGCCCCTGGCCGGTGCGAACGATCCACGCTGCCAGCGGGCGCTGGCCTATTCCGCCGCCCGCCGCGGCGCCGCCGTGCTGGTGCTGAAGGACGGCAAGCCGATCTGCGAGGGCTATGCCGGCGAGGGCGCGCCGGACCATCCCATGGAGACCGCCTCGGGCACGAAGAGCTTCTCGGGCGCGATACTGGCCGCCGCGGTCCAGGACGGCCTGCTCACCCTGGACGAGCCGGTCGCCCGCACGATCACCGAGTGGCAGGCCGATCCGCGCAAGGCCAGGGTCACGATCCGCCAGCTGCTGTCGCTGAGCTCGGGCATGCCCAGCACCGTCGGCCGGCCGCCGACCTACGCTGGCGCGGTGGCCATGCCCCTGACGGAGGAGCCGGGGACGGCGTTCCTCTACGGCCCGGGCCCCTACCAGCTGTTCGGCGAGGTGATGCGGCGCAAGCTGGTGGCCAGCGGCCAGCCGGGCGATCCCTATGCCTATCTGAAGCGCCGCGTCCTCGACCCCATCGGCCTGGTTCCCGGCGACTGGCGGCGGCTGCCTGGCGGCGACGCGTTGCTGCCGCAGGGCGCGGTGCTGACGGCTCGCGAGTGGGCCAAGTACGGCGAGTTCATCCGGGCCGGCGGCAAGGTGAAGGGCAAACAGATCGTCGATGCCGCCACGCTCAAGGCCGTGTTCGTCCCCTCGGCCGTCAACCCGGCCTACGGCCTCACCTGGTGGCTGCCGCATAACGGCCCGCGCATGGGGGCGGCCGGGGTGGCGGAGGACTACAGCCAGGTCCCCGCCGACATGGTCATGGCCCGCGGCGCCGGCGACCAGCGCCTGATCGTCATCCCCTCGCGGGGCATCACCGCGGCGCGCCTGGCGGCCTTCACCGGGCTCGGGCGGCAGGCGGGTCCCGCCTGGTCCGATGTCGAGTTCATCCGGAACTTTACGGACTGACCTCGAAAAACCGCGGTCGAACCGCTAGATAGCGAGCCATGAACGCTCCGCTGGTGATGCCCGACCGCATCGGCGACGGCCTGATCGAGGCCGCGCGCGAGGCTGTGCGCCTGCCCGCCGGGACGCGGATCGTGGCGGCGATGTCGGGTGGGGTCGACTCCACGGTGACCGCGGCGCTGCTGGCGCGGGCCGGCTACGATGTGGTCGGCGTGACGCTGCAGCTCTACGACCACGGCGCGGCGATCCAGAAGAAGGGCGCCTGCTGCGCCGGCCAGGACATCCACGACGCGCGCACCGCCGCCGAGGGCATCGGCATCCCGCACTATGTGCTGGACTACGAAAGCCGGTTCCGCGAGCAGGTGATCGAGGACTTCGCCGATGCCTACCTGCGCGGCGAGACGCCGATCCCCTGCGTGCGCTGCAACCAGACGGTCAAGTTCCGCGACCTCCTGGACGTGGCCCGCGACCTGGGCGCCGAGGCCATGGCCACGGGCCACTATGTGCGCCGCGAGGTCGGGCCCGCGGGACCGGAGCTGCACCGCGCCGCCGATCCGGCCCGCGACCAGTCCTACTTCCTGTTCGCCACCACGGCGGAGCAGCTGGCCTATCTGCGCTTCCCCCTGGGCGCCCTGCCGAAGCCGGCGGTGCGGGCGGCGGCGGCCGAGCTGGGGCTGGCGGTGGCCGACAAGCCGGACAGCCAGGACATCTGCTTCGTGCCCGAGGGCCGCTACACCACGGTCATCGACCGGCTGCGCCCCCACGGCGCCGAGCCGGGTGACATCGTGCACCTGGACGGCCGGGTGCTGGGCCGCCACGAGGGCGTGACCCGCTACACCATCGGCCAGCGACGCGGGCTGAACGTCGCGGTGGGCGACCCGCTGTTCGTGGTGCGGATCGACGCCGATGCGCGGCGGGTGATCGTGGGGCCGCGCGAGGCGCTGCTGACCCGGGCCCTGTCGCTGAAGGAAACCAACTGGATCGGCGATCTCGCCTCGATCGAGGCGGCCTGCGCGGCCGGCCGGCCGGTTCTGGCGCGGGTGCGCTCGACCCGCGAGCCGGTGGCCGGACGGCTGGGCCTGGTGGACGGGGCGCCGGGCATGCTGTTCGACACCGCCGAGGAGGGCGTCGCACCCGGCCAGGCCTGCGTGCTCTATGCGCCGGACGCGCCGTCCCGGGTGCTGGGCGGCGGCTTCATCGCCGGGACGGTCCGCGACGCGCTCGTCGACTAAGATAGCGAGCCTGTTCCTCCCGCTTTGATGGTTCCATCAAAGCGGGACAGGCTCTGGCGCGGCGCCAGACCGTGACCTAGCGTCAGATTGGAATTCCGCAGTCGGTGAAATATATCCAGCCCATGACCCAGACCTCCGATCCCGTCGTCATCGCCAGCTACGCCCGCACGCCCATGGGCGGGTTCCAGGGCGTCCTCTCCGGCGTGAAGGCCACCCAGCTCGGCGCCGCCGCTGTGAAGGCCGCCGTCGAGCGCGCGGGCGTGGACCCTGCCGCCGTGGAGCAGATCCTGATGGGCTGCGTCCTGCCGGCTGGCCTCGGCCAAGCCCCGGCGCGCCAGGCCGCCCTGGGCGCAGGCCTGCCGACCTCGGTCGCGGCCACCACCGTCAACAAGATGTGCGGCTCGGGCATGCAGGCAGCAATCCTGGCGCATGACGCCCTGGCGGCCGGCACGGTCGACGTGGTGGTGGCGGGCGGCATGGAGAGCATGACCGGCGCGCCGTACCTGATGACCAAGCACCGCGGCGGCGCGCGGATCGGCCACGACACCATGTACGACCACATGTACCTCGACGGGCTGGAAGACGCCTACGAGCCGGGCCGGCTGATGGGCAGCTTCGCCGAGGAGACGGCGAAGAGCTACCAGTTCACCCGCGAGGCCCAGGACGAGTACGCCATCGGCTCCCTGGCCAAGGCCCGTGCGGCCACCGAGAGCGGCGCCTTCGCCCGCGAGATCGTCCCGGTCACTGTCACCGACCGCAAGGGCAGCGTCATGGTGGACAAGGACGAGCAGCCCCTTAAGGCCGATCCGGCGAAGATCCCGACCTTGAAGCCCGCGTTCGCCAAGGACGGCACGATCACCGCCGCCAATGCCAGCTCGATCAGCGACGGTGCGGCCGCCCTGGTGCTGACCCGCGAGAGCGTGGCGCGCAAGCTGGGCATGACGATCGTGGCCCGCATCGCCGGCCACGGCGCCCACGCCCATGAGCCCGGCCTCTTCACCACTGCGCCCGTGCCGGCCATGCAGAAGGCGCTGAAGCGCGCCGGCTGGAGTGTGGAGGACGTGGACCTGTTCGAAGTGAACGAGGCCTTCGCCGTGGTGGCGATGATCGCCGAGCGCGACCTGGGCATCGACCGCAGCAAACTCAACGTGAACGGCGGCGCCTGCGCCCTCGGCCACCCGATCGGGGCCTCGGGCGCGCGGATCCTGGCGACCCTGCTGAGCGCCCTGCAGGCCCGCGGCGGCAAGCGCGGCCTTGCCAGCCTCTGCATCGGCGGCGGCGAGGCCACGGCCATGGCGGTGGAGCTGGCCTGATTTCCCTCCCTTGATGGGGAGGGGCAGGCTTGGCGCAGCCAAGCCGGGGTGGGGAAGCCACGACCGGACGCTGAGCCCGGTCGACTATTGCCCACCCGTCTCGCCTCGCTCGCCACCCTCCCCATAAAGGGGAGGGATGTGCTCAGAGCGCCTTCGCCACGGCTTCCAGCTGGTCGACCATCACGCCCCAGCCGGCGTGGAAGCCCATCTGCTCGTGCTGGGCCTTCTTCTCCACCGTGGGGTGGCCGACGCGGGCCACGAACAGGGTCTTGCCACCCCCCTGGGGCTCGAAGGTGATCACCGCGGTCATCATCGGGTCCGGGTTCGGGACCCAGCCTTCGGTGTAGGTGTCGGTGAACACGATCTTCCGGTCCGGGACCACCTCCAGGAACACGCCGTTGTTGGGGAACACCTCGCCGTCCGGGCCGTACATGGTCACCATGCTGGCGCCGCCGGGCCTCAGCTCCATCCGCTCGGACTCCGCCCGCCAGGGCTTGGGGCAGAACCACTGCGGATAGGTGGAGCCGTCGGTCCAGCAGCGGTAGAGCGCCTCGGGCGAGGCGTCCACCAGGCGCGCCAACACGAGCTCGCGGTCGTAGCTCGGTTCGATCTTGATCTCGGTCGCCATGGGGGTCTCCTCGAAGGACGGGGCGGTTGAAAGCGTCTTGTCCCCCGAGGACGCGCTAGGCCCGTCGATCCCGACAGGCTCGTGAAATTTCGCGCACGCCTATTTGCGCATGGCCGCCATCTGCTCGACGTTGATCTTCATCCCCTGCCTCATGCCCGGCATGCTCATGGTCATGTCGCCGGACTTCATGTCGGCAGGGCAGGCCCCTTCGTACTTGGCCTGCAGGGTCATCTCGTGCGTGCCGTTGGCCTGGGCCATGGACGAGCCGGTGGTGACGCTGGTGATCTTCATGGTGTAGCCGCCATCGAAGTCGCCGCTGGCCTCGCCGTGACTGGCGATGTGTCCGCCCTCGCCCATGTCGCACTCGCTCTCGAAGGCCCAGCCGGTCGGCGTGCGGCTGACGGCGTTCTTGCTGCAGAGGTTCTTGCCCATGGCTTGGCCCCAGGGCGTCACCTTGGCCTCGGTGTCCGGGCCGATGCAGATCTTGGTCTGCTGGGTCATGCCGCGGGTGGCCATGGTCTGGCTCCAGAGCCCCGGCTTGCGGTGGGGCAGGGCGGCGGGACCCAGGGCCTTGGCGGGCGCCGAGCCTTCCACCACGGGCTTGGGGCTGTTGGGCTTGTCCGGCACCCCGGGCTTCTTGCTGCAACCACTGAAGGTCGCGGCGGCCACCAGGCCCAGGCTGACAATGACGATCCGGCGCATCTTGATCCCTCCGCAGGCGTTCCCCACCCTTGAGCCTACGCCGCAGAAGGAGGGTTCGTCATGTCCGAGCTTCAGCCAGGGGCGCTTCGCGACACGGGCCAGCGCTACGAGATGGATGAGGCGGGGCTGACCAGCTACGCCGACTACCGCCGGACGGGCGACCAGCTCTACATCGACTACGTCTACGCCCCGCCGGACCTGCGCGGCACGGGGGCCAGCGGCCGGCTGATGGCGGCGCTCTCGGCCGACGCCCGCGCCAAGGGCCTGAAGATCACCCCCATCTGCGGCTACGCCGCCGCCTGGCTGCGACGCAGCCAGGAATTCGGGGACCTGGTGGGGTAGGGGCGTGGCTGCGTCACGTCGCTCGGGACGACCCAGCCGTGTCCAGTTCCGGCACAGTCTCAGATTGAACCAGTCGCCGGTAGGGTTGAGCGGCGCGGTTAACCGCCGGGCGTGCGCGGCGGCGGGCGGAGGGTGCGTTCCGGCACGGAGCGCGTTGCCCCACGGGGCGCGCCAGGGCGCGGCCTCGCGCGCGCGGTCCGTCGCTCGGTCGGGGCGGAGGTGTCGCCCCGGGCCGGCTCAGGTGCGCGCGGCGATGGCTTCCAGGGTCTGGACGCGGGCGTCCAGGTCCTCGACCAGGCGGCGGGCCACGTCGCGGATCCCCGGGGCGTAGGCTTCGCCGCCCTCGGCGATTTCGGCGGCGAGCTGTTCCAGGTCGACCATGGCGGCGGTGAGCGACCTCACGTGGTCCTTGGCCAATTGCTTGGCTTCGGCCTGCAGGCGGCGCACGCGCTCGGCGACGGTTTCGTTCTTCGGCGAGATAGACTTCAGATCGTTGTCAGCGACCACGCTGAGAGACGGAGACGGAGACATCTTTACGTACCTCAATTCCCCAAACCCAAGGTTATGTACGGCCCACGATCCCCGGCGGATCGTTCCCAGGCCTACCTTGTCGTCCAGGATGTTACGTCCTGAGACAGCACAGGTTCCCTGACATCCGCATGAACGGCGCCAGTTAAGCCTGTTGAGGGGATAGGTGGGGATTCAGCGCCACGGTGTGTAGTTAACCGCGGGCATGATTTCGATGCCGAAACGGGAGAAATGCATGGGTAAGGTTACTCCGCAGGCCCGTCAGCCAACTCCAGCCAGCGGCCGTCGCCGACGAGGCGGTAAGTCGACCCGGCCTTGAGCGGGCCGAAGAACAGCTTCCGGGAGCGCTCGCAGACGAGGCGCAGGTCCTGGTTCGGGCGAAAGCTATCGCTCCAGCTCTTGCCCACGTGCAGCTTCAGCATGGTGCGGGTGTGGCCATCGACCACCAGCGCGCATTCGGCCAGGCGCGCGGAGGCGTTGGTGACGGTCAGGGGCTCGGCCGCGGGCGTTTCGGCGCCCGCCGGAAGGGCGGTGACGGCCAGGGCGAGCGCGAGCGCGATAAGGCGGGCTGACATGCGCCCGAGCTTGGCGGCGGGGGGCCGCCTGTCAAGCCGCAATGGCCCGGCCCGGTTGCGGTCCGGCGGACTTCGCGCAGCTGTTGACCGCGGCGCGCTGGCCTGCTGGACTTGGGACTAAGGGGGAGAATCCGAATGGTCGAGAATGTCATGGGCGCGCGGCGCCCGCCGTGGCTGAGCCCGGCGGACCTGGTGCGCGAAGGCGTCGCCCGCACGGTGGCGGCAGGCCCCGTATTCTGGGGGATCTGGGCCGTCTACGGCATCGTCGCGGCGGCGGCGCAGCTGGGCGCGCGGGCGGCGGGGCTCGCGGTGCTGACGCAACCGCTGGCGTCGGCCTCCATCGCCTACCAGCTGCTGCTGATCCTCTCCGGAACGCTCGCGGCCGTGCTCGGGCTGCGGCTGCTGCTGCGCGGGAGCGAGGGATGGTGGCGGCTGGACCGGACCGCCCTCTACGCCGCCGGGCTTCTGGTCGTGGGCCAGGTCAGCCTCACGGCCGTGAGCATGCTGCTGACCGGCTCGATGATCGGCGGCCAGTTCGCCATCGGCCGCTACCTGGTCGGCCTGGTCCTGTACATCGCGGGGATCTACGCCCTGGGCAAGCTGGCGCTCTGGCCGGTGGGGATCATCGCCGGCCGCGCCGACATGACGCCAGCTCGGGCCTGGCGCATGATGCGCCGGACCCTGCGCAGCCTGGTCCTGTCGATGATCCTGCTGGGCCTGCCCGTGGCGGCGATCAGCATCTATGGCGCGGTCGTGCTGCGGATGAATCCGCAGGCTCAGCCGACCGCGATGGTCCTGGCCCTGACCCTGGCTGCAACCCTGATGTCGCTGGTCAACCAGGGCGTCATCGTCAGCATCTACGACCGGCGCGGCGGGCGCCCCGAGACCCTGGGCGACGTGTTCGAATAGCGGCGGGGTTCAGGGCCCCTTCCGGCGCCGCCCGCGCATCTTGCGCATCTCCTCGGCCTTCTCCGCCCGGACCTCGGCGCGGATCTGCTTCACCGCGCCCTTGTCGCCGGTCTCGCCCTGGCCAGCCAGGGCGTCGGCGGCGAACTCCAGGTCCAGCAGCTTCAGGCGCTTGACCTCGTCGCGCAGGCGGGCGGCCTCCTCGAACTCGAGGTTGGCGGCGGCCTCGCGCATGCGGGTCTCGAGGTCCTTGAGCGTGGTCTTGAAATTGTCGCCCATGAAGGGCTTGCCGTTCTCGGCGACGCCCACGGGGACGGTGACCCGGTCCTTCTCGTAGGGACTGGCCAGGATGTCCTTGATCGTGGACTTGATGCTTTCCGGCGTGATCCCGTGCTCGAGGTTGTAGGCCTCCTGCTTCTCGCGCCGGCGGGCGGTCTCGGCCATGGCCCGTTCCATGGAGCCCGTGACGCTGTCGGCATAGAGGATCACCCGGCCGTCGACGTTCCGGGCGGCGCGGCCGATGGTCTGGATGAGCGAGGTCTCCGAGCGCAGGAAACCCTCCTTGTCCGCGTCCAGGATAGCCACCAGCCCGCACTCGGGGATGTCCAGGCCTTCGCGCAGCAGGTTGATGCCCACCAGCACGTCGAAGGCCCCCAGGCGCAGGTCGCGGATGATCTCGATCCGCTCCAGGGTGTCCACGTCGGAGTGCATGTAGCGCACGCGCAGCCCCTGCTCGTGCATGTACTCCGTGAGGTCCTCGGCCATCTTCTTGGTCAGCACCGTGATCAGGCAGCGGTAGCCCTTGGCGGTGGTCTGGCGCACCTGGTCGATGACGTCGTCGACCTGGCTGAAGCCGCCCTTGGAGACCGGCTTGACCTCCACCGGCGGGTCGATCAGCCCGGTGGGCCGGATCACCTGCTCGGCGAAGACGCCGCCGGTGCGTTCCATCTCCCACGGCCCCGGCGTGGCCGAGACGAAGACGCTGTCCGGCCGCATGGCGTCCCACTCCTCGAACTTGAGGGGGCGGTTGTCCATGCAGGAGGGCAGGCGGAAGCCGTACTCGGCCAGGGTGAACTTGCGGCGGTAGTCCCCGCGGTACATGGCGCCGATCTGCGGCACCGTCTGGTGGCTCTCGTCGACGAACAGCAGCGCGTTGTCGGGGATGTATTCGAAGAAGGTCGGCGGCGGCTCGCCGGGGCGGCGGCCGGTGAGGTAGCGGCTGTAGTTCTCGATGCCGGCGCAGGAGCCGGTGGCCTCGATCATCTCGATGTCGAAGGTGGTGCGCTGTTCCAAGCGCTGGGCCTCCAGCAGCTTGCCGTTGGCCACCAGCCAGTCCAGGCGCTCCTTGAGCTCCAGCTTGATGAGGTTGATCGCCTGGCGGAGCGTCGGCCGGGGCGTGACGTAGTGGCTGTTGGCGTAGATGCGCACGCCGGCGAGGTCGGCGGTCTTCTTGCCCGTCAGCGGGTCGAACTCGGTGATCGATTCCACCTCGTCGCCGAACAGGCTGATCCGCCAGGCCCGGTCCTCGTAGTGCGCCGGGAAGATCTCCAGGGTGTCGCCCCGCCGGCGGAAGGCGCCGCGCTCGAAGGCCTGGTCGTTGCGCTTGTACTGGAGGGCCACCAGGTCCCCCATCAGCTTCTTCTCGTCGATCCGGTCGCCCGGCTTCAGGTCGAAGGTCATGGCCGAGTAGGTCTCGACCGAGCCGATGCCGTAGATGCAGGAGACCGAGGCCACGACGATCACGTCGTCCCGCTCCAGGATCGCCCGCGTCGCCGAGTGGCGCATGCGGTCGATCTGCTCGTTAATCGAGCTATCCTTCTCGATGTAGGTGTCCGTCCGCGGCACATAGGCCTCGGGCTGGTAGTAGTCGTAGTAGGAGACGAAGAACTCGACCGCGTTGTCGGGGAAGAAGCTCTTGAACTCGGAATAGAGCTGGGCGGCCAGGGTCTTGTTGGGCGCCAGGATCAGGGCCGGACGCTGGGTCTCCTCGATGATCTTGGCCATGGTGAAGGTCTTGCCGGAGCCGGTGACGCCCAGCAGGACCTGCTCGTGCTCGGAGCCTTCCAGGCCGGCCACCAGGTCGCGGATCGCGGTCGGCTGGTCGCCCGCCGGCTGGTAGGCCGAGGCCAGCTTGAAGGTCCTGCCGCCTTCCGACTTCTGCGGGCGCACCGGCCGGTGCGGCTTCCACAGCATCGGCATGGTGTTCTCGTCGTAGTCGAAGGTCGCCGACATGTCGGCGACGCCGGTGGGCGCGGCGGTTCGGGGCATGACCTCAACTTGGGGTCGGGACTGGAGTTTGGCCACCATAGCGCATGACTTGCCGCAGGGCTGCTGACAGCTTCCTGGCAGCAGCGGGCGTTGGCCGGGCTCAGCGCCGGGCGACCAGCCAGTCGCGGACCGTGCGGTCGACCAGGGCCTGCGCATCGTGCTGGACGAAATGGCCGGCGGTGGGGACCATCAGGATCGTGGTGTCGGCGTCGACATGGTCCCAGACGCCGGCGTGGCCGGCCGCATTGAGCGCGGTGTCCTTCATGCCGTGGATCACCAGGAGCGGGACCTTGATCTGCGGGAACTGCGGCGGCGGCGCTGTGCTGTCGCCCACTTGCCGCGGATAGTTGGCGCGGTAGTAGTTCATCATCGCGGCGAAGTCGGAGCGGCGCAGCATCTCCAGATAACCGGGCTTCTCCTTGGGGTCCTTCACCCAGCCGGCGAGGCCTTCCGCCGTGAGCAACTTCTCCGAGCCTTCCTTCTGGAAGTTGCGGGCGTAGTTGGAGCCTTCCTGCTGGGCCTTGTTGGTGGCCAGCTCGCGGGCCAGGCCAGCGGGGTGGGGCACGCTCATGATGACGAGGCGGTTCACCAGCTCGGGCCGGTTCAGCACCGTCTGCCAGGCGATGGCCGCGCCCCAGTCATGGCCGACGACGATGGCGTCCTTCTGGTGCTCGGCGCCGATCACCGCGGCCACGTCCCCGATCAGGTTGGGCATGGCGTAGGCGGCGACGCCCTGCGGCTTGTCGGAGAGGTTGTAGCCGCGCAGGTCGAGGGCGGCGGTGCGGTAGCCGGCGGCGTTGAGCTCCGCCATCAACGGCTTCCAGGTGGCCCAGTAGTCGGGGAAGCCGTGGATCAGCACCACCAGCGGGCCCTTGCCGGACACCACATAGTGGATCTTCACCCCGTGGTTCTCGGCGTAGCGGTCCTGGCCCTTGGCCTGCCCCTCGTCCTTGGGCGCGGCCTGGGCGGCGCCGGCGATCGCGAGCGCCGCGGCAAGCGCCATCAGAGTGCGGATCATCGGCGTCCTCCCCATGGATTTACGCCGTCAGTGATACGCCGCCGGGCGCGCGCCGGCTAGAAGCCGCGCGCCGCCTCGGCCGCCAGCATCAGGACGCCGACCAGGGCGGCGAGAGCAAAGATCAGGTTTCGCATCGTGGGTTTCCGTTCCTCGACCGCAGGTACGGGCCCAGCGCGCGCGCAGATGCGACAGGCCGCCGCAGCCGGGCATGCACAGTTCATGCCGCGGCCATGTCTGAAGAGCGAAAGCTTGTCGGCGCATGGTTAAAGGTGAACGTGAACCGTTGAAATAGAAATGGTGGTTTTGGGCAGTCTAGATGCAGGCCAGATGCAGGCATGCGCGATTGTGCAGCTTTCTCAACGCGGTGGGTTGGGCGGTTGAGCTCTTTCACCCGGAGCGCGACGCCCAAGGTTAATGCTGCAGCGCAAAAAACTCTTGCCATCGCCCCGCCTCGCATTCATAAACCCTTCACCATTTGCCGTCGCCTGCCCCACTACGGAACTCGGGGTCAGGCCTGCCGCCGGGACGCTGCCAGCATGAGCAGGGGCGACCGGGGCGACATCTGAGTTGGGGGGCAGGTTCGCCCTCGCCGCTGAGGACCGTTCAGTTTTGTCATTTGCATCCCAGGTGCGCGCCGATTGGCGTGCGCTCACGGGCGCCGTTTTGTCGGGAACAGGCATGGGCCTGGGCCTGGGCGCCATTTTCTTCGCCGCAGCGACCCTCGGGCCCGCGGCCGACCAGGCCCGCGCAGCGCGGCTGGCCGGCGCTGTGGCCCGCGGCTATGCGGGCTCCTACCTCGACGCCCAGGGCGAGGGGCTGCGCGCCGGCCTGGCGCGCTACGGCGCCGGCGCGGCTCCGGTCCGCGTCAGCGATCCCAAGCAGGCCGCCGAGGCGCACCATCGCGCCGACCTCGAGTGCATGACCGACGCGGTCTACTACGAAGCCCGCGGCGAGAGCGCCCGCGGCCAGGCGGCTGTCGCCCAGGTGGTGATGAACCGGGTGAAGCACCCGAATTTCCCCAAGAGCGTCTGTGCGGTGGTGTTCCAGCGCGCGGGCCACGGCTGCCAGTTCAGCTTCGCCTGCGACGGCTCCATGCATGAGGCCCGCGAGGGCGAGGCCTGGGACCGGGCGCGGCAGGTGGCGGCGCGGGTGCTGGCCGGCGCGGCGCTGGTCAATATCGGCGCGGCGACCCACTTCCACACCCTGACCGTCTCGCCGGACTGGGCGCCTCAGATGCTGCGCGTGGCCACGGTGGGGATGCACGTGTTCTACAAGCCCTCGCCCTATCACCGCGACCTGAACGTGGACGCCCTGGCCGAGCGGGCGGTGCTGACCAGCCAGCCTCAGGCCCAGATCCCGCAGCTGCGGCTGGAGCCGGCGCTAGTGGAGAAGGCGGTGGAGGCCTCGCTGCAGCCGGTCGCCACGGCGCCGGACGCCAAGGCCAAGCCTGCTCAGCAGCCCCCTGCGAAGCCGGCCGAGGCCGCCGCGCTCACAGGGCTTCAACCTGTGTCCGCAGGCGCTTCCTGACCAGCTTCGGGGCGAGGCGGGCCAAAAGGCCCACCTGTCGCGCCTGGGCGCCGACCAGGTGGTGCAGCTGCGGCTTGCCGGTGACGGCGGCCCAGATGGCGTCCGACACCGCCTCCACCGGGTAGATGGGCACCTTCTCCTGGCGCAGCGATACGCGCAGGTGCTCGTTGTCCGACATGCCAGCCTTGTCCAGCAGGGGCGTGTCGGTGAACCAGGGCATGATGCAGCGGACGCCGACCCCGACGCGGGCGAACTCGGCCTCCAGCGCCTCGGAGAGCCCGCGCACGGCGAACTTGGTGGCGGCGTAGACGCTCATCCGCGGCGGCGCGACGACCCCGGCCACCGAGGCCACATTGACCAGGATCGCGCCGGGCGTCGCCGCCAGCAGCTCGAAGGCCGCCTGGCAGCCGTTCAGGACCCCCTTCAGGTTCACGTCCACCTGCAGGTCGACGTCGTCGGCCCGCTGCTGCTCCAGGTAGCCGCCCTTGGCGACGCCGGCGTTGTTCAGCAGCACGTCGAGCCGCCCGCCGGTCAGCCTGGCGAAGGCGGCCAGCTCGTGCTTCCAGGCCGACCGCAGGCGCACATCCAGGGCGTGGGTCGAGCCGTTCTGCGGCTCGATCGCCTCCAGCGCCAGGGCCAGGCCCTTGGCGTCGATGTCGGCCAGCCCCACGAACCACCCCTCGCGCGCGAAGCGCAGGGCGGTGGCCAGGCCGATTCCGCTGGCCGCGCCGGTGATGAAGATGGCCCGCCGGCCGTCCGCCTGCGCCTTGCCGCTTGCCGCCATGGCTGAGTCCCCCTGAAGGTCCCGATTACACCGCGAGCGCGGCGGAGGAGCAAACGGATGACCGAAGACGCGCGTGACAACCTGGCCCGGCAGTTGCTGTCCTGCACCTATGAGGAGCTGACGCCGGTCCAGCGCAGCGTGATCGACCTCATCGCCAACGAGGCGCCGACCGGCCTCGGCCCGCACGCCAAGGTGGACGACCGCACCTATGGCCAGCGGCTGGCCGACAGGGTCGCCGCGGTCGGCGGCTCCTGGGGCTTCATCATCGCCTTTGCCGTCGTGCTCGTGGTCTGGATGATCTGGAACGTCTTCGGCAAGCGGCTGGGGATCACCTTCGATCCCTACCCCTTCATCTTCCTGAACCTGATGCTGTCGATGCTGGCGGCGATCCAGGCCCCGGTGATCATGATGAGCCAGAACCGCGCCGCCCAGCGCGACCGCGAGGCCGCCGAGCACGACTATGTGGTCAACCTGCGCGCCGAGCTGGAGATCATGCACCTGCACGACAAGCTGGACGCCCTGCGCGACGAGCAGATCGTGGAGCTGCTCAAGCGCCAGGGCGAGGCGATCCGCCTCCTCAAGGCGCGGCTGGAGAGCAAGGCCTAGAGCCTGTCCCGTTGTGATGGAACATCAAAACGGGAAGAACAGGCTCGTCACTTTTGGTCGACGAGCACGATTCAGACGTTTGTCGATTCCGACAAACGTCATCGTGCTCTAGGCGCGGGCGGCGCGGCGGAGGGCCTGGGGCGGCTGGCCGAAGGCGCGCAGGAAGGCGCGGCGCATGCGCTCGGGATCGCCGAAGCCGGCGTGCTCGGCCACCCGGTCGATGGGCGCGTGGCTGGTCTCCACCGCGGTGCGGGCCGCCTCCAGGCGCAGGCGCTCGACCGCCTTGGCCGGCGTCGTCCCGGTCTCGGCGGCGAAGGCGCGGGCGAAGTTGCGCGGGCTCATGGCCGCCTGCTCGGCCAGGCGCTCGACGGTGAGCGGCTCGCCGAGGTGGCCGCGCATCCAGTCCATCAGCTCACTGAAGCGGCCCGAGCGGCCGCCCAGGTCGATCAGGGCCGAGAACTGCGACTGCCCGCCCGGCCGGCGCTGGTGCACCACCAGCTGCTGGGCGACGCGCCGGGCGATCTCGGCCCCCAGGTCCGCCTCCACCATGGCCAGCGCCAGGTCGATTCCCGCGGAGATCCCGGCCGAGGTCCAGACCTCGCCATCGCGGATGAAGATGCGGTCGGCGTCGAGCCGCACCTTCGGATAGCGCCGCGCGAAGTCGTCGGTGCGGCCCCAGTGGGTGGTGGCGCGGCGTCCGTCCAGCAGCCCTGCCTCGGCCAGCAGATAGGCGCCGGAGCAGACACTGGCCGGCCGCCGGATCGGCGTGCGCCGAAGCCAGGCGACGATCTCGGCCAGCTGCGGCAGGGCGCGCGTGCCGTCGCCGCCGGAGATCACCACCGTGTCGAACGGACCGTCTGCCAGCGCTTCGGCCGCGAAGGCGACGCCGGACGAACTGCGCACCTGGCCGCCGCCCGGGGCGAGCACCGACAGGGCATAGGCCCCCGGGCAATAGCGCTCGGCGATCTCGAAGGCGGCGATGGGGCCGGCGGCGTCCAGCAACTGGAAGCCCGGGAAGATCACCATCGCGAGGGTGCGGGTCATGGCAGGATCCGTGGGAACAATGGCATTCCAGCCAGACCGTGGCGCGCCTAGCCTGCCGGCGTCAATCCCCGGAGGGCCCCCCATGTCGCGCACCCAGATCGTCATCGCCCTCTATCCGGGCGTCACGCACCTCGACTTCACGGGGCCGCACCAGGTGCTGGTGCGTACGCCAAACGCAGACGTGGTGGTGGCCTCGCTCGGCGCTCAGGACATCGAGGCCGAGGGGCTGCGGTTCGCCGGCCTGGCGGACCTCGCCAAGGTCGAACGGTGCGACGTGCTGCTGGTCCCCGGCGGCCTTGGGACGGCCGACGCCATGCTGGACGAGGCCTTCATGGCCCAGATCCGGCGGCTGGGCGCCGGCGCGACGTACCTGACCTCGGTCTGCACCGGCTCGCTGATCCTGGCGGCGGCCGGGTTCCTGACCGGGCGCCGCGCGGCCTGCCACTGGGCCTGGCGGGACTTCCTGAAGCCGTTCGGCGCGATCGTCAGCGAAGCGCGGGTCGAGCGCGACGGCAACGCGATCACCGGCGGCGGCGTCACTGCAGGGATCGACTTCGCCCTGGTGCTGCTGGCCGAGCTGGCGGGCGAGGCCTACGCCCAGTCGATCCAGCTGGGCCTGGAATACGCCCCCGCGCCGCCGTTCAACGCTGGCCGGCCGGAGCTCGCGCCGCCGCAGGTGCTGGCCCAGGTGCGCGCCCGCATGGGCCCGATGGCCGAGAGCCGGCGTGCGGCGGTGGAGGCGGCGGCCGCCCGGCTGACGCCGGCCTAACGGCGGCCTCCGCGCTTCGGCGCATAGGCGATCATCTGGATCTCCACCACGCCGTCCGGAGCCAGGAGGCCGGTGGTCCCGACGGCGGTCCAGGCCGGATGCGGCGCGGGCATGAACTCGTCCTTCGCCGCGCTGAAGGTCGCGAACTGCTCCTCGCGGCTGCCGGTGAAGCCGGGGCCGTTCCAGACGTGGAAGCTGTTGATCATCGTCACGTCCGCGAAGGTCAGGCCCTCCGCCTTCAGCGTGGCCTCGATGGTCCGGAAAGCCCGGCGCGCCTGGTCCTTGAACGCCGCGGCGTCGCGCCCTTCGCCCGCCCGCGGACCCGCGATCACGCCGGAGATGTAGAGATAGTCCCCGGCCCGCCGCGCCGGCGCATAGTGGATCTGGTCGTAGGCCGCCTGCGCCCGATCCGTCGGGATCACCACCTCGCCGCCAGCGGTCGGGATCGTCTTGGGGAAGGCGCCCCCGGCGGGCTGCGCCTGGGCGCCCGTGGCGAGGATGGCGAGCAGGAGGGCCGTGGGTGCGAGCTTGAGCATGGGCTGCAGATAGCCCCTCGCGGCGCCGGCGCCTAATGCCGCCCGCGCATTGCCGCCGCCCCGCGGCGCTATCGCCCCGCTTCATTGTCCGGATCGCCGCCTTACCCGCGTGTCCCGGACGGCGCAGGGTCTGCGGGACAACAAGGGAGACCTTCCGATGAAGAAGTACATGATCGAGCGCGACATCCCCGGCGTCGGCCAGATGGACGGCGGCCAGCTGAAGGGCGCGGCGGCGACCTCGAATGCGGCGCTCTGCCAGCTGGGGCCCAAGGTGCAGTGGCAGCAGTCCTACGTCACCGGCGACAAGACCTTCTGCGTCTACCTGGCCGAGGACGAGGACGTGATCCGCGAGCATGCCCGGCTGAGCGGCTTCCCCGCCACCAAGATCACCGAGATCAGCGGCGTGATCGATCCCGCCACCGCCAATTGAGACAGCGGCGCGGCTTTGGCGTAGGCGTTCCGGGCAGGACGGAGGGACGCTGGTGCTCGACGTGACCGTGGTGCTGCTGGAGGACGGCCTGTCCTCCACGGCGATCGTGCCGGTGGAGATCTTCCACGCCGCCGGCGCGCTGTGGAACGACCTGCACGGGCGACCCGCCGAGCCGGCGTTCCGGGTGACGACGGTGTCGTTGGACGGCGCGCCCGTGCGCAATCCGCAGGGCGTGGGCCTTGCCCCCCACGCGCCGATCGAGGCGGTGACGCGCAGCGACATCGTGGTGGTGCCGACCTCGGGCCTGAACCTGGACCTGAAGCTGTCGCAGCATGGGGCGCTCCTGCCCTGGCTGCGGCAGCGGCACGCCGAGGGCGCCTATGTGGCCGGGGTCTGCATGGGCGCGGCCTACCTGGCCGAGGCTGGGCTGCTGGATGGCCGGCTCGCCACCACCCACTGGGCGGTGGCCGATGGGTTGGCGGCCCGCTATCCGCGCGTCTGCTGGCGGCCGGAGCTGTTCGTGACCGAGGACTCGCGGCTGCTGTGCTCGGGCGGCCTCTACGCGGCCATGGATCTCAGCCTCTACCTGGTGGAGAAGCTGTGCGGCCACGAGGTGGCGGTGCAGACCGCCAAGTCGCTGCTGCTGCCGATGCCGCGGCTGAGCCAGAGCGGCTACGCCATGCTGCCGGTCTCGCGCCCGCACGAGGACGCGCGCATCCGCGAGGTGGAGACCTATCTGCAGGGGGCTTTCCGCGAGGAGCTGACCACCCAGGACCTGGCCGAGCGCGCGGGCCTTGCGCCCAAGACCTTCGTGCGCCACTTCAAGGCCGCCACCGGCCGCCTGCCGGGCGCCTACCTGCAGGCCCTGCGGGTCGAGGCGGCCAAGGCCATGCTGGAACGCGACGCCAAGCCGGTGCAGCAGATCAGCGTGGAGGTCGGCTACGACGACGTGGCGTTCTTCCGCGCCCTCTTCAAGCGCAGCACCGGCATGACCCCGGCCGACTACCGCGCCCATTTCGCGCCAATGAGCGTCCGCGGCTACGCCGGGATCGGGCGGGCGTAGGGCTGCCGAATTACGGCTTGGCCCGTTGGACGCTGTTCTCCTCGGTGTCGCGCTTGGCCTTGGCGTCGTGGCCGTGGTGGCGGTCGCGTTCGCCGCCGCCGCCGGACACGTGGCTGAAGGGCGTGTTGGTGGGCTCGCCCGGGGCGCGCGGGTCGCGGCGCTTCGGCGGCCGCTCGGTGCGGTCTTCGTGGCTCGCGCCGGGGCCGCCCCAGCGTTCGGTGTTCGGGTGCTTGTCCGGCATGTCAGCGGTCCTGCTGGTAGCCCTGGTGGTGGGTGTTCTGGTTGATGTTGCCGTGGCGACCCTGTTCCTTGAGGTTGATGTCGCTGTCGCCCGGCTGCTCGGACTGGTCGCCGGTGGTGCGGTCGCGGCGGCCGATGTCGGCGCCTTCCACGTCCGGCTTGTCGCCGGGATGCGCGCGCTGTTCGGGGGGGATCGGGGGAGCTTTCGACGCCATGTGAGGGTCCTCCTTGAGGGAGGTGAACCCAGGGCGGGCCGATTAGTTGCCGGTCGCGTCTAGTTGCCCGCGGCGCCTCAGTTGCTGAGGGCGTCCAGGCCGATGTCCAGCACCTTGGCGGAGTGGGTGAGGGCGCCCACGCTGATCACGTCCACGCCGGTCTCGGCGATGTCGCGCACGGTCTCCAGGGTGACGCCGCCGGAGGCTTCCAGCGTCACCCGGCCGGCGACCAGGCTGACCGCCTCGCGCAGGTCGGCGACGGTGAAGTTGTCCAGCATGATCACGTCCGGATCGTGGGCCAGCGCTTCCTGCAGCTGGACCAGGCTGTCCACCTCGACCTCCACCTTGACCAGGTGGCCGGCGAAGGCCTTGGCGCGCCGCACCGCCTCGCCCACCGAGCCGCAGGCGGCCACGTGGTTGTCCTTGATCAGGATCGCGTCATCCAGGCCGAAGCGGTGGTTGACGCCGCCGCCGCAGCGCACGGCATACTTCTCCAGCGCGCGCAGGCCTGGCGTGGTCTTGCGGGTGTCGGTGATCTTGGCGCCCGTGCCGCCGATGGCGTCCACATAGTCCTGGGTCAGGGTGGCGATGCCGCAGAGCCGGCCCAGCAGGTTCAGGGCCGTACGCTCCGCCGTGAGGATGGCGCGGGCGTTGCCGCTCACCTGGGCGAGGGCCGAGCCCGCCGGGATCACCTGACCGTCCTCGGCCATCGGGGTGAAGCTCGCGGTGGGATCGAGCTCGGCCAAGGCGAGGCGCGCGCAGGCGAGGCCGGCCACCACGCCGCCGCGCCGGGCCGAGAACACCGCGGTGAGCCGCGCGTCGGCGGGCACGCAGGCCAGGGCCGTGATGTCGCCGGCGCGGCCCAGGTCCTCTGCCAGGGCGGCGCGCACGATCGGGGCGACCAGGAGGTCGGGCAGGGGTTCGATCATTCGGCGGCGTACTTCAGGCCGGGGCGCTCGACCTCGGCCAGGGTCAGGAAGCTGCGCGCCGGCGGCAGGGCGCCCGGGAAGTCCGCGCGGAAGTGCCCGCCGCGGCTCTCGCGCCGCGCCAGGGCGGCGGCGGCCACGAAGCGGGCGGCCACCAGGGGCGCGCTGCGGCCGTGGGCGGCCTCCAGGGCGTCGATCAGGTCGATAAGCCGCGTCAGCCCGGCGGCGTCGCGCACCACACCGGCGTCGCGGCTCATGGCCTGGCGCAGGGCCTGGAGCGCCGGCCCGGGCAGGTCGGCAGCGGCGACGGCCTGCAGGCCGGCCGTAGCCAGGTCCTCTTCCAGAGACGCGGCGCGGCCGGCGCGGGCGCCGAACACCGCGGCCTCCAGCAGCGAGTTGGACGCCAGCCGGTTGGCCCCATGCACGCCGGTGGAGGCGCACTCGCCCGCCGCATAGAGCCCGGGCAGGGTGGTGCGGCCCTGATCGTCCGTGGCGATGCCGCCCATGTGGTAGTGGCAGGCCGGGGCGACCGGGATCGGCTGGGTGCGAGGATCCACGCCGCCCCCCAGGCAGGCGGCGAAGACGGCCGGGAACTCGTCCGGGAAGTGGGCGCCCACGGCCTGGCGCGCATCGAGGAAGGCGCCGCGGCCGGCCTGGCGCTCCGCATGGATGGCGCGGGCCACCACGTCGCGCGGGGCAAGCTCGGCGGCGGGGTGGTAGGCCGCCATGAACCGCTGGCCTTCGGCGTTCACCAGCACCGCGCCTTCGCCGCGCAGGGCCTCGGTGGCGAGCGGCGCCGGGTCGCGGCCGATGTCGATCGCGGTGGGGTGGAACTGCACGAACTCGGGGTCGGCGATCACCGCCCCGGCCAAGGCCGCCAGACCCAGGCCGTCGCCCCGCAGCTCCGCGGGCGTGGTGGTGACGGCGTAGAGGCCGCCGACGCCGCCGGTGGCCAGGATCACGGCGCGGGCGGCGATCTCCACCGGCTGGCCGTCGATCCGCGCCACGACGCCGCCGATGCGGCCGGCCGCATCGCGCAGCAGGCCCACGAGCTTGGCGCCGGGCCGAACCTGGATGTGCGGCGCAGCGAGCGCGGCAACCGTCACCGCCGCCATGATCGCCCGGCCGGCCTGGTCGCCCTTCACCCGGGCGACGCGCGGCCGCGAGTGGGCCGCCTCCAGGCTCTGGGCGAAGCCGCCATCGGGCCGCCGGTCGAAGGGCGCGCCGAGGGCCGCCAGCAGGCGCACCGCCTCCGGTCCTTCCTCGGCGAGCAGGCGAGCCACTTCGGGAACCACGAGGCCAGCGCCTGCGGCCTCGGTGTCGGCGGCATGCAGCGCAGGCGCATCGTCCGCCGACAGGGCCGCGGCGACGCCGCCTTGCGCCCAGGCCGACGAGCAGCCACTGTTCAGCGGGGCTTCGGTCAGCACCAGCACCTTGGCGGGCGCCGCGGCCAACGCCGCGGAGAGCCCGGCCAGGCCCGCGCCCACGACAAGGACGCCGTCGTGGCGGATACGCTCGGCCATCAGATCAGCTCCACGTCCACGTGATGGCGCGCCTTGACCAGGTCGTAGCGGGCCGGCTTGGCCGGCGGCGGCAGGTCGACCATCCGCTGGACCGCCAGCCGCGCGCGCTCGGCGATGGCCGGGTCCACCGTCACCTCGTAGCGGTCGTGGACCAGGGCCTCGTAGATGTTCTCCAGGCTGATCCGCTTCATGTGCGGGCAGAGGTTGCAGGGCCGTACGAACTCGGTGTCCACTGCGTCGGCCGCCACGTTGTCGGCCATGGAGCACTCGGTGATCAGCACCACCCGCTTGGGTTTGCGCTTCAGCACATAGTCGTTCATCGCCGCGGTCGAGCCCGCGAAGTCCGAGACCTCCAGCACCTCGGCCGGGCACTCGGGGTGGGCCAGGACCTCGGCGTCGGGATAGGCGGCCTTCAGCTCCAGGATGTCGGCGGCGTTGAAGCGCTCGTGCACCTCGCAGCGGCCCTTCCAGGCGATGATGCCGATGTCGGTCTGGCGGGCCACGTTGCGGGCCAGGAACTCGTCCGGGATCAGGATCACGCGATCGACGCCCCACAGCCGGGCGGCCTCCTCGACCACCTGCACCGCGTTGGCGCTGGTGCAGCAGATGTCGGTCTCGGCCTTCACGTCGGCGGTGGTGTTGACGTAGGTGACCACCGGCAGGCCGGGGTAGCGCTGCTTGATCAGCCGCACGTCGGCGCCGGTGATCGAGCTGGCCAGCGAGCAGCCGGCGCGCAGGTCCGGGATTAGGACGCGCTTTTCCGGGCTGAGGATCTTGGAGGTCTCGGCCATGAAGTGCACGCCGGCCTGGACGATCACCGCGGCGTCACAGCGCGCGGCCTCCTTGGCCAGGGCCAGGCTGTCGCCCACGAAGTCGCCGACGCCGTGGAAGATCTCCGGCGTCATGTAGTTGTGCGCCAGGATGACCGCGTTCTTCTCGCGCTTCAGCCGGTTGATCTCGGCGATGAGCGGGGCCTGCAGCCGCCACTCCATGGGCGTGACGTGCCGCTTGACCTTCTCCCACGCAGGAAGGGTCAGGGCCTCGATCTCGGGCGTGAACGCGAACTGGAATCCGTCGGCGGCCATGGAACCCTCCTTATGCTCAAATTGAGCATTTCTCAGGCCTATAAAAAGGCGCTCAAGGCGGGCCCTGGCGCTTACGGCTTTTGCTCACTTGGAGCAAAAGCCACGCAGACACATATAGCGCCGCCGCCGGGACGCGCAAGGGCCTTTCGGCGCGGCCGCGATCACACCTCGTGTTTCAGCCGCAGGACCTCGGCGATCACCCGCGCCAGCTGCTCGGCGCCATAGGGCTTGCGCAGCAGCGGCCAGGGCGTGTCCTCGGCCGGCGTCAGCACCTCGCCGGTATAGCCCGAGGTCAGCACCACGGGCAGGCCGGGCCGCATGGCCACCGCCTCGCGCGCCAGGTCCACGCCGGTCTTGTCGCCCGGCATGATCAGGTCGGTGAGCAGGAGGTCGAAGGGCTCGTCGGCGCGCAGGCGCTTGAGGGCCATGTCGGCGTTCTCGGCGTGGCGCACGCTGTGGCCCAGGTCGGCCAGCATGGCGCCCACCAGCTCGGCCACCTGCAGGTCGTCCTCGGCCAGCAGCACCGTCAAGGCGGGCCCCCGCGTATCGTCCGACTGGGCGGCGCCCTCGTTGGCCGCCTGCGGCAGCGCGGGGCCGCGCGGCAGGTGCAGGCAGACGGTGCAGCCCTTGCCCGGCGCGCTGTCCACCGTTGCCGCGCCGCCGCTCTGCCGCGCGAAGCCATAGACCTGCGACAGGCCGAGCCCGGTGCCGCGGCCCGCGGGCTTCGTGGTGAAGAACGGCTCGAAGGCCCGCGCCATGGTCTCGCCGTCCATGCCGACGCCGGTGTCGTGAACGGCGATGCAGACATAGTCGCCGGCCTCCAGCTGCTCCACCTGGTGGGCGCGAAGCGAGACCGGCCGGGTCTCGATGCGGATCACCCCGCCGCTCGGCGTCGCGTCCCGGGCGTTGACCACCAGGTTCATGATCGCCGCCTCGAACTGGCTGGGATCGAGGTGGGCCACGACGTCCTTGGCGCCCGGCGCGACGACCAGGGTGACGGCCTCGCCGACAGCCCGGCGCAACAGGGGCTCGGCCTCCTCCAGCAGGACGTCCACCTCCACCGGCTCTGGCCGCAGGGTCTGGCGGCGGGCGAAGGCCAGCAGCTGCTGGGTCAGGCGCTCGCCGCGGCGGGCGGCGCCGAGGGCGGCCTCGATCATCCGGTCACGGCGCGCAGCGTCGGCGGGGTGGCGCTGCATCATGTCCAGCGCCCCGATGATCACGGTCAGCAGGTTGTTGAAGTCGTGGGCCACGCCGCCGGTGAGCTGGCCCACCGCGTCCAGCTTCTGGGCCCGCTGCAGGGCGGCCTCGGCCTCGTCGCGCTCCGACAGCGCCGCCTGCACCCGCTCGGCCAGGAGGTCGTTGATGTGCTTGAGGTCCTCCTCGGCGCGCTTGGCGTCGGTGACGTCGAAGCCCACCCCGATGAAGCCGCCGAACTCGCCGTCCGGGCTCCAGCGCGGCTGGGAGATGGAGCGGACCCAGCGGTATTCGCCGTCGCGGCGGCGGTAGCGCGCCTCCAGCGTGAACAGCTTGCGCGAGCTTTCGCCCGCCACCTGCTCCTGCAGGATCCGCGGCAGGTCGGCGGGGTGCAGCACCTGGCGCCAATCGAAATCGATCGCCTGCGGGTAGGGAACGCCCAGGAAGTCCACGTAGGTCTGGTTGGCGAATTCGCGGCGGCCGTCGGTGCGCGTCACCCACATCAGGATGGGCGCGCTGTCGGCCAGGGCGCGGAAGCGGCCCTCGGTGACCTCCAGGCTGAGCTGGGCCGCGGCCTGGGCGGCGTTGGCCTCGTCCAGGCGCAGCAGCGCCTCGCGCAGGCTGGAGGAGACCAGCACGGTCAGGGCGGCGGAGATCACGTACATGATCAGGATCGCCGCGTCGGGGAAGTTGGAGTTGATCGGCGACAGGCGGCCGGCCGCCAGCGCCACCGCGAGCATCCCCCAGCCCCATCGCGGGCCGGCATAGAGCGTGGCGATGATCAGGGCCGGCAGGGTGGTGACCGAAAGGCCGCTGGCGTACTGGAAGCCGACGGTCGCGCCGCGCACGCCCATGGCCACGGCGAGCGCGCCGCCGCTGATCGCCAGCCCGGTCAGGAACCGCGGCGACCGGCGAGGCACAAGGCGAAGCGGCCACTGCGCTGGCGTCATCAACGGCCCCCCTCGGCCCGCTAGGCCACGCCAGGATGGGTCGGCGCTCCTCGCGTTGCAACCGCGTAGGTTGTCGCGGCCGGCGTCCCGTAAGACCCGGCGCTAGCATGAAAATTGCGGCGCGCGGTCCAAATGCCGCCGGTTTGAGCCTATATGGCCATCCCGGAGCCAACAGAGGTCGGGATCCTGAGCCGCAAAGACCGAGGGCGCACGCCGCGTATGGCGATGGCGGGGGTGGTGCTGGCAGCGTTGCTGGCCGCCGGCGGCTGCGCGCCCTCCGGCTCGACGGTCACGCCCCACGAGAAGGCGCTTTTCGCCTCGCGCAGCCTGGCAGACCCGGCGGTGCTGCGCGTGGCGGGCAGCCTCGACCCCGCGACCCGCGCCCTGGCCGAGCGGCACGACCCGGCGCTGCGCCACGCCGACCTCTGGGGCCGGCCCGAGGGCTGGAGCAACCTCGACCTGCGCCGGCCGCCGGACCTGGGCCTGCAGGCCGCGCCGGGCGAGACCGCCCAGGAGCTCAATGCGCTGCTGCCCTTCGCCCACGAGGCCATCCGACCGATGCGCCCCTTCGTGCTGCCCGCGGCGGCCGGCGAGGACCGGGAGCGGGCGCTGACCTGCCTCGCCCAGGCGGTCTACTACGAAGCGGCGCGCGAGCCGGAGGTCGGCCAGGAGGCCATCGCCCAGGTGGTGCTGAACCGGGTGCGGCACCCGGCCTATCCGAAGTCGGTCTGCGGCGTGGTCTATCAGGGGGCCGCCCGGCCGACCGGCTGTCAGTTCACCTTCACCTGCGATGGCGCCCTGCGCTGGGCGCCCGAGCCGACGCTCTGGCGGCGGGCGCGGCAGGTCGCCGAGCGGGCGCTGGCCGGCTATGTGGACAAGCAGGTGGGCTCGGCCACCCACTACCACGCCGACTATGTGGCGCCCTATTGGGCCCCGACCCTGGTGAAGATGACCCAGGTGGGCCAGCACATCTTCTATCGCTGGACCGGGCCATGGGGCGAGCCGCCGGCCTTCACCGGCCGCTATGAGGGCGGCGAGGCGCACCTGTCGCCGGCGGTCCTGGGCGGCGTCGATGCGCGCATCCAGGGCGGGCTGATGGAGCCACAGGTCGCCACCGGACCGGTCGAGCGCAAGGTGACCCTGGCGATGGCGGGCGAGACGCGGACCTTCACGGTGGTCGACCCGGGCGTCACCATGGGGCGCTCCGGCGTGCTGACCAGTTCGCGCCGCCAGCCGACGCCCGAGGAGATCAAGCGCATCAACCAGAGCCTGGAGGCCCTGGAGCGCGGGACCGACGACAAGCCGGCGCCTGCGACGCCGGCCGCGCCCGCCGCCTCAGACTGAGAAGGCGTCCGGATAGGCCACGCTGAGCGGGGCGTCGAACGCGCCGGCCTCCAGGGCCAGGGCCATGAAGGCCGGCCCGCCGGAGAACGGCGAGCGCACCTGGGCCGCCGTCTCCGCCGCGAATCCGAAGCGCGGGTAGTAGGCGGGATCGCCCAGCACCAGGACGCCGTGAGCGCCGAACTCGCGGGCGCTCTCCAGGCCGCTGCGGACGAGGGCGCCGCCCACGCCGGCCCGCTGACTCTCCGGCCGGACCGCCAGCGGCGCCAGGGCGGCGAACAGCTCGGCGCGGTCGGCCCAGAGGCGGCTGAAGAGGATATGCCCGTCGAGCTGGCCATTCGTCTCCGACACCAGCTCGAACAGGACGTCCCCGGCCTCGCGCAGCCGGGCCACCAGTCCGGCTTCGTCGGGCCGCCCGAAGGCCTGTTCCACGATCTCGGCGATGGCGGCATGGTCGGCGGCGCGGGCGTAGCGGATCATGCCGCCAGCTTATCCCCTTGCGCCGGTCGCGAGGCTAGTCGCGGTCGTGTCGGAAACTGCGCTGCTCGCCCGCCGCGCGGGGCATGTCCTGGCGCTCATTGCGCAGCGCCTCCAGGGCCAGCTTGCGCCAGCCTTCGGCGATCTGGAGGTAGACGTCCTTCTCCGTCTGGCTCCCAGCCTTGGCCGCCAGGCGCATGACGACCTCGGCCTGGCGCCGGTAGCGATCGCTTGCATTCAGGTTTTCGGGATCCACCACGGTGCTGCAACACGCGGGCGGGGCGTCGGGTTTCCGACCTAGCTTGTTAACAATTGGAATTTTTTCACCAAACCCCGATCTTCTGCGCCTCCTGGTGGCTGATCGGCTGGTGGGCCGCCTGATGATCCTGCTCGGCCAGGAAGCGCACGGCCTCCAGCGCGGCCATGCAGCCCATGCCGGCCGCGGTTACGGCCTGGCGGTAGACGTCGTCGGTGACGTCGCCGGCGGCGTAGACGCCTTCGATCGCCGTCGAGGCCGTGCCCGCCTTCACCTTCAGATAGCCGCTGGCGTCCATCTCCAGCTGGCCCTTGAAGAGCTCGGACGCCGGGGCGTGGCCGATGGCGACGAAGACGCCGTCGCAGGCCAGGGTGTGGGTCGCGCCGGTCTTGACGTTCTTCAGCCGCACGCCGGTGACGCCCAGCGGATCGCTGTCGCCCAGCACCTCATCGATGGCGTGGTCCCACACCACCACGATCTTCGGGTGGTTGAAGAGCCGCTCCTGCAGGATGCGCTCGGCGCGGAACTCGTCGCGACGGTGCACCACCGTCACCCGCTCGGCGAAGTTGGTGAGGAAGAGGGCCTCCTCCACCGCCGTGTTGCCGCCGCCGACCACCACCACCTGCTTGCCGCGGTAGAAGAAGCCGTCGCAGGTGGCGCAGGCCGAGACGCCGAAGCCCTGGAACTTCTGTTCCGTCTCCAGGCCCAGCCACTTGGCCTGGGCGCCGGTGGCGATGATCAGGGTCTCCGCCAGCCACACCTGGCCGCTGTCGGTCTCCAGGCGGAAGGGGCGCTGGCTGAGGTCGGCCTTGGTGACGATGTCGCTCACGATCTCCGTGCCCACGTGCTCGGCCTGGGCCTGCATCTGCTCCATCAGCCAGGGGCCCTGGATCACCTCGGCGAAGCCCGGGTAGTTCTCCACATCGGTGGTGATGGTGAGCTGGCCGCCGGGCTGGATGCCCTGGATCAGCACGGGCTTCAACAGGGCGCGGGCGGCGTAGACGGCGGCGGTGTAGCCGGCGGGGCCGGAGCCCACGATCAGGCAGCGGACGGAGCGGGGTTCGGACATGGCTCCTATGTAGTGAAGATTCCGAACCGGTGCGACGGCTGAGCGTTTCCGCTACGGCATGAGCGGAGGCCGGACCCTTGAAGGACGAACTGAAGACCCTCGGCGTGGTGGCGGGCCTGGGCGCGGCGGTCGGCGCCGGGCTGGCCCTGGGCATGGGGCTGCGGGTCTTCTCGGCCCTGGCCATGGTGGGGCTGGGGACCGGCATCGCCCTGGGCGTGGCGTATGGCGGAGCGCCGAAGACGGCCCGCATCGCCGCCCAGCCGACCTCACAGCTTAGTTAACGCCGGCTTCAGCGGCGCGGCCTAGAACTCTGGCCGACATGACCGCTTCGCCCGAGATCGAGATCGCCGGCCGCAAGGTCGGGGCCGACCATCCGCCGTTCGTCATCTGCGAGCTCAGCGGCAACCACAACGGCAGCCTAGATCGGGCGCTGAGCATGATCGACGCGGCGGCTGCGACCGGCTGCGACGCCATCAAGATCCAGACCTACACCGCCGACACCATCACCATGGACGTCGACCGGCCGGAGTTCAAAATCCACGGCGGCCTCTGGGACGGCCGCAGCCTGTACGAGCTCTACCAGGAGGCCCAGACCCCCTACGAATGGCACGCGGCGCTGTTCGAGCGGGCGCGGGCGCGGGGCGTGATCCTGTTCTCCAGCCCGTTCGACGAGACGGCGGTGGACCTGCTGGATGGCCTGGGCGCGCCGGCGTTCAAGATCGCCTCGTTCGAGGCCGTGGACCTGCCGCTGATCCGCTACGCCGCCGCGCGCGGCAAGCCGCTGATCATCTCCACCGGCATGGCCAACCTGGCGGAGATCGAGGCGGCGAGGGATGCTGCGCTGTCCGGCGGCGCGCCCGGCGTCGTGCTGCTGCACTGCGTCTCCAGCTACCCCGCGGTGCTGGAGGACGCCAACGTCCGCACGGTGGCCGACATGGCCGGCCGGTTCGGCTGCCCGGTGGGCCTTTCCGACCACACCCACGGCACGGCCGCGTCCGTGGCGGCGGTGGCCCTGGGGGCCAGCGTAATCGAAAAGCACTTCACGCTGGCCCGCGCCGACGGCGGTCCCGACGCGGCCTTCAGCCTGGAGCCCGCGGAGTTCAAGGCCCTGGTGGCCGACACCAAGGCCGCGTGGCAGGCCCTGGGCCGGGCGCACTACGACCTTTTGGGCTCGGAGCGCGGCAACGCCCAGTTCCGCCGCTCGCTCTATGTGGCCGCGGACGTCCGGGCCGGCGAGCCGCTGACCCGCGCCAATGTCCGCTCGATCCGGCCCGGCAACGGCCTGCCGCCCGCCGAGCTGGACAGGGTGCTGACCCGGCGGGCCGCGCGGGACCTAAGGCGCGGCGAGCCGCTGGCCTGGGACATGCTGGCCTGACCGCGATCACGCAATCGGGGCTTTCGCGCCGATTTATTATCAGCGATAACCTATCCTTGACATAGCTCAAGGCCGCTACCTGCACAGGGCGCGACCTTGGCCATAAGCAAATGCATGGGAGGCCGCTCGTGACCGCTTCGCCTGAACACTTCGACGTGCTGATCGTCGGCGCAGGGATTTCCGGGGTGGGCGGGGCCTATCACCTGACCCAGCAGTGCCCGGACAAGACCTTCCTGGTCCTGGAGGCGCTGGACGACTTCGGCGGCACCTGGCGCACCCACACCTATCCGGGGATCCGCTCGGACAGCGACCTCTACACCTTCGGCTACCGCTTCAAGCCGTGGGTGGGGCCGCCCATCGCCACGGCCGAGGCGATCCTGCAGTACATGGGCGAGGTGATCGAGGAGAACGACCTCGGCCGCCACATCCGCTACCGCCACCGCATCTCCCAGGCCGCCTGGTCCAGCGCCGACAACCTCTGGCACATCCTGGCCGAGCGGACCGACACCGGGGAGGTCCGGCGCTTCACCGCCAATTTCCTGTGGATGTGCCAGGGCTACTACCGCCAGTCCAAGGGCTACACGCCCGAATGGCCCGGCATGGGCGACTTCAAGGGCCGCATCGTGCACCCGCAGACCTGGCCCGACGACCTGGACCTGAAGGGCAAGCGGGCGGTGATCATCGGCTCCGGGGCCACGGCCGCGACCCTGCTGCCCAACATCGCCGACGACTGCGCCCACGTGACCCTGCTGCAGCGCTCGCCGACCTATTTCATCCCCGGCCGCAACGCCAATGAGCTGGCCGACACCCTGCGCGAACTGAAGATCGACGAGACGTGGATCCACGAGATCGTCCGCCGCAAGATCCTGCTCGACCAGGACGTCTTCACCCGTCGGGCGATCGAGGAGCCCGAGACCGTCAAGCAGGAGCTGCTGGCCGGCGTCAGCGAATTCGTCGGCCCCGAGGTGACCGAGAAGCACTTCACGCCCAGCTATCGCCCCTGGCGCCAGCGGATCGCCTTCGTGCCCGACGGCGACATCTTCCAGTCGGTCCGGGACGGCAAGGCCTCGGTGGTCACCGACGAGATCGAGCGCTTCACCGAGACCGGCCTGCAGCTGAAGTCCGGCGAGCGCCTCGACGCCGACGTGATCATCACCGCCACCGGCTTCAACCTCAACGTCCTGGGCGACATCGCCTTCAGCATCGATGGCAAGGCGCTGACCTTCAACGACACGGTCACCTACCGGGGCATGATGTTCACCGGCGTTCCCAACCTCGTCTGGGTGTTCGGCTACTTCCGGGCCAGCTGGACCTTGCGCGCCGACCTGGTCTCCGACTTCGTCTGCCGCCTGCTCCAGCACATGGACGAGAAGGGCGCGCGCAAGGTCAGCGTGGCGCTCCGGCCGGAAGACGAGGGCATGGCCCTGTCGCCATGGATCGACCCGGAGAACTTCAACCCCGGCTACCTGATGCGCGGCATGAACCTCTTGCCCAAGAGCGGGGACAAGCCCGAGTGGCGGCACAGCCAGGACTACTGGCGGGAGAAGGACGAACTGCCGGCCATCGACCTCGACGACGCCGCCTTCGTCTACGAGGGCCAGGCCGCCGCCGTCAGGGCCGCGTGATCCGCAACATGGTAACCACGGATTAAACGAAATCAGGGCCTCTGGGAGCGACCCGGAGGCCATTGATGAACGCCATGCCGAAGCCGCGCGACCTGCCGCGCCCGGCGCTTGCCGAGACCGTCGTGGAGGATTTCATCCGCGCCGGCGCCCATCGCTTCGCCGAGCCCCTGGACCCGAACGCCGCCGCGGCCCTCCTGGCCGCCATCCGCGCCACCCGCGCCTTCGACGCCAGCCTCTTCCAGTCGGAAGCCGAGTTCGACGCCGACCCGCAGTACACCGGCGTGAACCCCAGGCCCGGGCGCAACCTGCTGGAGCGTTTCGAGGCCCAACTGGGCTTCGTCGAACAGGACCCGGCCATCGTCGAGGCGCTTACGGCCTTGCTGGGCGCCGACTACGAGATCCTCAACAAGAAGGTGGTCTGCGGGGTGCCCGCCAGCGAGGTGCCGGACTGGCTGCGCCAGCGGATCCTCGGCAACCCGGTCAACAACCTTGGCGCCTATGTGCGGCCGCAGCACCGCGACATCACCTACTTCTACGGCATCGACTTCCACCAGGACCTGATCGACTACAAGGCCCGGGAAGCCGACTTCATCACCCTCTACATCTACCTGCACCCGGTCACCCGGGCCGACGCGCCGCTCTACCTGCTGGAGGGCAGCCATGCCCTGGGCGGTTCGGTCTTCCCGCACGACCTGACGCGCACCGGCGAGGATAGCTGGCTCTACCGCAACGGCCCGCACGGCGAAGCAGCGGTGCGCCAGCACATCCTGACCGGGGGCACGGGCTTCGCCGCCATGTGGCATGCCTGCACCCTGCACGGCACCCAGCCGGACGCCGCCGACCACGAGCGGATCTCCCTGCGCTACCTGATCGCCAAGCGCCACGCCGGCCGCACCGGCATGGACGCGGTGAACGAGACCCTGCGCGGACCGCTGAGCCTCAGCGACACCCGCGCCGACCTCGCCGCCGACGGCTCGGCGGTGATCAAGCACAACACCGTCAACAAGGCCTGAGGGCATGACCGGCGAGCTGCAGGCCGCGGGCGAGGCGCAGCTCTCGGGCGACCCGCTGGCCGCGATCGCCATCCTGGAGCCGCTCTGCGCGCGCGAACCGGGCGACGCCGAAGCCCGCTACTGGCTGGCCAGCGCCAAGCTGACCGCCGGCGCGCCCGACGCCGACCAGGCGATGAACGACGCCCGGGTCCTGCAGGCCCTGCCGCTGGCCCAGGCCATGGGCGCGGACACCGCCCGGCTGCGGACCGATGCGGCCTATGCCGCCGCCGTGGCCCAGGAGCTCTATGGCCGCCACCTCGTCGGCCTCTCGGGCGTGGTGCGGGCCCTGGCGCTGGCGGGGGGCAGCCTGGATGCCATGGGCCTCTTGAGCTACGGCCTCAGCCTGCAGCACCAGGGCCGGATGGAGGAGGCGGCGCAGATCTTCCAGGCGGTGGCGGAGAGCTTCCCGTCCGCCCAGGCGCACCAGTTCCTGCTGTTCGCCCTCCTGCTCTGCCAGGACCGCGAGACCCGCTATCCCGCCGCCGCCGCCGACTGGGCCCAGCGCTATGCGCCCTCGGTCGCCGCGCCGCCGTTCGGCCATGCGCCGCGCGCCGGGCGCAAGCTGCGCATCGGCTACGTCGCCCCCACCTTCGCCCGCTCGCAGGTGCGCCAGTTCATCACCCCGGTGCTGGAGGCGCACGATCCCAAGGCGGTGGAGGTGACGCTCTATCCCGCAAAGGCCGACACCGAGGCTGGGATGTGGCCGGACTGGATCCGCGTCCGCCCGATCGGGACGCTCAGCGACGCGGACGCCGCGGCGCTGATCCGGCGCGACCATATCGACGTGCTGTCCGACTGCTGGGGCCACACCGCGGGCTCGCGGCTGCCGGTCTTCGCCCGCCGCCCGGCGCCGGTGCAGTTCGCCTGGATCAACTTCGTGCAGACCACCGGCCTGCCGGAGATGGACTACGTGCTGCACGCGGACGGGCCGGAAAGCGGCGCGGGCGAGGTGTTCAGCGAGGCGATCTGGCGGATCGGCCCGGTGTTCACCGCCTTCCGCCCGCCCAGCGGCCGGCTGGATCCGGTCCCGACGCCGGCGCTGGCGCGCGGCGAGGTGACCTTCGGCTCGTTCCTGCATCCCTCCAAGCTCAGCGACTGGGCGCTGGACGCCTGGGCGGCGGCGCTGCGCGGCGCACCGAATTCACGCCTGCTGCTCAAGTACAGCTACTTCGTCGACCCGGTGCTGCAGCGCGCGACCCAGGCGCGGTTCGCCGCCCGCGGCGTGGCGCCCGAGCGGCTGGCCTTCGAGGGCTTCTCGACCGGCGAGGCCTATTTCCAGGCCTTCCAGCAGGTCGACCTGATGCTGGACAGCTGGCCCGCCCCCGGCTCCACCACCACGCTGGACGCCCTCTCCAACGGCGTGCCGGTGCTGGCCAAGCCCACGGCCTGCAGCGGCGGCCACTATGTGCGCACGATCCTGGAAGCCAGCGGCCTCGCCGAACTGATCGCCGAGAGCCCGGAGGACTTCGTGGAGCGCGCTGTGGCTCTCGCTAGCGACCTGCCGCGCCTGGACGCGCTGCGGGCGCGGGTGCGGCCGGGGTTCGAGGCCGGGCCGATCTGCGACGAGGCGGGCTTCACCCGGCGGCTGGAGGCGGCGTGCGGCGAGATGTTCGACGCCTGGCGGCTGCGCGCCACGGCCCGCGGCGCAGCCTGACCGCGGCTCAGCCCAGCGCCACCCGATAGACGTCGTGGACGACGGCGCTGGCGCCGAACTCCTCCTTCTGGCGGATCAGGCCCTCGTTGAGCCCACGGCCGCCGTCGGTGTTGGAGATGCCGAAGTCGAACCAGCGGTGGCTGGCGGCATGCGCCTGGATCAGGTGTTCGAAGAGCCCGTCCAGCGCCCCGGCCTCGCGGCCCGCCTCGCCGACGGCGATGTACTGGGCGTGGGCGACGTGGGCGGAGGCGAACATCACCACGCCGGCCAGCAGGACCCCGTCCTGCGTCGCCGCATGCAGGGCGATCTCGTCCGGGAAGCGGCCGGCCAGAAGCTCGATCTCGGCCAGGGAATGCACGGGCGCGGCGCCGTGGCGCTCGGCCAGCACGGCCTCCAGCAGCCGCCAGAAGCCCGGCCAGTCCTGCGACCGGGCAAAGACAATCCCCGCCTTCTCGGCCTTCCGCGCGCCTCGGCTCCGGCGGCTGGAGACCCGGCCGCGGGCGCGGTAGTCGATGGCGGCGGTGACGTCGCGTCGGACCAGCGGCGCGTCACGGCGGAAGAGCCAGTAGAGGTCCTCCTGCGCCGGCTGCGCAGGATAGATCCACGGCAGGGCCTTGTAGGTGAGCGCCTTGGCGCCGGCCCCGGCCAGCGCCGCGGCGCAGGCGTCCAGCGCCGCCATCGCCCGGGCGGTCCCCAGGCCCTCGTGCACCAGCCCGCCGAAGGTCAGGCCCTGGTGGCTCCAGGCCTCCTCGCCCACCATATTGGCCGGCAGCAGGGCCACCGGCTCGCCCTCGTCCAGCACCACCAGCGAGGCGTCCGTGAAGCGGTCGGCGTGGTAGTCCATGAAGCCGCGGTCGAAGAGGAAGTGGCCGTTCACCGCGCGCCGGTTCAGCGCGTCCCAGGCCTCCCGCAGCGGCGGGCCATAGCGGCGGACCTCCACGCGCCTACTCGCGGACGCGGCAGAAGCGCTTGGCGGAGATCGTGCGCCGCTCGGCCGGGTTGCCCTGGTAGATGCCGTCCGGCTCGGTGGAGGCGGTGATCACCGCGCCCATGCCGATGAAGTTGTCCGCCCCGATCTGCACCTGGTGCGCCAGGGCCGCGTTGACGCCGACGAAGCTGCGCGCCCCGATCCGGCAGAAGCCCGACACCACCACGTGCGAGGACATGAAGACGTCGTCCTCGATCACCGAGCGGTGGCCGATGTGGTTGCCGCTCCACAGGGTCACGTTGTCGCCGACCTGGGTGAAGGGCTGCAGGACGTTGTGCTCCAGGATGAAGCAGTTCTCGCCGATCTCGACGTTGCGCCAGACAAAGGCCCTGGAGCTGACGTAGCTGGCGAGCCGGTAACCCTGGGCCTTGGCGGCGTCCACGTGACGGCGGCGCAGGCGGTTCAGCTGGCCGTCCCCGATGGCCACGAAGGCGTCGTGGGAATCCGGCGGATAGAGGGTCGCCAGCTGGTCGAGGGCGACGACCGGCCGCTCATGCAGCGTGGCGTCCTTGATGTACTCCGCGCCGATGGCGAAGGCCGCCACCGCGCGGTCGCTGTCGTAGGCGAAATATTCGCAGGCCATCTCGGCGATCTCGCCGTTGCCGATGATCACCAGGGGCTTTTCGGCCATGTTCAGGGCCTCGCGAGCAGCAGGTCGTCGCGGCGGTTGGCCATGGGCAGGTCGGCCGGCTGCGGCAGGAGATAGGCGTCACAGCCGGCGGCCTGGGCCCGCTGCATCAGGCCCATCAGCACCGCGTCGTCGATCTTGCCGGGGACCGGGGTGTCGTGCGGCACCACGTAGGGCTCGGTCGAGCCGGTGAAGGCCCGGTGGAAGGCCTGGCCGCCCTCGGTGGCGAAGAAGCGGCGGCGCTTGGAGTGGTTGGGGATGTCCCCGATCAGGGCGCGTCCGCCGGGGGCGAGCAGGGCCACCGTGGCGTCCACGAAGTCGAACAGGTTGCAGTCCACGTAGATGTAATGGAGCACGCTGTAGCAGATCAGGGCGTCGGCCCGGCCGGCGGCGGCGCGCACCTCGGCGGCGTTCTTCGGGAAGAGGCCTGGCGCCTTGCGGGTGACCCCGGCGACGTCCGGCAAAAGGGCCAGCATCTCCGGGCTGTCAACCAGGGTGATCGTGTGACGCCGGTCGCGGCAGAGGTCGATCAGCATCCGGGGCAGGGCGGCGCAGCCCGGCCCGATGTCGACGACGCTGAGGCCCTCGTCGCTGGCCAGACGCGGCAGCTTGGCCACGATGTCCGCCAGGATCGCGGGCTCGAAGCCCTCGCGGTAGGAGTCCGGAAAGCCGATCTTCTCGTGCGCGCTGAGCCCCGGCTCGCGGGCCAGCCGGCGGAAGCCCTCGTAGTCGAGCTCCAGGGTCGCGAGGTCCAAGGCCGGGCGCGAGGTCATGCGCCGAAGAACTCGCGGACGCAGGCGATCACATAGTCGATCTCGCGGTCGCTGTGGGTCGGGTCCAGCGGCAGGCTGAGCAGGGAGGCGCCGAGGGCCTCGGCCACCGGGAACGCGCCGGCGGCCCACCGCCCGGCGTAGCAGGGCTGCAGGTGCACCGGGATCGGATAGTGGATGTTGGTCCCGACGCCCTTGTCGGCCAGGAAGGCCTGCAGGGCGTCGCGCACGCCGGGCGCGCGCACCGCGAACACGTGCCAGACCGGCTGGGCCCAGACCCGGACCGCCGGCAGCTCCAGCCCGCGCACATGGGCCAGGCCCAGGAAGTAGCGCAGCGCCAGCTCGCCGCGGCGCGCGTTCCAGACGTCCAGGTGCTCCAGCTTCACGCCCAGCACCGCCGCCTGCAGCGGGTCGAGCCGCGAATTGCCGCCCACCGTCTCGTGCCGGTACTTCACCCGCGCGCCATAGTTGGCCAGCATCCGGGCATCGTCGGCGAGGGCTGGCGAGCGCGTGGTGATCGCCCCGCCGTCGCCCAGGGCGCCCAGGTTCTTGGTCGGATAGAAGCTGAAGGCGGCCGCGTCGCCCAGGCCGCCGCAGCGCCGGCCCTTGTAGCGGGCGCCGTGCGCCTGGCAGGCGTCCTCCAGGATCTTGATGTCGCGCCCGCCGACGGCCTCGCTGAGGGCGTCCATGTCCACCGGGTGGCCGTACAGGTGCACCGGGATGATGACGCGGGTGCGCTCGGTGATGGCGGCGCGCACGGCGGCGATGTCGATCAGGCCGGTGTCAGGCTCGACGTCGGCCAGCACGGGCGTGGCGCCCACCGCGTCCACCGCCAGGGCGGTGGCGATGAAGGTGTGCGCCGGGCAGATCACCTCGTCGCCCGGGCCAATGCCCCAGGCCTGCAGCGCGATGCGCAGGGCGTCGAGGCCGGTGCCTACCCCCACGGTGTGGTCGGCCCCGCTGTAGGCGGCGAAGCGCCCCTCGAAGGCGGCCAGCTCGGGCCCCCCCACATAGGCCCCGGACTTCATCACCCGGCGCAGGGCCAGCTCGATGTCCGCCCCGACCATGGGCGCGGCGCGGCGCAGGTCGAGGTAGGGGACCGCCGTGATCGGCTCGTCGCCGGCCTCCCAGCGCATGAAGTCGTTGTAGTCGCGGATGTAGTCGGCCTCGTCGTACTCGTCGGAGGCCAGCACGATGATCACCGAGTCGTGGCTGAAGTCGCTGAGGTCGCGCCAGCAGCCGGCGGGCACCACCGCGGCCTGGTTCGGCCGGTTCAGCTCGACCACCTCGGTGCGGCCGTCCTTGGTGATGCTGAGCCGCACGCTGCCGCGCAGGCAGAGGAAGCACTGGCGCAGGGCCCGGTGGCCGTGGCTGCCGCGGCCGTGGCCGGTGGGCACGTCGCGGATGTAGTAGGCGCGGTGGACCGGGAAGCCGATGTGCTTGGACACCTCCGCCACGCCCAGGATGCCGTTGGGCATGGGGATGGTCTGCAGCTCCACCAGCTTGACCAGGGGCTCGACGCCGGCCGGCGTCGCGCTGGGTGCGGGCCGCGCGTCTTGCGGCTGCGGGTGATTGGCGGCCACGCCTGGTCCCTCCGAAGGCCAGGCCCCAGGCAACACGGTTACGGTTAACGCCCGATTAGGGCCCGGCCGCTCCGCCCGCCGCGAGCTGCGTCATGAGCGCCGCCCGGAGAGCCTCGAGCGCGGCGGTCCAGTCGCCCGGCGCGGCGGCGCAGAACACGCGCGCACCGGGCAGCCAGGGATAGGTGTCCGCGCCCAGCCGGGCCCAGTGGCGGGGCGTGGCGAGCAGCCAGGTCGCCACCCCGCAGGCGGCCGCGGCGTAGGTCAGGGCGTCGGGCGGGCCGATGACGAGGTCCAGGGTCACGGCGAAGGCCGCCAGGTCGTCCAGGCTCTCGGTCTGCAGCTCGGGCGGCGGATCGATCCAGCCGACGTCGCTCAGCGCCTCGCGGGGCCGAAGGGCGATGACGCGTACATCCGGAAGGGCCAGGGCCGCCGCGAGGGGCGCGAGCGGCGGGGCTTCCCAGGGCTCGGCGCCGTCGGCGGTGGCGACCGGCCAGACCGCCCCGATCTTGAGGCCGGGGCCAAGCCCTGCCAGCCGCTCCCGCCAGTGGCCGACGCGCTCCGGATTGGGCTGCAGGTACGGGGCTGGGGCGGCGAGCGTGGCCAGGCGCGGACCGGCCACGGCGCGAAGCGGGGCCCAGGCGCCCACCAGCTCCCCGGCGTGCAGATGCGGCGTGTCGAGCTCGGCGGCGGCGAGGCGGCGCCCGCGCAAGGTGCGGGTGAGGCGCGGGACCACCTGCACACCGGCGAACGAGCGCCGCGCCAGGGCCTCCCAGCGCGGATCGACCGCCAGGATCAGCGGCGGGCCGGACCGGGCAAGCTCCGGCACGGCCGCCGCCAGCATCAGCTCGTCGGTGAGGCTGTCCTCGCCCATCAGCAGCAGGCGGCCCCGGAGCGTGGACTGGCCATCCCAGGCCGGCGCGGCGGCGCGCACCTCCACATCGCTCGCATGGGCAAGCTGCGCCCAGCCCGCGTCCAGCTGGCCCAGCGCGAGCCGCCGCCGCGCCTGATGGGCGGCCAGGGCTGCGCGCTGCGAGTCGTCCGCTGCGGCGAGCGCGGCGTCTCCGGCCGCCAGCGCCCGCGGGGCGTCGCCGGCCCCGAGCAGCCGGGCGTCCGCCAGTCCGTCGCGCGCCAGGGCCAGGGCGGGATCGAGGCGCAGCGCCTCCTCGAAGAACACGCCGGCCTGGCCGTGGCGGCCTTCGGCGCAGAGCAGCTGGCCAAGGGCGAGCCAGAGGCCTGGCGCTTCAGGATTGGCCTCCAGCGCCGCCTTCAGCGTGGCGTGGGCGCGGTCGTAGGCCATGATCGCCGTCTGCGCCTGGGCCAGGGCCGCCACCGTCTCCGGGGTGGCGGCAGGCTCCTGCGCCAGGTGCGCCGCCAGCAGGCTCTCGGCCTGGTCCGCATGTCCGAGGCTGAGCGCGAGCAGGCCCATCTCGCGGCTGAGCTCCGACCGGTCGAGGGCCGCATGCGCCAGGGCCTGGCCGTAAGCGCCGTAGGCGGAGATGGGATCCCGCATCCCCATGAAGGCGCGGGCCAGGATGGCCCAGGTGCGGCCGAGCTCGCCGCCCAGGGCGGTCGCCCGCGTCGCGCGCTTCACCGCGTCCTCGAAGCGGCCGTCGTGCAGCAGCGCCTCGGCCTGGTCCGTCAGGATCCGGCCCGCGTCCGGAGAAGGTTCGGCGGGGCTGGGCGGCATGGCGGCTCGCGGGGCGCGCTTGGAATCGCAGATTGCGTCAGGATGATCCGCCGAACCTGAGCCGGTGTCACCCACCGCGACCTGGAGCCCATGCCCGCCGCGCGCCTGATCCTGCCCTTCGTGAGCGAGGCGGCCTATGCGCGGGCGCAGGGCCTGGCGCGACGCGAGCTGTTCTCCGCCGAGCGGGTGGAGATGGGCCCGCCGGTGGTGCTTCCGGCGTCGGAGGCGGCGTTCCATGGCCGCGCGCCCCTGGCCTACGACTTCCCCGCGGTGACGGTGACAACGCTGCGCGAGGTGGTGGTGCGCGGCAAGTCGAACCTGCTGACCACGCCCGAGGCCATCGTGCGCCACGGCCTGATCGTCCATGCGACCGACATCACGCCGGAGGAGTACTACACCCGCCTGACGATCTCCGAGGACGGGGTGTCCGCGGCGTGGGGCGGTGGCGATCCCTTCGCGGTGGGCTACCTGCCGGAAGCGGCCGCCTTCACCGACGGCAGCTCGGCCAACTACGCCCACTGGATGACCGAGGTGCTGCCGCGGATCGCCGCCTATCTGCGCGCGGTGGGGCCGGGGGTCGCGCCGCTGATCGTCGACGCCGACCTGCATCCGAACCTGATGCGCTCCATCGGCCTGGTGGCTGGCCGGGACGTGGAGATCGTGCGCCTGGCCGTGGACCAGGCGGTGCGGGTGGGCGTGCTGCACAACGTCTCGCCCACCGGCTACGGCGCCTTCAAGCTGCGGCCACAGCCGCGGGAGGCGATCGTCGACGGCCTGTTCGCCAGCGCGGCCCTGCGGGCCAGCGTGGCGGCGCTACGGAGCGGGGCGGGCGGCGAAGACGAAGGCGGGGAGCGGCCCAAGCTGTTCCTGCTCCGCCGCAACACCGTGGTGCGCCACCTGGTCAACGAGCCGGAGATCGAGGCGGCGCTGACCGCGCGCGGGTTCCAGGTCGTGGAGACCGACCGGCTGTCGCTCGAGGCGCAGGTCGCCCTGTTCTCACGGGCGCGGATGGTGGCGGGGACCACCGGCGCGGCGATCACCAACCTGGTCTTCTGTCCGCCCGACTGCCCGGTGGTGGTGGTGATGAAGCACCGCAGCCCGGGCTACTGGTACTGGCGGCGGCTGGCGGCCGCGGCCGGGGCGGGGACCATCGTGCACGTGAGCGCAGAGCCGGCGCCGGGCGAGGACGCCTTCGATCCCAATTCCCCCGACCGCAACCTGCAGGTCGATCTTCGCCATGTGCTGGACGGCCTCGACGCGGCCGAGGCCCTCGCAGGCTGAGGCGGGTCAGACAGGTGCGCGGCCCGCGATCAGCCGCAGGAACACCTCCGCCACCCGGCCGGCCCCCAGGCCGTCGCAGACCTCGGCGCTGGCGGCCGCCAGCTTGCGGCGCAGGTCGCCGTCGCGCAGCAGACGCAGCAGCGCCCGGTCGAACGCGGCCTCGAAATCCGGCTGGGCCAGATCCACGACCAGGGCCGCCTCGCGCTCGGCGATCGCCCGGGCGGCGGCCCGCTGGTTGTCGGCCAGCACCACCATCAGGCTGGGCAGGCCCAGGACGCATCGCTCCCAGGTGGAGGAGCCGGCGGCGCCGACCCCGATATCGGCCTCCGCCGTCAGCCTGGCCATGTGCGGCGTGTCTACGTGGAGCACCAGCCGCGGGTCGTGGCGGGCGACCTTGGCGAGGCCCGGCAGGCTGGGGGCGGCGGCGCCCAGCACCACGTCCAGCCCAACCTCGTTCACCCGCGGCCGCAGCCGCTCGACGATGCGCGCCGTGACGCCGCCAACGTCGGTGAGGCCGAGGCTGACCAGGATCCGCAGCACGGGCTCGCCGCGCCAGGCCAGGGCGGGTTCGCGCAGGGCGGCGAACTCGGGCCGTACGGGCGCGAACTGCGGGCCCAGCAGCAGGCGCGCGTCCTCCGGCGCCTTGCCCAGATAGTCCTCGGCCTTGCGGCCCGGCCCGGAGTCCAGCACCAGGTCGCCGCCGATCGGCCGGTCGGCCAGGTCGTCGATCACCAGGCTGGGCTTGCCGCGGGCGAGGGCGCGGTGGTCCGGCTCGGCCAGGCCGTAGTGGTCGAAGACGATGGCGTCGAAGGTTTCGCGCGCAGCGGCCGCGGCGGCGTCGTCCGCCACCTGGCGAGAGCTGTCGGGCGAGAAGGCGTCCAGCAGCTCGGCCATGGCCCGCGGGCCGGCGAAGACGGTGGCGGCGCCCTGGCCTTCGAGGGCCCGCGCGAGGGTCAGGCTGCGCATGACGTGGCCTCCGCCGACCGTGGGGCCGGCGTTGACCACGAACAGGATCCGGGGTCCGCTCATGGGGCGAAATCGCCCGGCAAAGGCGGCGGCAGGATGGCGCTCATCGCCCCGCACATGCGCCGATGCGCCCCAAAAGCAAAGGGCCGCCCCGAAGGGCGGCACCTCAACCAAAGCAAAAGGGCCGCCGCGAAGGGCGGCGCCTCTACCAAGCAAAAGGGCCGCCCCGAAGGGCGGCCCTGAAAGGTCGGCCGTGCTGGCCGTTAGATGATGTCGCCCGAGGTCAGGGTCGCGCCCCCGACCAGGATCACCACCTCGTCGGCGATGTGGTCGCCGTTGGTGTCCACGAACACCGCGGTCGTGCCGGCCGCGTTGTAGGTGATCGAGGCGTAGGTCACCGTGCCGGTGAGGTGGGCGTTGGCGGCGGTCTGGGCCGCAGCGAAGTCGTCCGCCCCGCCGGCGGCGCCGACGTAGAAGTTCGTCCCCGAACCCGCGGCCAGGCCGAACTTCAGCTTGTCCGTGCCGGCGGCGAAGTCGGTGATCGAGTCGGCCGTGGCCACCGTGATGCCCGTCTCGCCGGTGCTGAACTGGAACACGTCAGCGCCGCCGTTGCCGGTCAGCTTGTCCACGCCCGAACCGCCGGTGATGGTGTCGGCCGTCGCGCCGCCGGCGATGGTGTCGTTGCCGAGGCCGCCCGTGAGCACGCCCGAGCCGGACATCGTGTCGTTGCCGTCGCCGCCGAGGATGGTGTCGGAGGCGCCCGAGCCGGCGATGGTGTCGTCACCGGTCCCAGCGTCGATCGAGCCCGACCCGCTGATGGTGTCGTTGCCGCCACCTGCGCTGATCGAGTCGCTGGCCGTGCCGCCGCCGACGATGGTGTCGGCGCCGGCGCCCGTCGTGATGGTGTCCGCCCCGGTCCCCGAGGTGACCGAGTTGGCGCCGTCGCCGACGTTGATGCTGTTGCCGCCGTTGCCGGCGGTGATGGTGTCGTTGCCGGCGCCCCCGGTAATCGTGCTGGAAAGCGCCCCGACCGTCCCTTGGTTGTCGCCGGCGCCGAGGTCGACGGAGTTCAGGCCGGTTCCGGCGGAGATCGTGTCGTTGCCCGCGCCGCCCGTGATGGTGTCGTTGCCCGAGCCGAGGCTGACGCTGTCATTGCCGTTGCCGCCGTCGACGATGTTGTCGACCGTGCTGGTGTGGCCGTCGATGGTGTCGTCGCCGTCCGCCGCGATCACCGAGCCGCGGCCCGTGAAGGTGATGCTGTCGTTGCCGGCCCCGGCGTTGATGAGATCGAGGCCGCCGGCGCTGGAGATGGTGTCGTCGCCGCTGCCGGACGAATAGGTGTCGTTGCCGCTCCCGGTCGAGCTCAGGTTGTCGTTGCCGGCGCCGCTGGTCAGGCTGTTGTTGCCCGCGCTGGCGGCGACGGTGTTGTTCCCCTCGCCGGCATCGATGGTGTCGGCGCCGGTCCCGGTGGTGATGTTGTCGTTGCCGTTGCCGCCCGAGACGGTGTTGATGCCGCCGCCATCGGTCAGGGTGTCGTCGCCGTCGCCCAGGGTCGCGCTGTCGTTGCCGGCGCCGGTGGTGACGTTGTCGTTGCCGGAGCCCGAGCTGATGGACACGTCGCCCGCGCCGCCGTCGATGGTGTCGGCGCCCGTGCCGGTGATGACCGAGCCGCCGGCGGTGAGGGTGATGTTGTTGGCGCCGTTGCCGCCGTCGACCGTGTCGGCGCCGCCGCCGCCCGAGGTCAGGGTGTCATCCCCGTCGCCCAGGTTGATGCTGTCGTCGCCCGCGCCGCTGGTGACCTTGTCGTTGCCGGCCCCGGCGAGGATCGTGTTGGCGCCGGCCCCGGCGGTGATGGTGTCATCGCCGTCGCTGGTGGAGATGCTGCTGGAGCCCGTGCCGGTGGTGACGACGTCGTTGCCGACGCCGGCCGTGATGGTGTTGGCCCCCGCGCCGCCGCCGATGGTGTTGTTGCCCGCACCGCCGTCGATCAGGTCCGCGCCCGCGCCGCCGATCAGCTTGTCGTCGCCGGCGCCCAGGGTGATGGTGTCGGGGCCGCTGGCGCTGGCGTCGACCGTGTCGTTGCCGTTGCCGCCGCTGATGATGTTGACGCCCGCGCCGGTCGTGATGTTGTCATTGCCATCGCCGCCGTCGAGGGAATCGCTGCCGCTCGCGCCGCCGTTCAGCACGTCGTCGCCGTCCTGGCCCTGGATCGTGTCGCTGCCGGCCGAGCCGGTGACGGTGTCGTTGCCCAGGTTGCCCAGCAGGAAGTCGTTGCCGCCGCCGCCGGTGATCTGGTCGTTGCCCTGGCCGCCGAGCAGGAGGTCGGCGCCGACGCTGCCGGTGATGGTGTCGTCGCCGAGGTTGCCCTGGGCGAACTGCATCACCGCCGGGCCGGTGCCCGTGCCGACGTCGATGACGTCGTTGTCCTTGCCGCCATAGATGACGTCGTCGCCGGAGCCGCCGTTCAGGGTGTCGTTGCCCTGGTTGCCCTGGAGGAGATCGTTGCCCGCGCTGCCGTCCAGCGTGTCGTCGCCCAGGCCGCCGTAGAGGCCGTCGGCCGCGGCCGTGCCGGTCACGGTGTCGGCGCCCGTGGTCCCCGCGTACAGCAGGGAGCCGTCAGGGAAGATCGCGGCCGAGCCGCCGGTGTTGGACGGAGCCCGGAAGCCGTTGGGGTCGCTGAAGGTGACCGTGCGGCCCGCGCCGGTCAGGACGATCATGTCCGGCGTGCTGATGGTGAACGGCACGAACGCCACCGACATCTGGGCGGCCGTGACGCCTTGAGTCTGGATGATCAGCTGGTCGCCAGCGGCGCTGCTGAAGGCGAGGGCCTGGTCGGCCGTGATCTGCTCGAAGAAATAAGTCGCCACTGTGCGGCCCCCAAAAACGAATCAGCGATGTCCCTTGCCCGGGAGGGTATCCAGAATTCCTTAGCTAAAGTTACCGGACCACGAGAGACCGGCAAGAAGCCATTGCTTTAAGTTGTGTTTTGTCCGCCGTTCAGGGCCGTCCGTCGTATCGGCGCAACAGTTCTGAGGCCGCGCGCTCGGTTTCCGCAAGGGGCGTGTAGGGCGGGGCGCTCAATTCGCCGGCGAAGGGACGTGCGACGCCACGTCGCCCCAGCTCGGCGTGGAAGCGCTCGAACTTCGGGCTGCGCCCCTCCATCGCCAGGATAAACAAGGGCTTGCCGGTGCTGGCCGCGTCGGTGGCGAGGTTGGTGGAGTCCTCGGTCACCAGGATCGCGTCCGCTGCGGCCAGGAAGGCGAAGTAGGGATTGTCGCCGGTCCCGTCCCAGATGATCCCCGGCAGGGTCGCGAGCGCCCGGGTCATCGCCTCGCGGGCGGCGGGCGGCGTGCGGCGGGTGTAGCTCACCAGGATCGAGCCGCCGGCGGCCCGCACCGCGGCGGCGATCTCGTGCGCCATGGCCAGGGCGCGCGAGGCCGGCAGGCGATGGGCCTTGGAATCGCCGCCCACGATCACCGCGACGCGCGGGTGCGGCAGGGCCCCGAGCCGGTCGGAAAACCGCGCCAGCTCGACGGCCAGTTTCTCCGGACTCAGCCGGTTGGGGGCGCCGAGGATCGGGAAGACGTTGTCGCCCGTAAGCCCGTCATGTTCGGGCGGCACCACCAGGTCGAACGCGCCGAGCGGGGCCTTGGGGTCCTGGGTCTGGACGACGAAGGTGCGGCCGCCACTCCAGCCCAGCATCCGGGTCGAGAGCGGCAGGGTCGCGCGCCCGGCCGCGATCCAGATATCGGGCCAGGGTGGGGCGATCGGGTCGCCGGTGCGGGCCGACGGCGGGATCAGCCGCCAGGGCAGGCGGCCGAGACCCGCCTTCCAGCGGATGCGCTTGGCCGTCACCAGGGCGGGGCGGCGACGCGCCACCGCCTCGGCGAGGCCCAGAGCCTGGGCCTCGATGCCGGCGCGCCCGTCGGAGACGGCCCAGATCCTTAAGGGACGGGGCCCGTCCATGGGCTTGGGCTCAGACCCACTCCACCTTGGTGATCTCGTAGGCCTTCACGCCGCCGGGCGTGTTGACCTCGACCACGTCGCCGCTCTCCTTGCCGATGATCGCGCGCGCGATCGGCGAGGTGATGGAGACGCGGCCGCGCTTCACGTCGGCCTCGTGCTCGCCCACGATCTGGTAGCGGGCCTCTTCCTCGGTGTCCTCGTCCACCACCGAGACGGTGGCGCCGAATTTCACCTGGCTGCCGCTGAGCTTCGAGACGTCGATCACCTGGGCGCGGGCCATGCGGTCCTCGATCTCGGCGATCTGGCCTTCGATCCAGCCCTGCCGCTCCTTAGCGGCATGGTATTCGGCGTTTTCGGACAGGTCGCCGTGCGATCGCGCTTCGGCGATCGCGGCGATCACCGCCGGACGCTCCAGCGTTTTCAAACGCTTCAGTTCTTCGTCGAGAGCATTGTAGCCCTCGACGGTCATCGGAACTTTTTCCATCGTGACTCGAAGTTCGCCCTGATCTGATCCCCTGGCCCGGGCCGCGGGCGCAGGCGTCCCGGGGGCAAATAGGCTAGGATTGTGCGGCGCAAAAATCAAGAGCACCGGTCGCCCAGTCTCTTTTGATAGAGATCGCGGCGCGCCTTGCCCTTGCGGCTTTCCACCTTAGCTTAGGGGCTCTTCGAGGAGAGCGCCATGGCCGCCAAGCGCGGGATCACCCTCTATCACTCGCCAGCCAGCCGGGCGTTCACCGCCTACTGGATGCTGGAGGAGATCGGCGTTCCGTTCGACGTGCGCACCGTGGACATCCGCAAGGGCGAGCAGAAGGACCCCGAATTCCTGAAGCTGAACCCGGCCGGCAAGGTGCCGACCCTGACCGACGGCGAGGTGGTGGTCAGCGAGAACCCGGCGATCGCCATCTACCTGGCGGACCGCTACAGCTATGGCCAGCTCGCGCCGCGCATCGAGCATGCCGACCGGGGCGCCTACCTGAAGTGGATGGTGTTCTCGACGGCGGTGGTGGACCCGGTGGCGACCCTGCACGAGCAGAAGATCGATCTTCCCGGGTTCGGGGTCAGCTTCGGCTCGTTCGAGGACATGGTCGCGGTGCTGACCGGGGTGCTGACCGGCCGCAAGTACCTGCTGGGCGACCGCTTCAGCGCCGCCGACGTGGTGCTGGGCGGCACGATCTCGCGGCTACTGTACCAGAAGCTGCTGCCGGAGACGCCGGTCCTCCTGGACTACAACGCCCGCCTCACCGCCCGCCCGGCCTTCCACCGCGCCGCCGACGCCACCTGGCCATCGCACCTCTTCCCGGTGGGCGCCGCGACCTGAGGCGGCGGTTCAGGCGCTCTCGCTGATCGTCGCGCCCGCCAGCTCGTCCGGCTCCGGCGCCTCGAAGACGCCCTCGATGAAGTCGAACATCTCGGGCGTCACGGCGATGGCGAAGTTCTCGCCGCGGATGACGTTGCGCTCGGCCACGCGGGCCCGCCGCGCCTCGGCGCTGGCGGTGACGAAGTGCCATTGTAGGGGCAGGCCGGCGGCGTCGGCGATGTCGCGCACCCGGGCCCGGTCGGCCCTGCGCATCAGGCCGATGTCGAGGATCACGGACGTGCCCGCGGCCAGCACGCCGGCGGCCGTCGACCAGATCTGCGCCTCGCAGCGGCCCACCCGCTCGATCATCCACTCGTATTCGATCGGCTCGGGCATGTCGGGCGCGAACAGCCGCGCCATCCAGTCGTCCAGGATGAAGGCCACCGCCTTCTCCCGGCGGGCGAAGGCGTGGGCGTAGGTCGTCTTGCCGGCGCCCGAGGGGCCGAAGATCACATGCAGGGTAGGGGGCATGGCCCGCGCTTAGCGGACGCTGAGCCCGCCGTCGATCACCAGTTCCGCGCCCGTGACGTAGCGACTCTCGTCCGAGGCCAGCCACAGGACGCCATTGGCGATGTCGTCCGGCACGCCCTTGACGCCCATCGGCACGGCCATTTCCGACATGGCGTCCAGGTCCGGCGGGGCGTTGACGCCCGGCTGGCCGCCGGAGACCGTCACCCAGATCGGCGTCTCGATGATGCCCGGGTGGACCGAGTTGACCCGCACGCCGTCCTTGGCGTTGGCGCACTCCAGGGCCACGGCCTTGGTGAACAGGCGCACGCCGCCCTTGGTGGCGCAGTAGCCGGCCAGGGTGGGTGCACCCTTCAGCCCGGCCACCGAGGACATGTTGATGATCGAGCCGCCGCCGCCCTCGCGCATCAGCGGGATCGAATGCTTCACGCCCAGGAAGACGCCGTCCAGGTTGACCGCCGTCTGCTTGCGCCAGTCGGCCAGGGTCATGTCCAGGATCGAGCCGCCCAGGCCGATGCCGGCGTTGTTCACCAGGATGTCCAGCCGGCCGTGGCGGGCGCGGACCTGGGCGATGACGTCGATCCAGGCGTCCTCGCTGGTGACGTCGTGGCGGATGTAGCTGGCCTGGCCCCCGGCCTTCTGAACGCCGGCGACGACCTCACCGCCCAGGTGGTCCTGGATGTCGGTGATGACCACGCTCGCGCCTTCGGCGGCCAGCCGCTCGGCGCACCGACGTCCGATCCCGCTGGCTCCGCCGGTGACCAGGGCCACCTTGCCGTCCACCCGTCCCGCCATGCGCCGTCTCCCTCATTATCGCTGTTAACTTGAGGTCGTAGCGCACGCGAACGAGCGCCGCCAGTGGCGCTGGCGGTCAGCGTGTAGCGACAGGATCATGCAATCCCCTGCGCCCGCCAGGAGGACCCGGCGGGCGTCTGGAGATTTCGCGGCGGCGCCCGGCCAGCGGCCGGGGCCGGGCCGTCGGGCCCGCTACTTCATCCAGGAAGGCGTCGTATCGTGCGTGGTGACGATGCCGTAGATCAGGCCGATCGCCAGAAGCACGATGGCGGCCACCATCACGATGCCGATCACCCCTTCGAAGCGCTCGGCCAGGTGTTTCGGCTTGTGATGTTTGACGTGGCCCGTTTGCGGCTCGGTATGCATGACTATTCCTCGCAATCCTCGGTGGAGTTTCTTGGTCTCCACGCCAGGCTGCGGCAGACGCCAGCGGCGTCCCCCGGAAGTTCGCCCACCCCCTCCTCACCAAGGGATCGGGGGAGCGTATGCGGGCCGCCGGGGCGCGCCCTTGCCGTCTGTCTCAGTCAGACGATGCAGAAAGTTTGCGCCTGCTCGGAACCGCGGTCAATGAACTAGCGTCAGCGGTGGTTAACGCAGCTCAACTTTTGCGAGCATGCCCTAGGCGGCCACCCCGAACAGCGCGCCAACGCCCGCAGTCGCGGCCAGGGCCAGGGCGCCCCAGAACGTCACCCGCACAATCGCCCTCCAGACACTGGACCGCCCGGTTCGCGCGCCGATGGCGCCGAGCACCGCCAGCAGGACGATCGCCGCGACGGAGACCGTGGCCACGACCAGGCGCTGCGGGGCCAGCATGGCCGCCAGAACGGGCAGGGCCGCGCCGGCGGAGAAGGTGAGGGCCGACGTCAGCGCCGCCTGGATGGGCCGCGCCGTGGTGACCTCGGAAATCCCCAGTTCGTCGCGGGCATGGGCGCCGAGCGCGTCCTTGGCCATGAGCTGGTCGGCCACCTTGCGGGCCAGCTCCAGCTCCACTCCACGGGCGGCGTAGATATTCGCCAGCTCTTCCCGCTCGACAGCCGGCTGGGCCACGAGCTCGGCGCGCTCACGGGCGAGGTCGGCGCTTTCGGTATCCGCCTGGGAGCTGACGGAGACATATTCCCCGGCCGCCATGGAGAAGGCGCCCGCGACCAGACCGGCCACCCCAGCCAGCAGCACCTCGCTGCGGCCCTGGGCGGCGGCGGCCACGCCCACGAGCAGGCTGGCGGTGGAGACGATGCCGTCATTGGCGCCCAGGACGGCGGCGCGGAGCCAGCCGATGCGGTGGACGGCGTGGCGTTCGAGGTGGCGCGGCGCCATGCGGAGCTCCAAGTTTGCGCCGCTCGAGATGTGACGGCGAGGCGATACTATCGCCGCCCCGGCCCCGGACCTTGATGGATCTCACGCAAGTCGCGCCCTGGCGGGCCGGCGCCCGCGGCGCTAAGTGGGGGCCGAACCCGAGAGGCGCGCATGGTCAACCTCGACGACTATATCGACGACGGCGATGAAGGCCCGGACGTGGCCGCCGACTTCGCGGCCTTGAAGGGCTGCCTGAAGGCCCTGGCCGACGCCGTGGCCAGCACCAATCTGGCCGTGATCAACGCCGCCCAGGGCGACGGCGGCGCGGCGACCCAGCGGGTGCAGGCCTCGATCGCCGCGCTCAAGCGCTTCCAGGAGGCGTTCGCGGTGCTGGACGCCGGGCAGGCCGAGGATGCGTCGGAGGACGACGAGGAGGCCTAGCGGCCGTAGCCGTAGCTCTGCAGCGGGCGGACCTCGAGCGGCGCCTGGGCCATGGTCGCGATCGCCTGAGCCGCCGCGAGGGCCGCGGGCGTGGTGGTGAAGTAGGGGATCTTCATCATCAGGGCGTTGCGGCGGATCTCGAAGCTGTCCTTCAGCGACTGCTTGCCCTCGGTGGTGTTGAAGACCAGCTGCACGCCGCCGTTCTTCATGGCGTCGACGATATGCGGGCGGCCCTCCAGCACCTTCTTGACCAGCTCGACCTTCAGGCCCTGGCTCTCGAGGAAGGCGGCGGTGCCGGCCGTGGCCAGGACGCGGAAGCCCTGGCCCAGGATCAGGCGCACGGGCTCCAGGATCCAGTCCTTGTCGGCGTCCTTCACCGAGACGAAGAGGCAGCCCTTCGACGGCAGCACGGTGCCGCCGCCCAGCTGGCTCTTGGCGAAGGCGCGGGCGAAGGCCGGGGCGGACGAGGTCTCGCCCGGCCGCACCCAGTCCAGGCCCATGACCTCGCCGGTGGAGCGCATCTCCGGCCCCAGGATGGTGTCGACGCCGGCGAAGCGCGCGAAGGGGAACACCGCCTCCTTGACCGCGATGTGGTCGTAGGGTGTCTCGGTGAGGTCGAATTCGGCGAGGGTCTTGCCGGCCATCAGCTTGGCCGCGATGGCGGCCACCGGTCGACCGATGGTCTTGGCCACGAAGGGCACCGTGCGGCTGGCGCGTGGATTGACCTCGAGGACATAGATCCGCGGGCTGACGCTCTGCGGCTCCTCGATGGCGAACTGGACGTTCATCAGGCCGCGCACCTTCAGCGCGCGGGCCATCTCTTCGGTCTGGCGCTTGAGCTCGGCGATGGTGTCCGGCGTCAGCGAGAACGGAGGCAGCGAGCAGGCGCTGTCGCCGGAGTGCACGCCGGCTTCCTCGATGTGCTCCATCACGCCGGCCACGAAGACCGCGCCGGTGGCGTCGCACAGGGCGTCCACGTCCACCTCGGTGGCGCGGCTGAGGTACTGGTCGATCAGCACCGGGCTGTCGCCGGAGACCTGGACGGCGGTGGTGATGTAGCGCTCGAGCTGCTCGTCGTCGCGGACGATCTCCATGGCCCGGCCGCCCAGCACGTAGGAGGGCCGGATCACCACGGGGTAGCCGATGCGGTGGACCGCGGCGAAGGCCTCGTCGCGGGAGCGGGCGATGCCGTTCACCGGCTGGGCGATCTTCAGGCGGTGCAGCAGCTGCTGGAACCGCTCGCGGTCCTCGGCCAGGTCGATGGCGTCGGGGGTGGTGCCGAGGATCGGGACGCCCGCGTCCTCCAGCGCCGCCGCCAGCTTCAGCGGGGTCTGCCCGCCGAACTGGACGATCACGCCGATCAGCTCGCCGCGGGTGCGCTCGGTCTCGATCAGCTCCAGCACGTCCTCGGCGGTCAGCGGCTCGAAGTAGAGGCGGTCGGAGGTGTCGTAGTCGGTCGAGACCGTCTCGGGGTTGCAGTTGACCATGATCGACTCGACGCCGATCTCGTCGAGGGCGAAGGCGGCGTGGCAGCAGCAGTAGTCGAACTCGATCCCCTGGCCGATGCGGTTCGGCCCGCCGCCCAGGATGATGGCCTTCTTGCGGTCGGAGGGCTCGCTCTCGTCGTCCGGGATCTGGCCGACGGCGCCGCTCTCGTAGGTCGAGTACATGTAGGGCGTCTCGGCGCGGAACTCGCCGGCGCAGGTGTCGATGCGCTTGAACACCGGCCGCACGCCCAGGGCGCGGCGCTGCTCGCGCACCTCCCGCTCGGTGGTGTGGGTCAGCTTGGCCAGGCGCGCGTCGGAGAAGCCCAGGGCCTTCAGCTTGCGGAAGTCGGCGGCGTGGATCGGCAGGCCCTCAGCGCGCACCTGGGCCTCGGTCTTCACCAGCGCCTCGATCTGGCGCAGGAACCAGGGCTCGTAGGCGCAGGCGGCGTGGATCTCGTCGCAGGTCAGGCCGACGCGGAAGGCCTGGGCGATCACCCGCAGCCGGTCCGGGGTCGGGACCGTCAGCGCCCGGTGCACAGCCGCACGGCCGGTCTCCGGATCGTCCGCGCCCTCGACCTCGATCTCGTCAAGGCCGGTGAGGCCCGTCTCCAGCCCGCGCAGGGCCTTCTGCAGGCTCTCGGCGAAGGTGCGCCCGATGGCCATCACCTCGCCCACCGACTTCATCTGGGTCGTGAGGTAGGGCTCCGAACCCGGGAACTTCTCGAAGGCGAAGCGCGGGATCTTGGTGACCACATAGTCGATGCTGGGCTCGAACGAGGCGGGCGTGGCGCCCGTGATGTCGTTCATCAGCTCGTCCAGCGTGTAGCCCACCGCCAGGCGCGCAGCGACCTTGGCGATGGGAAAGCCGGTGGCCTTGGACGCCAGCGCCGAGGAGCGCGATACCCGCGGGTTCATCTCGATGACCACCATGCGCCCGTCGGCCGGGTTCACCGCGAATTGCACGTTGGAGCCGCCGGTCTCGACGCCGATCTCGCGCAGCACGTCGATCGAGGCGCGCCGCATCCGCTGGTATTCCTTGTCGGTCAGCGTCAGCGCGGGGGCGACGGTGATCGAGTCGCCGGTGTGCACCCCCATCGGATCGATGTTCTCGATCGAACAGACGATGATGCAGTTGTCCGCCTTGTCGCGGACGACCTCCATCTCGTACTCCTTCCAGCCGAGCACGCTCTCCTCGATCAGCACCTCGGTGGTGGGCGACAGGTCCAGGCCCCGCTCCACGATCTCGCGGAACTCCTCGACGTTGTAGGCGATGCCGCCGCCGGTGCCGGCCAGGGTGAAGCTGGGCCGGATGATCGCCGGCAGGCCCACGAACTCCAGGCCCTCCAGGGCCTCGTCCATGGTGTGGGCGGCCTTGGACTTGGGGCTCTCCAGCCCGATCTTGTCCATGGCGTCGCGGAATTTCTGGCGATCCTCGGCCTTGTCGATGACGTCGGCCCGCGCGCCGATCATCTCCACCCCGTATTTCTTCAGCGCGCCCGAAGCCTCCAGGGCCAGAGCCGTGTTCAGCGCCGTCTGGCCGCCCATGGTGGGCAGGAGGGCGTCCGGCCGCTCCTTGGCGATGATCTTCTCGACCATCTCCGGGGTGATCGGCTCGATGTAGGTGGCGTCGGCCACGTTCGGGTCGGTCATGATCGTGGCCGGGTTCGAATTGACCAGCACGATCCGGTAGCCTTCGGCGCGCAGCGCCTTGCAGGCCTGGACGCCGGAGTAGTCGAACTCGCAGGCTTGTCCGATGACGATGGGACCGGCGCCGATGATCAGGATCGAGGAGATGTCGGTGCGTTTGGGCATAGTTCTTTCGCGCGCGATGGCGGCCGCGCGGTTCAGCGCGCCCGACACCGGTCAAAACTGCAGGTTAAGGCGTCCCTTTAGGGACTTGCGGACCAGCGCGCAACACCGCTTCCGGCCCCGCGCCGCGCAAGCCCCGAAGCCGCGTTTGGTTCCCCGGAATTTATCAGCGGAATCATGCAACTAAGCTCCGCCCCATGTCCTTTGTCAGGAAAGCGTCGATGTCCCGGCGCAAGACGTGTGGAGTTCCCATGAGCCTGTTGGACAGAATCCCGACCCTGAGCGACGAGGAGGTGGCGAACCTGCTCGCCAACGCGCGCAGGCTGGCCGAACAGGGAGACGACAAGCAGCAGGCCGCCGCCGCCGAGCTCCTGCCGGCCCTGGAGGGCGAGTCGAACCAGCGCCGCGAGGCGCGCATGGAGCGGGCCAAGGCCAAACGCGCCGCCACCCGCCGCGCCACCCTGAAGCGCGCCGCCGCCTGATTGCAGGCGCGTCTGCACAGCGTGGGGCCGGGGCTTCCGGCCTCCACAGCTTTGGCGATACCTTGTTACGGGAGCGCCCTTGCGTCTTTCGGCGCGGGAGGGCAGCTTCGCCGTGACCCGGTTCGCCGTTTGAGCGGACGCAACCCTAGGTGCCGCCTTGGCCGCCGCTGTGACGACCTCCGACATCCTCACGCCGCTGATGACCCGCATCGCGGCCGGCGAACGCGACGCCCTGCGACAACTTTACGAGGCCACCTCCGCGAAGCTTTTTGGGGTTTGTCTACGTATCCTCTCTGACCGCGAGGAAAGTGAGGACGTGTTGCAGGACGTGTACGTCACCATATGGCGACGCGCTGACCGTTTCGATTCGGGGCGCGCCAGCGTCATGACCTGGGTGTCGACGATCGCTCGCAACCGGGCCATCGACCGGCTCCGGGCGCGCGGACCGATGGCCTACGCCGAGCCCGTGGACGAGCTGGAGATCGCCGACGGCTCCGACAGCGCCGAAACGCTGCTGTCGGCCGCCGACGACCGCAATCGCCTGTCCCATTGCCTGGGCGAACTCGACGATCGCACCGAAAAGGTCATCAGAACGGCCTTTTTCGAGGGGATCACTTACGAAGCCTTAGCCAGACGGATGGATGCTCCGCTGGGTACGGTGAAGAGTTGGATCCGGCGCGGCCTCGCCAAGCTCAAGGGATGCCTTCAGTCATGAGCGAGGCGCCTGACCTTTCCGAAAACGAAGCCCTGGCTGCGGAACATGCGCTGGGGGTTCTGAACGCACGCGAACGTGCGGACGCCGAGGCGCGCATGGCGCGCGACCCAGTCTTCGCCGCCGACGTGGAGGCCTGGCGCGAGCGCCTGGCGCCCATGCTGGGGGAGATCGACCCGGTCCCGGCGCCCGGCGGTCTCTGGTCCCGCATCGAGCGGCTGCTGCCGGCCAACGACAATGGCGAGCTCCTGGGTCGCGTGCGGTTCTGGCGCAATTCGGCGATGGGGGGCTTCGGCCTGGCCGCCGCCGGCATCGCCGCCGCCCTGATCCTCGTCGCCCAGCCGGCGCAGGTGGTGACCAAGGTGCAGACGATCCAGCCCACCGGCTCGCTGCTGAACGCCAGCCTGGTGTCCACCCAGGGCAGCAAGACCCAGCCGCTGTTCATCGCCGCCTACGATCCCGACCGCAAGGCGATCATCATCACCTCGCTGCTGCCCGCGGGCTCCAATCCGCAGAAGGTGCAGGAGCTGTGGCTGATCGCCGGCAAGGAGCATCCCAAGCCCCTGGGCTTCCTGGAGCCCGGCAAGTCCAAGGTGATCCCGCTGCGGACCGACCTCGCCGGCCAGGTGGCCGAGGGCGCCACCCTGGCGGTCTCCATCGAAGCCCCCGGCGGCTCCACCGACCCCAATGGCCCGCAAGGCCCGGTGGTGGGCGCCGGTTCGCTGTCGAAGCTGTAGGCGCTCGCGGCGCAGGCCGCAGGCGGCTGAGAGGAAGATCTCGAATTGCATGGAGCCTCCGCGAAAGCGGGGGCTTCTTTTTTCTGACCGCAACCGGACAGATCGGGTGGCGTGAGATCACCCTTTAAGCGTGACGTAGAGTTCCTTCGATCACTGGAAGCCGGTGAGTTGACGTTCCCGATGTCGTCTAAGGGTCGCGGACTGCCCTGAGCTCCCGGCCGGGAAGCGGACTCTCGCGCCGGCGGTACAGGGTGGATAGATGACGTTAGCGCGCGGAGCCGTAGTTCACCGTCGCGTCACCAAAAACTGCCTTCACCGCTCTAGGGCGCCGGTCCGATAAATCCTCATCTGCCACCAAGGCAGACATGTAGCGGAGCGAGCAGTCGAAACGCCCACGCTCAACAACAAATGCCATCGTCGCCCAGCGTTCCACTTCGGGTGTCGCCTCCCAAAGCTGATAAAGCATCGCCTTGAGGTCCGCTGGTGCGAAGCGGAAACTCACTTCGTCGGGCTGATCCTGGGAGAATATGTCGGCTGAGATGACGCCATACTCGGCTTCGACATAGAGCAGCATCTTGCCATCCGGATTGGCAACCGCAGCGAGAATCGAGCGTCCAATCTCTTGCATCGGGTCAGCGCTCTTGGCGGTGACCTTGGGCTTTGGCTTGAACAGTTTCGACAACATGGCTGCGCCTCCTGTCGCGAGCTTAGCTGGATAACCCGCACCGACAACCGGACCTTCGCAACCTCGCCTGAGGGTCGAAGCCGGCTCTTGGCCTGCTCGCGAGAAGCGGTCTTAGCTGTCAGCTCACACTGTCGCGAATGGCCTGCGGCTTCGGTGGGCCGAACTTACCTACGGAACCTCGCCAGCAACCAAAGCGGTCGTTGGACCGACCTTGGTCAGCCGGGCCGCCGATCAACGGAATGGAGGGCGAATGGCGTCGATGATTGTTCGCCGGTGGGCGCGGTTCGAGTCGTCGCTTCCGGAGGATCTCTTTGAAGACGAACACGGCTTCACCCAGCCGCCTGGGAAGAGCGCGGCGGACGCCCTCGCGGAAGTCTTTCGGAGGATGGGCTGTGATGTCTACTACGGCCCAGGACCGGCCGCAGGTCTTATATGGGAGCTCGGTGTCCAGAAAGCTGGGAGGAATTTTGGCGCGCGACTCAATCTCATCGAAGACTATTGGCTCTTGGTGGAAAATCCCTCCTGGCTAGACAAGATGCTGGGCCGGAATTCTCAGATCTTCCTGGATATTCTAAAGGGGCTGGCGAGCGAGCTGACGAGCGACGCCCGTTTCTCGAATATCCGTTGGTTCGTCAGCGGCTCCGAGGCGAACGACGGTGTCGGTGCTCGCGAACCTATCGCAAGAACCTAACGCCTCGGTCGCGTGGAATTCCTCGCCTCCCACCCTGATTGGATGCGGAGCGGCGGGCAGAACGGGTCTGCGAAAACGGGCTGCCGCTCACGGCATCGATCCAAGACGTCGCAGCGTATCTGTCGTGTCGCCGGTTGAGGCGACGGCAATCCGATAGGTTACGCTGAAATGTCCCGCAAGATCATCGCCACTGTCCTGGCGTCCGTTGCTATGTCCGTCGCGACCGCCGCGGTGGTTTCGCCTGCCGCCGCCACCGAGAAGACTGTCCAGGTGGGCGGCGCGGCCATGTATCCGTCGAAGAACATCATCCAGAACGCGGTGAACTCCAAGGACCACACCACCCTGGTCGCCGCCGTGAAGGCCGCCGGCCTGGTGGACACCCTGTCCGGCGCGGGCCCCTTCACCGTCTTCGCGCCCACCAACGCGGCCTTCGGCAAGCTGCCGCCGGGCGCGGTGGACGGCCTCCTCAAGCCCGACGCCAAGGGCACGCTCACCAAGGTGCTGACCTACCACGTGGTGCCCGGCCGCCTGTCGTCCATGGACCTCGCCGCCCAGGTGAAGGCCGGCGGCGGCAAGGCGATGCTGAAGACCGCGGCCGGCGAGGACCTGACGGTGACCGAGAAGAACGGCGCCCTGTGGCTCACTGACACCCGCGGCGGCATGGCCAAGATCACCATCGCCAACGTCAACCAGTCCAACGGCGTCATCCACGTCGTCGACACCGTCCTGATGCCCTGATCCAGCCGGGGCCCGCCAAGGCGGTCCCCATCCCTGGAACTCATATGTTCCCGTATTGTTCTTATCGAACAAGGAAGCTATCGTGCGTTCATGGACGACGCTCAAGGCTCGGAATTGTTCTTTCCGGAGGAAGTCTTCCGGATTCAGGGCGCCGCGTTCGCGGTTAGCAACACGATCGGTTGCGGGTTTCTCGAGGCCGTCTATCAGGAGTGCCTGACCATCGAGTTTGGCCGGCGCGGTGTGCCGTTTCGAGCGACGCCGCGGCTGGCGCTCAGCTACGATGGGGTCCCGCTGCAGCAGACCTATACGCCCGATTTCATCTGCTTTGACGCCATTGTCGTCGAGCTGAAGGCGGTCAGGACGCTGGCGCCGGAGCATCGGGCGCAAGTGCTGAACTACCTGAAGGCGGGAAATCTCAAGGTCGGGCTGCTGATCAACTTCGGGGCTGGGGCGAAAATACAGATCGAGCGCTTCGCGCTTTGAATTGTCCACGAATGGACACGAATACACACGAATGCGTAGCAGGCTTGGCGTACCACCGGGCAGCGGACTGCTAGACGTTTCCGAGCGCTTCGTGCTTTGAATTGTCCACGAATGGACGCGAATACACACGAATGCGCAACGGGCTTGGCGCGCTACCGGGCAGCGGATCGCTAGACGTTCCCGAGCGCTTCGCGCTCCTTATTCATGGAGAACGGCCGCGGATCGGCCACGGGCGCATTCGTGTTCATTCGTGTGCATTCGTGGACAAACCAAACGACGCCGCCGCCTACTTCGCCCCGTCCATGTAGCCCGCGAACCGCTCGAACAGGTAGAGGCTGTCGGTCGGCCCGGGGGAGGCTTCCGGGTGGTGCTGGATGGAGAAGACGGGGCGGTCGGTCAGGGACAGGCCCGCGTTGGTGCCGTCGAACAGGGAGATGTGGGTCTCGACCATCGGGGCCGGCAGGCTGTCGCGGTCCACGGTGAAGCCGTGGTTCATGGAGACGATCTCGACCTTGCCGGTGGTCAGGTCCTTCACCGGATGGTTCGCCCCGTGGTGGCCCTGGTCCATCTTCACGGTGGTCGCGCCCAGCGCCAGGGCCAGCATCTGGTGGCCGAGGCAGATGCCGAACACCGGCTTGCCGCTGTCCACCAGCTTGCGGATCTCCGGCACGGCGTATTCGCCGGTGGCCGCCGGGTCGCCGGGGCCGTTGGAGAGCAGCACCCCGTCCGGGTTGCGCGCCAGGATCTCTGCCGCCGTGGTCTTGGCCGGCACCACCGTCACCCGCGCGCCCACCGAGGTCAGGGCCCGCAGGATGTTGCGCTTGACGCCATAGTCCACGACCACGACGTCGTACTTCGGCTGGCCCAGCTTGGCGTAGCCGCCCTCCCAGTCCCACAGGCCCTCTTCGTAGACGAAGGGCTGCAGGCAGGAGGCGTCCTTGGCGAGGTCCAGGCCCACGAGGCCCGTCCAGGCCTTGGCCTTGGCGACCAGGGCGTCCAGGTCGAACTCGCCCTGCGGATGGTGGGCGATCACCCCGTGCGGCATGCCGCGCTCGCGGATGGCGCGGGTGAGGGCGCGGGTGTCGACGCCGGCGATGCCGACCACGCCGCGACGGGCCATCCAGGTGGGCAGGTCGGCGTCCGCGCGCCAGTTGGCCGGGCGGGTGGGCAGGTCGCGGAAGATCGCCCCGCGGGCGGCGGTCTCGGCCGTGCCGGCGATCTGCTCGACGTCTTCCAGATTGGTCCCGACATTGCCGATGTGCGGGAAGGTGAAGGCCACGATCTGGGCCATGTAGGAGGGGTCGGTGAGGATCTCCTGATAGCCGGTCATGGCGGTGTTGAAGCACACCTCGCCCACCGCCTCGCCGACGGCGCCGACGCCGATCCCCTGGAGGATGGTCCCGTCCGCCAGCGCGAGAACGCCGGTGACGCCAGGCAGCAGATCACGGCTCATGGGCGCGCTCCTGTCGCGCGCTGGGCGCGACGGCTAGAGGATTGGCGCCTCTAGGCGCCTGGGCAAACGGGCGCGTAGGTAGTGAGTCCCGGACGGCGGGTCAATCAATCGGGGGCAGAATGTCGTACATCGATCCGGACCGGGAGGCCTGGGAGGTCTTCAAGGGCCTGCCGCGCGACCAGCCCATCCACATGCTGAACCTGGTGAAGCTGAAGGCGAAGGCCGACTATCCGAAGGGGCGCCCCGAGCACGGCAAGGGCCTCTCCGGCGCCGAGGCCTACCGCGCCTATGGCCGCGCGATTGGCCCGGTGTTCGAGCGGCTGGGCGCGCGCCAGGTGTGGGCGGGCCAGCCGCAGGTGATGGTGACGGGGCCGGCGTCCGAGGCCTGGGACCTGGCCTTCATCGCCGAGTACCCGAACGCCCAGGCCTTCATCGACATGGTCCGCGACCCGCACTACCGCGAGCACGTGGTGCCGCACCGGACGGCCGCGGTGGAGGATTCGCGGCTGCTGCGCCTGGCGCCGCTCGCCGAGGGCGGAGAGCTGGGACACTAGAGGCGGGGCGCTGGCGCTCACACGCGACCCACCCTGGCCGAAATCGAGGGGACGTTGTCATTCCGGCCAGCCCCATCCGGCGCCATCATCGCCCCATGCTGATCCTCAAGCCCAACTGCGAGTGCTGCGACCGCGACCTGCCTCCGGAGAGCCCGGCGGCGCGGATCTGCACCTTCGAATGCACCTTCTGCGCGGACTGCGTGGAGACCCGGCTCGGCGGCGCCTGCCCCAACTGCGGCGGGGACTTCGTTGCGCGACCCATCCGGCCCGCGCATCTGCTGGCGAAGTTCCCGGCCTCGAGCGAGCGGTTCACCAAGCCTCACGAGGCCTGCGCCGCCTGAGGCCGCAGGGCCGCATCCAGCGCGGCGAATAGCGCCTCCACGCGGATCGGCTTGCCGATGTGGCCGTCGGCGCCCGCCGCGGCGCTGGCCGCCCGGTCCTCGGGCGAGGTGTTGGCCGACAGCACCACTGCGGGCGTGCGCGGCCGGCCCGTGCCGTGCTCCTCGGCGCGGATGGCGCGGATCGCGGCGAGCCCGTCGGTCACCGGCATGCGCAGGTCCATGAGCACCGCGTCGAACCCGCCAACCCGCCAGGCCTCCACCGCCTCGAAGCCGTTCTCGACGGTCATCACCTCCACGCCGGCGGCCTCCAGCATCAGGGCGATGACCTTGCGGTTGGTGGGGTTGTCGTCGGCGGCCAGGATGCGCAGCGGCCGGTCGGGCGCGGGTACGGGCCGCTCGTCGGGCGCCAGGTCGGCGTCGCCATAGTCCAGGAGGCCGTTGACCAGCCGGTCCAGCTGGCGCGCGGCCGCGCGGATGTCGGCCACCAGGGCGCGCTGGCCGGGGTCGAGTTCGCTGGCGTCGAGCGCCTGGGCGAGCCCAGTGACGCCGTTCAGCGGGGTGCGCAGCTCGTGGCTCATGTCGGCCAGGAACTCGGCCTTGGCGCGGTGGGCCGCCTCGGCGTGAGCCAGGGCCTGCTCGAGGGCCTCGGCCTGCCGCTTCAGCTCGGTGATATCCACCCGCAGGCCGATGACGCCGCCCTCGGAGGTGCGCCGCTCCTCGATCATCAGCCACCGGCCGTCCGCCACCTGCTGCTCGTGGCGCGCTCCGGTGGCGGCGGCGAGCTTGGCCGCGCGGTCGGCGAGCCAGGCGTCTTCGCGGCCGATCGCGTCCGGATAGTCCCCGCGCGCCACGCCCTCGCGCAGGGTGTCGATGAGGCGCGCGCCGGGCCGGAAGAGGTCGGCGGACCGGTGGTAGATCTCCGCGTAGCGCCGGTTCCAGAGGATGTAGCGCCCTTCGGGATCCAGGAACACGACGCCCTCGGGGATCGCGTCGATCACATCGCGCAGGCGCTCCTCGGCCAGCCGCGCGCGCGTGTCAGCGGCGGCCCGGCCGGTGATCCTATCCAGCCAGGACAGGATTTCGAGCCAAAACGGGGCGAGTCTTCGAATCATCGGCCTCAGAGAGTGGGTGCGGGCGTTGCCGGAGGCTTGCCGGGTGGCGCGTCCCCCGTGAATTGCGCCCCGGCGCCCGCCGCCGTGGCGCCGGGCGCCGCGCGATTGCGCACCGCCGCCCGCTGCTCTTATGGAAGCGGCCATGCGCATCACCACGGTCGGCCTCGATGCCGACGACACGCTCTGGCACAACGAGACCATCTTCCGCCTGACCCAGGACCGGCTGCGGGCGCTGATGGCCGACATCGCCCCGCCCGAGGCGCTGAACGCCAAGCTGGCCGAGGTGGAGGCGCGCAACCTGCGGCTCTACGGCTACGGGGTGAAGGGCTTCACCCTGTCGATGATCGAGACGGCGATGGAGCTGACCGGCAACGCCGCACCCGGGGCGATGATCGCCGACATCCTGGCCGCGGGCCGCGAGATGCTGAACCACCCGGTCGAGACCCTGCCCGGCGTGGACGAGGCCCTGGCGGCGCTGTCGCGGGACTATCGCCTCGTCCTGATCACCAAGGGCGACCTGCTGCACCAGGAGCAGAAGCTGGCCGCCTCGGGCCTGGGGGAGCTCTTCGTCGGCGTGGAGATCGTCAGCGAGAAGGACGCCTCCACCTACCGCCGGGTCTTTGACCGCTACGGCACGGGGGCGGGCGAGGCGGTGATGGCCGGCAACTCCCTGCGCTCCGACATCCTGCCGGCGCTCGAGGCCGGCGCCTGGGGCGCCCACATCCCCTACCACATCACCTGGGCCCACGAAGTCGCCGACCCGCCCACCGACCATCCGCGCTTCGCCGAACTGGCGAGCATCGCGGACCTGCCGGCGTGGGTGCGGGGGTTGAGCTAGTTTCGAACCGCAGAAGGCACAGAAGACGCGGAAGAGAGCGAGAGACACGGAAGAGAGCGAGCGCTTCGGCGCCGCGAAGCGCCTCTGTCCTTATTGGTCCACGAACCACACGAAAAGCACGAACAGGGAAGCGGCCCAGCGCAGCGCGAAGGTCAGCCCGTTCGTGCTTTTCGTGTGGTTCGTGGACAAGGATAAGCGAGCCTCCGCTGCGCGGAACTCCAAGACGGCCCGCCTTCCCGCGGTTCGACCTTCGCATTTTTTTGTGCCGCCCAATGTCACAACCCCTGCGCCTCCGCCGTCCTCGCTGCAGATGGACGGAGGGAACATGGCGAGCTGGCAGCGGTGGGTGGCCGGGCTGACGGGGCTGGTGTTGCTGGGCAATGGCCTGGCGATGCTGTTCGCGGGGCCGGCCTGGTACGAGGCGGTGCCGGGGGTGACCTCGACGGGGCCCTACAACGCCCACTTCATCAAGGACATCGGCGCGATCTACGCCGCCGCGGCGGCCGGCCTGCTGTGGTTCGCCTGGCGGCCCGCGCAGGGCTGGCCGGCGCTGGCCGGGGCGGCGCTCTGGCTGACGCTGCACGCCGCCATCCACGTCTATGACGCGACCTGTGGGACCCACCCGCTGGCCGACGTCCAGCGCGATTTCGTGGGCGTCTACCTGCTGGCGGCGATCCCGCTGGCCCTCGCCCTCTTCACCAAGCCCAAAGGAGCCTGACGATGCTGAAGCTGTTCCTCACCCGCTGGATCGACGGGTTCGAGAAGACCTTCAACTACGACGCCAGCTACATGCGCCACGTGCTGCGAGTCAGCCCCGCCAGCCTGTTCAAGTTCTCCCTGGGCAGCCAGGCCGCCGACCGCAAGGCCGCGCCGCCGGAGGCGCTGGTCGCCGCCGGCCTGGTCGGCACGCTCAGCGAGGACTGCGGCCCCTGTACCCAGGTGGGCGTCGACATCGCCACCGCCCAAGGGCTCGATCCCAAGGTGCTGCGCGCGATCCTGGCCGGCGACGAGGCGGCGATGGGCGAGACCGCGGCCTTGGCCTACCGCTTCGCCAAGGCCAGCCTGGCGCGCGACATGGAGGCCTGCGACCCGCTGCGCGACGAGATCGTGCGGCGCTGGGGCGAGCCGGCGCTGGTGGCCATCGGCCTGACGCTGACCGCCTCGCGCATGTATCCGACGCTGAAGTACGCCCTCGGCTACGGCAAGGCGTGCTCCAAGGTCGTGGTGGCCGGCGAGCCGGTCGCGCCGCACCCGGTCGCGCAGCCGGCGCTCGCGGCCTAAGGTGGCGGTCATGACGCAAGCGCTCACCGAGGCCTTCGAGGCCAACCGGCCGCGCCTGAAGCGGCTGGCCTACCGCATGCTGGGCTCGGTCTCCGAGGCGGACGATGCGGTGCAGGACGCCTGGCTGCGCTGGCAGCGGGCCGGCGCCGACGTGGAGGACCCGGCCGCCTGGCTGGTGCGAGCCACCACCCGGCTCTGCATCGACCGGCTGCGGGCGGCCAAGGCCGAGCGGGAGGCCTACCGTGGACCCTGGCTGCCGGAGCCCCTCATCGAGCCCCTGACCGACGACCCGGTCGAGCGGGCGGAGGAGGTGTCGATCGCCTTCCTGCTGGCCCTGGAGCGGCTGTCGCCGCTGGAGCGGGCGGTGTTCCTGCTCCACGACGTCTTCGAGCAGGACTACGCCGTGGTCGCCGAGACCCTGGAGCGGACTGAGGCGGCTGTGCGCCAGCTGGCCAGCCGGGCCCGCGAGCACGTGCAGGATGCGCGGCCCCGCTTCTCCGTCGACCAGGCCAAGGCCATGAAGCTCGCGGCCGCCTTCGCAGCCGCCAGCGCCACCGCCGACACCAAGGCCCTGTCGGAGCTGCTGGCCGAGGACGCCATCCTGGTCAGCGACGGCGGCGGCATGCGTTCGGCGGCCCTGCGGGTCATGGTCGGCCGCGACGACGTCATCCGCCTGTTCCAGGGCATCCTGTGGCGGCACGGCGACCTGGGGGTCAAGAGCCTGGAGGCCGTGCGGATCAATGGCTACCCCGGCCTGCTGCTCGAGGTGGAAGACGGCCCCGAAACCTTCGCCTTCGAACCCGGCGAGGACGGCAAGATCGCCGCCATCTATGTGATGCGAAACCCCGAGAAGCTGAAGCACGTGCGGAGCTAGCCGCGACGCCGTTTTTCAAACCGCGGAAAACGCGGAAGACGCGGAAGGCGGGCCACTGAGCGCGAAGCGCTCGATTTCGACTCGCGGGGCCGAGCCAAAGTTCACCAGAAGGCCGAGTTTCAAACCCGTCGCCCGCAGATAGTTGATGACTTGCGCCCGATGCTCGGGCGCGAGGCTTCTCGTCGCCTTCAACTCGAGCACGATACGGTCAAAGCAGACGAAGTCGGCGACGTAGCTCTGCTTGAGCGGGACGCCCTCGTAAGCCAGCGCCAGCGAAGGTTGCGCCACGAACGGGATGGCCCGGCGGGCAAGTTCGATCACGAGGCATTCCTGATAGACCGCCTCCAGGAACCCTGAGCCCATCGCGCGATAGACGTGGAATACCGCGCCGCGCAGCTGGAAGGCCTCCTCAGCATACAGCAGGTCGTCGCCGTCGGATCGCATGCCGTGAAGCCTAGCGGCGCGGCCCGACGGGAACAATACAAGAACGATACTCTCCCCCTTCTTTCCGCGCCTTTCCGCGTTTTCCGCGGTTCCCTTCCTTCGCCGTCCTTACGACCGCGCCTGTCGCAAGAGTCATCCACAGCTCGCCAACAGGCGGAATCAGCGCATCCACCGCCTTGAGCTCCGGCCGCCTCGCGCGCCCGGATGCGGAATGTGATGGCTGGCACGGATGGTCGGGCGGTTCGACGAGAGGTTCCTGGAGGAGATCAAGTCGCGGCTTCGGCCGTCCGACGTGATCGGGCGCACCGTCAAGCTGCGCCGCCAGGGGCGTGAGTTCGTCGGCCTGTCGCCATTCAACAAGGAGAAGACGCCCTCGTTCTACGTGAACGACGACAAGGGCCAGTTCTTCGACTTCTCGTCCGGCAAGAACGGCGACCTGATCACCTTCCTCCAGGAGACCGAGCGGCTGAGCTTCGCCGAGGCGGTGGAGCGGCTGGCGGCGGAGGCGGGGCTGGCGCTGCCGGCGCTGGACCCGCGCGGGGCCGAGCAGGAGAAGACCCGCCAGGGCCTCGCCGAATGGCTGGAGACGGCCGCCCAGTGGTTCGAGGCGGAGCTGCGCCGCCCGGTGGGACGCGAGGCGCGCGCCTATCTGGAGAAGCGCGGCCTGCCCGAGGCGGAGTGGGCGCGATTCCGCATCGGCTTCTCGCCCAGCGGCCGCACCGCGTTGAAGGACTATCTGGTCACCAAGGGCGCCCGGCCGGCGGAGCTGGTGGACGCGGGCCTGCTGGTCGCGCCGGAGGACGGGGGCCAGCCCTACGACCGGTTCCGCGACCGGATCATCTTCCCGATCCTCGACGCCCGCGGCCGGGTGGTCAGCTTCGGCGGCCGGGCGATGGATCCGCAGGCCCGGGCCAAGTACCTGAACGGGCCGGAGACGGTGGTCTTCCACAAGGGCCATCAGCTCTATGGCCTGTCGGAAGCGCGCAAGATCCTGGCCGCTGCGGCCGCCGGTGACGAGCCGCCGCTGGTGGTGGTGGAAGGCTATATGGACGTGATCGCCTGCCATCGGGCGGGCGTGCCCGCGGTGGCGGCCATGGGCACCGCCCTGGGCGAGGAGCAGATGGAGGTGCTGTGGCGCCACCATCCGGAGCCGACGCTCTGTTTCGACGGCGACCGGGCCGGGCGACAGGCCGCGGCGCGCGCCATGGACCGGGCGCTGCCGCTGCTGCGGGCCGGGCGCAGCTTCCGCTTCGCCATCGTCGAGGGCGGCAAGGACCCGGACGACGTGCTGCGTGAGCAGGGCGCAGCAGCGCTGAAGGCCCAGCTCTCCAAGACCACGCCCTTCGCCGAGGCGCTGTTCATCCGCGAGAAGGACAGCGAGGCGCTGGACACGCCGGAGCGCAAGACGGCGCTGAAGGTGCGGCTGCGCAAGCTGGCGGCCACCATCGCGGACCCCGACCTGGCCGCGGCGTACAAGGAGGACCTGCTCGCCCGCTTCGAGGGCCTCTGGCCGACGCGCGAGCCGGTCTACACGGTGGGCGCGGCGGGCCGGGAGCTGTCGCGCGCCCGCTGGGACAAGCGCAAGGCCCCGCTCTCCGGCGCCACGGCGCAGGGCAAGCAGGCGGCAGTGGCCCTGAGCCAGTCGTCGAAGCCCCTGGCCGCGGCCCTGGCCCAGGCGGCGCTGCGCGACCCCAGCCTGATCGACGACTCCATCGAGCTGGTGGGCGCCCGCGGCTTCGGCGACGAGCGGCTGGACCGCATCGCCCACGAGCTGGTGCAGCTACGCTACGAGGCCGACGGCGCCGAGTTCGATGCGGTGGCGCGGCGCATGCGCGCCCGCGGGGTCGACGACGAGACCCTGGCCCGGGTGGAACGAGACGCCAGCCGGGCCGGGGTGGCCGCCCCGTTCCTGGATCCCACCGTCGCGCGCGACCAGGTGCGGCTGCTCTGGCGGCAGGCCTTCGATCTCCTGATGCGGCTTGAGTCGCTGGAGCGCGCGGTGGCGGCCGCGGCCCAGGACCTGGCGCGCGACCAGGACGCCACCACCCTCGTGAGCCTGAAAGCCGAGCGCGACCACCTGCGCAAGCTGATCAACAGCGACTGGGCGCACGAGGACGAGATGCGCCCGGTCCTGCCGCACTGAGGCGAGCGGCGGCGCTAGGCCCAAAGACCTAGGGCTTCAGTCCAATACCGGCCTGCCGACAGCGGCCTATCCTGCGCCGAACTCGGCCATGGCGGCGGCCGACGATTTCGACGGCCATCGGTTGCGACAGATCCCGGGAACGGGAGGCGGCGCCTGAAGACCGGACGAACCCCAAGCGGCGATCCCGCGCTGGTCGAGTGTGGCATGTCGAATTCCCAGGCGCGCCGAAGCGGTATTCGACAAGATTGTGAAATTTATCATCAAGAACAAATAATTTCGGCGTGTGCATATAAAAGTCGTGACGCGGCATCTATCTGCAACAATTTCATCCACTCGCGAACTAAACGAGCACTTTCAAAGTCGGCATTGGATCAAATCGTATTATCGAGCGCCGCAAGACTTGCGACTCTTCACTCAGGACGGCCAGCCTTGGCTCCGAGAGCGCTAACCCGGCCGCCGATCCTGGCGCGCGCCCGGCGTGACTGGCGCGGCGACGGGGGATGTCATGGGGAATGTTCTGAAGACGGTGCTGCTGGCCGGGGTGTCGGGCCTCGGGCTGGTCCTGGCCGATGCAGCGACGGCGGCCGAAGCGGCGGCGCCCGCCGCCCCGGCGGCGGTGGACGAGGTGATCGTGACCGGCACGCGGTCCACCTCGCGCACGGTCACCACCAGCCTGGCGCCCATCGACGTCCTGTCGGCCCAGGTGCTGGAGAAGAGCGGCAAGATCTCCACCCGCGACCTGATCTCGACCCTGGTGCCCTCGGCCAACACCTCCAACTCCGGCGCCGGCGCCAGCTTCGCCATCAAGACCCTGTCGATCCGCGGCCTGGCGGGCGACCAGGCCCTGGTGCTGGTCAACGGCAAGCGGCGCCACAACACCTCGATCCTGTTCGTCAACGGCACCACCCAGAACGGCCAGTCGCCGCCGGACCTGGACCTGATCCCCTCGCAGGGCATCCAGCACATCGAGGTGCTGCGCGACGGCGCCTCGGCGCAGTATGGCTCCGACGCCCTGGCTGGCGTGATCAACATCATCCTGAAGGACAGCGAGGGCGGCAGCGGCCAGCTGCTCACCGGCCGGACCTACTACGGTGACGGCGAGACCGTTCAGGGCTCGATCAACTACGGCTTCAAGCTGAGCGACCGCGGCTTCCTCAACGCCACCTTCAACGCCCAGACCACCAACCTGGTCGACCGCGGCAACCACTCGCCGGTCACCGCCCAGCTCTATCCCCTGGTGAACGGCCAGCCGGACCCGCGCGAGGCCACCGCCGACCGCCACAAGGCCCACCCCGGCGCGCCGCAGTCGCTGCTGTACGTCGGCAGCTACAACGCCCGCTACGACCTGACCGACCACGTCGAGCTGTACAGCTTCGGCACCCTGTCCAGCCGCAACTCCGCAGCCTGGCTGACGTACCGCCTGCCCACGGCCAGCAACAACATCATCTCGGTCTATCCGGACGGCTACTCGCCGCGCCTCCTGCTGCGGGATCGCGACTACCAGGGCGCCATCGGGGCCAAGGGCGACCTCAGCGGCTTCAACTGGGACCTGTCGACCACCCTCGGGCGCAACAAGAACGTCTTCTACACCAACTCCCTGAACGCCTCGCTGGGGCCGGCCAGCCCGACGACGTTCTATGCCGGGACGCTGAAGTTCAAGGAGTGGACCAGCAACCTGGACGTCAACCGTGAGTTCGACCTCGGCCTCTACAAGCCGACCTTCGTCGCGGCGGGGGCGGAGTACCGCGAGGACACCTTCACCATCGATGCGGGCCAGCTGGAATCCTACCAGATCGGCACCTACGTGGCCCCGCCCGGCCAGCTGAACGCCGGGGTGATCACCCAGGGCGGCTCGCAGGGGGTCAGCGGCTTCTCGCCGTTCGCGGCGGGCGTGTTCAAGCGCAAGAACGAGAGCCTCTACCTCAACGTCGAGCAGAAGCTGGCCGAGCGGCTGGAGGTGTCGGCGGCCGGGCGCTACGAGCACTATTCCGACTTCGGCAGCACCGAGACCTACAAGGTCTCCGCGCGCTGGGAGCCGATCGACCACTACGCCGTGCGCGGAACGATCTCGACCGGCTTCCGGGCGCCCTCGCTGCAGCAGGAGCACTACGGCTCGTCCAGCACCATCGGCGTGGTGGTCCCGCCCGCCACCACCACCCAGCTCTATCCGGTCCAGCTGTTGCCGCCCGACAATCCGGCCGCCGCCGCCCTGGGCGCCAAGCCTCTGCGGCCGGAGAAGTCCACCAGCTATTCCGCGGGCTTCGTGGCCCAGCCGCTGCCGGGTCTGAACCTCACGCTCGACGTCTATGAGATCAAGATCAAGAACCGCATCCTGCAGACCGGAGTGCTGGGCCCCAGCGCCACGATCAGCAACCTGCTGAAGAGCCTGGGCCTCAACCCGCAGCAGGCGGTGTTCTTCTACGCCAACGCCGCCGACACCAAGACCACCGGCGTCGACGTGGTCGCGGACTACACCACCGACTTCGGCGACTGGGGCTCGGTGAAGTGGACGCTGTCGGCCAACAAGAACAAGAACAAGTTCGACTATGTGATCCCGCCCGCCTTCGGCTTCACCCTGATCGACCGGGTGCGCCAGGGCGACTTCACCACCGGCCAGCCGAAGGACAAGGAGATCCTGTCCGTCGAGTGGAACCTGAAGAAGCTAACCACCACCCTGCGCGCCACCCGCTACGGCCGGATCGTCCAGCGCAGCTCCAACCCGCTGCTGGACGAGGAGATCTCGCCCACCGGCATCGTCGACCTGGACGTGGCCTACCAGTTCACCGACGCGATCCGGGTCTCGGTGGGCGCCAATAACCTGTTCAACATGTACCCGGACGTGGTGCAGCCTGGAAATCGGGGCGGCGCGAACCCCTTCACCTACTACAACCAGTATTCGCCCTATGGCATCGGGGGCGGGTTCTACTACGCCAAGCTCAACGTGGCGTTCTGAGTTCGGGCCGAGGGGGAAGCACATGGCGGACGCGAAGGGCCGGGGCGTGGACCGCCGCCGGGTGCTGTCGCTGGGCGGCACGGCGGTGGCGGCGGCCTCGGTGGCGGGGTCCGCGGCGGCGGCGGCGAAGGGCGCCCGCCGGCGCGGCGAGCGCCAGGTTCGCGTCCACGAGGGGACCAATATCGCGGTCGCCGCCTCGCCGGACGGCAAGACCCTGGCGTTCGACCTCTACGGGGTGATCTGGACCGTCCCGGTCGAGGGCGGGGCGGCGCGCCGCCTGACCGACGACCTCACCGACGGCGCCCAGCCGGACTGGTCGCCGGACGGCAAGCGGCTGGCGTTCCAGTCCTACCGCGACGGCACGTTTCAGGTCTGGACCGTGGGCGCGGACGGCAAGGGCCTCACCCAGCTGACCCGCGGCCCGTTCGATTGCCGCGAGCCGCGCTTCTCGCCGGATGGCCGGCGCATCGCCTTCTCCTCGGACCGCACGGGCGCCTATGCGATCCACGTGCTGGACCTGGCCAGCGGCGAGATCCGGCTGTGGGCGGCCGCGGAGGGCCAGGCCTGCGAGCCAGCCTGGTCGCCGGATGGCGGGCGGATCGCCTTCGCGGTCGAGCGGGCGCGGGTGGAGATCGTGGATGCGCAGGGGCATCGCACGGTGGGGCCCTCCATCACCGCCTCTGCCGACCGGCTGGCGCCGGTGGAACTGCACAGCCCGGCGTTCATGCCGGACGGGCAGGGGATCGCCTGCGGGGTGATCGACAAGGGTCGGGCCGAGCTGCGCGGGCCGCACGGGGCGCTGGTGGCGGGCGAGGACGTCTTCCCGTTCCGCCCGGCCTGGCTGCCCGGCGGCGACTTCATCTATGCGGCGGACGGCAAGATCCGGCGACGCACACCCGCCGGCGGGCCGCCCTCGGAGATCGCCTTCTCCGTGACGGTCCCGGTGGTGAAGCCCGACTATCCGCGCCGGCGCCGCGACCATGACAGCCCCGCGCGCCGGGCCGTGGTGGGGATCGGCAGCCCGGCCCTGTCGCCGGACGGGACGCAGGTGGTGTTCCGGGCGCTGAACGGCCTGTGGCTGCTGACCCGCGGCCAGCCGGCCGCCAAGCCGCTGGTCAAGGACGGGTTCTGGACCTGCGATCCGGCCTGGTCGCCCGACGGCAAGACCCTGGCCTATTCCACCGACCGCGCCGGCAAGCTGGACATCTGGCTGCGGGACATGGCCAGCGGCGCCGAGCGCCAGCTGACCCGCCACAAGGACGCCGCGCTCTCGGCCGCCTGGTCGCGCGACGGACGGCGGATCGCCTTCCTGGACCAGACGGGCGCCCTGCACACGGTGGAGGTGGAGACCGGCGCGATCACCCGCGTGTTCGACCCCATCTGGGAGCCCGGCAAGCCCAGCTGGAGCGCCGACGGCAAGACCCTCGCCCTGGCCGCCTTCAAGCCCTACTCGGCCCGCTTCCGCGAGGGGCTGAGCGAGGTGCTGACGGTGGACGTGGCCACCGGCGCGGCCAGCTACCAGCCCGTATTTCCGCACAAGTCGATCGGGGTCCGCGGCGACGATGGCCCAGTCTGGTCGCCGGACGGGACCAGGATGGCGTTCGTCTTCGCCAGCCGCCTGCATGTGGTGGACGTGGACTCCAAGGGCCGCTTCCGCGGCGCGCCGCGGGCGCTCACCGCCGAGGTGACCGACGCGCCCACCTGGAGCGGCGACGGCAAGAGCCTGCTCTACCTCAGCAATGGCGTGCTGAAGCTGGTCCCGGCGGCTGGCGGGGCCGCCGAGACCGTGCCGCACGGGATCACCTGGGCCAGCGCCAAGCCCGCCGGCCGCGTGCTGGTGCGGGCGGGGCGCCTGTGGGACGGCAAGGCCACGGCCCTGCGCAAGGACGTGGACCTGGTGATCGCCGGAAACCGCATCGCCGACGTCCTGCCGGCGGGAGCCGCGGTCGCCGACGCCAAGGTGGTGGACGCCCGCGGAGCCACGGTGATGCCAGGCTTGGTGGAGATGCACGCGCACCGCCAGATGCAGGGCTATGCCTACGGCGACCGCGAGGGGCGCCTGTGGCTGTCCCTGGGGGTGACCACCACCCGCTCGCCCGGCTCGCCCGCCTACCACATGGTCGAGGATCGGGAGGCGATCGACTCCGGCGCGCGGATCGGGCCGCGCTATTTCTCCACCGGCGAGGCCATCGACGGCGGGCGGATCTTCTACAACTTCATGCGCCCGGTGACCGAGCCCGGGCAGATGGCGCTGGAGCTCAGCCGCGCCAAGGCCCTGGGCTACGACCTGATCAAGTCCTACGTGCGCCAGCCGCTGCAGGCCCAGCGCGACGTCACCGCCTGGGCCCATGCCCACGGCATCCCGGTGACCTCGCACTATCACTATCCGGCCCTGGCGTTCGGGCTGGACGGAATGGAGCACGTGGGCGCCACCAGCCGGACCGGCTATTCGCGCACCACCAGCGCCCTGGGGATCAGCTACCAGGACGTCACCGCCCTCTTCACCGCCACCGGGGCGCGGCGCACGCCGACGCTGTTCACGGCCTCGGCGCTCTATGGCTCCGACCGCTCCCTGGTGGACGACCCGCGGGTCAAGGCCCTCTACCCGCCCTGGGAATACGCCAAGCTGACCCAGCGGGCGCAGCAGGCCGCGAGCGGCGACAACAGCGTGGCCCTGGCGGCCCTGGCCGGCAATGTGGCCCACCTGAAAGCCATACTGGACGGCGGCGGGCGGGTGATCACCGGCACGGACTCGCCCATCGATTTCAACGCAGTCAGCCTGCACATGAACCTGCGGGCGATGGTGAAGTACGGCCTGACGCCGCACCAGGCGCTGACCACGGCCACCCGTTACGCCGGCGAGTTCCTGAAAGAGCCGCTGGGGGTCATCGCCCCGGGGATGCTGGCGGACCTGGTGGTGGTCGACGGGGACCCGCTGGCGCGCATCGAGGATGCGGCCGCCGTGCGCCAGGTGGTCAAGAACGGGGAGGTCTACGACATGGCGGCGCTGCTCGGCCCCTTCGCCAAGCTGTCCGTCGCAGCCGCGACGCCGGTGGCGGCGCCGCCGCGTCGCCAGGCCCCCGGGCTTTGGTGGCACGAGGCGGCCTATGTGGAGTCCGGCCGGGCGGCCTGCTGCGTCGATCCGTTCTGCGGCCTGGGGGCGACGGCACGCCGGCGGTTCGTCGCCACCGAGGTTTGACTGGACGGGCCATGACGGGCCGGAATGTGGCAGGCCTTGCGCGCTTGCGTCATCCCGGCGCCTTGACTCTGGGGCCGGCGCACGCCATCTGCCCCCCTGCGGATTTAGCGCGCTAATGACAGGCATCGATGGGCCGCTGCGACTTCGGGCGCGCCCCCTTCGCGGATGTGATGCCTCCCTCGCGGTGCGGAAGTCCCTGCGGCCCTGCCGCGCCGCCGACCCATAGGGCCGGCGAGCGGTGGTGTGCGCGAGGACGCTTGAACGCATGATCTTGATTGGGAACGAAATCGGCGGATGGCGGGTCGTATCGTCGCGGCCCCTTAGCATTATTCCGCCGGCCACCACTTTCGGCCCGTCCCTTGCAGGGGATCGGCGCCGAATTCGGAGATTTAGATGAGCGCGACCACGGCCGAAGCTGAAACCCCCGAATCCACCGGCGGCGACGGTCCGCTGCTGGACCTGACGGATGCCGCGGTCAAGAAGTTCATCAAACAGGCCAAGGCCCGCGGCTACGTCACCATGGACGAGCTGAACAAGGTCCTGCCCTCGGAGGAAGTCACCTCCGAGCAGATCGAAGACACCCTCGCCATGCTGAGCGAGATGGGCGTCAACGTCGTGGAATCCGAGGACGACGCCGAGGGCGGCGAGGTCGCGGTCCGCGAGGAGTCGGCGGTGGTCGAGACCACCAAGGAGCCGGCCTACGACCGCACGGACGACCCGGTGCGCATGTACCTGCGCGAAATGGGTTCGGTGGAGCTGCTGTCGCGCGAGGGCGAGATCGCCATCGCCAAGCGCATCGAGGCCGGCCGCGACACCATGATCCGCGGGCTGTGCGAAAGCGCCCTGACCTTCGAAGCCATCATGGTGTGGCGCGAGGAGCTGGAAGGCGGCCGCATCCTGCTGCGGGAGGTGATCGACCTCGAGCAGACCTACGGCGGCCAGAACCCGGTCGTCGAGGCGCCGCCGCCCGAGGCCCAGCCGGCGGAAGCCGAGGCCGAGGTCGAGGGCGAGGAGAAGCCTGAGGGCGAAGGCGACAGCGACGACGACTTCGACGACGGCGCGGGTCCGACGATCAGCGCCATGGAGGCGGAGCTGCGCGAGGGGGTCATGGCGACCCTGGACGCCATCGCGGCCGAGTTCGAAGCCTTCCGCCTGCTGCAGGAAAAGCTGGTCGGCCAGAAGCTGAAGGGCGAGGACCTCACCGAGAAGGACCGCGCGGCCTACCAGGCCGCCGCCGGCGCCATCGTCCAGCACCTGAAGACCCTGAAGCTGAACAACAACCGCATCGAGGCGCTGGTCGAGCAGCTCTATGCGATCAACAAGCGCCTGATGGTGCTGGAAGGCCGCCTGCTGCGCCTGGCCGACAGCTACGGCATCAGCCGCGCCGAGTTCCTGAAGGCCTATTTCGGCCAGGAGATGCGTCCGGACTGGGGCGCCCAGGTGAAGCAACTGGGCGTGCGCTGGACCAAGTTCGCCGAGAACGACGCCGGCCAGATCGCCGACATCCGCTCGGAGATCGCGGCCCTGGCCCAGGAGACGGGCGTTCCGATCGACGACTACCGCCGCATCGTCCAGACCGTGCAGAAGGGCGAACGCGAGGCGCGCCAGGCCAAGAAGGAAATGGTCGAGGCCAACCTGCGCCTCGTGATCTCCATCGCCAAGAAATACACCAACCGCGGCCTGCAGTTCCTGGACCTGATCCAGGAGGGCAACATCGGCCTGATGAAGGCGGTCGACAAGTTCGAGTACCGCCGCGGCTACAAGTTCTCGACCTACGCCACCT
>JAEKKJ010000008.1 GCA_019510435.1 Caulobacterales bacterium | reverse complement strand
CTGCCCGGCGATGTCGGGCGCCGAGCCGTGCACCGGCTCGAACAGCGATGGGGCCGTGCCGGCGGGATTGATGTTGCCCGAAGGCGCCACGCCGATGGTGCCGGTGCAGGCCGGGCCCAGGTCAGACAGGATGTCGCCGAACAGGTTGGACGCCACCACCACGTCGAAACGGTCGGGGTGCAGCACGAACTGCGCGGGCCAGGTCGAAGGCGTAGCGCAGGACCCGGTCGACGCCGACCCTGGTCATCACCGTCTCCTGGATGACGATCTCGCGCTCGGTGCCCGGGAACATGTGGCCGCCGATCGAGGAATATTCGCCCTCGGTGTTCTCGCGCACGATCCAGAAGTCGATGCTGCCGGGCTCGCGGCCGGCCAGCGGCGAGGGAACGCCCGGCATCAGGCGGGCGGGCCGCAGGTTGACGTACTGGTCGTACTCGCGCCGGAACTGCAGCAGCGAGCCCCAGAGCGAGACGTGGTCGGGCACCGTGTCGGGCCAGCCGACGGCGCCGAAGAAGATCGCGTCGGGGGCGCCGATGCGGTCCTTCCAGTCCTCCGGCATCATCCGGCCGTGGCGGGCGTAGTAGTCGCAACTGGCGAAGTCGTGCCAGGTCTGCTCGATGCGGAAGCCGTGCAGCGCCGCGGCGCGCTCCAGCGCCCGCACGCCCTGCGGCATCACTTCCTTGCCGATCCCGTCGCCCGGAATGACGGCGATACGGTAGATCCGCTCGCCCGTCCCGGCTCCACCTGCCCCTGCCCCGCCGCTCATGATCTCAGGCTTCCTGCCGCTTCAGGCCGCCGATGTGGAAGGCCTTGAGCTCGAGGTACTCCTCGATCCCCGCCTCGCCGCCCTCGCGGCCGAGGCCCGATTGCTTCACGCCGCCGAAGGGCGACATCTCCATGGCGATCGAGCCGGTGTTCAGCGCCACCATCCCGGTCTCCAGCCGTTCCGCGACACGCCACGCCCGGTGCAGGTTCTCGGTGTAGAAGTAGCTGGCCAGGCCGTAGGGCGTGGCGTTGGCGAGTTCGATCGCCTCGCGCTCCTCGCGGAACCGGAACAGCGGCGCCACCGGCCCGAAGGTCTCCTCCTGGGCCAGCCGCATCCCCGCCGTCGCCCCGACCAGCACCGTCGGCGCCACGAAGCGCGCGGCGTCCAGGTCGCAGGCGGCCTGGGCCACGATGCTGGCGCCCTGCGCCACGGCGTCGGCGATGTGCTCGCGCGCCTTGGTGACCGCCTGGGCGTTGATCAGCGGGCCGATGGTGGAGCCGGGCGAGGCGCCGGGCCCCACCTTCAGCGCGCCAACCGCCGCGGCGAGCTTGGCGGCGAAGGCGTCGTGGACGCCGTTCTGGACCAGGATGCGGTTCGCGCAGACGCAGGTCTGGCCGGCGTTGCGGAACTTGCTGGCCATGGCCGCCTCGACCGCCAGGTCCAGGTCGGCGTCGTCGAAGACGATCAGCGGCGCGTTGCCGCCCAGCTCCAGGCTGAGCCGCTTGATGGTGTCGGCGCACTGCCGCATCAGGAGGGCGCCCACCCGGGTCGAGCCGGTGAACGACAGCTTGCGGACGGTCGCGTTGCCGGTCAGCTCGGCGCCGATCTCGTGCGGGCGGCCGGTGACGATGTTGAGCACCCCGGCCGGCAGGCCCGCCTGCTCGGCCAGCCGCGCCAACGCCAGCGCGGAGTAAGGGGTCAGCTCCGACGGCTTGACCACCACGGTGCAGCCGACCGCCAGGGCCGGGGCGCACTTGCGGGTGATCATGGCGCTGGGGAAGTTCCACGGCGTGATCGCCGCGCAGACCCCCACCGGCTCCTTCATCACCACGATCCGCCGGTCGGCCTGGGGCGCGGGGACGGTGTAGCCGGCGACCCGGCGGCCCTCCTCGGCGAACCACTTGATGAAGCTGGCGGCATAGCGGATCTCGCCCTCCGCCTCGGCCAGGGGCTTGCCCTGCTCGGCGGTCATGACGCGGGCCAGGTCGACCGCGTTTTCGAGGACCAGGGCGTGCCAGCGCTCAAGGATCGCCGCGCGCTCCCCGGCCGGACGCTCGCGCCAGGGCCCCAGCGCCGCGGCGGCCGCATCGATGGCGGCGCGCGTATCGGCGCCGTCGCAGTCCGGGACCAGGCCGATGGGCTGGCCGGTGGCCGGGTCGTCGACGGCGAGCGTCGCGCCGGAGCCGGCGTCGGTCCATCGCCCGGCGATGAAGGCGCGCTGGAGGAACAGGCCGGGGTCGTTCAGCCCCAGGCTGTTGGGATCGACGTGCAGAGCGTTCATCCGAGAGCCTGACTCAAGATCGCGAAGGTCGCGGCGGAGGTGTCGCGGGAAGGCGCCGGGCCGCGCACCATGGTGGTGACCCGCCCCACCTCCGGCAGGCCCAGGTCGCCCAGCCAGGCGCCGAGGCCGCTTTCGTAGGGAATGTCGATCCGGCTGAACATGCCGGCGTTGGAGCCCAGCCAGTGGGAGATCAGCGCCTTGGCGCCCTGGGCGTCGGGGGCCACGGCCGGCCCGATCGCAAAGCCCATCCCGAACCGGCGGAAGATCGTGAAGCCGGCGGCCTCGCCGCCCCGGTCGAGCACCACGCCCTTGCCGGCCTTCAGCACCCGGGCCAGCAGGTCCCGGCGCTCGAGGCCGGTCGCCTTGCGGTCCAGGTCGACGATGGCGGCCAGGTCGCCCTTGCCCATGGGCCGCACGCGCTCGCCGGCGCGCAGCGAGACGATCGGCACGGACGACGGCGTGCCCTGGTGCTGGTGGATGCCGCCCGTGCTGGCGAACCCCAGCTGCTTGTAGAGCGGCAGGCCGACCTCGGTGGCGTTGAGCTGGACCGTCCGGCCCTCCAGGCGCGCCAGCATGGCGTTCATCAGCCTGCGCCCGACGCCCCCGCCCCGGCAGTCCGCCGCCACGATGACCATGCCCAGGCTGGCGCAGTCCTCACCGTAGAGCCATGCCAGGGTGGTGCCTACGATCTCGCCGTCGCGCTCGGCCACGATCCCAATGCCGGCGGCCAGCAGGAAGTCCCAGTCCTTCAGCCGATGCGGCCACTGCGCCTGGCGCGACAGCGCGTGCGCCGCCGGCAGGTCCGCGGCGGTCATGTCGCGAAGCTGCACGGCCGGCGGGACCGTGGAGGTCGTGGGAGCCGCTCCGCTTACGGCGTTGTCCGCACCTGTCGGCATGCTTCGGATCACTCTCGATGAGATGGCCGCCGGGCGATGCGCCGGTCGGCCGTCTGCGATGGAAGCCGATCCTAGGCCCTGGCGGCTGGCATGGGGCGCCGCGGTGGCGGAAAAATCGGAAGGTTCTGGCGTGTCTTGTCGTTGACGCGGCCCGGAAATGCCGCCCTCGCAGCCCTACGGCGCGGCGGACCGGCCCGCAGCCTGCTGCAGCCGGCGCAGGTCCTCGGTGCTGCGATGGCAGAGGTCTTCGTGGCCGGCGCCGATGCGCCGGGTGGGCGGCTGCACGTTGCAGAGGCCGTCGATGCGCACCGGGCAGCGCGCCAGGAAGCTGCACAGGGCCGCGCCTTCGGCGAGCGGGCCGACCCGCGGCGGCGGCTGGGCCACGGCGGCCGCCTCCAGCCAGCCGCGGCGCATCTCCGGGACCGACGACACCAGCAGGTGCGTGTAGGGATGGAACGGGGGCGCGGCGAAGGCGGCCCGCGCGCCCGCCTCGACCAGGCGGCCGGCGTACAGCACCGCCACGTCGTCGCAGATCGAGCGCACGGTCGAGATGTCGTGGCTGATGAACATGAAGGAGACGCCCAGCTCGCGCCGCAGTTCGGCCAGCAGGTCGAGGATCGCGGCGGCGACCACCGTGTCCAGGGCCGAGGTCACCTCGTCGCAGAGGATCAGGTCCGGATCGGCCGCCAGGGCGCGGGCCAGGTTGATCCGCTGCTTCTGGCCGCCCGAGAGCTCGCCGGCGCGGCGGCCGGCCAGGGCGGCCGGGAGACGGATGAGGTCCAGCAGCTCGGCGATGCGCCGCTCGCGCGCCGCGCCCTTCAGCCCGTGGTAGAGCTCCAGCGGCCGCCCCAGGATGCGCGAGACCCTATGGGCCGGATTGAGCGCGGTGTCGGCGTTCTGGAACACGATCTGGATGCGGCGGAACTGCTCCGCCGACCGCCCGGCCAGCCCGGGCGGCAGCGGCTGGCCGTCGAACAAGACTTCGCCCGCGGCCGGCGCCAGCAGGCCGGCGACCACCCGGGCCAGCGTCGACTTGCCCGAGCCGGACTCGCCGATCACGCCCAGGGTCGCGCCCCGCTCGATCCGCAGGTCGATGTCGGCCAGGACCAGGCTCGCGGGGCGGCCGGCGGCGTCGCGGCGGCCGTAGCCGGCGCTGAGCCCGCGGATCTCCAGGAGCGGCGCGGCCGCGGCGGGCGCCGGCGCGGCCTGGACCCGCGGGGCGGGCCGGGCCGCGGCCATCAGGGTCTGGGTATAGGGGTCGGCCGGGGCGTGCAGGATCTGGTCGGTGCGTCCGGCCTCGCGGACCTCGCCCCGGTTCAGGACCACGATCTGGTCGGCCATCTGCGCCACCACCGCCAGGTCGTGGGAGACATAGACCGCGGTGGCGCCGCGCTCGCGAACCACCTTCTTGAAGACCCGCAGCACCTCGATCTGGGTGGTGACGTCCAGGGCGGTGGTCGGCTCGTCCAGGATCACCAGCGCCGGGTCGGTGATCAGCGCCATGGCCGCCATCAGCCGCTGCAGCTGCCCGCCCGAGACCTGGTGCGGATAGCGCCGCCCGATCCGCTCGGGCGCGGGCAGGCCCAGGGCCTGGAACAGCTCCACCGCCTTGGCCTCCGCGTCGGCCCGGCCCATCAGCCGGTGGATGAGCGCCGGCTCCACCACCTGGTCCATGATGGTCTTGGAGGGGTTGAAGGCGGCCGCCGCGCTCTGGGCGATATAGGCGATCTTGCAGCCGCGCAGCGCCAGGCGCCGGTCCTCCGGCAGCTGGGCCAGGTCGACGCCGTCGACCACCACCTCGCCGCCGGCGATGCGGCAGCCGGACCGGACATAGCCCATCAGGGCCAGGGCGATGGTGGTCTTGCCCGAGCCCGACTCCCCGATCAGCGCCAGGACCTCGCCCTTGGCGACCGAGAAGCTGACGTCCTTGACGATGGCTGCGGTCGCGCCGGCGTCGTCGCAGGCGGTGACGCTGAGGCCGCGCACCTGGACCAGGTCGGCCATCTCAGGCCTCCCCGCCGCTGCGCCGCCGCCGGCGCGGCAGGCTGTCGATGAGCAGGTTGACGCCGATCGTCAGGGTCGCGATCGCCACCGCGGGCGCCAGGATCGCGAGCGCGCCGTCGCCCAGGCCGGAGGTGTTCTCGCGCACCAGCGAACCCAGGTCGGCGTGCGGCGGCTGCACGCCCAGGCCCAGGAAGCTCATGCCGCTGAGCAGCAGGACCACGAACACGAACCGCAGGCCGAAGTCGGCCAGCATCGGATTGATCATGTTGGGCAGGATCTCGGCGGTGGCGATGTAGAGCCGGCCCTCGCCGCGCGCCCGCGCCACCTGCACATACTCCATCTGGTTCAGGCCGACCGCCAGGGACCGGGCGATGCGATAGGCGCCCGGCACATAGGTCACCGCCGCGATCAGCAGCAGCAGGGGGATGGAGGAACCGAAGGCGGCCACCATCACCAGGGCGAAGATCTTGCTGGGGATCGAGATCATGGCGTCCATCAGCCGGCTCACCAGCTCGTCGATCCAGCGGCCGCTGACCACGGCGAAGAGGGCCAGGGCCGCCCCCGTCGAACTGGCCAGCAGGGCCGCCGCCAGCGCGAGGCCCACCGTGTAGCGCGCGCCGCTCAGCATCCGGCTCAGCACGTCGCGGCCCAGGTAGTCGCTGCCCAGCAGGTGGCGGGCGCTGAACGGCTCGAAGACGTCGTCGGCGACGATCGCGCCCACGCGGTAGGGCGCCAGGAAGGGGCCGAACACCGCCACCAGGGTCCAGAACACCACCAGCGCAAGCCCGATCCAGCCCGACAGCGACAGCTGCGGCAGGCGCGGCCCGCCCGCCCGCGGCGGCCGGGCCTGGATGTCGCCCAGCGAGGACAGCGGGGCCTCGGTCATGGGTGTCGCAGCCGCGGATTGGCCAGGATGGCGCAGACGTCCGCCACCAGGACCAGCAGCAGGTAGGCGGTGCAGAAGATCATCGCGCAGGCCTGCAGCAGCGGCATGTCGCGGCTGGTCACCGCGTCCACCATCAGGCTGGCGATGCCCGGATAGTTGAAGATCGTCTCCACGATGATCGCCCCGCCCAGCAGGTAGGAGAGGCTGAGCGCAACGGCGTTGACGATCGGGCCGATGGCGTTGGGCAAGGCGTGGATCAGGGCCACGCGCGCGGGACGCACGCCCTTCAGCGCCGCCATCTCCACATAGGGCTGGGTCAGCTGGTCGATCACCGCCGCCCGGGTCATCCGCGCCATCTGGGCGATGATCACGAAGCACAGGGTCATCACCGGCAGGGCGTAGGCCCGCAGCAGCTCGCCCAGGGTCGGGTGCTCCGGCGCCAGAGTCAGCGACGGCAGCCAGCGCAGCTTCACCGCAAAGACCAGCACGGCCACGGTCGCCACCAGGAATTCCGGCGCCGCCACCATGGACAGGGTCATCACGTTCAGCGCCCGGTCCAGGCGCGAGCCGCGGTACATGGCCGAGAAGATCCCGATCGCCAGCGCCACCGGGACCGCCACCGCGGCGGTCAGGCCCGCCAGCAGCAGCGACTTGGGCAGCCGGCCGGCGATGATCTCGCGGACCGGCAGGTTGTTGGCCATCGAGCGGCCGGGGTCGCCCGTGACCAGGCCCGCCAGCCAGTGCAGGTAGCGCAGGTGCGCCGGCTCGTTGAGGCCGAGCTGGGCGCGCAGGGCCGCCACCGCCTCGGGCGTGGCGCTCTGGCCCAGGGTCTCGGAGGCCGCATCGCCCGGCAGCAGCGAGGAGATGGCGAACACCACCATCGAGACCAGCAGCAGGGTCACCGCCGCCGAGCCCAGCCGCCGCAGGATCAGGACCAGGGTCGCGCTCATGCGTCCCACCAGACGTATTCGGCGAAGGAATAGCCCATCAGCCCGCCGATCGGGATCGAGCCGAAGCCCTTCAGGCGGCGGTCGAACGCGTCCAGGCCGCTGATGAACACCGGAATCCCAACCCCGCCCTGGTCGTGCACCAGGACCTGCATGTCGCCGTACATCTGCTTGCGGCGCGCCTCGTCGGCCTCGCCGCGGGCGGCCATCAGCAGCTGGTCGAAGCGCGCATTGCGCCACCCCGACTCGTTCCAGTCGGCGTCCGACTTGAAGAACAGGCTGAAGAGGAGGTCGGCCGTCGGCCGCGGGTTGGTGTTCCCGAAGGTCAGCGGGTGCTTCATCCAGTGGTTGGACCAGTAGCCGTCGGACGGCACGCGGTTGACCGCCAGGTTGAGCCCGATATTGGCCGCCGCCTCCTGGAGGATCGAGGCCATGTCCACCGAGCCCTCCGCCGCCGGCGAGGCGTAGAGCGGCATCCGCACCCCGAGCAGCCCTGCCCGGCGCAGCAGGAACTTCGCCCGCTCGGGATCGTAGACCCGCTGCGGCAGGCCTTGCAGGTAGTACGGGTTGCCGGGCGGGATCGGGTGGTCGTTGGCCACCGTGGCGTAGCCGCGGAACAGCGCCTTGCGGATCAGCTCGCGGTCCAGCAGGTGCTTCATCGCCTCGGTGAAGGCGGGGCTGCCGGTCGGAGCGCGGTCCTGGCGCACGATCAGGTCGGTGTAGAGGCCCGAGCGGGTCTCCTGCAGGCCGTGGCGACCGGTGGCGCCGATGCGGCGCGTGGAGCGCGGGTTCACGGCGTTGATCAGCTGCACGTCGCCGGACAGCAACGCGTTCACCCGCGACACCTCGTCGGGAATGCCGATCAGCTCCACCGCGTCGAGATAGGGCGCGCCGGGCTTCCAGTAGTCCGCGTTGCGCACCGCGACGGTGCGCACGCCGGGTTTGAAGACGGTGCAGCGGAAGGGACCGGCGCCGTTGCCGGTGCGGAAATCGCGCACCCCGTTCTTGACGATCAGGAAGTGCGATGTGGCCAGGATCGTCGGCAGGTCGGCGTTGGCCTGCGCCAGTCGCACCAGCACCTCGCCCGGGCCGCCCCGCTCGGCGGAGAGGATCTGGGCCGCGATGCTCTTCACCTTCGAGCCGAGCCCCGGATCCTTGTGGCGCAGCAGGGAATAGATCACATCGTCGGCGGTCAGCGGCGAGCCGTCGTGGAAGCGCACGCCCTTGCGCAGCTTGATGCGCCACAGGATTCGGTCGCGGCTTTCGATGGTCTCGGCCAGGGCCGGCTGGGGCCGCAGCGCCGCGTCGAACTGGGTCAGTCCGCTGTAGACCATGTAGTGGCGGACGTAGTCGGTGGAGAGCGCGCCCTTGGCGGGGTCCAGCGTGTCGGCGTTGGAGCTGGAGACCGAGGCCACCCGGATGCGGCCGCCGCGCCGCGGCGCCGCCTGCGCAGAACCGGGCAAGGCCAGGATCCCGCCCGCGGCCGACAGGGCCCCGACCTCGGCCAGGCCGCCCAGGAGGCCGCGCCGGGAGAGGTCCGGCGGCATCAGTGCAGCGCGTCCTGGACGCGGTAATAGGCGCCGACCAGTGGCAGGAACCAGGGCTTGCCGAAGTGGCCGGGGATCGCCGGCCAGTCCAGGTCGCGCCAGGGGTTGGCGTCGGCTCGGCCTTCCATCACCGCCGCCATCGCCTTGCCGGTGCCCACCGACATCTGCACGCCGTGGCCGCTATAGCCCATGGCGTAGAACAGGCCGCCGTGCTCGCCCGCCCGCGGCAGGCGGTCGGCGGTCATGTCCACCAGCCCGCCCCAGCAATAGTCGATCCGCACGTCCGCAAGCTCCGGGAAGATCTCCGCCAGCGTCGCCCGCAGGACGTCGCCGCTCTTGCGGTCCGACCGCGGGTTGGACATGGCGAACCGCGCCCGGCCGCCGAACAGCAGCCGGTCGTCCGGCGTGATGCGGAAGTAGTTCCCGATGGTCTTGCTGGTCACGTAGTTGCGCCGCCGGGGGACCAGCCGGTCCAGCGTCGCGGCCTCCAGCGGCTCGGTGGCCACGATGAAGCTGCCCACGGGCACGATCCGGCGGCGGAACCAGCCGAAGGGGCCGCGCGTGGTGGCGCCGGTGGCCACCAGCACCTGACCGGCGTCCACCACACCGCGCGGCGTTGTCACCCGGTGTCTGCGGCCCGAGAGGCGCTGCAGCCCCACCACCGGCGTCTGCTCGTGGATGCGCGCGCCGTGGCGGGCGGCGGCCTCCGCCAGCCCGACCCCGAACTTGCCCACATGCAGCTGGGCGCTGGTGGTCTGGATCAGGCCGCCGAAGAACGCCGTCGAGCCGATCTCCTCGCCGATGGCTTCGGGCGGGACCAGTTGGACATTCGGGTCCACCTCCTCGCGCAGTCGCTCGTAGGCGCGGGCGATGCCGGCGAAATGCTCCGGCTTGGCCGCCAGCTTAAGGCGGCCACAGCGGCGGAAGTCGCAGTCGATGGCCTCCTCGCGGGCCAGGCGCTCCACCTCGTCCACCGCGGCGACATGGACGCGGTAATAGGCCTGGGCCGTCGGCTGGCCCAGGCGCGCCGCCAGCGCCGCATAGTCGTGCGCCAGGCCGCTGTTGCAGTGGCCGCCGTTGCGGCCCGAGGCCTCCCCCCCGACGCGGCCCGCCTCCAGCACCACCACCGAGGCGCCCCGGCGCGCCAGCTCCAGCGCGGCCGAAAGTCCGGTGAAGCCGGCCCCGATCACCACGACGTCGGCCTGGCCGTCCACATGGCCCACGGCGCCGCCGGCGAAGGCGGGCGCAGTGTCGAGCCAATAGGATTCGAGCTTCATGCCGCCTCCGCGGTGCATCCTAGCCTACGAGTAGCGCACGCAGGGTCCGACACATGCCCCCGATTGGCCGTGGCGGCGACGCACAAACCGCCATTGTCGCGGGGGCGGCCGGCAGACGGCGCCGCCGGATTTCCGGGTCAGGGCGCCGGACGAGCCTTGCGCGCGCCGCGCTGCGTGAGCAGCCAGGTCAGGGGCCCCGTCACGGCCAGGAGCGCCAGGGCCAGCCCCTCCATGAGGATGAGCAGGCGCCCGACCAGCCCGGCGCTCTCGCCCATGTGGATCGGCAGCACCGCGGTCGAGAGGCTGCGGTCGGCGGCGGCCGGCGTCACCGCGGCGATGCGCAGGGTCGGAAGGTCGATCTTCACGCCGTGCACCGCCTCCGGCTGGCGCTCAGGCGCGCGGAAGAAGACGTTGAACCGCCCCGGCGCCGGCATCCGCACGTCGCGGATCGCCCGCCCGGGGAAGGTGGCGCGCGCCAGGGCGAAGGCGCGGTCGATATTGGCGTCGGAGACCGGCGGCAGGCCGGACGGCGCGGTCGAGCGGGTGGAGCCGGGCCCCAGGATCAGGGCGACGGCCAGCACCACGCCCGTGGCGGCGCTGAGGCCGACCAGCAGGGCGGCGACAGGCCCCGCCGCGCGGTGGACCTGGCGCAGGACCACGCGCCCCGGCATCCGCCAGTTGACGCTGAAGCCCGCGCGCCAGCGCCCGGGACGCGGCCACCAGTAGGCGAGCCCGGTGGCGGCCATCGCCAGCAGCGCCAGCCCGAGCGCCGACACCGCGGTCAGCCCCGGTCGTCCGGCCATCAGCTGGTAGTGGATCAGCAGGGCGGCCTCGACCGGGAAGCGCCAGACGCCCCCGCTGCGCAGCACCGCCGCATCGCCCGGGTCGACCGAGGCGTAGCGGACCACGCCGCCGGCGTTGACCAGATGGACGAAGTAGGTGGCGCGATCGGCGTGCGGAAACACGATCCGCTGCAGCTCGTAGCCCGGGTAGACCGCCCGGACCGAGGCCACCACGCGGCCGAGCGGCGCCTCTCCGCCGGCTGTGTGGCGGACCATGCCCGCCGGGTCGATCAGCTGGGCCAGCTCGTCGCGGAACACCAGCATGCTGCCGGTCACCGCCTGCACCACCACGAAGGCGAAGACCACAAGGCCGCACCACTTGTGGATCTGCAGGAGGCGGCGCTTGGCGAGCACGAGATGTCCCGTTTCCCCGTCCGAAAACAAAGCGACCACCGGCGCGGGGGAACCGCCGGTGGTCGCACTGCGGTCTCGCCCGGATATCTTCCTAGAAGGTGTAGGCCACCCTCACGGTGAAGGTCCGCGGCGAGCCTGGGGTCATCCAGAGCTGCGAGTAGGACGCAGGGATGTAGAACTTGTCGAACAGGTTGTGCACCTCGGCCGAGACCTTCACGTGCTCCACCGGGGTGTACGAGGCGAACAGCTCAACCAGGGTGTAGGACGGCAGCATGAAGGTGGTCGCCGTCTCGCCCAGCCGCTTGCCCACATAGTGGACGTCGCCGCCGACCGTCAGCACGCGGTCCTGGTTGAACTCGAAGTCCTTGGACAGCAGCAGGTTGAAGCTGTTCTTAGGCACGTCCAGCAGCTTGGCGCCCGCCGGGATCGGCCGGCCGAAGTCGGCGTCCAGGATCGGCGTCGTCGTCTTCGCGTCGGTGTAGGCGTAGGACAGCTTGCCATAGACGTCGCCCGGCAGCTTGCCGTCCACGTCGACCTCGACGCCCTTGCTCTGGGCCTTGCCGATGGCGATCGAGAAGCCGGTGTTCACCGGGTCGGCGGTGATGATGTTGTCCTTGTCCATCTTGTAGAGGGCGATCGTCGCGGTGATCCGGTGGTCCGGCGTCTGCAGCTTGACGCCGATCTCGCGCGACTTGGTCTTCTCGGGCGCGAAGGCGGTGTTGCGCACGTCCGTGCCGCTGTTGGGCCGGAAGCCCTTCGCATAGGCCGCGTACAGCGACACGATCGGCGTCGGCTCCCAGACCACGCCCACCTGCGGGCTGACGTGGTGGATGTCCTGGCCGGAGACGACCCCGTTCAGGCGGTTGGTGATGTTCTGCTTGAACTCGTCGTAGCGCACGCCGAGGCGCAGCTTGACGGTGCTGGTGATGTCGATCTGGTCCTGGCCGTAGGCGCCCCACGCCTTCTGCTTCTCCAGGGTGTTGGTGAAGGCCTGGGCGATGGTGAGCGGCGGCGTGTTGCCATAGACCGGGTTGAAGATATCCACCGCATTGGCGGCCGTCAGCGTCGGATGGGTCGAGGCCGCCGGCGGGCGCACGCGCTCCTGCAGCGAGTCGAGATTGAAGTGCTCGCCGTCGGCGCCGAACAGGACGTGGTGCGTGAACGGCCCGGTGTCGAAGCGCCCGTCCAGCTCGCCCCGCAGCACGGTGTGGTCGGCGTCGTAGTCGATGTAGCGGCGCTGGCGCGAGAGCGTGTGGCCGTCGACGTAGAGCAGCTGGCGGGCGGTCGCGAGCTCGGCCTGGGTGGAATAGCCCTTCAGCTCGGTGTGCCGATAGCCGGCGCCCAGAAGCAGGGTCCAGACCGAGTTGAAGTCATGCTGCAGCTGCAGCTGATGGCCCTCGACATGGTCCTTGTTCGGCCCGTCACCCGGCTCGCCCAGGAACCGCGAGGCCGGCAGGGTGTGGACATTGCCGTTCAGGGCCACCAGGCCGCGATCGAACGGGACCTCCTGGCGCACGAACTCGAACTCGTACGAGGCAGTGTCCTTGTCGCCCAGCTTGGCCAGGACCGACGGCGTCACCACGAACTTCTTCGAATGCAGGTAGTCGCGGAAGCTGTCGGCGTCCTCGTAGGCGCCATTGATCCGCGCGGCGACGTTCTCGGTGATGGCGTTGGTGTAGTCGCCCTCGGCCCGATAGGTGCTGTAGCTGCCGGCCGACACGCGCACGCTGCCCGCCTGCGAGAACTGCGGCTTCTTGGTGATGATATTGACCGTGCCGCCCGGCTCGCCGCGGCCGAACAGGGCCGAGCCCGGTCCCTTCAGGACCTCGATCGACTCCACGTTGGAGGCGTCGCGCGGGCCGCCGAAGCCGCGGCCACTGTTGAAGCCGTTGACCAGGTAGCCGCTGGGCACGTTGGGATCGCCGGAGAAGCCGCGCACCGAGAAGGCGTCCCAGAGGCCGCCGAAGTTGTTCTGGTGCTCGACTCCGCTCACCAGGTCCAAGGCCGCGTCCAGGCGTGTGACGCCCACGGCGTCCAGCACCTTGGCCGAGACCACCTGGACGTTCTGCGGCAGCTCCTTGATCGGGACGTCGCCCCGGTACTGCTGCTTCTGGCCGGTGACGACCACCTCGCCGACCGCAGCGCCCCCACCGGCGGCGGCGTCCGCAGCGGCCGCATCTGCGGCATGGGCGACGGGGGCTCCTATGAGGACCGCGGCGCTCGTCAACAGCGCAAGGCGAAACTGGCTCGGCGCAGACATGGTATCCCCCAATTACTATGGATCGTCTGGAAAGACGCTTTAGCCCGTACTCTTCACGCACTCAGCTTCGACGAGTGCTTGGTTTTACGCACTTGGAAACAGAACGTCAGGGCTTTGTGATACTTTTGTTATTTCGAGTATCTGCCCCGCTCCGCGAATTTTGGGTCAATTCAAGAGGGGCCGGCGAACGAATATGGGGTATTGGCCCTCAAATGCGCAGAATATGCCGAGCCCTAAAGTCCACCCAAAGTCATCAACCTGAAGATGTTCTGGAGCCGCGACGCCCGCTTCGGAACGGGCGGGCCGAAGCCGCGGATTCCGGTCAGAGGTAGCGCAGCCACCAGATGTCGCGACGCCGCTGCTTGAAGCCGGCGAACCAGCGCGACGGCAGGTACAGCGGGCCCAGCAGGACCGCCGCGATCAGCCAGATCGAGCTGACGTTGTCGACGCCGAAGCTCGCCCCCTGGTTCAGGCCAAAGAGGGCCACGGCGATGAAGTAGAGCGCCTTCAGCACGTACAGGTGCAGGATGTAGAAGAACATCGGCGCACCGCCCAGGAAAGCCAGCATCGGCACCGCGCGGCCGTCCTGGGCCCGTTCGAACAGCGCCAGCAGGATCGCCCCCAGGCCGAGGGTCGGCAGCAGGAACATCAGGGACGGCGGGTACTTCGTCGCGCTGAGGAAACTCATCACGGTGCGCAGGCTGTCGCCGGTGTGGACCCAGGGCTTGTCGCCATAGACGTTGGCGAAGCGGATCAGCACGAAAGCCGCGATCATCGAGCCGCCGAGGATGAGCAGGCGCTTTGCCCGCAGCGCCGGATCGGCCCCGCGGGCGAACCAGGGCCCGATGGCGTAGCCCAGCAGGATGACGCCGATCCACGGCAGCACCGGGTAGCTGATCTTCAGCTGCATGCCGCCACCCAGGTCGAACAGCGCCCGCTGATGCAGCACCGCCCACGGGATGTAGAACGGCGAGTCCGGGGTCAGCACGATCCCGTCCAGCAGGTTGTGTCCGCCGACGATCACCGCGCCCAGGGCCAGCTGCCAGGTCCGCGGCAGGTGGATGAGGGCGGCGAGCGCGATCATGCAGAGCCCGATCGCCCAGATGACCTGCAGCCAGAACGTCGGCGGGAAATGCTGGGCGGCCCAGGCCCCGCTGACCAGGGTGAACTCCAGGGCGATCAGGAACAGGCCCCGCTTCAGCAGGAACACCGAGGTTTCGCGCTGGCTGTGCGACTGGCCATAGAGGAAGGCCGAAAGGCCCGTGAGCGCCACGAAGATCGGGGCGCAGATCTGGCTGGTGATGCGGGTGAAGAAGAGCGCCGGCTCAAGGGTCAGCGCGTTCATCGGGTCGGTGACCGCGTGGTGCGCGTAGACGATCTCGCGCACATGGTCGACCAGCATGAAGACCATCACCAGCCCCCGCAGGGCGTCGATGGCCAGCAGCCGGGTGCGCGCCTGGACCTGAACCCCCGCGCGAGCGGCGGCCAGGGGCTGGGCGGTTGCGGTCAGGTCGACCATCGGAACTCCTCCCGGGCGCGTGCGCCTATTTGATCGTGAAGCTGGCGGCCGTCTTGTCGCGGCCTGCGGCGCCGACCATCAGCACGGTGACGTTCGCCCCGCGCGTCAGGCTCAGGCCCTTGGCCTCCCACATGTTTCCGGCGCCCGGCGTCAGGGCGACCTCGGTCTTGTCGGCGCCGGAGACGATGACCAGCTTGCCGGTCATCGAGGCGCTGGGGATCTCCTCGCCCTCCTCCTCGACCCAAACCTGGACCCCCTCGGGACGCCGCACCAGCTCGACCGAGGTGTCGGCGACCAGCTTGAGCACGCCCCCGTGCTCGGGGACGTTGCCGCCATGGGCCAGGGCGGTCCCGGCGCTGAGGGCGGCCGCGGCGGTGAGCGCTGCGATCCAGGCGGGCGAGGCGTTCATGGGCGGGCTCCGGAAGGGATGGACCAGGCTTCGAGCCTAGGCGCCGCCCCGTGGCGCAATGTGCTCTTTGTCGCCGGACGCCGGGGATAAATTGCCGAAAGCATGCCGCCGACGGCAGATTGAACGCGCCCCGGGAGGGCCTGCCGCGGTCCGCGAGGCATATCCTTTCGCCCCGACCGCCTGAGACCACCTCAGGCCGCGTCAGGCCGGGCGGTAGATCGCCCACACCTTGGCCACGTCCGAGGTGCTGAGCCAGCTGCATTCGGCGCCCTGCTCCATCAGGACGATGTCGCCGGCCGAGAACGTGCCGCGCCGCCCGGCGCTGTCCTCGAAGCTCACCGCGCCATCCAGCAGGTGCATCAGCTCATAGTGCGCAAAGACCATCGGCCGCCGGTGATAGGGCGTGGAGTCCCAGGTCCCGCAGCTGAAGGCGCCGTCCGCCGAGCGATAGTCGGTGTGGCTGTGGCATTGCGGCGTCGGCCCCACGAGCAGGTCGGCCAGCGGCGGGTTCGAAGGCGCCCGGGCCGCGGTCGGATCGACCAGCCGGGGCGCCGCTCCCTCGGAGCCGGGCGCCTCGGACGTGGGCCCAGCGTGGCGCATCACCAGCACCCGGGCGCCCGCCGACGTGCGCCAGGCGAAGCTGCAGCCCGCGGGCAGCACCGCGCTCCAGTCGGCGCCGAGAGCCAGCCGGAGGCCCCCCGCCTCGATCACCAGATCGCCCGACAGCACCAGGATGAACTCGTCGCCCGGCAGGCGCTCCACCGCGCCGCGTCCGGCCTCCAGGCTGAGGGCCGCGACGGACACCGGCCCCGGCGCCAGGTCCAGCATCCGGCGGGCGTCGAGCCAGGAATTGCGGCCGGCCGGATCGGAGCCGGCGGCCTCGGCGGCGAAGCGGCGCAGGTCGATGAAGGTGCGCGTGCGGACGGGCGCGGACGCGACGCGGGTATCTTGTGTGACGGAGGGCATGTCGTCTCCAGACGCCGATGGGGGACGCCGCAGAGTCTAGGCGCACCCGGCCACCGGGACAGGCGCGGCAGGGGCCCGCAAGCGGACACATCCTGCCGTTTACAGCCGCATCTCCGGCACGCTCTCCTGCGGCTCCGTCCAAAACGGCCGCCGAAACAGCCGCCCCGCGGCCTAGATTCACCGGACCCGGCCGCCAGGGTCGGTCGCAATCCGAAGGTGGGCGGGCGATGACCTTCCTGGAGCATCTGCGCTGCGGCGAGCGCCTGCAGCGCCTGTTCATCGACGGCCACTGGCTCGCGCCCGCCGACGACGCCGGGACCGCCATAGTCGTGGATCCCTCCACGGAGGCGCCCATCGCCAGCGTCGCCCTGGGCGGGGCCCGCGACGTGGACCGGGCCGTGGCGGCCGCGCGCCGCGCCTTCGCACCCTGGGCCGCGACGCCGCCCGCGGCCCGCGCCCGGCTGCTGGACCGGGTCCACCGCCTGATCCTGGAACGCGCCGAGCTGTTCGCGCAGGCCCTCTCCCACGAGATGGGGGCGGCCATCGCCTATGCCCGCGCCGCCCAGGTGCCCCTCGCCGCCGAGCACATCCGCGTCGCGCGGGACAACCTGGCGGCCTATCCGTTCGAGACCGCCCGCGGCGCCACCACGATCCTGCGCGAGCCGATCGGCGTCTGCGCCCTGATCACCCCCTGGAACTGGCCGCTCTACCAGATCACCGCCAAGGTCGCCCCGGCGCTGGCCGCCGGCTGCACCATGGTGCTGAAGCCCAGCGAGCTGTCGCCGCTGAGCGCGCTGCTGTTCGCCGAGGTGATGCAGGACGCCGGCGCGCCGGCCGGGGTGTTCAACCTGGTCAATGGCGACGGGCCGGTGGTGGGCGCGGCCCTGGCGTCCCACCCCGACGTGGACATGATCTCCATCACCGGCTCCACCCGGGCCGGCGTGCTGGTGGCCCAGGCCGCCGCCGCGACCGTCAAGCGCGTGGCCCAGGAGCTGGGCGGCAAGTCGCCGAACGTGATCCTCCCGGACGCGGACCTGTCGCGAGCCGTGCCGCCGGGCGTGGCGGCCGCCATGCGCAACGTCGGCCAGTCCTGCAGCGCCCCCACCCGCATGATCGTCCCGCGCCAGCGCCTGGCCGAGGTGGACGCCCTGGCCCGCGCCGCAGCGGCCGAGATCGCCGTCGGCGATCCGCGCGCGGCCGGCACGACCCACGGGCCGGTGGCCAACCGCGCCCAGTTCGAGCGCGTGCAGGCCATGATCGCGGCCGGCCTGGAGGAAGGGGCCCGGCTGCTCTGCGGCGGCCCCGGGCGGCCGGAGGGCCTCGAGCGCGGCTTCTACGCGCGGCCGACCATATTCTCGGACGTCCGCCCGACCATGCGCATCGCCCGCGAGGAGATCTTCGGGCCGGTCCTGGCGATCATGCCCTACGACACCGTCGAGGAGGCCGTGGAGATCGCCAACGCCACCGAGTACGGCCTGGGCGCCCACGTCCAGGGCGCGGACCTCGCCGGCGCGAGGGCCGTGGCCGCCCGCATCCGGGCGGGCCAGGTGCATATCAACTACCCCGCCTGGGATCCCAACGCGCCGTTCGGGGGCTACAAGCGTTCCGGCAACGGCCGCGAATATGGGATCGAGGGCCTGGAGGAGTATCTGGAGACCAAGGCGGTGCTGGCGCCGCCGGTCTCGTGACCGCGAAGGAAGCGCGCTTGGCCTCGTTCCGCAGCCTCGTCGCCTGGCCCGGCGTCCCGCTCGGGATCGCCTCGGCGGCCCTGTTCGGCGCGAGCACGCCGCTCGCGAAGGCTCTGCTCGGCCAGGGCGTGAGCCCCTGGCTGCTGGCCGGGCTGCTCTACCTCGGGTCCGGCCTGGGCCTCGGCACCGTGCGCCTCGGGTCCGGTCTGGGGCTCGGCGCTGTGCGCCTCGGGTCCGGTCTGGGGCTCGGCGCCGTGCGCCTCGCGGCGCGGCTGCGACCCTCGTCCGGCGGCGAGACCCCGCTGACCGCCCGCGACGCCCCCTGGATGGCCCTGGTCGTGGCCTTCGGCGGCGTCGCCGGCCCGCTCCTGCTCATGCTGGGCCTCGGCGCCACGCCGGCCTCCAGCGCCGCCCTGCTCCTCAACCTCGAGGGCCTGGCCACCATGGCCATCGCCTGGATGGTCTTCCGCGAGAACGTCGACCGCCGCCTGCTGCTGGGCGCCGCCGCGATCCTCGCCGGCGCGGTCCTGCTCTCCTGGCAGGGCGGGCCCGGCGGCTTCGGCGTGGGATCGCTGTTCATCGCCGGCGCCTGCCTCGCCTGGGGCGTCGACAACAACCTGACCCGCAGGATCAGCGGCTCCGATCCGGTGCAGATCGCCATGATCAAGGGCCTGGCCGCCGGCGCCGTGAACCTCGCCCTGGCCCTGGCGCTCGGCGCGCGCCTGCCCGGCGCGGGGATGGTCATGGCCGCGGGCGCCGTCGGCTTCCTGGGCTATGGGGTGAGCCTGGTGCTCTTCGTCCTGGCCCTGCGCCACCTCGGCGCCGCGCGGACCGGCGCCTACTTCTCCACCGCTCCGTTCATCGGCGCGCTGCTGGCCCTGGTCCTGTTCGCCGAGCCCCTGACCTGGCGGCTGGGCCTGGCGGCGGTCCTGATGGCCGTCGGGCTCTACCTCCACCTCGTCGAGCGCCACGAGCACCAGCATCGCCACGAGCCGCTGGACCACGAGCACCGCCACGTGCACGACGCCCACCACCAGCACGCGCACCGTCCCGGCGACCCGCCCGGCGAGCCCCACGCCCACCCGCACCGCCACGCGCCCCTCGTCCACAGCCACCCGCACTACCCGGACCTGCACCACCGGCACGGGCATTCGCGCTAGGCGAGATCAGGACACTTTCCGGGGGCTGCCGCGGCCGACCTATCCAGCCGCCAAGGCCGCCGCCATCCGGTCCAGGGCCTCCTGCAGCAGGGGCCGCGCGCAGCCGATGTTGAGGCGGATGAAGCCCTCGCCGCCGGGCCCATACACGCGGCCGGAGTACAGGTTGACCTTCGCTTCGTTGAGGAAGAACGCCTTCACGTCCCCGACCCGGTCGTCCAGGGCCCGGGCGTCGATCCAGACCAGGAAGGAGGCGTCCGGCCGCATGGGCCGCAGCCCCGGCAGGGACGCGGCCGCGAAACGGGTCACGAGGTCCAGGTTGCCGCACAGATAGTCCGTGACCGCCGCCAGCCAGGGGCCGCCTTCCCGATAGGCGACCTCGAACGCCAGGCGGGAGAAGAAGTTCGGATTGATCATGAACGAGAAGCGCAGGGTGTCGAACAGGCGCGCCCGCCACTCCGGGTTGGCCACCGACACCACCGCGCACTGCAGGCCGGCGAGGTTGAAGGTCTTGGTCGGCGCCACGCAGATGAACGACCTCTGGCGGGCGCTCTCGCTGATCGCGGCGAACACCACGTGCGGGGCGGCGCTGAGCCGGATGTCGCAGTGGATCTCGTCGGAGATCACGATCAGGCCATAGCGCTCGCAGATCGCATTGAGCGCCGTCAGCTCCTCGAACGTCCAGGCGTAGCCGGACGGGTTGTGCGGATTGCACAGGATGAACGCCTTCGCCCCGGACCGCGCCAGCGCCTCGAAATTCTCCAGGTCGAGGTGATAGCGGCCGCCCTCGAGTTTCAGCTGGTTGACCAGCAGGCGCCGCCCATTGCCGTTGATCACCTCGAAATAGGGCGAATAGACCGGCGTCTGCACGATCACCCCGTCGCCCGGTTCGGTGAAGGTGCGCAGGATCGCCGCCACGCACGGCATCACGCCCGGGCCCGGCAACAGGGTCTCCAGGTCTGGCGTCCAGCCGTGGCGCTCGGCGAACCAGTTCTGCACGATCGCGAAGTGGTCGGGGTCGCGCAGGGTGTAGCCATAGACGCCGTGCTGGGCCGCCTCGACCAGCCGCGCGATCACCGGCGGCGGGGCGCGGAAGTCCATGTCGGCGGTCCACAGCGACAGGATGCCGTCGCCCTCGATCACCGGAGAATATTCGTCCCAGCGGTTGGCCCACTTCGCCGATCCGTGGGTGCTGCGGTCGTGGATGGCGTCGAACGCGAAGGGGTCTGCGCTCATCGCCGGCCCCCCCGGCAACGCCAGCGGCGCCCAATCGTGCGGCGCCTCGCCTCGTCAGGCAGCGTGGCGGGGCGGCGGCGGTTGCCGCGGGCCCGGAACGGCGGCTTCACCCCAGCATGGAACCGCGCCGCAGCCTGCTGATCGTCAACCCCAACACCTCGGTCGCGATCACCGGGACGATCGAGGCGCGGGTGCGGGTCCAGCTGGGCGAGCGGTTCGCCCTGCGGACCGCGACCGCGGCGTTCGGCTTCCGCTACATCGCCTCGCGCGCGGGGATCGCCATCGCCGGCCATGCGGTGCTGGACGCCGTGGCCCGGGCGCTGGCCAGCGGCGAGCGGCCCGACGCGATCCTGCTGGCCTGTTTCGGCGATCCCGGGTTCGAGGCGCTGACCGAAGCCTGCGGCCTGCCGGTGGTGGGCTTCGCCGAGGCGGGCCTGCGCGCCGCCGCGGCCCTGCCGGGCGCATTCATCGCGGCCACTCGGGGCGGCGTCTGGCGCGAGGTGATCCAGGCGCTCGCCCTGACGCTGGGGGTGGCGGACAGGCTCGCGGCCGTCGAGACCATCGACCACCTGCCGGACGAGCCGGCGCCGATCGCCGCCTTCCTGGCCGGGCGGGCCCAGGCGGCGGGCGCCAGCCGCGTGCTGATGGGCGGCGCGGGCCTGATCCCCCGGCTGGACGCCATCGCGGCCGCCTGCCCGGTCCCGGTGCTGGATGCTCATGGAGCCGCCATCGACGAAGCCGCTCGCTGCGCCGAAGCCCCCCACAGCCCCGGTCGGCCCCATCCCGGCGCCGTGGAGGCCGAGGGCCTGTCCGGTCCGCTGGCGCAGTGGCTCGCCGGGTGCGGCCTGGCCCTGCCGGCCGCGCCGGGCGCCTGAGCTGCGGCCCACGTCACGGCTCCGCCGAGTCAGGCGCTGCGGGCGTCCAGGCCGACGGGTGGTTCGCGCGGAACCGGAAGTAGGCCCAGCTGCCGACGAACAGTGCGGCCACCAGCAGCAGCGCCGGCCGCCCGGCCGTACGGTCCATGAGCGCCGAGCAGATCATGCCGCCGGCCGCCGCCAGGGTGACCAGCGGCGCCAGCGGGTGCAGCGGGGCCTTGAACGGGCCGCCGGTGCGGCCGGCCTTGCGACCGATCAGGACCGCGGCCGCCAGCAGCAGGTACTCCGGGATGGTCTGCATCGAGGTCAGGATCAGCAGCGTCCGCTGCCCCACCAGCATCAGCAGGGCCGACGCCACGCCGACGACCAGGGTCGCCGCCATCGGCGTGTGCGAGCCGGGGTGGACGTGGGCCAGCAGCCGGCTGACGGGCCCCGGCCAGACCCCGTCGCGACCGGTCGAGTAGTAGAGCCGCCCAAAGCCCATCACCCCGACGACGATGGCGTTGAAGATCGCGATCACCAGCACCGCGCTGATCAGGGCGGTCAGCTTCGGTCCTGCGACCAGCTGCATGTAGGACACCACGGGCGTCTCCGAGCCCAGGGTCCGGGCCAGGTCCGGCGTGCTCAGCACCACCAGGATCAGGGGCACGGCGATGACCACGGCGGCCAGCCGGCCGATCCAGGTGACCAGCGATCCGATCCGGCGCGGCGCGTCGGTGAGCTCCTCGCCGAAATAGAGCGCCCAGTGGGCGCCGGAGCAGGTGAAGATGGCCGAGACCACGGCCAGGCCCAGGGTCGCCACCGGCAGCGGCCGGGCCACCGCGTGGTCCAGCCAGACCGGATGGGCCAGGGCGCCCAGCAGCGAGCGCGACGGATGGCTGAGGGCGATGGCGGTCAGCAGCGCCAGGGCTACCACCTCCAGCAGCAGGAAGAGCCCGGTGATCACCGCGCCGGTGCGCACCCGCAGCACCGCCACCCCGCAGGCCAGGGCCAGGCACCCCAGCGCCACGGGAAGCTGCGGCAGGGCCGGAAACAGCACCCGCACATAGTCGGCGAAGCCCAGCACGCCGAAGCCCGTCACCGTGGGCGCGGCCACCATCATCATGGTGATGTACGGAAAGGTCCAGAACGGGCCCAGCACGCCTACGAGGCTGGGGTAGACCCCGCCGGCCTTGGGAAAGGCCGCGCCCAGCTCGGCGTAGAGATAGGCCGCGACCGCCGCGATCAGCCCGCCGATCATCACGGCCGCCACCGCCCCAGTGCCCGCCATGCGCAGCACCCCGTCTCCGTAGATGAACACCGACATCGCCGGCGAAAGGGCGGAGAAGACCAGGAACACGATCTCCAGCGGCCCGAGTGTGCGGTGGAGCGTTCGAAGCGTCTGCACGGGCGGCTCGCTGGCGGCGGATGACGGCCTCGCCTGACACGCCCGGTCCCCTGCGCCCAAGCCTCAGGCCTGGGCCTTGCCCACCGCGGTCCGGTTTGTGCAGATTATAGGCATCAATAGGCGCCGCGCCTGGGCGACGACCTCGCCGACGATCACCACGACGGGCCCGTCCGGCGCCGCCGCGGCGACGTCAGCGGCAAGGCTCGCCAGGGTGGCCGGGATGGCCCGGGCGTCGGGCCGGCCGGCGTTCTCCACCGCAAGGGCGGGCGTCTGTGGCGACCGACCCTCAGCGATCAGGCGCTCGGCCACCGCCGCCAGCTGGTCGCGACCCATGTAGAGCGCCAGCGTCGTCTCAGGATCCGCGCCCGCCGCCCAGCCGCCGCCGGCCAGGGCGCCCTCGCCCACCGTCGCTGTGGCGACCAGCAGCCGGCGGGCCTCGCCGCGGTGGGTCAGCGGAAAGCCGAACTGCGCGGCCGCGGCGCTGGCGGCGGTGACGCCGGGCACGACTTCGGTCGCAACGCCGTGGGCGTGCAGGAACGCCGCCTCCTCCCCCACCCGGCCGAACACCGAAGGATCGCCGCCCTTCAGGCGCACGACCCTGAGGCCCCGCCTCGCCAGGCGCAGCATCAGGCGGTTGATCGTGGCCTGGGGCATGCTGGTGCGCCCGGCGCGCTTGCCGGTCTGGATCTTCAGGCAGGCGGCCGGCGCCAGGGCCAGCACGTCCGGCGAGACCAGGGCGTCGTAGAGCAGCGCCTGCGCCCCCTCGATCGCCCGCAGCGCCCGCACCGTCAAAAGGTCGGCGGCTCCGGGCCCCGCGCCCACCAGCTGCACCCGGCCCAGCTCATGCGGCATGGAGGACCTCCTTGGGGGCTGCGGCAGCAGCGGCGAGCAGGCGGGTGATCTCCGGTCGGCAGGAGCCACAGACGGTCCCGGCGGTGGTGGCGGCGCCGACCGCCTCCAGGCTCGCGGCGCCGCCCGCGATGGCGCTGGCGATGAGGCTCGCGCGCACATTGCGGCAGGCGCAGACCACCGGGCCGGTCTCGACGGCGCCGCCGGCGGGCCGGCCGATCAGCAGGGCCGCGCGGTCCTCCGCGCCGAGGGCGTCCGAGCCGAACATCTCGGCCAGCCAGTCCCGCGGCGGCAGGCGGCCGGTGGCGGTCAAGAAGAGCACGCGGTCGAGGCGATGGCCGTCCACGAAGGCCTCGCGCACCCCGCCCGCGGCCGGGTCTTCGAAGCGCAGGGCGTCGGGGGCCGCGCCGCGCACCAGCGCCTTGCGCAGGGCGTCGCGCTCGGCCTGGTCGCCGCGGCCGGCGAATTCGTGCAGCTGGCACGCGCCCTGCGGGATGCGCCGCCAGACCAGGTCGAGGCCCTTGGGCGCGCTCCAGGCCTCGCGGGCCAGGAAGAAGCCGCGCCAGGTCTCGCGGTAGGGCCGCACCCGCGCCGGCGTGTGCTTGAACTCCGGCTGGCCCGAGCGCGCGTCCCGGCTCTTCGCCACCAGCGGATTGGCCCGGCCGGCCGGCGCATAGGCCTCGCTCCAGTGCAGCGGCATGAAGATCGAGCCCGGGCGCTGGCGGTCGCTGAGCTTGGCCACCACCACGGCCTCGCCCTGGGTGGTCTGCACCCGCGTCAGCCGCCCCTCCGCCACGCCCAGCGGGCCGGCGTCGTCCGGGTGGATCTCCACATAGGGCTCGGGCGCGTGCCGGCAGAGGTCGGCGGCCAGCCCCGTGCGGGTCAGGGTGTGCCAGTGGTCGCGCACCCGGCCGGTGTTCAGCGCCAGCGGGAAGGCCGCGTCGGTCGCCTGGGCCGGACCACGCGCCGCCACCGGGACCATCTGCGCCCGGCCGTCCGGCGTCTGGAAGCGCCCGTCCGCGAACAGCCGCGCCGTGCCGCCGCCCGCGGTCACCGGCCATTGCACCGGCTCCAGCGCGTCATAGGCGTCCAGGGTGATCCCGCTCAGCGGCCCCAGGTTCAGCACCCGGCGCGTGGGCGCTTCGAGGCCGTTCTCATAGGCCGACAGGCGCGCCCATTCGCGGAACACCTGGGCCGGCGCGCGCCAGCCGAAGCCGTCGCCGAAGCCCATGCCGCGGGCCACGTCCGCCACGATCCGCCAGTCGGCCCGCGCCTCGCCCGGCGGGGCGAACAGCCGCCGCTGGCGGGTGATCCGCCGCTCGGAGTTGGTGACCGTCCCGTCCTTCTCGCCCCAGGCCAGGGCCGGCAGCTTCACATGCGCGAACTTGAGGGTGTCGGTCTCGGCCATGCAGTCGGAGACCACCACGAACGGGCACGCCGCCATCGCCTCGCGCACACGGGTGGCGTCGGGCAGGCTGACCGCCGGGTTGGTGGCCATGACCCACAGCGCCTTGATGCGCCCGTCGGCCACCGCCTCGAACATGTCCACGGCCTTCAGGCCCGGGCCGGCGGCCATGCGCGGGGCGCCCCAGAACCGCTGGACCCGCGCCCGCGAGGCCTCGTCGAAGTCCATGTGGCCGGCCAGGGTGGTGGCCATGCCGCCGGTCTCGCGCCCGCCCATGGCGTTGGGCTGGCCGGTGATCGAGAACGGGCAGGCGCCCGGCTTGCCGATCCGGCCGGTGGCCAGGTGGACGTTGAGGATCGCCGAGCCCTTGGCCACGCCCTGGGCGGACTGGTTGGCGCCCATGGAGAACAGGCTGACCGTCCGCGGGGTCTCGGCGAACAGGCGGAAGAACGCCTCCAGGTCCGCGAGCGGCACGCCGCAGTCGGCGGCGACGGCGCCGGGCGACTGGTCGGCGCGAGCGAGCTCCGCCTCCACCTCCGCGAAGCCGGCCACGTGGGCGGCGACGTACCCCCGGTCCACCGCCCCGCGCCGGATCAGGTCGGCCAGCAGCCCGTTCCACAGCCGCACGTCGGTCTGCGGCGCGAGGGCCAGGTGCAGGTCCGCGCCCTCGGCGGTGTCGGTTCGGCGCGGGTCGATCACCACGTGGCGCTGGCCCCGGACGCGGGCGGCCTCCAGCCGGCGGAACAGCACCGGATGGGTCCAGGCCGCGTTGTGGCCGCTGAACACCACCAGGTCGGCGAGGTCCAGGTCCTCGTAGCAGCCGGGCACCAGATCCGCCCCGAACGCCAGCTTGTGCGCAACCACCGCCGAGGCCATGCAGAGCCGCGAATTGGTGTCGATGTTCCCCGAGCCGATGAAGCCCTTCATCAGCTTGTTGGCGGCGTAATAGTCCTCGGTCAGCAGCTGGCCCGAGACGTAGAAGCCCACCGAGTCCGGCCCGTGCCGCGCGATGGTCTCCGAAAAGCGCCTGGCGACCAGCGCTGTGGCCTCGGTCCAGGTGGCCCGCCGGCCATGGATCTCCGGATAGAGCAGCCGGCCCTGAAGCCCCGTGGTCGCGCCGAGCGCCGAGCCCTTTGAGCAGAGCCGGCCGTGGTTGGCGGGGTGGTCGGGATCGCCTTGGACCGTGGCGGCGCGGCCCTCAGGCGTGGCAGAGACCCCGCAGCCGACCCCGCAATACGGGCAGGCGGTGAGGATGGCGCAAGCTCCAGCGCCCCCTCCACCACTTCGTGGTCCCCCTCCCCCGTTGCACGGGGGAGGAACCAATTGGCTCGACCTCTCCAGTTCCTCTCCCGCGTGCGGGGGAGGGGGACCGCGAAGTGGTGGAGAGGGCGCTGGATCCGCCACAGAGCCTACCCCTGCCCCAGCAGGATCCGCCCGTGCTCCACCCGCAGCGGCACCACGGGCGCGCAGCCCTTGCCGCGGTCCGCGCCCAGCGGCTCGCCGGTGACGAGGTCGATCTGCCAGTTGTGCAGCGGACAGGTCACCGCGTGGCCGTGGACCAGACCCTGGCTCAGCGGTCCGCCCTTGTGCGGGCAGGCGTCCTTCAGCGCGAAGACCCGGCCGTCGCCGGTGCGGAAGATGGCCACCACCCCGCGCGGGGTCGGCACCCGCCGCGCGCCGCGCAGGGGGATGTCGGTGACCGCGCCGACGTCGGTCCAGTCCAGGGGATCGCGGACGAGCACGTTCATGCGGGTTCGAACTCCATACGGCGGGAAAGCGGGTTGAACTCGTGGCTGTCGCGCCCGGCCACGCGCTCGGCCCAGGGGTCGATGCGGGCGAAGCGCTGCGAGAAGGCGAAGCGGTCGTAGAGCGCGCGGCGGCCCTCGGGATCCTCGACGCGGGCCCGGATCGTCTCCAGGCCCACGCGGTCCATCCACTTGTAGATCCGCTCCAGGTACCAGCCCTCCTCGCGGTAGAGCTGGGTGACGGCGCAGATGGTCCAGACCGCCTCGTCTTCGCTGGCCACCTTGGTCAGCACCTCGGTGCCGCGGATGTGCAGCCCCGCCGCCCCGCCCACGTGGATCTCGTAGCCGCTGTCGACGCAGATCACGCCCACGTCCTTGCAGGTGGCCTCGGCGCAGTTCCGCGGGCAGCCGGAGACGCCCATCTTCACCTTCGCCGGGGTCCAGGAGCCCCACATGAACTTCTCCAGCCGCACGCCGAGGCCCGTGGAGTCCTGGGTCCCGAACCGGCACCAGTCGGTGCCGACGCAGGTCTTCACCGTGCGCAGGCCCTTGGCGTAGGCGTGGCCCGAGACCATCCCGGCCTTGTTGAGGTCGGCCCAGACCGCCGGCAGGTCGTCCTTGCGCACGCCCAGCAGGTCGATGCGCTGGCCGCCCGTGACCTTCACCGTCGGGATCTCGAACTTGTCCACAACGTCGGCGATGGCCCGCAGCTCGGCGGCGCTGGTCACCCCGCCCCACATGCGCGGCACCACCGAATAGGTCCCGTCCTTCTGGATGTTGGCGTGGACCCGCTCGTTGATGAACCGGCTCTGGCGGTCGTCGCGGTACTCGGCCGGCCAGCTGCAGAGCAGGTAGTAGTTCAGCGCCGGGCGGCAGGTGGCGCAGCCGTCGGGCGTGGCCCACTCCAGCGCCTGCATCACCGCCGGCATCGACTTCAGCTCTTCGCCCACGATCCGCCGGCGCACCTCGCCGTGGTCGTGGTGCGTGCAGCCGCAGACCCGCTTGGGGCCGGTGTCAGCCTGGAAGGCGTCGCCCAGGCTGAGCTTCAGGAGCTTCTCCACCAGCGGCGTGCAGGTGCCGCACGAGGCCGAGGCCTTGGTCACCGCTCGCACGCCGTCCAGCGTGGAAAGGCCCTGGTCTGCGATCGCGCGGACGATCTCGCCCTTGCAGACGCCGTTGCAGCCGCAGACCTCGGCCGTATCGGCCATGGCGGCAACGGCGGCGCTAGGGTCGAGCCCTCGAAGGCCCTCCGTGGCGGCCTGGCCGAACACCAGCGTCTCGCGGAAGTCGCCCACCGGCTCGCCGGATCGCATGAGGTCGAAGTACCAGGCGCCGTCGGAGGCGTCGCCGAACAGCACCGCCCCGGCGACCTTGCCGTCCTCCAGCACGATGCGCTTGTAGACCCCGCGCCCGGCGTCGCGGAACACGATGTCCTCGCAGCCGGGGCCGCCGAGGTGCTTGCCCGCCGAGAAGACGTCGACGCCGGAGACCTTCAGCCGGGTCGAGAGCGCCGAGCCTTCGTAGGCTGAGGCGCCGTCGGTCAGGGCCTCGCCCAGGGTGCGGCACATCTCCCAGATCGGGGCCACCAGGCCGTAGCACTGGCCGCGGTGCTCCACGCACTCGCCGATGGCGTAGATCGCCGGATCGGACGTGCGCAGGGTGTCGTCCACCACCACGCCGCGGGCGACCTCCAGGCCGGCCGCGCGCGCCAGCCCGGTGCTCGGCCGGATGCCCACCGCCATCACCAGGAGATCGCAGGCCAGCACCCGGCCGTCCTTGAGGCGCAGGCCCGAAACGCGGCCGCCCTCCCCCAGGATCTCTTCAGATTGGGCCTCCAGGACCGTCTCGACGCCCTTGGCGGCCAGGGCCTCGGTGAGCAGGAACCCCGCGGAAGCGTCCAGCTGGCGCTCCATCAGGACGTCCATCAGGTGGACGACCGTGGCGCCCATGCCGCGCTTGGAGAGGCCGTAGGCCGCCTCGATGCCCAAGAGGCCGCCGCCGATCACCACCGCCTTCGCGCCCGGCCGGGCGGCGGCCACCATGGCCTCAACGTCGTCCAGGTCGCGGAAGGTGACCACGCCCGCCAGGTCCGCCCCCGGCAGGGGCAGGCGGATCGGGTCCGACCCCACCGCCAGGATCAGGCGGTCGTAGGGGGCTTCGAGCCCGCCCTCCCCGCGCACCACCTTACGGTCGCGGTCGACCCCCTCGACCCGGCGGCCGGCGTGCAGGACGATGCGGTTGTCGGCGTACCAGGCCTCGTCGTTGATCACGATGTCGGCGAAGGTCTTCTCCCCCGCCAGCACCGGCGACAGCATGATGCGGTCGTAGTTCACCCGCGGCTCGGCGCCGAAGATGGTGATGTCGTAGCGGTCCGGGTCGCGCTTCAGCACCTCGGCCACCGCCCGGCAGCCGGCCATGCCGTTGCCGATGACGACGAGCTTTTCCTTCTGCATCGGGGCGCTCAGAGACGCAGGGCCGAGGCCGCGGCGCCGGCTAGTTGCGGCCAGGTCTGCCGCCACCGCCGCTTGACGCCCATCAGCCCGACCAGGGCCAGCAGCGCCAGGCCCGCGAAGGCCAGCAGGCCCGGCTGGTACGAGCCGGTGACCTGCTTGGCCCAGCCCAGGCTGGAGGCCAGGTAGAAGCCGCCCGCCCCGCCCGTCGCGCCCACCAGGCCGGTGACCACGCCGATCTCCTTGCCGAACCGCTGCGGCGCCAGCTGGAACACCGCGCCATTGCCGGCGCCCAGGGCCATCATCGTGAACATCATCAGGCCCAGCGCGGCCCAGGCGCTCGCCTGCTGGAAGCTGACCAGGGCCAGGCCCAGGCCGGCCAGCAGGTAGACCACGATCAGGGTCCGCACCCCGCCGAAGCGGTCGGCTAGCGCCCCACCCACCGGGCGGATGAACGAGCCGGCGAAGACGCAGGCCGCCGTGAAGAACCCGGCGATCACCGGCTTCAGGCCGTATTCGGCGTTGAAGTAGATGGTCAGGGACGAGGAAAGGCCCACGAAGCCGCCGAAGGTCACGCCATAGAGGGCCATCAGCCACCAGGCGTCGCGCACCTTCAGCACGTCGAGATACTCGGCCAGCCGCTTGGGCGGCGGGCGGTTCGGCGCGTCCTTGGCGAAGATCACATAGACCACCAGGGCGACCGAGAGCGGGAGGGCGGCGAGGCCGATCACCGTCTGCCAGCCGAACGCCTGGGCCAGGCCCGGGGCGAACAGGGCCGCCAGCGCGGTGCCCGAATTGCCCGCGCCGGCGATCCCCAGGGCCAGGCCCTGGTGCTCCGGCGGATACCAGCGCGAGGCCAGCGGCAGGGCCACGGCGAAGGAGGCGCCGGCCACGCCGAGCAGCAGGCCCAGCAGCAGCACCTGGTTGTAGCTGTGCACGCCCAGGAGCCAGGCGGCGAGCAGCCCCGCCAGCACCAGCACCTGGCCGATGATGCCAGTCCGCTTGGGCCCGATGTGGTCCACCGCCACGCCGGCGACCAGGCGCAGCACGGCGCCGGCGAGCACCGGCACGGCGACCATGAAGCCCTTCTGCGCCGGCGACAGGCCGAAGCTCTTGGAGATCGCCACGCCCAGCGGTCCGAGCAGGACCCAGGTCATGAACGACAGGTCGAAATAGAGGAAGGCCGAGAACAGGGTGGGCGCGTGGCCCGCCTTGAAGAAGCTCTTGCTGACCATGGGAAAAGGCCCTGGCTGGAATGGGACTGGCGGCGTCGCCGAGCTGGCTTGGGCGGTCCATCCTTGGACCGGTCCGGGGGCCGCGAACGCCGTTGTCCTGGGCCTATGGGCTGAGGAAACGCCGGCCCGGGCCGGGGGTCACGCGTTCAGGACGAGGAGTCCCGGCCGATCATGCTGCGGCGCAATATTTAGGCGCCCTGCTTCAGGCCGCTGCTCAGAATCTGTGCGCCTGCAGCGCCCCCTCCACCGCTTCGCGGTCCCCCTCCCCCGTTGGCACCGGGGAGGAACAGAGGCCCAGTTCCTCCCCCGCGTGCGGGGGAGGGGGACCCCGAAGTGGTGGAGGGGGCGCTGCTTTTTAGAAGCGGTGGAAGGGGGCGCTGACGCCGCAAAACCTACGCCGCCGACCGGAACCCCGGATGCCGGCTGTACAGGAACTCGATCACCGCATGGCGCGCGGCGACATAGGCCGGCTTGGTGTCCACCTCGATGCGGCTGCGCGGCCGCGGCAGGTCCACGGTGACCACGTCGCCGATGCCGGCCGCCGGGCCGTTGGTCATCATCACGATGCGGTCGGACAGCAGCACCGCCTCGTCCACGTCGTGGGTGATCATCAGCACGGTGTTGCCCAGCTTGGCGTGGATCTCCATGACGCTGTCCTGCAGGTTGGCGCGGGTCAGGGCGTCCAGGGCGCCGAACGGCTCGTCCAGCAGCAGCACCTTGGGCTCCATGGCCAGAGCCCGGGCCAGGCCGACGCGCTGTTTCATGCCGCCGGAGATCTCGGCGGGCTTCTTGTCCTTGGCGTGGGTCATCTGCACCAGGGCCAGGTTGTGCAGCGTCCAGGCGTGGCGCTCGGCCCGCGACTTCGTGCGCCGGAAGACCTTATCCACCGCCAGGCGGACGTTGTCGTAGACGCTGAGCCAGGGCAGCAGCGAGTGGTTCTGGAACACCACCGCCCGCTCGGGGCCCGGCGCGTCCACCGCCTGCTTGTCCAGGATCACCGCCCCGGTGGTGACCGGCAGGAGCCCCGCCACCACGTTCAGGAGGGTGGACTTGCCGCAGCCGGAGTGGCCGATGATCGAGATGAACTCGCCGCGGTCGACGGTAAGGTCGACGCCGCGCAGCACCTCGCTGCCCGACCCGAACGTCACGCCGACGTTCTCGATGGAGAGATAGGCTCTGCTGGCCATGAAGGACTCCTAGCTCGCGGCCGCGCCGCGGGAGACGATACGGCCCAGGAGCGCGACCAGCCGGTCGAGCGCGAAGCCCACCAGGCCGACCCACACCAGGGCCACGACGATGTCGGAGATGCGGGACGCGTTGTACTGGTCCCAGATGAAGAAGCCGACGCCCACGCCGCCCAGCAGCATCTCGGAGGCGACGATGGCCAGCCAGCTCATCCCGACGCCGATCCGCAGGCCGGTGAAGATGTAGGGCGTCGCCGCCGGCAGCAGGATGGTGACGAAATACTCCAGCGGCGAGAGACGCAGCACCCGGCCGACGTTGACGTAGTCCTGCGGAATGTTGCGCACGCCGACGGCCGTGTTGATCACGATCGGCCAGATGGCGGTGATGAAGATCACGAACAGGGCCGAGGGCTGGGCCTCGTGCAGGGCCGCCAGCGAGATCGGCAGCCAGGCCAGCGGCGGCACGGTGCGCAGGACCTGGAAGATCGGGTCCAGACCGCGGTGGGCCATCTTGCTGGACCCCACCAGCACGCCCAACGCCACGCCGACCACCGCCGCCAGGCTGAAGCCCACCGCCACCCGGCGCAGGCTGGTGAGGGCATGCCAGAACAGGCCCTTGTCCACCCCGCCCCGGTCGAAGAACGGGTCCAGGATCAGCTCGCGGCTGTCGCGCCAGATGGCGGTCGGCGATGGCAGGCCGGCCGGGTTCTGCGAGGTCACCACCTGCCAGACCAGCAGCACGGCGGCCAGGGTCAGCAGCGGCGGCAGCACGTGCGCCGCCGCGGCGCGGGCCACGGCCGCGGCCCGGCGGCGGACCGCGGGCGGGCGCGGCAGCGGGACGATCTGCGCCGGCGCGCCGCTGCGCGGCGCCGCCTCGTCCGAGAGCGCGGGCAGGCTCATGGGCGTCCTCCTCCTCAAACGAGCTTCTTGATGGGCTGGCTGGCCAGATAGGCCGACGGGTTGGCCGGATCGAACACCTTGCCGTCGAAGAACTTCTCCACGCCGCGGCTGTCGCCGGCCGGCGCGGCCACGCCCAGGGCCTTGGCCGAGGCGCGCCAGATGTCGGAGCGGTTCACCTGGTTCACCAGCGCCATCTTGTTGGTGGACTGCGGCAGCACCCCCCAGCGCACGTCCTCGGTCAGGAACCACAGGTCGTGGGACTTGAAGGGGAACGAGGCGTTGTCGGCCCAGAACTTCATGATGTGCGGCGAGGCCTTCGCCGTCCGGCCGTCGCCGAAGTCGATGGTCCCCTGCAGGCGGGGCAGGATGTCGCCGATCGGCACGTTGATGTACTGCCGGCCCGAGACGATCGAGCACATGGCCGGCCGGTTGGCCATCTGGTCGCACCACATCTGGGCTTCCATGACGGCCATGGTGAGGGCCTGGGCGGCGCGCGGGTGGGCCGCGACCCAGTCGGCCCGCATGCCCAGCGCCTTCTCCGGGTGGTTCATCCACAGCTCGGAGGTCAGGCAGGCGGTGTAGCCGATCTTCTGGTTCACCGTCTGGCCGCCCCACGGCTCGCCCACGCAGAAGGCGTCCTGCGTCCCGGCCTTCAGGTTGGCGACCATCTGGGCCGGCGGGATGACGATGGTGGAGACGTCCACGTCCGGGTTGATGCCGCCCGCCGCCAGCCAGTAGCGGAGCCAAAGGTCGTGGGTGCCGCCGTGGAAGGTCATGGCCACCTTGCCGATGTTGTTGGCCGCCTTCAGCTGGGCGAACTTGGCCTTGGCGCCGCCGCTGTTGAGGCCGACCTTCACCGTCTTCAGGTCGTTGCCGACGCTGATCGCCTGGCCGTTCAGGTTCAGGCGGGCCAGGATGTTCATCGGCAGCGGCTTGCCGCCCGTCGCCTGGCCCGTGGCCAAGAGGTAGGGCATCGGCGTCAGGATGTGCGAGCCGTCGATGCCGCCGCCGGCCGAGCCCAGCACCAGGTTGTCGCGCACCCCGGCCCACGAAGGCTGCTTCAGCACCTCCACGTCGGGCATGCCGTACTTGGCGAAGAGGCCGCGCTCCTTGGCGATGATCAGCGGCGAGGAATCGGTCAGGGCGATGAAGCCCAGCCGCGCCTTGGCCACCTCCGGCCCGGGCCCGGCCGCAAAGGCGCCGGTGGGCAGCAGGGCGCGGGCCGCGGCGAGGGTGGCGGCGGCGGCGGTGAGCGCGCCGCGGCGGGTGAGGCCTTGGGTCTTGGTCATGGGAGGCGTCGCTTCCGTCACAGCTTGTACTCGAGGGTGAACCAGACCTTGGTCCGGCCGGCGGGCGGCGTGGCCGTGCCCAGCGGCACGGTCCGGGCCCGTTCGAAGTCGGCGTATTTCACGGCCGCGGTCAGGCGCGGGTTGATCGTCGCCTGGACCTGGGCGTCCCACTCGCGGCCGAGATAGGCGCCGGTCCGCTGGTCCTCGAAGCGGTGCCAGCGCACCAGGGCGTCGAGGTTGTAGAGATAGGTCCACTTCCAGCGCGGCTTGGCGTTCAGGGTCAGGTTGAAGTCCTTCAGCCCGTCGACGAAGCCCTTGTTGCCGCCCAGCGGCTGCACCCAGGCGTCGGCCCAGCCCTGGAAGGCGTGGGTGGTAGCCAGCGGCGTGGTGAAGCCCCGCGTCCCGTTGCCCTCCAGCGACTCGTAGGAGGCCTTGGCCGTCCAGATGTCGAAGGTCCCGGCCACGTCGCCGCCCCAGTAGTCCAGGTCGTACGGCGTAGTGTTGTGGCGGTACTCGCTCTGGCGGGCGTAGGTGGCGTTGTAGGCCAGCTGGTAGAGGCCGACCCAGGTCTTGCCCGAGGCCTTGATCCCCTTGGTGATCGACGAATTGGCGGCCGAATTGCTGAAGTCCAGGGCGTAGACGAAGCCCTCCAGCCGCAGCTGCTCGGCCGGCGACCAGGTCAGGTTCACCAGGTGGCTGTCGGACTTCCAGTCCTTCAGCTCGCCCAGGATGCGGTTGACGTGGTTGATGTAGGCGTAGGTCAGCTTGAAGCGCCCATAGGCCGCGTCCAGGCGCACCCCGTCGAACGTCTGCTCGTCCTGGCGCCAGCCGACGTTGCCGACGAAGCGCTGGTCGTCGATCAGGATCCGCTGGCGGCCGATGGTGGCCTGCAGCATGGCGCTGGGCGTCCAGGTGAGCTGCAGGCGGTTGAGCTCGGTGACGTCCGGGTCGTTGACCAGCGGATAGCGGGCCTTGTCGGCTCCGTTCAGCGGCGGGGTCGTCGCGCCGGGCACATTGACCGCGAAGTGCTCGGGGCCGACCTGGCGCACGTCCTCCAGCTCCACCAGGCCCTTCAGCCCGTGCCAGTCGCCGCTTTCCCAGCCGAGGTGGGTGCGCACCGTGGCGGCCTCGCCGGCCTTGGTCAGGGTCGCGGTGCGCTTCTGGTCCACATATTCGTAGCGGGCGCGCACCTCGAAGATCAGCTTGCCGGCCAGGATCGCATCGCCCGGCGAGCCGAAGGCGCGCGGCGGCGCGGCTGCCGGCGGCGGCGCCGGCGCAGCTTCCACCGGCGCCGTAGCGGTCGGCGCGTCGGAGAGGCCGTCGGCCTCCGGCGGCGCGGTCGCCTGCGCCGGCGGCTCGGCGGCCTGGGCCGCGGCGGTTCCGCCCCAGGCCAAGGCTGCCGCCGCCGCACTGGCCGCGAAACCGGCCCTCAATCGATTCATTGGCTATCCCCCGATGCCGAAAAACAAAAAGGCGCCCGCCGGGGCTGGGAGAGCCCCGAGCGGACGCCTGTGTCCGTGTGCAAAAGAAGCGGGAACAGCGGTCCCCGCCCGTCGGCCTGTCAGCGGCCGGCGCGGAACGTCGTTGTCCCGCGCTGTCCCGCCGAGAGCGCCACGGCCGGTGCGGGCCGGCAACGGCCGCTGTGTGCAATGCGATACGAAAACGCGGTTATGGGCGGAAACTGTTCAGCTGGCAGGCGCCCAATTCTGCTGCAACGCACAAGAAACGGGCGATCAGCCGCCGGCGACTCGGCTCAGCGGCGCCTGGGCGGCATGGCGATGCGCGTCCGCCAGGCGGAATTCCCCCGCGCTGCTGAACCCCTTCAGCGACTCCAGCGGCGCCGGCGCGGAAAGGCCCAGCGCGGTCGCCGCCGTGGCGTAGAGGTCCGGCCGGTAGACCCGTTGGGCCAGGCCGGCCAGGTCGACATCGGCCGAGATATGCCCCCAGCGCATCATCTGGGCCGCGAGCCAGGCGGCGTGGATCGGCGCGGGCGCGCTGGCCCCCTCGGCGTGGAACACCATTCCGCCCAGCGAGGCCTCGATCACCGCCGCGCTCGCGTCCACATAGTGCGGCTGGGCCAGGATCGCGGCCAGCTCGGCGCGGTTCTCCGGCGCGTCGGCCCAGGCCGCCGCCTTCAGCAGCGCACGCAGCAGGCCCTGCAGGGCGTCCGGATGGGCGTCGGCCCAGGCCTCGGTGGTGACGAACACCTTGTCCGGCGTCCGCGGCCAGAGCGCCGCGCCCCGGGCGGCGATCACCCCGGCCCCGGCGGCGACCGCGGCGGAGTCCCAGGGCTCGGTGACGCAGAAGCCTTCGACCACCCCGCTCACCAGCAGCTCGGTCATCCGGGAGGGCGGCGCCACAGTCAGGCGCACGTCGCGGTCCGGGTCGACGCCGGCCCGCGCCAGCCAGTCGCGCAGCAGGTAGGCGTGCGAGGAGAACGGGAACACCACCGCCAGGGTGAGCGGGCTCGCGCCCTCCGCGCGGCGCCGGGCGATGAGCCGCGCCAGGCCGTCCGCCCCGCCGTCCGGCGCCAGCGCGCCCGACAGGCGCGACGACAGGGTGATGGCCGGGCCGTTCAGGTTCAGGGTGAAGCTGGCCGACAGCGGGACCGGCTCGGCGCCCGATGCGCCCAACGCCGTCGCCAGGGCCATGGGCGCCAGCATGTGGGCGCCGTGCAGGGCCCCGACATTGACCTTGTCGCGGATCGTCGCCCACGACACCTCGCGCACCAGCTCAACCTCCAGCCCCTCGGCGGCGAACAGCCCCCGGGCGTCGGCGACGATCAGGCTGGCGGCGTCGTTGAGGGCGATGAAGCCCAGGCGCAGTCGTGCGGCGCTCATGGCCCCTCCCCCTTCAGCACGCCGGCGAAGGCCAGCAGGTCCGCGGCCACCGCGCCCAGCGGCCGGCCGGTATCCATCGAAAGCTTGCGCAGCAGGCGGTAGGCGGCCTCCTCGTCCAGGCCCCGCTCCTTCATCAAGAGCGCCTTGGCCCGTTCCACGGTCTTGCGCGAGGCCAGGTCCGCCTTGGCCTTCTCCAGGTCCTGGCGCAGCTGGTTCATCAGCTGGAAGCGGCTCATGGCCACCTCCAGCACCGAGCGCACGCGCGCCTTGGAGAGCCCGTCGACCACATAGGCCGAGACGCCGGCCCGCACCGCCGCCTCGGCCAGGCCGGGCTCGGAGCGGTCGACGAACATCACCACAGGCTGCGGATTGGCGGCCGTGGCCTCGCGCAGGCTCTCGATGGTGTCGCGGTCGGGGCTGTCGGAGGCGACGACGATCACATCCGGCTGGAAGCTCTGGGCTTCACGCGGATCGAAGGTCGCGACGTGCCGCACCTCCAGCGGGTCGACGCCCGCGAGCCCTTCCGCCACCAAGGCGGCGCGGGCGGGATCGGGATCGACCACGAGGACGCGCATGCCGTTTGCTAGCGGCGCTTGGCGGGCCGAATGCCAAATCTTTCGGCGCCACAGCCACGCTTGCGGGTGGTTCGCCGCTTCTGCAGTCAGCCGGCGCCGGCTTATTCAGCAGGATCGCGCGCGTCGAGAAGCCGCGCCCGTTCCTCGGGGGTGTTGGCGCCCCGCAGCCGCAGCCGCGCCGCCTCAGGGCAAGCCAGCCGCGCCAGGCCCGCCCGCTCCACGAACCGCGCCAGCGGCCAGCCGGCGGCCGCCTCGGCCGGCGCGGCGGCCAGGTCGAACACCATCGGCAGGTGCAGACCCTCGAAGGCTGCCCCCGGCGACGGCGACGCCAGCAGCGGCGCGAGGTCCTCGGGCCGCAGGGTCGGCGCATCGACCGCCAGCGCCAGGGCCCGCGCGCAGCCCGCCTGCCGCAGCGGCCCGATCGCCGCCGCCAGGCCCGCCACCGGCCCGCCGTCGGCTTCGAGGTCCGCCACGCGCGGCAGGCCGTAGTCCGCGCCGCCGGCGGTGAGCACCCGCGAGGCCCCCAGCACCGCGGCCAGGTCGGCCAGCCGGTCCACGGCGCGCCGCCCGCCCCAGTCGAGGACGGCCTTGTCCTCGCCCATGCGGACGGAGCGGCCACCGGCCAGGAGGATGACGCCAAGCCCCATGGCCCTCTCCTGCCCCCACCGGCCCCCGCCGGCAACTCTTCAGTCCGCCGGCGAAAGCTCGGTGTCGGCCAGCGCCAGGCGGACCAGCTCGGTCATCGCCGCCCGGGCCCCGGCCGCGTCGCCCCCGGCGATGGCGCGGCCCACGGCCTGGTGGTCGGGCAGCGGATCGCGCCCCAGCTGGCCGTTGCGCTGCTTGTAGCGCGTGGTCCAGCTCACCGCCGCGGCGATGGTGCTGGTCAGGGTGAGCAGGGTCTCGTTGCGCGTCGCCTGCAGGATCGCGTCGTGGAATCGCTGGTCGGCCGCCTGGCCCTCCGGTTTGCCCAGCCCATGCCGCGCCATCTCGTCCAGCGCCGCGTCCATCCGGGCCACGTCCGCGGCGTCGCGGCGCTGCGCCGCCAGCTCGGCCGCCGCCGGCTCCACCACCAGGCGCAGCTCGAACAGGTCGCGCAGGAACTGGGGGCTCACCTCGCCCTCGAACATCCAGCCCAGCACCTGCGGATCCAGCAGGTTCCATCGCCGCCGGGGGTTCACCCGCGTGCCGGTCTTGGGGCGGCTCTCCACGAGGCCCTTGGCCGCCAGCATCCGCACCGCCTCGCGATAGGCCGAGCGCGAGACGCTGAGACGCTCGCTCGCCTGGACCTCGTTCTCCAGCAGCTCGCCGGGCTGGTGGACCCCGGTGACGATGGCCACGCCCAGCCGGTCGGCCACCGTGTCGTGCAGCCGCTTCAGCCGCGTGGCGAGGGGTGCGGTCAATGGTTGTCCCGCGGCGGGTCCACGGTCTGGGCCAGGCGCTGGTAGCCCACCGCGGCCTCCAGCACGCCGCCGGTGTCCAGCTGCCCCACCTCGCGGCGCTGGATCTCCTGCCAGGGCGTCTGGTGGGCCGGGAACGGATAGCCCCCCGCCTGCACCAGGGCCGCGCGGCGGCGGTCCAGCTCGGCGGCATCCACCAGCATGTCCACCCGGCACGCCCTGAGGTCCACGCGGACCCGGTCGCCCGAGCGCACGATGGCCAGGCCCCCGCCGACCGCCGCCTCGGGCGCGGCATTGAGGATCGAGGGCGAGCCGGAGGTGCCGGACTGCCGCCCGTCGCCCAGGCACGGCAGCGCCTCGACGCCCTGGCGGATCAGGTGCGCCGGCGGGCGCATGTTGACCACCTCCGCCGCGCCCGGATAGCCCACCGGCCCGGCGCCGCGCATGATCAGGATGCTGTCTTCGGTGACCCCGGTCGCCGGGTCGTCGATGCGGGCGTGATAGTCCTCCGGTCCGTCGAACACGACCGCGGTCCCCTCGAAAGCTTCGGGGTCCGCGGGGTTGGACAGGTAGCGCGCCCGGAAGGCTTCGGAGATCACGCTGGTCTTCATGATCGCCGCGTCGAACAGGTTGCCGCTCAACACCCGGAAGCCAGCGCGGGCCAGCAGCGGCCGCGCGAACGGCCGGATCACGGCCTCGTCGGCGATGGCCACGCCCCGGTAGCACTCGCCCACCGTGCGGCCGCTGGCGGTCAGGCAGGCCTCGTCGATCAGCCCGGCGCCGATCAGCTGGCCGATCACCGCCGGCACGCCGCCGGCGCGGTGGAAGTCCTCGCCCAGGTACTCGCCGGCCGGCTGCAGGTTGACCAGCAGCGGCACGTCCTCGCCATAGGTCTGCCAGTCGTCCAGGGCCAGCTCCACGCCCACGTGCCGCGCCAGGGCGTTGAGGTGGATCGGCGCGTTGGTCGATCCGCCCAGGGCCGAATTGACCCGGATCGCGTTCAGGAAGGCCGGCCGGGTCAGGATGTCGGACGGCTTCAGGTCCTCGCGCACCATGTCCACGATCCGCCGGCCCGTGCGCCAGGAGATCTCCTGCCGGTCCCGGTGCGGCGCGGGGATGGCCGCCGAGCCCGGCAGCTGCATGCCCAGCGCCTCGGCCAGGCTGTTCATGGTCGTGGCCGTGCCCATGGTGTTGCAGTAGCCGGTGGAGGGCGCCGACGAGGCCACCAGCCGGATGAAGCCGGCGGTGTCGATCTCGCCCGCCGCCAGCCGGCGCCGCGCCTCCCAGACGATGGTGCCCGACCCGGTCCGCCGCCCCTCGTGCCAGCCGTTCAGCATCGGCCCCACCGAGAGCGCGATGGCCGGGATGTTCACCGTCGCCGCGGCCATCAGGCAGGCCGGCGTGGTCTTGTCGCAGCCGATGGTGAGCACCACGCCATCGATCGGATAGCCGTAGAGCAGCTCCACCAGGCCCAGGTAGGCGAGGTTGCGGTCGAGGCCCGCGGTCGGCCGCTTGCCGGTCTCCTGGATCGGGTGAACGGGAAACTCGATGGGGATGCCGCCGGCCTCGCGGATGCCCTCGCGGACGCGCTGGGCCAGGACCAGGTGATGGCGGTTGCAGGGCGCGAGGTCCGAGCCGGTCTGGGCGATGCCGATGATCGGCCGGTCGGACTGCAGCTCCTCCAGGCTGATCCCGTAGTTCATGTAGCGCTCGAGGTAGAGCGCGGTCATGTCCGGGTTCTCCGGATTGTCGAACCAGGCGCGCGAGCGGAGCTTGCGGGGGGGCTTTTCGGCAGGGGGCATGGGGGCTCTCGGCTTCGTCCGGTCGGGCGCGCACCACAAGCGCGCCCCAATACTCAGACAAATAGCAGCCTCGCCCGCGCGGACAAGCCGGCCTGGCCGATCAGGCCCAGCTCAGGTCCTGCTTCAGGAACGGCGTGCGGCGCAGGCGCTTGCCGGTGGCCCGGAAGATCGCATTGCCCACCGCCGGTCCCACCGGCGCCACCGGCGGCTCGCCCATCTCGGCGTAGCGGTCGGCGCCGGACAGCCCGCCGAAGTGGACGTTGATCTTCGGCGCCTGGGCCATCCGCAGCACCGGATAGGTGTCGAAGTTGCCCTCGACCATCCGGCCGTCCTTGACCGTCATCTCCTCGTTCAGCGCCATGTTGAGGCCGAAGATCAGCCCGCCTTCCATCAGGTTGGCCACCGCGTCGTGGTTCATCACCCGGCCGCAGTCGAAGGCCGCGTCCAGCTGGCGCACGGTGAGCGCGCCCTTGGGCGTCACCTCCACGGTGGCCACCACCGCCACGCAGGTGCCGGCCTTGGCGGTGCCGTTCAGGCCCCAGCCGCAGATCGCCAGCCCCTGGCCCACGCCCTTCGGCAGCTTCTTGCCCCAGCCGGCCTGGGTCGCCGCCTCCTTCAGCGCCTTGGCCCAGCCCGCGTTCGGCCAGGTCGCCAGGAGCCGCAGGCGGTAGTCCAGCGGGTCGGCGCCGGCCGCATGGGCGCACTCGTCGATGAAGGTCTCCTGGATGAAGCCGTAGGAGTTGTAGCCCGGCCCCCGGTACGGCCCCGGCGTCACATGCACATTCGCCAGCTCGCGCGCGTCCACCCGCACATTGGGGATCGGCCCCATGAAATAGGCGGTGTCGGCGAAGCGCGGGTAGTGCCCGCGTGCGGCCTGGCGGGCCACCACCGCGCTCGGCAGGCCAGTCTTCTCGTCCAGGGCCGCGGTCAGCTTGGCGGCCACCATCGGGCGGTACTTGCCCTGCCGCATCATCTCCTCGCGCGTCCAGATCACGTGCACCGGCCGGCCCGGGAAGCGCTTGGCGATGGCCACCACCATCCGCACGTCGTCGCTCTCCAGCCGCCGCCCGAACGCGCCGCCCACATAGGTCTGGTGGAACACCACCCGCTCCGGCGGCATGCCGGACTCGTCCGACGCCACCCAGAACGCCTGCTGCGAGTTCTGCGCCGGGTGCCAGACCTCCACCTTGTCCGCCGTGACCAGGGCCGTGCCGTTCAGCGGCTCCAGCGGAGCCTGGTCACACCAGGGCGTGAGGTAGGTCTGCTCGACCACCTTCGCCGCCTTGTGAATGTCGGCCACGTCGCCGGCCGCGCGCTCCACCCGGGCGTCCTGGTCGTGGTCCAGGGCGGCGACGGCGGCGTCATAGAGCTGCTGGGTGGAGGCCCAGCGCGCGCCGTGCCCGTCCTCCCACTCCACCGGCAGCGCCTCCATCGCCGTCTTGGCCTGCCAGAAGTGCTCGGCGATCACCGCCACCGCGGCCCGCGGCGCGGTCAGGGCGTAGCCGTACGGTGCGTTGGACATCATCGCCACGCCCCGCGCCTCGTCCGGGTCGACGGTGACCACCGCCAGCACCCCGGGCATGGCCTTGACCTTGGCCGCGTCGTAGCGCTTCAGCCGCCCGCCGTGCACCGGCGACTGCAGCAGGGCGGCGTAGACCATCCCCGGCACGCGCACGTCCATGCCGTAGGTGAGCGAGCCGTCGACGATCTGCGGATTGTTCAGCTTGCCGGGCGCGGTCTTGCCCAGTTGGGTCCAGGCGGACGGCGGCTTGATCGCGGGCACGGCGACGGGGCCCAGAGCCGCCGCCTTCGCCGCCACCTCGCCGTAGCGCAGGGTCCGTCCGCTGGGCGCATGGGTCAGCACGCTGTTGGCGGCGGTGACCTCGACCACCGGGACGCCCCACTCCGCCGCCGCCGCCGTGACCAGCCGCTGGCGCGCCGTCGCGCCCACCTTCTGCAGCCCCATCACCCGCATCAGGAATGTCGAGCGCCCGCCGAAGAACGCCGCGGCCTGGGGCACCACGGAATAGACGCTGAAGGCGGTGTAGTCGCGGGTGGCCGAGGCGAACTCCGGCCTCACCTTCGACCAGTCGCAGGCCAGCTCCTCGACGATGGCCGCGGCCTGCTGGGTCATGGCGCCGTTGCCGAACTCCGGCGCCGGCAGCCGCAGGATCACCGTGTCGTCCGGCTCGATGATCAGCCAGGGCGTCAGCTCGGGCGCCGCCCCGTCCGCCGCGGCTGCGCTCTCGGGCAGGAAGCCGAGGGCCATGCCGCCCGCTGCGGTGGCGACAGCGCCGATCAGGAACTGGCGGCGGTCGGCGCTCATGCGGGCTTGGCCTGGCCGGCGGCGCGATGGATGGCGGCGCGGATGCGCGGATAGGTCCCGCAGCGGCAGAGGTTGTCCACCCCGGCGGAGATGTCGGCGTCGGTGGGCTTGGGCTTGGCCTTCAGCAGCGCCGCCGCGGCCATGATCATCCCGGCTTGGCAGTAGCCGCACTGCGGCACGTTCAGCTCCACCCAGGCGGTCTGCAGCGGATGGCGCCCGTCCGGCGACAGCCCCTCGATGGTGGTGATCTCCATCCCCTGCACCGCCTGGGCGGGCAGCAGGCACGAGCGGGTCGCGACGCCGTCCACATGCACGGTGCAGGCCCCGCACTGCGCCGCACCACAGCCGAACTTGGTCCCGGTCATCCCCAGGTGGTCGCGCAACACCCACAGCAGCGGCGTCGCCGGATCGGCCTCCACCTCGTGCGCCTGGCCATTGATACGCAGCTTCAGGCCCATCGGCCCCGCCCGCAGGTCATAGTCTCACTCCCAGGGCCGGTCGTTCGCTGCGCCAGCCTGAACGCAATCCTATACCTGCTATCTTTTATATGTAAACGAGCGCGGACCCTAGGAGACGCCGCGGAGCGGCGGCTCAGCAAGATTCGTCCACGAACCACACGAAAAACACGAACAGGTGCGGCCAGATCCCACGGCCAGGCCGACTGGCTCCGTTCGTGTTTTTCGTGTGGTTCGTGGACAAAAAGGACAGCGCCTGCGGCGCGCAGGGCCTACCCGTGAGGACACAGCCGCGCCGTCACCCCGCCTCCGCCTGCGCCGCCTCCACTGCCTGCACGAAATTGGCCAGCACCGGCGAGGGATTGTTGCGCCGCCAGATCATCGACAGCGGCATCGGCACGTCGAAGTCCTCGATCCGCCGCAGCGCCACGTCGGTGGGCTCGCGGCCGGGATGGGCGGTGATCACCAGGGCCACGCCCATGCCCGCCGCCACCAGGCTGTAGGCCACGTCCACCGCGGCCACCTCCACCACGATGTCCGGCGTGAACGCCCGCGCCTGGCAGACCGCCAGCATGCGGTTGAACAGCCGCGGCGACATCTGCCGCGAGGGCCAGATGAACTTCTCCTGCGCTAGGTCCGCCAGCCGGATCGCCGGCGCGTCCACCAGCGGATGGTCCAGGGGCAGCACCAGCACGAAGTTGTGCATGCCCACCTCGCGCAGCTCGAACTCCTCGCGGTCGCCGCCCTCCTCGAAGACGAACCCCACCTCCAGCTCGCCCTGGCGCAGCTTCTCGCGCTGGGACTCCGAGACCATGGGGGCGAAGCGCAGGTCGACGTCCGGATAGGCGGCGCGGAAGCGGCGGATGGCCGCCGGCAGCAGCGGCCGGCGCACCATGCCCTCGGTGAAGCTGATGCGCAGCAGCCCGAGGCCGCCCTCGGCCACGCGCCGCACCCGGCGCTCGGTCTGCTCCACATCGATCATGATCCGGCGCACGTCCTGCGCCAGCGCCCGCCCGGCCGCGGTCGGCCGCACGCCGCGGGCCTGCCGCTCGAACAGCGTCACGCCCAGCTCGCGCTCCAGGTCGCCGATCCGCCGCGACAGCGCCGACTGGGCGATGTGCAGCCGCTGGGCGGCCTTGTGGAAGCTCTGCTCCTCCACGGCCGCGAGGAAGAAGGGGAAATGCTTGGTGATCACGCCCCGGCATCCAACTTCGCGATCTCAGCCCGGCCCCGATTGCCCAAAACCGATCGCTCTTGCCCTGCAATAGCATTTGTTCCCGGGCCGCGGCGACAGGACAATCTCATAAAAGATTGCAGGAGGAACGGCCGCAATGCGGTTTTCGCTGATCTTCGAGGCCCAGACCGTGGACGCCTCGCCCCGCGGCGAGCGCCAGGTGTTCGACGAGCTGGTCGAGCAGGCTCTGCTGGCCGAGACCCTGGGCTTCGACGTGGTCTGGTGCGTAGAGCACACCTCGCTCACCCACTACGCCCACATGAGCGCGCCGGAGACCTTCCTCGCCTTCGTCGCCGGCAAGACCAGCCGCATCGGCATCGGCCACGGCGTGGTCTGCCTGATGCCCAACATGAACCACCCGATCAAGGTGGCCGAGCGCATCGCCACCCTGGACCTGCTCTCCAAGGGCCGGGTGCACTTCGGCGTCGGCAAGGGCGGCAGCCAGCAGGAGGCCGGCGCCTACGGCTACGACCTGAAGGCCCTGCAACCGCTGATCGACGAGGCCATGTACCTGATCCCGCGGATGTTCGTGGAGGACGAGGTCGAGTTCGCCGGCCAGCACATCCAGGTGCCGCCCCGGCCGATCCATCCCAAGCCGTTCCAGTCGCCGCACCCGCCGATGTACCTGGCCTGCACCAACCCCGACACCCTGGTGCGGGCGGGCAAGCGCGGCATGGGCGCCCTGGTGCTCGGTTTCGGCGGCCCGGCCGAGGTGGCCAAGAAGAACGCCGCCTACAAGGAGGCCTGGGACAGCCGCGACCCGGCCGAACAGGTCGGCTACCGCCCGATCCGGCACCTGGCCGCCCTCTGCCCCACCATCGTGCTGGACGACGCCGAAGAGGCCCGCCGCATCGGCATCCGCGGCCAGCGCTACTTCTACGAGTCGCTCAACTACTGGTACGGCGGCGGCCCCAAGCCCGACCCGGACGCCTGGGGCGAGGAACTGCTCGAGGCCGGCACCAACACCATCATCACCAGCAAGCTGGCCTCCGAGACCCTGACCATGGAGCTGCGCCCCGACGAGGGCGGCCGCCGGCCCAGCGAAGGCATCCTCTCGGCCGACAACGCCTATGGCGACGTCGCCAAGTGCATCGACTACGTCCAGCAACTGATCGACGCCGGCGCCGACGAGATCCTGTTCATGACCAACATGGGCACCGTGCCCCAGTGGGCCCAGCTGGAGACCCTGCGCAAGATCGGCACGCACGTGATCCCGCACTTCCGCTAGGCTGGGGGGATGACGGAGCTATCGCTGCAGGGCCGCACGGCCGTGATCACCGGCGCGGCCAGCGGCATCGGCCGGGCCCTGGCGCTGAAGGCCGCGGCCGAAGGCATGGCGCTGGCGATCTGCGACACCGACGCGGCAGGGCTCGAGGCCACCGCCGACGCGGCGCGCACGGCGGGCGCCGAGGTGGCGACCGCCGTGCTCGACGTGCGCGATCCGGCGGCGCTGGCGGTCTTCGCAGGGCGAACCCAGGGCTCCATCGCCCTGGTCTTCGCCAACGCCGGCATCGCGCGGCGCCGCCCGATCTCCACCCAGTTCCTGGACGAACTGCGGCTGATCTTCGAGATCAATGTCCTGGGCGCCATCGCCACGGTCCAGGCCTTCCTGCCGCGCCTCACGGCCCAGGCCGAGCGCTCGCAGGTGGCCATCACCGGCTCCCAGGCCTCGCTGGTCATCTTCGACGGCATCGGCGCCTACACCGCCAGCAAGCACGCCCTCCTGCCCCTGGCCGAGGCGCTGGCCGCGGAGCTGGCGGAGACGCCGGTCGGGGTCTCGCTGATCGCCCCGGGCGGCGTCGCCACCGCCATCCTCGGCAAGGGCGTCGCCAGCGCCTCGCCCACCGTCATGCCCGCCGAGCGCGCCGCCGACCTGATCTTCGCCGGCGTCTGCCGCGGCGGCTTCCTGATCTCCACCCACGCGGACCTGGCGGGGATGTATGTGGCGCGCAGCGAGCGCCTGCGGGCGATGCTGGGGTAGCTGCAGCGCCCCCTCCACCCCTTCGGGGTCCCCCTCCCCCGGTGGCGCGGGGGAGGAACTAGAGTCCAGTTCCTCGCCCGCTGCGTAGATCCAGTTCCTCCCCCGTTTACGGGGGAGGGGGACCCCGAAGGGGTGGAGGGGGCGCTGAGGGCGCAGCGAAGCGGTGGAGGGGGCGTTGGGATCGCGCTGCGACCGCGCCCGGTCAGCCCGCCGTATAACCCCCGTCCACGTACAGCGTCTGGCCGGTGATGAACCGCGCCGCGTCCGAGGCCAGGAACACCAGCACTCCGGTCAGGTCCGCCAGCTCCCCCAGCCGACCCAGCGCCGTGCGCTTCACCACCTGGCCGTAGAGCTCCGGCTGGGTGCGCACCAGTTCGCGGTTGAGGTCGGTGACCACCACCGTCGCGCCCAGGGTGTTCACCGTCACGCCATGCGGGCCCAGCTCGAAGGCCAGCGCCGCGCCCAGATTGGCCAGCCCCGCCTTGCTGGCGCTGTAGGCCGTCCGCGAGGCCATGCCGCGGCCGGACAGGATCGAACCCATGTTGATGATCCGGCCGAAGCGCCGCGCCACCATCCCCGGCGCGAAGGCCTGGGCGCACAGGAAGGCCCCGCTGACATTGACGTCCAGGATGCGCCGGAACTCCTCGGGCGGCAGGTCGAAGAGCGTCTTGGGCGAGGTGACGCCCGCGTTGTTGAACAGGATGTCGACCTTGCCGGCCTCGGCGGCGATCTGGTCGGCCGCAGCCTTGACCGAGGCCGCATCGGTGACGTCCGCTTCCACGATCCAGGCGCGGCGGCCCTGGGCTTCCACCGACCCGGCCGCGGCCTCCAGCTTGGCGCGGTTGCGGGCGATCAGCACCACGTCGGCGCCGGCCTGCGCCAAGGCCTCAGCCCCCGCCGCACCCACGCCACCCCCGCCGCCGGTGACGACGGCGGTCAGGCCGTCCAGCCGGAACCGATCCCCCATGGCGTCCTCCGCAGTCAGTCCGCGCCCGAGACGCGCCGCAGCTCGATCAGGGCGTCGATCCGCGCCCGCAGGTATTCGTACTGCCCCCGGAGCAGGGCGTCGCCGCTGGTCGCCAGCCGCTCGGCCTCGGTGCGCATCGCCCGCAGCACCGCATCGTCGTCGGGTTCGCCCATGGACCTCTCCGTCACAGCCGGTACCCCTGCTGGCGCTCGTCCTTCCAGCGCCGGGCCTTGTAGGCGAACTCCGGCAGGTCCGCGCGCCGGCACTCCACCACCTGCATCCACACGTTGGTGCGCCCCTTGATGGCCTCCCGCACCGAGGCGATCACCTCGGCCCGGCCCTCGTCCGGCATGTCCGCGCAATGATCCGCGAAGGCCAGCCGCACCTCGATCTCGGTCTTGCCGCCTTCCGTGTAGACCCGGCCCGCATAGTCGAACACCTGGTCGTGGGCGAAGACGGCGGCGTCCACCGCCGTGGGCCAGACGTTGTTGCCGCGGATCTTCATCATGTCGTCGAACCGGCCGATGGAGCCGGCCTCGATGGCGTTCCAGCAGGTCCCGCCCGCGGCGTCCTTCCAGCTGACATAGCGGGCCGCATCGCCCGTGCGGAAGCGGATCACCGGGCTGCCCTCTACCGACAGGTTGGTGGCCACCAGCTCGCCCACCTCGCCCGAGGCCGTCGGCTGCAGGGTGTCCGGATCCACCACCTCGAACAGGGTCTCCCATTCGAACAGCCGGATCAGGCCGCGCCCGCCGCCCTCGCCGAACACGCCCGCAGAGCCGGTGGACCCGCCGAAGCCGTTGCACTGCGTCGAGCCATAGCCCTCCTGCAGGCGGCAGCCCCAGTGTTCCTCGATCTTGCCCGCCCACTCCAGCGGATAGCCCTCGGCGGCGATGAACAGGCCGTGCATGTCCGGGAACGCCTCGCGCGGCGTGATCCCGCGGCCCAGCAGCGCCTCGGTCAGGGTGTGCAGGTAGTTGGTCGAGGCGTAGATGAAGTTCACCCCGCCCAGCTTCAGCATCAGGTCGATCTTGGCGTCGGTGGAGAGCCCGCCGCCCACGTGGAAGGCCGTGGCGCCGATGATCCGCAGGCCCTCGCCCGGCCCCCAGCCCCCGGTGGTCATGCCGCCCGCCGGCACGCAGTTCACCGCCACGTCGCCCGGCCGCAGCCCCGCCATCACCCACGGCAGGGCGTGCAGATAGCCCAGCTGGTGCACGTCGCGCTGGCTGCGGCCGTAGGTCTCCTGGCCTTGGCCCGACGTGCCGCCGGTCATGTTCACCAGCGCCACCTGCTCGCGCGCGATCCCCAGCCGCGCGCCGAACGGCGGATGCGCCTGCTGGTCGGCCAGGAAGTCGGCCTTGGACGAGGTCGGAAACCGCTCGGCGAACTGGGCCAGCGACGTGATCCCTTCCGCCGTCAGCCCCGCCTGGCGCAGTCGCTCGGCGTAGTATGCGCTGGTCCGCTCCAGCCGCGCCATCTGGCGGCGCAGCTTGGAGAGCTGCAGCGCCTCCAGCTCCGGCCGGCTCAGCCCCGCGAAGCGCGCCAGCAGCGGCGAGTCGGCGAACGGGTCGGCGAGCTTCGTCATGACGCCTTGGCGGGCTCGAACACCGGCAGGGTGATCTCGTCGGTCACGTCGCGGAACGCCACCTGCACCAGCATGTCGGCGAAGATCTCGTCCACGCCCACGCCGACGATGTTGCCGGTCATCCGGCACCCCTCCTCCAGCTCGATCAGGCCCACCGCATAGGGCACCTCGTCGGCATAGACGTCCTTGGGCGTCGGGTGGCGCACGACGATCCAGCTGAACACCTTGCCGCGGCCGCTGGCCTCCACCCACTGCGGCCGCTCCAGGGCGGTCCCGGGGCAGAAGGTGGTCGGCGGGAAGTGGTATTCGCCGGTGGAGGCGCAGCGCTGCACCATCAGCCGGTGGGCCTTGGCGGCCTCCCAGAACGGGCGGCTCTCCGGGTCGGGGACCGGCAGGGGCTTGTCGTAGCTCAAGGCTCAGTTCCTCAGCAGCATGGCGCTGGCGCAGGTCATGGCGCCGGCCGTGGTCAGGCAGATCTCCGCGTCCTTGATCTGCCGCGGGCCCGAGACGCCGCGCAGCTGCTCCACCGCCTCGATCACATGGTTGAAGCCGTGGATATAGGCCTCGGAGAGCAGGCCGCCGGCGGTGTTCAGCGGCAGGGCGCCGGTGCGCGCGATGCGCCCGCCCTGCACGAAGTCGCCGCCCTCACCTTCCTTGCAGAAGCCCAGGCCCTCCAGCGCCATCAGCACGGAGTAGGTGAAGCAGTCATAGACCTGGGCCACGTCGACGTCGCCCGGCCGGATCCCGGCGCTGCCCCACAGGTCGTCCGCCAGGTACTTGAACGCATTGTGCGAATGGTCCGGCCAGCGGATGGCGTCGAACAGGTCGTCGCCCTGGTTCGGCCCGCCGCCATAGGCGCCGCCCATGATGTAGACCGGCTTGTGGGGCATATCCTTCGCCCGCTCGGCGCTGGTGATCAGGACCGCGCAGGCCCCGTCGCTCTCCAGGCAGATGTCCAGCATCCGGAACGGATCCACGATGGGGCGGGAGTTGTAGTAGTCGTCCTTCGTGATCGGCGTGCGCTGCATGGCGCGCGGGTTCAGCACCGCATTGTCGCGGAAGGTCACCGCGATCTCGGCCAGCCCCTCGTCGTCGGCCCCGTACTCGATCATGTAGCGCCGCCGCCACATGGCCATGGCCTGCGGATAGGTGATCCAGCCGAACGGCGCGGTGTACTGGGTGATCCCGTGGGCGCTCATGTCCCGCCCGCCGCCCAGCCGGAAGCCCGAGCGGCCGTTCATGGCCCGGAAGCACAGCACGTTCTTGGCCAGCCCCGCCTCGATCGCCGCCGTCGCGGTCAGGGTGATCAGGTTCGCCGCATTGCCCCCGCTCTGGAAGTCCACCGCATAGTTGGCGCGCGGGATGCCCAGCTCGGTGGCCACGCCCATGGCCGGCGCCGAGTCGTTGAAGTTGAAGCTGATGATCCCGTCGATGTCGTCCAGTTTCAGCCCCGCGTCGGCCACCGCCTTGGCGCAGGCCTCCGAGGCCAGGCTGCGCACCGTCCGCCCCGAGGCGCGGGTGAAGTCGGTGCAGCCGATGCCGGCGATCGCATACTTGTCTCTCAAGGCCCACATCGGGCTACTCCTCGAACGCCGGGCGGCGTTTCTCCTTGAAGGCCAGGAGGCCCTCGGTGGCGTCGTGTTCGGTGGTGGCGTAGGCGTGGACGTAGGCGATCTCGGCCTGCAGCCCCGCCTCCAGGTCCAGGCTCAGCGTCAGGTTGGCCAGGTGCTTGGCGCCGCGCAGCCCCACCCGGCTCTTCTCCGACATCGCCGCGATCAGCCCCGCCGCCGCCGCGTCCAGGTCGGAGTCGGCGACCGCACCCACCAGGCCGATGCGCTCGGCCTCGCGGGCGGTCAAAAGCGCCCCGGTCAGCATCAGCTGCTTGGCGCGCAGCAGGCCCACCGCGCGCGGCAGCCGCTGCGAGCCCCCCGCTCCCGGCAGCTGGCCGAAGTTCAGGTGCCCGTCGCCGATCTTCGCGCTCTGCGCCGCCACCGAGAGGTCGCAGGCCAGCAGCAGCTCCAGCCCGCCGGCCACGCAATGGCCGTTCACCGCGGCGATATAGATCTTCGGGGAGGCCTCGATGGCGTTCAGCATCTTCCAGAAGTCGTCCAGGAAGGCGGCGAACTCATCGGGATGCGCATAGAGCCGCAGATAGCCCTCCAGGTCCCCGCCGGCCGAAAAGCTGCGCCCTTGCCCCGTCACCACCACGAAGCTGACCTCGCGCCGCGCGTCGATCTCCGCGATCGCCGCGCGCAGCTCCTTCACCGTCCCCCAGTCCAGCGGATTGAGCTTCTCCGGCCGCGCCAGCGTCAGGCGCGCGACGGCGCCCTCATAGGTCAGGACGATGTTGGCGTAGGCCGGGTCCACGGCGTTCCTCTTGTCGGCTTGTCCGACAATTGGTCAATTAGCATCGGCCCTGCTATGCAGCAAGGCTCGCGCGCCGCCTCCGACTGGCGCCGCCTGTTAAAAAACGAACGGACCTCACGCATGAACGATGGCGGCCTGGCGCGGCTGGAGCGGGCGCCGACCTACCGGCTGGTCTATGACGCCATCGAGCGCGAGATCGTCTCCGGCCGGCTGAAGATCGGCGATCCCCTGCCCACCGAGATGGAACTGGCCGACCAGTTCGCGGTCAACCGCTCCACCGTGCGCGAGGGCATCCGCCTGCTCGAACAGGGCGGCCTCGTCACCCGCGACGGCGGCAAGCGCCCGCGCATCTCCGCCCCGCGCTACCAGGAGCTGGCCTCCGCCGCGAGCCGCGCCCTCGTCCTGCACGCCGTCAGCTTCCGCGAGCTGTGGGAAGCCGCCATGCTGATCGAGCCCGCCACGGCCGAGCTCGCCGCCCGCAACGTCACCGACGCCGACCTCGCCCGCCTGGAGGCCAACCTCGCGGCCATGGAGACCGAGGTCACCGGCCTCGAGAGCGGCGCCACCGCCGACGTCGAGCCCTTCGTCGCCCTCGACCGCGCCTTCCACGAGATTCTCGCCGAGGCCGCCCGTAACCGCGTCCTGATGCTGGCCCACGAGCCGGTCACCAGCCTCTTCATCCCCGCCGGCCGCATCATCCTGCCCCGCCTCAGGACCTGGCGCCGCGTCCTCGACGCCCACCGCCGCATCCACGCCCTCCTCGCCGCCCGCGACACCGCCGGCGCCCGCGAATGGATGCGCAAACACATGGACGACTTCCGCCGCGGCTATGCGCTCACCGGCCTCGACTTCGAGACGCCCCTGGATGCGGCCCTGACGCGGTAGGGAGGCGGGGCGGCCGATCCTACCCGGCTTGACCGTAACGGAGCCTGCCCTACCGTCAGTCTCCAGACGGATGGGGGCATCAGTTGTACGGGCTGACCGACATGTTGAACGCCGCGGCCCACGCGCGCCCGGCGGCGCTCTCGACCGTCTGTGGCGGACGGGCCCGTACGTGGGCGCAGACGCGAGAGCGGGTGGCGAGGCTGGCCGCCGGCCTGCAAGGCCTAGGCGTCGGACCTGGCGATCGCGTCGCCATCCTGGCGCTCAACAGCGACCGCTATTCGGAGTTCCTGTCCGCCGTGTGGTGGGCCGGCGCCGTCGTCGTGCCGATGAACATCCGTTGGACCGCGGCCGAGAACGCCTACTCGCTCAAGGACTGCGGCGCCCGCGTCCTGTTCGTGGACCGCACCTTCGCCGCAAGCGCCGCCGAGGTGGCCGCGGCCTGTCCAATCCTGGAGCATGTGGTCTGGTGCGACGACGGGCCCGCCCCGGATGGACGTCTTGGCCATGACCAGCTGATCGCCACCCACGGGCCGGCGCCCGACAGCCGGAGCGGCGGCGAAGATCTCGCCGGGCTCTATTACACCGGGGGTACGACCGGCTTCCCCAAGGGCGTCGAGCTTCCGCACCGGGCGCTCTGGTTCAACAACCTCATCGCCGCCAAGATCCTCGAGGTCGAGCCCGACGACGTGGTGCTGCACGCGGCCCCCATGTTCCACATGGCCGACAGCACCCTGGGCGGCGCCGCCTCGATCATGGGCGCGACCCACACCTACGTCCCGCGCTTCGAGCCCGAGGCGGTGATGGCCGCCATCGAAGCCCACGGCGTGACGCAAACGGTCGTGGTTCCGACGATGATCGCCATGTTGCTGCAGCATCCGGCCTTCGCGACGGAGCGCCTGCGAAGCCTGCGCGTGATCGGCTACGGCGGCTCCTCCATCTCGCGAGGCGTCCTGACCGAGGCGCTGGCGAAGCTGCCGCACGTCCGGTTCGTGCAGGTCTACGGCCAGACCGAGATGGCGCCCATCATCGCCTCCCTGCCGCCGAAGGATCACGTGGTCGAGGGCCCGGCCGCCGCGCGCCTGGCCGCCGCGGGCCGTGCGGCGCCCGGGTGCCAGGTCCGCATCGTCGACGGCGCAGGCGCGGACCTCCCGGCCGGCGAGGTCGGCGAGATCGTCGTCCGCGGGCCCGGCATGATGCACGGCTACTGGAACCTGCCGGACCAGACGGCCGCCACCATCCGCGACGGCTGGGTGCACACCGGCGACGGCGGCTACCAGGACGCCGACGGCTACGTCTTCATCGTCGACCGGGTGAAGGACATGATCGTCAGCGGCGGCGAGAACGTCTTCAGCGCAGAGGTGGAGAGCGCCGTCTCCACCCACCCCGGCGTGGCCCAGGTCGCGGTGATCGGGATCCCCAGCGACCAATGGGGCGAAGCCGTGCACGCCATCGTCGTCCCGCGCCCGGGTTTCACGCCCAGCGCCTCCGAGATCATGGCGCACTGCGAGCCGCTGCTGGCCAACTACAAGCGCCCCCGCAGCGTGACGATCCGCGCCGAGGCGCTCCCGCTGTCCGGCGCCGGCAAGATCCTGAAGCGCGAACTGCGCGGCCCCTTCTGGGAAGGCCGAGAGCGCAACGTGAACTAGATCCCTGCCCCCACGGATCGGGGCCTCCCCGCCCGCCGGCAGGGCCAGGCTGCGCGCCTGTCGAGCGCACCTGAAATGCTCGCTTCGTTGATAGATTTTCTTCGCTGACTCAATTCCTACAAGACGAGTAGGTTTTCGTCGTGGCGCCGCTCCTCCCCTTTGCCGGCGCCACGTCATCGGGGAGCGCGCGGATCGAGGCGACCTCTGTCCGCGCGCCCTTCCAGACACCAAGGAGCGCAAGGTGATCGTGACGTTTCAGGCCCTACCGGGCCCCTGTCGCCCCTAGGCCTGCGTCCCGCCGCGCGGGCCGTCCGACCACATCGCCATTCGCTCTTTCAGCGGCCGCGCCGGCATCGGCGGACGGTCAGGGGGTCATTTTGTTTTCAGAAAAACTACTTCTCCTCGGGTCCGTCGCGGTGATCGCCTGGCTGGGTGCGACCGTCGCCGTCGCGGACCCCCACGCGGCCGCCGGGGCCAGCGTCGGGCTCTCCGCTGACGCTGCGGCGGACGCCGGCGACGGCTCGGTCGAGGCGGTCGTCGTCACCGCCCGCCGCCGCGCCGAACAGGCCCAGGACGTGCCCATCGCGCTCTCGGTGCTGAGTGCCGACACCCTCGAGAAGACGGGGACGTACAACCTCGCCCAGGTCGTCCAGCTGGCCCCCAGCCTCTTCATCGGGGCGTTCAACCCGCGGAACACGACCATCAACATCCGCGGGCTCGGCAACAACCTGGGCGTGGCCAACGACGGTCTGGAGGCCGGGGTCGGCCTCTATGTCGACCAGGTGTATTTCAGCCGCCCAGCGGCCTCCACCTTCGACCTCTCCGACGTCGAGCGGGTGGAGGTTCTGCGCGGGCCGCAGGGGACGCTGTTCGGCAAGAACACCACCGCCGGAGCCATCAGCGTCACGACCCGCTTGCCGACGTTCACGCCCGAGGGCCGGTTCGAGCTGAGCTATGGGGAGTACGGCTTCCTGCAGGGCAAGGCCTCGGTGGCCGGGCCGATCAGCGACACGGTCGCCTTCCGCCTCTCGGCCAGCTCCACCCAGCGCCACGGCCTGACCAAGAACGTCGTCAGCGGCCAGAGCTACAACAACCTCGACAACACCGCCCTGCGCGCCCAGCTGCTGTTCAAGCCCAGCGACCGGCTCTCGGTTCGGTTCGTGGCGGACTGGAACCGTCAGCAGACCGACTGCTGCGTGCTGGTCTACGCCGGCTTCGGGCCCACCCAGAAACCGGCCAGCCTGCAGTACCCCGCCCTCAGCGCGGGGCTCAACTACACGCCGCCCAGCCCGGACGCCTTCGACCGGCTGACCGACATCAACGACCGCGCCCACGCCAACCAGACGCTGGGCGGCGTCTCGGCGCTCGTCGACTACGACCTGGGCTTTGCGACCCTGACCTCGGTCACCGCCTGGCGCCACTGGGACTGGGACCCCGCCAACGACGCCGACTTCAGCCGCCTGTCGATCCTGGACAAGAGCCAGAACGCCGACCAGCAGGACCAATACAGCCAGGAGATCCGCCTGGCCTCGAACGGCGAGCGCCCGCTGTCGTGGATCGTCGGCGTCTACGGCTTCCGCCAGACCATCGACGCCCAGGGCCTGAACCAGTACGGCGCCCAGTCCGCCTATTGGCTGCTCGGCCCGGCCCAGCCGTCCACACTGCTGGACGGCTATCGGGCGCAGTTCGGCGCCAGCTCCACCACCAAGAGCTACGCCGCCTTCGGACAACTGACCTGGCGCGCCACCGACCGGCTCTCGGTCACGCCGGGCCTGCGCTACACCTACGAGCAGAAGGACGCGGCCTATATCCAGGTCGTCGCTGGCGGTCTGGCCGACCCCACCGCCGCACAGCAGGCGGTGAAGTTCGCCGTCGCCCGGCCGCAGGCCTATTCGGCGGATGACAGCGGCGGCAAGCTGTCGGGCCAGCTCAATGTGGCCTGGCAGCAGACGCCGGACCTGCTGATCTACGGCAACTACGCCCGCGGCTATAAGTCGGGCGGGATCAACCTGGCCGGTCTGCCCGTGGACGCGAGCGGCGCCCCGATCCTGTCCCGCGCGGTCATCCGGCCCGAGAAGACCGACGCCTGGGAGGCCGGGTTCAAGAGCCAGCTGTTCCAGCGGCGGGTCATCCTCAACGCCGCCGCCTTCTGGAGCGAGACGCGCGACTACCAGGCCAATGTGGTCGACACCGCGGGCGGGGCGCTGCGGCAGTTCCTCGACAACATCCCCAAGGTCCGCTCGCGCGGGATCGAGGTCGACTCGCGCCTGGCGCCGATCCGCGGCTTCTCCGCCTACGCCTCGGCCGCGTTCACCGACGCCAAATACGTCGCCTACGCCAACGGCCCCTGCCCGCTGGAGCTGATCGGCACAGTCACCCGTGCTTGCGACCTCTCAGGCCGGCCGCTGCCGGGCGTCTCGAAGTTCGTGGTGTCCGCGGGGGCGGAATACCGGCGAGACGCGCACGCCCTGGGCCTGGACGGCGAGGCCTATGCCGGCGCCGACTGGAACTGGCGCTCGCGCTTCTATTCCCAGGCCTCGGACAGCGCCTATTCGCGCATCCCCAGCTATAGCCTGCTCAACCTCCGCACCGGCTTCAAGTCCGAGCGCGGCTGGGAGGCCTTCGCCTGGGTCAAGAACGCCACCGGCGAGAAGTACTTCCAATACATCTCGGGCCTGGTGGGCAATTCCGGGGCCCTCTACGGCAATCCCGGCGATCCGCGCACGATCGGCGTGACGCTGAAGGCGGCGTACTGACATGCCGCGCCCGCTCAAGCTCACCCTGGGTCCGTCCAACGGACAGCTCGCCGCCTTCGCCGCGCCGGCCTTGCCCCTGGCCGCCGCCGGCCTGCCGCTCAGCGTCTACCTGCCGCCGTTCTACGTGACCGAACTCGGTCTCGGCCTGCCGCTGGTCGGCGCGATCTTCATGCTCTCCCGCGTCTGGGATGCGCTCAGCGATCCGCTGATCGGCGTCCTCTGCGACCGCACGCGCACCCGCTTCGGCCGGCGCAAGCCCTGGATCGCCGCCGGGGCTCCGCTCTTCGCCCTGGCGGCCCTGGCCGTCTTCGCGCCGGGCCTGTTCGGCGTGCGCCCTGGCCCGCTCTGGCTCGGAGCCTGGCTGTTCCTGTTCTACCTCGGCTGGACGATGCTGCAGATCCCGCTGTCCGCCTGGGGCGGGGAGCTGTCGTCGCAGTACCACCAGCGCAGCCGGGTGCAGGCCTTCAGCCACGTGTCCGCCGCCCTGGGCCTGCTGACGGTGCTGATCTTGCCGGCCGTGCTGGACGGCGTGGCCGCCCGCACCGGGGGTCAGGCGCCGGCGGCGCTCGAGACCGCGCTGATGGGCGGCTTCGTGGCGGCCACCCTGGCGCCGGCAGTGATCGCCGCCCTGGCGTTCGCGCCCGAGCCGCCGTCGCCTGCCGCGCCGCAGCCGCGCCTGCGCCTGGCTGCCGCCCTGGCGCAGCTGGCGCGTGAGCCGCTGCTGCTGCGTGTCCTGGCCTCCGACTTCGCGGTCACCCTCGGCCAGTCGGTCCGCGGCTCGCTGTTCGTGTTCTTTGTCTCCGCCTACATGGGCCGGCCCGATCTGGCGGCGGGCCTGTTCCTGCTGCAGTTCGTATTCGGCGTCTTCGCCGGGCCGATCTGGCTCAAGGTCGGCTACCGCCTGGGCAAGCACCGCACGGTGGTCGCGGGCGAGCTGGTGCAGGTCGCCATCAACCTCGCCCTGCTGGCCGTGGGGCGCGGCGAGCTGCCCCTGCTGGTCGGCCTGACCATCGCCCAGGGCCTGGCCCAGGGGTCGGGCAACCTGATGCTGCGGGCCATCGTCGCGGACATTGCCGACAAGCAGCGCCTGGAGAGCGGCGAGGAGCGGACGGGCCTCTTCTTCTCGGTCTTCAGCCTCGCCGGCAAGGCCGGGCCGGCGCTGGCCGTGGGCGTGGCCCTGCCGCTGGTGGGGGCCCTCGGCTTCCATCCCGGCCGGCCCAACGCCCCCGCCACGCTGGAGGCCCTGAAGTGGGTCTTCGCCGCCGGCCCGGCCGTGGCGCACCTGATATCGGCGGCGCTGGTCGCCGGCTTTCCCCTCGACGAAGCGCGCCATCGCCAGATCCGCGCGGCGCTCGACCTGCACGCCTCTCCCCATTCCGCGCCCGGCGCTCCCGCCGCCGCCGAATAGTCCGCTCGAACAAAGGAGTCCTCCCATGAGCGCCGACGGCTATCTCTTCCACACCACCCAGCTCGACCTCGCCCCCATCGGCGGGCGCATCGGGGCCGAGGTCCGCGGCTTCACCCTGGCCGGCGATCTCGACGACGATCAGACGGCGGCCATCCTCGACGCCCTCTACCGCCACAAGGTGCTGTTCTTCCGCGACCAGCAGCACCTGACCGACGACAGCCAGGAGGCGTTCGCCGCGCGCCTGGGCCGCCCCGTGCCTCACCCCACCGTGCCGGTCCGCGAAGGCTCGTCCTACCTTCTCGAGCTCGACAGCCTGCACGGCGGCAGAGCCAGCTCGTGGCACACGGACGTGACCTTCGTGCCCGACTATCCCGCCGCCTCGATCCTGCGCGCGGTGACCAGCCCGGCCAGCGGCGGCGACACCGTCTGGGCCAACACCAGCGCCGCCTACGAGCGGCTGCCCGCTCCCCTGAAGACCCTCGTCGAGGGCCTGCGCGCCGTGCACACCAACGCCTACGACTACGCCGCCACCCGGCCCGACGTGGACCCGGAGAAGCTGGAGCGCCACCGCGCCGTCTTCGCCTCGACCGTGTACGAGACCGAACACCCGGTGGTGCGCCTCCATCCGGTGACCGGCGAGCCGACCCTGGTGCTGGGCCACTTCATCAAGCAGTTCGTCGGGCTCTCCAGCCGGGACAGCCAGGCGCTGCTCTCGCTGCTGCAGGAGCAGGTGACCCGCTTGGAGAACACGGTCCGCTGGCGTTGGCGCGAGGGCGATGTGGCCATCTGGGACAACCGCGCCACCCAGCACTATGCGGTGGACGACTACGACGACCAGCGCCGGGTCATGCGCCGCGTGACCATCGCCGGCGACGTGCCGGTCGGTCTCGACGGACGCGCCAGCCGCGCCCTGAAGCCGGCGGCCCAGGACCTCGCGGCCTGACGCCAGGCAGAGCGTGCGCCGGCGACCCGGCGCACGCTCACCGGCCGGCGCAACCATACCTATCCCCATGCGATCGGGTGCAGCCGGCAAGCGGCTGGGGCGTTGGGGTACCGGTCCCCGCAACGCGAGCGCGCCGTGAGCAAGCAAATCCTGTTCATCCAAGGCGCAGGCGCCGGAGCCCACGATCAGTGGGACAACAAGCTCGTCGCCAGCCTGAAGCGAGAGCTCGGGGCCGGCTACGAGGTCGCCTACCCGCACATGCCGAACGAGGCGGAGCCCAGCTACGCCGCCTGGAAGGCCGCGCTGGCGGACGCGATCGCCAGGCTGCACGACGGCGCGATCCTGATCGGCCACTCGATCGGCGGAACGGTCCTGATCAACGCCCTCGCCGAGGCGCCGCCGCCCCGCAAGCTGGCCGGCATCGTCCTGATCGCAGCGCCGTTCGTCGGCCCGGGCGGCTGGCCGAGCGACGACATCAAGCCCGCGCCCGATCTCGGCGCGCGACTGCCCGCAAACACGCCCGTCCACCTCTACCACGGCGACCAGGACGACACCGCGCCCCCGGCCCACCTCGACCTCTACGCGCGCGCCATCCCCGACGCCGTCGTCCACCGCCTCCCCGGCCGCGACCACCAGCTCAACGATGAGCTCTCCGAGGTGGCGGAGGGGGTGCGGGGGTCGGGGTGAGGGGCGAGGACGGGGGGACGCGGGGACAGCATGCCGATCCCCACAACCTGAATGTTGGCGGTCAGATCACCCGCGCAGCGGAGCGATGGGCATGGGTATGCTGTCGCTGAAGCTTCCCCGAAGCTCCGAGTGGGGTTTCTCATGGGCGCATACCCAACTTTAGGTAGGCGGCTAAACAAAGAATCCGCCAATCTCGAAGAACCGCGGTTCGCGATTCCGCGAGGTCCCCGGGGAGAGGGTGTAAATGGAACGAGCGACGCCGGAGGAGCTCGTCGACTACATCTATGAGGCCGGCGCCATTCCGGGGCGCTGGCCGGAACTCCTGGGGCGGCTAGGTCGCGCCTTTGGCACCCGCGGCGGACTGCTGTTCGGGGGCGCCGACCCGGACTTCCAGTGGATCGGCGGCGGTGAACTCCAAGTGATCATGGCGGACTTCATCGCTGCCGGCTGGATGGCGCAGAACGACCGCGTCGCGCGAACCCTGAGCGCACGTCACATGGGGTTCCTTGCGGACTTCCACACTCCGGAAGAGATCGCGCGCCTGCCCATGTACACCGAGTTCCTGACTCCGCGTGGGGTCGACGCCCCTGTGGGCACGTGGGCCCCTGGGATCATGGACGATGATTTCGTGGTCAGCATCGAGGGGTTTCCCTCCCTCGAGGCGGCCCGCGCTGCGATCCCCCGGCTCGACGGACTTCGCCCTCACCTTGCGCGCGCTGCCGCGCTGTCGGCCCGTCTCGGCTTGGAGCGGGCTCGGGCGGCCGTGACGGCGCTTGAGACACTCGGCGCGCCGGCCGCCTACCTCGGCCCTCGCGGCCGCATCGTCGCCGCCAACGCGCTCTTCGAACGCGAGCTGGGCCACAGGTTATTCGACACCCGCGCCGGTCTGCGGACAAAGCCTGCGGCGAAAGCCCAGGACAACGACCCGCTTGCCGCCGTCCTGCTGCGAATCGGGGCGGGCGCCCCGGCCGGCAGATCACTACCCCTGCGCAGCGCCGAGGACCTTCCGGCCAGCGTCATGCACCTGATCCCGCTGCGGCGCGACGCGCGCGACATCTTCACCCGCTCCATCGCGCTCGCGGTGATCACCAGCCGTAAGAGCCGTCTGTCGCTCGGAAACGGCGTCCTGGAGGCCCTGTTCGACTTGACGCCGACGGAGGCCCAACTGGCCTCTAAAGTCGCCGAGGGCATCACGGTTCAGGAGATCGCCTCGGCCCGAGGCATCTCGATCCAGACCGCGCGAGTCCACATGCGCAACATCTACACAAAGCTCGGCCTATCTCGGCAGGCCGAGCTCACGAACCTTTTGCGGGACCTGGCCTTGCCGCAGAGGTGAAATTCCTTCGCCTCGACAGCGCCCGATGCCTACCCAAACTTGGGTATGTGCGGCCCGAGCAACCCCGTTAAGACCTCACTTTCCCAGTCGAAGGTCCAAAGGGGGGACAGATGAAACTTGGATTTGCAATGCTCGTGCTTGTAGCCGGCACATGCCTGGTCGTCGGTCAGGCGAGCGCTACCGTAAGCACCTTGACCTTTGCCGGGGTCGCGAACGGCCTGGACGAGAAGAGTGTGTTTGGCGGAGGCAATCTGACCGACGCGGCCTTCACAGCGGTCTTCACGACGGACGACACAGCTGCTAGCGCAGTGACAGTCCAAGACGGCGTGACCACAGTCCAGGGCGCCACCACGGCGGCATTTACGCTTAACGGCGTGACTATCCAGCTCAATTACGCGCCGTGGGGGGTAATCATCAAGTCGGGACCACCTTACATCGCGAGTGGAGTTGATGGGAATGCCTACACGCGCGCCGCGTGCGGCTGCTATGTCTCGGATACACTCATCATCAACACGCACTCCCTTACGGACCTTTTTACCGGTCCCGATTTTAACGTAGGCTTTGGGCCCCACTCGATCGGCGCGGCCGATTCCTACTACGGCCAGTTCGTAGACCAGGACTTCACAAAATCCACCATCCTGGACCTCCACCCGCGGACCGTGACCTATACCGTCGAAGGCGCCGCCGCAGATGGCGTGCCGGAGCCTGACGTCTGGGCGCTGATGATCGGTGGTTTCAGTTTGGCCGGCGCGGCGCTTCGGCGCCGCCGAACTGCGGTCGCGGCCTACTAACCAAAGCGGATCCTAGACACGCCGCCGGCCGCCTAACCGGCGGCGTTGTCGTGCTCGAACAGGGACCGTGAAGGCCGCCCCACGCCCGCCGCCCTCATCGTCGCGCCGTCATCTCCTGCCCCGCCCCTGCCTGCCGGCGTCGGCTGGTCAAGGACCGGCCGCAGGCCGGCCGCCTCGCGGCGGGCGCGGAGCGCTCGTCCTTGAGGAGCCGGGCGCGGCAGGCTGGACTGCGCGCAGGAGATCGAAGCCGTTTCCACTGCAGCGAAGCCGCCTACCTCCCCCGCGAAGCGGCGGGAGGGGGACCGCCCGCCGAGGCCGGCGCAAGCCGGCTGAAGAGCGGAGGGTAGAGGGGGCGAGACGCGGGTGCTGGGCCTCCGACAGCGGGGTCGATGCGCGGAGCTTGAGGCTTGCCCCCTCCACCACCGGTTCTCCGCTGCGCTCGGCCGGCGGTCCCCCTCCCGCCGCTTCGCGGGGCAGGTAGGACGCCGCCGCGTAGCTCCCACGTCCGCATCTGACGCACCGCCGTGCGCTATTCCGCCCGATGACCGCGGCGTCCCACAACCCCGACGAGGCCATGCTGCGCCGGCTGGCGGAGATGGACATGGCGGCCGCCGAGAAGGCGCACACCGCCCTGATGGCCGCCGAGGCCACGGCCGAGATCGCCGAGGCCATGCGGGCCTACCAGCGCGCCGCCCGCTCGGTGCGCCAGACCCTGATGCTGAAGAACCGGCTGGCGCAGATGGCGCTGCAGATGGCCCCGCGCTCGGCCCGCGACCTCGCCATCGCCGAGGAGCTCGCCTACGACGAGGCGGACGAGGACCCCGAAGAGGTGGCGGTGGAGGAACGCGTCTGCGACCTGCAGGACGCCGTCGGCCAGGTCATCGCCGCCGCCCACCCCGGCGACGACGTGCGCCAGCGCGTGCTGCTGGCTGCCCAGAACATGCTCCTCGGCCACGAGGCCGAGCGCCCGGACTTCCTGCACCACCCGCTGGAAGCCCACATCGCCGCCCACTGCGAGCACCTGGGCCTGCCGCCCGAGATCTCGCTCCGCTGGCGCGACCTGCCACCCGCCCCCTGGACCGTCAGACAGCCGGACGAGCCGGAAGATATGGACGACGAAGCCGCGGGTCCGCCCCCGCTCCATCGCTCCGGCTAAGCCGGCCGGCCCCGCCGAAGGCGCCAACTATTCAACCGCTGAGACCGCAGAGATTCGCGGAGAGGGCAGGCGCTGTCGCGTGTTCCGCGAACACCTCTGCGATCTCCGCGATCTCTGCGGTTAAATCAAACGGCTGCGCCGCGCCGTCGCCGAACGGGCCCCTAGACCAGCGCCGCCTCATAGTCCTGGACCTGCGTCTCGCTCACCTCGCTGAGGCGGGCAGTGTCGATCTGCACCACCTCGCGCACGCCGAACTTCGCCCGCGCCTCGTCCGGCGTCAGGTCCAGGAAGTCCTCGTAGCGCGGCAGGAACAGCGGGTCCGACGCCGCGCCGATCCGCATCCCCTGCTCGGCCAGCTTCCACTTGGCCATGAAGCTCCCCGGATAGTGCAGCAGGGTGCGGGTGATCCCCGGCATCACCAGGAAGGTGTTCTGGATGTTGAGCAGCCCGGCCAGCTCCGGCTCGAACCAGCGGAACAGGTTGCCGAACTTCATGAAGGCCGGGATCGTCTCGGACATGTAGTCGAAGCCCACCCCGCCCAGGATGTGCATGAAGTCGTGGATCTGCACGCCGCGCAGGAAGAAGTACTCGAAGGCGCTCTTCGGCTCGAAGGTCGGGATGATGTCGATCTGGAGGTTCTGGCGGGTGAGATAGCTGTAGAAGACGCCGCCGACGCTGTCCGGCGCATAGCCCGCCAGGTCCTCCTTGGTCAGATGCGCCAGGAAGCGCTCGTCCAGCCAGCGGTCCAGCTCGGGCCATCCCTTGCGGGCCTGGTTGAACAGCTCTTCGATCCGCGCATGGTCCTGCAGCTCGCGCATGGCCTGGATCAGCTGCGGGATGCCGTAGGTCAGGGGCACGTCGTCGCCCGCCTTGCGCAGGTTCTGGCTCACCACCCACTCGCGGATCCGCGCATCGTTGAGGAACTTCGACGAGCTGATCAGCACCGAGCTCTCGGTGGTCACGCTCTTACGGCCACGCATCAGATAGGGGACGTCGTCCACCGCCAGCTCCTCCTGCCAAGTCCTCTCGGGGGCCGCTTCCGCCACGTCACGACGCTTGCGGCGCGAACCCCTTATGGTATCAATACCAGCTATCTTTAATATAAAAGAGCAAGAGGAAACACCATGAGCGGGATGCTGATCCGCGGCGGGCGGGTGGTCGACGGCACGGGCGCGCCGGCCTATCTGGCGGACGTCCGGGTGACGGACGGGGTGATTTCCGAGATCGGCCAGGGCCTTGCCCCCAAGGGCGACGAGCGGGTGTTCGACGCCGCCGGCTGCGAGGTGACGCCCGGCGTCATCGAGGTCCACACCCACATGGACGCGGTGATGTGGTGGCAGCCGAGCCTGGACCCCCTGCCCGGCTTCGGCGTGACCACCGTGGTCATGGGCAACTGCGGCTTCTCCGCCGCCCCCGTCTCCGACGACCCCAAGGTGCGGATGGAGATGGTCAAGATTTTCACCTTCTTCGAGGAGGTGCCGACCGAGCCCTTCCTGCAGGACCTGCCCTGGGACTGGCGCACCTGGCCCGAGTACCGGCGGTCCATGGAAAAGCACGTCAAGACGTCGACCAACCTCGCCGCCTTCGTGGGCCACATCGCCATCCGCCTGGCGGTCATGGGCCTGGACGCCTGGACCCGCGCGGCGACGCCCGACGAGATCCGCCAGATGGCGGCGCACCTGGACGCGGCCCTGGACGCCGGCGCCCTGGGCCTGTCCTCCAACTTCATGGACCATGACAGCCAGGACCGGCCCGTCCCCTCGATGATGGCCGACGACGCCGAGCTCTCGGCCCTGATCGAGGTGCTGGACCGCCATCCGGGCACCTCCTGGCAGATGATCCTGGACACCTTCTTCCACCTGGACGCGCCGCAGATGATGGAGCGGCTGGGCCGCCTCCTGCGCGGCCACAAGGTGCGGGTGCAGATCGCCGGCGGCGCGGCGCTGCTGAAGTTCCAGGAGGCGATCCGCCCGAAGCTCTGGGAGCTGAACGCCAAGTTCAACGCCGAGGGCCTCGACTTCTGGCCCGGCTTCGCCCACGTGCCGCCGACGACCGTGGTGAACTTCTTCACCTCCTCGTCCTTCGCCCAGGCCAACGAATACGTCTGGCACGAGGTGATCCAGGCGCCGACCGAGGCGGCCAAGCTGGCCCTGCTGAACGACCCCGACTGGCGCGCCCGCGCCCGCGACAGCTGGGACAACAAGGCCTTCAAGCAGTCGATGATCGGCACCCCCTGGAAGATGCTGCTGCACGACAGCGTCACCGGCGCCGGCCCGCTGGGCCTCAACCTCCAACAGCTGGCCGAGCAGTGGAAGATGCACCCCTCGGACGCCCTGGCCGACTGGGTGATCGCCAACGGCGTCCAGTCGATCGTCAATCGCGAGCCCCACGCCATGGAGCATGAGCTGACGCTCAAGATGCTGAAGGACCCGCAGAGCGTCACCGGCCTCAGCGACGCCGGCGCCCACGGCCAGATGCTGTGCGGCGGCGGCGAGAGCATCCTCTTCTTCACCGACTATGTGCGGAAGGGCGAGCTCACCCTGGAGGAGGCGGTCCACGTCCAGACCGGCAAGCAGGCGGTCTACCTCGGCCTCTCCGACCGCGGTGTGATCGCGGTGGGCAAGCGGGCCGACATCGCGGTCTTCGATATGGACGAGATCCAGGCCCGGCCGCTGAAGCGCGTCTTCGATGTGCCGGACGGCAAGGGCGGCGTCACCTGGCGCTTCAGCCGCGACCCGGCGCCGATGCGGCTGACCCTGGTCAACGGCGTGCCGACCTTCGAGAACGGCGCCTTCACCGGCGCCCTGCCGGGCACGGTGGTCAGCCCCTCGCCGGAGCCGGTGCGCCTCGCCGCGGAGTAGCCTCCCAGGCGCACAACGAAAGAGCGCCGGCGGGCGACCGCCGGCGCTCTCTTCGTTTCGGCGGCTCGGCTCAGCTCAGACGATGGTGGCCTTGCCCCGCGTGAACAGCGCCCGCACCGACAGCACCGCCGCGGCCGCCACCAGGAAGCCGCCCATGATGATGAAGGCGTTGTGCATGCCGAACGCGTCGCGGATCGGCTTGATCACGAACGGGTTGGCCACATGGCCCAGGAACACCGCGCTCAGCATGAAGCCCATGGCCTGGCTGCGCTGGGCCACCGTGATCCGGTCCAGCACCCGGCTGGCGAAATAGGGCTGCGTCATGCCCGCCCCGATCCCCTCCAGCACCACGAAGCCCAGGATCACGCCGAAGCCGGGCGCCAGGCCCATGCCGATGAAGCCCAGCCCCATGGCCACCGAGGCCAGCACGAAGGTCATCCGCCCGATACGCGCATAGATGAGCCCGAAGACCAGCGCCGTCAGGATGCCGATGAAGGCGCTCAGCGACGGCACCAGCGAGACCAGCCGCGAGTCGGTGACGTGCATCTCCTTCAGCAGGAACGGCATCTGGAACGACGGCATCGCGTGGCAGACCGTCATCAGGAAGGCCAGCAGGTAGATCGGCCACAGGTTCAGCACCGAGAAGCGCTCCAGCGCCCGGCTCGGATCGTCCCGGCGCGCGTCGACCAGCACCAGCGGCCGGTTGAAGGTCACCACCGCCAGCATCAGGAACAGCGCCGGCAGCAGGAACAGCATCCCCGGCGTGCGCCAGCTGCCCGCCTGGATCAGGACGCCGGAGAGCAGCATGGTGCAGACCGTGCCCACCGAGCCGATGGCCTGCCGAAAGCCCATGATCCGGGCCCGCGCCGGCCCCACGAACCGCGCCCCGATGATCGTGGCCAGCGCCACGTCGGTGGTGATCAGCGAGGCGCCCAGTACGAACCGTGCCGCCTGCAGGCCCATCAGGCTGTCGACCCACAGCTGGCAGGTGCCGGCGAGGGTGGTGATGGCGAGGCCCAGGAACACTGCCGTCCGTACGCCCAGCGCCCGCACCACCGCACCGGCGAAGAGACCCGCCAGCGCCATCCCGGCCGGCGCCATGACCAGCACAAACTGCGCGCTGAAGATGCTGTCCGCGCCCTTGAAATGCTCGGCGATCTTGGGAAGGCCCGGCACCACCGAGGTGAAGGCCAGGGTGGTGATCATCCCGCCGCCCAGCAGGATGAAGAGCTCGGTCCATCGGCGCCAGCCGGTCACCGGATTGGCGGTGGCCGGGGCGGACAGGGCGGTGTCCGCCGGGTCGATCGGCTGCGCGATGATGGCCACTCTACTGCCTCCCTTACGCGGCGAGGCGCTCGTTCGAGCGGCGCCCCTGCCTGCGGCGTCAAAAGCCTAGTCCCGCCCAGATTGTCGGACAAACCGCCAATTTAGAGCAGGCCGATGTCGTGGGATCATGTCAGCCGCCCCACCGGCGGCGCGCGTCCTCGCGCAGCTCACCCTTGGCCAGCTTGCCGCCGGACGACCGCGGCAGGTCGTCCATCAGCACCAGATATTCCGGGAACCATTCGCGACTGACCCCGCGCGCGGCGAGGTGGGCGGTGAGGCCGTCGAGGGTGATCTCGGCGCCCGGCCGCGCGACGACGTAGACCGCCACCCGCTCGCCGAACACCGGGTCCGGCGCCGGCGCGGCCGCCACAAGGGCCACGCCCGGATGGGCCGCAATCTCCTCCTCGATGGCCGGCGCGCTGAGGTTCTTGCCGCCGCGGATGATGAAGTCGGAGGTGCGCCCAACCACCTTGAGGTAGCCGGTCTCGTCGATCTCCACGATGTCGCCCATCAGCATCCAGCCGTCCGGCGTGAACAGCTTGGCGTTGGCGGCAGCGTCGTCCCAGTAGCCGAGGCAGACGGCCGGTCCGCGGCAGGCGGGCTGGCCGATGTTGCGGGTTCCGGTGACGTCGGCGCCAGTGTCCGGATCGAACAGGCGCACCTCCATCTCCGGGATCACCTGCCCGGCCGTGCGCAGCCGCCGGTCCCGGGTGTCCGCCGCGGTCGTGCGGCTGAGGGCCCCGGTCTCGTTGGAGCCGTAGAACTGCAGCACCGCCGCGCCGGTCACCGCCTCGAACTCCGCCGCCCGCTCATAGGGCACCGCCTCACCACCGGTGAACATGCAGCGCAGGGACGACAGGTCCCGCGGCCGCTCGGCCTGCGCGTTCAGCAGCATGATGAACTGGGTGGAGACGCAGCATAGCACGGTCACCCGCTCGCGCTCGATCAGGTCCAGCGCCTGGTGCGCATCGAACCGCTCCAGGATCACCGTCGGGCAGCCCAGGATGGCGGGCGAGAAGTGGGCGGTCCAAAGGCCGAAACCGAAGGGCGCCGGCACCGCACCCATGAACACCTCGCCCGCCCCGAACCGCCCCGCCTCCGCCGCCAGCTGGTGGAAATAGCGCCAGCGGTTCTGGGTGTGCATCACGCACTTGGGCAGGCCCGTGGTGCCGGACGTGGAGTTGATCATGAAGAGCGCGTCCGGGCCGATGCCGGAACCCGCTGGCGGTGCGGCGTCCGTCACGGCCAGGCCGTCGACCTGGATCGGCGCCTGCGGCTCGGCCAGGACGTCCGGGACCACCACCAGGTGCTCAATGCGGGCTTCGCGCTCGGCCAGCGCGGTGAGCAGGGCCGAGGTCGGCCGCTCGCGCAGGGTCGCGTGGGTCACCAGCGCCCGCGCCCCGGTCCTGCGGACGAGGTGGGCGATCTCCTGGTCCCCGGCCCGAGCGCCGATGCCCACCGTGACCAGCCCGGCCTTCGCCAGGCCGACGAACACGGCATGGATCATCGGCCCGTCGGGCAGCAGCACCGCCACCCGGTCGCCGGGATCGAGGCCCAGGCTCGCCAGCGCGGCGGCCACCTCGGCGGCCTGGCGGGCGTAGTCGGCCCAGGTGAAGCGTCCCCGCGGCGTGATGTAGGCCGCCTCGTTCGGGCGCTCGGCGGCGAGCGCATCGATGCGCGCCTGCAGGGTCTCGTCCGACCACCAGCCACGGGCGCACCAGGCGCGGGCCAGCGCCGGATCGGCGGTCAGGGCCTGGCCGTAGGCGCTCATGCGGCTGCGCTCGCGAAGGTGCGGTCCGGGTCCAGCGGTGCGCCGAACACCCGCTCGGCCACGCGGGCCCGGTGGAAAGCCTCGTCGCCCCAGGTCCCGGTGAGCGCCAGGGCGCGCTTCAGGTAAAAATGCGCGTCGACCTCCCAGCTGTAGCCCATGGCGCCGTGCACCTGGATCGCGGCGCGCGCGGCGAGGTCGGCGGCGCCGAGGGCGGCCAGCTTGGCGTGGGAGATGCGGGCGCGGGAGAAGAGGTCCTGCTGGCCGATCTGGGCCGCGGCCGCATAGACCACGGGCCGGGCGAATTCGATGCGGGTCTGGCAGGTGGCCAGGTGGTGCTTGACCGCCTGGTTGGCGCCGATCGGCTTGCCGAACTGCATGCGGGCGCGGGCGTAGTCGGCGGCCATGTCCACGGCGCGCTGAGCCAGGCCCAGGCCCTGGGCGGCGGCGAACAGCGCCCCGCGGTCGAGGGCCAAGGCCAGGTGCGGCGCCACGGTCTGGGCGTCGGCCAGCCGGGTGTCGGGCGAAAGCTCGGCCTCGACCTCGAATAGGCGCCGGAATGGGTCGACGCTCGCGATCCGGGTCAGGCCCGCGCTCGCCGCTTCGATCAGGTGCAGCCCGTCCTCGCGTGCGATTAGCAGGACGCCGGCGGTGTCGGGGTCGGCGACGAACGGGTTGGCCGCGTGGCCCAGCGCCACCGTCGCGGCGCCGGCGGCCACGCGATCAAGCCAAGCCGCCGCCCGCGCATCCTCGGCGAAGGCCGCCAGCAGCGGCGCGGCGACCCCGGCGTGCTCCACCAGGGGCTCGGGCAGGGCCGCGTAGCCGCAGGCCTCGGCCACCAGCACCAGGTCGACTTCCGAAAGGCCCAGCCCGCCCAGCGCCTCGGGCAGCATCAGCCCCGGAAGGCCCATGTCGCTGAGCGCCTGCCAGCGCCCGGGGTCTCGGGCGCCCTCACCCATCAGCCGGCGCAGGTCCGCGCCCGTGCAGCGATCGGCCAGCAGGGCGCGCACGGTGTCGGCGACCATCCGCTGCTCGTCGGAGAAGGTGAAATCCACGCCGCCTATCCCTTCGGCAGGCCGAGCACCCGCTCGGCCACGATGTTGCGCTGGATCTCGTTGGCGCCGGCGTAGATCGGCCCGGCCAGCGAGAACAGGTAGCCGTCGAGCCAGCCGTCGCCCGTATCCGCGAGCTCCGCCCGCGCGCCCTGGATCGACAGCGCCGCCCGGTGCAGGGCCACGTCCAGCTCGGACCAGAACAGCTTGTTGCAGCTGGCCTCCGCCCCGATCCGCCCGCCGGCCATCAGCCGCGAGGCGGTGGCGTAGATGGAGAGCGCATAGGCCTCGGCGTCCATCACCGCCTGCAGCACGGCGGCCTGTTGCGTGGCGTCCGGCCGGCCGCGCGCCGCCAGGGCCGCCAGCCGCGCCGCGGTCGCCTGGAACCGCGCCGGGCTGCGCAGCATCAGGCCACGCTCGAACCCCGCCGTGGCCATGCAGACGGCCCAGCCCTCGCCCTCGGCGCCGACGCGGTTGGCCACGGGCGTACGGGCCTCCTCCAGGAAGATCTCCGCAAAGCCGGCCTCACCGTCGATCTGCGGGATCGGCCGGATGCGCACGCCGGGCGCCTTCAGCGGAAAGAGGATCAGCGACAGGCCCTTGTGCCGCTCGGAGGCCGGGTCGGTGCGGAAGAGGCCGAACGCCCAGTCGGCGAACACCGCGCGCGACGACCAGATCTTGTGGCCGCGGAGCACGTAGTCGTCGCCCTCGCGGGTGGCGGTGGCGCGCACGGCGGCGAGGTCCGACCCCGCCTGGGGCTCCGACCAGGCCTGGGCCCAGATCTCCTCGCCCGAGGCCATCTTCGGCAGGAAGCGCGCCTTCTGCTCGGGGCTGCCGTACTCCATCAGCGTCGGGGCCAGGAGGAAGACGCCGTTCTGGTTCACCCGCCCGGGCGCGCCGCAGCGCCAGTACTCCTCCTCGAAGATCAGCCAGCGGATGAGGTCCAGCCCGCGCCCGCCGTAGGCCTCCGGCCAGGTCACCGCGCTCCAGCGGCCGGCGTGCAGCCGCCCCTCCCAGGCCCGGTGCGCCTCGAAGCCCTCGGCCGTGTCGAACGACGGCAACCGCGCCTTCGGGACGTTGGCCTCAAGCCAGGCCCGGGCCTCGGCGCGGAAGGCCCGCTGCTCGGGCGTGTAGTCGAGATGCACGCGCCCGCCCCTAGAACTTGGCCGCCTGGCCCTTGCCGTGGACGAAAGCGTCGCGCGCCGCCTGGCTGTCCTCGTGCATGTACATCTCCAGGGTGAAGCCCTGCTCGAAGCGATAGCCGTGGTCGACGTCCCGCGGCTCCAGCCCGTTCAGCGCCTGCTTGGCCAGCACCAGGGCCGCCCGGCTCTTGCCGGCGATGATGGCGCAGAAGGCCCGCGCCTCGGCCAGCAGCCGGTCGCGGGGCACGACCTTCTCCACCCCGCCCAGCCGGAAGGCCTCCTCGGCGGTGATCTTGCCGCCCGTGAAGAACGCCGCGCGCACCTTGTGCAGCGGCAGCATACGCGACAGGTGCGAGGCGCCGCCCATGGCCCCGCGGTCGATCTCCGGCAGGGAGAAGTAGGCGTCGTCGGCGGCAAGGATGGTGTCGGCCGCGCCGCAGATCCCGATGCCGCTGCCGATGACGAAGCCGTGGATCGCCACCACCACCGGCACCGGGCACTCGCGCACGGCCTTGAAGGTCAGGTAGTTGCCGCGGTTCAGCTGGACGATACGCTCGGGGTGGGCCTGCATCTCCTTGATGTCGACCCCGCCGCAGAAGCCGCGGCCCTCGGCGCGGATGAGGACGCAGCGCACGTCCTCCCGTCCACCAGCCGCGCTGATCAGAGCCGGGACGCTGTTCCAGCCGGCCGAATCCAGGGCGTTCACCGGCGGGTGGTCGAACACCAGCTCGGCGACGCGGTCGGCCACGTCCACACGGATCGGCATGCGGTCTTCCCCCTTCAGGCCGCCGCGGCGCGGCCGGCGCTGAGCGCAGCCAGGCGTTCGCGGGCGTCGGTTGCGATGCGGTCCACCAGCTCGCGGCAGCTGGGCAGGTCGGCGATGCGGCCGGCCACCTGGCCCGAGGCCATCAGGCCGCCGTCGGGGTCGCCGCCCACCACCGCCTTCTGGATCAGGGTGGGGGCGCTGGCGGCCATCAGCGCCTGCGGCAGGCTCATGTGGCCCTCGCGCGCCATGGCCTGGGCGGCGCGCCAAAGCTCGCCCAGCGAGGCGCCGGTGGCCCTTTGCATGGCCTGGCCGGCGGCGAGCGCGCGGATCCAGCGGCCGAGGGCCCCGGCGCGTTCGATGCGGTCCAGCAGCCGATTGCGGATCATCCGCTGCGGGATGCCATCGACCTTGGTGGAGACCTGGATCTGCTCCGGTGAGGCCTCGAGGTAGCGGGCCTTCACCGCGTCAGGCGCCGGGCTTTCCTTGGTCAGCAGGAAGCGGGTGCCCATGGCGACGCCCACCGCGCCATAGGCCAGCGCTGCGGCGAGGCCGCGCCCATCCGCGAAGCCGCCCGCCGCCACGACCGGGACCTTCACCGCATCCAGCACCTGGGGCAGCAGCACTGTGGTGGCCACCGGGCCGGTATGGCCGCCGCCCTCGCCGCCCTGGACCGTGACCAGGTCGCAGCCCAGCTCGGCCATGCGCACCGCGTGCTTCAGAGCGCCGACCGTAGGCATGCAGATGATCCCGGCGCGCCGGAAGCGGGCGATCATCGCCGCGTCCGGGCCGCGGCCGAAGCTGACGGCCCGGACCTTCTCGGCGATCACCAGCTCGACGATCTCCTCGGCCCCGGGCTGGAACATGTGGAAATTGACGCCGAAGGGGCGGTCGGTGGCCGCCTTCACCGCCGCGATCGCCGCCTTCAGCTCCACCGGCGTCATCACCGCCCCGGCCAGGAAGCCGAAGGCGCCGGCCTCGCACGAGGCCGCCACCAGCGCCGGCGTCGCCACCCAGCCCATGGCCGTCTGCACCACCGGATAGCGGCAGCCCAGGCGCTCGCAGAGCACGGTGTGGAGCGGGTCGCCCATGCGCGCGTCAGCCTTCGCCGGCCGAGCTCTTGTTGGCGGCGGCCATGGCCTTGCCGTCCATGCCCGCCAGGCTGTCGCCGCTGACCAGGTCGTTCTGGGCGTGGGCGAAGTGGTGCATGTGGAAGACCGCGTCCATGGCGCTGCGCTTGCCGCGCAGGTCCTCCACGTGGTTGACGGCCTGCTTGGTCAGGGCCAGGCCCAGGCGCGGCATCTGGGCGATGCGCGCGGCGATGGCGCGGGTCTCGGCCTCCAGCTGGTCGCGCGGCACGAGGCGGTTGACCATCCCCTGGGCGTAGGCCCGCTCGGCGCTCAGCCGCTCGCCCAGGAACAGGAACTCCTTGGCCACCCGCGGATGCAGCTCGAAGGCGTGGGCGAAATATTCCACGCCCGGGATGCCCATCCGGACCACCGGGTCCTGGAAGAAGGCGTCGTCGCTGGCGACGATCAGGTCGCAGACCCAGGCCAGCATCAGCCCGCCGGCGATGCAGCCGCCCTGCACCATGGCGATGGTCGGCTTGGGGAGTTCCCGCCAGCGGCGGCACATGCCGAGGTAGACCTCCTGCTCGCGCACATAGAGCAGCTCGGCGCCCGGCTTGTTCACATGGTCGTACCAGAGGTGCTTGCGCGGAAAGCTGGTCTTGTGGTCGCGGCCCGGGGTGCCGATGTCGTGGCCGGCGGAGAAGTGCTTGCCGGTGGAGCGCAGCACGATGACCTTGACCGCGTCGTCGTCCACCGCCCGCCCGAACGCGGCGTCCAGGGCGTAGGTCATCTGGCTGTTCTGGACGTTGTTGTAGGCCGGGCGGCTCATGGTCACCCAGGCGACGCCGTCGGCGGCCTCGTAGAGCACCGGCTGGTCTGTCTCGTAGACCGGGGTCTGGGCGGGTTCGGCTTTGGGGAGCTCGGCGTCCATCGATCGGTTCCTTCAGCTCGCGCTGCGCACGCCGGGCGGATCGCCCTTGAAGACGGTGGCGCGCAGGCCGCGCGGGTCCAGGGTCTCACGGATCAGCTGCAGTTGCTCGGCCGTCGGCGCGGGCGTGGTGGGGATTTCGGCGGGCCTCTCGAGCGGGAAGCCGGTGGCCGCCTGGACCTCGTCGACGGTCACGCCCGGATGCAGCGAACGGACCCGGACGGCGTGGCCCGCGCCCTCGAAGTCCAGCACCGCCAGGTTGGTGACGATGCGGCGCAGATCGAGCCACGGCGGCTGCTTGCCGTCCGGCCAGCGGGCGGGGTTGTAGCCGACGCTGCAGACGAAATCGACTTCGCCGGCCACCAGGGCGCGGGGGTCGTGGCTGGGCAGGAAATAGCTGTTGGGGTGGTTGATCGAGTTGCCCGGATAGCCGCGCACGCCCAGCAGGGCTGCCTTGGGCCGGCCGCGCTCGCCGATGGTGGAGATGTTGGTCTGGCCGAACCGGTCGATCTGCACCGGAACCACCAGGGCGTGGCGCTTGCCGCCATAGATGTTGTCGAAGGTCCGGGCGTAGGACATCCAGCCCTCCGGCCGGATCGCCGCGGCCGCGCGCGGACCCACGGCGACGGGCTCCTCGACCAAGTAGACCTCGGCGTCGGTCATCATGAGCGCCGGATTGAAGCTCAGCTTGGCCAGGCCCGCGGCCAGGCGCGGGATCAGGGTGATGCCGGTGGCCAGCACCTCGCCGTCGTCCCGCCAGACCTCGGCGCAGGCGCTGATGCAGAGCTCGGCCAGGGTGAAGTCGTGTGCGGCCATCTCAATACACCGGAGCCGGAATGGCGCTGAGCCGGGCCGGCCCGCCGACGGCCTCCAGATAGGCCTGCGGATCGGCCTCCACGAAGCGGGTCCGGTAGTCGGCCCAGGCCTGCGGCTCGGTCGCGGCGGCGTAGGCCTTCAGGTGCTCGACGTCGATGCCGTAGTCGGGCGTGGCGCCGGTGGGGTGGGCCCCGAACGGCGCCTCGATCACCCCGGTGACCACGCTGCGTTCGAAGGGGTTGAAGCGGGCGTTGGCGGGCAGGCCCAGCTCGGCGGTGGCCACCAGCTGCTCCGTGGAGACAAACACCTGGTCCGCCGCGCGGGCGATCAGGTCGTCGAAGAACGGGTCGGGACTGAGGATCAGGGTGTTGCCCAGTTGGTCGGCGCGGTGGACGTGGATCAGGGCCGCGTCCAGGCGGATCGCCGGCGCGGCCAGCAGCAGCTCGCCGTCGTCATAGGGCGAGCGGATGGTCTTCATCCCCGCCTCGGCCGGCACGTCGGTGCCCAGGCCCACCCGCGTCGGCAGGAACGGCAGGCGCATCGCGCCGGCGCGCAGCGACCACTGGGCCAAGCCCTCGTCCAGCTCGCGCACCTCGAAGGCCCCGGCCTGGCGCGCCGCCCGGAAGTGCGGGTCCAGGGGCAGGTGGTCCAGAGAGACGAAGGCGAAGACCAGCTTGCGGATCTTGCCGCAGGCCGCCAGCAGGCCGACGTCGGGGCCGCCGTAGGGCGCGACCAGCGTGAGGTCCTTGAGGCCCGAGCGGGCGATGGCGCGGATGAGGGCCATGGGCTTGCGCCGCGTGGCCCAGCCGCCGACGCCGAGCGTCATGCCGTCCGACAGCCGGTCCACGAAGGCGTCGAGATCGAGGCGCTTGTCCAGCATCAGGCGGCAGTCCGGGTGCGGACGCGGCCGTCGGAACAGGAACGCTGGCGGGCCACGAACGCCTCCCTCAAACGGTGCTGTGCCGCACCTTCGAACGCCATTCCATCATAGCTATCATTTACAATAAAGAGAATTCTCGGCGCCGCTTGATGCTGTCCCGGCATCACTGGGTCATGGCCGACGGCGCCGGAATCCGATCGCGCCGATCGCGCAAAAGGCCTTGCCAACGCGACGCATTCTTATCTTCTATATCATAGATAGTTTAGAGGATGCGTGATGAACGCCCTGCCCTTCCCCGCTCCCGCCGCTGCGCCCTTCATCGTCGCCGTCGGTGGCGCGCTCCGTAGCGCCTCGTCGACGGAGAAGGCGCTGCGCCACGTGCTGGCGCGGGCGGAGGCCCTGGGCGCACGCACGGCCATCTTCAGCGGGCCGGCTCTGGACCTGCCGCTGTATGCCCCCGAGCGCAGCGAGCGGACCGCGGAGGCGGCGGCCCTGCTGGAGGCGCTGCGGCGGGCGGACGGCGTGGTGCTGGGCTCGCCCGGCTACCACGGCGGCGTCTCCGGCCTGGTCAAGAACGCCCTCGACTATGTGGAGGACCTGCGCGACGACCCGCGTTGCTATTTCGAGGGCCGGGCGGTGGCCTGCATCGGCACGGGCGCGGGCTGGCAGGGCGCGACTGCCGCGCTCGGGGCGCTGCGCAATGTGGTGCACGCGCTGCGTGGCTGGAACACCCCGCTGGGCGTGGCGATCAACACCGCCGAACCGGCCTTCGACGCCGCAGGTTGCTGCGTGGCTCCGCGGCTCGCCGAGCAGCTGGACCTGCTGGCCAGCCAGGTGGTGGGGTTTGCGCAGCGGGTCGCGGCCGCGCCCGTCGTCGGGATCGCCGCAGGCTACTGAGGCCCGGCTACTGGGGCGCCGTCAGGCCAGCCGCACCTGCACCATGCCGCCCAGGCGGGCGCCCAGCCCGTCGCGGCCGACCACTTCGATCTCGATGCGCCGGCTGCCGTCCAGGTGACGGCCGTAGACTCGCCCCGCCAGCTCCAGCGTGCGGGCGCCGCGGGCCGGAAGGCAGCGGGTGACGCGGGCGCTGACGATCGCCTCGCGCCCGGCCCAGGCGGCCACGAACTGTTGCAGGAGGCCCAGCGCCGCATCCGCCGGCCCGTTCACCGTCATCGACGGCAGGGCCTGGCCCAGCGCGACCTGGTCGAAACGGCGAAGGGGCGAAGGCCCGTCGTGGCCCCCGCCCCCGCCCATCACTCCGCCGCCACCTTCTGGGGCGACGCCGCCGCGCTTGCCGCGGGCGCGGTCGGGAACTTGTAGAGCCGCTCGGCGGTGCCGTGCAGGATCGCCTGCTTCACCGGTCCCGGGACGCCCGACATCGACGCCTGGATGGTGCGCCAGCTGTAGGGATAGTCGGCGCTGATGTGCGGATAGTCCGTGGACCACATCACCCGCTCGGGGTTCATGTAGTTGAGGTTCCGCAGGCCGAAGCTGTCGGTCATGTAGCCGAAGTAGAAGTGCTCATCGATATATTCGCTGGGCATCCGCTGCAGGCCGAAGCCGGTCACCTTCTCCAGGCGCTGGTAGTTGTTGTCGATCTGCTCCTTGACGTAAGGCACCCAGCCGAAGTCGACCTCGGCGAAGGCGACCTCGAGGGTCGGGAAGCGGTCGAACACGCCGTTGAAGATGAACTCGATCAGCCGGTTGGGCGCGTCGAAGAAGCGGCCGTAGCCGGGCAGCTTGGCCTTGTGCGGCCGCGGCGCCATCAGCCCCAGGGCCACGTGGATGTTGTAGGGGATCTTGTGTTCGGTGATCGCGGCCCAGAGGTAGTCGTCCTCCGGCTGCATGACCGGCGTGCCGTTGGGATAGCAGGCCGAGAGCGCCCCGCGCATGCCCGGCCGGCCGATCACCCGCTCCAGCTCGGCCACCGCCGCCTTCACCCCGCCGCGGTTCGGCAGGAAGGCCAGGCCGCAGAACCGGTCCGGCGCATAGGCCACGTACTCCGACACGAAGTCGTTGTACGCGCGGATCATTTCGAGGTGGTACTCGTCGTCCGGATGGGTGGCGAGCGCCGCCTGGATCGAGGGCGTGGGGTACATCACCTCGCCGGTGACGCCGTCCAGATCCTGCTCCTTGATCCGCTCGGCCGGGTCGTAGCCGCCCTTGCGCATGTCGGCGAAGCGCGACCAGCCGGTCATCTTCTCCGGCGGCAGGCCGGCGCAGGCGTTCCAGCCGAAGTTCCGCGGCTCGGGCAGGCCGTCGAACATCCAGGCGTCCCCCTCGGGGAAGCCTTTGATGTAGGGCGCGGTGTCCTTGAACTTGGCCGATACGCGCGTGGTGAACAGGTCGCCCGGTTCGTTGAAGTGGCTGTCGCAGGAGATGAGCCGGGTGCTTCCAAGGGGCATTGCGCCGCTCCGTGGTTTTTCAATTCGCTATAAGATTATAAGGACAGGATTTGGGTGTCAACGACGCGGGGCGGTCTGACGGCCCCGGATGTGACCATTTGCCGAGGGAAAAGGCGCCGCGCGGGCGGTCGCGGGCGCCCCGAAAGCCGATGGCTTGCGGGGCGCCGCGAACCTAGAACTCGGCGCTCACGATGACCCCGTAGTTCCGGGGCCGGTTGAAGATGCCGTTCATCGTGGTGGAGAAGTCCACCGCCTCGACGATGAAGCGGTTGTCGGTGAGGTTGTCGCCGAACGCCTGCACCTTCAGCTTCACCCGGTCGCCGCCGATCGGGATCTGCGATAGGATGATCCGGGCGCTGAGGTTGCGGTCGATGCCCGAGCGGACCTTGGTGTTGTTGGGCGAGAGCAGGTCCAGCGAGCCGAACAGGAAGCTCGACTTGTAGCTGAAGTCGGTGCGGAAGGTCAGGACGCCGAAGTCCATCTTCGGCGCCTCGTACTGCACGCCCACGTGCAGGCTGTGCTTGGACAGGAACGCGTGCCGGGCGACGCCGCCGACGTTCTGGAAGCACGACGGATCCTGGGGCGTGGCAGCGCAGAGCGCGGGCAGCGGGCTCGCCCCGATCTCGTACTTCTTGTACTTCGGGAAGGTGTAGCCGTAGTTCGCGTCCGCCGAGAAGCCGTGGCCGAACAGCGCCTGGGCCTCCACCTCGTAGCCGTCGTACTTGGCCGCCGCGGCGTTGGTGATGAAGGTGGTGTTGCGCGGCGGGCCGATGAACTGGGTGATCTGCAGGCCGGTGTAGTCGGTGTGGAACACCGCCGCGTTCACCCGCAGGCGCCGCTCGAACCACTCCGACTTGATCCCGCCCTCGTAGCTCACCGCCTTCTCCGGACCGTAGCCCGGCGCGTTGGTGGAGATGGCGTTGAAGCCGCCGGCGCGGAACGCCGACGAGGCGCGGGCGAAGGCGTAGACAGTAGGCGCCACCTGGTAGCTGATCGAGGCGCTCCAGCCGGTGTTCTTCCAGGTCTCGGCCGCGGTCGAGGGCACGATCCCGGTGAGGCCCGCGCCCGGCAGGCCGGTGGCCAGGACGGTGCCGGTGACCGTCGTCAGGCCGGTGGCCGAGCTGGTGGCCGCCGTCTCGGAGATCAGGGTCTTGTGGTCCTTGGTCCAGCGCAGGCCGCCGGTGATCTCCAGCCGGCCGTCGAACTGGTGCGGCTTGTAGCTGACCTGGCCGTAGCCGGCGTACGACTTGGTGGACTCCCCGTACGAGACGCTGCGGTCGGTGACGGTGGCCACGAAGGCGGCGCTGGTGGGCGTGCCGATCTGCTCGGTGCGGACGGTCTCGGCCGCCTCCTCGTTGAAGTAGTAGAGGCCCGCGACATAGCTGAAGTCGCCGACGGTCCCCGTCAGGTTGAACTCCTGGGAGAACTGGCGCTGGCGGCCCGGCTCGGTGGGCGTCAGGTGGGTGATGATCGGCGAGATGGTGGTCACGCCCAGGACGTTGACGCGGCCCAGGACATAGCTGCCGCCCAGCTGGCCCGTGAGGTCCTGGTGGATCCACGAGCCGGCGGTGATGGACTTCAGCTGGAAGGCCTTGCCGCCATCCCAGTTCAGCGTCAGCCGCTGGCCATAGGTGCGGATCCGGGCCTCGTTGTTGAGCTGGCGCGGATCGCGGTAGGCGATGTCCTGCGGGGTCGTGCCGATGATGAAGGGCGGGCCGCCGAAGCCGGGGCTCTGGCTGAAGTAGAGGATCGCGTTCGGGTTGGCGGCCAGGGTCTGGAAGCCCACCGCCGAACGCAGCTTCGAATAGTTGATGGCGCCCTCGGCGCTGAGGCGGTCGGTGATGTCGCCGGCCAGGGTGAAGCTGGCGGACTTGGAGTGCAGGCTGCCGCCCCACTCGTCCTTCTTGAAGCCGGGGAACTCCACCCAGCCGTCGCGGTCGTGCCGCTGCAGGACGATCTTGGCGCGCAGGTTGCCGGGGCCGAAGTCGCCGGTGTGGGCGACCAGGTCGCCGGCCCAGTCGTTGTCGGAGCCGTAGCTCACCGAGGCCGACCCGCCGGCCGAATGCCGCGGCGACTCGGTGGTGATCAGGATGGCGCCGCCGGTGGTGTTGCGGCCGAACAGGGTCCCCTGCGGCCCGCGCAGCACCTCGATGCCGTGCATGTCCGGCACGTCGAAGGCCGCGGCGGTCGGGCGTGGCGTGTAGACCCCGTCCACATAGAGCGCGACCGGCGGCTCGGAATAGAGCGCCACCGAGGGCGAGCCGATGCCGCGCAGGAACAGCATCGGCGCCACCGAGCTGGGTCCGTTGGCGAGGACGGTGAGGTTCGGCGCCAGCTTCTGGATATTCTCCAGTCGCACGATGTTGAGGTCCTGGATCTGCTGCAGCGAGACCGCGCTGACCGACACCGGCGTGGTCTGGACGTTCTCCGTCACCCGCCGCGCGGTCACGGTCACTTCCTCCAGCGTCGCCGGCCCTGTGGCGGCGGCTTCGGCCGCGGCCGCCGCGGCCGAACCGGCCCAGGCGGTCGCCAGGACGAGGGTCGAAACGCCGGTCAGGATGGTGGTTCGCAGGCCATGTGGCCGGGTGGTGGCCGAGCTGGTCATGGCCGAGCTCGCAGCCGTCGCAGGCTTCATCGTCGCTTCCCCCTATGCCTGGCCTATGTTGGCCATTTGACGGGACGTTATGGGACAATCTTTTATAAGACAATAGAGATAGCGATCCGGCTGCGTGATCACGCAAAGTTGGGCGATGCCGAGTCGGGTTGGCTCGATTCTTCGAGGGAGAGCAGCCGCATGAGCGCCTATCCACGGCTGAGCGCGCCCATCGCCATCGGCCCACTCACGGCTCGCAACCGCCTGATGATGACCACCCACGGGCCGCGCCTGCCTCAGGCGCGCTACCTGCGCTACATCGCCGAGCGGGCGTCGGGCGTGGGCCTGGCGGGCTTCAACCTGGGCCCGCTGGGCGTGATGCAGGTCCCGTTCGGCCCGGGGCGCGCCTTCCCCGACCACAGCGGCGACCCCGACGCCGTCCCGCCGCATCCGCTGACCGCCGAGGGACGCGCCTGGTACGACGGCATGATACCGACGGCGCGCGCCTGGGCGGAGGCTGCGGCGCAGCAGGGCGCCCTCCCCGTGGCCCAGCTCTACCATCCTGGCGCGGCCCAACACTCCGACAGCTTCCAGCCGACGGTCTCGCCGTCAGGCGTGCCCGACCCCTTCGAGCGTCACAACCCCCATCCGCTGGACCTGGCCGACATCGGCGACCTGACCCAGGCCTTCGCCCTCGCCGCGCGGCGGGCGCGGGACGCAGGCTATGCGGCGATCGAACTGCACGCCGCCCACGGCTACCTGCCGCAGCAGTTCCTCTCCCCGCTCACCAACCAGCGGACGGACGGCTATGGCGGCGACCTGGCGGCGCGGGCCCGGTTCCTGCTGGAGCTGCTGGCGGCGGCGCGCGAGGCGGTGGGCGACGAGGTTCCCGTCGGCGTGCGCCTGACCGGGCCCGAACGGCCCGGCGGCCTGACGCTGGACGACATCGTCGCCGTGGCCAAGGCGCTGGAGGCCGGCGGCGCGGCCTATGTGAGCCTTTCCGGCGGGACCTATGCCGGCCTCGGCGCCGACGCGCCCTACGTCGCCCCAGCGCTGGTCCCGCCAGCGCCCAATGCACCGACCGCAGCTGCGGTGAAGGCGGCTGTCGGGCTGCCGGTCATGGTCGCCGGCGCCATCGCCACCCTGGACCACGCCGAGGCGATCCTGGCGGCGGAGCAGGCCGACGTGGTGGGCATGGTGCGCGCGCTGATCGCCGAGCCGCAGCTGCTGGCCAAGGGTGTCGCCGGGCAGCGGCCGCGTCCCTGCATCGGCGGAAACGAATGCCACTACGGGCGTCCGGTGGCCTGCGCGGCCAATCCGGCCGCCGGGCGCGAGGCGGCGATGGCGCTGCGCCCGGCGTTGCGGCCGCGCAGAATCCTGGTGGTGGGCGGCGGGCCCGCGGGCCTGGAATGCGCCCTGGCGGCGGCGGCCCGGGGCCACGCGGTGACGCTGGTCGAGCGCGCGCCCCGGCTGGGCGGCCAGCTGGTCACCCTGACCGCGGCGTCGGACCAGGCGCGGTTCGGGGACTACCTGGACTATGCGCGGGGCGCCATCGCTGAGGCCGGCGTGACGGTGCGCCTGGGGATCGAGGCGGACGTCCGGCTTGCGCAGGAGCTCGCGCCGGACGCCATCGTCCTCGCCGCCGGAGCCATGTGGAACCCGCGACCGGACCGGATCGATGCGGCCCGCGCCCTGGCCGAGCCGCACGCCGTGGGACAGCGGGTCGTGGTGGCGGGCGGGCTGGACGACCACCTGCCGCCGCTGATCGTGGCCGACTACCTCGCCCGCCTGGGCCGCGAGGTGATCCTGCTGACCGAGGCGCCCATGCCCGGCCAGGCGGTGGAGGCGGCCAGCCTCTACCTGCTGCTGCGCCGGCTCGAGACCTCGGGAGTGGTGATCCGGCCGAACACCGCGGCCGGCGGCTTCGCGGATGGGCGGCTGGAGGTGAGGAGCAGCCTGACCGGCGCGCCGAGCGTGCTGGAGGGCGTCGACAGCGTGATCGCGGTGGACGGCCGCCGGGGCGACGATCGGCTGGTGGCGGCGATGCGGGCTGTGGCGCCCGAGGTGCACCTGATCGGCGACGCGCTGGCGCCGCGGCGGATGCTGCACGCGACCCTGGACGGGGCGCGGCTGGGGACCCTCAGCCTCTAGATCAGCAGGGCGCCGCCATCGATCGCCAGGGTCGCGCCGGTGATCCAGGCGGCGGCGGGGCTGGCCAGGAACTGGACCGCGACCGCGATCTCCTCGGGTGAGCCGAAGCGCCCCAGCGGCAGGCGCGCGAGATAGGCGGCCGCCGTGGCCGCGCCCGTCGCCGACCCGCCGGCCTCCACCGCCGCCTCGGTCAGCACCGGCCCCGGGGCCAGGGCGTTCACCCGCACGCCGTGCGCCGCCAGCTCCTGGGCCAGCACCTGGGTCAGGGCGATGAGCCCGGCCTTGGAGGCGGCGTAGGCGGCCTTGCCGGCGCGCGGCCGCAGCCCCTGGATCGAGGCGATATTGACGATGGCCCCGCCGCGGCCGGCGTCGCGCATGCGCCGGGCGCAGGCCTGCGACAGGCTCATGGCGCCCTTGAGGTTCACGTCCAGCAGCTGGTCCCAGTGGCCCTCGTCCAGATCGAGTGCGGCGCCGGAGGGGAACAGCCCCGCGCAGTTGACCAGGATGTCCAGGCCGCCGAGCTCGGCGACGGCCGCCCCAGCCATGGCCTCGCCGGTGGACCAGTCGCGAATGTCGCCGCCTGTGGCCTGGGCCTGTCCACCCGCCGACACACAGGCCGCCGCCGTCGCCGCCGCGCCGGCCGCGTCGAGGTCTGCGGCCAGCACCGCGGCGCCCGCCGCCGCCAGCCGCAGCGCTGTCGCCCGGCCGATGCCGGACGCGGCCCCGGTCACCACCGCGACCTTGCCGTCCAGCCGCGTCAGCGCGTTGAAATCGTCCATCCTGGCCCGGCCCCTTCAAGCGCCCCGCGCCGAGCGGATTGAACTCCAGCCCGAGCGCGACTAAGCTCTCTTATATATCAAACATTGCAATATATAGGACCCTCCGATGCTCGACACCCTGGCGGCGGCCCCGGTCTTCGGCGAGCCCGTGCCGGCGCGGCCCTGCACCCAGACCCTGGACCTCATGGCCTGGCGCCGTTCGGCCTCGGCGCTCACCCTGGTCGAGCCGGGGCCGTCCGTGGCGGAGATCGATCGCCTGCTCGGCATCGGCGCGCGCACGCCCGACCATGGCAAGCTGTTCCCCTGGCGGTTCATCGTGATCGAGGGCGCGGCCAAGGCGGCCCTGGTCGCGGACTTGGAAGCCATGGCGGCCGCGCGCGAGGATGCGCCCAAGGCGCAGGCGGCCCTGATGAAGCTCAAGACGCCGCCGCTGGCCATCGCGGTGGTGTCCCGGGTGACCGAGGGCAAGATCCCGGAGTGGGAGCAGGTGCTCTCCGCCGGGGCGGTCTGCATGAACCTGCTGCTGGCGGCGGGCGCCCTGGGCTATGGCGCCAACTGGATCACCGGCTGGTACGCCTATGACCCGCAGGCGCTGGCGCGGCTGGGCCTTGTGGCGGGCGAGCGGATCGCCGGCTTCGTGCACGTGGGGACGCCGGCCGAGACGCCGCTGGAGCGGGCGCGGCCGGACGTGGCGGCGCTGACGACGTGGCTGGGCGCCTGATCGGCCCTACGACTGCAGCATGCTGGCGTTGACCACCGAGCCAAAGCCGAAGCCGTGCTGGCGCTCGCCGCCCTCGGAGCCGCCGGAATAGTGCTCGCGCATGGCCTGCTCGACCCCGCGCGCGTCGCCCTCGGCGATCAGCCGGTAGAGGCGCTCGTGCTCGTCGGCCAGGGACTGGCGGATGGCGCGGTCGGAGAACGAGCCGTGGGTGGCGTTCTTTCGCGCCAGCACGTCCACCTGCGCCGACCACAGGGCCTCCAGCGCGCCGACGACCAGGCTCATGGTCTGGTTTCCGCAATGGTTGACCAGCTCGGTATGGAAGCGGCGGGCCTGGCCGATGAAGGCGTCGGGGTCGTCGATCACCCGCAGACCCTCGTCCAGCACGGCGCGCAGGCGCGGCAGCACGCTCTGGTGCCGGTCCGGGCGCAGGGCGCATTCGGCGGCGCAGGCCGGCTCCAGCTTGCGCATGGCGTTGACCAGGTCGTCGAGCGTGACCGATCGCGACTGCAGCACCAGGCCCAGCATATAGGCCGCCTTGGACGCCTGGGGCCGGTGCACGACCGCGCCGCCCACATTGCCCCGCTGGACGGTGATCAGGCCCTCGGTCTCCAGGATCCGCAGCGCCTCGCGGATCGACGGCGGGCTGATGCCGAACTCGGCCAGCAGCTCCTCCTGCTTCGGCAGCAGGGCGCCGTCCTCCAGCTCACCGGACAGGATCCGCTGGCGCAGGCCTTCGGCGACGATTTCGGCGATGCGGGGCTGTTTGAGCTGGCGTCGGGGAGAAATGGGCTCTGCGGTCACGTCGGTCCTGGCGATCGAGGGTCAATCGGCGGGACATCCCGGATGGACGACATGCATCCTTGGTCGAATCGCTTCAGCCCGCCCGTACTTCGACGAGCGGGTATATCCCACGGAAAAGATTGCGTCACCTCAGGTTGACGCCAAAGCTTACACAGGCATCTATAATATCTATCTTTATATAGAAAGAAGCCGGTGCTGAAACCCGGCGGGCGAGGAGGCGCGTATGGCGGGGCAGACGGCGGCGGACAGGCGGGCGCGGGCGCAGGCCTTCACCATCAGTATCACGCCCTTCGACGCCGAGGGCCGGCTGGACGAGCCGGCGATCCGCCGACACCTGGCGCGCCTCGGAGCCTCCGGCATCGGGGTCTATGTGGGCGGCGGCGGCAGCGGCGAGGGCTACACCCTGGCCCGCGAGGAGACGCAGCGGCTGCTCGAGATCGCGGTGGACGAACTCAAGGGCAAGACCGCCATCCGCGCCATGGGCGTGGAGCCCCGCACGGCGGCGGAGATGATCGCCTTCCTGGAGATGGCCAAGGCCGCCGGCGTCGACGCCGCCCAGGTCTATTCCCTGGACGTGGGCCACGGCCATGCGCCCACGCCCGACGAGCTGGAAGTCTATTTCACCGAGGTGCTGACGGCGGTGGACATGCCGCTGGTGCTCTCGACGCACCAGTCGGTGGGCTATGTGATCCCCGCGGACGTCATCGTCGCGCTCTACCGTCGCTTCCCGCAGCTGATCGCCCTGAACTGCAGCCACCAGGACCCCACCTACCTGCGCGCCCTGGTGGACGGCCTGGGCGAGACCACCGACATCTTCGTGGGGGGGCCGCACAACGCCCTGACCGCCCTGGCGTTCGGGGCCCAGGGCTTCCTGACCTCCGAGGGCAACCTGGCGCCGCGGCTCTGCATGTCGGTGATCGAGGCTTACCGCAACGACGACCTCACCGGGCTGATGGAGGCCTGGAGCAAGCTGATGCGGCTCTTCGTCGGCCTCTACGGCAACGGCGGCATCCGGGTGACCAAGGCGGTGCTGAACCAGCTGGGCCTGGCCGGCGGCTATCCGCGCAAGCCGCGCCTGCCGGTCACCGACGCGCGGCTGACGCGGGCGATGGCGGTGGTGGAGTCGCTGGACCTGGCGGCGCTGGAGGGCTGGTAGCGCGCTTCGCTACTCGGCCGCGAGGGCCGCCTTGGCCGCCGACTGCGCGCCCTCGCTCCAGATGTCGGACAGCTCGGTGGTGTCGGTCTCCACCACGTTGCGCACGCCGAACTTCTCCCGCGCCTGAGCCGGCGTCAGGTCCAGCCAGTCTTCGTAGCGCGGCAGGAACAGCGCCTCGGAGGTCTCGCCGATCCGCATGCCGTTCTCGGCCAGCCGCCACATGGTGGGCCAGCACTGCGGATAGTGCAGCAGGGTGCGGGTGAAGGTGGGCAGGGTCAGCAGCGTGTTCTGCACGTTGAGCGCGCCTGCCAGCTCCGGCCCGAACCAGCGGAACAGGTTGCCGAACTTCATGAACGCCGGGACCGTCTCGCCAAGGTAGTCGAACCCGACGCCGCCCAGGATGTGCATGAAGTCGTGGGTCTGGACGCCGCGCAGGAAGAAGTACTCGAAGCTCGTATTCGGCTCGAACCTGGCGATGATGTCGATCTCGAGGTTCTGTTCGACCAGGTAGCGGTAGAAGATCCCGCCGACCGAGCCCGCGGGACAGGGCTTCAGGTCGTCCTTGGTCAGGTTCGACAGGTAGCGCTCGTCGAACCAGCGGTCGAGCTCGGGCCACCCGCGCCGCGCCTCCTGGAACAGCGCCTCGATCCGCGCATGGTCCTGCACCTCCCGCACGGCGGAGATCAGCGACGGAATGCCGTAGGTCATGGGATAGTCGCGGCCGTTGCGGCGCAGGTTCTCGTTGGTGACCCACTCGCGGATGCGGGCGTCGTTCAGGAACTTCGACGAGCTGATCAGGACGCTGCTGTCGGTCGCCACCTCGCGGCGGCCGCGCATCAGATAGGGGACGTCGTCCATGGCCGGCTCCTCCGGGAATGCGGGCGCCGAGCGCCGCTTTTCATTGCAATCAGTATAAGGATGGGCGATCCGGAGGGTCAATCGCGGGAGGACGGCATGGCGGGCGAGATCCGGCGCATCGGGGTGAGTCCGCGGCTCAGCATGGCCACGGTGCACGGCGGCGCGGCTTACCTCTCCGGGCAGGTGGCGATCGAGGCGGGCGGCGGGCCGGTGGCCGAACAGGCGGTCGAGGTGCTGCGCAGGATCGACGCTTTGCTGGAAGAGGCCGGAACCGACCGCACGCGCCTGCTGAGCGCGAACCTGTACGTGGCCGACCTGGCGGACCTGCCGGAGATCAACCGGATCTGGCTGGAGTGGCTGGCCGGCGCCGAGCCGCCCTGCCGAACCACGGTGGAAGCCAAGCTGGCCTCGCCCCGCTACGCCCTGGAGATCAGCGTCGTCGCGGCCGCCTGAGGCGCGCGCTCAGGCCAACGCCATCATCGCTTCGATCCGCCGACCGAGCCGCCTCACGCCCTCCGCGGCGTCGGCCTCGCTGGCCAGGGAGTAGCTGAGCCGCAGCGTGTTGCGCCGGGGCTCGACCGGGTAGAAGGCCGCGCCGGAGATCACCGAGACCTGGTCCTCCATCAGGGCCCGCTCGGCCACGGCCGCGCCGTCCAGCCCGGGGGGCAGGGTCAGCCAGATGTAGAGGCCGCCCTCGGGACGGGTCCAGGTGACGCCCGGTGGCATGCCGTCCTCCAGCGCGCGCAGCATCGCGTCGCGGCGGCGGCGGTAGAGCGCCCGGGCCCGCACGACATGGGCCTCCAGTCCGGCCGCCAGTTCCAGCACCAGCATCTGGTTCAGGGCGCTGGTGGCCAGGTCCGCGGCCTGCTTGATCAGCACCAGCTTGCGGATCACCGCCGAGGGGCCTGCGATCCAGCCGGTCCGCAGCGACGGGGCCAGGGTCTTCGAAAAGCTGCCGGCGTGCAGGACACCGCAGGCCTCCACGCTTCTGGCCGCCTGGACCGCCAGCGCGAAGACGGACGGCGCCGCGGCGCCTTCAAACCATAGCTGCTCGTAGCAGCCGTCCTCCAGCAGCGGCAGGCCGATGGCGGCGGCCTTCTCCACCACCGCGGTCCGCTCGGCGAGGGACAGCGACGTCCCGGTGGGATTGCGGAAATCCGGGCCGAGGTAGCCGAACTTCGCGCCGCCGGGCAGCGGCGCCTCGACCGCCGTCGGCAGGGCGGCGTAGCGCACCTCATAGGCGTCGAAAGCCCGCAGCGCGCCGATGAAGCTGGGCATTTCCACGGCCACCGTATCGCCGGGCGAGAGCAGCAGGCGGGCCACGAAGTCCAGGCCCTGCTGGGAGCCGTTGGTGATCAGGATGTTGTCCACGCCGCACGGCGCGCCGAGGGCGGTCATGTGCCCGGCGATCCAGGCGCGCAGCGGCTCGTGGCCCTCGCTGCGGGCATAGCTGAGCGCCGTGGCGGCCTGGGCGGGGTCCCCGAGGATCCGCGCGCACGCCGCCGCCGCCTCCGCCACCGGGAACAGCGCCGGATCCGGTAAGCCGCCGCCCAGCTGGATGATCGAGCGATCGGCGAGCAGCTTCATCCGCTCGCGGATGTCCGACGCCGTCACCTTGCCCATGCGCGTGGCGTAGAGCCCCGACCAGTCCACGGCGATTCCTCCGACGCCTTGCTGGCGCTCCATCTTCTCAATCATAGATATCATACGGGCGCCGTTGCGGAAGAGGCGACCTCAGGCGCCGACGGCGGGCGGTTGACGAGCGTCGCCATTGCCGCGATTGGTCTTCTTACGCCGACAAGACAATAGCGCCGCGCAGAGGACCGCCATGATCCGATCGATTGCCCTCGCCGGCGTACTGGCGCTCGCCGCCGGCCTCGGGACCGCTCGCGCGGCCGACGAGGAGATCCAGGTCTACATGGACGAGATGAGCAAGCGGGGCGAGATCGGCCTCGACGTGCATCTCAACTACACTCCGGACGGGCGGCTGGTGCCCGACTATCCGGGGCAGCAGGCCTCGGACCGCCGCTGGCGGATCACGCCGGAGTGGGCCTATGGCCTGACCGACGACATCGAGCTCGGCGCCTATCTGCCGCTGGCCACCATCGACCGCAGCGGCAACGTGGAGATCGGCGGGGTCAAGGGCCGGATCAAGTACATCGCGCCCAAGCGCTCCGCCGACCAGCCGTGGTTCTGGGGCTTGAATTTCGAACTGGGCCGGGTGCGCCACAGCCTCGACATCAACCCTTGGAACGCGGAGCTGAAGGGCATCTTCGGCGTGCGGCAGGGACCCTGGACCCTGGCGACGAACCTCAATGTGGACTTCGTGGTGTCGGGGCCGGACCACAGCCCGACCAGCTTCCAGCTCGCGACCAAGGTGGCCTACCAGCTCGACGCGGCCACCAGCGTGGGCCTGGAGAGCTACAACGCGTTCGCCGACACCAAGCGGTTTGGGCGCCTGAACGATCGCGACCAGCAGATCTTCGCCGTGATCGACCGCAGCTTCGGCCGCTGGGACCTCGATTTCGGGGTCGGCTACGGCTACGGCGCGCCCGAGGACCGCTGGGTGATCAAGGCCATCGTTGGCGTGCCGATCGGCCCCTGAGCCGCCTGGGATCGCTCAGTCCGGGACGACGCCGTGCTCCTCGTCGATGCGGGTGGTGACGCCCGTGGCCAGCACCGTGCGGGTCGCGTCGATCGAGGCGTAGGTCCAGTAGATGCGCATCCGCGCCGTCGCCGAGGGATTGCGGAAGCGGTGCGGCGCCCCGGCCGGGATCCAGCTGGTGTCGGTGGGGCCAAGCGCATGCTCCACCCCGTCGATCTCCGCCACGGCCTCGCCCTCGAGCACCAGGACCGTCTCCTCGCAGTTGTGGATGTGCAGGGCGATGGCCGCGCCCGGCTCGAACTCGGTGATGCCGCTGAGGGTCTGCTGCGAGCCGATGCGGGCGTTGACCAGGGGGATGGTCCGTGCGCCCCCGCCGCGTTCGCGGGGGACGATCTGCCCGGGCCGCAGGATCGTGGCGCGCGGGCTCACGCCGCCGCCTCCTGCACGGGGCCGACCCACACGGTCTTGGCGTTGACGAACTCGCGGATGCCCAGGTCGCCCAGCTCGCGCCCGTAGCCGGAGCGCTTGATCCCGCCGAACGGCAGGCGCGGGTCGGAGGCCACCAGGCCGTTGATGAACACCGCGCCCGCCTGGATGCGCCGCGCCAGGGCCTGGCCGCGGGCGGCGTCGGCGGTCCAGATCGCGGCGGCGAGGCCGAACTCGGTGTCGTTGGCGAGCGCGATCGCGTGGTCGGCGTCGCGAGCGCGGGTGACCGCCGCCACCGGGCCAAAGGTCTCCTCGCGGAAGGCCGCCATCTGCGGCGTCACCTGGTCCAGCAGGGTCGGCGGGTAGAAGAAGCCAGGGCCTTCCAGGGGCGCACCGCCGAGCACGAGCGCGGCCCCGGCCTCCACCGTGCGACGGACCTGGTCATGCAGGGCCGCGCGCAGGTTGGCCCGCGCCATGGGGCCGATGTCGGTGTCGGGGGCGAGCGGATCGCCCACCCTCAGCGCCGCGATCCGGGCGGCGAAGGCGGCCACGAAGCGATCGGCGACGGCATCCTCGACGATGAAGCGCTTGGCGTTGACGCAGGACTGGCCGGCGTTGGTGAACCGCGCCTTCACCGCCGTCGCGGCGGCGAGCTCGATGTCGGCGTCGGCGAGCACGACGAACGGATCAGAGCCGCCCAGCTCCAGCACCTGCTTCTTCAGGGCACGGCCAGCCTGGCCCGCGACGATGGCGCCCACCTCGGTCGAGCCGGTCAGGGTGACAGCGGCGATGCGGTCGTCGGCGATCAGGGACGCCACCGCCTCGGGCTCCACCAGCAGCACGGCGGCCAGGCCCGGCGGACAGCCGGCGTCGGCGAACACCGAGGCGATGGCCAGGGCGCATTGGGGCACGTTCCCAGCATGCTTGAGCACCATGCCATTGCCAGCCGCCAGGGCCGGGGCGGCGAAGCGGAAGACCTGCCAGAACGGGTAGTTCCAGGGCATCACCGCCAGCACCACGCCCAGCGGCTCGTGCACCACCGCGCTGTGATGGGCAGACGAGGCGACCGGCCGGTCGGCCAGGAAGTCGGCGGCGTGCTCGGCGTAGAAGTCGCAGGTCAGGGCGCACTTCTCGATCTCGGCCCGCGCCTCGCCCAGGGGCTTGCCCATCTCGGCGGTGATCAGCCGGGCGTAGCGGTCGGCGCCCGCCCGCAGCGTCTGGGCCAGACGGCGCAGCAGGGGCGTACGCGCCGCGATCGGTCGGGCCGCCCAGTCGGCCTGGGCCGCAGCCGCGGCGGTCAGGGCCGCCTCGACCTCGCGCGGACTGTGGGGCTCGAACCGGGCGATCTCCTGGCCGGTAGCGGGATCGATGGAGGCGATCACGGCTGGCTCGCCACCGCCGCCGCCACCGCGCGGCCGAAGGCCTCGGTGCTGGCCTCGCCGGCCAGGTCCGCGGTCCGCGCCCGCGGGTCGCCCAGCACCTGTTCCACCGCCGCCTCGATGCGTTCGGCGGCCGTCAGCAGCCTGGCCTTGCCGTCGCGGCGGCCGCGCCAGGCGAGCAGCATGGCGGCCGAGAGGATCAGCGAAGTCGGATTGGCGATCCCCTGCCCGGCGATGTCCGGCGCCGAGCCGTGCTGCGCCTGGGCCACGCAGACCTGCTCGCCCACATTGATCGACCCGCCCAGGCCCAGGCTGCCGGAGAGCTCCGAGGCCTCGTCCGACAGGATGTCGCCGAACATGTTGGTGGTGACGATGACGTCGAACCGGTCCGGCTGGCGGATCAGCAGCGCGGCGGCCGCGTCGACGATTACCTCGTCCAGGGCGACGTCGGGGAACTCGGCCGCCACCTTGCGGACCTCACGCAGGAAGAGGCCGTCGGTCAGCTTCAGGACATTGGCCTTGTGCACGGCGGTCACCTTGCGCCGGCGGCGCTGGGCCAGCTCGAACGCAGCGCGGGCGACGCGGCTGGAAGCCCTGGCGGTGATCTTGCGGATGGCGAAGGCGCTGTCCGCGTCCGGCATGAACTCGGCCGGCCCGCTCAGCATGTTGCGGTCGGCGTAGAAGCCCTCGGTGTTCTCCCGCACGATCACCAGGTCCATGCGCTTGCGCAGGATGGTCAGGTCAGGCCGGGCGCGGCAGGGGCGGATGTTGGCGTAGAGCTCGAAGGCGGTGCGCAGCTCGGCCGACGGATTGATCCCGCCCTCGCTGCGCGGCGGATATTCGTAGTGCGAGACCGGCCCCAGGATCACCCCGTCCACCTGCGGTACACGGGCCATGACCGCCGGCGGCAGGGTCGAGCCGCTGGCCTTCAGGCTGGCCAGGCCGATGTCCTGTTGCTCGAAGGTAAGGCCCAGGCCGAGGGTGCGGTCGGCCTGGTGCAGCACCGCCAGGGTCGCCTCGGTGATCTCGGGGCCGATGCCGTCGCCGGGCAGCACTAGGATTCGCAAAGTCGGCCTCCACGCGGGCGTCGCGGGGCGCTTGCCCCGCCCGACGCTTCCGGCGCATAATGCATTTTATGATTCAGGAAAACAATTCTTGATGCGCCGGTCCGCCTTCGGCCACCTCGCCAGTTCCGGCCGCCGCTACCGGATCGTCGACCTGCCCGGGGTTCTGGGCGAGGCCGCAGACCGGCTGCCCTGGATCCACCGCATCCTGATCGAGAACCTGCTGCGGCGCCGCGGCGACCCCGCGCCCCTGGCCGACTGGCTGCGCCAGGGCCACAGCGACGCCGAGATCGCCTTCCATCCCGGCCGCGTCCTGATGCACGACACCACCTGCGGCCCGGCCCTGGTGGACATGGCCGCCTGCCGCTCGGCCCTGGCCGAGGCCGGCGGCGACCCGGCCCGGCTCAATCCGGTGCTGCCGGTGGACGTCTCGACCGACCACTCCGTGGCGGTGGACCGGTTCGGAACGCCGGACGCCCGAGCCCACAACATGGCCCGCGAACTGGAGCGCAACGGCGAGCGCTACCGGTTCATGAAATGGGCGACGGGCGCTTTCCGGAACCTGACCGTGCATCCGCCGGGCAGCGGCATCATGCACACCCTCAACCTCGAGCGGCTGGCCAGCGTGGTGACCACCGCCAGCGTCGAGGGGCAGGCCTGGGCCTTTCCCGACACCCTGATCGGCACCGACAGCCACACGCCCATGGTCGGCGGCCTGGGCGTGCTGGCCTGGGGCGTCGGCGGGCTGGAGGCCGAGACGGTGATGTTCGGCCTGCCGGTGACCCTGCGCGCGCCGCGGGTGGTGGGCGTGCGGCTGAGCGGGCGGCTGGCCGAGGGTGCGCTGGCCACCGACCTGGCCCTGGAGGTCACCGCACTGCTGCGCGGCGAGGGCATCGGCGGCCGGTTCGTGGAGTTCTTCGGGCCCGGCGTTTCGACCCTGTCGGTGGGCGACCGGGCCGTGGTGGCCAACATGGCGCCCGAGTACGGCGCAGCCACGGGCTATTTCCCGATCGACGCCCGGACCCTGGCCTATCTCCACGCCACCGGCCGGACGACCGAGCACGTGGCGCTGGTGGGCGACTACGCGCGCCGCCAGGGGCTGTGGTTCCAGGCTGATGCCGAGCCCCGCTACGACGCGGTCGTGGCGCTGGACCTTGCGGCGGTGCGGCCCAGCCTGGCCGGACCGCGCCGGCCGCAGGACCGGCTGGACCCCGCCCGGACCCGCGAGGCCGTGGGCGCAGGCCCGACGGCGGCGCAAGTCGGCGATGGCCCGCCGGACCTAGCCGTCGCCATCGCCGCGATCACCAGCTGCACCAACACCTCCGACCCGCGCCTGCTCGTGGCGGCCGGCCTCCTGGCGCGCAAGGCGCGGGCGCGGAGCCTTGCGCCGCCGCCGTGGGTCAAGACCTCGCTGGCGCCCGGCTCGCCCACCGCCGAGGCCTATCTGCGCCGCGCCGGCCTGCTCGCGGACCTGGAGGCGCTGGGCTTCGGGGTCGTCGCCTATGGCTGCACCACCTGCATCGGCAACTCCGGGCCCCTGCCCGCGGCGTTCGAGCCGGCGATGGCGGAGGGACGGCGCGCAGTCGCGGTGATCTCCGGGAACCGCAACTTCCCGGGACGGGTCCACCCGCAGCTGGAGCTGGGCTTCCTGGCCTCGCCGCCGATGGTGGTGGCCTTCGCCCTGGCCGGCGACCTGGACCGCGACATCACCACCGACGCGATCGGCGCGGGGCCGGACGGCGCGCCGGTGCGGCTGGCCGACCTCTGGCCCACCGGCGTGGAGATCGACGCGGCCCTCGCCACGGCGGCGCGGCCGCAGGACTATGTGGAGGCCTACGACCTCGCCGAAGCCAGCCCGGCCTGGGCGGCGCTGCAAGCGCCGACCGGGGAACTCTACCCTTGGGATCCGAAGTCCACCTACCTGTGCCGCCCCCCGTTCGTGACGGTCGATGGCGCGCCGCGGCTCGGCCGCTACCTGGCCCGCCCGCTGCTGGTGCTGGGCGACGACATCACCACCGACCACATCTCCCCCGCCGGCGCCGTGCCGTCCGCCAGTGAGGCCGCGGCCTATCTGATCGCCCATGGCGAGGACCCGTCCGACCTCAATGTCTTCTCCGCCCGCCGCGGCAACTGGGAGGCCATGGTCCGCGGCCTGTTCACCAACCGCACGGTGCGCAACCTGCTGGCCGCGGACATCCCCGCCGGCCGCACGATCCACAGCCCCAGTGGCGAAATGCTCACCCTCTGGGCCGCGGCCGAGCGCTACCGGGCGGCCGGCGAGGCCGTGGTGATCGTGGCCGGCGAGCGCTACGGCATGGGCTCCTCGCGCGACTGGGCAGCCAAGGGGGTGGCGCTGCTCGGGGTGCGTGCGGTGCTGGCGTCCAGCTTCGAGGCGATCCACCGCTCCAACCTGATCAACATGGGCGTCCTGCCGCTGCTCCTGCCGGCGGATGCGGGACCCTCGGACCTTGCCCTCGCGCCCGGCGACCGGATCGAGGTGGAGGCCGAGCGCCTTTCGCCCCGGGGCGCGGTGAACCTCGCCATCCACTATGCAACCGGCCAGGTCCGGCGGCTGGCGGCGATGGCGGCGGTGGAGACGAGCCTGGAGGCGGATGTGCTGGCCGGCGGCGGCGCGATCCCGCGCTTGCTGCAACGCGCCCTGCGGCCCGCCTAGGCCGCCGCCGCCGGCGCCCGCAGCCGCGCCCGCAGGGTCAGCACGAACGCCGCCAGGGTCAGGGACGCCAGGAACACCAGGCCCCCGACCGGCCCGCCCGTGCGGTCCTTCACCAGGCCGATGGCATAGGGACCAACGAAGCCGCCCAGGTTGCCGATCGAGTTGATCGCCGCGATCGAAACCGCCGCGGTGCTGCGCGACAGGAACAGCCCCGGCAGCGCCCAGAACGGCGCCTTGAAGGCATAGAGGCCGGTCAGGGCCGCGGAGATCAGCAGGATCGAGGTGACCAGGTCCCGCGACAGCACCACCGCGCCCAGGGCCAGCCCCGAGACCAGCAGCGGCAGGGCCGCGTGCATCTGGCGCTCGCCGGTCCGGTCCGACCGGCGCGACCAGGCGATCATCCCGGCGGTGGCGACGGCGTAGGGGAAGGTGGTGACCAGGCCCACCTGCAGGTTGCTAAGGCTGGCGGCCCCCGCCTTGACGATCTGCGGCAGCCAGTAGCCGACGCCCAGGCTGCCGCACTGGTAGACGAAGTAGATGGCCGACAGCAGCAGCACCTTCGGCTCGGTGATCGCCTGGAACAGGCCGAGGTGCTTGCGATGGGCGCCCTCCGTGCGGTCGCGCTCGATCTGCGCCGTCAGCCAGGCGCGCTCGGCGGGCTGCAGCCACCGCGCCTGTTCGGGCCGGTCGGTCAGGAAGGCCAGCGTCAGGAGACCGCCCAGGATCGGCGGCAGGGCCTCGAGCAGCAGCATCCAGCGCCAGCCGCTGAGGCCGAAGGCGCTGATGTGGTCCATAATCAGGGTGCTGATCGGCGCCCCAAGCAAGAGAGAGATCGGGATCGCGGCGGTGAAGGCGGCGATGGTGGTCGCCTGCTCCTTCGCCCGCACCCAGTAGGTCAGGTAGATGATGATGCCCGGGAAGAAACCCGCCTCGGCCACCCCCAGCAGGAAGCGCAGGACGTAGAGCTGCCAGGCGTTCTGCACGAAGGCGCTGAGCGCGGCCAGCAGCCCCCAGGTGATCAGGATGCGGGCGATCCAAACCCGCGCGCCGAACCGCGCCAGGGCCATGTTGCTGGGCACCTCGAAGAGGAAATAGCCGATGAAGAAGATGCCGGCGGCGAAGCCGAAGGCGGCGCTGGTGAGGCCCAGCTCCTGGTTCATCTGCAGAGCTGCGTAGCCGATGTTCGCGCGGTTCAGGTACGAGACCACATAGAGGCCGAAGCAGAGGGGGACGATCCGCCAGAACACCTTGCGCGGCACCGAGCGCTCGAACCTGTCCTCGGGGCCGGTGGTCATGGGCTCTCCCGCAGCTACGACGGCGCAGGATTACATTTTCGATTTTAAAAGTACAATCTTCGCTCTAGGTTCACGCCGACATTCGTGGAGGCCGGCTTGGAACCGTCGAGGCGCTGGGTGATGGCGGCCGGATGCGGGCTGATCGCCGGTCCGGCCGCTGCCAGGGAGGGCAAGAGGATGCAAGGCGCGCTGGCCTATGTGGGCTGCCGCACGTCGCGCGAGCGCAACGCCCGCGGCGACGGGATCAACGTCTACCGCGTCCCGCTCGGCGGCGGCGCCTGGACCCACATGCAGCTGGTGGGCGACCTCTTCAACCCGTCCTACCTGGCCTTCGGGCCGGGGCGACGCACGCTCTACGCCGTGCATGGCGACGCCAGTGAGGTCAGCGCCTTCCGCGTCGATCCGGCGGACGGGCGGCTGACGTTCCTGAACCGCGCCTCCACTCATGGGATGAACCCGGTGCACCTGGCGCTCGACCGCACCGGCCGCTTCGTGGTGATCCCCAACCATGTGACGACCGCGGAATACGCGTCGGGGCTGACGGTGCTGGCGCTGGGGCCGGACGGCGCGCTTGGAGACCTCACCGACCTCCTGCCGCTCAAGGGCAAGGTCGGGCCGCACCGGGTGGAGCAGCCCTTCCCCAAGCCGCACCAGGCGCGGCTCGATCCGACCGGCAGGTTCTTCGTCGTGCCCGACAAGGGCCGGGACGTGGTCGAGAGCTATCGCCTGGACGCGGCGGGCAAGCTGTCGCTGGCGGGCTCGGCGCGGGCGCAGGAAGGCGCCGGCCCGCGGCATGTGGCCTTCACGCCCGACGCGCGCTTCGCCTATGTGCTGAACGAGCTGAACTCGACGATCGAGGCGTTCAGGTTCGACACGGCCAGCGGCGCGCTCAGCCCGTTCCAGGTGCTGCCCGCCCTGCCGGACAGCTTCACCGGCGACAGCCGCGCCAGCGAGATCGAGGTCTCCGCCGACGGCCGGTTCGTCTACGCCTCCAACCGGGGGGCGGACGACATCGGCGTCTTCGCCATCGAGACCGCCACCGGCAGGCTCGCCCCGCGCGGCTGGCAGGGCTCGGGCGGCAAGACGCCCCGGTTCTTCGCCCTGTCGCCGGACGGCCACACCCTCTTCGCAGCCAATGAGGACGGCGACAGCCTCATGGCGCTGGCGATCGACCCGCGGGCCGGCGGGCTCGGCCAGTCGCGCGAAGTCGCCCGGACCGGCAGCCCCACCTGCATCGTCTTCGGCTGAACCCGGAACTCAGGCGGCTTTCGCCTTGGCCAGCCGCGCCGCGCGGTTGCGGCGCATGCGAGCGGTCCGAGCGCCCCATTGGAGGAAGCCAGTCAGGCCCAGGCCAGCGGCCGTCAGGGCGGCCAGCAGCGCCAGCACGCGCCCGATCCCGCCCAGCCACTGGCCGGTGTGGATCCACAGGAGGCCGTTGAAGAACCGCGAGCCGGCGGGCTCGGTGAGCGCGCCCTTTTCCTTCAGCACCGTGGCGCTGCAGGCGTCGACCCAGACGTGGTCCGTGGCGCGGCCGTTGGAGGTGCTGAGCGCCCGGAAATAGACCGCCACCACCTTGCCGCCCTTGCCGGGGAAACGGACGCTCTTCACCGTCTGGCTCGGATGGCGCGCGATCGCGGCGGCGACGGCCTCATCCAGGGTGTGGGGCGCGGCGCACGGGCCAGGCAGGGCCTTGGGCGCCGGCGCCTCGCCCACGGGCGCCACCAGGCTGACCGCCGGGGCGAGCCAGGGCTGCCAGGCCATCAGGACCCCCGTCGCCGCGGTCAGCGCCAGCACGGGTGCGGCGGCGAGGCCCGCCAGCCGGTGCAGGTCACGGCTGCCGCGATGCAGGTCGACCGCCAGGTTCACCCCCAGCGCCTGGCGCATCCGCCCAAGGCCCGGCCACCAGACGAAGGGCCCGGTCAGGGCCATGAAGAGCAGGCCGAGGCCGGTGAAGCCCACCACCCGCTCGCCGGTGTCGCCGGACAGCAGCTGCATGTGCAGCTGGTACAGGAACTCCACCGGCCAAGCGGCCAGCGGGCCGCTGCGCAGGACCCGCGCGGTCCCCGGGTCCACCGCAGCGTAGGCGATGTCGCCGGGCTTGGCGTCGAGGCGCACGACATAGGCGTCGTCCGCCTGGACGGGCGTGTCGATGCGGGTCACCCGCCGCCCGGGCATCGCCGCCTTGGCCGCGGCTGCGACGGCCTGGAGGGACGCCGGGTGGGCGCTGGGCGCGACCACCAGGGCCGCGGGATGGACCAGGCGGTTGAGCTCGTGCCGGAACGCCACGGCGGCGCCGGTGGCGCCCTGCAGGATCACCAGCAGGCCGACGGCCAGGCCCACCCAACGGTGGAACCGGATCAGCAGAAGCTTGGCGGGCATGCGCGGATCAGCCTTTGCGGACGGGCTTGGGCGCGGCGCAGACGAAGCTCGTGGCCTCCGCCTGCGGCCCGCCTCGATAGCGCGCCACCTGCGGGTAGGGACAGAGCGGACGCTGGAAGGCGACCCGCCGCTCGCCCTTCTCACCCGCATAGTGCGTCGCGATCAAGGCGCGGGGCGCGGCGCCCTTCTCGACCCAGTCCTCCAGGGCCACCGCCATGTCGTGGGCCGCGTCGCTCACCGGCGGGACGGAGTCCCGCGTCGCGCTCGAGAAATTGGTGGCGCCCGGGCCACCGGCGCAGTGGGCCATGCCGGGGACCATGTAGAGGCGCAGCAGGGCGTCGGCGCCGGGCGTTGCGGCCCGCACCGCGCGGGCGTAGCGGATCGCCTCCGGCGGCGCGCCCACCGGGTCCTGCCAGCCCATGAACATGATCAGCTTGCCATGGCGCGCGGCGAACCGGCGCAGGTCCGGGCTGCTGGCGTCGAAGGTGCTGGCCATCCGGGCGCGGACGGTGTCCACATCGCGGCCCCAGTCGAAGCTCCACCAGTTCCACTGCGGATCGGCGAACACCCAGTAGCGGAAGAAGTCCACGCGCTGGGGCTCATCGGGCTTGTCCGGGTTGGCCCAGTAGCCGGTCCAGCCCGGATGCTCGTCGTCGGCCGAGGCCATGACGCCTTCGGTCCCGAACGGGTAGCCGGGGTAGATGACCGCGCCGGTGCGGGCGTCGCGCGGGCCCGCATAGATGCGCCGAGCGGCCGTCACCTGCTCGGGGCTGAGGCAGCCCTTGGCCTGGTCCTTGGCGCACTGCAGCTCGCCCACGTCGAAGCGGCAGATCCTGGGATCGTTGATGACACCGTCGGTGACCCCGTCCAGGGGATCGCAGCGCGCGACCACCGCGTGGTTGATCAGCTTCAGGTCGCCGGCGTCCAGCAGCGGATGCTGGTCGTCGCCGCGCCGGTGGTTGGCCTGGTAGTTCCAGAGGAAGGCCATGTTCAGGGCCGAGCGGTTGTTGCCCGGCGCGCCGGCGATGATGCCGTCGAAGTCGTCCGGATAGCGCTGGGCCTCCATCAGCGCCTGGTAGCCGCCGGTGGAGCAGCCGCTGAAGTAGGCGTAGCGGGCCGGGTGGCCATAGTAGGCCGCGGTCACCGCCTTGGCCGCCACCGCGGACCCGTGCACTGCGCGGTGCGCGAAGTCGGCGATCTTCTGCGGGTGGCCGATGCCGAAGCTGAGGTCCTTGCCGCGATGGCCGGTGTTGGTCGCCACCGCCACGTCGCCCGCCCGCAGGCGCTGGGCCATCTCGGCGTAGTAGAGATTGGACGAATAACCGCCGTTGCCGACCATGTGCAGCCGGTGGGTCCAACCGGACACCGGCAGCCAGACCTCGAACTCGATCTCGGAGTCCGCGGACGGGCTCGACACGCCCCGCACGCGGCAGAAGGCCGGCAGGCTGCGATAGACCTTCACCTCGCCGTCGGGCAGTCGGGTGTCATCCTGGAACGCGCCGCCGGCCACCTCTGTCGCCAGCACGATGCGGGCGTGCGGCAGGGCCAGGCGCTGCGCCAGGCCGGCGCAGTCGGCCGCCCGCGCCGCCGCCGGCATGGCGAGCAGCGCCGCGGCCGCGGCGAAGCCGGCCAGGGGAATGGTGCGGCGCGGGCGGATGGCTGTCACGGACTCGCTTCGTTTTCTTGAAATCGGAAATACAAAATACATTGACGGCCTAGCCGGTCAACCGTATCGACCAGGGGCCCGGGGCGTCGCTGCGCCTCGTGCGCGCATATCCAATCGGCGGCATGATGACACCCTCCTCCACACGCCCCGCCAGCGGGCCCGGCTTCGACGACGGCCTGGTCCGCGGCACGCCCAGCAGCGCTGGGGTCGATGCGGACGCCGTGGTCGCCTTCCTGGACGCCGTGGAGGCCAAGGGCCTGGAATTGCACAGCTTCATGCTGCACCGGGCGGGGCGCGTGGTGGCCGAGGCGTGGTGGTGGCCATACGGCCCGCCGCGGCGGCGGATCATGCACTCCCTGGCCAAGAGCCTGACCTCCTGCGCCATCGGCCTGGCCATCGACGAGGGCCTGCTGCAGCTGCGCGACAAGGTCATCGCCTTCTTCCCGGAGCGCCTGCCGGACATCGTCGACGACAAGCTGGCCGCCATGACGGTCGAGGACCTGCTCACCATGCGCACCGGCCATGGCGCGGAGGTAGGCGGCGCCCTCTGGCGCGGCATCGACGCGAGCTGGATCGACGAGTTCTTTCGCATTCCCGTGGTCCATCCGCCTGGCGCCACCTACGTCTACTCCAGCGCCGCCAGCTACATGCTGGCCGCCATCCTGCATCGGGTCAGCGGCAAGACCCTGCACGAGTACCTGCGGCCGCGGCTGCTGGAGCCGTTGGGCGTTCACGGCGAGAGCTGGGACATCGGCCCCGACGGTTTCAACCCCGGCGGCAATGGCTTCACCGGCAAGACCGCCGACGCATTGAAGCTGGGGGTCCTGATGGCCCAGGGCGGCGTCTGGGAAGGCCGCCGCCTGCTGCCCCAGGCCTGGGTCGAGACCGCCACCCGCCCCCACGCCAACGACGGGCGCTACGGCTACCACTGGGCGACCTACGAGAACGGCGCCTATGCCGCGGTGGGCATGTTCGTGCAGATGGCGGTCGTGTTTCCCGACCATGGCGCCAGCCTGGCCGTCACCGCCGCCATCGACGGCAGCGACAAGCTGGCGCCGCTGCTGTTCGAGCACTTCCCCAGGGGGTTTCGCCCGGCCCCGTTCCGCGGTGCGGCCGCCGACGCCCGGCTGCGGGCCCGGCTGGCGGCGATCCCGGCGGTGCGGCGCATCCCCTCGGCCGGCGTTGCGGCCGACTGGTCCCGCGCCGTGGGCCGCTTCGCCGTCGAGGCCAACGCCCTGGGCGTCACCGAGGCGGCTTTCGAGCTGGCGGGCGAGGCCTGCCTGTTCCACCTCACCGATGGCGATGGCCGCCACAGCATCGCCTGCGGCCGCGAGGCCTGGATCGAAGGCGCCAGCCACATGCCCGGCCGCGAGCTGCACCATGGCTATCGCCTCGAGAGCTCGCCGGTGAACGCCTGCGCCCGCTGGCGCGACGCCGACACCCTGGAGATGACCTGGATCTTCCTGGAGACAGCGTTCCGCGACACCGTCACCTGCCGGTTCGCCGATGGCCGCGTGACCCTCGAGCGCGAGGTCAACATCAACTCCGCGGCCCGCCGGCATCCCACGCTCGTGGGTCGCAGAGTCTAGCGGCTCCGTCCGGAAACACAGGAACGGCCCGGGCGGACCCGGGCCGTCGCCATGTCTTGCGGAACCCGTGGCGAATGGCGTCCCCTCACCACTCCGTCGTCAGCGAGACCTTCACGGTGCGCGGCAGGCTCTCGGCCAGGAAGAGGCCGCCGGTGGAGGCCCAGTAGCGCCTGTTGGTGATGTTCTGGCCATTGATGCGACCGGTCACCCGGTGGCCGTAGAGCTCGGTCTGGTAGGAGACCCCCAGGTCGATGGTCGTGTAGCTGGGGATGAAGGCCTGGTTCAGGGCGTTCACCGCCTGGTCGCCCACGTAGTAGACCGCCCCGTTGATCGCCAGGCCCGGCAGGAGGCGGGTCAGCTTGTAGTTGGCCGAGGCCGAGGCCGTCACCTTCGGCGTGGCCTCGATGCGCTTGCCCACCGCGGTCGGCGTGAACACCGGGGTCAGCACGGTCGGCGCGCCGGAGATCTGCTTGGCGCTGAGGAAGGTGGCGCTGGCCAGGATCGACAGGTCGGGCGTGATCTCGCCCTGGGCGCTCAGCTCCTCCCCGCGGTAGCGGGCGCGGCCGTCCAGCACATAGACGTTGGCCCCGTTCACATAGGCGGCGCCCCGCTCGATGTCGAAATAGGCCAGCTGCACCAGGAAGCCCTTGCGCGGCTCCAGCTTGATGCCGCCCTCCTTCTGGGTGCTCTTCGTCGGCGCCAGCTGCTCGTTGGCGTTCAGCGCCGTGGTGGGCGCAGGCGGCGTGGATTCCAGGCCCTGGATATAGGTGCCGTAGACGCTCACCCAGTCCTTGGGCTTGAAGACGGCGCCGTAGGAATAGGACGTGGGCTTGGCGTGGTAGGTGACCAGGCCCCGGGTGACGTTGGATTCAGTGTAGTCCGACTTCCGGACCCCGCCCAGCAGGTCCAGGTGATCCCCCACCTTGACCCGGTCGAAGACGTAGTAGCCGATGTCCTTGATCCGGGTGGTGTCCGGGTTGAACAGCGGGAACGCCGTCTCCGGGATCGGCACGGGGTTGAAGAAGTTCTGGGCGCAGGTGACGCGCGGCGCGGTGGGCGTGGCGCCCGGGCAGAGCGCCTTGGCGGCGGTCGGGGTCGCGGCGTCCTTGATGGCATGGGCGTAGCCGATCAGGATCTCGTGCAGCAGCGGGCCCGTGTAGAAGGTCCCCGCCAACTCGGCGCGGTAGTTGGTCGAGCGGAAATGGGAGGCTTGCTGATTGATGGTCAGCTGGCCCGCGCCGGTCGCGATGTTGGTGGGGTTGAGTTGGGACTGGTTGCGGTCGCGCTCCAGGTCCGAGCGGCCGCCGTCGACGGTCAGGTTCCAGGCGTCGTTGAACCTGTAGCTGCCCTTCAGGAGGACGTTGGTCTCCTGGGCGTCGTTGTAGGCCCAGGACGGACCGAAGTTGCTCTTCGGGTCCAGGAGGGGCGGCAGGGCGATGGCCGGATAAGGGTTGGCCGCGGTCGGCGTCGGGATGGTGGTGATCCGGAAGATGCCGGGCTCGACGATCTTCTTCTCGAAGGTCTCCACGTCGAGGCTGAAGGTCAGCTTGTCGATCGGCCGCCAGTCGAAGGCGCCGGCCAGCAGGTAGCGGTGGCCGTTGGCGTACTTCACGCCGGTGTCGACGTTGGCGTAGACCGCGTTCACCCGCGCGCCGAACGAACCCCAGGTGTCGCCCAGGTCGACCGCCGCGCCGGCGCCGCCGTGGTTGTCGCCGAACAGGGTGGTGTTCACCAGCGGACTGTTGGTCGGCCGCTTCATGGTCAGGTTGACGATGCCTGACGGGTTGGAGAAGCCGTAGTACAGCGCCGATGCGCCCTTCAGCACCTCCACCCGGTCCTTGTCCTCCAGTGGGAAGGCCACCGAGCTCAGGATCTGCAGGCTGCCGTTCAGACGGAAGTTGCTGCGCGTGTCGACGGTGATGCCGCGGATCGAGACGTTGTTGTAGACCGCCGGGCCGACGCTGTTGCTGGTGACCCCGGCGGTGTTCTTCATGGCGTCGATCAGGTCGACCGCCTGCTGGGTCTTCAGCACCTCGCCGGTGATCACCGAGACGGTGAGCGGCGTGTCCAGCTGGCGCGCGCCGCGGAAGCTGCCGGCCTGCACCAGGTCGGCGGAATAGCTCTTCGGCCGGTCGGCGGTGACCACGATCTCCTCGAGCGCGGCCTCGGGCTTGGCCGCGGCGGAGGCCTGGGCATGGGCGCCTGCGCCGGCCAGCAAGGTCGTGGCCCCGGCGGCCGAAGCCAGCAGCGTGCGGCGGAAAGTCTGCGACGTCATCCTCACTCCCCTCAGTGCCGGCCGAGCGCCGTTCCGAGCGGGCCCACGTCCGTGGGCGGAAGTGTTATCGCACTTTCAAAATCAGCAATACAAAATTCGTATTACCGTACTCAAGAATGCAATCTAGCGCGATGGCCGCGCCTGGGCGTCGAAGAAGTCGAAGGTGCGCTGCAGGGCCTGCAGGCTGGCGGCGCGAGTGGCCGCGGCGTCGGTCCCGATCCAGCCGTGGTCGACGCCGGGGGTGAAAAGGGTCTCGACCGGGACGCCCGCCGCCCGCAGGCGCTGCGCCATCGCCCGGGTCTGCTGGGGCGAGACCTCGGTGTCCGCCAGGCCGTGGATCAGCAGCATCGGCGGATCAGCAGGGTCGACATAGGTTACCGGGCTCGCGGCCGCGGCGGCCCCGGCGCAGGCCCCGGGCGCACACCCCAGAAGGCTCGGCGCATCCAGCTTGCCGACATCGGCGAGGTCGAAGATCCCGTACCAGATGGCCGCCCCCTGCACGCAGTCGGACTGAGTCAGCGGCCTGGCGGCCCGCGCCTCGGCCCCCGACAGCCGTCCGGTCGACGCCACGGGCGCGAACGCCTCGACGCCACAGCTGGTGGCCGCCAGCGCCGCCAGATGCCCCCCCGCAGAGCCGCCCCAGGCGTAGACTCGCGACGGATCGATCCCGTATCGGACGGCATTGGCGCGCAGGAAGCGGATGGCCGCCTTCACGTCCTGGATCTGCGCCGGGAAGCGCGCCTCGCCGCTCAGGCGGTAGTTCACGGACGCGACCACGAACCCCCGCGCGGCCAGGCTCGCCAGCACGCCGGGCCAGTCCGCATAGGCGCCTGAGGTGCGGGAGTCGCCACGGTTCCAACCGCCGCCGTGGATCCAGATGACCAGCGGCGCGGGCCTGCCCGGCCGAGCCCGGCGATAGAGGTCGAGGGTCAGCGGCCGGTAGCCGGAGAGGTTGGCGTATTCCACGTCCGCCTGCCCCACGACGCCGCCGGCGAAGCGCGCCACGGGCCTGGGATAGACGTCGGCGCGGACGGTCTTGGGGGCGATGCGCGCTGCGACCGGCGCGGCGCCGGCTGGGGCCGCGGACATCGCCGCCAGGGCGCAGCAGGCGCCCGTCATCCATCGCGCCAGCTGCATCCGCCCTGCTCCCAAGCCGAATTCAGATTGTATTCTTCCGCATAGAAGAATGAAATGCTTTCCGCTCAGCCGTCCAGGGCGGCCGAGATCGCCGCCAGCCCGGCCGTCAGCTCGTCGGCGGTGGGCCAGCCGTAGCCCAGACGGAAATAGGTGTCGGGCAGCTCGAACCAGTGGCCCGGGCCCACATAGGCGCCGTGCGCCTCGAGCAGGCGGCGGTAGAAGGCGTCCGTGCCGCCGGGCGGTTCGGTCTTCATGCGCGGGAAGCAGACCACGCCGCCGGCAGGCCGGACCCACTCCAGGCGATCCTCGCCGGCGATCCAGTCGCTGACCAGCGCCAGGCGTCGGCGCATCTCGGCGAGCGTCGGCGCCAGCAGCTCGGCGCGGCGACTCATCACCTGCTCGGCGATCCATTCGTCCACCACGCTGCCGCAGATGTTGATCTGCTCGTGGGCGGCCAGGAACAGCTCCTGCAGCGCCGGATCGCGGGTGATCAACCAGCCCGTACGGATGCCGGGGACGCCATAGGCCTTGGAGAGCGACGAGACGCTGATCGCATGCGGCGCCAGCGAGGCCGCCAGGGGCAGCCGCGCCTCCAGCGACAGGTCGCGGTAGGTCTCGTCGACCAGCAGGTGGCAGCCGGCCTTCGCCGCCAGCGCCACCAGCGCCCGCAGCTCCGCCTCGGTCAGCATCACCCCGGTGGGATTGTGCGGGCAGGTGACGCTGATGAGCCGCGTGCGCGGGGTCAGCGCGGCGGCGACCCGGGCCACATCCAGCCGGAAGCCCTCCTCGAACCTCAGGTCCACGTGCGTCACGGCGCAGCCGATGGCGCGCGGGGTCTCCAGGTTGGTGGCGTAGTTCGGCCGGATCACCACCAGGTGGTCGTCGGCCGCCAGCAGCGAGGTGGCGACGATGAACAGCGCGCCCGCCGCGCCCGTGGTCACCAGCACGTCCGCCGCGCTCAGGGCCGGATCGTCGGCGGCGATCAGCTCGCGCAGCCGCTCGCGCCCGCGGTGCTCGCCATAGAGCAGGGTCAGGTCCGGGATCGTCAGCCCCAGGTCGGAGAGCCTGCGGTCGGCGACAGAGCTTTCCGACAGGTTGTAGCGGATGCGGGCGTAGCCGTACTCCTCCGGCGACTCCACTTCGATCGGCATGCGGGCGTAACGCACGGTCCCTCCTGGTCTGGCGGGGGCATCCTGCCCATCCCGCGGCCGATGGCCATCCCCCTGCGGAGGGGTTCGAGGCAGAAGATCAGGCCGCGCGGCGATGCAGGGCGAACAGCTCGGCCAGGGATCCGACGCCCAGCTTGCGGAAGATGCGCTTGCGGTGGTCCTTGACCGTATAACGGCCGATGCCGAGCCGCAGGGCGATCGCCTCCGAGCCGCAGCCGACCAGCAGCAGCTCCGCCACCTCGCGCTCGCGGGTGGTCAGCGACGGGTGGGCCAGGGGGCGCGCCGGTGCGGCGCTGAGCTCGGCGTGCCGCCGGAACGCCGCCGCCATCGGCTCGCGCACCGCATCCAGTTCGCCCAGCCGCCCGGTCGGCCGCCGGCCGCGCGGGCGATAGCAGGCCAGCTCCACCAGTCCGTCCCCGCCGCGGAACAGGAGGCCCACCTCCTCCAGCCCCGGGGGCCAGCCGACGGTGCGGAAGCCCAGCTCCTCCTCCGGCGCTCGCACGATCAGGGCCCCGTCCTCCGCAGGCTCGGGCCGGATGGCGAAGTCCCCGGCGCGGAACGCCCCCTCGCGCGGCCCGGCGGCCAGCATGGGGTTCAACCGGTGGGTCGCGGCGACATAGTTCCGCACGCCCTCGCGCCCGCCGACCGCATCGAAGTCGTCGAACAGCAGCGCCGGGGCGGTTCCGGGCCGGTGCACGACGATGGTGGCGAGCTCGAAGTCCATGGCCTGGGCGACGGCGCGCGCGGCCACGGCGGGGAATTCCGGGGCGCCCATGGCCCCGATGATCTGCGACAGCGCCTGCGGCATTTGCATCCCCGAGGATTGCATTATCTCAGCTGAGAGATCAATTTCTCGCGTAAGCGATAGCCGTGGGAAATTCGCGCTTTACGCAACAAGAGAACAATCTGCTACACTTGCCGCCAATTGAAGCCCCGCTTCGGGCCAGCCGTCCGGTCCGGCGGAGCATAGCCTGAGGGCCTGGCGACCAGGCCCGGGAGCAAGCGAGATGGCCGTCAGAGCCAAACTCAAGACCGCGCCGCAAGCCGCGGCCAAGACCCAGGCGGCGCCGAAGGCCGCGAAAGCCGCCGCCACTGCGCCGGCCACCGGCCCCAGCCGCCTGCAAACCGAACTGGCCGCGCGGATCCTGCGCCTCCTGAAGGACCAGGGCGCGGGGCCCGGCCACCACCTGGTGGAGCAGGAGCTGTGCCAGGCGTTCGGCGTTTCGCGCACCCCGGTGCGCGGGGCGCTGAAGCTGCTGGCCGAGCAGGGCTCTGTCGAGGCGCGGCCCAACCGCGGCTATGTCCTGGTCGAGCCGGTCACGGTCGCTCCGGTGGTGGAGCCGCTGAACCCGCAGCAGGAGGCGGACCAGGCGCTGCTGGTCGCCATCGCGGAGGCCCGCAACACCGGCAAGCTGCCGACCGACCTCACCCAGCAGGAGCTCTGCCGCCAATTCGACGCCAAGCCGCCGACGGTGGTGCGCGTGCTGCGCCGTCTCAGCGAGCTGGGGCTGGTGGAGCGCAAGGCCGGCAACGGCTGGAGCTTCAACCCCCTGCTCCACTCGCTGCGCGCCCAGGCCGAGAGCTACAAGTTCCGCCGCGCCGTCGAGCCGGCGGTGGTGCTGCAGGACACCTTCGAGCTGGACCGCGCATGGGCCAAGGAGACCCGGGCGCGCCACATGGCCTTCCGCCGGCGCTCGTTCCGCGACTTCCGGCCGGTGGAGTTCTACGAGATGAACTCCGACTTCCACGAGACCCTGGCCCGCTGTTCGGGCAACCGTTACCTGCTGGACGCCGTGCGCCGGCAGATCCAGCTGCGCAGCTTCCTGAACTACTACTGGCACTATGGCCCGGCCCGTGTGCTGGCCTCGATCGACGAGCACATGGCGATCCTCACGGCCCTGGAGGCCGGCGACAACCAGCTGGCCGCCAACACCATGATCGAGCACCTGAAGGCCAGTTCGATGCACACCACCCAGGGGCCCGACAGCCTGTCCGACGGCGACTGAGTTCACGCCAGGCCCGCGGCGGCCGCGGCCATGCGGCTGGGCGTGGCGGCGAGCAGAGCCTGGGTGTACGCGTGCTGCGGGTCGTCGAAGACGGCGTCGGTCGGCCCCTCCTCCACCAGCGCGCCCGCCGACATGACGCACACCCGATCGGCCACCTGCTCCACGACGCCGAGGTCGTGGGTGATGAAGAGGCAGGCGAAGCCGTACTGGGCCTGCAGGGCCTGGAACAGCGTCAGGACCTGCAGCTGGATGGTCATGTCCAGGGCTGAAACCGGCTCGTCGGCCACCACCAGTCGGGGTCGCGAGACCACGGCCCGCGCGATCGCCACCCGCTGGCGCTGGCCGCCTGACATCTGGTGCGGCAGGCGATCCTCGAAGCCGCCAAGGCTCACGTCCTCCAGCGCCTGGCGCACCCGCGCGCGCCGCTCGGCGGCGCTGAGGTCCGGGTCGTGGCGCAGGCAGGCGCCCACCGTCTCGCCGATGCGCACGCGCGGATCCAGCGAGGAGAATGGGTCCTGGAACACCAGCTGCGCCTCGCGCCTGAACCGGCGACGCTGGTCGCGGTCCATGCGGGCGAGGTCCACACCGTCGAAGGCGATGCTGCCGGCGGCGAGGGGCTTCAGGCCGAGGGCGGCGCGGCCCAGGGTGGTCTTGCCCGAACCGCTGGCCCCAACCACGGCGACGATCTCGCCCGCGCCGACGCTGAGGGACACGCCGCTCACCACCCGCTTGGGCGCGCCGCGGCTCAGGAGGCCGGGCTTGCCCGGATAGTCGACCGCGGCGTTCCGCACCTCCAGGATCGGCGGCGTAGGCCCGCGCGGCGACCGGTTCGCCGCCCGCCGCGGCAGGGAGTCCACCAGCCGGCGGGTATAGGGATGCGCCGGCGCGCCCAGCACCTGGGCCGTGGCGCCAGTCTCCACGGTCACGCCCTTCTCCAGCACCAACACCCGCTGGGCGTAGCGGGCGACGACGCCCAGGTCGTGGGTGATCAGCAGGACCGCCACGCCGTGCTCGCGGGCCAGTTCCACCATCAGCTCCATCACCTCGCGCTGGCTGATGGTGTCGAGGGCGGTGGTCGGCTCGTCGGCGATCAGCAGCCGCGGCTTCAAGAGCATCACCGAGGCCAGCATGATCCGCTGGCGCATGCCGCCGGAGAACTCGTGCGGATAGGCCGAAAGGCAGTGCTCGGGATCGGCGATCCGCACCCGGCGCAGCATCTCGACGCATCGGCTCCGGATCTCGGCGTCGCCAAGCCTCTCGTGCAGCTTCAGCCCCTCGGCCAGCTGCTTGCCGATGGTCAGGGCCGGGTTCAGCGAGACCATCGGCTCCTGGAACACCATGCCCACCTGCCGACCCCGCACGCGGCGCAGCTCGCCCTGTGACAGGCCGCTCAGTTCCTGGCCCTGCAGGCTGATCGCGCCACCCGCCTGCCGCACGCCGGGCGGCAGCAGGCCCAGGATCGAGCGGGCGGCCAGGGTCTTGCCACTGCCGGACTCGCCTACGACGGCCACGAACTCGCCGGGCGCGACGTCGAACGAGAGGTCGGCCAGCAGCGGCGCACGTCCGGCCGCGTCGGCGGCGGCCGCTTCGATCCGCAGGTTGCGGACGCTGAGCAGGGCGACGTCGCTCATCCGTCGTCCCGCGGATCGAGCCAGTCGCGCAGGGCGTCGCCGAGCAGGTTCACGCCCAGCAGGGTCAGGGCGATGCAGAGGCCCGGCGCGATGGAGAGCCAGGACGCCCGCTCCATGTAGGGCCGCGCCGAGGACAGCATGTTGCCCCAGGTGGGCGCCGGCGGCGGCACGCCCACGCCCAGGAAGCTGAGCGCGCTCTCCGACAGGATCGCCCAGCCGAACAGGCTGGTGGCCAGCACCACCACCGGCGGCAGGGCGTTGGGCAGCACGTGGCGCAGCATGGTGTAGAGCCCGCTGTCGCCGGCCACCCGGGAGGCCTCCACGAACTCCCGCTCGCGGAGCGACAGCACCGCGGCGCGCACCACCCGCACGATGGACGGCAGGTAGGCGACGCCCAGCGCCAGGATCAGGCTGCCGTAGCTGGGGCCCAGCACCGCCATCAGCGCCAGGGCCAGCAGGATGCCGGGGAAGGCCAGAACGGTGTCGTTGACGATCATCAAGGCCCGGTCCAGCCAGCCGCCCACGAACCCGGCGACGAGGCCCAGCATGAGGCCGACGCTGACCGCGGCCGCCACCACGCCCGCGGCGATGGCGGCGCTGATCCGCGCCCCCAGCATGGCGCGGCTGAGCACGTCGCGGCCGAACTCGTCGGCGCCGAACCAGTGGGCTGCGCTGGGCGCCGCCAGCGGATGGTCCAGGTCGATGGCGATGGGGTCGTAGGGGGTCCAGACGAAGCCCAGCAGGATCGTCGCCAGCAGGAGCCCGACGAGGGCGGCGCCGATCGCCGCATTGGGCTTCAGGCGGGGCATCAGGCGGCCGCCACGCGCGGGTCGAACAGCGGGTAGCAGAGGTCCACCACCAGGTTGACCGCGATGTAGACGCAGGCCGTGAACAGCAGGCAGCCCTGCACCACCGGATAGTCCCGGGCCAGGATGCTCTCCACCATCAGCCGCCCCAGCCCCGGCAGGGTGAAGACCGTCTCGATCACCGCGATGCCGCCCAGGAGGTGGCCCAGGGTCAGCCCCACCAGGGTCAGGGTCGGGGCGAAGGCGTTGGGGAAGACGTGGCGGCGCAGGACCGTCGTCTCGGACAGGCCCTTGGCGCGGGCGTGGGTGACGTACTCCAGCCGCATCACCTCGATGGCGCTGGAGCGCATCATCCGGGTCAGCACCCCGCTCTCGGTGATGGTCAGGGTGAGGATCGGCAGCACCAGGAACAGGGCGGCCTGCACCGCGTCCTCGGCGAACGGCACGTAGCCGACGAAGGGCAGCCAGCCCAGCTTCAGCCCGAACACCAGCAGCAGCACGAGCGCCAGCCAGAAGCTGGGGATGGCCAGCACGAGGGTCGAGGCGCCGACCACCGCCAGGTCGATGCTCGTGTCGCGCCGCCAGGCGGCCACCATGCCGGCCGCGATGGCGATCAGGGTGGCCAGGCTCACCGCGGCCAGCACCACCATCGCGGTGAGGCGGAAGCGCTGCAGGATCAGGCCGGCGACGGGCTCGCCCGTGGAGATGGACTGGCCCAGGTCGCCGCGCAGCACGTGGGCGATCCAGGTCAGAAACTGCGCGGGCAAAGGCCGGTCCAGCCCCAGCTCGCGGTGCAGTGCGGCCACGGCGGCCTTGTCCGCGCCCTCGCCCAGCATCACCACGGCGGGGTCGCCCGGGATCAGCCGGATCAGGAAGAAGACCGCCAGCGCCACCAGCATCAGGGTGGGCAGGGCCAGCAGGACGCGCCGGGCGATGTAGCTCAGCATGCCGCCCGCCCGCAGAAGCCGACGTCCCACAGCCGCTGCTGTTCGGCCGGCCACTCCTTGAAGCCGCTGACGTTGGCGCGCACGGCCGAGATGCGCGTGGCGTTGAACAGCATCACCGCCGGGGCCTCGTCCAGGAACGCGCGCTGCAGGTCGTCGAACGCCGCTTGGCGCACCGCCCGGTCGTCGCTGACCACCGCCTTCTGCAGCAGGGCCGCGGCGCGGGGCGAGTCCCAGACCTTGCGCGGATCGCGCGACTTGTCCCCGATCAAGAGGGCGAAATCCATCGCCGGGTCCAGGCGCACCGAATAGCTGAACACCAGGGCCTGGTAGTCGCCCGCGCTGTAGCGCTGCACCTCGCCCGCCCAGTCGACGGTGTCGATCTGGAAGCGGATGCCGGCGCGACGCGCCATGGCCTGGATCAGCACTGCGGCGTCGAACATCTGGGGATAGCGGCGGTTGGTGGTGATGCGGATAGGTTGGCCGCGATAGCCGGCCGCCGCCGCCAGTCGCCGCGCCTGCGCCAGGTCCGGCTTGCGCAGCTGGGCGTGGAGCGGCGTGAAATAGGGGCTGATGGCCGGCACCGGCGAGCTGTCGGGCCGGGACGTCCCCCAGGTCACCGCCCGGGTCAGGGCCGCGGTGTCGAGGCTGAGGGCGATGGCGCGGCGCAGGCGAGGGTCCGCCAGCAGCGGGTCGCGGGTCTGGAGCATCATCAGCCACATGTCCGCGGTCGGGGCGAACTGGAGGCGCACGCGCTTGTCGCCCTGCACGCCGCCCAGCTCGGTCGGGCTGAGGGAGTCGATGACATCCAGGCTGCCGCGTAGCAGGGCCGCCCTGGCCGCGGAGCTGTCCGGGATGATCATGAATCGCACCCGGTCCACCAGCGCGTGCTTGCCGCCCGTGTCGCCGTCCCGCGGGCCGGGCAGGGCCTGGTAGCCGGGGAAGCGGATGAGGTCGACGTACTGGTTGCGCTTCCAGGCGCCGACCTTGAACGGGCCCGTGCCGATCGGCCCGCGCCAGGCGCCGCCGGGCCCGACCGAGTCGGGATGCAGGATGCCCGTCTGGCCGCAGTCGGGCCGGGCCAGGGTCTTCAGCAGCAGGGGCGCCGGCCGGTCCAGGGTCAGCACCACGGTCTGGGGATCGGGCGCTGTCACCGAGAGGACGCGCGCGATGCCCTGCGGCCCGAACTCGGCGGCGCAACGCCAGCGGGTGGCGGGCTGAAGGTAGCGTCGGATCGACCAGACCACGTCGGCGGCGGTCATCGGCTGGCCGTTGTGGAAGACGACACCGGTCCGCAAGGCGAAGGTGTAGGTGCGGCCGTCCGGCGAGACCGTCCAGCCCTTCGCCAGCATGGGCGCGATCTCGCCGTTTTCGCGGTAGGCCACCAGCCCCTCGACCACGTGGGCCAGGACGTCGTCGGTATTGGCGTCGCGCTTGCCGCCGGGCTCGGTGGAGACGATGTCCGAGGCCAGGCGGGCGCGCAGCACCGTCTCGGCGCAGGCGGCGTGGGCGGCGACCAGGCCGGTCAGCCCGGCGAACAGGCCGACCGCCCAGCGAGAGGATCGGCTCCGCCGCCTCACGGCCCGGCGACGAGCGTCGGATGGGTCGACGGCTCCCACACGTCGTCGCTGGTGGCCACCAGCTGCTTCATGTCGGACCAGGGCCGGCGGCCGGGCACGGTCTTGCCCCCCAGGACCACGGTGCGGGCGTAGGCGACAATGCGGGCCGCGACGCGCGCCTTCTCCGACGCGGGCCAGCTCTCGAACGGGTGCGGCCCGCGCACGACCACCAGGTCCTTCGGCCCGTGCACGCGGCTGTAGGACTCCATCGTCCCTTCCAGCCCGTCCGCGTAGCACCACAGGCCGCGGGCGAAGAAGGCGCTGGGCCACTTGGAGACGCCGGCCAGGATCGCCGAGCTGGGGAAGAAGACGATGTTGTTCTCCACCTCGATGCCGCCGATGAAGAGCCCGCGGTCGCGGCCCGGCCCACGGCCGTCGTCCTTCGGCGTGGTCTGGGCCGGCAGGTAGCCGACGCCGCTCGAGAACTCGGCCACCAGGATGGCGCCCTTCACGTGGCGGTCGCGATGCGCCGGCGCGCAGGTGATCTTCGGCAGGTCGTAGCCGCAGTCCTTGTCGAAGTTCTGGGTCATGGCCCAGCCGCTGGCCATGGTGCCGCGCGAGGAGCCCATGAACATCACCGGCAGGCCGGCCTCGGGCGCGGCGCCACGGATCGCGGCCGCGGCCGCGCGGCCGACGCTCAAGGTCCCGTCCGGCGACAGCGCCCGCAGGCCTTGGCCAGTCCGCAGTTCGCCGATCACGCGCAGCAGGTCGCGGCCCTGCTGCAGGGTGTTGGTGTCGCTGTAGCCGCCCGACACGCCGACGCCGCGCCGGTCCATGGCCAGGACGTCGAAGCCCTCGGCGTTGAGGCGCCGCCAGACCTCCCGCCAGGACGCCTCGCCCTTCACGCCGGTGGTGGCGTTGGGCCAGTCGTCGTTGGGCACGCTCTCCCCGGTCTTCGGATCGATGGCGTAGGCCTTGTCGGCAGGGTCGTCGATGGCGGTGACCCGATCGCCGCCGCCGCCGCTCATGACGATCAGGGCCCGGACCTTGTGGCCCTTGCCGTCGTCGACGCCGGCGCCGCGCATGTACCAGCCGCGCAGCTTCACATCTCCGGTCATGTGCTGATGGAGGCGCTCGTAGGGCTCCAGCACCGTGCTGAACTCGACGACGAAGGTGCGGCCGTCCGTCTCGGCCACCGGCTCGTTGTAGGGCGCGCGGGCGAAGAAGCCGGGACGGCGGATGGTGGAAAGGTCGGTGTCGGCGCCCTTCTCCTCGATCTTGCCCAGCAGGAAGCGGCCGTGCGGGTCCTTCAGGCCGTATTCGCGGTTCGGCGGGTGGCGCTTCAGCACTTGGTCGTAGACGCGGCGCTTGCAGTCGGGCTCGCGCTTGCAGGCTTCCCACCGCTCGCGCAGCTTGGCGTCCGTGAACTCGTCCACATAGTAGTCGCCCTTGTAGCCGGCGGGCGGCTGGAAGCGGGCGCTGGTGAAGGGGATGCAGGTACGCGGGCCTGCGGCGGTGGGCAGTATATAGCCGGGCAGCGTCAGGTCGCGGTCGTAGCCCACGCGGGCCTGGCATTCGAACGGCGGAATGGGGGCGGGGGTGGCGTGGACGGCGTCGGCCTTCGGCGTCGCGGCCCAGGCCGTCAGCGGCTGGATCGCCAGCAGCAGCGCCGCGAGGAGTCCATGTCTCAGGGGGTGTCTCAACCGGCGCTCCCGCAACGACGCGTCTGCGACAGACAAATTGCATTATTGAGATTCATGATGCAATCCAAATCCGGCCTGTCCAGCATATCGGGCCAGGGAGCGGGAAGGGGAGGACGCACATGCGGGTCATCGAGCTGCCGGAGATCCTTGCCGCCCTGGACGAGGCCGAGGCGCTGGCCGCCGTGGAGGACGGCTTCCGCCGCCTGAGCGCCGGCGAGGTCCAGGTCATGGCGGTGGGGCATCTGGCCTTCGGCGATCCGCCTGGGGACTGCCACGTCAAGGGCGCCTGGGTCGCGGGCGATCCGGTGTTCGTGGTCAAGCTGGCCACCAGCTTCTACCGCAATCCGCAGGCCGGCCTGGAGACCAGCGACGGCTTCATGGCGGTGGTCAGCGCCACCACCGGGGAGGTGCAGGCGATCCTGCACGACCGCGGCCGGCTCACCGACCTGCGCACCGCCATGGCCGGCGCCATCGCCGCCCGCTGCATCGCGCGTCCGGGCGCCAAGGTGCTGGGCGTGGTCGGGGCCGGTATCCAGGGCCGGCTGCAGGCCGAGCTGGTGGCGCGCACCCTGGGGCTGGAGACCACGCTCGTCTGGGCGCGCGACGCCGCCCGGGCGGCCGAGGCGGCGACCGCACTGGGCGCGGAGGCGGTGGCGCTGGAGGCGCTCTGCGCGCGCGCCGACCTCATCGTGACCACCACGCCCTCCACGACGCCCATCCTCACGGCGGACATGGTGCGCCCCGGCGCGCGGATCGTGGCGGTCGGCGCCGACGCGCCGGGCAAGCGCGAGCTGGAACTGGCCCTGACCGGCCGCGCCCGGCTGGTGGTGGACTCGCGGCCGCAGTGCGTGGCCCACGGGGAGGCCGGCTGGGCCGTGCGCGCCGGCCTCGTGGACGAGGCCGACCTCATCGAGCTGGGCGACCTGCTGGCGCGCCCGATCCGGTTCGCGGACGACGAGACCGTGGTGGCCGACCTCACCGGCGTCGGCGTCCAGGACGTCCAGATCGCCAAGCTGGCGTGGCGCCGGCTCGCCGGTTGAGGGTTGGCCTGCGCCGGGCCCCCAGGTGCGGCCCCTGTCCCTCTTTTTGCTCGTCATCACCGGGCTTGTCCCGGTCACCTATGAACACCGATGTCCACGGAGAGACGCGGCTTGGCCGCCGCGGACGTCCTGCGGCATCAGGCGCGTATGAGTGGCCGGGATAAGCCCGGTCATGACGATCTTAATATGTTCAAGGTGATGGGGCTTTCCCCTAGCCGCCCACCGCATCCAGGAACGCATCCAGGGCGATGTTGCGGCCGCAGAGCACCACAGCCACCTTGCGGCCGCGCCATTGGTCGGCGGTCTTGATGAGGCCGCCGAGGGCCACGCCAGCGGCGCCTTCCACCATCCAGCGCTCGGCCTCGGCGATGCGGCGCATGGCGGCGGCGATCTCGGGCTCGGTCACCGTCACCGTCTCGTCGATCACCTCCTGGCAGATCGGGAAGGTGATCGAGCCGGGCTCCACGGCGCCGGCGGTGCCGTCGGAGAGGGTGGGCAGGTCCTCGCAGTCGACGACCCGTCCCGCCTCCAGCGAGCGCAGCAGGGCCGGCGAGCGCTCGGGCCAGACGGCGACCACGCGCGTCTGCGGATGGACCGACTTGATCGCCGTGCCCGCCCCGCCCGTCAGGCCGCCGCAGCCGGTGGCGATGAACACCGCGTCCAGGTCCGGCGCCTGGTCCATCAGCTCCAGGCCCAGGGTCCCCTGCCCGGCCACCACCTCCACGTCATTGTAGGGCGAGATGTAGACGCGGCCGGTCTCGCCGGCGACGCGGCGGGCCGTGAGCTCGGCCTCCACCACCGAGCCCTCGACCACCACCAGCTCGGCGCCGAGGGCGCGGATCGCGGCCTGCTTCGCGGGGGTCGCGGAGGCCGCCACATAGACCGTCACCGGCACGCCGGCGAGCGCCCCGGCCCGCGCCACCGCCTGGCCGTGGTTGCCGGTGGAGGCGGTGGTAACGCCGGCGCGGCGCTCGGCGTCCGTCAGGCAGTGCACGCGGTTGGTGGCCCCGCGGATCTTGAACGAGCCGGTGGGCTGCAGATGGTCGCACTTGAGCCAGACCTCGCAGCCCAGGGTCGCCGACAGCGCGCGGCTCTCCTCCAAAGGCGTGACCCGCACCTGCGGCCGGATGGCGACGTCGGCCTTGCGGATGCGCTCGATCAGCACGGTCATGGGGACGTCCTCGCTCGGTGCAATCGTCTCGGCATAGCGGCCTGGCTGGCCCGCGCCATCCCTCCGCGGAGGGAGGCTAGTCCTCCGCCTGCGGGCCCGCCGGCCTGGGGTGCAGGCCGTAGGCCAGCAGCACGAAGCTGTTGTCGAAATAGACGTTGGGATAGAAGGCCGCCGCCTTGCGGTTCACCGGCCGCGCCGGGTCCACCATGCCCTCGGCGGTGACCGTGTAGAGCGTCTTGGTCGCCGGATCGATCGCCAGGGTGCGGGCGATGGGCCGGGTGGTCACCGCCTGGAACAGCCGGTAGCTGTCCGGGCCCAGCTGGTCGTAGATCACGATGTTGCCGTCGACGCCGTTGGCGGTGAACACCCGGCGCGTCTGGGGATCGAAGCGCACCGCATCGTTGCCGCGCCCGATCTCCGGCTGGGCCACCACGCGCCCGTCGGCCACGTCGATCACCGACAGGACGGGGTGCTCGCCCTTGCAGCCGACGAAGAGGCGATTGCTGGCCGGATCGAACGCCACGCCCGTGGGCTGGTGGCACTTGGGCACGTCCCATTCGGCCGCCACCGCGTGGGTGCGCGCATCGACCTTGGCGATGCGGTCCTTGTCGCGCTCGGCCACATAGAGCAGCCCCTTGCCGTCTGGCGCGACGCCCTCGATCTCGTCGGCGTCGATATGGGTGTGGCCGGTGACCTTGGCGGTCCTGGCGTCGATGAAGGTCAGCTGTTGGCTGTCGCCCATGGTGAAGGCCAGCTGGCCTGTGGCGGGCTCGTAGAAGGCCGCGTCCGCGCCCTCCCCGAGTTTCACGCGGCGCAGGGTCTTCAGGCTGGCCAGGTCGAAGATGGTGGTCGAGCCGTCCTCGTTGGCGGTGTAGCCGCGGCCCACCTCGGGCACGAGCGCGGCGATATTGGCGCCCTCGGCGTTCTGGATCTGGCCGACCACCCGCCTGGCCTTGACGTCATAGACCGTGACGCCGGCGTCCCGCCGCCCGATGAACAGCCGCGCGCGCGTGGCGTCGAAGGTGAGGTAGTCCCAGGCCGGCCGCGCGCCCTTCAGGGGGACGACGGCGTCCAGGCGGTACACGCGCCCGGCGGGCTTCGGCGCGGGCGCGGCCGCCGTGGCGCTCGCCACGGCCGCGGCGATGAGGGCGGCGATCAGGGTCTTGGGCATGGGCGCCTCCAGCTCGTCACGGATGCGCCCGGCCTAGGCTGCGGCGGCTGGCGACGGCGTGGCCGCGAGGTTGTGGATTCCCAATCTCGCTCACTTCCCCGCCGACAGGATCTCGGCCTGGGTGTTCTGGCTCTCCGAGCGCACCGTCGACTTGATCTCGTTCCAGTGCTTCCAGGCCGGGTCTTCGCGCAGGGGCGCCCGCACCTTGGCCACCACCTCCTCGCGCCGGCCGAAGCTGGCCAGGTCGCGGTACTCGTAGACGAAGAGCGCATCCCAGGGATCGCCCACCGGGTCGCGGTTGAGGAAGAGGCCGTAGCGGCTCAGCACGCCGTCCGCCATCCAGCCCTTCACCTGCGGGATCACATAGGCGTCGACATAGGCCTTGTACTGGTCGAGAGCGGTGTAGCTGTATGGGATCACATAGACGACGCGGTTGCCTGGCGGCCCGCCGTCGGCGGCCTCGCCTTCCCAGGCCAGGTCCGCCGAATAGGTCTCCAGCGGCCGGGCCAGCTTCAGGCCCGCCGCGTCTAGCCCGCCGGGTCGCGTCCGCTCGATCTCCTTCCAGCGCTGGGTCGCCGTGTAGCTGGAGAAGCTCAGCACCGTCATGGCGTCCCAGGTGCCGGTGACGAACGGGTTGAACAGCACCTGGTAGCTCTTGAGCACGCCCTCGCGCTTCAGCCGGTCCAAGAGAGCCGTTTCGGGGCCTTGCAGATAGGCGCGGAAGGCGGGCCGGTTCGACGGTTCTGCGCGGTAGGAGATCAGCAGCGAGGTCGGCCCGCCTGGCAGGTCTGCCGCCATCGCCGGCGCGCCCGCCAGCAGCCCCAGGGCTAGGGCCGCCCACCGGACGAGACGCAGGAAGGACTGAACCGGCATGAGGCGCTCCGCGAGAAGATTTGTACTATCATCGACGACAGTACCAAATACAAGTCAGCCGGCGCCGCCCAGTTTCGCAAAGGCGATCAGCGCCAGGGTGACCACGATCGCCCCGCCGATCCGGGTGGCGATCTGGGCGAAGGGCATCAGCTGCATGCGGTTGGCGGCGGTGAGGATGGCCACGTCGCCGGTGCCGCCCTGGCCGGAGTGGGTGGCGTTCACGATGGCCGCCTCGATCGGATAGATCCGCACCCAGCGGGCGACCAGGAAGCCCGTACCCATCACGGTCGCGACGGTGGCCACGATGGTGACCAGGGTGGGCAGGGTGAAGGCGGCGGCCAGCTTCTCCCACGGCGTCTTGGCCACGCCGATGGCGAAGAGCAGCGGATAGGTCACGCAGGCCGAGAAGAAGCGGTAGTTGGCATAGGCGCCGCGCTCCAGCGCCGGCGAGGCCAGGCGGCCCAGCTTCAGGATCACCGCCAGGGCCAGCATCACCACGGGCCCGGGCCAGCTCCAGAGCTTCTGGGCCAGCGAGCCGAGGAGGAAGAGGGTCACGGTCAGCACCACCGCCGCGCCCACGGTCTGCACGTCGGCGGGCGCGAGGCCCGGCGCGGCCTGGTCCAGCGGCGCGTCCTCCTCGCCCGGCTGCAGGCGCCCTTCGCCGGTGAGGTGCGGCCAGCGCTTGCCGGCGAAGTTGAGCAGGCCGGCGAAGACGATGGCGGTGAGGCTGCCCAGCATCACCGCGGGCAGCACCTCGGCGAAGAGGTCGCCCTGCGGCTGGCCGCTGAACTGGGCGTAGCCGATGGAGAGCGGGATCGCCCCCTCGCCCACCCCGCCCGCCATGATCGGCACGACGATCTTGAAGAGGGTGTGCTTCAGGCCGAGCCCAAGCGCCGTGCCGACCCCGCAGCCGACCGCCATGCCGGCGATCGTGCCGAGTCCCAGGGGCACGAAGATCTTCAGGAAGCCGCTGATCAGCACCCGCCGGTCCATGCCCAGGATGCTGCCGACGATGATCGAGGCGATGAACAGGTAGAGGAAGTTGGAGCTGTCGGTGAAGGCTGTGATGGAGTCGGTCAGCGGCCTGGGCAGCAGGTGCGCGTAGACCAGGTAAGACGGCACGAAGGTGGCAAGGATCGCCGCCGAGCCCACGTGCTTCAGGACGGGCAGGCGCTTGCCCACCTCGGCGCAGAGGAAGCCGCCGGTGGCCAGCACCGCGATGTTCATCAGGATGTCGGAGGGCGCCTTGCCGAGGCCCACGTAGACCGCGGCCACCAGCCCGATCAGGACCGCCACCGGGACCGGCACGATGCCGATCCGCAGGTCCATCAGGTCCCACCAGCGCCGCAGCCAGGGCGGTGGCGCGGCGGCTTCGTCGACCCCTTCGGGCTCTGTGGTCATGCGGCGGTCCCTGGCGCGCGGCCATAGCGCCAGGCCAGCGCCGGCAGGAGGATCAGGCTCGCGATGGTGGAGGTGATCAAGCCCCCCAGGATGACGATCGCCATCGGACCCTGGATCTCGCGGCCGGCCTGGCCGGTGGCCAGGGCCAGCGGCAGCACGCCCAGGCCCGTGACCAGGGCCGTCATCAGGATCGGCGTGACCCGCTCGCGCGTGGCCAGCAGGACGGTCTCCAGCGACCAGTCATGGCCCTCGCGTTCGATCAGGTGGTCCAGGTGGGCGATGAGCAGGATGGCGTTGCGCGCCGCCACGCCGAACAGGGTCACAAAGCCCACCAGCGAACCCAGCGACAGGCTCGCGCCGGTGAGCGCCACCGCGATCACGCCGCCCACCAGGGCGAAGGGCGTCGCGCCCAGCACCAGGGCTGTGGAACGCCCGCTGCCGAAGGCCAGCAGCAGCAGGGCCACGACCCCGGCCACGGCGATGGCGGTGTTGAACAGCAGCTCCTGGCGCGCGGCCGTCGCGCCCGCCGCCGTGCCGGTGAACTCCAGGTAGACGCCCGCCGGCAGCTTCACCTGTGCGGCGATGGCCTGCTGCGCGGCCCGCGTCACGCGAGAAACATCCTTGGGCGCCGGGTTGGCGGTGACCACCTGGCGCGGCCGCCCGCCCTCGTGGCTCACGGACGTGCGCCCTTCGGTCAGATAGACGTGGGCGATGGACTTCAGCGGCACGGCCGTGCCGCCGGCGGAGCGGATCAGCAGGTCGCCCACCGCCTCTGGGTCTTGCCGCACGTCCGACGTGGTGGTGACCGCGATGTCGACCGAGCGGATGTCCTGGTAGATCTGGGCCGCCACCGCGCCCTGGTAGGCCGTGCCGATGGTGTCCAGGGCCTCGGCCGGGGTTACGCCATAGCGCGCCAGGGCCGCGAAATTCAGGTCCACCCGCACCGCCGGCGTCGACGGCGGCGTCTGCACCTTCACGTCCACCGCCCCCGGAACCTTCTCCAGGACGGCGGCGATCTGGTCGGCGGTCTTGTCCAGGGTGTCGAGGTCGGCGCCATAGACGCCCACCGCCAGGGCCGCGGTCTCCCCGGACAGCGACTCGCCGATGCGGTCGCCGAGGAAGGTCAGCACCTCGGTGCTGAGGCCCGGATAGCTGTCCAGCACCTTGTGGATGCCATCCTGGATCTCGTCCTGCCGGGCGCCCGAGAGCCCGGGCTTCAGCTCCACGTGGAACTCGCTGCGCTCGGTCCCGAAGGCGTCCTCGCCGCCTTCGGCCCGGCCTATCTGCTGCTCGGCGGTGGCGATCCCGTCGATGGCGAGCAGGTCCTTGGTGATCCGCTGGCCGTAGTCGCGCATCACCGCCAGGGAGGTGCCCGGAGGGCCCTGGACTCCCAGCACGAAGTGGCCTTCGCGGAAGCTGGGCAGCAGCTCGGAGTTGAAAAGCACGAAGCCCGCCACGGTGAGCGCGAGCGCCACCGCACTGGCGCCGAGCGCCCAGCGCGGCCCCGCCACGGCGCGGGTCAACAGCCGCTGGTGCCAGTCCTTGGCCCGCACCAGCACCGCCGGCTCGTCGTGCAGGCGCTTGCCCGCCAGCAGCAGCAGCGCCAACGGCGGGGTCACCAGCACCGCCACCGCCAGGGAGGCCAGGGTCGCGATGATGAACGATGCGGCCAGCGGCGAGAAGAACGCCCCCTGCAGCCCGTGCAGCAGCAGCACCGGCAACAGCACCAGGGCCAGCATCAGGGTGGCGTAGATCACCGGCGCCCGCACCTCCACCGAGGCGTCCAGGATCACGTCCGCCGCGGCGGCGTCCGGCTTCAGGGTGCGCAGGCGCCGCACGATATTCTCGGTCCCGATCACCGCATCGTCCACGACGACGCCCAGCGCCACGGCCAGGCCGCCCAGGGTCATGGTGTTGATGGTCGAGCCCATGCGGTCCAGCACCACCACCGCCGCCAGCAGGGCCAGGGGGATCGAGACGAAGGCGATCACCACGCTGCGCAGGTCGCGCATGAAGAGGAACAGCACCACCGCGATCAGCACCGCGCCGATCAGCAGGTCGTCGGCGATGCCCTTCAGCGCCGAGCCGATGAAGTTGGCCGGACGGTGCAGGCCGGCGTTCACCGTCACGCCCTGGGCCTTCAGGGCGGGTGTCAGCTCCGCCAACGCCGCCTCCACGGCATGCGTCGCCTCCAGGGTGTTGGCGCCGTACTGGCTGGAGATCGACAGCAGGACGCCGGGCTTGCCCATGATCAGGGCGTCGCCGTTCAGCGGCCCGGCCCCATCGACCACCGTGGCCACGTCGCCGATGCGGGCCGGGGCGGCGCCGGCCACCGCGGGTAGCGGGGCGGCGGCGATATCGGCGGCGCTGGTCGCCTGGCCGCGGGGTTCGATCAGGATGCGCTGCTGCGGCGTGTCGATGTAGCCGCCGCCGGAGACGCCGGACGAGGCCTTCACCGCCGCCAGCACGTCGTCGAGGCTGAGGTCGCGGGCGGCCAGGTCCTGGGGCCGGACCCGCACCTCCAGACGCCGCGCCTGCCCGCCATAGACCGTGGCGCGCGCGACGCCGGCGGCCGACAGGATCCGCGGCCGCACCGTCCACTGCACCAGGTCGCGCAGCTGCATCGGCGAGAGCCGGTCGGACGTGAAGCCGACCTTCAGGAGGTCCATGGTCGACGAGGTGAGCGGGCTGACCTTGGGCGCGCCAACGCCGACCGGCAGGCTCCCGATCTCCGACAGGGCCTCGGCGACCACCTGGCGGGCGCGATAGGGATCGGCGCCCTCCTTGAACACCACGCTCACCACCGACAGGCCCGCCTGGGACGTGGAGCGCACGGCGTCCACGCCGGCCGCGCCGTTCACCGACTGCTCCACCGGGCGGGTGACCAGCTGCTCCACCTGTTCGGCGGTGAAGCCGGGCGCCTCGGTCTGCACCTCGGCCTGGGCCGGCACGAAGTCGGGGAAGACGTCGAACTTGGCGTGGGCCAGCACGACGCCGCCGTAGATCAGCAGCATCAGGGCCGCGACGACGACGAGGCGCGGCCGCTTCAGCGTCCAGCCGACGATGGCGGAGAGCATCAGTCCTCCGCCTTGGCCGGGGTTTCGGCGGCGAACAGCTGGGCCGCGCCCTTGGTCACCACCGCCTCGCCGGGCCGGAAGCCCTGGGCGACGAACAGGCCCGCCGGATCGGGCAGGCCGCCCACGATGGGCCGGCGGTCGAAGCTGGCGGCGTCGCGCCGGACATAGGCGAAGGTCTGGCCGCCCGTGCGCAGCAGGGCCTCGCGCGGGACCACCACGCCGTTCGCCGCCGCGCCGGCGCCGAGGCTCGCCGGGGCCGTCGCGCCGATCCCGAGCCGCAGGGCCTGAGGGCCGGTGACGAGCGCGAGGAGGCCGGCGGACTGCAGCCGCGGATCGCTCTGGCGCGCGGGGCCGAGGACGGTGGCGCGGGCCACGCCGGCCGGGCCGAGGTCGATATCGGCCACGCCACGCGGCGCGGTGGCGAGCGCGCCGGCGGCGTCGATGCGCACCAGGGCCGCGCGGCCGGCGGCAAGGTCGGCCACCAGTCGCCCTCGGCGCGCGTCCGACAGCGCCTGGATCGACGGCCCCCACTCCAGGCCGAGGCGGCGGCGCAGCAGGCCGAGCTTGATGGCGTCCCCGCGCGCCTGGGCCGCGGCGGTCTCGGCCACGTGCTTGGAGACCGACTGGTCGGCGGCGTTGAGGCTGCGGGTGCGCTGGGCCTCGGCCTGGGAGGCGGCCAGCGCCGCGGCGGCGGTGGCGATGTCGGCGTCCAGCACCGCCAGCGGCGACGGGTCCAGAGTGCGGGCGAAGCCGCTCAGCGTCGCGCCCCGCCGGGCGGCCGCGAGCGGCGCGGTCTGAACGCCCAGGCGCTGCTGGGTCGCCGCGTCCAGCTTCAGGACCTTGGGCGGCTGGGCCAGGGCGGGTCCGCCGAGCGCCAGGCCGAGCGCGAGGGCCAGGCCCCGCAGCGAAGAGGTCATCGGGGTCCTCCGGAAGCGATCGTGGCGGCGGACGGCGGGGTCAGCGCCGCCTGCAGGGTCGCGGTCTCGGCCGGATCGAAGGCGCGCCGCAGGGCGTCCTCCAGGTCGGCGGCGGCCAGGGCCTGGGTGCGGCGAGCGTCCAGCAGCGTCAGCTCGGCGTCCAGCTCGGCGGCGCGGGCCGCCAGGTCGTCCGTGCGGTCGCCTTCGCCGGCGCGGAGGGCGCGCGCCGCGGCGGCGGCGGCCTCATGCGCGGCAGGGACGGCGCGGTCCGCGATGCGGCTGCGGTCGGCCTGGGCCGCAGCGAGGGCCGCGGCGGCGGTGTCGACGGCGGCCAGGGCGTCGGCCTGCACCGCCTCCAGCGTCCGGCCCGCCGCGGCGCGGGCGGTCTCCGCCTGATCGATGGCGCGGCGGTTGAGGTCGTAGGAGGGCAGGACCAGGGACAGGTTGAACGGCAGCTTGTCGACCCCGTGGTCGTACTGGTAGCCGGGCCCGATCCGCACCTCCGGATACTGCTTGGCCACCTCGAGCCGCAGGGCGTTTTCGGCGAGGTCGTAGTCGGCGACGGCGCGCAGGACGTCGCGGCGGGAGAGCGCGGCATCGCGGCGCCAGGTGGGAAGCTCGCTCAGCGCGGCTGGCCCGGCAGGCGCCTCGACCCGGACCTCCGCCACCGCGGCCGGGGACACGCCCAGGGCCTGGGCCAGGCTGGCCAGGGCGGCGGCGCGCCGGCCGCGGGCGGCCGCCAGGCGCTGCTCGGCGGCGGAGAGTTCCGTCTGGGCGGTGAGCGCGACCGTGCGGGCGTCCTCGCCGGCGCGGACCCGGGCCTCCAGCCGCGCCAGCCGCTCGCGGCGCAGGGCGACCAGCCGCTCGGCCAGCGGGATCTCGTGGGCCGCGCTGTCCAGCTCCACCCCCGCCTTGGCCAGGGCGGTGCGAACCGTCCAGGCCGCCTCGCCATAGTCGTACCAGGCCTGCAGCGCCTGCAGGTCGGCCGTCCCCAGCCGCGTGGAGCGCCGCGCGCCATAGTCCAGCGGCAGGTCCGCGCCCGCGCCATAGCCCCAGTGCGGATGCTCGCTGGCGTACTCCGCCGTCAGGGTGAAGGTCGGCCCCGGGATCAGCTTGGCGGTGCGCGCGGCGGCCAGCGCCACGGCGTATTTCGCCCGGGCCTCGGCGATGCGGGGATTGCGCGCCAGGGCGGCCTTCAGCAGCTCGGCGCCGGTCCAGGCGGTCCCGGCGGGCGCTTCGTCCAGGCGGCGCGCATCGAACGCCTGCGGGAACGCCGCCACCTGCGGCGGCGCGGGCGCATAGGCCACGCAGCCCGCGAGGCCCAGGGCGGCCGTCAGCGCCAGGGCGCAGCGTGCGGTCGTGGGTCGGATCATCGACGGTGACGCTAGGGGCTTGGGGGTCACGGGCCGGTGACCGTCAGATTGTCGATCCCCAATGTTCGCGCCTCCACCATCAGCCGGCGGCCGGGAATTGGGCGCGCGCTTCCAGCCCGGGAGCCGCGTCCAGCAGCTCCACCTCGGCCCCGTGCAGCTTGGCCACCGCGGCCACCAACGCCAGGCCGAGGCCGCTGCCCGGCGTCGAGCGGCTGCGCTCCAGGCGGTAGAAGCGGTCGAACAGGCGCGGACGGTCGGCGGCCGGCGCGCCTGGGCCGTCGTCGCGCACCGCCAGGACGGCGCCCGCCTCCAGCGCCTGGGCCCGCACCTCGATCCGGGCGCCGGCGCCGGCGTGGCGCAGGGCGTTCTCCACCAGGTTCGCCAGCATCTGGGTCAGGAGCTCGCGGTCGCCTTCCACCGGCGCCGGACCGCCGGCCACCAGGACCAGGCTCTGGCCCATCTCCTCGGCGGAGGGGGCGAAGGCCTCCACCACCGTCCGGGCGATCTCGGTGAGGTCGCACGGTCGGAAGCCGGCGCGCCGGGCGCCGCCCTCGATCTGGGCGATGCGCAGAAGGGCCGCGAAGGTGTCGAGGATGGCGTCCAGGTCAGCGAGCGCGCCCTCCAGCGCCTCGTCCCGCCCCGACGGATCGGCCAGCCCCGCCTCCAGACGGTTTCGCAGCCTTGTCAGCGGCGTACGCAGGTCGTGGGCCACGTCGCTGGAGACCTGCTTCAGGCTCTCCATCAGGGCGGCGATGCGGTCGAGCATGCGGTTGATGGTCTGGGCCAGGCGGTCGAGGTCGTCGTCGGACCCGCGGACCGGCACGCGCCGGGCCAGGTCGCCGTCGATGATCGCCTCGGCCGTGCCGGAGATCGCGGCCAGCCGGCGGCCCACGTCGCGGCTCAGGGCGAAACCGCCGGTCACCCCCAGCACCACGATGCCGGCGAACGCCCAGCCGAAGCCGCGCAGCAGGGCGCCGTCCAGGAGCTCGATGCGGTCCGCCTCGTCGCCGACCAGCAGGACGTAGCCGTCGGGCAGGTTGACCGCGAGCACCCGCATGGCCTCGTTGCGCGGCTTGCCCGGCGGCTGCACGATCGACCAGCCCAGCGGCGCGCCCGTCGCGCCAAGGCGCCCTGCTAGCGCCGCCCCATCCTGCCGGCGCAGGCCATAGCGCAGGGCGCCCGGGGTGCGGTCGCGCTCGCGCACGGCCTCCACCACCCCGGTCAGACCCTCCATGCGGTACTCCTGGGCCAGGGCCGCCGACTCCGCCCGCACCCGGCTGTCGAACTGGGCCTGCAGCGCCTGGCGGGTGGAGAGGAATGTGATCACGCCCAGCACGACCACCGCCAGGGCGAAGGCGGTGGTGTAGAGCGCCGCGAGGCGCAGGCTGGTGGAGCGGAACATGCCCGCCTAGTCCGGCGCACTGAGGATGTAGCCGGCCCCGCGCACGGTATGGATCAGCTCCACGCCATGGCCGCGGTCGACCTTGCCGCGCAGCCGGCTCATGTGGGTCTCGACGATGTTGGTCTTGGGGTCGAAGTGGAAGTCCCAGACCCCCTCCAGCAGCATGGTGCGCGTCACCACCCGCCCGGCGTGGCGCATCAGGTATTCCAGCAGCTGGAACTCCCGCGCCTGCAGCTCGATGCGCTGGCCGCCGCGGGTGACGGTGCGCTTCAGCAGGTCGACCTTCAGGTCCGCGACCGCCAGCTCGGTCTGGACCTCCTGCGGCGGCGGGCGGCGGGCCAGGGCGTTCACCCGGGCCAGCAGCTCGGCGAAAGCGAAGGGCTTGACCAGATAGTCGTCGCCGCCGGCGTTCAGGCCCTCCACCCGGTCGTCGATGCCGCCCAGGGCCGTCAGCAGCAGCACCGGCGTCTTCACCCCGGCCGCGCGGATGGTGCGCAGGATCGCCAGGCCATCCAGCTCCGGCAGCATTCGGTCCAGCACCATGACGTCATAGGGCTCGCCGGCGGCCAGCAGCAGGCCCTGGCGGCCGGAGCCGGCGACGTCCACCACGTGGCCAGCCTCGGACAGCGCCTTCCGCAGGTAGGCGGCAGCCTCCTTGTCGTCCTCGACCACGAGCAGCTTCATGGCCGGACCCTGCCGCCATCCGATCCCGCAGGAAAGCCCCGCCAGGTCAGCATGGCTGTCGGCGGTTCAAGCCCGCATGGCCGCCGGGTTGCCGATTCCCAATGTTGGGGGTCGCGCGAAGCGCAGTCCTTCTTCGACCACGGAACCATCACAGACCATCACGGAAGACGCCGGCGCCGTTCGTGATGGTCTGTGATGGTCCGTGGTTCAAAAAAGAAAAAGAGCCCCCGCGCGGACGGGGGCTCTTAAGGATCGCGGCCTTGGGGAGGAGATCAGGCCGCGAAAGGAAGGCCCAGCGCCTCGGCCACCGCCGCGTGGCGGATGGCGCCGCCGGCGACGTTGAGCCCGTGCTGCAGGTGCGGAGAGGTCTCCAGCGCCCGCGCCACGCCCTGTTCGGCCAGCTTCAGGACGAACGGCAGGGTCGCGTTGTTCAGCGCCTGGGTGCTGGTGCGCGCCACCGCGCCCGGCATATTGGCCACGCAGTAGTGGATCACGTCGTCGATCACGAACACGGGCTTGTCGTGGGTGGTCGGCCGCGAGGTCTCGAAGCAGCCGCCCTGGTCGATGGCGATGTCCACCAGCACCGAGCCGCGCTTCATGGTCTTCAGCATGTCGCGAGTGATCAGCTTCGGGGCCGCAGCTCCGGGGATCAGCACCGCGCCGATCACCAGGCTGGCCTCGCGGATCGCGGCGGCCACGGCGGCCTTGGAGGCGAAGGCGGTCTTCACCCGGCCCTCGAACAGGCCGTCCAGCTCGGCCAGGCGGGCCGTGGAGATGTCGTAGATGGTGACGTCCGCGCGCAGGCCCAGCGCCATCTCGGCCGCGTGGACGCCGGCGACGCCGCCGCCCAGGATCGCGACCTTGCCCGGCTCCACGCCCGGCACGCCGCCCAGCAGCACGCCGCGGCCGCCCTGGGCCTTCTCCAGGTAGTGCGCGCCCACCTGGACGCTCATCCGGCCGGCAACCTCCGACATCGGCCGCAGCAGCGGCAGGCCGCCCTTCTCGTCGGTCACCGTCTCATAGGCGATGCAGGTGGCGCCGGAGGCGATCAGGGCCTCGGCCTGGGGCTTGTCGGCGGCCAGGTGCAGGTAGGTGAACAGCGTCTGGTGCGGCTTCAGCCACGCGCACTCGTGCAGCTGCGGCTCCTTCACCTTGACGATCATGTCGGCGGCTTCGAACACGGCCTGGGCCTCGGCGACGATCTCGGCGCCCGCGGCGCGGTAGTCGTCGTCGGAGAAGTCGATGCCGGCGCCGGCGCCCGACTGCACGATCACCGGGAAGCCCCGCGCGGTCAGCTCGCCCACCGCCTCCGGCGTCAGCCCGACCCGGTACTCATGGACCTTGATCTCCTTGGGGACACCGATGCGCATGAGTTCCTCCGGGTTTGAACTGTTGTCCGGGAGATTACCCGCGCGGCGGCGATCAAAGTTCTCGAATTTCAGCGTCAAGAGGCTTAGAATAGGAAATTATCCTACATCCTGACCACCTTTTCGGATGTCCTCCATGCTCGATGCGCTCGACCGCAAGATCCTCGACCTGCTGGCCCGCGATAGCGACCTCACTGCCCAGCGCCTGGGCGAGCGAGTGGGCCTGTCGCCCTCGGCGGCGCACCGGCGGCTGAAGCTGCTGGAGTCCGGCGGCCATATCGCCGGCTACCGGGCGCGGCTGTCGCGCGAGGCCCGCGGCAACCCCTCGATCGTCTTCGTGGCCGTGACCCTGAAGGACCAGGCGCAGGAGACCCTGGCGCGCTTCGAGGACGCCATCCGCCGCTCCCCGGACATCGAGGAGGCGCACCTGATGAGCGGCGAGTCCGACTACATCCTGAAGGTGCCGGTCCGCGCCGACGACAGCTTCGAGCGCGTACACCGCGACACCCTGGCCCGCCTGCCCGGCGTCCAGCGCCTGGTCTCCCAGTTCGCCATCCGCACGGTGGTGGAGGGCGGCTAAGCCCAGGCTTTCCCCCGCTGGCGGGGGAAATGTCGCCAATGCCGAAGGCGGGCGACAATGGGGAAGGTATCCGGACACTTCCCCCATCGGCGACTTGCCCTGCGGGCATCGCGCCGCTTTCCCCCAGAGGGGGAAGGGACGGGTCAGTGGCGACGCTCAGCGACCCGTCGGCTGCGGAAGCGCAGTAGCCCAGCCGCGGTCCAGAACAGCTCCACCAGGCCGAAGGGCCACGCGCCCTGCAGGAAGCCGTAGACCGAGGCGGCGAGGTTGGCCGCCGCGAAGCCCAGCACCCACCAGGAACTGCGCGCCTCGAAGGCGTAGCAGACAAGCCCTGCAGTCACGGCGGCCAGGCCGAACAGGGTCAGCGGGTCGAGGGTGAAGGCCGGCAGGCTCAAGGCAGCAGCTCGTCGGCGAGCACGGGCTGCTTCTCGGTGCGGATGGTTTGCTTGTTGTCCGCGAAGGCCTTCCACTCCGGCGAGCTGGCGGCCAGACGGCCGCGCACCGCCTTGGTCACCGCATCGCGCCGGGCCAGGCCCTCGTCGCCGCGGTAGGCCAGCACCAGCAGCGCACTCCAGTCGCGCCCCGCCGGATAGCGCGGCAGGTAGACCCCGTACGACGCCAGGGCGCCGGCCTCGATCCAGCCGTCGGTCTGCGGGACCAGGTAGCCCTTCACATAGGCCAGGTAGTCGTCCACCCCGACCAGGTAGTCGTAGGGCACCACCAGATAGACCGGCCGCGGATCGCCGGCCTTGGCCGCGGCGGCCTTTTCGAACATCTCGTCGCTGGGCGCGCTCTCCACCTTGCCGACCAGCTTGAGGGCCGCGGGCGTGAGGCCGGCCGGGGCAGCGTCCTCCACCGCGCGCCAGTGGGCCAGGGCGGCGGGGCTCGCGAAGTCGAGGATCATCATCACGTCCCAGCCGCCGGCGTCGACGTAGCGGTTGGCCAGCACGTGGTAGCCGGCCAGCTCCCCGGCGGCCTTCAGCTTCGCCAGCCGCGGCAGGGTCCCGGTGCGCACCGCGGCGCGGAAGCCCAGCCGGTCCGCCGGCGCGACGCGGTAGGTCATCACCAGCGAACGTGCGCCCTGGTCGCGCCAGTCGGCCGCCTGGGCCGCAGGACCCGCCAGCAGGCCAAGGACGAGGGCGGCCAGCGCCACAAGGGTTCGGAACGGCGTCATGGGCCCTACTTCAGGTTCGCGCCGAGCCAGGCGTAGATCCGCTCATAGGCGTCCCACCGCTCCGGCTGGTCGCCGTGCATGAAGATGTGCCCGCCGGGCGCGTTCTCGTAGATGTGCGACTCGAAGCGCTTGCCGCGCGCCTTCAGCACGTCCAGCAGCCGGCCGGTGTGGAGCGCCAGCGGCGCGATCTTGTCGCCGGTGGAGGCCATGACCAGCAGGGGCGTCTCGATCTTCTCGACTCCGTTGATCGGTGAGACGGCCATGTAGGCGGCCAGGTTCTCGTTGGGCAGCTTGCCGCCGAAGCTGGCGCTCTCCTTGGCCACCTCGCGCCGCCGGTACTCCGGCTTGTAGGCCATGTAGGCTACGAAGTCGGTCAGGCCCACCACGTCCACCGCCGCCTTGAACTTCTTCGGCTCCTTCTCGATGGCCAGCAGGGTGACCATGCCGCCGCGGCTCTCGCCGATGATGCCCAGGCGCGCGGGGTCCACGAACGGCTTCTTGGCCGCATAGTCGGCCGCGGCGAGGACGTCGGCCGTGTCGGTGACGCCGTAGTCGTTGCGATAGAGGTTCTCGCCGTAGCCGCGGCTGCCCCGGTATTCGGGGAACACCACCACATAGCCGCGCTCCACCAGGCCGCGGATCAGCGGGAACCACTCGACGTTGAACCGCTCGTGGAAGCCGCCGTGCACCAGCACGACGGCGGGATGGCGCTCGCCCGAGCGCATGCCCTTGGGCGTGAAGACGTAGCCGGGGATCAGCTCCTCGCCGGAGGGGTACTGGACATAGTCCATATGCACCGCATCGCCCTGCTCCAGCAGGAACTCCACCCGCACGCTTTGCTGCTGGGCGGCGAACACCTCCTGCTCGATCACCTCCAGCTTGGTGTCGGCGTCGCCGGCGTCGAGGTTGATGTAGCTGGTCAGGCCGCCCTCGCCGCGGTCCTCGTGACGGGCCTCCGGCTTGGGGCCGGCATGGTCCTTGTCGGCGGCGGAGGCCGGGACGGCCAGCGCCAGGGCGAGGGCCAGGCCGAGGGTCAGGCCGGTCGCGGCGAACAGTCGGGTCTTCATGGCTCGGTCCTCTGGGATGGGACGGCGAGGCTGGGCGTCGCGGCCAGCAGCTCGCGCGTGTAGGGGTCCTGGGGGTGGTCGAGGACGGCGTCGCGGGCGCCCTCCTCCACGATGCGGCCGTCGCGCATGACGATGACGCGGTCGGCGATCTGGGCCACCACGCCCAGGTCGTGGGTGATGAACAGGCAGGCGAAGCCGTACTGGGCCTGCAGGGTCTGGAAGAGGGTCAGCACCTGGGCCTGGATGGTGGCGTCGAGGGCCGAGACCGGCTCGTCGGCGACCACGAAGCGCGGGCGGGTCACCACGGCCCGGGCGATAGCCACCCGCTGGCGCTGGCCGCCGGACATCTGGTGCGGGAAGCGGCCGCCCAGCGCCTCCAGGCCCACGTCGGCCAGCACGGCCTCGACGCGCCGGGCCTTCTCGGCGGCCGACAGCTCGGGGCAGTTGCGCAGCGGCTCGGCGACGATCTCGCCCACCCGCATGCGCGGGTCGAGCGAGGCGTAGGGGTCCTGGAAGACCAGCTGGGTCGCACGGCGAAAGGCGCGGCGGTCCGCACCTGTCAGCGCCAGGGGGTCGAGCCCCTCGAAACGGACCTCGCCGCCGGCCTCCTTCACCAGGCCCAGCACCGCGCGGCCCAGGGTGGTCTTGCCGGAGCCGCTGCCGCCGACCACCGCCACCAGCTCGCCCGCGGCCACGGTGAGGCTGACGCCGTCCAGGGCCGGGAACAGGCCGGGCTGGTCGCGGCGGCGGTAGGCGACCCGCAGGTCGCGCACGGTGAGCAGGGCCGGCGCGCTGGGCACGCCGCGGGCGGGGCCGCGCCGCGGCAGGGAGGCCACCAGCCGCCGGGTATAGGGGTCCTTCGGCGCGGCCAGCACCTGGGCGGTCTCGCCGGCCTCCACGGTGCGGCCCTTCTCCAGCACCACGGCCCGGCGCGCATAGCGGGCCACCAGGCCCAGGTTGTGGGTGATCAGGATCACGGCGGTGTTGGCCGCGGCCGCCAGCTCGGCCATGACGTCCAGGGCCTCGCGCTGGGCCAGGGTGTCGAGGGCGGTGGTCGGCTCGTCCGCGATCAGCAGGCGCGGCTTCAGCAGCATAACCGAGGCCAGCATGATCCGCTGGCGCATGCCGCCGGAGAACTCGTGCGGATAGCTCGCCAGCCGCCGCGCCGGGTCCGTGATCCGCACCCGCGCCAGCATCTCGATGGCGGCCGCGCGCCGGGCCGCCGCCGGCAGGGCCGTGTGCAGGCGCAGCCCCTCGTCCAGCTGGGCGCCGATGGTCATGGCCGGGTTCAGCGAGGCCATGGGCTCCTGGAACACCATGCCGATGGCGCCGCCGCGCAGCGCCCTGAGCGGCCCCGGGGCGAGGTTGGTGACGTCGCGGCCCTCGAACAGCACCTGACCGGCGGTGCGCCGCACGCCCGGCGGGAGCAGGCCCAGGATGGTCCGCGCCGCGAGCGTCTTGCCGCTGCCGGACTCGCCCACCAGGGCCACGAACTCGCCCGGATCCAGGGCGAGGCTGAAGTCGTCCAGCAGGGCCGGCCGGCCAGCAGCCTCGGCCTCCAGCCGCAGGCCTTCGATGCGCAGCAGGCCACTCATGGCGCGCCCCGCGGGTCGAAGCGGTCGCGCAGGGCGTCGCTGAGCAGGTTCGCGCCCAGGAGGGTCGCCACGATGCAGGCGCCGGGGGCGATGGCCAGCCAGGCGGCGGTGTCGAGATAGGGCCGCGCCGAGGCCAGCATATTGCCCCAGCTGGGGGCCGGTGCGGGCACGCCAACGCCCAGGAAGCTCAGGGCGCTTTCCGACAGCAGCACCCAGCCGAACAGGCTGGCGGCCAGGACCGCGATCTGCGGCGAGGCGTTGGGCGCCACGTGCCGCCACATGGACCAGGCCTCGGAGTTGCCCATCACCCGTGAGGCCTCGATGTACTCGCGCTCGCGGATCGACAGCACGGCCCCGCGCACCACCCGCACCACCGAGGGCAGGTAGGCCACCGCCAGGGCGCCGACCATGCTGCCCGCGCCGGCCCCGAACACCGCGATCACCCCTAGAGCCAGCAGCATGCCGGGAAAGGCCAGCAGGGCGTCGTTGAAGGTCATCAGCACCCGGTCCACCGGCCCGCGGAGGAACCCCGCCGCCGTGCCCAGGACCACGCCAGCGCTCACCGCGGCGGCGACGGTGGCCAGAGCGATGCCGACGCTGATCCGCGCCCCGGCCATGGCCCGGCTGAGCACGTCGCGGCCGAACTCGTCGGAGCCAAGCCAGTGTCGCGCGGACGGCGGGGCGAAGGTGTGGTCGAGGTCGATGGCCAGGGGGTTGAACGGCGTCCACGCCAGCGACACCAGCACGGTCGCCAGCAGCAGGCCGATCAGGGCCACGCCGATCCAGCCGGAGAGGGAGAGCCGGCGCATCAGCCCTCCACCGTCACGCGCGGGTCGAGCAGCGGGTAGCAGAGGTCCACCGCCAGGTTGACCAGCACATAGGCCAGGGCGGCGAACAGCAGGCAGCCCTGCACCACCGGGTAGTCACGGGCGAGGATCGAATCCACCACCAGCCGCCCCAGGCCCGGCAGGGTGAAGACCGTCTCGATCACCGCCGCGCCGCCCAGCAGGTGCCCGAGGGCCAGACCCACCAGGGTCAGGGTGGGCGCGAAGGCGTTGGGCAGCACATGGCGCAGCAGGACCCGGGCCTCGGAGAGCCCCTTGGCGCGGGCGTGGGTCACGTACTCCAGCCGCAGCACGTCCAGGGCGCTGGTGCGCATCATCCGGATCAGGACGCCGCTCTCGACGATCACCAGGGTCGCCACCGGCAGGACGAGGTAGGCCAGGCCCGCGCCCAGGTGCTCGGTGAGCGGCACATAGCCCACCACGGGCAGCCACTGCAGCTTCACCCCGAACACCAGGAGCAGCATCAGGCCGAGCCAGAAGCTGGGGACCGCCATGGCCAGGGTGGCGACCCCCACCACCGCCTGGTCCAGGCCACGCCGGTGCCGCCAGGCGGCGAGGAGCCCGCCGACGACGGCGATCAGGGTGGCGAGGGCGATGGCCGAGACGACGATCGAGGCGGTCACCTGGAAGCGCTGCAGGATCAGCGGCAGCACCGGCTCGCCGGTGGCGATGGAGACGCCCAGGTCGCCGCGCAGGGCATGGCCCAGCCAGGCCGCGAACTGCAGCGGCAGCGGCCGGTCCAGGCCCATCTCGGTCCTCAGCGCCGCCACCGCCTGCGGATCGCCGGCGTCGCCCAGCATCACCTGCGCCGGGTCTCCGGGGATCATGCGGATCAGGCCGAACACCAGCACGGCCACGATCAGCAGGGTGGGCAGCGCCCCCGCCACCCGCTTGGCCACATAGCCGACGACCCCCGGCCGCGCGCTCATCGCAGACCCACCCCCCAGAGGCGCTGCGGGCCCGCGGCCCAGCCCTGGTAGCCGGTGACGTTGGCGGCGACGGCCGCGATGCGCGGCGGGTTGAAGACGACGATGGCCGGAACGTCGCGCAGGAACAGGGCGTGCAGTTGGTCGAAGGCGGCCTGGCGCTCGGCCGGATCGGCAGTGGCGCGCGAGCGGGCCAGCAGCGCCCGGGCCTGGGGGTCGTCCCACACCTTGCGCGGATCGGCGGCCTTGTCACCAGTCAGGGCGTCATAGCCCAGCGACGGGTCCATCCGCGCCGAATAGGTGAACGACATCGCCTGGTAGCGGCCGGTGTTGTAGCGGTCGAGTTCGGCCGCCCAGTCCAGGGTCTCCAGCCGGATGGTGATCCCGGCCTGCATGGCCATGGCCTGGACCAGCACCGCCCCGTCGAACATGGCCGGATAGCGGTGGTTGGTGATCAGGGTGATCGGCTGGCCGCGGTAGCCGGCGGCCTGGGCCAGGCGCCGCGCCTCGGCCAGATTGGGCGGTGGGACCTGGGCCTGGGCCGCGTCGTGGAACGGGCTGGAGACCGGCACGACCGAGCGGTTGGGCCGGCCCATGCCGGCGGTGACCGCGCGGGTGAGGCCGGGGACATCCAGGGTCAGGGCGATGGCCTGGCGCAGGCGCGGGTCGCGCAGCAGCGGATCGCGGGTCTCGAACAGGATGGCGAAGACGTCGAAGCCGGCGCGCACGTCCAGGCGCAGGTCGCGCCGCTTGCGCAGCTGCCGCGCGTCGATGGGAGTCACATTGTCCAGGACATCCAGGTCGCCGCGCAGCAGCGCCGCCTCCGCCGCCACCGGGTCGGGGATCACCAGGAACCGCAGGCGATCCACCCGCGCCGCCTTGCCGCCCGTGTGGCCGTCCCGCGGGCCGGGCAGCGCGCGGTATCCGGCAAAGCGGACCAGGTCGAGATACTGGTTGTGCTTCCAGCCGGCGATGCGGAAGGGCCCTGTGCCGACCGGCGCGCGCCAGGCGCCGTCCGGGCCGACGGAGCTGGGATGCAGGATCGCCGTGCCGCCGCAGTCGACCCGCGCCAGGGTGGCCAGGAAGCCAGCGAAGGGCTTGTCCAGGACGACGCGCACGGTCTGCGTGTCCACCGCCTCGACGCCCACCACCCTGGCATAGCCGCCGCCGCTGAGCTCCCGGCCGCAGCGCCAGTGGGTCTTGGGGTCGAGATAGCGCCTCAGGGACCACACCACCTCGGCCGAGGTCAGCGGCGCGCCGTTGTGGAAGCTGACGCCCGGGCGCAGGTGGAAGGTGTAGGTCCGCCCGTCCGGCGAGGTCTCCCAGCGCTCCGCCAGCAGCGGCCCGACGCTGGTGTCCTCGCGGTAGGCGACCAGGCCCTCGACGACATGCTGCAGCACCATGTCGGTGTTCTCGTCGCGGCGGACGCCGGGATTGGTCGACAGGATGTCGGCGTTCAGGCGGGCGCGCAGCAGGGTCTCGGCCCGGGCGGCCGGCGGTAGCGCCAGCAGCGCGAGGGCCGCGCCGAGGATGGCGGAACGGCGGCCCCCTCGCCGGTCAGGCATGGACGGCTTGGCCCGGGGCGACCGCGGGCTGGCCCTCCATCTGAAGGGTGTAGCTGGTGAAGGTGGGATCGAGCGCGGGCAGCACGGCGATCTCCATGAGCCCCAGAGTCGGCTGCATGACCAGGGTGATCACCGTGGCGCTGAGGTTGGTGGTGGTCGAGGGCCGCGGCGGGCGGCAGATCGACCAGGGCGCCTCCCACTTGTCGAGCAGGGCGGCCTTCATGTCGGCCACGGTCAGCTGGCCGATCCGGTCCTCCAGCAGCTGGCGCAGGCGTCGGTCGCGATAGAGGCTGTCGGGCGTGGCGAAGACCCCGGCCTCGCGCAGCTTGGAGAGCGCCACCGGGCTCTGCCAGTGGTTGGCGTGGACCAGCAGCCCATCCTTGGGCTCCACATCGAAGGTCTCGTCCGGCGCGCACTCGAAGTCGTAGACCAGGCCGCCGCCCGCGTGGCTGACCACGATGTTGTTGGAGCCGGACTTGGGCGTGACATAGGCGGTGCGCAGCGCCAGGGCGAACTGGGTCTGCTCCAGCACCTTGCGCCGGATCAGCGCCAGCGGCACGCCCACCTGGCGGTAGTCGCGGTCGCTTTCGAGGTAGTTGGCGGTGATGGCGATGCCGCGGGTGTTGAAGCCGAAGCGGCCCAGGGCGCCGGCCTCTGTGAAGGTCAGGATGTCGGGCCCGTCGTCGTTGCGGATGCGCAGGACCACCGAGGCCTCCGCCGCCTCCATCTTCCAGTCCCAGTTGTGGGCGTGGATCAGCCGGCCCTCGGCGGTGGCCTTGGGCAGGGCCACCAGCGCGGTGCAGCCGTCCGGATCGTCGTCGCCGATCAGACCCTCGCGCAGGGCGGGATTGGCCGCCAGCTTCAGCACCTCGGTGCGCGCGTTCAGCATCACCACGTGGTGGAAGGCCACGCCCGCGCCCTCGGCGATGCCGCGCATCTCCTCGACGTAGCGCGGCTCGAAGTCCTCGATCTTCGGCAGGTAGCTGTCGACCACCTGGGCCAGCTGGGGCTCGGTCAGGCCCAGCCCCTGCACCTGGGCGGCGTAGTGGCCGATCCCGGTCTTGATCTCGGCCTCGGCCAGCCGGCCGTACTGGAGCCCGCGCGCATGCGGCGCACCGGAGAGCTCGATGAGGCGGCAGGGCCGGGACATTCCGTTCAGCTTCCCCCTTGTTGTGCAGCGAGGCTCAATGTATCACTGCTTTTTGTAGAATGAAAAGACAAAACTCCGACCGCCACCGCCCGTCGCATCCTCGGAAAGCCGCATCTCCATGACGATCTCGCCGCCGCGAAATTCAATGTCGCCGTTCTGGCTGCCGTTCACCGCGAACCGCGCGTTCAAGGCGTCGCCGCGGCTGTTCGCGGGCGCCGAGGGCATGCACTACATCACCCCCGACGGCCGGCGGATCCTCGACACCATCGCGGGCCTGTGGTGCGTCAACGCCGGCCACGCCCAGCGGCCGATCGTCGAGGCGATCCAGGCCCAGGCGGCCCGGCTGGACTTCGTCTCCTCGTTCCAGATGAGCCATGCCGGGGGCTTCGAACTGGCTGGCCGGCTGACCGCCATCGCCCCCGCCGGCATCGAGCACGTGTTCTTCACCAACTCCGGCTCGGAGTCGGTGGACACCGCGCTGAAGATCGCCCGCGGCTACCACCGGGCCCGGGGCCACGCCGAGCGCCTGAAGCTGATCGGCCGGGCCAAGAGCTACCACGGCGTCGGCCTGGGCGGCCTGTCGGTGGCCGGCATCCCGCGCCACAAGCTGCCGTTCGGCCCGCTGCTGGCCGACGTGGACCATCTGGCCCTGCCCTACGATCCGAAGGTCTCGGCCTTCAGCCGCGGCCAGTCCGACCCGCCGGTGGACTACGCCCAGGAACTGGCGGCGCTGATCGCCCTGCACGACCCCTCCACCATCGCGGCGGTGATCGTCGAGCCGATCACCGGCTCCGGCGGCGTCTATCCGCCGCCCAAGGGCTATCTGGAGCGCCTGCGCCAGCTGTGCACCCAGCACGGCATCCTGCTGATCTTCGACGAGGTGATCACCGGCTTCGGCCGGGTCGGCGCGGCCTTCGCCTCAGAGCGGCTGGGCGTCACGCCCGACATCATCACCTGCGCCAAGGGCATGACCAACGGCGCCGTGCCCATGGGCGGGGTGCTGGTCAGCGGCGACGTGTACGACGCCTATATGGACGGGCCCGAGGGCCAGATCGAACTACCGCACGGCTACACCTATTCCGCCCACCCCCTGGCCTGCGCGGCCGGCCTGGCCACCCTGGACGTCTACCGCGACCAGGGCATCTTCGAGCAGGCCGCGGCGATCGAGGGCTTCTGGGAAGAGGCGATGCACAGCCTGAAGGATGCGCGCCACGTGGTCGACATCCGCAACATCGGGGTGCTGGCGGCCGTTGAGCTGGCGCCGCGCGAGGGGACTGCTGGCGCCCGCGGCGCGGCCGTGAACAAGGCGACCTTCGACAGAGACATGCTGGTGCGCAACGCGGGCGACATCCTGCTGTTCTCGCCGCCGCTGATCATCTCGCGCGGCGAGATCGAGCACATCGTCGACACGGTGCGCGCGGTGCTGGCGGACATCGACTGAGCATGGGCGCACCCGACTATCCCGCCCTGCAGCTGCTGGTCGCCGGCGAGTGGATCGACGCGTCCGCGCGCGAGACCCTGGCCGTGGTCAATCCGGCCACCGACCAGACGCTGGGCGCGCTGCCGATGGCCACCGCGGACGACCTTGACCGGGCGGTCGAGGCGGCGGCCGGCGCCTTCAAGGCCTGGCGCGCCATAAACGCGCTGGAGCGCGGCGCGGTCCTGAAGCGCGCGGCGGCGATCATCCGCGCCAACCTGGACCGCGACGCCGTCACCCTGACGCTGGAGCAGGGCAAGCCCCTGGCCCAGGCGCGGGTGGAGCTGGCGTCCTCGGCCGACTGGTTCGAGTGGTACGCCGAGGAGGCCCGGCGCAGCTACGGCCGCGTGATCCCGGCGCGCCTGCCGGGCGGCCGGGTCGAGGTGGTGCGCGAGCCGGTGGGCCCGGTGGCGGCCTTCGCGCCCTGGAATTTCCCCGCCAGCCAGATGGCCCGCAAGCTGGCCGCGGCCCTGGCGGCTGGCTGTCCGGTGATCGCCAAGCCGGCGGAGGAGACGCCCGGCGCCGCCCTCGCGATCGCCCGCGCCCTGGTCGAGGCCGGCCTGCCCAAGGGCGCGCTCAGCGTGGTGTTCGGCGTGCCTTCGGAGGTCTCCGCCCGGCTGATCGCGGCGCCGGCGATCCGCAAGGTCTCCTTCACCGGCTCCACCGCCGTCGGCAGGCTGATCGCCGGCCAGGCCGCGGCCGGACTCAAGCGCGTGACCCTGGAGCTGGGCGGCCATGCGCCGGTGATCGTCTTCGACGACGTGGATCCGGAGGCCGCGGCGCGCGCCTGCGCCGTCGCCAAGCTGCGCAACGCCGGCCAGGTCTGCACCTCGCCCACCCGCTTCCTGGTGCAGGACAAGATCCACGACCGGTTCGTGGACGCCCTCGGCCGCGCCATGGCCGCGACGACGGTCGGCGACGGCCTGGACCCCGGCGTCGAGATGGGGCCGCTGGCCAATCCGCGGCGCATCGAAGCCATGCGAGTCCTGGCCGCCGACGCCGTCGCGGCGGGTGGGCGACTGCTGACCGGCGGCGAGCGCATCGGCAATGTCGGAAACTTCTGGGCCCCGACGCTGATCGCCGACGCCCCGCCCCAGGCGCGGGTGATGAACGAGGAGCCGTTCGGCCCCCTCGCCCTCACCCACCGCTTCACCGAGCCGGAGGCGGCGCTGGCGGAGGCCAACCGCCTGCCCTATGGCCTGGCCGCCTACGCCTTCACCCGCGACGCCGCCCGGGCGCAGCTGGTGCGGGGCGGGATCGAGAGTGGGCTTGTGGGACTCAACACCTTCAGCGTGACTTGGCCCGAGACGCCCTTCGGCGGCGTCAAGGACAGCGGCTACGGCAGCGAAGGCGGCAGCGAGGGACTCGAGGCCTATCTCGTGACCAAGCTGGTGAGCGAGGCCTGAGATGAACGACGCGCCGGCGCCCACCCGCTCCGAACCCAGCAAGCTGCAGCGCAAGCTGGCGGTGCAGATCGCCGAATTCATCCGCGACAACGACCTGCACGACGGGCAGCTGACCGAGCTGGGGCTGGCCGAGGCGCTGAACGTCTCCCGCACCCCGGTGCGCGCGGCGCTGGAATATCTCGCCGGCCTCAACATCGTGGCGCCCAGCGGCCAGCGGCGCGGCTTCCGCGTCACCGCCACGCCCGCGGCGCTGGCGGAGCTCACCCAGGAGGCCGCCTACACCGACGAGGAGGAGGCCCTCTACCTGCGCATCGCCGCGGACTATGTGCGGGCCGGCCTGCCGGAGCAGTTCTCCGAGGCCGATATGATGCGCCAGTACGGCGTCGCCCGGGGCATGCTCCTGCGGGTGCTGCAGCGTATGGCCCGCGAGCGGGTGATCGAGCGCAACCCCGGCTATGGCTGGCGCTTCGCGCCCCTGCTGCGCTCGATGGAGAGCCACGACGGCAGCTACCGCTTCCGCATGGTGGTGGAGCCCGCCGCCTTGCTGGAGCCCAGCTTCACCCTGGACGGCGCTTGGGCCGCCCGCACGCGCCGCGCCCACGAGGCGATCCTGGCGGTGCCGGCGGGCAAGCTCTCGATGGTCCGGTTCTTCGAGGTGAACGCCGACTTCCACGCCGGCCTCGCCGCCTGCTCGGGCAACCCGTTCTTCCACGAGGCCGTTCTGCAGCAGAACCAGCTGCGACGGTTCCTGAGCTACGCCTGGGAGCTGGACGAGCGCATCGCCGAGTCCTGCCACGAGCACATGGCCATCCTGACCGCGCTTGAGAAGGACGACCGGGACTGGGCTGCGACACTGATGCGCCGCCACCTCGACCTGGCGGCGCGCGAGAAGCCGCCGGTGATTCGAGGGCCCGCCACATGACCGAAGACCTCCGCGCCATGGGACCGGACGCCGGGCGGTCGGCGGTGACCGGCGACGTCTACGACCCGCGCACGATCCTCTTCCACTGGCTGACGGCGGCCCTGGTGGCCCTGCAGTGGGTGGGCGCCCACTACATCGACGCCTTCCCCCGCGGGCCGCTGCGGGTCGACGCGCGGGCGACGCATATCTGCATCGGGGTGGCGCTGATCGGGCTCCTGGTCCTGCGGCTGGCCTGGCGGACCACGCGGGGCCGGCGGCTGCCGGCCGTGGCCTGGGCGCCGGCGCGCTATCTCGCCGTCGCCACGCACTGGCTGCTCTACGCCTTGCTGGCGGCGGTCCTCGTCGCCGGCGTCGCCAACACCTGGATCCGTGGCGACAGCCTGTTCGGCCTGGTGAAGATCCCCTCGCTCGCCCCGGGCGACACCGCCCTGCGCCATCAGGTCGAGGAGGTGCACGAACTGCTGGCCAATACGCTGCTGATCGTCGCCGGCGCCCATGCCCTGGCCGGGATCGCGCACGAGGTCATCCTGCGCGACCGCACCCTGCGCCGCATGTGGCCGGCGGCGCGCCCGCGCTGAAGGCGCAGAATTCGCCCAAACTTTCGGCGAATGCCCTCTGGCGCCCCAAAAAACATTGTAGCGTCTTTCTCGCGAACATAATACATTCACAAACGCTGCCGCTTGGGAGAGCACGAGGGGCACAGCGCAATTTCGGCGAGATAAAGCACAACGCCGGGCAAACTTTGGGGGTACTGACATGCCAATGCCGAGCCGGGCCCGGACCTTCGCCTTCATGGGCGGCGTCTCCGTGGTCGCCCTGATGGCCTCCACCGGCCTGGCCTCCACTGCCGTGGCCGCCGAAGCCGGCGCCAAGTCGGACGCGCCGGCGCTGGAGGAGATCGTGGTCACCGCCGACCGCAAGGGCTTCGGCAAGGACCTGGTCCAGGTGGGCAGCTTCCGCGGCGCGCGGATCATCGACACGCCGATGACGGTGTCGGTCATCCCGCAGGAGGTAATCAAGTCGCAGCAGGCGCTGACCCTGCTGGACGCGCTGAAGAACACCGCCGGCGTGACCAGCTCGCAGACCTCGCCGACGGTCTACAACAACCTGGCGATCCGCGGCATCAACGTGGAGAACCGCGGCAACTTCCGGCTCAACTCCAGCCTGCCGATCGTCAACCTCATCGACCTGCCGCTCGAGGACAAGGACCGCGTCGAAGCCCTGAAGGGCGCCTCGGCCCTCTACTACGGCTTCACCACGCCCTCCGGCATCATCAACATGACGATGAAGCGCCCGACGGAGGACCCGTTCACCAACGTCACCGTGTTCGGCAACGACCACGGCTCGATCGGCGGCCACGTGGACACCAGCCAGCACTGGGGCATGTTCGGCGCGCGGGTGAACGCGGTCTACGCCGACGTGGACTCCGGGATCGCCAAAACCCAGGGCCACCGTTCGCTGGTGGCCGGCGCCTTCGACCTGAAGCCCAACGACAAGCTGACGATCAGCCTCGACGCGGAATACATCGAAAAGACCGTGCCCGAGCCCACGGTCATCCGCTTCACCACCACCCCCAAGGCGACGCCGACCAACCTCTATCCGGCGATCACCCTGCCGCCCCTGCTCGCCTCCGACACCAACCTCGGCGAGAAGTGGATGAAGAACGAGGCCGACGAGACCAACGTCCTCGGCCACGTGAACTACAAGCTGAACGAGTCCTGGGCCCTGACGGTGGATGCGGGCCGCTCCGAGTTGCACCGCACCCGGCGCTTCTCGACCTTCAACCCGACCAACCTGGCCACCGGCGAAGGCACGCTGGCGATCACGCTGCAGAACCACAACGAGTACATCAACAAGAACGTCCGCGCCGAGCTGGCCGGGACCTTCTATACTGGCCCGCTGCTGCATGAGCTGCTGGTCGGCGCCTCGAAGAACGAGCGCACCCAGTTCAACGTCACCCAGACCAACGGCCTGTGCCCCAACGCCGCCGGCGTGCAGGTCACCTGCACCCAGAACTACTACAATCCGCGGCCGATCCCGGAGACCCTGCTCAGCCCGTCGTCAGCCGGCGTGCTCACCGCCATCGACGACGTCGGCTACTACGCCTTCGACCGCATCAAGTACGGCGAGTGGCTGCAGGTGCTCGCGGGGGTGCGCAAGTCCGACTACAAGGAATCCAACCGCACCACCGACCAGACCACCTTCAAGGACAAGCCGACCTCCTATTCGGTGGGCGTGGTCTTGAAGCCGCGCAAGTGGGCCAGCATCTACGGCACCTATATCGAGGGCCTGGAATCGACGCCGATCGCGCCGACCAACGCCACCAACGCCGGCGCCCAGTTGCCCGCCACCTCCTCGACCCAGTACGAGGGCGGCATCAAGATCGAGCCGAAGAGCGGGCTCCTGTTCCAGGCGGCCTATTTCGACATCGACCGCGGCGTCGCCTACGTGAACGCCGCCAGCCTCTTCGTCCAGGACGGCCGGGCGCGGTTCAAGGGCCTGGAATACAGCCTGACCGGCGAGGTGACGCCGTCGCTGTCGATCTACGCCAGCGGCCTCTTCCTCAGCGCCAAGCAGACGTCCGGCGCGCCGACCGTGATCACCACCTCGGCCAGCGGCGTGGTGACGGTGACCCCGACCTCGGTGGGCAAGCTGATCGAGAACACGCCCAAGCGCACCTTCTCGCTGTCGGGTGAATACCGCCTCGACCAGTGGGTCCATGGCCTCAGCGTCTCGGGCGGCGCGTTCTATACGAGCAAGCGCGCGATCAACAACCTCAACCAGGCCTTCATCCCCGGCTACACCCTGCTGAACCTCGGCGTCGCCTACCACACCGAGATCGAGGGCCACGACACCACCTTCCGGGTGAACGCCGAGAACATCACCAAGAAGAAGTACTGGGCCTCCACCGGCGGCCTGCTGCTGGCCGAAGGCCCGCCCGAGACCATCAAGTTCTCGGTCTCGAGCCAGTTCTAGTTCTCCAGCCAGTTCTAGTTCTAGAGAACGTCCCGGCTGGCTTGGTTCAAGCCAGCCGGGATCAACGTGCTCGCGTCCCTGATTTAACGGCCGCTCAGCGCGCGCCGACCGACTGCCGTGGCGCCGCCGCCGGCTCGCGCTGCTTTCGGTAGAGGGGCTCCAGTTCGGCGTCGATCAGCCCGTGCTGGCGCTCCGCCGGCCAGTCGGCCGGGTCGAACAGCACCTGCACCGCCATGCCGATCAGCAGGGTGAGGATCCGCCGCGCCTCGGCCTCGAGGTCGAGGCCCGGGACCAGGGCGCCGTCGGCGTCCAACTCGCACAGGATGTCCAGGATGTTGCCACGGGTGCGTGCGATGCACTTGCGCTGCACCTCGGCGATCTCGGGGTCGGCCACCGCCCGCGCCCAGAACGCGAGCCAGATCTTCCACTCGATGACCTGCTCTTCGCCCAGCGGCAGGATCCCGGCGAGGTAGGCCTTCAGGCCGTTGGCCGCCGCGGCCATGCAGCGCTCGGTCGCGCGGTCGATGCTGGAATTGTAGGTGAGGAACAGCAGCTCGCGCTTGTTGTGGAAATAGTGAGACACGATGGCCGTGCTGCACTTCGCGCCTTCGGCCACGTCGCGCACCGTCACCGCCTCGAGGCCCGCCTCGGCGATGAGCCGGCAGGCCACGGAGATCACCAAACGGCGGCGCTCCTCATGATCGACAAAAACCGGCATTGACACCCTTATAAAACGCTTGTCATATAACAGCAGTCATATGATGATCATTATAAGAAACTACTTAGGCGAGGAACCCCGGATGAGAGTGCAACACCCCTTTCCCTAGTGGCCTGAATTCCGCGCGCAGGCAAGTCGCCGCGCGCTACGGCCAAGTCTTCCCACGGTTTCTACAAGTAGTCGTCGTTCGTACCCCGCTCCCGCCACGGCCGGAGCGAACGCAGCGTCACGCCCAGGGCGTCGCGCCGCAAGCCTAGACTGGACAGATTGATGCAGACCACAGCAGTTCGCCCCGAAACGTCTGATGGATGGGCGCTGTCGCCCCAGACCAAGGCATTCCTGGCCGCGGGCGGCTTCGGCCATTTCATCGACGGCGAGATGGTGCCGTCGGCGTCGGGCGAGACCTTCGGAATCCTCGATCCGGCCACCGGGCGCGAGTTCGCGCGCTGCGCCGCGGCCGGCCGCGAGGACGTGGACCGCGCCGTGCGTTCGGCGCGCCGCGCCTTCGACGACGGGCGCTGGCGCAACCTGGAGCCCCTCGAGAAGGAGCGCCGCCTGCGCAAGCTGGGCGAGCTGGTCGGCCAGAACCGTGACCTGCTGATGGACCTGGACGTCATCGACGGCGGCCTGGTGCGCGCCTATTCGGAATTCATCGTCAAGTTCGGCCAGGACGCCATCGACTACTACTCCGGCTGGCCCACCAAGCTGCACGGCTCCGTGCCGGCCGGGCCGCCGGACGTGGTGGTGCAGGAAGTGCGCGAGCCGGTGGGCGTGGTCGGCGTGATCACCCCCTGGAACGGCCCCTCGGCCGCGCCGGCCGGCATCGTGCCCGCCCTGGCCTGCGGCAACTGCGTGGTCCTGAAGCCCGCCGAACAGACCCCGCTCGCGGCCCTGGTCGTGGCGCGGCTCTGCATCGAAGCCGGCATCCCGCCGGGCGTGGTCAATGTGGTGCAGGGCCTGGGGGAAGTCGCCGGCGCCGGCATCGTCGAGCATCCGCTGGTGGACGCCATCGGCTTCACCGGCTCGGGCGACACCGGCCGCCGGATTGTCGCCGCCGCGGCCCCGACCCTGAAGCGGGTCAGCATGGAACTGGGCGGCAAGAGCCCGCACATCGTGTTCGACGACGCCGACCTGGAACAGGCCGCCGCCACCGTCGCCGGCGCCGTGTGGGGCCACTCCGGCCAGGTCTGCACGGCCGGCTCCCGCGTGCTGGTCCAGCGCGGCATCCATGACGAGCTGGTGGCCGCTGTGGTCGCCCGCTCGCGCGACATCCGCCTGGGCTCGGGCTTCTCGCCCGACACCCAGATGGGCCCCCTGGTCTCCCAGGAGCAGCTGAACCGGGTGTGCCGCTATGTCGATATCGGCAAGCGCGAGGGCGCCCAGGTGGCCCTGGGCGGCGCCCGCCACGGCGAGGCCGGCTACTTCCACCAGCCGACCATCTTCACCGGCGTCAACAACACCATGACCATCGCCCGCGAAGAGATCTTCGGCCCGGTGATGGCGGTGATCCCCTTCGACACCGAAGAGGAGGCGATCGCCATCGCCAACGACACCGAGTTCGGCCTGGCCGCCGGCGTCTGGACCCGCGACCTCGGCCGCGCCCACCGCCTGACCCAGGCGATCCGCGCCGGCACGGTGTGGGTCAACACCTACCAGCGGGTCTATCCGTCGATCCCGTACGGCGGCGTCAAGCAGTCCGGCTTCGGCCGCAACCTCGGCGCGGCTTCGCTCGAACACTACACCCAGACCAAGACGGTCTGGCTCAAGGTGAGGTGATCTCCATGTCCCAGACCCTTCAGGAGCGTCCCGCCGCAAGCGGCGCGCTCACCAGCGATCTCGCCACGACGGTCCGCCGACTGCAGGACCGGGTCGACATCCTGGAGACCATGTACGCCTACTGCCGGCATGCCGACATGCTGGACGGCGAGCGCATGGCCGACCTGTTCGTGTCGGACTGCATCGCCAACTTCATCCCGGGCGGCGGCGAGGAGACCACGTTGCGGGGCGACAAGGCCCTGCGCGGTTTCCTCAACATGGCGCTCGGCGGCACGGTCAGCGGCAGCCACCACATCGCCAACCCTGAGCTGATCTACGAGACGCCCGACCGGGTCATCCTCTACTGCTACATGTATTCGTGGCAGCGCTTCACCGGCTTCCCGGTCACGGCCGACTGCCACCGCTGGGGCCGCTACGAGAACCGCTTCGTGCGCACCGCCGACGGCTGGCGCATGGACCGCCTGACGCTGATTTCCGCGGGTGAATACGGCGGCGCCCGCATCGGTGAACAACTCGGACGGCCGTTCCCGCCAGCTTTCGACTAGCCCGCCAGCGTTCGACTTGGGCTTCGGCCCACCCATCCAGATCATCAATCCAACAACAAAAACATCGTCTTCGGGGGAGGACTCCAAATGATCCGCACCAACTGCAATCCCAGCCTTACCCAACGTAAGGTACTGCTGCTGAGCGCCGCTTCGGCCGCGCTGATCGGCGCCGCGCCCACCTGGGCCATCGCCGCCGACGCCGCGCCCGCCGCCACCTCGGCCCCGGCGCTGGAGGAGGTGATCGTCACCGCCCGCAAGCGCCAGGAGAACATCCAGAACATCCCGGTGGCGGTCACCGCCGTCTCGGCCCAGAAGCTGGACAACTACGGCCTGCGGAGCCTCGAAGGCATCGCCGCCTCGATCCCGCAGCTGAACATCGTGCGCGGCAACTCCGGCTCGGGCGCGACCATCAGCCTGCGGGGCATCGGCTCGACCTTCACCAGCATCGGCATCGAGCAGTCGGTCGCGGTCAACCTGGACGGCGTCTATTACGGCCAGGGCCGGATCATCAACGAAGGCTTCTTCGACATGAAGCAGGTCGAGATCCTTCGCGGACCTCAGGCCCTGTTCTTCGGCAAGAACGCCTCGGCCGGCGTGGTCTCCTTCCGCTCGGCCGACCCCGGCGACCACTTCGAGGCCCTGGCCCGCGCCGGCTACGAGTTCGAAGGCAAGGTCGCCAACTTCGAGGGCGTGGTCTCCGGCCCGGTGACCGACCAGCTGGGCCTGCGCCTGGCGGTCCGCTACTCCGACCAGACCGGCGGGTACATGGAGAACATCGCTCCGCCCACCACCCTGCACACGCTCAACATCGCCACCGGCGCGATCACCGCCCACCCGACGCCCGCCCCGGAACGCGACGTGCCCGGCGAGCGCGACCTCGGGATCCGCGCGACCGCCAAGTACACGCCGTCCGACCAGTTCAGCCTGACGGCCAAGGGCTCGATCACCCGCTATCGGGTGGACAACGCCACCTGGAACTACGAGGTCGCCAGCTGCCCGCTGGGCCACACCCAGGTCAATCCGACCGAGACCTGCGGCGAAGACCGCAAGATGCAGCAGAACGACGTGCCGGCGGACGTGGCGGCCACCAACCCGCTGCTGGGCCGCCACGGCGGCCACCTCTACCAGGACTATGACGCCTACGCCTTCAGCGTCGAGGCGGACTACACGGGCGACAAGGTGGACGTCACCTCGGTGGCCGGCCTGCACCGCTTCGTGAACTACTTCCTGGGCGACTATGACTTCACCGGCGCCTCCGACGGCGGCACCTGGGGCTCGGAGCGCTCGAAGTACAAGGCGTTCTCCGAGGAAGTCCGCGCCCAGACCAAGCTGGACGGCCCGCTCAACTTCATGGCCGGCGTCTACTACCAGACCACCCGGCTCGACTTCGACCAGCAGATCATCTTCCCAGGTGCGCTGGAGAACTCCGTCGTCACCGACCCGACCAAGCGCTACATCACGGTCGCCAAGCTCTCCTACACCGACGGCACCACCTTCGCCGGCTTCGGCCAGGTGCAGTGGAAGTTCACGCCCCAGCTCGAGCTGGACGCGGGCGCCCGCTACACCCACGAGACCAAGGACTCCCAGTTCGTCCAGCCGTACGTGATCGCGGCCTACCAGCCGGTGTTCCGTCAGAACCACCCGATCCCGGCCAACCAGAGCTTCAACAACCTGTCGCCCGAGGTCACCCTGACCTGGAAGCCGTCGGACGACGTCACCGCCTTCGTCGGCTACAAGAAGGGCTTCAAGTCCGGCGGCTTCTCCGGCAGCGGCCTGGACAGCGCCATCGGCAACACCACCGTCAACGACCTGGCCTTCCGGCCCGAGAAGGTGAAGGGCGTCGAGGCCGGCCTGCGGGCGGTGCTGTTCGACCGGCGGGTCCGGGTGGCGGTGGACGCCTACCGCTACACCTACGACGACCTGCAGGTGGACTACTTCGACGCCGCCAAGATCCAGTTCATCACCAAGAACGCCGCCGCCTCACGGGTGCAGGGCGTCGAGGTCGAGGGCGAGTGGGCGCCGCCGCAGGTCAGCGGGCTGACGCTGCGCGGCACCTGGAACTACAACAAGTCGCACTACACCTCGTTCGGCGACGCGCCCTGCTACGGCGGCCAGACGATCGCCGAGGGCTGCACCATCGTCGGCGGGCGTCCGGTCCAGAACCTGAGCGGGGCGCCGACGGCGCTGGCGCCCAAGTGGACCGGCGCGCTTGAGGCCAACTTCGACCACGAACTGACCGAGAGCCTGGTGTTCGGCGCAAGCGCGAACCTCAAGTACTCGAGCAGCTACCTGGCGAACCCCTTCGGCAACCCGAACACCAAGCGGGACGCCTACACCACCCTGGACGCCTCGATCCGCATCCGCACCAAGGACAGCCGTTGGGAAGTGGCGGTCATCGGCAAGAACCTGACCGACGAGTACGTCGCCTACTACATGGGCGATGCGCCGAGCTCGGGCAGCGACACCGGCACCGCGAAGGGCGTCCACTCCGACCTGGTCTCGTCACCCAACCTGCCCCGCACCATCGCCGTGCAGCTCACCTGGAAGTACTGATCGCTCACCCTGCGACGGAGGACACCATGACCACCGTGATCGACGCGACCCGCCGGCCTCGTACGCCGCGTAAGCCGGACACCATGCGCGATCTCGAGCGACGCATGGTGGCCCACCTCGCAGGGGGCGGCACGACCGACATGGCCAATGCGCCCATGTCGGTCTCGCCGACCGAGTACACCGACCCGGCCCGCCTGGAGGCGGAGCGGCGCGAACTGTTCGGCAAGCTGCCGATCCTGGCGTGCCTCTCGCGCGACCTGGCCGAGCCGGGCGACATGTTCACCTTCGAGGAGGCCGGGCCGGCGATCGTCATCGTCCGGGGCCAGGACCGCAAGGCCCGCGCCTTCCTCAACATGTGCACGCACCGCGCCTCTCGCCTGGTGCTGGACTGCACTCGCCGCAAGCTGATGGTCTGCCCGTTCCACGCCTGGAGCTTCGACCTGGAGGGGCGGCTGGTCGGGCTGCCCGGCGAGCCTTGCTTCGACGGCATGGACCGCGATGAGCGCAGCCTGGTCCGCGTGCCGGTGGGCGAGTGGGGCGGGATGATCTTCGTCAAGGCGCACGCCGGCGACGAGGAGATCGACGTCGAGGCCTGGCTGGGCGACATGGGGCCCCAGCTCCTGGCCCTGGACCTGGCGAACGCAAAGCCGCTCAAGCTGGACTCCAGCGAGACCCAGGCGAACTGGAAGTACTGCCTCGACACCTACGGCGAGGCCTATCACTTCAGCACCCTGCACCAGACGACGTTCGGCACTTCGTCGCGCAGCAACGTGGCGCTCTACGACAACTTCGGCCTGCACTACCGGGTGGGCTTCACCCACAACAGCTATCAGGACCTCGTGGGCAAGGACGAGGGCGAGTGGCCCGACACGCCGTACGGCGGCAGCCACTTCATCTTCCCGAACTCGATCGTCTACGGCGCGCCCATGGAGGGCGGCGGCAGCATGATCGGAATGTACCGCGTCTATCCGACCGACGACGTGGACCGCTGCCGCACGCTGTTCACCGTGCACCGCGCCTCGAACGTGCCGCCCGAGACGCCGGACCAGGCGTTCATCGACGCCCACGACTACATCTACCAGGTGGTCAACACCGAGGACTACAGCGTGTCCAAGGAAGGCCAGCGCAACCTCATGAACGCGCCGCCCGGCTTCCGCGTGGTGTTCGGCAAGAACGAGGCCGCGCTGCAGGACGTCCACCGCAACATCAACCGTATCCTGGGCGTCCAGCCGGAGTAGCCATGTCCGTCTATCTGCACGTGACCCTCGAGATCCACGCCGCTGGCCTGCAGCGTTTCCTGGACGCCATGGAAAAGACCGCCGTGCCGTTCCTGGAGAAGCAGGGCTGGCGGCTGTCGGGCGCGTTCGTCCAGCGCAGCGGCCGCCTGGGCAACGTCATCGACCTCTGGGAGCTGGACGACTTCCAACACTACGACACGGCCTTGAAGGCCTTTGCCGGCGAGCCGAGCTTCCCGGCCTTCAAGGAGGTGCTCGAGCAGACGGTGATCAGCGAGACGGTCGTCTTCTGCGACGCCGCTTCGTACATGCGCCCGTCGGCCCGGTCCTAAGGCCGCCAGGGCGAAGCTGTGGCGGGTTTCGCTCCCTCGGCGCCATCCGAACACCTCGAGATCGAGCCTGCGCCACCGGTCCAGCCGAGTTCGGCTGAACCGGGCAGGCTCGGGCCGCGCAGAGCCCTGGGGCGACCAATTCTTCCCCTGGCGCTTCTGGGGCTCTGCGCGGGTCTTCTCCTCACCGGCTGCGAGCGCGGGGTCACGCCCCATCGGCTGACGCACGCCGAGCGCGACGCCGACTCGTGGCTGACCACCGGCCGCACCTACGGCGAACAGCACTTCTCTCCCCTGGCCGAGATCACGCCCGACAACGTCGGACAGTTGGGCCTGGCCTGGCAGGCGCCGCTGGAGAGCTTCGACTTCGGCGTGGAATCGACCCCGCTGGAAGCCGACGGGGTGGTCTACGTCACCTCCACCTACAGCCGCGTGTTCGCCTTCGACGCCGCCACCGGCAAGCGCCTCTGGGCCTACGACCCCGAAGTCCCGCGCGACTGGCTGCGCCAGGGCTGCTGCAAGGCCGTGAACCGCGGCGCGGCGCTGTGGAAGGACAAGGTCTATGTCGGCGCCTTCGACGGGCGGCTGATCGCGCTCAACGCCAAGACCGGCAAGCCCGTGTGGAGCGCCGACACCACCGGCCACAAGCCCAACTACTCGATCACCGGCGCCCCGCGCGTCGTGGCCGGGAAGGTGATCATCGGCAACGGCGGCGCCGACTTCGGCATGCGGGGATTCGTCTCCGCCTACGACGCCGACACCGGCAAGCTCGCCTGGCGCTTCTACATCACCCCCCACGACCCCAAGCTGGGCCCGCAGGAGAACCCGGAGCTGGAGGCCGCGGTCGCCACCTGGGACCCCAAGCGCGACTGGTCGGTCGGCGGCGGCGGCAATCCGTGGGACGGCATCGCCTACGACCCCGACCTCGACCTGCTCTACGTCGGCACCGGCAACGCGGGCCCCTACGATCCGCGCAAGCGCAACCCGGGCGGCGGCGACCAGCTCTACATTTCCACCATCCTGGCCCTGAAGCCGGAGACCGGGCGGATGGTCTGGCGCTACCAGACCACGCCGGCGGACCAGTGGGACTACACCGCCACCTCGCCGATGATGCTGGCGGACATCGCCATCGGCGGGCGCAGCCGCAAGGTGCTGATGCAGGCGCCCAAGAACGGCTTCTTCTACGTTCTGGACCGCGCGACCGGCGAGCTGCTCTCCGCCGAGAAGTACGTCCGCACCACCTGGGCCGACCACGTGGACCTGAAGACCGGCCGGCCGGTGATGGCCGCCAACGCCGACTGGAGCAAGGGTCGGGCCCTGCTGTTCCCCTCCCCCTATGGCGGCCACAACTGGCATCCCATGGCCTTCAGCCCGCAGACGGGGCTGGCCTACATCCCGGCGCAGGACGTCGGCTGGGTCTGGGACCCGTCCGTCGGCACCTGGTTCTATCGCGGGCCGGGCGGGCAGTCGCTGGCGCCGGGCGAGACGGTGCGGGGCATGCTGATCGGCTGGGACCCCAAGGCCGGCAAGGCCGCCTGGGTCCAGCCCCTGGCGCGCCCGATGAACGGCGGCGTGCTGGCGACCGGCAGCGGCCTTCTGGTCCAGGGCACGGCGGACGGCTTCATCGACCTGCGCGAGGCGCGGACGGGCGCCCTCCTGCGCCGCATCCAGACCGGGACCGCGATCAGCGCCGCCCCGATCAGCTATCGGCTGCACGGCGTGCAGTACATCGCCGTCGCCGCCGGCTGGAACGGCGTGAACCCCGAGCCCGACGCGCCCGGCGCGCCGCCGCCCTACGATAATTCCGGCCGGCTGATCGTGCTGAAGCTGGGCGGATCGGCAGTCCCGGTGGCGCCGCGCCTGGCCGAACCGGCGCCGTTGATGAGCGGGCGTGGGCCGCAGCCGCCCGCTCTGGTGGCCCGTGGCCAGGCGCTCTACATGGCCAACTGCGGCCGCTGCCATGGGCTGACCGGTGAGCGGACGCCCTTCCCCGACCTGCGCCGGCTGTCGCCCGAGACCTGGGCCGGCTTCGACGACATCGTGCTGCGCGGCGCCTACAAGGCCGGTGGCATGGCCAGCTTCGCCGACATCCTGACGCCGGCAGACACCGCCGCCATCCGCGCCTATCTGGCGGCCTGGGCGGCGGGCCAGGCCGGCGGCGCCTCCGCGGGCGGGCAGACCGCCCACTAGGCCCAAGGGCTTACCGCGGCGTGATTCCTGACTATGATCTCGCAAAACAAGCGAGGGAGGTCCGCGTGGCCGAAGGACGTTTCGCCGGCCGCAAGGCCATCGTCACTGGCGCGGCGCGCGGCATCGGCCTGGCCGTGGCCCAGCGCCTGGTCTCCGAAGGCGCCAGCGTGCTGCTGAGCGACGTTGCGGCGGACGTGGGCGAGGCCGCCGCCGCCCTCGGCCAGCCGCACCTGCAGAGCGACCTCACGGCGCCCGGCGCGGTGGAGGCTCTGTTCGCCCTCGCCGACCGCGAACTCGGGCCGCTGGACGTGCTGGTGAACAGCGCCGGGATCATCGGCCGCGCCGCCAAGCTGATGGAGCTGGCGGAAGCCGACTTCGACCGGGTGATGGACATCAACCTCAAGGTGGGGTTGCTGGCCACCCAGGCGGCCGCGCGCCGGATGACGCCCCGCCGCTCGGGGGCGATCGTGAACCTGGTCTCCGTCGCCGCGGTGATGGCCGGCGGGGACCAGATCCCCTACGCGGTGTCCAAGGCCGCGGTGAAGCAGCTCACCGCCATGACCGCCCTGTCGCTCGCGCCCTATGGGATCCGGGTCAATGGCGTCGGCCCCGGTCCGGTGGAGACCCCGATGGCCGCGGCGGTCACCGGAGCCGGGCCGGAGGGGCTGAAGCGGGTGCTGTCGCGCATCCCGCTGGGGCGCATGGCGCGGCCTGAGGAGATCGCCGCCATCGTCGCCTTCCTGGCCAGCGACGACGCATCCTACCTGACCGGCCAGACCCTGTTCGCGGACGGCGGCCGCATGGCCCTCGGCTACTTCGCAGAGCCCATCGCCGAGCCGGCATAGCCGTTCAGCGGCATCGGGCGCTGGCGGTAGGTGGCCAGCCCGGCCGGCCGGCGCGGCCAGAGGAATGGCTCGTCGCGGCGGTGGCCCACCCGCGCCAGGATGCCGTCCGAGGTGCCGCGCGCATGGGCCTCCATGGCGCGCCGCGCCTCTTCCGCCTGGCCGGCCAGGATGGCTTCGGCGATCTCGTGATGGTCGTGACGCACGGGCCCGCCCGGCGGCAGGGCGTCGGTGCTGGCCCAGTAGAGGTCGGCCACCACATAGCTCAGCACCTGCAGCACCAGCCCGAGGGCCGGATTGCCCGCCGCCCGGGCCACGGCGTCGTGGAAGTCGATGGCGTGCGAGGCCGGCACCGGATCGTCGCTCGGCGGCTCCGCGGCGAAGGCGGCGATCTCGCGGGTCACCAGGGCCCGGTCCGGATTGCTCGCCGCCGCCGCCGCCAGCAGGGGCTCGGTCGCGGCCCAGGCATCCATCAGCTGGCCATAGGTCACCCCCGCCAGGCTCAGGAACGGCGCCACCAGCCCGGCGAGATGCTCCGCCGTCGCCGGTTCCAGCACCGCCCCCGCGTTCGGGCCCGGCTTCAGGCTGACCAGGCCGCAGAACTCCAGCAGACGCAGGGCCTCGCGCAGCGGGGTCGGGCCGGCCCGGTAGCGGCGCATCAGCTCGGCTTGCGAGGGCAGCCGGTCGCCCGGCCCCAGTCCTGCGACCGCGATGTCGTGGACCATGTCGAACAGCAGCCCCTGGGCCTTCTTCACTGTGGCCATCCCAATCCTCCCTGGCGCCCGGGGTCTCAAGGCCTCGGATCGCAAGCTTGCATTGGAGCCTACGTCATTCATGATGATGATCAATAAGAACTAAGGGAGAGATCGCCTTGCGATATCGCAAACTGTGCGCTGCGGGCCCGGTCTATGCCCGGGGTGAGTCCGAGCGCCTGCCGGCCCCCGCCCTGACCGAGGCGCGCGAGCTGGAGCACCCCGATGCCTGACGCCCTGCTGGACCAGCTGAAGAGCCGCGCGGAGATCACCGAGGTGGTGCTGGCCTATGTCCGCGGCATCGACCGCTGCGACGAGGCCCTGCTGCGCAGTTGTTTCCACCCGGACGCGCGCCACAAGCACGGGGGTTTCGAGGGGCTGTCGTCGGACTTCTGCGGGCGGGCGATGGAGATCTGCCGCGGGGTCGTCTCCACCCACCACCAGCTGGGGCCCGTCTCCATCGATCTTCGCGGCGAGATCGCCTTCACCGAGACCTATTTCACTGCCCACCACCGCTTCGGACCGACGCCGCCGGCGGGCGGCCGCGCGCACGAGGACCGCTTCATGGGCGGGCGCTACATCGACCGCTTCGAGCGCCGGGACGGGGTCTGGAAGATCGCCCAGCGCACCGGCGTCAACGACTGGCTCCGCTACGAGGCCTCTGCCGACGGGGGCTTCTGGGACGGCCCGGCGGACCAGCGCGGCCGGCGCGACGAGAGCGATCCGGTGTATTCGCGCTGAGGGCGCTCGGGCCAGGCGCGCCCTGATCTAGGCCGAGAGCGTCCGCGCCAGCGGAGGCTCGGTCATTTTGACCACGAACCACACGAACCACACGAACGTGACGGTTCGGATGAGTCCGCGACAGGCGATCGCCCGCTTGTTCGTGTGGTTCGTGTGGTTCGTGGTCAGATTGGAAGGCGCCGCTTCGCGGCCTTCCACGCTGCCCTCTACGCCGCCGCGCGGCTGGTCAGTTCGGCCTTGAGCACGCGGCGCAGGAGCTTGCCGGTGTCGTTGTAGGGAAGCTCGGGCCGAAAGGCCCAGATTTCGGGGGTCTTGGTGGAGCGCAGCCGCGCCTTGACCCAGGCCGACAGCGTCTCGGCAGAGGGCGCCTCGCCGCGCGGCACGATGAAGGCGGCGACCGCCTCGCCCCACTGCTCGTCCGGTGCGCCCACCACCGCGACGTCGGCCACGGCCGGATGCTGGCGCAGCACGTCCTCGATCTCGCCCGGTGAGATGTTCTCGCCGCCGCGCACGATCACATCGTCCAGCCGGCCTTCGATGAAGAGGTAGCCGTCGGCGTCCAGCCAGCCGGCGTCGCGGGTGGCGAACCACCCCTCGGCGTCGGTGAGCTTGCGGCCCAGGTATTCGCCCGCCACCTGTGGCCCGCGCACATGGACCTCGCCGGCGACGTTGGCCCCGACCGCCTCGCCGGCCGGCCCGCGCACCTCGATCTCCACGCTGGGCAGCGGGCGCCCAACCGAGCCCAGGCGGGCGCGCACCGCGGGATCGGTCGAGCCGATGGCGCGTCGGTGATCGTCCGGGCCCAGCATGGCGATGGTCGAACTGGTCTCGGTCAGGCCATAGGCGTTGACGAAGTCCACGTGCGGCAGGCGCTGCAGCGCCCGCTCGATCACCGAGGCCGGCATCCGTCCGCCACCGTACGAGAGCGCCCGCAGCGCCGGCAGGGTCTGGCCGCGCGCCTCCAGCACGTCCAGCACGCGGCCCAGCATGGTGGGCACCAGCATGGCGTGGGTGATGGCTTCGGCCGCGGCCGCGTCGACCCAGGCTTCCGGCGTGAAGGCCGGCAGGTGCACGGTGCGCCGGCCCCCGTAGACGCCGGTCAGCACGGCCGACACCCCGGCAATGTGGTAGGGCGGCACGCTGACGAGCGCCGCCTCGCCCTCCTCCGCGCCCATGAACTCCACGGTGGAGATCACATAGGACGCCAGGTTCTCGTGGCGCAGCACGGCGGCCTTGGGCTCGCCCGTGGTGCCGCTGGTGAAGAGCAGGACGGCGATGTCCGGATCGGCGGCCTCAGGCTCGGCCGCATCATGCGCCGGATCACGGGCGGCGGCTTCGAAGGCGCTGCGGGTCACCAGGGCCACGCCGTCCACGCCCGCCACGCGGGGCAGCATGTCGTCGTCGACGATGGCCACCGACGGCGCCGTGCGCGCCAGCAGCTTGCGCAGGTCCGCGTCCGGCAGCCGGTAGTTCAGGGGCGCGAAAGGCCGGCCGAGGCGTCCGGCGGCGAAGATCGCCTTGGGCAGCGCCGGTCCGTTCAGGCCGAGGAAAACGATGGTCCCAGGCCCCTGGGCCGCCAGCCATGCCGCGCCGCGGCGAGCGCGCAGCTCCAGCTCGGCGAAGGTCAGGCCCTCGGCGCGGCCGGCCAGGGCCAGGCGGTCCGGGCAGGCCCCGGCGATCATCTCCAGCAGGAGCGCGGTATGCATGGTTCAGTCCGACGCGGGGAGCTTCTTGGCTTCCTTGAGCTCCAGCGGCCGCCCGTCGAGGGACAGCGCGCCCTTCCCCGGCTTGGCGCAGAGCACCTCGAGGCCGGTCGTGGGGTCGGCGTAGCGCTTGCCGATGGCCGCCGCACCGTCCTGGGCCGCGGCCAGCGCCTGTCCGGCGGGCCGCTCAGCGCTGTGGGCGATCACGGGCTGGCCGCCACACTCCAGCACGCCGGGCGCCGACGGCGGACGCACCACCACCAGCTCGGCGTCACACACCGCGCTTTTCCAGCGCGAACCGGGTTTCAGGTCCATGATCGTTCCAGTTCCCTTCAGGCCGCAGCCTCGGCCAGCGCACTGACCCCCAGCTCGCGCGCCACCTTCTCCAGCCCGGCGATCTTGGTCTCCACCGGCATGTCGGGATCGTTGGGCCACACGTCGGGGCCCCACAGCACGATGTTGCCGAAGCCGGCCTTGACGTAGCCGGCCACATCCTCCGCCGCCGGCGTGTGCGGCCGCACGAAATAGTCGAAAGGACGGCCGGCCGTGCCCTGCTGCTGGCGCGCGCCCTCGATGGTGTCGCGCATGGCCTGCGCCTCATCCAGGGTGATCTTGGCCGAGTTGATCCAGCCGTCGGCGACCCGCGCCACGCGGCGCAGCGCCGGGCCGGAGTTGCCGCCGCAGATCAGCGGCACCTTCACCGGATGGGGAGAGATCTGCAGGTCGGGGAACTGGAAGTGCGTCCCCTCATAGCTGAACCAGCCGCCCGCCCAGGCCTTCTTCAGGATGTCGATCGCCTCGTCCAGCCGCGCGCCGCGGGTCTCGAAGGGCATGCCGACGGCGTCGAACTCCTCCTTCAGCCAGCCCGCGCCGGTGCCCAGCAGGAACCGCCCGCCGGAGACGTCGTGGGCGGTGATCGTGGCGCGCGCCAGCAGCAGCGGATGCATCATCGGCACGATGCAGATCGCCGTGCCCACCTTCAGCCGCTTGGTCGCCCCGGCCACGGCGCCGAGCAGGAACCAGGGGTCGTAGATGCGCACCGCGTCGCCGATGATGTCCTTGTCGCGGGCGTCGTTCTTGTCCTTCGGCGTCTCCTTGCGCGAAGGATGGTGGCCGGCGTACTGGCGCGGGCTCACATAGTGCTCGCCGAACCACAGGCCCTCGAAGCCCAGGCGCTCGGCATGCGCCGCCAGCGCCATCAGGTCGGCCGGCTCGTAGTTGTAGGTGGTGATCCCGACCGTCGCGGCCATATCGCTTACGCCTCCACCGGCTTCCACTGCGGCAGCACGGGGCCGCCCTCGCCCAGAGGCTCGAACCAGACCTCCATGGGCATGCCTTCCCTCAGCTCCGGCTCGCCCTGCAGGCGGCCCATCAGCCGCACCTCCGGCGTCTCGTCCAACTCCACCACCACCAGGGTGTAGGGCGCCGGAAAGTCCGGGTGGATCTGGTGCATCACCGTGGTCCAGGTGTGCAGCCGGCCCGTGCCCTTGGCGTCCTTCCAGGCGGTGTTCCAGCCGCCGCAGCGCGGGCAGTGGTCGGTGGGCGGATGCAGCGCGTGGCCGCAGTCGAGGCAGGCCTTGAACACCAGCCGCCCCTCGGCGGCGGCCTCGAAGAACCCGGCGGTGTCGCGGTCCTGGGTGAACGGCAGCAGGGAGTGGGCGCCCATCACGCGGCCTTCCGGAAGACGACGCTGGAGCCGATCGGCAGGGGCCCGCCGGTGCACATGCAGAGCTCCGCGTCCGGGATCTGCATGTCGGCCTCGCCGCGCAGCTGGCGCACGGCCTGGACGATGTGGTTCATGCCGTGGACATAGCCTTCGGACATGTGCCCGCCGCCGGTATTGATCGGCAGCTGCCCGCCCTTCCGCAGCGCGCCGGAGGCCGCGAACGGCCCGCCCTCGCCCTTGCCGCAGAAGCCATAGGCCTCCAGCTGCAGGATCACGCTGATGGTGAAGCAGTCGTAGATCTGGGCCAGGTCCATCTCCTCCGGCCCGACGCCGGCGCGGCGCCACAGCTCGGCGCCCGCCTGGCGGCCGCCGAGCTCGGTCATGTCCTCGCGGCTGACGACCGGGAACATCATCCCCGGCCGGTGGTCCTGCGGCGCGCCGCCGGCGACCGCGCGGATCAGCACCGGCGGCTTGGCCAGGTCCTTGGCGCGCTCGGCGGAGGTGATCACCACCGCGCAGGCGCCGTCCGATTCCAGGCAGAAGTCGAACATCCGCAGCGGCGTGGAGATCATCCGCGAGGCCAGGTAGTCGTCCATGCTCATGGGACGGCCGTTCATCTGGGCGTGCGGCGTCTGGTTGGCGTGCTCGCGGCAGGCCATGGCCACCGCGCCCAGCTGTTCGGCCGTGGTGCCGTACTCCAGCATATGCCGGCGCGCCATCAGGGCGAAGGTCTGGCCGGCGCTCTGCAGGCCATAGGGCAGGTAGAACTCGTCGTAGCTGCCGAACCCGCCGACCACCTCGATGGCGTCATGGCGGCCGGTGCCCCCCAGGCGCATCTCCGAGCGGCCGTTCAGCGAGCGGAAGGCCAGCACCGCCTTGGCCTGGCCGGTCATCACCGCGCCCATGGCCAGGCCCATCATCATGCAGGGCGCCACGCCGCCGGGGCCGGTGTCGGCCCAATAGTGCAGGTTCTTGGCGCCGATGGCGGCCGCCAGGCTGTAGGGCCGCACATTGTCCTGTTCGCAGCGGACGATGCCGTCGATGTCATCCACGGTGAGGCCCGCGTCGGCGATCGCCTTCAGCGACGCCTCGGTGGCGAGCGACAGCACGCTGCGGCCGGAGTCGCGCGAGAAGGCGGTCTGGCCGATCCCGACCACGGCGGCCTTGTCGCGGCCGGCGAAGGCCAGTTCGTCGTCGATAACGGTGGCGGTCATGATGCGGCGTCCTCCGTCGCCAGGGTCCGGGCGCCGTCTGCGAGCGCCTCGGCGGTGTGCTCGCCCAGCTTCGGCGCCGCGGTGCGCGGGACCCCGCCAAAGGACGAGAAGCGGTAGATCGGGCCGGGATAGGTCACCTTGCCCAGGCCCTCGTGCTCCACCTCCTGGAAGAACTCGCGGGCCTTCAGGTGCTCATCGCCGAACAGGTCCTCCGGCGCGTTCAGCACGCCGATAGGCAAGCCCGCCGCCTGGCCGTCGAGGTAGGCGTCGTGGCTGTCCTGGACCAGGAAGAAGCACTCCACCAGTTCCTGCACCTCGTGGAAGTGGGCCTGGCGATAGGCGACGTCCGAGAACTCCGGCTCGGTCAGCTGGACGGCCATGCCCTTGGAATCCATCCAGCTCACCAGCGCGTTCCACGCCTTGGGCTCGGCCAGGATCAGGGCGAAGTAGACGTAGCGGCCGTCGGCGCAGCGGAAGAGCGCGGACTGGGTCGGCGAGGGCTGGGCGTGGCGGCAGGTCTGCCGCTGGACGTTCACCTTCGGATAGAACCAGTAGGGGTTGGCCAGCTCCACGTTCACCGCGCAGGCCTCGTGCATGGAGATGTCCAGCAGCTGGCCGCGGCCGGTCTTCTGCCGCTCCAGCAGCGCCAGCATGACGCCGATCTGGGCGAAGCTGGTGGCCGAGTGGTAGCCCTGGTCGCCGCCTGGCCGGATCGGCGGGATCGAATGGTCGTCGTAACCGCAGCTGTTCAGCGGCCCGCCCAGCGCCAGCGCAATCAGGTCGCTGGACTTGTAGTCGACCCACGGCCCGGTCAGGCCGAACGGCGTCACCGACAGCACGATCAGGCGCGGGAAGGCCTCGGTCAGCGCCGCCAGGTCCAGCTTCAGCGCGCTGAGCTCGCGCGGCTGAAGGGTGCAGATGAAGACGTCCGCGTCCTTGAGCAGGCTCCGCAGCGCCGCCATGCCGGCCGGGCTCGACAGCTCGGCCACCGCGCTCTTCTTGTTGGAGTTGTAGTACCAGAACGCCAGGCTGGTGTCGGGTCCGGCCTCGCCCTTGGCGAAGGGCCCGACGGCGCGGGTGGGCGAGCCTTGCGGCGGCTCCACCTTCAGCACCTCGGCGCCCATCTGCGCCAGCAGGAGGCCCGCGAACTCGCCGGCCACGTCGCCGGCCACTTCCACGACCTTCAGGCCACTCAAGGGATGCTTCGCCTGCGCCATGGTCAGATCACTCCCTCGGCGGCCAGTTCTTCGTACTCGTCCTCGGCGACGCCCAAGAGGCCCTTGAAGACGTGGGCGTTGTCCTCGCCCAGCAGGGGGCCCGACCGCCAGTTCTCCTGCACCGTCTGGCTGAACTGGATCGGCGTGCCCTCGAACCGCGCCTCGCCGATCACCGGGTGGTCCATCTCGAAGAAGACGCCGCGGCCGGCGATCTGCGGATCGTGGTCGTTGGTGTCCTCGGCGGTCTGCACCGCGCCGGCGCGGACCCCCGCGGCCTGCAGCCGATGCATCAGCTCGTAGCGGTCCTTGTCCGCCGTCCAGGCGCCCATGAGGGCGTCCAGGGCGTCCTGGTTGGCGAAGCGCGCCGCCTGGGTGGCGAACCGCGCCTCGGCGGTCCAGGACGGGGCGCCCATCACCGAGACCAGTCCACGCCACTCGGCGTCGTCGAAGACGGCGATGGCGATCCAGCGGTCCTCGCCCTGGCAGGGATAGACCCCGTGCGGCGCGGCGTTCGGATGCTCCAGCCGGTTGCCCGTCGGATAGTCGCCGTTGCGAGTGGAGCGGCCGTTCACCGACACGTCCAGCAGGATCGGCCCGAGGAGGTTGATCCCGGCCTCGACCGCGGAGACGTCGATCTCGGCGCCCAGGCCGGTGTTGTTGCGGTGGTAGATGGCGGTGAGCAGGGCCGAGGCGTTGAAGAACGCTGCCTCGTTGTCCATGTACGACAGCCCCCAGCCGGAGGGCTCCTCGCCCGGCAGGCCCGAGATGTAGGAGAGGCCGCACACCGCCTGGACGATCGGGCCGTAGCTGCGGTGCTCGTGGTGCGGGCCGGTGTGGCCGAAGCCGCTCATCCGCGCGTAGATCACCTCCGGCGACAGCTGGTTCAGCCGCTCGTAGGTCAGGCCCCAGCGCTCCATGACGCCCGGCGCGAAGTTCTCGGTGACCACGCTGGAGGCGGCGATCAGCCGGTCCGCCAGCTCGCGCCCCTTGGGGCTGCGCATGTTGATGGTCACGCCCAGCTTGTTGCGGTTGTAGTTGTTGAAGAGGCCGCCCTTGTTGGGATCGGGATTGGCGTCTTCCTCGCCGTAGGTGCGCGCCTCGCCCTTGTAGATCGGCAGGCGGCGCGGCATGTCGAGCCGGTTGCGGTCCTCGATGCGGATCACCTCGGCGCCGAAGTCGGCCAGCAGCCGCGTGGCGCAGGCGCCGACGCCCATCCAGCAGAAGTCCGCCACCCGCACGCCGGCCAGCGGGCCCTGGCGGGGCCTGGGCGTGCGGCTCGGGTCCGCGAGCACGGGCTTGGGCGCCGCCGTCGTCGTCTGCATGCTGAAATCAGCGCCCACCGGCGCGCTCCCTAGGTCCGGACCGGAATTCTTATGCAGGTCGATCCGTGATAATCATCATTATGAACTCCTGATCCCGCCTGTCAACGCCACGGACACCTGGCGCGCGGTTGATCCATCGCAATTATGATCATGAACGGCAGTTTATGTGCCAGTCTAGGTCCCTGCGCCCGACAGGGTTGCAATCGGCGCAGCGGACTGCGAGCAAATCGGTTTAGGTCCGCTCCTGGGCGAGACTGTGTTGGGGATGTGGAACGCATGAGCGCACGCCGAAAACTGGGCGACGCGGCGGGCGAGGCGGCGGTCGCGCCCAATTCCTACGAGCTGACGCGGCGCACGCTGAAGACCTCCGAGGTGGTGGCGCTGGAGATCGTGCGCGACATCGTGCGGGCCAATATGCAGCCGGGCGACCGCCTGCCGCTGGAGGCCGAGATGCTGGTCCAGTATCGGGTCAGCCGCTCGTCGCTGCGCGAGGCCCTGCGGCTGCTCGAGGTCCAGGGCCTGATCGCCATCCGCCCGGGTCCCGGCGCGGGCACCGTGGTGGGGCGCGTACTGCCGGGCAACCTGTCCCGCACCCTGACCCTGCACCTGCACATGCTGGGCGCGAACTACGACGACCTGCTGGAGGCCTGGGTCGAGACCGAGCCGGTGCTGGCGCGCCTGGCGGCGCAGAACCCGGATCGCGAGGCCGTCCGCGAGCGGCTGAGCCCGTTCCTGGAGGACGGCCATGGCTGGGCGGTCCGCGAGGGCCTGCGCTTCCACGACATCGTCGCCGAGTTGGCCAACAACCAGGTGCTGGCGCTGACTCTGCGGTCGGTGGGATTCATCGTCGCCGAACAGGTGCTGACCAGCGCCGAACGCGGGACGCTGGAGGACCACATCGTCCACCATCACCGCAAGGTGGCCGAGGCGATCATCGCCGGCGACCCCGACCTCGCCGCCAACTGCATGCGCGACCATATCCGCCAGGAGGTGGAGGAATTCCGCGCCTACTGGCCGCTGAAGGTCGGCGAAAAGGTGCAGTGGCGCTAGCCCGCTACCGCGACCGCACCGGCAGCACCGCCGCCGGCTCCACAGGCTCCCCGGCCTCCGAGACATCGGCGTGTAGCGGCGCCATCTCGTGCTTCAGGTGGACGCTGGCGCGCCAGAACAGCACGGACGCGGCGATGGCCGGGATCACCACCGTCGGCAGGGCGTAGCGCAGCGACGCATCCCCCAGGCCGAAGCGGTCGGCGAAGACATCGCTCAGCAGGCCCACCACCGTCGGCCCGCAGCCCATGCCCACCAGGCTGACCACCAGCACGAACACCGCCGAGGTGAAGGCGCGCATGTCCGGCGGCGCCAGGGTCTGGGAGACCGCGTTGCCGGGCGCCATGTAGACATTGACCATCACCGCCGGGACGATCGCGCAGAACAGCGACAGCCGCGCGTCGCCGACGAAGTACTGGGCCAGGGCAAAGGGAACGGTCAGGAAGGCGGCGATGGCCGGCACGCGCATGAACCAGCTCACGTCGCGCCGGGCCATCCGCTCGGCGATGGCGCCGCCCAGGAAGGTGCCGACCGCGCCGCCCCCGCCGGTGATCAGCGCCAGCGAGGTGGCGAGATCGGCCAGCGGCACGTGGTGCAGGCGGCTGTAGAACGGCGCGTTCCACGACATCATGCCCGCCTGGGTCCAGGACTGCAGCGCCTCGCCGATCACCAGGTAGCGATAGGCCCGCAGGTTCCACAGCACCTTGAGCGACTCGCCGAGCGTGCGGCGTCGCGCGGTGGAGCCGGCGTCCGCCGCGTCGAACCGCCCGCGGGTGGGCTCGCGCAGGAATAGCAGGATGACCGGGACCATGGCCAAGCCCGCCAGGCCCACGGCGAGGAAGGTGTGCCGCCAGCCGATGGCCGCCGTCAGCCGGCCGCCGAACGCGAAGCCCAGCATCCCGCCTAGCGGCAGGGCCAAGCCCCAGACCGCCATGGCCAGGGCTCTGCGATGGCGCGGGAAGAAGTCGGAGATCATCGAGTGGGTGGAGGGCACGCAGCCCGCCTCCCCCACCCCGACGCCGATCCGGCAGACCAGGAGGCTGAAGTAGCCGGTCGCGTAGCCGCTAGCGGCGGTCATCAGGGTCCAGACCGCCAGGGCGGCGGTCAGCACATATTTACGCGCGAAGCGGTCGGCCAGCCGCGCCACCGGCAGGGCGAAGGTTGTGTAGAAGAGCGCGAACGACAGCCCGGTCAGCGTGCCTAGCTGGGTGTCGGAGAGGTGCAGATCCGTCTTCAGCGCCACCTGCATGATCGAGAGGATCGTGCGGTCGACGTAGTTGAACAGGGCCACCACGAAGAGCAGCCCGAGCGCGAACCAGCTGTAGCGCAGGGAGGGTTCGGACCTAGGCATCTACCGCTTCCACTCCGACGCCGCGGGCCGGCCGCGCCCCCTCCGAAGTGGTGGAGGGGGCGCGGCCGCCGCCAAAAGCTAGAACTTGTACGTGAGCGTCGCGCCCACCTGACGCGGCGGGTTGATCGAGCCACGGTCCACTTCCTTGGCGCCGGCGGCGAACTCCGCGGCGCTGACGAAGTAGAAGTAGTAGTTCGACGGGGCCGCCATGTACCACTTGTTGGTCAGGTTCTTGGCCCACAGCTGGACCCGCCACTTGCCGTCGGTGGGCTGGTAGGCCAGCGAGGCATTGAGGATGCCGCGCTTCTTGGTGGAGGACGCCGCCAGGGGCTGGCCGCCGCCGATATAGTTGGTGGGGCTGACCTCGGTGACACCCGCCCAGTGGTCGTCGGCGTGGAACAGGATCACGCCGCTCTCGCCCAGCTCCCACTTGTAGTCGATGAACACCTTGATGTCGTGCTTGGGCACGAACGGCACGCGGTAGCCGGTGCAGTCCACGCCGCCGGCGGCGCAGCCCTTGAACGACTTATACTTGGCGTCGGTATAGGCGTAGTTCACCCCCAGACCCAGGTCCGGGATCGGGTGCGCCACGGCCTCGACCTCGACGCCCTTCACCCGCTCCTTGCCGGCGTTGGTGTCGGTGAGCACCGGCCCCACCAGCGAGCGGACCTGCAGGTTCTTGGTGTCGGCCTGGTAGGCGGCGACGTTCACCGAGAGGCGGCGCTCGAACAGGTTCAGCTTCGTGCCGACCTCGTAGCTGGTGCTCTTCTCGGGCTGCAGCGGGGTCACGGCGGCCGCGGGGCTGGTGCTGGTCAGCGACCAGCCGCCGCCTTTGAAGCCGGTCGAGACGCTGCCGTAGAACAGCATCCCGTCCTGCGGCGAATATTCCAGGATCGCCCGCGGCGTGAACGACTTCCAGGTGTGGCTGAAGTTCACGTCGAACGGAGCGCCATAGAACACCGAGCCGTTGGCGTGGCGGGTGTAGCCGTTCTTGTCCTCGATCGTGTAGCGGGCGCCCACGGTCAGGGCCAGCTGGTCGGTGACGTGGAACTTGCCCTCGGCGAAGGGAGCGATCGAGTTCACGTGGGCGTCGCCGGTGACGACCTCGTTCTGCAGCGTGCCCTTGGTCAGCACGCCCAGGAAGGAGCCTGGCAGGGTGCCGTTGAACCCGAAGGAGATCTGCTTCCGCAGGTTCTCGAACGAATAGTAGAAGCCGGCCACATATTCGAGGCGCTGGCCGCTGGGCGAGGTCAGGCGGAATTCCTGGCTGAATTGGAATTCCTTGCTGGCGTTGATGCTGTTTGTGTTGGCCAGCAGCGGGCCGGAGTCGCCGTCGTCACGGTAGTAGGAGTCCAGCGTGCGGTAGCTGGTCAGCGAGGTCAGGACGCCCAGCGGATTGGTCCAGTCCAGGCGCACCTGGCTCGCGAAGATGTCGCGGCGGGTGCGGCCGTCCTCGTTCTGGAAGTCGTCCCACGGGCTGTTCGAGACGGCCTTGTACTTGGCCACCACCGAGCCCTGGCCGAAGAACTGGTAGCCCGACGAGAACATGTTCTCGTGGTTGTACTGGACGAAGGCGTTCAGCTTCAGGTCCGGCGTGATCTCGTAGAGGATCGACGGGCGGATCGCGTAGCTCTTCTGGTCCGACAGGTTGTTGCCCGTCAGGACGTTGTACATGTAGCCGTCGATGTCCTTCCCGCTGTAGGCGATCCGCGCGGCGGCATGCTCGTTGATCGGCAGGTTCACGAAACCCTGGGTCTCGAAGCCCGAGGACTTGTGCCGGTTGTAGGTCTCGACGGTGGCGTTCACCTCGCCGTAGGTCTCGCCCAGGGTCGGCTTGTTGCTGGTGATCTGCAGGGCGCCGCCGACCACGTTACGGCCGAAGGTCGTGCCCTGGGGCCCGCGCAGCACGGCGATCTGGCCGATGTCGAAGAAGTCGGCGTCGAAGGAGGCCAGGGTGCCGTAGTAGATGTCGTCCATGAAGATGGCGACCGGCAGCTCCAGCGCCGGGGCGTCGTTGGTGGTGCTCTGGCCGCGGATCATCACGTTGGCCGTGCTCTGGCCCTTGGTGGCCACGAAGTTTGCGCCCGGCACCAGCGAAGGCACGTCGGCGAAGTTGGTGACGTGCTGGGCCTTCACCTGCTCGCCGGTCACCGCGGTCACCGCGATCGGAACCTTGCTGAGCGACTCCTCGCGGCGGGTGGCCGTGACGATGACCTCCGTCACCTCCGCCGGGGCGGAGCTAGCGGCGGGCGCAGCGGCGGCGCCGGCGGCCAGGGCCGGCGCGGCGACCAAGCCTGATCCCAGGATCAGGGCGGCCGCGGCCGTGCGGTGAAGCAGGCGAGCTTTGCGGTGCGTGATGTGATTGGACATTTGTCTTCCCCCTCGTTGACCGCCCGTGGGCGGCGGCTGTCGGGGAAAGGCAGGGGGCTTGCGTCGCACGCCAAAAGCGCACGGCCGCGCGGCCGCAACAACGCGGCTTGGCCCTTTCCGTCTCTTCCCCAGGTCCTTGTTCGACGCGGACCTTAATCAGGGTGATCATGATGATGATCATCCGAATGTCAAGCAAAGGCCGGCTTCGGCGGGTAGGATATTCCCCTACGGAAGGCGGTCCGGACCGCCCGTCGCCGAGACCGCGCGGGGCTCTAGCCCTCCGCCACCTTCAGCAGCTGCTTGCCGACGTTGCGGCCCTCGAACAGGCGCATCAGCGCCTGCGGGGCCCGCTCGAAGCCCTCGAGAAGGTCGGCGCGGGGCTGGATCAGGCCCGCCCGCAGCCACTCGGTGAGTCGCGCGTCGGCCTCGGGGTAGTCCCGCTCGTACTGGGGCATCAGGAAGCCCTGGATGGTGGCCCCCGTGAACACGACGTTGAAGTAGTTGCGCGGGCCTTCCGGCATCTGCGGGCTGCGCGGATCATGGTTGTAGCGGCTGATGCCGCCGCAGATCACCACCCGGGCCCGCAGCGCGAGCCGCGCCAGGGCGTCGTTGAGGAGGTCGCCGCCGACGTTGTCGAAGAAGATGTCGATGCCGCCCGGCGCCAGCTCGCGCAGCCGTGCGCGGACCTTCTCGTTCTTGTAGTCGATGGCCGCATCGAACCCCAGTTCGTCGGTCAGCCAGGCGCACTTCTCCGGTCCGCCGGCGATGCCGATCACCCGGCAGCCGGCGATCTTGCCGATCTGACCGACCAGCGAGCCCGTGGCGCCGGCGGCGGCGGAGATCACCAGGGTGTCGCCGGCCACCGGCTTGCCCACCTTCATCAGCGCCAGATAGGCCGTGCGGCCCGTGCTTCCGAGGACGCTCAGGATGGCGCTCATGGAAACCCCGGGCGGGGCCTTGTAGAGCGCGCCGCCATCGAGGGTGGCGTATTCCTGCCAGCCGAGCTGACCGAAGACCGTGTCGCCGGGCTCGAAGTCCGGATGGGCCGAGGCGGCCACGACACCCACGCCCCCGCCGGGCATGACGCCGCCGATCTCGACGGGGTTCATGTAGCTGGCGGCGTTCTCCATCCAGCTCTTCTGCGCCGGATCGAAGCTGAGGTAGCAGGTGCGCACCAGCACCTGGCCCACGGACGGCGCCGTGACGGGGCCATTGGCCAGTTCGAAGTCGGCGTCGACCAGAGGACGGCCGACGGGCCGCCCGGCCACCAGCCAGCGGCGTTGGGTGCTGGGCGTCATGGTTCGTCCCTTCGGTTCAGATTGCGCCGGCTTCCTGGGCGCAGGCCCAGGCCGCACGCGCCAGGATCGGCACCCGCGCGCCCTGCTCGGCCGCGCCCTGGGCGGCGGCGTTGCCTTGCAGCGCCCGGCCGACGATGCCCTGCACGATCGCCGCCACGCGGAAGAGGTTGTAGGCCTTCAGGAAGCCCAGGTTCTCGATCGGCGGCCGCCCCACGCGCTCGCAGTAGCGGGCGACGTAGGCCTCCAGCGTCGGGATCCCCAAGGCCGCCAGGTCCTGCCCGGCCAGGGTGCCGCGGGCGTCGCCGTCGTTCGGCCGGTACCACTCCTGGGCGTGGTAGCTGAGGTCGCCCAGCGGATCGCCCGTGGTGGAGAGCTCCCAGTCCAGCACCGCCACGACCCGCGGCTCGGTGGGGTGGATCAGGAGGTTGTGGAACGAGTAGTCGCCGTGGATCAGCCGGGTCTCGCCCGCCGGCGGCGCGGCGCCCGGCAGCCAGGCGATCAGCTTGTCCATCTCCGGAATGTCAACGGTCTTGGAGGCCTCGTACTGCTGGCTCCAGCGGCCGATCTGGCGCTCGAAATAGTTGCCCGGCCGGCCGAAGTCGCCCAGCCCCGCGGCCACGTGGTCGACGGTGTGTAGCCGCGCCAGGGTCTCGTTGGCGGAGTCGTAGACGGCCGCCCGCTCGGCCGGGGTCAGGTCCGGCATGCTGTTCACCAGGAACACCCGTCCGGCCACGTGGCGCATGACGTAGAACGCCGTGCCCAGCACGCTGTCGTCCTCGCACAGCACCAGCGGCTCGGGGACCGGCAGGCCCTGCTCGAACAGCGCCTTCATCACCCGGAACTCGCGATCCACCGCGTGCGCCGACTTCAGCAGCACGCCCGGCGGCTTGCGGCGCAGGACGTATTTCGCGCCCGGCGTGGTCAGAAGATAGGTCGGGTTCGACTGGCCGCCCTCGAACTGGCGCACCTCCAGCGGGCCGGCATAGCCCGGCACGGTGTCGGCCAGGAACTGAGCCAGCCGCGCCTCGTCGATGCGGTGGGCGGCCTTCACCTCGACCGTCTGGCCCAGGTACTTCCGGACGGGGGTTGCAGCTTCGCTCATGGGACCAGCCCGTCCAGGCGGATGATGGCGCCGGTGGTGAAGCTGGAGCGGTCGCTGGCCAGGTAGAGCGCGGTGGTGGCGATCTCCTCCGGCCGGCCGATCCGCTTGATGGCGGCGGGGGAGTTCTTGTCGGCCGCCTCGCGCCAGGACTTGGCGATGTCGGTCCAGAACGGGCCGCACATGATGCAGTTGACCCGCACCTTGGGGCCGAACTCCATGGCGTGGTCCTGGGTCATGATGTTCAGCGCCGCCTTGGCGCCGGCATAGACCGGATAGGTCTTGCTGGGCGCGATGGCGGCCGTGCTCGAGACGTTGATGATCGCGCCGGAGCCGGCCTCGTACATCCGCTCGCCGACCAGGGCCGAGAGCCGGAACGGGCCCTTGAAGTTGACGCCCACGGTCTTGTCGAACAGGTCCTCGGTGACCTCCGACGAGCGGGGCGCGGTGGGCGCGATGCCGGCGTTGTTGACCAGCACGTCCACCTTGCCGAAGGCCTCGTAGGCGGCGTCGACCAGGCCGGGAATCGCGTCCCACTGGCCCACGTGGCAGGCCACCGGCAGAGCCTTGCGGCCCATGGCGCGGACCTCCTCGGCCACCGCCTCGCATGGCTCGATCTTGCGGCTGGCGATGATCACGTCGGCGCCGCTGGCGGCGAACGCCTTGACCATCTCATAGCCCAGCCCGCGGCTGCCGCCCGTCACCAGGACGACCTTGCCGGTCATGTCGAAATAGTCGCTCACCTGTCGCTCCCCGCGCAGTTGAAAGAACGGCCGGACACCGCTGGCGCCCGACCGTCAGTTGGGAGGTCAGTTAGTCGTTCAGGTGATAGATGCGCGCCGCGTTGTCGTGGACGATCTTCTGCACGTCCGACCGCGCCACGCCTTCGAAGGCCTCTTCCATGTAGAGCGCCGGGAAGGTGGCCGAGGTAGCCGGGCCGGGGCTCATGCTGGTCGGGTGCGGGAAGTCGGTTTCGTAGAGGATGTTGTCGGAGCCGATGATGTCGATGGTCGGCTTCAGGGTCTTCTTCTCGAACCAGAACGAGCCGTAGATCTGGCGCTTGAAGAACTCGCTGGGCAGCAGCTTGTACTCGGGGTTCTCCTTGTGGGCCCCGCAATTCAGCCACTGGTAGTCCAGGCTGGCCAGTTGGTACGGGATCCAGCCCACGCCGCTCTCGACGACCACGAAGTTCAGGTTCGGGAAGCGGTGGCAGATGCCGCCGCAGGTCAGCTGGGCGATGGTCTGGGCCAGGTCCAGCGAGAACAGGGCGCCCATGGAGGCGAAGGCCGCGTGCGGCTTCACCGAGGGGTGCATCATGTCGAAGTACCACATGTCCCCGGCGCCGACGTGGAAGTTGATCGGCATGCCCAGCTCCTGGGCCGCGGCCCACAGCCGGTCCCAGTGGGGGTCGGTCAGCTTCGGCAGGCCGAAGGTCTCGGGCTCGGCGCAGAAGATCACGCCCTTGTGGCCCAGCTGCGCACAGCGCTGCATTTCCGGGATGGTGGCGTCCAGGTCCCAGAACGGCAGGGCGCACTGGGCGACGAGGCGCTTGGGATCGGCGCTGGCCCACTCGGTGAGCCAGTTGTTGTAGGCCTGGACGCAGATCAGCATCAGTTCCTTGTCGCCGAGACCCAGGAACCGGCCGGCGCCGAAGCCCGCGACGTTGGGATAGAGGATCTGGGCGTAGATGCCGTACTCGTCCATCTTCTTCAGACGGGCGGTGTTCTGGTAGAGGGACGGGTCGACCATCTCCAGCTTCTGGGGCCGCTTGGGCGGATACTCGTGCCAGCCGGCCATGGCCGCGCCCGCGGCGGCGCCGGTGCGCTCACCGTTAAAATACCAGGCGTCTTCGTTCATGTTGGGGTCCCAGCGCACCTGCGGGACCTGCTCGGCGTACTTCTTCGGCGTCCGGGTGGTCCACAGATCGTAAGGCTCGATCACGTGGGTGTCGGAGTCGATGACTTTGAATTCCTTGACGATCGCGTTCACGTGTTTCCTCCCGGCTGTTTTAGCCTGGTCGCGTTCTGGGGTTCGACAGAGATCATGATGATGATTATCATCATAGTCAATCGGAGAGTCAGGCGCCGAGAAGGATCCGCGCCAGGATATTGTGCTGCACCTCGTTGGAGCCGCCGTAGATCGTGGCCGCTCGGCTGTTCAGGAACTTGGCGGTGGGCGTGAGCGCATAGGCCGGGCCCACCGGCGGAACGTTGGCGCCCATGCCCAGGGCGTCGCGCTGGTCGGCGGCGCCATAGCCGCCCAGGGCGCCCATGGTGAGCTCGGTGATCCGTTGCAGCAGCGTCGAGACGGTCATCTTCAGCTGCGAGGCCACCGCGTCGCCGACCCGCTGGCCGGCCATCAGCGCGGCGGCGGTCTGGCGCTCGGCCACATCCAGGGCCTCGAGCTCGATCTCCAGCTCCGACCAGCGTCGGCGGAACGCCATGTCCTCGTCCCACCAGCCCTCGGCCCGGGCGATGGAGCGCGCGGTCGCCAGCTGGGCCTTGAGGTCGCTGGCCGAGGCGCCGCCGCCCCGCTCGAACTCGAGCAGCGCCTTGGCCACGGTCCAGCCCTGGTGCTCCTCGCCCACGCGGTTGGTCACCGGGATGCGCACGTCGTCGAAGAAGACCTGGTTCACCTCGTGCTCGCCGGAGATCGAGATGATCGGCCGGACCGACAGGCCCTTCACGTCCATCGGCGTCAGCAGGAAGGTGATCCCCGCCTGCGGCTTGCCGTCGGTCGCCGTGCGGACCAGCAGGAACATCCAGTTGGCGTACTGGGCGTGGGTGGTCCAGATCTTCGAGCCGGTGACCACATAGTCGTCACCGTCCCGCACCGCGCGCATCTGCAGCGAGGCCAGGTCCGAGCCCGACTGCGGCTCCGAATAGCCCTGGCACCAGTAGTGCTCGCCCGACAGCATGCGCGGCAGGAAGAACGCCTTCTGCTCCGGCGTGCCGTAGCGCATCAGCACCGGGCCGCACATCTGCAGGGCCATGGCCGGCAGCTTCGGCGCCCCGGCCTTGGCGCATTCGTCGGCGAAGATGAACTTCTGCATCGGCGACCAGCCGGGGCCGCCGTGCTCGACCGGCCACGAAGGCGCGACCCAGCCCTTCTCGTAGAGCACCCTGTGCCAGAGCCGGCACAGCTCGCCTTCGGAGAAGACCCCGGCCTGGCGCGCGGTCCAGGCCCGGATCTCCGGCGTCAGCGCGGTGTCCAGGAAGTCGCGAACCTCGTCGCGGAAGGCGGCCAGGCCGGGATCGAGTTCGCCGCTCATCGCCGCCGCCCCGCTCATTCCGCGGCCTGGCGGGCGGGCGCGGCGTTGCCGCCGTACTTGCCCAGCTCCATGCGCGCCACGGTGCGGGCGTGCACTTCGTCGGGGCCGTCCGTGATGCGGTGGATGCGGTTGTTGGCGTAGAGCTCGGCCAGGCCGAAGTCGGCCGTCACGCCCGCGCCGCCGTGGGCCTGGATGGCGTCGTCGATCACCTTGCAGGCGATGCGCGGCGCGGCGACCTTGATCATGGCGATCTCGCCGCGGGCGCTCTTGTTGCCGGCGACGTCCATCATGTAGGCGGCCTTCAGGCAGAGCAGCCGGCACATCTCGATGTCGATCCGCGCCTCGGCGATGCGCTGTTCCCACACCGAGTGCTCGGCGATGGCCTTGCCGAAGGCGACGCGGGTCAGCAGCCGCCGGCACATCTTCTCCAGCGCCACCTCGCAGACGCCGATGATGCGCATGCAGTGGTGGATGCGGCCCGGGCCCAGACGGCCCTGGGCGATCTCGAAGCCGCGGCCCTCGCCCAGCAGGATGTTGTCCACCGGCACGCGCACGTTCTCGAGCAGCACCTGGGCGTGACCGCCGTGGGCCTCATGCTCGTAGCCGAACACCGGCAGCATGCGCTCGACCTTGACCCCGGGCGTGTTGGCCGGGACCAGGACCATGGACTGCTGGTTGTAGGTGCGCGCGCCCGGATCGGTCTTGCCCATCAGGATGTAGATGTCGCAGCGCGGGTGGCCGGCGCCGGACGAGAACCACTTGCGGCCGTTGATGACGTACTCGTCGCCGTCGCGGACGATCGAGGTCTCGATGTTGGAGGCGTCGGACGAGGCCACCGCCGGCTCGGTCATCAGGAACGAGGAGCGGATGTCGCCGTCCATCAGCGGGCGCAGCCACTGCTCCTTCTGCGCCAGCGTGCCGTAGCGCATCAGGATTTCCATGTTGCCGGTGTCGGGCGCGGCGCAGTTGAACACCTCCGACGACCAGCCGACCTTGCCCATGATCTCGGCCAGGGCGGCGTACTGCAGGTTCGTGCACTGCAGTCCTTCGAACTGGAAGGTGTCGTCCACATGGTGCTGGCCGCTGTGCGGCGGCATGAACATGTTCCAGAGGCCGGCGGCCTTGGCCTTGGCCTTCAGCTGGTCGACGATCGGCACCGCCTTCCAGCGATTCCCCTCGTGCTCCTGGCGGTGATAGAGTTCGTTGTTCGGGTAGATGTGCTCGTCCATGAACGCCTCGAGGCGGGCGATCAGGGCCTTGGTCTCTTCATCGTGTTCGAAAATCACGGCTGCGCCCTCCCCAGGCGACTTGTCGGTGTGTGGTGATGATCAGGCTTCGAGGATCACGCAGGCCGAGAGGCCCGGGGCGCCGTAGACCTGGCTGTAGCCGAGCTTGGCGCCCTCCACCTGGCGGGCGTCGGCGCGGCCGCGCAGCTGCTGGACGTTCTCGTAGACCTGGCGCAGGCCCGAGGCGCCGATCGGCTCCCCGCAGGCCAGGCAGCCGCCGTCGGTGTTGACCGGCAGCTTGCCGCCGAGCTTGGTCTCGCCCTCGGCCAGCATCCGCTCCTGCTCGCCGTCCTGGCAGAAGCCATTCTCGGCCATGTGCATGATCTCGGCGCCGCTCTCGGTGTCCTGCAGCTGCGCCACGTCGATGTCAGACGGGCCGACGCCGGCCATCTCGTAGCAGGCCTTTGAGGCCAGCTCGGTCGGCGAGGGGCTGCGCTCCACGTCCAGCGAGGGCGCGAACACCTCGAAGGAGCCGGTCAGCCGCGTCCGCACGGCCGCGCCGCGCAGCTTGGGACCCTTGAGGCCCAGCTCGCGCATCTTGCGGTCCGACGCCAGGATCAGCGCCGCGCCGCCCTCGGCCGGCGAGCAGAACATGTACTGGGTCAGCGGATCGGAGATCATCCGCGAGTTCATGATCGCGTTGAGGCCCAGGGCCTCGCGCCGCCAGGCGTGGGGGGCGCGCAGGCCGTTCTCGAACGCCTTCTCCGCGACCCGGCCCAGCGTGGTGGCGCTGATGCCGTGCAGGCCCATGTAGCGGTTGATCTTGTTGCCGAAGAACTGGGTGGTCAGCATCAGGCCGATGTCGCCGTACCAGTCCGGCAGGCCGGAGTCGGAAGGCTTCGGGTTGAAGGCGCCGCGCGGGTGCTTGTCGAAGCCCACCACGATGCCCAGGTCGAACTCGCCGGACTTGATCGCCCAGTAGCCTGACAGCAGCGCCGAGCCGCCGGCCGCGCAGCCGTTCTTGACGTTGATGAACTGCATGCCGGTCAGGCCCAGCCGCGGCAGCACCGCGTCGGCGTTGCCGGCCGCCTCGGAGGCGCCGAAACCGAACTGCAGGTCGCTCCAGTCGACCCCGGTGTCGGCCAGGGCCTCGCGCACGGCATGGACGCCTTGATCCAGGCCGCTCTTGTCGTCGTGGCGGCCGAAGGCGTGGATGCCTGCGCCTACGATGTGGACGTCGGTCATGGCGCTCTCCTCTAGGCCGCGGGCGCGAAGGCGTAGGACAGGGCCTCGCCGTCGGTCTTCTTGAACGGGACCAGCTTCAGCCGCATGGGCGCGCCGATCTTCAGGGCGGCAAAGTCGTCGGTCTCGATGCGGCTCTCGACGATCACCTGGCCGGGCAGCTCGACATAGCCCAGGGCGTAGGGCTTGAAGTCAGCCTCGCTCTCGACGCCGGCGTAGGGCGGCGACTTCGGCCGGAAGCGCTGCACCGTGAAGGACCAGAGCTTGCCCTCCGGCGCCAGCCGCACGGCGTCGAAGTTGGCCGCTTCCGGCCCGGTGGGCAGCGGGAAGACCATCCGGCCATCGCTCTTGCGTCGTCCGCCGATCAGGTGCGGCGTGTCGCCCACCACCTCGAACAGGCCTTCGGCGATCGGGGCCAAGCCCATGCGCGCTCCTCTCCGTCTCTCTTGCTTGTTTTTTGCGATATTGATCATGATGATTATGAGAGTCTATAGTCTTTGCGACAAGAACAAGAAATTGGGAGGACGGAGGGCCCTGGCGGCCTGCTAGCCTTCCATCGGCGCCCAGGCGCCAGCAGGGAGCGGCGCGTGACCAGCTTTGCGATCATCGGCGGGACCGGGGCGCTCGGGGCGGCCCTGGCCGGGCGGCTGGCGTCCGCCGGCCACAAGGTCTGGGTCGGCTCGCGCGACGCCGCCAAGGCCCAAGCCTTCGCCGCCACGCTCTCGGGCGACGTCCACGGCGCCGGCATCGCCGAGGCGGCGGGCCACGGTGAGATCGTTGTCCTGACCGTGCCCTACGCGGCCCATGCCGACACCCTGGCCCAGATCCATCCCGCCGTTCAGGGCAAGATCGTGGTCGACACCACCGTGCCGCTGAAGCCGCCGAAGGTGGGCACGGTGCAACTGCCCGCCGCCGGCTGTGCCGCGGTCGAGGCCGCCCAGGCGCTGGGCCCGGACGTGAAGGTGGTCTCGGCCCTGCAGACCATCGGCGCCGAGAAGCTGGGCTCCGGCGCCGCCATCGACGCCGATGTGCTGGTCGCCGGCGACGACGCCGAGGCGGTCGAGGCGGTGCGCGCCATGCTGACGGGGCTGGGGCTCAGAAGCTGGCACGTCGGCCCGCTGGCCAATTCCGCGGCGGCGGAGGCCATGACCTCGCTGCTGATCCAGATCAACCGCCGCTACAAGATCGCCCAGGCCGGGGTGAAGATCACCGGCAAGCCCAAGGACGCCCCTGCGGCGGCCAGCGTCTCGATCCGCGCCCTGCCCGGCCTGCCGCTGTTCGAGCCCGGCCAGGACCTGGCGTCCGCCATCGCCGAGGCCGTCCGCGCCTCCGGCGAGCCGCTGCAGCCCGGCGACGTGGTGGTGGTGGCCCAGAAGGTGGTGTCCAAGGTCGAGGACCGCGCCGTGCGCATCGACACGGTCGAGCCCGGCGCGGAAGCGCGCGAGGCCGCCGCCCGCGCCGAGAAGGATCCGGCGGTGGTCCAGCTGATCGCCACCGAGGCCCAGGAGCTGATGCGCGTCGCGCCCGGCGTGATCATCACCCGCCATCGCACCGGCCACGTCCTGGCCAACTCCGGCATCGACGCCTCCAACGTGGTCTGCGGCGGGACCGAGTCGGTGCTGCTGTGGCCGCAGGATCCCGACGCCAGCGCCCGGCGCCTGCGCGTGGCGCTGGAAGCCGCGTTCGGCGTGCGCCTGGCGGTGATCGTCTCCGACAGCCTGGGCCGCGCCTGGCGCATGGGCACCACCGGCCACGCCATCGGCAGCGCAGGACTGAAGCCGCTGCGCGACCGGCGGGGCGAGGCCGACCTGTTCGGCCGCGAGCTGCAGGCCACGGTGATCGGGGTCGCCGACGAGATCGCCTCGGCCGCGTCCCTGGTGATCGGCGAGGCGGCCGAGGGCACGCCCGTGGCCATCGTCCGGGGCGCCACCTACGAGGCCGACGAAACCGAGGGGGTCGGCGAGATCCTGCGGCCGCTGGACAAGGACCTCTTCCGGTGAGCGGCCACGTCCTGGCCCTGTGCGGCGGCGTCGGCGGCGCCAAGCTGGCCTTCGGCCTGGCCCAGGCGCTGGGCCCGGACGAGCTGACCATCGTGGTCAACACCGGCGACGACTTCACCCACCTGGGCCTGCACGTCTCGCCCGACATCGACACCGTGGCCTACACCCTGGCCGGCCTCTCCGACCGCGAGCGCGGCTGGGGCCTGGCGGGCGAGAGCTGGCAGTTCATGGACCAGCTGAAGCGCCTGGGCGGCGAGGCCTGGTTCAACCTCGGGGACCGCGACCTGGCCATGCATGTGGAGCGCACCCGCCGCCTCGCCGCCGGCGAGAGCCTGTCACAGGTGACCGCCGCCCTGGCCTCGGCGCTGGGCATCGCCCACCCGATCGTCCCGATGTCCGATGAGCCGGTCCGCACCATCGTCCGCACCCCGGACGGCGAGCTTGCCTTCCAGCGCTACTTCGTCGGCGAGCAGTGCCGGCCGGTGGTCACGGCCATCCGCTTCGACGGCGCGGCGGCGGCGCAGCCCTCGGCCGGCTTCCGCGCCGCCCTGGAGCGCCCCGACCTGGCCGCCGTGATCGTCTGCCCCTCCAACCCCTACCTCAGCATCGATCCGATCCTGGCCGCGCCCGGCGTGCGCGCCGCGCTGTCGGCGATCGGCGCCCCCGTCGTCGCCGTCTCGCCCATCGTTGGCGGCCGGGCGATCAAGGGCCCGACGGCCAAGCTGATGACCGAGCTGGGCGCGACCCCCGGCGTCACCGCCGTGGTGAACCACTACCGCGGCCTGCTGGGCGGCCTGGTGGTCGACGAGGCCGACCGCGAGGAGGCCGAGGCCCTGACCGTGCTGGGCCTGCCGACCCTGGTCACCGGCGCGGTGATGGTCAGCGACGAGGATCGGATGCGGCTGGCGCGCGAGACCCTGGCCTTCGCGCACGGCCTGCCGCCGCAACGCCTGAGGCTCGCCTCATGAAGGCCGACGTGGTCATCGCCGTCCGCGGCGGCCCGCAGGCCAAGACGCGCCTCGCCCGCCGCCTGGACGCGCCGCAGCGCGACGCACTGGTGGAGACCATGCTGGCCGACATGCTGGCCGCGCTCTTCGGCTGCCCAAGTGTGCGGCGCATCTACGTCACCACGCCCACGCCCACCCTCGCCCGCATCGCCGCCCGCTTCGGGGCCGTGGTGGTGCTGGAGCCGGACGCGGGCGGCCTCAACCAGGCCTTCGACCGGACGCGGGCGCGGATCGCGGCGGCCGACCCACGCACCAAGGTCATGCTGCTGCCGGGGGACCTGCCGCGCCTCGACCCGGCCGAGGTCCGCACCCTGATCGCCGCCGCCGGCCCGGACCGCCTCGTCGTCGCGCCCGCCAGCGCCGACGGCGGCACCGGCGCGCTGGTGTTCGAGGCCGGGACGCCCCTGCGCCTGGCGTTCGGGCCGGGCAGCTTCGGCAAGCACCTGGCCGCCGCGCGGACCCTGGGCCTGGAGGCCAAGGTGATCCACGCCGAGAGCCTGGGGTTCGACCTGGACCGGCCGGCGGACCTGGACGCCTTCCTGGCTGTGGGGGGGGGCGCGCGCACCGCGCACCTGTTGCGCAACTGGCGGGCGGCCGCGTGACCGCCCTGCGCGCCCATCTGCTGACGGCGCCGCTGGAAAGCTTGATGGCCGAGGCGCGGGCGGTGCGCGACGCGCGCGGACCGGCGCGGCTGACCTATTCGCGCAAGGTCTTCATCCCGCTCACCCAGCTGTGCCGCGACGTCTGCCACTACTGCACCTTCGCCAAGGCGCCGCGCGGCCTGGCGGCCGCCTACATGAGCCCCGACGAGGTGCTGGGCGTGGCCCGCGCGGGCGCGGCGGCCGGGTGCAAGGAGGCGCTGTTCACCCTCGGCGACAAGCCGGAGCTGCGCTACGCCGCCGCCCGCAAGGCGCTGGATGCGCTCGGCTTCGCCACCACCGTCGACTACCTGGATCACGTCGCGGGCCGGGTGATGGCCGAGACCGGTCTGATTCCGCACATCAACGCCGGCGTCCTCACTGGCGAAGACTACGCGCGCCTGCGCCGGGTCTCGGGCTCCATGGGCCTGATGCTGGAGAGCGCCGCCGAGCGGCTGGGCCAGCGCGGCGGCCCGCACTTCGGCTCGCCGGACAAGGCGCCGGCGGTGCGGCTGGCCTCCATGGCCGCGGCCGGCGTCGCGCAGGTTCCCTTCACCAGCGGCCTCCTGATCGGCATCGGCGAGACCCGCGCCGAGCGCCTGGACGCCCTGGTGGCCCTGAACGACCTGCACCGCGCCCACGGGCACCTGCAGGAGGTCATCGTCCAGAACTTCCGCGCCAAGCCCGGCACGCGCATGGCCGCGGCGCCGGAGCCCTCGGAAGAGGAGCTCTTGTGGACGCTCGCCGCCGCGCGCCTGGTCCTGGATCCCGCGGTCAGCCTCCAGGCGCCGCCGAACCTCAACCCCGGTCGCACCGCCGCCCTGATCGCCGCGGGCCTCGACGACTGGGGCGGAATCTCGCCGGTCACCATCGACCACGTGAACCCCGAGGCGCCCTGGCCGCAGGTCGCCGCCCTGGCGGCCGAATGCGCGGCGGCGAACCTGCCCCTGGTGGAGCGCCTCACCGCCTATCCGGCGTACGTCCAGGACGCCGGCCGCTGGCTGGACCCCGCGGTGGCCAAGGCCGTGCGCAAGCTGGCCGACAGCGAAGGCCTGGCGCGGGATTGTGATTGGAGTCCGGGGGTTGAGGGGCCGGCTCCGGGCAGTCCTTCCGATCCTCTTGGGCTGGCCAGCGCCCCCTCCGCCCCTTCGGGGTCCCCCTCCCCCGTTGGCACGGGGGAGGAACAGAGACCTGGTTCCTCCCCCGCTTGCGGGGGAGGGGGACCGCGAAGCGGTGGGGGGCGCGCTGGGGGCGCACTCGACCGCATCGTCAGCCGCGCCACAGCCGGCCGCACGCTCTCCGAGGCCGAGGTCGTCGCCCTGTTCCAGACCCGCGGCGCTCATGCCGAGGCCGTCGTCGCTGCGGCCGACGACCTGCGCCGGAGCGTCAGCGGCGATGCCGCCACCTACGTCATCAACCGCAACATCAACTACACCAACATCTGCACCTACAGCTGCGCCTTCTGCGCCTTCTCCAAGACCTCGGCCAAGGGCGGCCATCGCGACCGGCCCTATGACCTGCCGCTGGCCGAGATCGCCGAGCGGGTGAACGAGGCCTGGGCCAAGGGCGCCACCGAGGTCTGCCTGCAGGGCGGGATCCATCCGCGCTACACAGGCGAGACCTATCTTGCGATCCTCAAGGCGGTGAAGCAGGCCCAGCCGGGCATGCACGTCCACGCCTTCTCGCCGCTGGAGGTGAGCCAGGGCGCCTCGACCCTGGGCGTGCCTGTGGCCGACTACCTCCGCCGCCTGAAGGACGAGGGGCTGGGCTCGTTGCCGGGCACCGCCGCCGAGATCCTCGACGACGAGGTGCGCGCGCTGATCTGCCCCGACAAGCTCTCCCACGACGGCTGGCTCGAGGTGGTGGCCGCGGCGCATGGCGTCGGCCTGCGCACCACCGCGACCATCATGTTCGGCCACCTGGAGCGGCCCGAGCACTGGGCGCGCCATCTGCTCGATATCCGCGCCCTGCAGCTCGACACCGGGGGCTTCACCGAGTTCGTGCCCCTGCCCTTCGTGCACATGCTGTCGCCGGTCTATGTGCGCGGCCAGGCCCGCCGCGGGCCCACCTGGCGCGAGAGCGTGCTGATGCATGCGGTGGCGCGGCTGGCGCTCCACGGGGCCATCGGCTCGATCCAGGCGTCGTGGGTGAAGCTGGGCCTGGATGGCGCTGCGGCGTGCCTCGCCGCCGGCGCCAACGACCTCGGCGGCGTCCTGATGAACGAGTCCATCAGCCGCGCGGCCGGCGCGGCCCACGGCCAGGAGACCACCGTCGCCGACCTCGCCGCCGCGGCCGCCGCCGCCGGGCGGACGCTGCGCCGGCGCACCACGCTGTATGGCGAGCCCGCGCCGACAGCCGCCGCCGACCTCGTCGCCGCAGAATGACCGGCGTCTTCCGACGGGCGATCCGGATCGAAGCAGGGACCGACTGGGCTCAGGCCGAGATCGAGGACGACTTCCACCACTTCGTCGTGCGGCTGCGCCATGACGGGCGCCAGGTGACCGCTGGCCGCGGTGAGGCGGTACGCCATCCCTGGAGCCTATGTCCGGCGGCGGGCGCGGCCCTGTCGGCGCTGGAGGGCCTGGCGCTCTCGCCCAACCCGGCGGCGGTGTTCACCCACACCGACCCGTTGGGCCAGTGCACCCACATGTTCGAGACGGCCGGCCTGGCCCTGTCCCAGGCCTTCCGCGGACCGGGCGCGCGCCGCTACGACGCCCACGCGACCGACGCCGTGGACGGCCGTTCCGAGGTCGTGCTGGCGCGCGACGGCCAGGCGGTCGCCCGCTGGGTGCTGCAGGATGGCGTCATCGCCGAGCCTGCCGAGCACGCCGGGCGCCGGCCCGCCGAGTTCCGCAGCCGCACCCTCTCGGAGCTGCCGCCGGAGGCCGCCGAGCACCTCTTGATCCTGCGCCGCGCCGCCATCCTGGGCCCCGCGCGGACGATAGACGTAGACCAGTTCCCCACCGCGGCGGACATGAAGCGCGGCCACGCCTGCTTCGTCTTCAGCCCTGCCAGGGCCGCGCGGGCGCAGCGCCGCTACGGTTCGGTGCGCGACTTCTCGACGGGGCCCGGGCCGTTGGCCGGGCCGCCGCCGCCCTCCGGAGAGGCCTGATGAGCGAGATCCTGCTGATCGACGACCCGGCGCCGTTCGTGCGCCGCCTGACGCTCAATCGGCCGGAGAAGCGCAACGCGCTCTCCAACGCCCTCCGCGCGGAGATTTTCGCGGCGCTGGAGGCCGTCGACGCCGACCCCGACGTGCGGGTGACCATCCTGCGCGGCGCCGGATCGTGCTTCTCCGCCGGCTACGACCTGGGCGGCGGCGCGCGGCCGCCCTATCCCTACGAGACCGCGGGTGGGCCCGGCCACTGGGCGCGCCATGTGGTGGAGGGCTGCTTCAAGGTCTGGGACCTGGCCAAGCCGGTGATCGCCCAGGTGCACGGCTGGTGCCTGGCCGGCGGGTCGGAACTGGCGACCGCCTGCGACCTGGTCTACGTGGCCGAGGACGCCCAGATCGGCTACCCGCCGGTCCGGATGATGAGCCCGCCGGACAACCAGTTCCACGCCTGGCTGTGCGGCCTGCGCCCCGCCATGGAGATGATGCTGACCGGCGACGCCATCGACGGGCTCGAGGCCGTGCGCGTCGGCTTCGCCAACCGCGCCTTCGCGCCTGACCGGCTGGAAGCCGAGGTGCTGGCCATGGCCGAGCGCGTCGCCAAGATCCCCACCGACGTGCAGCAGATGAACAAGCGTTCGGTGCACCGGGCCATGGAGATCATGGGCCTGCGCGCCGCCATCCGCGCCGGCGCCGAGATCCAGGCCCTGGCGCTGACCACGCCGTCCAGCCGGGAGACCTTCGCCAAGATCCGCGAGGACGTCTCCAAGGGCCTTTCCGCCCGCGACGAGGCGTTCGGCGACTACCGCACCAAGTCCTAACGTCCGGCGTCGGCCGCCGCGAGGTAGGGCGCGAGCGGCAGGGTCCAGACGTTGCTGTTGCTGTTGTCCCAGCTCTGCATCCGGTCGAGCGCCTCGGCCACCGCGGCGCGGGTGCGCGGCGTCGGCGGGGCCGGCAGGGTGCGGCCGCTGGTGAAGTAGAGCGTCTTGCCGTCCGGGCTGACCTGCGCCTCCCCATCGTCCGCGCCGGGCTCGTCGCCCGCGTAGCGCAGCGGCCGCGGCGCAGACCATCCATCGGCCTGGCGGGTGACCAGGAACAGGTGCTCGTGGCCGTCCTTGAACGGCGGCCGGTCCTTGCTGGAGAAGATCAGGTAGGACTGGTCGGGGGCGACGTAGGGGTCCACGTCGCCGTACTGGCCGTCGCTGAACCGCAGGGGCTCGGCCTTGCGGTAGGCGCCGTCCGCCCAGCGCGAGACGAACAGCCGCCACGCCGGCGGGCCTGCGGGACCGGTGTCGGCCATGAAGTAGAGGTCGCCGTTGCGCGCCACGCTGGGCTTGAAGACCCGGCGCGAGAAATTGACCGTCTCGGGCAGCGGTTTGGCCTCGGACCAGCGCCCGCCCTGGAACTCGGCCCGGTAGAGGTGCGCCAGCGTCCGCGGCTTGTCGCCGGTGGCCGCCGGATCCGGGCGGGTGGACTCGAACACCACGAAGCGGCCGTCCGGCGACAGCGCCGGCTGCTGGTCGGAATAGGCGCTGGCGAAGGGCGCCAGCACTGGCTTGCTCCAGCGTCCCGCCGCCAGGCTCGAGGTGACGATGGCGGTCCAGGCGCCGTTGGTGCGCTCGAAGAAGATCGTGCGGCCGTCAGGCATGAAGGTGGGCGCGCCATCGTTGGCGGCGCCGGAGATCACGCCGGGCGCGAAGATGGTCGGTGCGGGGTCCGCGGCCTGGGCGGCGACGGGAGCCAGGGCCAGCAGGGCTACGAGGAGAATCAGACGCATGCCGCAACCTGTCGCCGCGCCTGCGTGGCGCAAGCGGATCGCCGTGAGTGGCGCCGGCGGTGCGGCGAACGGCCAGAGCACGTCCCGCCTGCCAGGCGGGATGAACGTGCTCGCCTCTTTGATTTAGAGGCCATCTTCTCCGGTCATGATGATCCATCGTGACCGGGATGGCCTCTAAGCTTCGCCGGCCACGTACCCCGCCCAGCCGCGCGCGCGCAGCTCGCAGGCCGGACAGGTCCCGCAGCCATAGCCCCAGGCGTGCCGCGCGCCGCGCTCGCCGCGGTAGCAGGTGTGGGTGTGCTCGTTGATCAGGTCCACCAGCGGCTTGCCCCCGATGCGCTCCACCAGGGCCCAGCTCTCCGCCTTGGTGATGTCCATCAGCGGGGTCTCGATGCGGCCGTCCCACTCCATGCCGAGCCGCAGGGCCTGTTCCTGGGCCTGGATCGTGTCGCGCCGGCAGTCGGGGTAGCCGGAGTAGTCGGTCTCGCACATACCGCCGACCAGCACCTTCAGCCCCCGGCGATAGGCCAGCGCTCCGCCCATGACGAAGAACGCCAGGTTGCGGCCAGGCACGAAGGTGTTGGGCAGGCCCGCGGCGGTGGTCTCGATCTCGATGTCGGCGGTCATCGCCGTCTCGCCGATGGCGGAGAGGCCCTTCAGGTCCAGCACATGGTCGGGGCCCAGGCGGGCGTCCCAGGCCGGGTCGAAGGCGCGCATCCGCGTCAGCAGGCCCTGGCGCACCTGCATCTCCACGGAATGCCGCTGGCCGTAGTCGAAGCCGACGGTCTCCACCCGGGCGAACCGCGACAACGCCCAGGCCAGGGCCGTGCCGGAGTCCTGGCCGCCGGAAAACAGGATCAGGGCGCCGCTGTCGTTCAGGGCTTCGGCCACGCGCACTCGCCTTTCAGGTTTCCGCGCGGGCTAGAGCCCGGCCGGCGAACCGTCAAGCGCAGGCGTCAAAGCCAGGCGCCTCAGGCGCTGGCCGCTTCGGCCTCGGCCTCGGCGCCGTCCAGCACCTCGTTCAACGCCTCCAGGAGGCCCGCCAGGGTCACCGGCTTTTCCAGGTGGCGGTCGGCGCCGGCCGCGCGACTGGCCGCCACGTGCTCGGGCAAGGCGTTGGCGGTCAGCATGACGATGGGCAGCGACCGCCGGCGGGCCAGGGTTTCCATCTCGCGGATCAGGCGGGTGGCCTCCAGGCCATCCATCACCGGCATCTGCATGTCCATCAGCACCACGTCGTAGAGGCCCGCCCCCAGGGCCATCAGCGCCTCGGCGCCGTTCTCGACACTGACCACCTCGGCCAGGCCCTCCAGCATCAGCTCCACCACCTTGCGGTTGGTCGGATGGTCGTCCGCCAGCAGGATGCGCAGCACCCGGTCCGGGACCTCTGCGCCGGCGTCGTCGTCGGAGGCCCGCGGCGCCACTTCCGCGGCGACGAGCGGCAGGTCGAACCAGAACGTGGCGCCCTTGCCCTCCTGGCCGTCGGCGTCCAGCGTCCCGCCCATCAGCTGGGTCAGCTCGCGCGAAATGGTCATGCCCAGGCCCGTGCCGCCGAAGCGCCGGGTGATCGAGCCGTCGGCCTGGTGGAAGCGGCCGAAGAGGCGCTCCTTGGTCTCCGGCTTGAAGCCGATGCCGGTGTCGCGCACCGAGACCCGCACCCGGCCGTCCTCCGCCAGGCCGACGGTCACGGTGACAGAGCCGCGCTCGGTGAACTTCACCGCATTGGAGAGCAGGTTCAGCAGCACCTGGCGGATGCGGAAGGGATCGCCCTCGAAGGCGCGGTCGACGGCCGGCGCCACCTCCACCTTGACCGCCACGCCCTTCTCGTCGGCCTGCAGCTTGGCCAGCGCGGCGGTGGAGCGCACCAGTTCGCCCAGCTCGAAGGCGGTGGTCTCGATGGAAATCCGCCCCGCCTCGATACGCGCCAGGTCCAGGATGTCGGAGAGCAGCCGCTCCAGGGTCGCGCCGGAGGAGGCGATGATCCCCACCAGCTCCTGGGCTCGCGGATCCAGGTCGCAGCGGGCCAGCATGTCCGCGCCGGCCACGATCCCGTTCAGCGGCGTGCGGATCTCGTGGCTCATATTGGCCAGGAACTCGCTCTTGGCCCGGTTGGCGTCCTCGGCGTCGGCCAGGGCCGTGCGCAGGGCCCGCGCCGCCTCGCGCCGCTCGCTGACATCCTCGCCCAGGGTCACCAGGTGCAGTGGCTGGTCGCCATCGTAGGTGGCGAACTTCTTGGTGGTGAAATAGCGCACGCCTTCGCGCGTGGTGATCGGCTCCTCCTCCGAGACCCGCATCTGGCGCGAGAGGATGACGTCCGCGTCCTCCTCGGCGAAGGCCTGGGCCTCGTTGTGCGGGAAGAGCTCGAAGGCCGACTTGCCGATCCATTCGGCGCTCGACATGCCGAACGCCTTCTCGGCCGCCTCGTTGATCAGGACGTAGCGGCCGTCGCGCGCGTTCTTGGCCAGGATAGGATTGGGCAGCAGCCGCACCAGCATCTCGAGGAAGGCCTCGGACTCCAGGGCGCCGGAGACATCGCGCGAGACCGCCAGCAACGAGATGACCTGGCCCTCGCCGTTGCGCACCGGCGACAGGACGGTGTCCAGCCACAGGCGGTGGCCGGTGTGGGAGACGCAGGTCCCGCGGAACCGTCCGACCTTGCCGGCGGCCGCCGCGGCGATGGCGTCCTGCATCGCGCCGCGCGCGTCCGGCGGCCAGAGCAGCGGCCAGGACTGGCCGCGGACCCGGGCAGGATCGATCTCCAGCAGGGCCGCGCCGGCGGGATTCACATAGAGGATTTCGCCCGCGGGGCTGAGCACGCGCGCACACTCGGGCCACGCGTCGAGCACCGCGGCCAGGTCCACGGACCCCGCGCCTGTCGCAACCTGCGGCAGCTCCCCGGTCAAATGGTATCCCCCAGAGCTCGACGCTTGCGAGCCTAGGTTGCGATTGGGGCACGAATTTCTAAAGGTTTTGACAAAGCCACGCTGGCCCCTGCGCCAAACAGCCCGGCCCGGCACGACGCTGCCGCGGCCGGCGCGGCCGGCCCAAAATCCCCCCGAGCCGCCGCGGCGCCGCTGAAACCGGGTTGGATTTCAGGGGTTTGGAGGCGCACAACCGCTAAGGAGGCCAGTCATGCCCGCCAAGTCCGCCGCCCAGCAGAAGGCCGCCGGGGCCGCCCTCTCCGCCAAGCGCGGCGACACGCCCAAGAAGGAGCTCCGCGGCGCCTCGAAGTCGATGATGTCGATGTCCGAGAAAGAGCTCGAGAAGATGGCCCACACCAAGCGCAGGGGTAAGCCCGAGCACGTGAAGCACTAGGCGCGCTCCAGGCACGCCAAGACCGCGGCGGCCACCTCCGCGGTCTGGCTGCGCAGGTCGGGCACGGCGGAGGACTCCCACACCGCGCCGCGCGTGAGCGGCCCGACGGCGAACAGGCCCGGCGTCGGGCGGCCATCCGCGCCCAGCGCCCGGAACGCGGCGTCGACCTCCGCGCCCAGGCCCAGCGGATCGGCTCGCACCGCGCCTTGCCCCACCAGATCGGCCAGCAGCGCCGAGCCGCCGGGCAGGCCGCCGCTGGGGCCGGTGCAGTTCACCACCGCATCGAACCGCCAGGCCTGGGCCTTGCCCTCGCCCCGCCCGCGGATCGCCGCCTGGAACCCGTGGCCGTCCCAGCCCAGCCGCTCGAGCCGCCCCGCGCCGATGGTGAGCTGGCCGTCGGCCGCCAGGTCCGCCAGGCGCGCCGCAACGGCCGGCGCCATGCGGTGACGATGGACGTCCCACCAGGCCCGCAGGTGGCGCAGGAAGCGCCGCCGCTCCGCAAGCGGCCAGGCGCGCCAGATCGCCACCGTCGCCGGCCGGACGCTGTCCACCGCCTCGCGCCAGCCGACCGCCTCGGCGTGGCGGCGCAGGGTGGCCAGCGCCGCGCGCGCCGTGTCCAGCGGACCTTCCGGCGCGGCCGACGGGCGGGTGGGGCCATGGCTGCGCGAGATCAGCCCGCGGGGCGAGATGGCCAGCAGCCGGCGGTCGGGCGCCGCCAGCGCGAGGGCCAGGTCCACCATGGTCAGGCCCGAGCCCAGCAGCAGCACCTGGCCGCGCGGGAGGTCGTCCAGTCCGGAGGCCCAGGGATCGGGCACATAGGCCGGGGCGGCCAGGGCGGCGGCCTCCGCCCCCGGCAGGTCCGCCGGCGGCGCCAGCCCCACCGCCAGTACACAGGCGTCCGCCTCGAAGGCGCGCCCCAGCGCCAGCTCCACACGCCATTGCGAGCCGACCCGGCGAAGCGCCACCGCCTCATCCGCCTCCAGGAGCAGGCGCCCGGCCCGGTCCGGATCGCCGATCTCCTCGCGCAGCAGGCCCTGCAGGTAGTCGCCATAGCGGCTGCGCGTCACGAAGCTGTCGGCCCCGGCCGGCTCGCCCTGCGCCGCCAGCCACTCGACGAAATGGCGCGGCCGGTCGGGGAAGGCGCTCATGTTGCCGGCGCGCACGTTCAGCAGGTGCGGGTTCGCCCCCGCCTCATAGGCGCGGCCGCGGCCGAACCGCTGCGCCCGCTCCACCAGGCGCACCGCGGCCCGTGGCTCGCGACGCAGCAGGTGGATGGCGGTGAGCAGGCCGCTGAAGCCGCCGCCGATGACGGCGACCACGGGAGCGACCACGGGAGCGCGGGCGGGCGGATCGGACATGTCGGGCTCCTGCTCGCGCCGCTAATACCTATTCAATAAGTAGGAATTCAAGAGCCGACCGCACCCCTTGCCGGCGCCCGGGCGAAGCGGCCAAGCTCACGGTGCAAACAAGGCCAGGGCGGAGACGATGGTGAGGCTGACGCGGCGCGCTCTGGGCGGCCTGGGACTGGCGATGGCGGCCGCCGCGGCGAAGGCCAAGGCCCCGACTGTCCGCGCCGCCTGGCCGGACGCCACCGAGACCGCGGCCATGATCCGGGCCGGCGAGATGTCGGCGCTGGAGGCCGCGAAGGCCGCGGTGGACCGCTGCGAGCGGCTGCAACCGAAGTTGAACGTCCTGGTCACGTCCGACTTCGACCGCGCCCTGGACAAGGCGAAGCTGGCGCCGCTGGCCGGGCCGTTCGCGGGCGTCCCGTTCCTGGTCAAGGACCTGGAGGACTATCGCGGCCTGCCGACCCGTCTGGGCTCGCGCGCCTTCCTCGCCGCGCCGCCGGCTGCGATCCAGGGGCCGCTGGTGGACGCGTTCATGCGGACCGGCGTCAATGTCATCGGCAAGTCGGCGACGCCCGAGGCTGGCTTCCTGCCCACCACCGAGCCGCTGGCCTTCGGCCCGACGCGCAATCCCTGGGACCCCGGCCGCTCGTCCGGCGGCTCATCCGGCGGGGCCGCCGCGGCGGTGGCGGCGGGCATCGTGCCGATCGCTCACGCCAGCGACGGCGGCGGCTCGATCCGCATCCCGGCCTCCTGCTGCGGGCTCTTCGGCCTCAAGCCCTCACGCGGCCGCATGACCGGCGCGCGGGGCGAGACCAAGATCTCCGACCTGTCGGTGAACCACGTCCTGACCCGCAGCGTGCGCGACTCCGCCGCCATGTTCGCGGCCATCGAGGACGCCGGGCCCGGCGCGCAGCTGCCGCCGGTCGGCCTCGTCACCGCGCCGCTGACGCGCAAGCTGCGCGTGGGGCTACTGATGGAGGGCGGATCGGGCAGGGCGCCGGCGCCCGAGGTCCGCGCCGCCACGCAGGACAGCGCCAGGCTGCTCGAGAGCCTGGGCCACCACGTCGTGCCGACCGCCTGGCCCATCGGGCCCGAGTTCGGCGACGACTTCCTGCTGCTGTGGGCGGCGGACGCGGCGCAGCTGGCCGCCGCCATCGCCAGGGCGAGCGGAGCCCCGCCCAACGCCGAGGTGCTCGAGCCCTTCACCCTAGGTCTGGCCGAGCTAGCCGCCCGCGCGCCCAAGGACGCCCTGCCCCAGGCGCTGCAACGGCTGCACGCCGCCGCCATGGCCTACGATCCCTGGTTCGTGGGCCACCAGTTGGACGTGGTGATGTCGCCGGTGGTGGCCTGGACCCCGCCGCCGCTCGGGACCGTCGGCCCACAGGTCCCGTTCGAGACCCTGATCCCGCGCCTGGTCGAATATGTGGGCTACACCACCTATCACAACGTGGTCGGCGCGCCGGCCATGAGCGTGCCCCTGCACTGGACCGCCGACGGCCTCCCGGTCGGGACGATGTTCGCCGCACGGGTGGGCTTCGAGGCCCTGCTGTTCCAGCTCGCCTACCAGCTGGAAGAGGCCCGGCCCTGGGCCGACCGGGCGCCGCCGATCCGGGCCTAGAGCATCCAGGCCGGATCGCCCGATTGTGAAGTTATTGCGACAGTCTAGCGCCGGTCCGGACGGCATTCGTGCCTGTTCGACCCTGATAGGCCGTAAAAAACGTTGAGACGGAGACGGGTCCGAGCCAGAAGTCTCGCCATGTTTGCTGTTTGTGGCGGCGCGTACACATGAGCTCCATCTCATCTCGGAGCCCGGCGTGAAGCGCGCGGGGCAGTTGGCCTCTGCGGCGGCGCCGTGGACGCTGCCGACCTGCGCCATGATCACGGTCGTCCTCGGCTGCTGGGCCTGGCTCGACTACGGCTACCGCTTCGACGATGCGCTCTACCGCGCCGTCGCCCTGTTCTCCTTGAACAACGAGATCTATCGCGTGGCGCCCGGGGACACCGACCCGCGGTTCCTGGTCGCGCGATGGACCGGGGTGCTGACCCTGTTCGGCACGACGCTCTTCGCCCTTGCGGTCCTGCTGCGGGAGCGCGCGGTCGTGGCCCTGGCCCAGCTGGTCCGCCGGCGGGTCGTGATCGTCGGCGCAGGAGAGATCGCGGCCAAGGCCTTCGAGGAGGCCCAGTCCACGAACCGGCCCTGCCTCTGGCTCGGCGCCCCCTTGCTCGACGCCCATCGGCTGAGCGCCTTCGCCCTGCCCTGGCCCAGCGAGGACCACGAGCGGGCCGTGAAGACCTATCTCTCGGAAGCTGCGCAGGTGATCGTGGCCCAGGAGGACGCCGCCAACAGCCTGCTCCTGGCCAAGATGATCCGCGCGGCGGCGCCGCGCGCCCTGATCACGGTGATGCTCAACGATGCCATCCTGGCCGAGGACGCGGCCGGCATGATCAACGAGCCGCACACCCGCGTGCTCTCGGCTGCGACGGTCTCGGCGCGGTCGCAGCACGTCAGCCATCCGCCGTTCTTGCGGGCCCGCGAGCTGGGCCACACGCGCATCCACGCCGTCATCGTGGGCTTCGGCCAGGAGGGACAGGCCCTGGCGCGCGACCTGATCGTCAACTGCCGGACGACCTATCTGGCCCCGCCCCGCATCACCGTCATCGATCCGGCGGCGCGGGCGCTCGAAGGCGCCTTCCGCGTCCGGGCGCCGGAGCTGGACCTCTGCGCGTCGATGGTCTTCATCGAGGGGCAGGTGGGCACTCAGGGCGTCGCGCCCGCGGTGCCCGAACTGGTCGAAGCCATCGCCGCCGGCGGTCCCGTCACCGCGGTCTACGCCTGCCGCGGGTCCGACGCGGAGAACCTCAGCGTCGCGGGCATCCTGCAGTCGGTGCTGCGGCTCTCGGACCTGGGCGAGGCGGCGATCTTCATCCGCCTTCGCGACGCCCACACCCTGACCCGCACCCACGGCGGGGACCAGCAGCTGGACGCCCTCATCCCCTTCGGCGACATCGGCGCGATGTTGAAGGCGTCGGAGTTCCTCTCCGATCCGCCGGACGCGGCGGCGCGGGCGTTCTCCGAGGCCTATCGCGCCCTGCTGACCGACGCGCAGCGCAACGATCCGGCCAACCGCTCCGGCCGGCCATGGGACGAGCTGGACGAGACCTTCCGCCAAGCGACGCGCGATGCGGTGGCCCACATCCCCGCCAAGCTGGCCAGCGCCGCCGTGGACCCGGTCCACTGGCGCGGGGTCGCCGGCCCGCCGCGGCTGCCGTCGGGCATCGGGCTCTGCGCGAATGAAGCCGAGCGCGACGCGCTCGCGGCCCTCGAGCACGAACGCTGGAACGCCCAGCGGCGGCTGGCGGGCTGGCGCTGGGCCGACATCCCCGCGAAGGACGAGAAGCGGCGCTTGCACCCGTCGCTCGTGCCCTACGAGGCCCTGCCAGAGTCGGTGAAGGCCTATGACCGCGCGCTGGTCGAGGAGACCGAGGCGGTCTGCTGCGGCCCACGCCCGCCGCTCCGGCCGGCCCAGCCCGCCGAGCCCGCGCCGGCGGCCCCGGACGTCGTCGTCAGCCTGGCCTGAGGCGCGCCGGCGGCTCCTAGATGGCGCCCATGGCCTCCCACATGACCATGGCCAGGCCGAAGGCGCGCATGTCGCCCTGGGTGGTCCCGGCCATCCTGTTCATGGCGTAGGCGAAGGTGGTGCGGGCGGTCATGTCGATGATCACGAGAGAGCCGCCGTAGCCGCCCCAGTAGATGGTGTCGGGGTTGGGGAAGCTCAGCATCCCGCCGCCCAGCCCGAAGCCCATGCCGTACCAGGCCGGCGCGTCCAGGATCAGGTCCTGGCTCTCGATCTGCAGCTCCAGCGCCTTGCGGCATCCGGCCTCGGAGAGGAAGCGCTTGCCCTTGGCGACGCCGCCGTTGGCGAGGATGGCGTGGATTTCCGCCACCGAGCGCGCGTTGCCGGTCCCGCCGGCGGCGGGGATCTCCGCGCCGCGCCAGGCGCGGGTGCGGGTCTCGGCCACGTCCACGCCGGGGTTGTCGGACATGTTGGCCTGCAGCTCGGTCCGACCGCCGCCGTCGCCGATGGCCTGGCCCGGCGGCGGCGGGACCAGCTCGGCGACCCGATCGTCCTCCGAGGCCGGCAGGCCGATCCAGAAGTCCGCGCCCAGGGGTTCGGCGATCTCCTCGCGGAAGAGCGTCCCGAGCGACTTGCCGGTGATGCGCCGGATCACCTCGCCCACCAGATAGCCCTGGGTCAGGGCGTGGTAGCCGCACGCCGTCCCCGGCTCCCAGTAGGGCGCCTGGGCGGCCAGGAGCGCGGTCGCCTTGTCCCAGTCGTAGAGATCCGCCTTCGAGATCGGCGCCTTCCAGCCGGAGAGCCCCGCGGCGTGGCTCATCAGGTGGCTGACCTTGACCCCCGCCTTGCCGTTGGCGGCGAACTCGGGCCAGTACCTGGCCACCGGGGCGTCGAAGTCGAGGTCGCCACGGTCGGCGACCAGCAGCGCTGTCAGGGCGGTCATGGTCTTGGTGGTCGAATAGACGTTGACGATGGTGTCGCGGCCCCAGGCGCGGGTCTTGGCCGGATCGGCCCACCCGCCCCAGAGGTCGACCACGGTCTCCCCGTCCACCGTCGCGCAGAACGAGGCGCCCAGGTCGGCCCCGCTGGCGAGGTTGTCCTCGAACACCGCGCGCACCTTGGCGTAGCGGTCATGCACCTCACCGTGAACGGATCCGTCGGCCACCTGGGACTCCCTCTGCTGTCTTGCTCTATGCCGCCAGGCCCTGCAGCCGCGCCGCGATCTCGCGCACGCGCTCCGGCCCGCCCAGCAGCTGGCGGTTCAGGCCGATGCGCTTGAACCAGTAGTGCAGGCCCAGGAGGTCGGTCATGCCGATCCCGCCGTGCACCTCGGTGGCGGTGCGGGCGATGAAGCGGCCGATCTCGGAGGTGTGGGCCTTGGCGTGGGCCGCCATCAGCGCCGCTTCGTCCGGCGCATGGTCGAAGGCGTAGGCGGCGTACCAGACCAGGGCCCGGGCCGGCTCCAGCTCCGCCGCCATCTCGGCGCACAGGTGCTTCACCGCCTGGAACGAGCCGATGGTGCGGCCGAACTGCTTGCGCTCCTTGGCGTAGGCGACGGCCTTGTCGAGCATCGTCTGGGCCGCCCCCAGGGTGTCGGCGGCCAGCAGCACCCAGGCCGCGTCGCGCAGGCGATCCAGCAGGTCGCGCCCGTTGCCCAGGGGCTCGGCGGGGGTCTCGGCGAAGGTGAGCTCGGCCAGCCGCCGCGTCTCGTCGATGCCGGGCATCAGGCTGCGCCCGAGGCCGGCGGCGTCGCCCCGCACCAGGTGCAGGCCGCCGGTCCGGTCGGCGACCAGGATCAGGCCCGCCGCCATCCCGCCCGGCACGAACAGCGCCTTGCCGGCCAGCTTGCCGCCCAAGGCCGTCACGCCCGCGTCGTCCCGCGCGCCGGCCACCGGTTCGGACATCGCCACCGCCGCGGTCACCTCGCCCGAGGCCAGTCGGGGCAGCCAGTCGGCCTGCTGCGCCGCGCTGCCGCCGCGCGTCAGGGCCAGGGGCGCCAGCACCACGCCCATGAACGGAACCGGCGCGACCGCCGCGCCCAGCGCCTCGGACGCCAGCGCGGCTTCGAGCAGGCCCAGGCCCTGGCCGCCGAACTCTTCCGGCACGGCGAGGCCCGCCAGTCCGAACTCGGACAGGCCCTGCCAGACGTCCTCGCCGCGGTCCTTCAGGTCGCCGGCGAACGCCCGCACCCGCTCCAGCGGCGACAGGGCGGCGAGCGCCTTGGCCAGGCTGTCCTGCAGCATCGCCTGGTCTTCGGAAAGCGCGAACCGCATGCCCCTTAAGCCCCCACGACCTTCGGTTCGCGCGGCAGCCCCAGGCCCCGTTCGGCGATGATGTTCTTCTGGATCTGGGCCGTGCCGCCGCCGATGATCAGGCCCAGGTCGAACATGTAGTTCCACTGCCAGCCGCCCTTGGCCCGCAGGTGCGGCCCCTCGCGGTAGAGCACGCCCAGCTCGCCCAGGGCGTCGATCGCCAGGGCCGCCACCTGGTGGTTCAGCTCGCAGCCCTGCAGCTTGACCACCAGCCGCGCCAGGCCGGCGGTCTCGTCGGTCAGGGTGCGCAACCCGTTGAACTTCATGGCGAAGACGCGGGCCTGCAGCTGCATCAGCCGGTCGCGCAGCACCGGGTTGTCGATCAGCCGCTGGCCATCGACGGTCTCGGCCTTCATCAGCTCGATCAGGGCCTTCAGCCGCGCCTCGGTGGCGTTCGGATCGCCCAGCATCCCGCGCTCGTGCTTCAGCGTGGTGTTGGCCACCTGCCAGCCGCGGCCACGCCCACCCACGACATTGGCCTTCGGCACGCGCACGTCGGTGAAGAACACCTCGTTGAACTCGGCCTGGCCGGTCATGGTCTTCAGCGGCCGCACCTCGATCCCCGGCGTGTCCATGGGGAAGAGGATGTAGGAGATGCCCTCGTGCTTGGGCTTGTCGGGCTCGGTGCGCACCAGGCAGAACATCATCTGCGCCTGGGCCGCGGTGCTGGTCCAGATCTTGGACCCCGAGATCAGGAAGTCGTCGCCGTCCTCCACCGCCTTGGTCTGCAGGTTGGCCAGGTCGGAGCCGGCGCCGGGCTCGGAATAGCCCTGGCACCAGATGATGTCGCCCGCCAGGGTCGGCGGGATCCAGCGACGCTTCTGGTCCTCCGACCCCACCTCCAGCAGGGTCGGGACCAGCATCGAGATCCCCTGCCCCGCCATCCCGCGCGGGGCGCCGGCGGCGATGAACGCCTCGGCGATGATGCGGCCCTTCAGGATGTCGGGCTCGGCGCCATAGCCGCCGTATTCCCGCGGGATCGTCCGGGCGGCATAGCCGTGGGCGATCAGCAGGCGCTGCCAGGCCTTGGGGTCCTTGGGCGCGCCGGCCTCGTGCTCGTGGCGGTGCGCATCCAGGAACGCCCGCACCTCGTCGCGGAACGCCGCGAGCTCCGGTGTCAGCGTCAGGTCCATGTTCGTTTCCTCTTGCGCCCACTGCAGCCGCTTTCAGCCCGCCGCGCAACGGCGCCGTGGCGTCAGCCGTTTCACCCGCTCTGTCGAGGAGACGACCCATGCGCACGCCCTGGCTGGCCGCCGCCGCAGCCCTCGCTCTCGCGGGCTGTTCGTCCGGCTCGAAGGACCCGTTCGTGGGCTTCGGGCCCAATCCGCCGCTGAAGGCGCCCGAGCATCGGCTGATCCCCAGCGTGGGCGTGCCCGACGTGGTCCACTGGCCCGCCGGCGCCGCGCCGCATGCCCCGGCCGGCTTCGTGGTCACCCGCTTCGCCGAGGGCCTGGACCATCCGCGCTGGCTCTATGTCCTGCCCAACGGCGACGTGCTGGCGGCCGAGGCCGCCGGCCCGGGCAGCAAGGTCGACAAGACCCAGACCGGCATCCGCGCCTGGGTGCAGAAGCATTTGATGAAGAAGGTGGAGTCCGCCGTCCCCAGCCCCAACCGGATCGTCCTGCTGCGCGACGCGGACGGGGACGGCGTGGCCGAGACCAAGACCGTCTTCGCCCAGGGGCTGAACAGCCCGATCGGCATGGCTCTGGTGGGCGGCACGCTGTACGTGGCCAACTGCGACGGCGTGGTCAGCTTCCCCTACCACCCCGGCGACACCCAGGAGGCCGGCTCCGGGACGAAGGTCTTCGACCTGCCCGGCCCGCCGATCAACCACCACTGGACCAAGAACCTGGTCGCCACGCCCGATGGGACCAAGCTGTTCGCCACCGTCGGCTCGAACTCCAACATCGGCGACAACGGCATGGCTGCCGAGGCGGGCCGGGCGGCGATCTGGGAATACGACCTGGCCACTCGCCAGGCCCACGTCTACGCCAGCGGGCTGCGCAACCCCAACGGCATGGACTTCGAGCCCATTACCGGCGCCCTGTGGACCGTGGTCAACGAGCGCGACGAGATCGGCGACGACCTGCCGCCCGACTACCTCACCCACGTGGAGCCCGGCGCCTTCTACGGCTGGCCCTACAGCTACTGGGGCCACAACGTGGACAGCCGGGTGAAGCCGCCGCGTCCGGACCTGGTGGCCAAGGCCGTCGCGCCCGACTACGGCCTGGGGCCGCACACGGCCTCGCTGGGCCTGACCTTCTATCGCGCCAGCGCCTTTCCGCCGGCCTATCGCGGCGGGGCCTTCATTGGCCAGCATGGCTCGTGGAACCGCCAGCCGCTGAACGGCTACCAGGTGGTGTTCGTGCCGTTCGCCAATGGGCGACCGCAGACGCCGCCGCAGCTGTTCCTCACCGGATTCCTGAACACCCAGAACAAGATCCAGGGCCGGCCCGTCGGCGTGGCCGTGGACAGCCGCGGCGCCCTGCTGGTCGCCGACGACGTCGGCGGCATGGTCTGGCGCGTGGCCCCGGCGCCCTCCGCGGCGAAGGACGCCGGATAGCGGGCGTCAGCCCATCTTGAACACGCAGACCTTGTTGCCGTCCGGGTCGCGGAAATAGGCGCCGTAGAAGGTGGGCAGCCGCTGGCCGGGCTCGCCCTCGCACGTGCCGCCAGACGCCAGGGCCGCGGCGTGGACCGCGTCCACCTGCTCCCTTGTCGCCGCCGGGAAGCCGAACATGCTGCCGTTGCCGACCGTCGCGGGCTGCTCGTCATAGGGTTTGCTGATGGCGATCATGCTCGCCATGCCCTCCGAGCCGTAGAACTGCATCCGCTCGCCGTTGGCGAAAGTGCGCTTGCCGCCCAGGGGCTCGAGCACCGCATCGTAGAACTTGGTCGCCTTGTCGAGGTCGTTGGTGCCGATGGTGACATAGCCGATCATGGGAGGTCCTTTTTCGTCCAGAACCCGAGCCTAGCCGATGACCTATGCGGAAGGGCAAGTGCGGCGTGACGGCGATGGCGTTCCCGGTCCATGGTCCGCACGGGCGTGCGGAGGGTGTGCGATGCGGGGCTGGCTGATCGGGCTGATGGCGGCGGCGGCGCTGGCCGGCGCGGCGCGAGCGGAGGCGCCCGGCTCGGCGCGCCACGAGCAGCAGGCGATCGCCGGCCTCAGCCAGTCGGCCGAGCTGATCGTCGACCGCTGGGGCGTGCCGCACATCTATGCCCAGAGCGCCCGCGACGCCTTCTTCCTGCAGGGCTGGAACGCCGCCCGCGACCGGCTCTGGCAGATCGACCTCTGGCGCAAGCGCGGGCTCGGCCGGCTCTCGGCCAGCCTGGGTCCCGCCTACGTGGCCCAGGACCGCGCCGCGCGGCTCTTCCTCTACCGGGGCGACATGGCCGCCGAATGGGCCGCCTACGATCCCCAGGCGCGCGAGGCGGTGGAGGCCTTCGCTGCCGGCGTGAACGCCTATGTGGCGCAGGTGAAGGCCGGGGCCCAGCCGCTGCCCGTCGAGTTCAAGCTCACCCACAGCCAGCCGGAGGCCTGGAACCCCGAGGACATCCTGCGCATCCGCAGCCACGCCCTGGTCAACAACGTCACCTCCGAGGTGGCCCGCGCCCGCACGGTCTGCGCCGGGGGCGTCGCGGCCGACGCCCTGCGCCGCAAGCTGGCGCCAGCCCACAAGCTGGTGGTTCCCCCGGGCCTCGACCCCTGCGTCGTGCCGGCCGACGTGCTGAAGGACTATGTCCTCGCCACGGAGCCGGTCAGTTTCGGCAAGACCGCCGAGGCGTCGCTGGCGCAGGTGATCGCCGAACGCTCGGCGGAAGGCTCCAACAACTGGGTGATCTCGGCCGCGCGCTCAGCCACCGGCCGCCCGATCCTGGCCAACGACCCGCACCGGCCGGTCGGCGCGCCTTCGCTGCGCTACATCGCCCACCTGGAGGCGCCGGGCCTCTCCATCATCGGCGCCGGGGAGCCGGCCCTGCCAGGCGTCTCGTTCGGCCACAACGAGACCGCCGCCTTCGGCCTGACGATCTTCTACATCGATCAGGAGGACCTCTACGTCTACGAGACCCGCGGCGACACCTACCGCTACAAGGGCGGCTGGGAGCCCATGAAGCTGGTCCGCGAGACCATCGAGGTGAAGGGCGAGGCGCCGCGCCAGGTGGAGCTGCGCTTCACGCGCCACGGGCCGGTGCTGTGGCAGGACTCGGCCCACGCCTTCGCCATCCGCACGGTGTGGAACGAGCCGGGCCTCTCCGGCTACTTCGGCTCCTCGCGCATGTGGCGGGCCAAGTCCTGGGACGACTTCCAGACCGCGCGCAACCGCTGGGGCGCCCCGTCGCTGAACCTCGTCTACGCCGACACCCACGGCGATATCGGCTGGTCGGCGGCGGGCCGCACGCCGGTGCGGCCCAACTGGGACGGGCTGATGCCGGTGCCCGGCGACGGGCGCTACGAGTGGAAGGGCTTCCTGGAGGACGGCGGCCTGCCCCTGGCGAAGAACCCGGCCGCCGGCTTCTTCGCCACCGCCAACGCCATGAACATCCCCGCCGAGCCGGCCTATCCGCGCGAGGCGCGCAAGCTGGGCTTCGAATGGGCCGATCCAACCCGTTCGATCCGCATCCACGAGGTGCTGGGCGCCCTGCCGAAGTCGACCCTCGCCGACTCCATGGCGCTACAGACGGACGTCACCAGTCCTCAGGCGCGGCGCGGCGTGGCCCTACTCGCCGGTCTCACCTCCGGCGATGCAGACGTCGCGAAGGCCCTGGCCCTGCTGCAAGGCTGGAACGGGCGAGAGGCGACCGACAGCGCGCCCGCGGCGATCTACGAGGTCTGGGCCAACAAGCACCTGGGCCGCGCGGTCGCCGCGGCCGCCGCGCCGGAAACCGCGCGGGCGCTGATCGGCAACAGCACGCCGGACCCGCTCCTCACCTGGTTGGAGGCGGCGCCGCCCGCGACGCGCGGCCCGATCCTGCTGGCCAGCCTGGCGGACGCGGTGGCGGAGCTGAAGGGCCGCCTGGGCCCCGACATGGCGACCTGGACCTGGGGCCGGCTGCACCACGCCCGCTTCGTCCCCGCCGTCGCCACGCTCGCCGACAAGGAGACCACCGCCCAGATGTCCCTGGGTCCGCTGGAGGTCCCCGGCTCGGCCTCGACCCCGCGCGCCGCCACCTACAGCATGACCAGCTTCGACCAGACCGCAGGGGCCTCGGTGCGCCTGGTGATGGACGTGGGCGCCTGGGACAACTCCATGGCCATCAACACGCCCGGCCAGTCGGGCGACCCCCAGAGCCCGCACTACCGCGACCTGTTCCCGCTCTGGGCGGCGGGGGCCTACGTGCCGCTGCGCTACAGCCGCGCCGCCGTGGAGGCCGACGCCGAGACCGTGATGACCCTCACGCCGGCGCGGTAGGGTTGTGCTGGGCTTGCGATCGTCCAGGGCGCGTCAGCGCCGATCCTTCGACACCAAGACCGCCAAGGACACCAAGACCACGAAGGCGCGAGAGGTGACCTGAGGCTGAGGCCATCTGCGGCCTCTTGGCGACCTTGGCGTCTTGGCGGTCCTCTTGTCTTCAAGGACCGCGCCTGCGGCGCAGAGCGGGACAGCCTTGCGCGGAGCTAGACGCGCCCCGTCACCGGCACCAACGCCCCGGTCATCGCCCGCGCCTCGGGGCTCGCCAGGAACAGCATCACACTGGCCAAGTCGTCCGGCGCCACCCAGGCGGCGAAGTCGGCCGACGGCATGTCCTTGCGGTTGGTGGGCGTGTCGATGATCGAGGGCAGCACGGCGTTGACGGTCACGCCGTCCCCCTTCAGCTCCTCGGCCAGGGCCTGGGTCAGGCTGTGGACGCCGGCCTTGGCCGCCGCATAGGCGCCCATGCCCATGGCGGCCTTCAGGGCGGCGGCCGAGCCCACGTTGACGATCCGGCCCGCAGCGCTGCGCCTCAGGTGAGGGACGGCCGAGCGGCAGGCGTTGGCGGCGGTGAGCACGTTCAGGCGGTACATAGCCGGCCAGCTGGCGATCGAGCCGTCCTGCAAGGTCTCCCAGGTGAAGCCGCCGGCGATGTTGAGCAGGGCGTCGAATGCGCCGAAGCGGTCGGCCACGGCGTCCATCGCCGCGCCCGCCTGGTTCGCATCGGTCAGGTCGACGCTGCCCAGCACCAGCACATCGTCGCCGGATGGCAGCCCCGCCGGGGCGGTGGCAGCGAAGTCGATCAGCGCGAGCCGTGCGCCGCCCGCGGCTGCAGCCTTGGCCACCGCCGAGCCGAGGACGCCGAACGCCCCCGTGATCGCCACCACCCGACCCGCCATGCGCACTCCTCCAAACGCTTCAAGATCCTCCTCGCCCTCGATGTCCGGGGGCGAGGAGCAAACCGCCGTCAGCCTACAGCCGCTCGACGATGGTCACGTTGGCGAGGCCGCCGCCTTCGCACATGGTCTGCAGGCCGTAGCGCTTGCCGCGGGCCTTCAGGGCGTTCAGCAGGGTGGTCATCAGCTTGGTGCCGGAGGCGCCCAGCGGGTGGCCCAGGGCGATGGCGCCGCCGTTGACGTTCAGGCGATCCGGATCGGCGCCGGTTTCCTTCAGCCACGCCACCGGCACCGAGGCGAAGGCCTCATTGACCTCGAAGAGGTCGATGTCGTCGATCGACATGCCGGCCTTCTTCAGGGCGCGCAGGGTGGCCGGGATCGGGGCTTCCAGCATGATCACCGGGTCGTGGCCGATCACCAACAGGTGGTGGATGCGCGCCAGGGGCGTCAGGCCGTATTCCTTCAGCGCCTTCTCGGAAACCACCATCACGCCCGAGGCGCCGTCGCAGATCTGGCTGGAGGTCGCCGCGGTAAGGGCCCCGCCCTCCTGCAGCAGCTTCACGCCCTTCATGGCCTCCAGGCTGGCCTCGAAGCGGATGCCCTCGTCGGCGTCATGGCGCACCGTGTTGCCCTCGGCGTCCTTGCCGTCGAGCACCAGGATCTCGTCCTTGAACGCCCCGGCCTGGGTCGCGGCGATGGCGCGCTGGTGGGACATGTAGCCGAACTCGTCCAGCTGGTCCTTGGTCAGGCCGTACTTCTTGGCCACCATCTCGGCGCCCATGAACTGGCTGAACTGGATGTTCGGATAGCGCTCTTCCTGGTGCGGGCTCTTGGGCTGGCCCAGGCCGGCTTTCAGCGGCAGCATCACCGACATGCCCATGGGGCAGCGCGTCATGCTCTCGACGCCGGCGGCGATCACCACGTCCATGGTGCCGCTCATCACCGCCTGGGCGGCGAACTGCATGGCCTGTTGCGAGGAACCGCACTGGCGGTCGACCGAGGTGCCGGGGACGCTTTCCGGCAGCTTCGACGACAGGACGGCGTTGCGCGCCACATTGGTGGACTGCTCGCCCGCCTGGGTGACGCAGCCCATGATCACGTCTTCCACGACGTTGGGGTCGACGCCGCTGCGGTCGATCAGGTTGTCCAGGACCGTGCCGGCCAGGTCGGTCGGGTGCCACTCGCGCAACCTGCCGCCCTTGCGGCCGCCGGCGGTGCGGGTCGCCGCGACGATATAGGCTTCAGCCATCTTGCTGCTCCGTTCTCGGTTTGGTGCGCCGCGAAAGGCTCGGAGCGGCGCGCTTTGCCGGTCGTCTAGCGCGGCGCCCTAACGGAAGACAACGCGAGGCGAGTGCGTTGCGCCAGGCTGTCCGGCTCCGCGCCGAAGGCGCCGTCCATGAGGACAAGAGGACCGCCAAGACCACCAAGACCGCCAAGAGGCTGCAGATGGCCGCCAGCCTGAGGTCACCTGCGGCGCCCTCGTGGTCTTGGTATCGAAGGATCGGCGCTGACGCGCCGCGGCGAGCTCCGCCTATCCTGCGAACGTCGCCGCCAGGATGCGCTCCAGCCCGGCCTGGTCGACCGCGTCGAAGGCGGCCGGCCGGTCGGAGTCCACGTCGAACACGGCGAGCAGCCGCCCGTCGGGGCCGAACACCGGCACCACGATCTCGCTCTGTGAGCGCCCGTCGCAGGCGATGTGGCCGGGGAAGGCGTGGACGTCCTCGACCAGCTGGGTCTTGCCGGTGGCGGCGGCCGCGCCGCACACCCCGCGTCCGAAGGCGATGCGCATGCAGCCCAACGTGCCCTGGTAGGGCCCCACGACCAGTTCGGCGTCCTTGTCCGGGTCGACCACATAGAAGCCGGTCCAGAAATAGTGCTCGAAGCTGCTGGCCAGCATCGAGGCCACCGTGGCCATGCGCGCCACGAGGTTGGGCTCGCCCGCCAGCACGGCGGCGATCTCCTCGGCCACGGCGGCATAGCGCTCGGCCTTGGCGGTGGGCAGTTCGATCTCGTTGAAGGCTTCAGCCATGGCCGCAGATGTAACGACGCCGGGCCCGATCGGCCACCGCCGGCGCATCGACCGACTTCTGCATCGAGTGGCCGGCGCCGGCGTTTAGCGGCCGGGGACGCGGTGGGCGCAATCGGGAGAGCCGCATGGGTTACGGCCGTTTCGCCGCGATGATCGCGACGTCCACCGTCGTGATGTTCGCCTTGATGTACTTCAACACCTACGCCCTGGAGCACGTCCGCTTCAGCGAGACCCGCCTCTACATGGCGCTGCTCATGGGGGCCGCCATGGCGATCGTCATGCTCGGCTTCATGTTCGGCATGTACAAGGACAAGCGCCTGAACGTGGTGATCCTGGCGGTGGCGGCCGTGGTCTTCGCCGGCGCCCTGTGGCTGGTGCGCAGCCAGCAGACGGTGGGCGACGTGGCCTACATGAAGGCCATGATCCCGCACCACTCCATCGCCATCATGACCAGCGAGCGGGCCCACATCAAAGACCCGCAGGTGCGGCGCCTGGCCGACGGCGTCATCGACGCCCAGCTGCGCGAGATCGCCGAGATGGAGCGCCACATCGACCGCCTGCAGGCCCATCCGCCGGCCGCCGATGCGCCCGACCTTCCGTCCTACCGCGCCCGCGGCGCCAAGCCACCGGCGCCGGAAACCGACGAAAGCGCCGGGATCGACACGACGAAGATCCCGCGCTGAGCCTGCCGCTGGCCGCGCAGCACCCGTTCGTCGACGCCTTCTGGACAAAGCCGGCGACGCCGCCTTTGCTGCGGGCCACTTCAGGTTCCCCGGGGAAGACTTCATGCGTTTGGCGGTTCTGGCGGCGGTCGCATCCTTCGGCGTCGCCTTGGGCGCGGTCGGCCCGGTGGCGGCGCAGGTGGCCGAGGCCCCCTCCAAGACCTTCGGGCCCGCGGACCTCTTCGGCCTGCAGGCGGCCAGCGACCCGCAGGTGCGGCCCGACGGCGGGGCGGTGGCCTACGTCCGCCTGCGCAACGACATCATGACCGACCGCGCCCAGCCCTCGATCTGGCTGGCGGACCTTTCCACCGGCGCCCAGACCCCGCTGGTGGTGGACGAGGCGGCCAACATGTCGCCGCGGTGGTCGCCGGACGGCACGCGGCTGGCCTATGTGGCGGCGGGGCCGAGCGGGGCGCAGCTGTACGTGCGCTGGGTGGCCACCGGACGCTCGGCCAAGGTCGCCAGCCTGGAGCAGGCGCCCAACGACATCGCCTGGTCGCCGGACGGCAAGACCCTGGCCTTCACCATGCTGATCGCCGATCCGGGCAAGCCGCTGGCGCCGCCCCTGCCCAAGCCCGACGGCGCGAAATGGGCCGAGCCGCTGCGGGTGATCGACCGGGTCACCTACCGCGCCGACGGCGAGGGCCTGATCAAGCTGGGCTACCACCACATCTTCGTCGTCTCCGCCGACGGCGGCCAGCCGCGCCAGCTCACCTTCGGCAAGTTCGACGACGCCGGGCCGATCGCCTTCAGCCACGACGGCAAGGGCGTGCTGTTCTCCACCAACCGCAGCGCCAACTGGGAGCGCGACCCGGAGGAGGCCGAGCTCTACCGGGTCGACGTGGCCGACGGCGCGCTGGCCCGCCTCACCAACCGCGTGGGGCCGGACTTCGCGCCGGCCGTCTCGCCGGACGGGAGCAAGATCGCCTACGTCGGTTTCGACAACGCCCGCCACCGCGGCTACGAGAACCAGCGCCTCTACGTCATGGACGCCGACGGCCGGAACGGCCGGGTGCTCACCGGCGGCCTGGACCGCAGCGTCGCCGCGCCGGTCTGGGCGGCGGACGGCAAGGGCGTCTACGTCACCTACGAGGACCAGGGCGTGACCAAGGCGGCGCGCGTCGGCCTGGACGGGAAGCTGGAGACCCTGTTCGCGGGCGTGGGCGGCTCGGGCCTCGACCGGCCCTACACGGGCGGGCAGTTCGACGTCGGCAAGGGGGGCGTCGTCGCCTTCACCGCCGGCTCGACCGGCCGGCCTACGGAACTCGCGGTCTGGCGCGGCGGCAAGGTCCAGATCCTCACCGACCTCAACCGCGACCTGCTGGACGCCAAGAGCCTGGCCAAGGTCGAGGCCCTGCCGGTGACCTCCAGCTACGACAAGAAGCCGATCGGCGCCTGGATCGTCACGCCGCCGGGCTTCGACCCCTCGAAGAAGTACCCGCTGATCCTGGAGATCCACGGCGGGCCGTTCTCCGCCTACGGCCCCACCTTCTCCACCGACGACCAGCTCTATGCGGCGGCCGGTTACGTCGTGGTCTATTCCAATCCACGCGGCTCCACCTCCTACGGCGAGGCCTTCGCCAACGAGATCGACCGCAACTATCCCAGCCACGACTTCGACGACCTGATGAGCGTGGTGGACGCGGCCATCGCCAAGGGCTTCGTCGACCCGCAGCATCTCTATGTCACCGGCGGCTCGGGCGGCGGGGTGCTGACCGCCTGGATCGTCGGCAAGACCGACCGCTTCCGCGCCGCGGCGACCCAGAAGCCGGTGATCAACTGGGCCAGCGAGGTCCTGACCACCGACGGCTACACCTCCATGGCCCAGGACTGGTTCGGCAAGATGCCGTGGGAGGACCCGCAGGGCTACTGGGCCCGCTCGCCCCTGTCGCTGGTGGGCAACGTCAAGACGCCGACGCTGGTGGTGGTGGGCGAGGAGGACAACCGCACCCCGCCCTCCGAGGCCGAGCAGTATTTCGCGGCGCTGCAGCTGCGCGGCGTGCCAACCACCCTGGTCCGCGTGCCCGGCGCCAGCCACGGCGGGATCGCGGCCCGGCCGTCGCAGTCCGGCGCCAAGGCGCAGGCGATCCTGGCCTGGTTTGCCCGCTACAGGTGACCCGTTGTCGCGCTTGAGTTGTAGGCGCGTGTCAAGCTCTGCAGAACATGGTTTACTGAGCTCGATAGCTTTGCGTCGGGGGCAGAGACGGGATGGCGCGTGTTGCGCCGCATAACAGCTTGCGCGTGGCCGCGCGCCTTGCGAACGGCTTCGCCCTTGACCTGGTGAAGCTGGGCGGTTTCGGCCGCGACGTGATCGACGGCCTGCTGATGGCCGCCATCAGCCAGGCCAACGTCGCCCAGATCACCCGCAGCCCTGAACTGCAGCGCGCCTACGCGGCCCTGGACGAGGTCCCGCCGGACGAGCTGCGCCGCCCGGTCAGCATCAGCGCCATCGCCAATTCGCTGCGGATCCCCTTCGAGACCGCGCGGCGGCGGGTCGCCGCCCTCGGCGAGCTCGGCATCGTGCGCGTCGAGCCCAAGGGCGTGATCATTCCCCAGGGCCCGCTGAATTCGCCGTTCTACCGGATGGGCGCCGAGGCCCACTACGCCCTGGTGCGGAACCTCTACTTCCGACTGCGCGGCATCGGACTGCTGGACGACCTGCCCAGGCCCAACAGCGTCGCCTTCGATCCCGAGCGGCCGCCGATCCGGCTGGTGGTGCGGCTGTCGTCCAACTTCATCCTGCGCATGGCCGAGCCGCTGACGCTGCATATCGGCGACCTGGTGACCGGCCTGATCCTGATGGACATGGTCCACGCCAACACCGAACACCTGCCGGACACCGAAGGCGGGACCGCGGAAGACGACTGGACAGCCGATGGCTTCGTGGCCGACGCGGCGCGGCGGCCGGTGCGTCCTGCGACCCTGTCCGAACGGCTGGGCATTCCGGCGGAAACGGTTCGGCGACACCTGCGCCGACTCGAGGCGACCGGCCAGGCGGAACGTATAGGGGACGGCTACATCGTCCCGGCCCGGGCCTTGGCCGCCGCGCCGATGGTCCAGCACCTCGTGGACAATGAGTCGCACCTGCACCGGTTGTATGCCGGGCTGGCCGATTTCGGCGTTCTTTCCGAGTGGGAGAAGGAGATTCTTGCGTTGCGGGGGGCTGCCTGACCGAAACGAGAACGCGCCATGCCCCCAAAATGGGTAGGCGCCTGTTTTCCAAGGGTGAAAGGCTGCCTCAACTTATGGACGTACCTCGGGGGAGGTGCGAGGCGCGGGGGCCGCTCCATCGGGGGGTGGCGCGGTCCCCGAATCATCGAGTCGGGGAAATGACAAAACCATTGGAACGAATTCTGGAAGGCGCACCGCTTGCGGGCGATGCGATTATCGGGCGGGGCGAAGGCCCACACCCGGTCGACCGGCATGTGGGCCTGCGGATCCGCATGCGGCGCAAGGAGATGGGCATCAGCCAGGAGCGCCTGGCCGAAGCCCTCGGCATCACCTTCCAGCAGGTGCAGAAGTATGAGCGCGGCGCCAACCGCGTGTCGGCTTCCAAGCTGTGGGAGATCGCCTCGGCGCTGAAGACGCCCGTCGCCTATTTCTACGACGGGCTGGGCGATCGCGAGACGGCCAGCGCCCAGCGCGACGCGGCCCAGGACTTCCTGCTCTCCAGCGAGGGCATCGAGCTCATGGCCACCTTCCCGCGGATCTCCGAGGCGGCCATCCGGCGCAAGATCGTCGAACTGGTGCGCGTGGTGGCCGAAGAGGGCTGACGCCGCAGGACCGGCGGCGCAACGGCGTACGGGACGCCGCGGCGACGCCGGCCTTCGCAGCCTCTGGCGATATCTCCCCTCAAGTTCATCGGGGGAATGAAGCGGACCGCGTGTTCGCCGCAGAATTCCTCATGGCGGCGTCTTTGTTTTTCCGCGGACTGAGTGTCGGCTAGGCCTTCACGGGCGCGTCTTCCAGACGATTCCACGCCCTCCGAGGAGAACGCCGATGAAGTTCCTGCTGACCCTGGCCGCCGCCGGCCTGATCGCCACCGCCGGCGCCGCCACCGTCGCCTCCGCGGCGCCGTCCACCGCCCCCGCCGGCGACTACCGGGCCGACATGGCGCACACCAGCGTCAACTTCCGCCTCTCGCACCTGGGCCTGTCGCACTTCACGGCGCGGTTCACGCGCCTGGAGGCGGTGATCCACTTCGATCCGGCCCATCCGGCGGACCAGAGCGTCACGGCGACCATCGACGCCAATTCGCTGCAGACCAACTATCCGGAGCCGACGAAGCTCGATTTCGACGCCCAGATCGAGAAGGAGTTCCTGGAGACCGCCAAGTTCCCGAAGATCGTCTTCAAGTCCACCAAGGTCGAGGTGACGGGGGCGCGGACGGCGCGGGTGATCGGCGATCTCACCCTGCACGGGGTGACCAAGCCGGTGACCCTCGAGGCCACCTTCAACGGCGGCTACAAGGCCAGCGGCATGGACCCGATGGGCAACCGCATCGGCTTCTCGGCCCACGGCGCCTTCAAGCGCTCGGACTTCGGGATCAAGTTCGGCGTTCCCGCGCCGGGCACCGACTTCGGCGTCGGCGACGAGATCGAGGTCACCATCGAGGGCGAGTTCACGATGAAGTAGCCGCCGGGGCCGTGTCGCCGCGGGTGCGCGCGGCGACCGCCTCGTAGGCCGCCTGCAGCTCGGCGAACACCGAGCGGCCGTCGCCCGGCTTGCCCAGGTGCAGCCGCCGCAGCTCTTCCATGAAGGCCTCCCACATCGGGGGCCCGCCCTCCTCCAGCACCTGGGCGCGGATCGCGAGTTCCTCGCTCACCTGCAGGTGGCGGCGGCCCCAGCCGCCCACCATGGCCATGACCGGCACCAGCTGGATCGACTTCTCCGTCAGGCTGTAGATGGCCTTCTGCTTGTGGGTGGGGTCGTCCGCCCGGGTGATCATCCCCTGGGCCATCAGCTTCTTCAGCCGGTCGGCGAGGATGTTGGAGGCGATCCCCTCCTCCGACTTGCCCAGGAGCTCGCGGAAGTGGCGGCGGTTGCCGAACATCAGGTCGCGGAGCACCAGCAGGCTCCAGCGGTCGCCGAGGATTTCAAGGGTCAGGTTGATGGGACAGCCGGACCTGAGCGCGTGGGATTCCGCCATGACTGATTGCATGTTGGCATCAGTCGCCGCATTTGCAACACCGTTCGTCGCGCGAACGCTTTGCGAGGGCGTGGTTTGGGCGAAAATCGCCGCATGACCCGACCCGACCGCCGCCGCCTGCTGCAGGCCGCCGCCGCCCTGGGCGCCACGGCCGCGTTCGGCCGCGCCGCCGCCGCCCCCTCGCCGATCGCCTGGACCGAGCGCCGCGACCTCTATCCCCAGGGCGTCGCGTCCGGCGACCCCAAGCCCGACAGCGTCATCCTCTGGACCCGAAGCCCCGGCGAGGGCGCCTCCGTGCCCCTGACCGTGGAGGTGGCCGAGGATCCAGAGTTCCGTCGCGTCGTCGCGAGCGCGAGGACGCAGGCGCATGCGGCCATGGGCTGGACCACCCGGGTGCTGGTGGCGGGCCTGAAGCCGGCGCACCTCTACTGGTACCGCTTCACCGACGCGAAGGGCCAGGGCAGCCGCCTCGGACGCACGATCACCGCGCCGGCCCCAGACGATGCGCGCCCGCTCAGGTTCGCCTTCGTCTCGTGCCAGAACGTCAACCAGGGCGCCCAGAACGCCTATCGCCGGATGCTGTTCGAGGACCGTCAGGCCCCGCCGGACCAGCGGCTGCAATTCGTGCTGCACCTGGGCGACTTCATCTACGAGCTGGTCTGGTACCCCGACGACCGGCCGCAGGGCATGTACGACCGGCGCCTGCGCGACGTGGTCCGCTACGCCAGCGGCCGCAAGGTGAAGGACTTCCACGTCCCCACCACCCTGGACGACTACCGCGCGGTCTACGCCGCCTACCTGACCGACCCGGACCTGCAGGACGCCCGCGCTGAGTGGCCGTTCGTGAGCATCGGCGACAACCACGAATTCAGCTGGAAGGGCTGGCAGAGCCAGGTCCAGTACTATGGCCCGCCTGAGGCCGGCCAGACCCTGCGGGTGGCCGCCAACCAGGCCTGGTACGAGTTCCAGCCAGCGCGGGTGGCCAAGTCGGGAGCCGGGCTCGACACCTTCGATGCGCCCCAGGTCACCAACGTCCTGCCCACCCGGCTGGACGACCATGGCCTTGGCCTGGAGCCCAATAACCTCACGGCGCTGAAGTCGATGACCGCCTACCGCGCCCTGCGGTTCGGCCGCCATCTGGACCTGATCCTCACCGACCTGCACAGTTACCGTTCGCAGGACCCGACGGGGCGCGACGAGGCGGACGCCTTTTCGAGCAAGGACTTCCCGGAGCTGTTCCCGGAGGAGGCCCAGAAGCTGCTGGACGCCGGGCGCACGGCGAACGGCGGCCATCCGCCGGCGACCATCCGCTTCGGCGACAAGGAGGTCCCCAACTTCCGCCGCGACGAGCCGGCCCACACCATCCTCGGCGCCGAGCAGAAGGCCTGGTTCCTGAAGCAGCTGGCCGCGGCCAGGGCCACCTGGAAGGTCTGGGGCGTCACCCAGGGCGTGCTGGACTGGCGGGCCGATCCGCAGAACCTGCCGGCGGACGTCGGCAAGCCCTGGCCAGGCGCGGGCTATGCGGGTTTCGGCGGCGGCGACCACGGCGCGGCCTATGTGGAGCGGGGCGAAATCTACGACTTCGTCCGCACCCAGAAGATCTCAGGCTTCGCCTCGATCGCTGGCGACCGCCACAGCTTCTGGGCCGGCCGCGCCGCCGCCGCCCTGCCGCCCGAGCGGTTCGAGCCGGTGGGCGTCTCCTTCGTGACCGGCTCGATCTCCGCGCCGGGCCTGGTGGAGGGGCTGGAGCACAACCTGCCCAAGGCCCACGCGCTGCGGCCGCTGTTCCTGGCCGACCGCGCCGACGGGCCGCCGGAGCCGACGGTGAACCTGACCCTCAAGCACGGCGTGCGCTCGGCGCTGGAGTATGCGGCGCACCGGGACCTCGCCAAGGCCCATGCGGTCTCCAACCCGGACAACGCCCCGCACCTGGACTTCATCGACATGGGCGGCCACGGCTATGCGGTGGTGACGGTCTCGGCCGAGGCTCTGGCCTGCGATTTCGTCTGCATCCCGCGCCCGCTCGAGCGCAACCTGGCGCCCGACGGCGGGCCGCTGCGCTATCGCGTGCGCCACGAGGCGGCGCTGTGGCGGCCGGGCGAGACGCCCAAGCTGACCCAGCGGGTGCTGGAGGGCGATCCGGGCCTTTCGATCTAGCTCAGCCGCCCCTGCGAGCTGGCCGGCTCGCCCTCGGCGGCGAGGTCGGCGGCGGCGGCCAGCTTGCGCAGGGTGTCGTGGTGGCTGGCGCGGGTGATCCCGTAGCCCAGCAGCAGCAGGGCCGCCGCGCCGTAGAGCACCATCTGGGTGGGGACATAGACCAGCCCCAGGTGGCGGACGATGTCCGCGGGCACCGATCCCGGCTTGGCCCCCGTGGGGAAGTGGACCGCGCCCACGATCAGGCCGGATGCGAAGATGCCGAGCCCCGTGGTGGACTTGTTGGCGAAGGCGATGGCGGCGAAGAACAGGCCCTCCTGCCGCCGTCCGGTCTTGAGCTCGGAGTCCTCCACCACGTCGGCGATCATCGAGGAGAACAGGATGTTGGCGATGATCCCGAGGCCGACCGAGAAGATGTTGGTCACGAAGATGGTCGGGAAGATCCACGGCGAGTCGTTGGACACGAACACCCCCGCCAGACGCAGCATCACCGGCCCGATCTGGAACGCCAGGCCCGCCGGGATCAGGATCACCGCCGCCGGCCGCTTGTCGAAACGCTGTGCGATGCGCGGGGCGATGAGGAAGGCCAGCACCGCGGCGGTCAGGCTGGAGAAGCTGAAGAGCGCGATCTCGCCGGCGCTGAACTGCCAGAAGTAGGTGCCGAAGTAGAGGTTGATGGCGAAGCCCAGGCCGATGCCGGCGTAGAGGAAGAAGCCGGACGCCAGGATCATCAGGAAGTTGCGGTTGGCGGCAGAGGCGATCATCTCGCGCGCCAGCCTGCCCAGGGTGACCCGCTCCTGCGGGGGCGCGCGCAGGTTCGGGATCTCGCGGTGGGTGCCGATCGCGGTGACCAGGATCGCGAACAGCATCAGGGCGCCGGCGAAGAGGCCGTAGTGGGCGTAGCCCTGCGGATTCAGCTGGCCCACGGGATGGGCGGCGGTGGGCTTCAGGAACACCGCCAGCGCCAGGCCATACATGGCCAGGCCCCCGACCCAGCCGAACAGGTAGCGGTAGCTGAGCAGGCGGGTGCGCTCGTCGTATTCGGTGGTCAGTTCCGCCGCCAGGGCCGCCGACGGCACCTCGTAGCAGCTGATGAAGGTGCGGATGAGCACCGCCACCGCCACCAGATAGGCCACCTGCCCGCCCTGGCTCCAGGCCATGGGCGGGTTCCAGATCAAGAGGTACGACACCGCCACCGGGAGCGCCGCGGCGTACATGAACGGGTGCCGCCGCCCCCACCGGGAGCGGGTGTTGTCCGAGAGTTGGCCGATGATCGGGTCGATGAAGGCGTCCAGGATCAGCGCCAGCATGATCGCCAGGCCCACCGTCTGGGCCGGCACCCCCACCACCTGGGCGTAGAAGAAGGCCAGGAAGTAGGAGAAGCCGTTGTCCTTCACCCCGAAGGCCACCGAGCCGAAGCCGTAGAACAGCCGGGTCGAGAGGCTGAGCCGCCGGGCGCCCGCAGGCGTCGGGGTGTTGGACAAGGGCGATCCTCCGCGCGCGGCCCCCTGGCCGTCATCGTTGAGGCGACGGTGCGGCAGGCCCTGCCCGGCGTCAACTTCGCTTTTGAACGGCAGGTATGGCGCTCAGGGCGCGGGCGGCGAGGCCAGGCCCTCGAACAGCGGCCGCACGAAGTGGTCGACCACCGTCTCGGGTTCCATCCCCGGGGTCCAGTAGTGCAGGTCGGCGGCGGCGTTGATGGTCGCGCTGATCATCTGCGAGGCGACGTTGACGTCCACCGGCGCGATCGAGCCGTCGGCGATCCCGTCGCAGAGGATCGAGGCGAAGCGGTAGGAGATGCGGTTGAACCGCTCCATCAGCCCCGGACGGAACGCCACCGGCACGGCGGTCAGGGCCGAGGTGCGCAGCAGGGGCGCCTCGCCCCGGGTCTGGTGTTCGATGAGCGCGGTCACCGCCGAGGCCAGCACGGTCAGGCCGGATCCGCCGGCCGCCTCCGCCGCGTGGATCGCGCGCCACATGACGTCGAAGGTGCGCTGGAAGCAGGCCGCCACCAGCTCGTCCTTGGTCTCGTTGTGGTGGTAGAAGGCGCCCTTCGAGACATTGAGCCGGGCCGAGATCCGCTCGACGGAGGCGCCGTGGTAGCCCTCCTCGTTGATCAGCCGGGTGGCCGCGCGCAGGAACAGCTCCGGCGAGGCCGGCTGGGCCGCCTCGTCCTCCGGCGCCAGCTTCAGCGGGCGCGGCGCGGGCCAGGCGGCGCCCTTGGGCATCAGGCCATGGGAGAGGATGGCGGCCATGCGCTCGGCCGTGCGTGGGTAGTCGGTAGGCTCGGCCTGGTGACGCCAGGCGGGGATCCAGAATACCTGCGCCATCAGCAGGTGGGCGCGGGCGTTGCGGTGCAGCCGCGGCAGCCGGTCGGGGCCCGCCAGCAGGCCGCGGAAGCTGCGGAACAGCTGGATGTAGGCCTCGTTGACGGCGGCGTTGTTGAGCGCGCGCACGTCGTTGAACACCGGCGCCGGGTCGGCCTCGCCGCGGTCCACCCGCAAGGCGCGGTCGAAATAGGCCCGCAGGAAGGCCGCCAGCCGCTCGGCCTCGCTGGCCTCGCCCGCGCTCTGGGCGATCAGCGCCTCGAACGCCGCGATACCGGCCTGGAAGACCGCCGCCGCCAGCTCCTCCTTGTTGCGGAAGTAGTAGATGACCCCGGTCGGCACGAGGTCGAGCCGCGCGGCGACGTCGCCCAGGGTCATGCCCTTGACGCCATTGCGGTTCATCTCGGCGACGGCGGAGCGGATGATGGCGTTGCGCCGCGCTTCGAAGCGGCGCGTGGGCGCGCGCGGCGCGACGGGGCCGCTGCACCCGGCCTCCGTGGGGACCTCGGCGCCCCCGGCTTGCGACGCACCCCCGTCGTCGGCTGTCATCCCCATGTCACCGTCTTACCGAAATTCGCGGTGTGTCTCCATGCGCGACACGTGTTGTTCCGACGCAGCACGCGCGCTTAGTTGACGCGGTACGCAAGGAGGCGCCGGCATGCTGCTCCAGGGACTGAAGGTGGTGGAGATGGCGACCTGGGTGGCCGGGCCGTCTTGCGCCGCCGTGCTGGCCGACTGGGGCGCCGAGGTGGTCAAGGTGGAGAGCCCGATCGGCGACGCCACCCGTGTCTTCCAGCCCGACACCGCCGAGAGCCCGGGCAATCCGATCTTCACCAACGAGAACCGCGGCAAGAAGGGCGTGATGCTGGACATCGCCCGCCCCGAGGGCCGCCGGGCGCTGAAGGCCTTGCTGAAGGACGCTGACATCTTCGTCACCAACGTCCGCCCCGGCTCGATGCGGCGGGCGGGCCTGGACTACGAGACCCTGAAGGCGGAGTTCCCGCGCCTGATCTATGCCGCGGTCACCGGCTATGGCCTGGTCGGGCCGGAGGCGGACGCCCCGGCCTTCGACATCACCGCCTTCTGGACCCGCAGCGGGGTGGCGCGCGCCATGATCCCGCCGGACCAGGAGCCTTTCCCCTCGCGCCCCGGCTTCGGCGACCACGTCACGGCCCTGGCCACTGTCTCCGGCATCCTGGCGGCGCTGCACGAGCGCCATGCGACCGGCCGCGGGCGGCTGGTGGAGACCAGCCTGATCCGCGCCGGCGCCTACGCCATCAGCTGGGACCTGTCGCTGCAGCTGCGCTACGGCCACGTGGTCACGGCCCAGCCGCGCGACGAGCGGCCGGTGGGCATCTCGGGCTTCTTCCGCACCGCCGACGACCGCTGGATCTGCATCCTGCCGCGGACCATCGACTGCTTCACCAACATGATGATCGTCATCGACCGGCCCGAGGTGCTGGCCGACCCGCGCTTCGAGCCGCCGCATGTGGACATGGCCGTGACGCGCGAGGTGCGGGCCATGTGCGACGAGGCCTTCGGCCGGATGACCCTGGCGGAGGCGGCGGAGAAGCTCGCGGCCAGCGACCTGGCCTGGGCGCCGATGGGCACCCTGGAGGAGCTGGCCAATTCCGAGATGGCCGAGCTGGCGGGCTGCTTCTTCGAGGTGGAGGACGGCTGGGGCGGCCGCTTCCGCACCACCGCCGCCCCGGTCCGCTTCCCGGAGGGCGCTCCGCCCGTCGGCGGCGCCGCGCCGAAGCTGGGCGAGCACACCTACGAGGTGCTGGAAGCGGCCGGCCTCACGCCCGAGGAGATCGCCGCGGTGCTGTGAGGCCGACGCATCCCACCGCGCTCAGACCGGCTGGGCCGCGGCCACGGCGATCTGGGCGGCGAACTCGCGGTAGCTGTGCAGCGGTCGGCCCAGCATGGTGGTCAGGCGCTCGACGTCGCCGGCGTGCGGATCCATGCCCTCGCTGACGAAGCGCTCGGCCATGAGGCGCATCTCATAGGCCATCCACTTCGGCATGAAGCCCGCCAGGTTCTGCTCGAAGGCGCTGGGATCGTCGCCGCCATAGGCGACCGGGCGGCCCAGGACCTGCGACCAGATCGCCGCGACGTCCGCGCCCGTCAGGGTTTCGGGGCCCACGAGGTTGATGGTCTCGGTCGGCAGCTTGGCCGGCGCCTCCGCGCGGCGGATCAGCTCGATGGCGGCGACCTCGGCGATGTCGCGGGCGTCCACCATGGCCAGGCCCTTGCCGCCGATCGGCATGGGATAGACGCCGTGGTTCAGGACCACGTCCTTGATCGTCAGATCGTTGTCGATGAAATAGGCCGGACGCAGGATCGTGGCGCCGAAGCCCATCTGCTCGATCATCCGCTCCGCGCCGAACTTCACCGCGAAGTGGGGCACGTTCACCCAGCGGTCGCTGTTCATCACCGACAGATAGACGAGGCGATCGACACCGGCCTCGCGGGCGACGTTCAGGGGGATCAGCGCCTGGGTGAATTCGTCCGCCGCCACCGCATTGAGCAGGAACAGGGTGCTGACGCCGGTGAAGGCGGCGCGCAGCGCGTCGATGTCGAGCAGGTCGCCCTGCACGAGCTCCACACCGGCCGGGACGTCGGCCTTGGCGGGATCGCGGACCAGGACGCGCACGGCGGCGCCGCGCTGGACCAGTTTCTGGACGACGTGGCGGCCGACACGGCCGGTGGCGCCGGTGACGAGGATGGTCATGGGAAGATCTCCGGGGTTCGAGTGGACGCCCTGAAAATCATCGATCCACATTCTGCTCGATAGACGGCATATTTGGACGAACCGTCTCACTGGTGGAACACATGGACCTGCTCGCCCTCGCCGACTTCAACCTCGTCGCGCGCCACGGGGGGTTCGGACGGGCGGCCCGGGCCGCTGGGCGACCCAAGGCGACCCTGTCGCGCCGGGTCTCGGAGCTGGAGGCCGGGCTCGGCCTGCGCCTGTTCGAGCGCGGCGGCCGCGCGCTTAGGCTCACCGAGGAAGGCCGCGCCCTCTACCAGCGCACCGGGGCGCTGCTCACCGAGCTCGACGAGACGGCGGCGGCGATCGCGTCCGGCGGGCAGACGCCGCGTGGGCGGCTGCGGATCAGCGCGCCGCTGCTGTTCTGCCAGACCGCCATGGGCAGGCTGGCCGCCGAGTTCGCCATGAAGTTCCCGCAGGTCCGGCTGGAGGTGACCACCGAAGACCGTCCCGTGGACATGATCGAGGAGGGCTTCGACCTCGTGATCCGGGTGAATCCCGATCCGGACGAGACCCTGGTCGGGCGCGCCTTTCTACGCGATCGGCTGGTGGTGGCGGCGAGCCCGGCCTTGGCGCGCCCGACGGACGGCTCAGCCGCGGCCGCCGTGGTGCGCGGGCCGGCGAGCGGGCCCGAGGTGTGGGACCTCACCACGCCCGCAGGCCGGTCGCGCCTGCCGGTCGAGCCGGTCCTGAGCCTGTCGTCGATGATCATGGTCCGCGACGCGGTCCGGGCGGGGGTCGGGGCCGCCCGCCTGCCGGTGTCGCTGGTCAGCCACGACCTGGCGGCGGGCGCCCTGGTGAGCTGGGGCGACGTCGAGGGGCCGGAGACGACGCTCTGGACCCTATACCCCTCGCGGCGGCTGCTGAGCGCCCGGGTCGCGGCCTTCCTCGACCACCTCAGGGACGCCTTTCCGACCGGCGAGCCGCATGAGCTCGCCGCCTATATCGCGCCCTGAAGTGGCGGATTGCCGACTGCGCCCATCACCCAGTCGCGGAACGCCGCCAGGGCCGGGGTCATCGGCCGCGACTTCAGCCAGGTGAGCCAGTAGCGGCCGGTGTCGACGGCCAGGTCGAAGGGGCGCACCAGCCGGCCCTGCTCCAGGTCGCGGGCGAACATGCCGGCCGGGGCCAGGGCGACGCCGGCCCCCTGGATCGCCGCCTCGACCATCACCCAGGAGGAGTCGAAGACCGGGCCGCGGATCGGCGGCGAGGGCAGGCCCGCGGCGGCGAACCAGTCCGGCCAGTCCTCGGCGCGATAGCTGCGCAGCAGCACCTCGCGGCCCAGGGTCGTGGGGCCGGCGGCGAGACGCTCGGCGAGCGCCGGGCTGCACAGCGGCGTCATCGGCGCGGCGCACAGCTCCACGGCCTCGGTCCCGTGCCAGGCGCCGTCGCCGAACCGGATGGCGCAGTCCAGTCCTTCCCCGGCGATGTCGATGCGGTTGTTGTTGGTGAAGATCCGCAGGTCGACGAACCCGTGCGCCTCGCGGAAGGCCGGCAGGCGCGGGAGCAGCCAGCCGACCGCGAAGGTGCCGACCACACCCACGCTCAGCACCTCCAGCACCCGCCCGCCCTCGAACCGCTCCAGGACGTCGCCGATGCGCTCGAAGGCGTCGCGGAGGGTTGGCAGCAGGGCCAGGCCCTCGTCCGTAAGCGCCAGGCCGCGCGGCAGCCGGCGGAAGAGGACCACGCCCAGCCGCGCCTCCAGGGCCTTCACCTGGTGGCTGACCGCCGCCTGCGTCACGTGCAGCTCCAGGCCCGCCCGGGTGAAGCTGAGATGGCGGGCCGAGGCCTCGAAGGCGCGCAAGGCGTTGAGGGGCAGGTGGTTGCGGTTCATGTGGAGGGTCAAATTTTCCTAGGGTCGGCGCCAAGGTATGGTCGTTTGCGGCTGAGGTCACGGCGCAGGCATCTTGCCGCCAGGAGGTGACCTGATGCTCGACCGTAGAACCCTGTTGGCCGCCTTGGCGGCGACGCCAGCCGCAGCTCTGGCCGTCGGCGCGGGCGCGCCCGTGCTCGCCGCCGCCGCACGCTCCGCCATTAGCCGGCGTATGGCCGACATCGAACGCATGAGCGGCGGGCGGCTGGGCGTGGCGGCGCTGGACCTGCAGACCCAGGCCCGGTTCGCCTACCGCGCCGACGAGCGCTATCCGATGTGCAGCACCTTTAAGGCCTCGCTCGCCGCCCTGGTGCTGAAGCGGGCGGACGAGGGGCGCGAGCGGCTGGATCGGGTCGTGGCCTACGGGCCGGAGGCGCTGGTGAACTATGCGCCGGTGACCGAGAAGCATGTGGGCGCCGGCCTGCCGATCCGGACGCTTTGCGAGGCCGCGGTCACGCAGAGCGACAACACGGCCGCGAACCTGCTGCTGGAGGCGGTCGGCGGTCCGCCGGCCCTCACCGCGTTCTGGCGCAGCCTGGGCGATCAGGTCACCCGCCTGGACCGCCACGAGACCGAGATGAGCGAGGCCGTCCCCGGCGACGTGCGGGACACGACAAGCCCGGCTGCAATGCTGGACAGCCTGCGCAAGCTCACGCTGGGCGACGCCCTGTCGGCCAGCTCGCGAGCCCAGCTGACGGCCTGGCTGGTCGCCAACCAGACGGGCGGCAAGCGTCTGCGGGCGGGGCTGCCGGAGGGGTGGCGTGTCGGGGACAAGACCGGTTCCGGCGGCCACGGCACGACCAACGACATCGCGGTGATCTGGCCGCCGGGCCGCGCTCCGCTGCTGATCTCGGTCTATCTCACGCAGGCGACGGTCGGCGGCGGCGGGCGCGACGCCGCCCTGGCCTCCGTGGCGCGCCTCCTGACCACCTCGGGCTTCGGCGGCTGAGCCGCAAAAGAAGAGGGCCGCGCCGTCGAACCGCGCGGCCCTCGAAGTGCGAGGAAGGAGAACGCCCTGAGAGGGCCTGGCCACTCTGGGCTGGCTGACACCGGGATCAATGGGAGCGCGACCAGCGACCGGAATCTGCCGCCGGTCGCCCAGGATCGCGGCAGGTTCGACCCCCGGCGCCCGAATTCACGGCGAATCTGGGCCCTCACGCTTCGTGAGCGGGCCCCTACGGGCCTCAGCGCGTGCCGTACATCCGGTCGCCGGCGTCGCCCAGGCCGGGCAGGATGTAGCCGTGGTCGTTCAGCTGCTCGTCTACGGCCGCGGTCCAGACGCGGACGTTGGGATGGTGCCCCTGGAACTTCGACAGGCCCTCGGGGCTGGCCAGCAGGCAGGCCAGGCGGATTTCGCGGGCGCCCGCCTCCATCAGCCGGTCCACGGCGGCGATGGCGGTGTTGCCGGTGGCGAGCATCGGGTCGATCACCACCACCAGGCGGTCGGCCAGGTCAGCCGGGGCCTTGAAGTAGTACTCCACGCAGGCGAGCGTGGCCGGGTCGCGATAGAGGCCCACGTGGGCGACGCGCGCGGCGGGCGCCAGGTCCAGCATCCCGTCCAGCATGCCCATGCCCGAGCGCAGGATCGGGGCGAACACCAGCTTCTTGCCCACCAGCTGCGGCGCCTGCATCGTGGTGAGCGGCGTCTCGATCTCGATCATCTCCAGCGGCAGGTCGCGGGTGACCTCGTAGCAGAGCAACGCGCCGATCTCCTTGAGCAGCTGGCGGAAGCTCTTGGTGGAGGTGTCCTTCTTCCGCATCAGGGTCAGCTTGTGCTGCACCAGCGGGTGATCGACGACGGTGACGCCCTTGCTCTGCCGAGCCATCCTTAGTCCCCCTAGAACACGGTGCCGTCGGAGATGACGGCGACGGGCGGGCCGCCGTCCGCCCGTTTCTCCCGGGCGATGCGCCGGCCCGCGGCCCAGCTGCCGCCCTCCAGCACCCGGGCCAACGGAAAGGCCTTGGCGCTGACCCCCAGCCGCTCGCGGACCATGGGCGCCAGGCGGTCCAGCAGGGCCACCGTCAGCGAGCGCCAGCCCACCACCAGCGGGCTGTCCACCGGATGGGCGCGGCCCGCGTCGGCGGGATCGCTGAGCGCCAGGACCCCGGTGTCCACGAAGAGCCCGCCGTTGCGGTATTCGGCGAGCCCCGTGAGGCCGTCGACGTCGATGACGCTGACGCCCGCGGCCTCCAGCGGCTCGATCAGCGAATAGCTCATCCACTGGCTGAGCTTGTGCAGGGGCACCAGGCCGCTGGCGGCCGGATGGCGCCAGCAGTCGCCCAGCGGCAGGCCGCCCAGGCTGAGCCGGCCCGGCCAGATCGGTCCCAGCGCCTCGAGCAGCACCTCCAGGATCACCGGCGCGGGCAAGAGGCCGCGCTTGGTCCTGGCGACCATGGCGTCGAACAGGTCGCCCGGCCGCCCCACGGCCTTGCCAAGCCGCCGCAGCAGGGCCGCGCGACCCTCCAGGCCCGCCAGCGGATTATCGTCGCTCACCTGGAAGGCCCGCGCGATCGTCGCCGCCTCCACCCGCTCCAGCGCATCGGCCCGCAGCGGATCGGAGGGGTCCGAGGACAGGGCGCCCGACTGGAACAGCCGGAACGAGGCCACGCCCAGGCCCTCCGATCGGGCCAGCTCCGCCCCGGTCGCTGCGTCCCGGTAGCGCCAGGCCGGCCCGGCGCCGGCGTCCAGCAGCACCGACGGGATCACCAGGTCGAAGGCGGCGCGCCCCAGCTCAGTCGGATCGGTGGGCGTCTCCAGCTCGGCCCAGAGGTCGCGCCCGCCCGCGGTGAAGTGCCGCCAGCGGGCGTGGAACGGGACCTCCAGATCCGGATAGTTGGCGCGGACGGTCTCGGCGGTCAGGTCGGCGGCCGCGTCCATGCGCCACAGGTCCACCCGCCATTCCTGGAGCTGCAGGGCCTCGGCGAGCCCCAGCATCTCGTTGGCCCGGTTGCGCACGGCGCCGGCCGTGAGCAGGTCGCGGGCCTGATCGACATCCCCCTGCGACAACTAGAATTCCTTCAGGTCGCGGCCGACAGTCTTCTTCAGGTCGGCCTCGGACGGCGCGCCCTCCGGCGTGAAGTAGCCGGCCGCCTTCTTGGCCTCCATCTCGACGCTGGCGTCGGGCGGGATCAGGTCGGCGGGGATGGGCACGCGCTCGCCGATCTCAATGCCCCCGGCCACCATGGCGTCGTACTTCATGTTGGACATGGAGACGAAGCGGTCGATCCGGCGGATGCCCAGCCAGTGGATCACGTCGGGCATCAGTTGCTGGAAGCGCGCGTCCTGCACGCCGGCCACGCACTCGGTGCGCTCGAAGTAGGTGGCCGCCTGGTCGCCGCCCGGCTGGCGCTTGCGCGCGTTGTAGACCAGGAACTTGGTCACCTCGCCCAGGGCGCGGCCTTCCTTGCGGTTGTAGGCGATCAGGCCGGTTCCGCCCGCCTGGGCCTGGCGCGTCGCCTCCTCGATCCCGTGGGTCAGGTAGGGCCGGCAGGTGCAGATGTCGGAGCCGAACACGTCGGAGCCGTTGCACTCGTCGTGCACCCGGCAGGTCAGCGGCACGGAGCGGTCGCCCAGCTTGGTCGCGTCGCCGAAGATGTAGAGCGTGATCCCGCCGATGGGGGGCAGGAACACCGATAGGTCCGGCCGGGTGACCAGCTCCGGGTACATGCCGCCGGTCTGCTCGAACAGCACCCGGCGCAGCTGGGTCTCCTCGACGCCGAAGCGGGCGGCGACGCCGGGCAGGTGCCAGACCGGGTCGATGGCGGCCTTGGTGACGGCCACGTCGCCGGTGTCGTGCAGCACCTTGCCGTCGGGCTTCAGCCGTCCGGCGCGGATCGCCTCGTGGATCTCCGGCAGGTCGATGCGGGCCTTGGTGACGGCGATGGTGGGGCGGATGTCGACGCCCTCGGCAATCTCGGGGGCGAAGTCCTCGGCGATGCGGGCGCCCCAAGGGTCGAGCGAGACGATCTTGCCCGGCTCGCTCCACTGCGGATGCGGGCCGACCGGGACCACGGGGTGGGTGTTGACCAGCTCGGGCCGGACCATCGGGTCCATGGCGCCGCTCGCGACCGCCAGGGCGCGGTAGACGGAGTAGGCGCCGCCGTGGGCGCCGATGGCGTTGCGGTCGGCGCCGGCGTTGACGGTGGCGATCACCGGGCCGCGCTCGCGCGCCGTGGGGGCGTCCCAGTGGATGGGGAAGCGGCTCGTGCTGCCGCCCCCCGGGTGCGAGGTCAGGCGGATATGGGATGTCCTGTTGCCGGACATGGGCAGTTGAACCTCCAGAGTCGAAAAGGCCCAGAGTCGATAAGGCCCAGAGTCGAAAAGGCCCTGTCGCCGGGTTCGCCGGCGCAGGGCCTTTGAGCGGGGATGCTGCCTCTGCCGAAGCCCCTTGGCAAGTCGTGTGGCGGCCCGCCTCGGCCGGCGCGGGACGACATGGCGCCTAAAACCTGGGCGCCGGCGGTTGACGGGGCGCCCACGGTCGCGGTTGTCTGGACACTTGCCGCAACCGCCCCAGGGTGAGCCGGTGATCCAGGGGCCTGCCTCATTGCCGACCGCCCTGCAGCGTGCGCGCGGCGCCGCGCGCATCGCCGTGCGCGCCGAGGACGGCAAGACCTGTCTGGCGCGCCTCTACCAGGATGGCTGCGGCAAGATCCGCCTGCCGCGCGACCATAGCGCCCTCGGCCTGGAGGCGGTGCTGATCAACTCGTCCGGCGGCCTCACCGACGGAGACCGGCTCACGTGGGACGCCGAGGTCGGGCCCGGCGCGCGGCTGACCCTCACCACCCAGGCCTGTGAGAAGGTCTACCGGGCGCGGGCCGGACAGGCGGAGACCGCCGTCACCCTGGACCTCGGCGAGGGGGCGAGCCTCGACTGGCTGCCGCAGGAGACGATCCTGTTCGACGGCGGCGCCCTGGCCCGGCGGCTGGAGGCGGACCTGGCGGCCGATGCGCGGCTGCTGGCGGTGGAGGCCGTGGTCCTGGGCCGGGAGGCCATGGGCGAGAGCGTGCGCCACGGCCGCCTGGCCGACCGCTGGCGGATCCGCCGCGAGGGCCGGCTGGTGTTCGCCGACGACCTGCGCCTGGAGGGCGCCATCACCGACCTGGCGGCCAAGGCCTGCGTCCTGGCCGGCGCGCGGGCCTTCGCCTCGATGCTGCTCGTGGCGGACGATGCGGAGCGGTTCCTGCCGGCGGTGCGCGCCGCGCTCGGGCCCCGCGGCGGGGCCAGCGCCTTCGACGGCAAGCTGTTCGCGCGGGTCGCGGCGGCCGACGGCTTTGTCCTGCGCCAGACGTTGCTGCCGGCGCTGGAGGCGCTGCGCGACGGCCGGCCCCTGCCCCGTGTGTGGAGAGCCTGACGTGAACCTGACCCCGCGCGAGAAGGACAAGCTCCTGGTGGCCATGGCCGCCGAGGTGGCGAGGAAGCGCCTGGCCCGCGGCGTCAAGCTGAACCATCCCGAGGCCGTGGCCCTGATCACCGATTTCGTGGTCGAGGGCGCGCGCGACGGGCGCACCGTCTCCGACCTGATGGAGGCCGGGGCGCATGTGATCACCCGCGCCCAGTGCATGGCCGGCATCCCGGAGATGATCCACGACGTCCAGGTCGAGGCCACCTTTCCCGACGGCACCAAGCTGGTCACCGTCCACCACCCGATCCGTTGAGGAGACTCTCATGCGCATAGGCAGCGCCCCCTCCACCGCTTCGCGGTCCCCCTCCCCCGCACGCCGGGGAGGAACTGGAGAGGCCGACCCAGCTAGTTCCTCCCCCGTGCAACGGGGGAGGGGGCGCTCGGGGCGCTGGGGCCAGGCGCTGACCCTGGCCGCCTCCCTCGCTCCCACACTCGCCCTCGCCCACCCCGGCGACCACGCCGCCATGGGCCTCAGCCAGGTCGCGCACCACATCGCGACCTCGCCGGACCACCTGGCCGAGCTGGTGATCGCCGGGCTCTTCGCCCTGGGCGGGGCGGTGCGCCTCGCGCGTCGGGCCCGCCGATGATCCCCGGCGAGGTCATCGCGGCCGAGGGCGAGATCGAGCTCAACGCCGGCGCGCCGGTCACCACCCTGCGCGTGGCCAACAGCGGCGACCGGCCCATCCAGGTGGGCAGCCACTACCACTTCTTCGAGGCCAATCCGGCGCTTCGGTTCGACCGGGCGGCCGCGCGCGGCCAGCGCCTGGACATCGCCGCCGGCACTGCGGTGCGCTTCGAGCCGGGCCAGGCGCGCGAGGTGAACCTGGTCCCGCTCGCCGGCGACCGGACGGTCTACGGCTTCCGCCAGGACGTGATGGGCAAGCTCTGATGAAGGACGCCTGATGGCCAGGATCGGCAGAGCCGCCTACGCCGACATGTTCGGCCCCACCACGGGCGACCGGGTGCGACTGGCCGACACCGAGCTCATCGTGGAGGTGGAGCAGGACTTCACCACCTATGGCGAGGAGGTGAAGTTCGGCGGCGGCAAGGTGATCCGCGACGGCATGGGCCAGAGCCAGGCGACGCGCGCGTCCGGCGCCGTGGACACCGTCATCACCAACGCCCTGATCATCGACCATTGGGGGATCGTGAAGGCCGACGTCGGCCTGCGCGACGGGCGCATCGTCGGCATCGGCAAGGCGGGCAACCCCGACACCCAGCCCGGCGTCACCATCGTCATCGGCCCGGGCACCGAGGCCATCGCCGGCGAGGGCAAGATCCTCACCGCCGGGGCCATGGACGCCCACATCCACTTCATCTGCCCCCAGCAGATCGAGGAGGCGCTGATGAGCGGCGTCACCTGCATGCTGGGCGGCGGCACGGGGCCCGCGACCGGCACTGCGGCCACCACCTGCACCCCGGGCGCCTGGCACCTGCAGCGGATGATCGAGGCCGTGGAGGCCTTCCCGATGAACATCGGCTTCTCGGCCAAGGGCAACGCCAGCCTGCCCGAGGCGCTGGTGGAGCAGGTGGCCGGCGGCGCCTGCGCCCTGAAGCTGCACGAGGACTGGGGCACCACGCCGGCCGCCATCGACTGCTGCCTCTCGGTCTGCGACGACCTCGACGTCCAGTGCATGATCCACACCGACACCCTGAACGAGAGCGGCTTCGTCGAGGACACCATCGCCGCCTTCAAGGGCCGCACCATCCACGCCTTCCACACCGAGGGCGCGGGCGGCGGCCACGCCCCCGACATCCTGCGCGTCGCGGGGCTGGCCAATGTGATCCCCTCGTCCACCAATCCGACCCGGCCCTACACGAAGAACACCCTAGCCGAGCACCTCGACATGCTGATGGTGTGCCACCACCTGGACCCGGCGATCCCCGAAGACGTGGCCTTCGCCGAGAGCCGGATCCGCCGCGAGACGATCGCCGCCGAGGACATCCTGCACGACCTGGGCGCGCTCTCGATCATCTCGTCCGACAGCCAGGCCATGGGCCGGGTGGGCGAGGTGCTGATCCGCACCTGGCAGACGGCCGACAAGATGAAGCGCCAGCGCGGCCCGCTGGCCGGCGACGGCGCGGCCGACAACAACCGGGTGAAGCGCTACATCGCCAAGGTGACCATCAACCCGGCCATCGCCCAGGGGATGAGCGCCGAGATCGGCAGCGTCGAGGTGGGCAAGCGGGCGGACCTGGTGCTGTGGAACCCGGCCTTCTTCGGCGTGAAGCCGGACCTGGTGCTGCTGGGCGGCTCCATTGCCGCCGCGCCCATGGGCGACCCCAACGCCTCGATCCCGACGCCGCAGCCGGTGCACTACCGGCCGATGTTCGCGGCGTTCGGCCGGGCGGTGACGTCCTCGTCGGTGGTCTTCACCTCGAAGCTGGCGATCGAACGCGGGCTGCCGCAGCGGCTGGGGCTGCACAAGCAGATGGTGGCGGTGTCCAACGTCCGCGGCGGCATCGGCAAGGCCGCCATGGTGCGCAACAACGCCACGCCGGTGATCGAGGTGGACCCGGAAACCTACGAGGTCCGCGCCGACGGCGAACTGCTCACCTGCGAACCCGCCGATGTGCTGCCCATGGCGCAGCGGTATTTCCTGTTTTGAGCGCGTCGATGGCCGGCCTACCCAACCCATCGTCATCCCACGGTCGCGCGACGCGCGATCCGGGGGACCCAAGCGGCCTCGCCCGCCCGGCAACCCGGCTTGGGTCCCCCGGTTCGGCCTGCGGCCGCCCGTGGGATGACGAGCGTTGTGAGGGCCTGCGGGTATGACCACCATCACCGACGTCCTGCCCGCCGGCGCATGGACCGGCGCCGCAGCCGACACCGTCACGCTCGACTACGACGGGCGCCATCGGCGGCGGATCGTGCTGACGGGGGCTTCGGGCACGCCCTACCTGCTGGACCTCGCCGCAGCCACACATCTGCGCGATGGCGACGGGCTGCAGCTCCCTGGCGGCGGCGTGGTGCAGGTTGTCGCCAGCCCAGAACCCCTACTGGAGATCCGCGCCGCCACGCCAGCCGATCTGGTCCGCCTGGCCTGGCACATCGGCAACCGGCACCTGTCGGCCCAGGTGTTCGAGGACCGCATCCTGATCCGCCGGGACCACGTCATCGCCCACATGCTGGAGCATCAGGGCGCGCGGGTCCGCGAGATCGAGGCGCCCTTCGATCCGGAAGGCGGCGCCTATCAGGACCACGGGGCTCACGACCATGGCCACTGAAGCCCGCCTGCTGCGCCTGCTCACCTGGCTGTCGCCCGCCTTCCCGGTGGGGGCCTTCGGCTATTCGCACGGCCTGGAGACCGCGATCCGCGAGGGGGCGGTCAATGACCGCCGGACGCTGGCAGGCTGGATCATGGGCCTGTTGGAGCACGGGTCCGGCTGGACCGACGCGGTACTGGCCCGCGCGGCCTGGTGCGCGGTCACGCGGGAGGACCACGCCGCCCTCGACGCGATTGCGGAGCTGGGGGAAGCGTTGGCCCCGTCCGCGGAACGCCGGCGCGAGACGATGGCCCAGGGCGAAGCCTTCCTGACCGCCGTGGCCGCCTGGGCGCCGCCGCCGATCATCCGGGCGCCCTACCCCGTGGCCCTCGGGGCCGCGGCCGGGGCGGCCGGCATTCCCCTGGAGCCGGCGCTAACCGCCTGGCTGCACGCCTTCGCGTCCAACCTGGTCAGCGTGGCGGTGCGGCTGGTCCCCCTGGGCCAGACCGACGCGGTGGCCACCATCGCGGCGCTGGAGGCCACGATCCTGCGCGTGGCGGCGCGGGCTGTGGAGTCCACCCTGGACGACCTCGGCCAATGCGCCCTGGTCTCCGACATCGCCGCCATGCGCCACGAGACGCTTGAAGGAAGGCTGTTCATCTCATGAGCGGGGCCATCTCATGAGTGGCAACGGGCCATTACGCGTGGGGATCGGCGGGCCGGTAGGCTCGGGCAAGACCACCCTGACCGAGAAGCTGTGCAAGGCCATGCGCGACCGCTGGTCGATCGCGGTGATCACCAACGACATCTACACCCAGGAAGACGCCCTGATCCTGAACCGGCTGCAGGCCCTGCCCAGCGACCGGATCCTGGGTGTCGAGACGGGCGGCTGCCCGCACACCGCGATCCGCGAGGACGCCTCGCTGAACCTCGCCGCCGTGGCCGACCTGAACCGCCGGTTCCCGGACCTGGACGTGATCTTCATCGAGAGCGGCGGCGACAACCTGGCGGCCACCTTCTCGCCGGACCTGGCCGACCTCACGCTCTATGTGGTCAGCGTCTGCCAGGGCGAGAAGATCCCGCGCAAGGGCGGGCCGGCCATCACACGCTCGGACCTCCTGATCATCAACAAGACCGACCTCGCGCCCCACGTGGGTGCGGACCTTTCGGTGATGGACCGCGACGCGCGCACCGCTCGCGGCGAGCGGCCCTTCGTGTTCACCGACCTGACGCGGCTCGCGGGGTTGGACGAGGTGATCGGGTTCCTGAGCCGGGCCGGCGGACTTCCGATCGCTCTCCCGGCCTAACCCCGCATGTCATCCCGGTTTCGGCGCAGCCGAAGACCGGGACCCAAGAACGTCCGTCTACCAGGCTTCGGACGCGAAGTTCAGAGCTGGATGGGTCCCGGTCTTCGCGTCCCGCGAAACCGGGATGACACGCGATGGACGCGCCTACCGCGCCACAGTCCCCATCAGGCGCAGGCGGCTGACACCCCCGTCGGGGAAGATGTTGAGGCGTACGAACCGCACCGGGCCGACGTCGGCCAGCTGGCCCATGAAACTGTGGACGTGGTCGGGCGAGAGCTTCACCTCGGGCAGCAGGATGGGCCAGGCCTGGGCCTGCTCGGCGATCTCGGCGGGCGTTCCATGCGCCCGGGCGGTGGCCTGGATCGAGCAGCGGTCGGGGTAGTTGCCCTTGAAGTGGGCGGTGTCGACGATGACGTCCTCGATCCGCCCGAAGGTCCCCAGCTCCAGGATCGCCCAGTCGTGGCCGGGCTCGCGCCGCCGCCGCGTCTCCCAGCCGTCGCCCATGTCCACCCCGCGGCCAGGCGCGGTCAGGTTCTCCACGCGGCCGAAATGTTCGTCGTTGGCGGTAACGCCGCGTCCGCCCCAGGCCATGGCCAGGAGGTCGATGACCTCGCCATGCGCCACCTTCGACCAGTCCGGATCCACCCGGCCCCAGACCCGTAGCCGCGCCACGCCGCCGTCCGGGAAGATGTGCAGGCGCACGTGGGTGACCGGCTGGACGTGCTGCACCGGGACCCAGGCGCGGTCGTCGCCCTTGAGCGCCAGGCGCTGGGTCACCTTCACCCATCCGGCGTCCTCGCCCGGGACCGTTTCGCCGGAGACGCAGACCTCCAGCTCCGCGCCCGGCGGGTAGTTGCCGGTGAAGTGCCGCGTGTCGATCTCGAAGCCGGCGATCACGCCGGGGACGCCCAGCTTGATCACGCACCAGTCGTGGCCCGGCGTGCGCTTGCGCCGGCTTTCCCAGCCGTCCATCCACTTGCCGTTGTCGTCGTACTTGCCGGGGATGAACACCGGCTCGGCCGGGCTGATCAGGCGGGCCTTGTCGGCGAAGAAGTCGTCGGTGGCGTAGACCACCTCCGAGCCCAGGCGCGGCTGGGCGAGATCCACAAAGCTGCGGCGCAGGTCGTCGAACATGGCGGCTTCTTACAGAAGATCGGCGAGCCGGAAACCGGCGATCCGGTGGATCTGCTCCATCGCCGCCTCGAACTCGGTTTCGGGGTCGTTGGCCAGGCGCGCCTCGAAGGCGGCCAGGATGTCGGCCCGGCTCATGCCCTTCACGGCGACGATGAAGGGGAAGCCGAAGCGGGCGTTGTAGGCGCCATTGAGCCGCTGGAACGCCGCGAACTCCTGCGGGCTGCATTGGTCCAGGCCCGCGCCCGCCTGTTCGCGCACCGAGGCGTCGGCCATGCGCGCCCGGCCGGCCAGCTCCGGGTGGGCCCGGATCAGCGCCAGCTTCATCTCCCGCGACGCGGCCTCGACCACGACCCTCATCTCGCGCGCCATCACCTCGGCCGTCCCGAGGCCGCCGGCGGCGGCCAGCGGCCAGACCCCCTCCGCCACCCATGGCGAGTGCTCGTAGACGCCACCGAAGCGAGCGACGAATTGGTCCTTGGTCATCTTGCCCGCCGTGGCCGCGTCATACCGCATACGGATGCCGCTCGCGCCAGTGGCGGGCGATGTCGGCGCGGCGGCAGAACCAGACGTCCTGGTGGCCGAGGGCATAGTGCAGGAACCGCTCCAGCCCCGCCATCTTGCCCGGCCGCCCGACGATGCGGCAGTGCAGGCCCACCGACATCATCTTCGGCCGATCCTCGCCCTCGGCGTAGAGCACGTCGAAGGCGTCCTTGAGATAGGAGAAGAACTGCTCGCCGGTGTTGAGGCCCGTGCCGGAGAAGCGCATGTCGTTGGCCTCCAGCGTGTAGGGCACGATCAGGTGCGGGCGGCGGTTCACCTGCGTCCAGAACGGCAGGTCGTCGGAGTAGTCGTCGGCGTCATAGAGGAACCCGCCGTGGTCGGCGACGATGCGCCGGGTGTTGGGGCTGGTTCGGCCGGTGTACCAGCCCAGCGGCGCTTCCCCGGTCAGGCGGCGGTGGATGTCGATGGCGCGCAGCATATGTTCGCGTTCCACACGCTCGGGCACGTCCTGGTAGTTGATCCAGCGCCAGCCGTGGCTGGCGATCTCGTGGCCCGCCTCAAGCATCGCCTCCACCACCGCCGGATTGCGCTCCATCGCCATGGCCACGCCGAACACCGTCACCGGCACGCCATAGCGCTCGAACAGCCGCAGCAGCCGCCAGACGCCGGCGCGCGAGCCGTATTCGTAGATCTGCTCCATGCTCATGTGCCGCGCCCCGACCACCGGGGCGGGATTGATCATGTCGGAGAGGAACGCCTCGGACGCGGCGTCGCCGTGCAGGACGCTGTTCTCGCCGCCCTCCTCGTAGTTCAACACCAGCTGGATGGCGATGCGCGCGCCGCCAGGCCAGTCGGCGTGCGGCGGCTCCTTACCGTAGCCGATGAGGTCGCGGGGGTAGGCGTCAGGCATGGCTGTCCGCTTAGCAGGCTTCGAAGGGCCTGCAGCCTCGCAATCCGGGGCCGAGGTTGCAATTCGCGCCCTCCGCGCCGATTCTGGGCGGCTGCGAACACGGAATCTGCATGAGCGGCCTCACCACCCACGTTCTCGACACCATGCACGGCCAGCCGGCCTCGGGCCTGTCGCTGCGCCTGATGCAGGGCGGCGAGACCCTGGCGCAGGCGGTGACCAACCTGGACGGCCGGGTGGATCGGCCGCTGCTGGACGCCGCCACCATCAAGGCGGGGACCTACCGGCTCGAGTTCGACGTGGGGCACTACTTCCGCGACCTGGGCGTGCCCCTGCCCTCGCCCGCCTTCCTGGAGACGGTGGTCATCGATTTCGGGATCGCCGACGCGGCGGCGCACTACCACGTGCCGCTGCTGGTCAGCCCCTATGCCTACTCGACCTACCGGGGCAGCTGAGATGGCCCGGCCCATCCGCTTCCTGCTCGACGGCGAGGTCCGCGAGCTGGGGCCTGACACCGACCCGACCCTCACCGTCCTGAACTGGCTGCGCTACGACGCGCGGCGCACGGGGACCAAGGAGGGCTGCGCCGAGGGCGACTGCGGCGCCTGCACCGTGGTGCTGGGCGAGCTGGAGGGGGACCGGGTGCGGTTCCGGGCGGTCAACGCCTGCATCCTGTTCGCGCCCATGCTGGACGGGCGGGCCCTGTTCACGGTCGAGAGCCTGGGCCGCGAGGGCGCGCTGCATCCGGTGCAGCAGGCGATGGTGGACGCCCACGCCAGCCAGTGCGGCTTCTGCACGCCGGGGTTCGTGATGAGCCTCTATGCGGCGCAGCGGGACGGCGCGGCCACCGACGCGGCGAGCCTGAAGGACGCCCTGGCCGGCAACCTCTGCCGCTGCACCGGCTATGGGCCGATCCTGGCGGCGGGCGAAGCCATGGGCGGTAGCCCGGACACCGCCGACGATGCGGCCCTGATCGCCGCGCTGCAGGCGATCCGGCCGGCCGAGGGCCTGGCCCTGGCCTACAAGGGCCGCCGGTTCTTCGCGCCGCGCAGCGCCGACGAGCTGGCTCAGGTGCTGGTCGAGCATCCGGAGGCGACGGTCCTGGCCGGCGGCACGGACGTCGGGCTCTGGGTCACCAAGCAGCACCGGGAGCTGGCCACCGTCGTCTCGCTGAACGCGGCGGGCGATCTGCGAGCGATCGAGGATCTGGGGGACAGGATCCGCATCGGCGCGGGTGTCCGTTATGCCGACGCCCATGCCGCCCTGGCCGCGCTGCATCCGGAATTCGATGCGCTGCTGCGCCGGCTGGGGGGGCTGCAGGTGCGCAACCTCGGAACGGTCTGCGGCAACATCGCCAACGGCTCACCCATCGGCGACATGCCCCCGGCCCTGATCGCGGCGGGCGCAACGCTCGTGCTGCGCCGAGGCGCGGCGCGGCGGGAGCTGCCGCTGGAGACCTACTTCCTGGCCTACGGGAAGCAGGACCGCCAGCCAGGTGAGTTCGTGGAGGCGGTGGTGGTCCAGAAGCCCGCCGCCGGCCGCATCGTCCGCATCGCCAAGCTCTCCAAGCGCTTCGACCAGGACATCTCGGCGGTCTGCATGGGCCTGTCGGTCGGGCTCGAGGCTGGACGCATCACCGACGCGCGGATCGCCTTCGGTGGCATGGCCGCTACGCCCAAGCGCGCCGCGCAGGCGGAGGCGGCCCTGGCCGGCCGGCCCTGGACGCGCGAGACCGTCGAGGCCGCCGCCGAAGCGCTGGCTCGGGATTTCACGCCGATCACCGACATGCGCGCCTCGGCCGCCTACCGCCTGACGGCGGCGCAGAACCTGGTCCGCCGGGCGTTCCTGGAGACCGAAGGCGGGCCGGCCGGCGTCCGCGCCCTGGCCCCGGTGGCCGCCCATGGCTGACTCCGGCGCCGTCCCAGCCCTCAAGTCCGCGCTGCACGCGCCGATCGGCCATGACAGCGCCGCGCGCCACGTCTCTGGTGAGGCGCTCTATATCGACGACATTCCAGAGCCGCCGGGCCTGACGCACCTCTTCGTCGGCCAGAGCGCCCAGGCCCATGCGCGCGTGACGCGGCTGGACCTCGCCGCCGTGCGCGCCGCCCCGGGCGTCGTGGCGGTCCTGACGCCGGCCGACATCCCCGGCAAGAACGACATCAGCCCCTTCGCCGGCGACGACCCGATGTTCGCGGACGGCGAGGTGAGCTTCGTCGGCCAGCCGCTGTTCTGCGTGGTCGGCGAGACCCTGCCCAAGGCGCGGGCGGCCGCGGCCCTGGCCGTGGTGGAGTACGAGGACCTGCCGGCCCTGCTGGACATCGCCGCCGCGCGCGCCGCCGAGGCCCACATCGAGCCGACCCAGGTCATGCGCCTGGGCGACGCGCAGGCCGCCATCGCCGCCGCGCCGCACCGCCTGGCCGGGCGCCTGGGTGTCGGCGGCCAAGAGCATTTCTACCTCGAGGGCCAGGTCGCCCTGGTGGTCCCCGGCGAGGGCGGCGACCTGCACGTCTGGACCTCGACCCAGCATCCCACCGAGACCCAGCACGTGCTGGCCCGTGTCCTCGCCTGCCCGGACGCCGCGATCACCGTGGAGGTGCGCCGCATGGGCGGCGGCTTCGGCGGCAAGGAGACCCAGTCCGTCCAATGGGCGGCCATGGCGGCGCTGGCGGCGACCAAGACCCGCCGGCCGGCCAAGATCCGCCTCGACCGCGACGACGACATGGCCATGACCGGCAAGCGGCACGACTTCGAGATCGGCTGGCAGCTGGGCTTCGACGACGACGGTCGCCTCGCCGGCGCCGCCTTCGACTTCGCCTCGCGCTGCGGCTTCTCCACCGACCTCAGCCGCGCCATCAACGACCGGGCGATGTTCCACGCCGACAACGCCTATGCGCTGCAGGCCGCCGAGATCGTCTCGCACCGCCTGATGACCCACACCGTCTCCAACACCGCCTTCCGCGGCTTCGGCGGACCGCAGGGGATGATGGCCATCGAGCGGGCGCTGGACGCGGCCGCCTGGAGCCTGGGCAAGGACCCGCTGGATGTGCGCCTGGCCAACCTCTACGGCGTGGCCGGCGACCTCACGCCCTACGGCCAGACCGTCACCGACAGCGTCGCCCACGAGCTGATGAGCGAACTGGCGCAGGCCTGCGCCTACCGCGCCCGCCGCGCCGCCGTGCAGCGCTGGAATGCGGAGAACACCCAGCTCAAGCGCGGCCTGGCCCTGACGCCGGTCAAGTTCGGCATCTCCTTCACCACCACCCACCTGAACCAGGCGGCGGCCCTGGTGCACGTCTACACCGACGGCTCGATCCACCTGAACCACGGCGGGACCGAGATGGGCCAGGGGCTCAACATCAAGGTCGCCCAGGTGGTCGCCCACGCCTTCCAGGTCCCGCTGGCGGCCGTGAAGATCACCTCGACGCGCACGGACAAGGCGCCCAACACCTCCGCCACCGCCGCCTCCTCGGGCAGCGACCTCAACGGCATGGCGGCGCTGGACGCCTGCGAGCAGATCAAGGCCCGCCTCGCCGCCTTCGCCCGCGAGGCCTATGGCGGCGAGCCCACCTTCGGCGTCGACGGCGTGCGGGTCGGCGAGCGCCACATGAGCTTCGGCGCCTTCGTCAACGAGGCCTATCTGGCCCGCGTCTCGCTGTCCGCCGCCGGCTTCTACAAGACCCCGGACATCCACTACGACCGCGAAAGCCATACCGGCCGGCCGTTCTACTACTTCGCCTATGGCGCGGCCTGCTCCGAGGTGGTGGTCGACACCCTGACCGGCGAGAACCGGGTGGTGCGGGTCGACATCCTCCACGACGTCGGCCGCTCGCTGAACCCGGCCATCGACCTGGGCCAGATCGAGGGCGGCTTCGTCCAGGGCATGGGCTGGCTCACCACCGAGGAGCTGGTGTTCGACGCCAGGGGCCGGCTTTGGACCCACGCCCCCTCCACCTACAAGATCCCCACCGCGGGCGACCGGCCGGACGTGTTCAACATCGCCATCTGGGGCCCGGGCGAGAACCGCGAGAACACCGTCCACCGGTCCAAGGCGGTGGGCGAGCCGCCGCTGATGCTGGCGATCTCGGTGTTCTCGGCGCTGACCGACGCCGTCGCCAGCGTCGGCGGCCACAGGGTGATCCCCGAGCTCGATGCGCCCGCCACTCCGGAGCGGATCCTGGCGGCGGTCAGCGACGTGCGGAGCCGGCTTTGATGTCGACGAGCTGGATCGCAGAAGCCCTCGCCTCCGCCCGCCGCGGCGAGACCCTGGCCATGGTCACCATCGTCGGCGCCCAGGGCTCGACCCCGCGGGAGCTGGGCGCGCGGATGCTGGTCTGGCCCGACCGGTTCAGCGGCACCATCGGCGGCGGCTCTCTGGAGCGCCAGGGCCTGGACCAGGCGCGGCGGCTGCTGGGCCAGACCGCGCGCCGCCATGCGTTGCAGGACTATCCGCTGGGCCCACTGCTAGGCCAGTGCTGCGGCGGCCATGTGCGCCTGCTGGTGGAGCGGGTGGACGCGCGAAGCCTCGCGTGGCTGGAGCCGGCCGCCGGCGCGCAAGAGCCCTTCCGCCTGACCGCCCGCTTCGGCGCCGACGGCCTCGTCCGCGCCCTGGAGGCGCCCACCGCCGCGGGCTCGGACAGCCCGCGCCTTTCCATCGCCGAGGTGACCCGCGTGTCCGAACTGATCCGCCCCGCCCTGCCGCGCCTGGCGATCTTCGGCGCCGGGCACGTGGGCCAGGCCGTGGCCCGCGCGGTCGCGCCCCTGCCGTTCCACCTGGACTGGCTGGCCAGCCGCGAGGACCTGCGGCCCGAGGCCAGCGGCACCCGTGCGACCATCCTCAGCGAGGACGAGCTGGAAGAGGCCGTGGAGGTCGCGCCCGACGGCTCGCTGCTGGCCATCTTCACCCACAGCCACGACCTGGACTACCGGCTCACGCGCGCGGCCCTGCGGCGGGGAACCTTCGGCTACCTCGGCCTGATCGGCTCGCGCACCAAACGGGCGCGCTTCGAGAGCCGGCTGCGCGACGACGGCCTCGGCGAGGCGGCCATCGCCCGCCTGAACTGCCCGATCGGCATCCCCAGCCTGAAGAACAAGGCGCCGGCGGTGATCGCCATCGCCCTGGCCGCGCAGCTTTTGGAACTGACGCAGGAGGACGAGACGGCGTGATGGGGGAATGGGGGGCGTGGGCGAACCTGGCGATCCGGTGGCTGCACCTGATCGCGGGCATCGCCTGGATCGGGTCGTCGTTCTATTTCATGTGGCTGGACAGCCACCTGAAGAAGGCGCCGGAGGCTGGTGAGGGCGTCGCCGGGGAGCTGTGGAGCGTCCACTCCGGCGGGTTCTACCGGCAGATCAAGTTCATGGTCGCGCCGGCCGACATGCCGGACGAGCTGCACTGGTTCAAGTGGGAGGCCTACACCACCTGGATCTCCGGCTTCCTGCTGCTGGCGCTGATCTTCTACGTCGGCGCGGACCTGAACCTGATCGACAAGGCCAAGCTGCCGCTGGAGACCTGGCAGGCGATCGCCATCGGGCTGGCCAGCCTGGCCGGCGGGTGGCTGGTGTACGACGGCCTCTGCCGCTCGCCGATCGGCCAGAACCTGCGGGTGTTCGGCGCCGTGTGGTTCCTGGTGCTGACCGCGGCGGCCTATGGCCTCGGCCGGGTGTTCTCCGACCTCGGCGCCTTCATGCACGTCGGCGCGATCATCGGCACGGTGATGGCCGCCAACGTCTTCATGATCATCATCCCGAACCAGCGCAAGGTGGTGGCCCAGGTGCTGGCCGGGCAGGCGCCCGACCCGGCCCTGGGCAAGCAGGCCAAGCAGCGGTCCGTCCACAACAACTACATGACGCTGCCGGTGCTGCTCATCATGATCAGCAACCACTATCCGATGGTCTTCGCGGGGCCGTTCAGCTGGCTGTGGCTGGCGGGGCTGGGCGTGGCGGGCTGGACCATCCGCCACTTCTTCAACCTGAAGAACGCGGGCCGCTTCGAGCCGCAGGTGCTGGCCATGGGCGCCCTGGCCTTCGTGACCGTGGCGGTGATCAACGAGACCTCCAAGCCGAAGGTCGTCGAGGTGGCCGACCCGGGCTATGCCGCGGTCCGCGCCATCGTCGACCGCCACTGCGTCATGTGCCACTCGGCCCATCCGACGCACCGCGGCGTGCCCACCGCGCCGAACGGGGCGATGTTCGACACCGCCGAGGGCCTGAAGGGCCGGGCGGACAAGATCTACGAACGCGCTGTGGCGACCCCATCCATGCCGCTGGGCAACGAGACCCACATGACCGACGCCGAACGCGCGCAGCTGGGCGCCTGGATCAAGGCCGGGGCGAAGGTGGGATCGTGATGGCGCAATCGCGAACGCAGCCTGCCCCCCCTCCCCCTTCGGGTGAGGAGAGGAGCGCCCGCCATGCGTAGCCTCACCCCCCAGCCCCTGACCGCCGACGCCTTCGCGCCGTTCGGCGAGGTGATCGAGGCCTCCGAGCGGGCGGAGGTGATCCCGATCAACTACGGCTGGACCACCCGCTTCCACGACCTGGCGGACGTGGAGGTCGGCGAGGGCCGCGCCATCATCAGCCTCTTCCGCTCCACGCCGCTCACGCCCCTGGTGCTGAAGATCTTCGAGCGCCATCCCCTGGGCAGCCAGGCCTTCATGCCGCTGCAGGGGCGGCCCTATCTGGTGGCCGTGGCGCCGCGCGGCGACTTCGATCCGGCGGCCGTGCGCCTCTTCCAGGCGGCCCCCCATCAGGGCGTCAACTACGCCCGTGGCGTCTGGCACCACTTCCTGCTGGCCCAGGAGGCGGAGAGCGACTTCCTGGTGGTCGACCGCGAGGGCCCGGGCGACAACCTCGACGAGGTCACCCTGGCCGAAGCCGACTGGATCGCGGTCCGCCCATGACGCGCCACGCCTACCGCGCCGCCCTCCTGCACATGCTGGAGGACCCAACCCGCGCGCCCGCGGCGGAGGCCTGCGCCTACCACGCCGATGGCCTGCTGGTGGTGGAGGACGGCCATGTGGCCGCGTCCGGCGCCTATGCCGAGCTCGCGCCGACGTTGGGTTCGGACGTGGCGGTCAGCGAGCTGCCCGGCCGGCTGATCACGCCTGGCTTCGTCGACGCCCACGTGCACTATCCGCAGGTGGACGTGATGGCGGCCTGGGGGACCCAGCTGCTGGACTGGCTGACCACCCACACCTTCCCGGCCGAACAGGCCTTTGCCGACCGCGCCCACGCCGACGCCGCGGCGGACTTCTTCCTGGACCAGCTGCTGGCCAACGGGACCACCAGCGCCCTGGCGTTCTGCACCGTGCACAGGGCTTCCGCCGAGGCGCTGTTCGAGGCGGCGCTGAAGCGCAACATGCGGCTGATCGGCGGCAAGGTGCTGATGGACCGCAATGCGCCCGCCGGCCTCACCGACACGGTCGAGACCGGCCGCGCCGACACCGAGGCCCTGATCCGCGCCTGGCGCGGGCGCGGACGGCTGGGCTATGCGGTGACCCCGCGTTTCGCGGTGACCTCCACCGACGCGCAGCTGGCCATGGCGGGCGAGCTGGCGGCCGCCCACCCCGATGTGCTGGTCCACACCCACATGTCGGAGAACGCCGACGAGATCGCCCGCGTCGGCGAGCTGTTTCCCGACGCCCGCGACTATCTGGACGTCTACGACAGCTTCGGGCTGGTGGGCCCCCGCTCGGTCTTCGCCCACTGCGTCCACGCCGACGACGGGGCGTTGCGGCGCATGGCGGCGGCGGGCGCGTCGGCCGCCTTCTGCCCCTCCTCCAACCTGTTGCTGGGCAGTGGCCTCTTCTCGCTGAAACAGGCCTGCGCCTGCGGTGTGAACACCGCGCTCGGCACCGACGTCGGCGGCGGCGGGTCGTTCTCCCTGCTGCACATGATGGGCGAGGCCTACAAGGTCGGCCAGCTGCGGGGCGACAACCTGGACCCGCTGCAGGCCTTCTACCTCGGCACCCTGGCCGGGGCGCGAGCCCTGCGCATCGACCACAAGGTCGGCAACCTGGCGCCCGGCAAGGAAGCCGACTTCCTGGTCCTGGACCTCGCGGCGACGCCCCTGCTGGCCCGGCGGACCGCCCAGGCGAAGACCCTGGCCGAGGTGCTGTTCGTCCTCGCGGTGCTGGCCGACGACCGCGTGGTGGAGCGCACCTACCTGATGGGCGAACTGGCCCACGCACGGTCGGGCTAGGGGGCGCAGCGGCCTCCGAGTTGACCGGGCCCCCAAAACTCCGCTCACAATGGCGGATGGCGACCGACCGCAGGACCGTGGATTACATCGTCGGGCAGATCGCCGGAGCCGGCGCCGTCTCGGCCAGGCCGATGTTCGGCGAGTACGGCGTCTATTGTGATGGCAAGATGATCGCGATCATCGCCGACGAGCAGCTCTTCCTCAAGCCGACCCCCGGCGCCCGGGCCCTGGCCGAGGATGCGGCGGAGGTCCCGCCGTATCCCGGCGCGAAGCCCTACCTGTTGATACCCGCGGACCGCTGGGAGGATGCGGACGGGCTGACCGACCTCGTCCGCGTCACCACCGCACAACTGCCAGCGCCCAAGCCCAAGCCGGCGAAGTCCAAGACGGCGAAGTAGGCGCTGCCGCCGCTGAGGCGCTTAAAGGTGCAGCCACCGGAGCCGCACGCGCCGCCGCCGCTTACCCCTTGCCCCCGTCACCGCGCCCCGCGACCATGGCCCCGCTGCTTCGGGGGTGCTCGTGTTCCGTCTCATCGCTCTGATCGTCGCGCTCTTGGCGCCCTCCCTGGCGCTGGCCAAGCCGATGATGGTGAAGGTCGTGGTGCTGACCACCTTCGAATCCGGCGCCACGGCCGCCAAGAAATCCGGCGAGTTCCAGGCCTGGGCCGAGCGCTATCCCCTCACCCATCCGGTCAAGGTCCCCGGGATCGAGGGTCGCGTGCTGGCCTCCGATGACGGAGTGCTGGGCGTGGTCACCGGCATGCGCGGCCGGGCCCGGGAGAGCGTGGCGGCCCTGCTGCTGGACCCGGACCTGGACCTTTCCCACGCCTACTGGATCGTCGCCGGCATCGCCGGGGTCGACCCCCGCGCCGGCTCCATCGGCAGCGCGGCCTGGGCCAACTGGGTGGTGGACGCCGACCCGATCTTCGAGATCGACGACCGCGAGATCCCCAAGGACTGGCCCTGGGGCCTCTACGCCACCGGCGCCAGGCGGCCGGGCGTCAAGGCGGCGGCGCCCGGCTCCAGCGGCATGGTCTGGCGGCTGGACCCGGGCCTGACCCAGTGGGCCTTCCAGCTGACCAAGGACATCGAGCTCCCCGACAATCCCCACCTGGCCGCCACCCGCCTCCGCTTCAAGAGCGAGCCGGAGGCCCAGAAGCTGCCCCAGGTGTTCATCGGCGACGATCTGGGCACCGTGCGCTTCTGGCACGGCGACCTGAAGACCCAATGGGCCCGCGACTGGGTCAAGGCCTACACCGACGGCGCCGGCGTCTTCGCCATGAGCGAGTGCGAGGACCAGGGGATCCTGGACGTGCTCGACCTCTTCAGCCGCGCCGGCAAGGTCGACATGCGCCGCATCCTCGTCCTGCGCACGGGCAGCAACTACACCCGCGAGGGCGACGGGGAGAGCCAGGTGGTGGAGTTCACCGAGGGCGGCGCCGCGGCGGCCTTCGAGGCGGCCTACAAGGTGGGCCAGCCGGTGGTGAAGGCCCTGGTCTCCGGCTGGGGCAAGTACGCCGCCACCGTCCCGCAGGCGGCCGCGAAATGAGCCTGATCGAGCGCACTTTCCAGCTTCGCGAACGGGGCACGAGCGTCCGGACCGAGGTGCTGGCCGGCCTCACCACCTTCCTGACCATGGCCTATATCGTCCTGGTCAATCCCTCGATCCTGGGCTCGACCGGAATGCCGGTCGCGGGCGTGGCGGCCGCCACCTGCCTGGCCGCCGGGGTCGGCTGCCTGCTGATGGGCCTGATCGCCAACTACCCGATCGCGCTCGCGCCCGGGATGGGCCTCAACGCCTATTTCGCCTTCACCGTGGTCAAGGGCATGGGCGTGCCGTGGCAGACGGCGCTGGGGCTGGTGTTCATCTCCGGGGTTCTGTTCATTGTCCTGACGGTGGCGGGCGTGCGCCAGCTGATCGTCAGCGCGATCCCGCGGGCGCTGTTCTCGGCCATCGCAGCCGGGGTCGGCCTCTTCATCGCCTTCATCGGACTGCGCGGCGCGGGCCTGGTCGTCGCCAATCCCGCCACCATCGTCGGGCTCGGGAACATCCACTCCTCAACCGTCGCCCTGGCGCTGCTGGGCCTGGCGATCCTCTCTGGCCTGACCGTGCTGCGGGTGAAGGGGGCGATCTTCATCGGCATCGTGGCGACCGCGGTGCTGGGCTGGCTGCTGGGCCTCGCCCAATGGGCGCCGCAGCCCTACAGCCTGGACCAGATGACCGGCACGGCGCTGAAGCTGGACATCCCGGCCGCCCTCGGGATCGGCGGAAAGGGCTTCGGCCTGTCGCTGCTGGAGATCCTGTTCGTCTTCCTGTTCGTCGACCTGTTCGACAATGTCGGCACCCTGGTCGCGGTCTCGAAGAAGGCCGGGCTGGTGCAGCCGGACGGCACCATCCCGCGCCTGAACCGCATCCTCTTCGCCGACGCCACCGCCACCATCGTCGGCTCCTTCGCCGGCACCTCGACGGTGGTCAGCTACATCGAGAGCGCCTCGGGCGTGTCGGCGGGCGGGCGCACGGGCCTCACCGCGGTGGTCACCGGGCTGATGTTCCTGGCGACGCTGTTCGTGGCGCCCTGGGCCCAGGTGATCCCGGCGGCGGCCACCGCGCCGGCCCTGGTGCTGGTGGGCGGGATGATGATGGCGCCCCTGGTCGAGATCGACTGGGAGGATCCGGTGGTGGCGATCCCCGCGTTCCTGACCCTGGTGATGATCCCGCTGACCTTTTCCATCGCCAACGGCCTGGCGGTGGGGGTCATCGCCTATGCCCTGCTGAAGGTCGTCGCCCGCCGGTTCGAGAAGGCCGACTGGCTGCTGTTCGCCCTGGCGGCCCTGTTCGTGACCCGGTTCATCTACATGGCGTTCGAGGCGTAGGACCCGGACGGGCGCTCCGCCCGCCACAGGGCCGATCCCGCGGCTTGGCCGGCCGGCCGCCACGCCCAGCCGAGCCCCTGCCCGGCCAGGGCGCCGGCGTAGGCGTCCAGCTGCGCGCGCGGTCCCACGAAGTACACCGGCAGGCCCGCCGGCAGCCGGCGCAGCGCCTCGGCCGAGGGCAGGCCGTCGAGGTCGCGGCCGCCCGGCCACCCGGCGTGGACCCACGAGCCGCCGACGAACACGCAGGGGCTGAGGGCCTCCGCATAGTTCCAGGGCGGGGCGTCCTGGATGGTCACCAGGACGTCCGGGCGCGCCTGACCGTGGGCGATCAGCATGCAGGCGCGATCCTGCGGCAGGGCCGCGGCGATCTGGTGAATGGCCGCGCGCGGCTGGGTGGCCTGGCGGAAGGCGGCGCGCTCCACCCGCATGTCGTGCCAGGCGATCGCGAGCGCCACGGCCAGGACCGGCGCGGCGGCCAACGGCGCCGCCCAGCGCCATGACCCCGCGAGCCTGCCCCAGCCCTCGACCAGGGCCAGCATCGCCACGAGGAACAGGGCGGCCTGCAGCGTCCAGGCGAAGCAGCGCACGAAGTCGAGGTTGATCCGCGCCGGCACGACGCCGTAGCCGAAGGCGAGGCTCGCGGCCAAGGCCAGGCCGTAGATCATCGCCGCACGCCACAGCCCGGGACGCCGAAGCGAAAAACCCAGCGCGACCGCGACGGCGCCGCACGCCGCGACCACCAGGATCCGGTAGTAGGCCGGCGTCAGGCCGAAGGCGGCGTCGTGGAAGATCACCAGCGGCGGTCGCGACGCGACAACCGCCCGCGCCAGCAGGCCCAACGCCGGCCCGAGCGTCCAGGGCGCGGCCGCCGCCCGCGGATCGTGCAGCGCCTCGCCCGCCGCCAGAAGCAGGAGGCCGCAAGCGATAGCTCCGGCGCCGACCATCCGCAGCACGGGCCCCCAGCGCCACGGCCTGCCAAGGAGCGCGTAGGCGGCGAGGAAGGCGGCCGCCAGGTGCAGCATGCTGTAGTGGATCACGAACAGCCCGCCGAGCGGCAGGGCCGCCAGAGGCCACAGGCGCGGCCGCTCGGCCAGGCGGATGGTCGCCAGGATCACCGCCGGGAAGAGCAGGAGCGCGAACTCCACCGCGTTCTTGCCCGCGAACGGCGTCAGGAAGCCCAGCTGCCGCTCGAGCAGGATGAAGGCGACATAGGCCAGGGCGGCCACCTGCCAGGCCGGCCGGTCGGGCGCGAACAAGGCCCGGTGCAGCCCGCCCCAGGCTGCCGGGATCAGGGCCGCGACGGCCACGGTCACCAGCTTGAACAGCATCAGCGCCGTGTCGGGCTGCAGCACCGCCTCAGCCGGGGCGAACAGCAGCGGATAGCCCGGCGGATAGGCGTGACCGGAGCTGCCGGGCGGGAAGGCCTCGGTGAGCGGCAGGCCGGTGGCCAGGCTACGGGCGAACTGCGGCACCGCCACCGGATCGCCGATCGGCAGGACGCCCGGTCCGAACAGCGTCCAGGCCCAGACGAGCGCCGCCAGCACGATCGCCAGGGTCAGCAGCGCGTCGGCGCCCGAGGGTGGCGGTGCGCCGCGCGGCTCCGGCCGCATCGCCAGGGCCGCGACCCCCGCGGCCGGAACGAGGCCGAGCCACGGCAGCCAGGCCGGGCCATGCAGGTCGAGGATGAGGACGCCGAGGCCGGCGCCCGTCGCCAGGAACACCGGCGCGAAGACGGTCAGCAGCTTCCAGCCGCACCGGATCCAGACTTGCCACGCCGCTGCGCGGTGGATCGACGCCACACCAGGACCCACGCCACAAATACAACCAGCGCGGGCTTAACGGCGATTTGCGACGGATGGAAGACGGGCTGTGCGCGAAGACTCCGCTTCCCCTAGCGGGCGGCCTCGAACGCCTTCAGCAGCCGCTCGTGGCGCCACTGTTCGCGCGCCTTATCGCTGCGGGCCACCAGCTCGGCGCAGGCGCCGTGTGGCGTCTCCGCGCCGATCTGGCCGGCACAGGCCGCGACCGGCCGCCGATAGCTGTTCGGATCGGCCCAGAGTCCCTCCCCCGGCAGGAAGCTGAAGGCGATGGCGTTGCGCGCCGAAGTCTTCAGGTCGTCGTAAGTGGCCCCGTTGCGCACCGCGGCGGCGTAGTCTCCGGCGAGCTCGCTGCGGCTGATCCCGGCGTCGTCGGTGGAGAGACTGGCCGGCACGCCCATCTTGCGCAGCCAGGCGTAGGGGTGGTCCTTGGGGTCGATCTCCAGGATCGCCTGGTTGGAGAGCAGGTTCACCTCCACCAGCACGCCCTTGGCCGCCATCTCGGCCGCCAGCTGGGCGGCCCCGGTCTCCAGCGGCAGGTCGGTCCCGTGGCCGATGCGGCGGGCGCCGGCGATCTCCACCGCGTCGCGCACCCGGTGGCTGACCTCCGCCGGCGCCACCAGCTTCAGGGTCACCTCCCCCGCGTGTAGGGCCACCGGGACCTTGCGGCCATGGTCGGTGAGCAGGTCCACCATGTGCATATGCAGGTCGTAGTACCGCGTGGCGTCGTAGCTGTCCTCGGGCGCCACCAGCTGCAGGCCCACCCAGCGCTTGTCGGCCTGGATGACCGCCACGGCCAGCTGCAGCTGGGCCATGGTCTGCTCGGGCGGGCCCTGGCGCAGGGCCTGGAACAGGAAGCGCACCGTCACCTGGCAGCCGCCATGGGCTGCCGGCGCGCCACACTTCATCACCTGCCGGGCCCGGGCCTCCAGCGCGTCGGTGTCGGCGCTGACCGCGGGGACCAGCTTCTCCAGGCCCGCCTCGCTCAGCGCGGCGCGCGTGGCGGCCGGATCGCCGCGCCAGCCCACTCGGGCGCCCAGGCCGCGCGACGTCCCCACCTGCGGCGAGACCATCAGCTCGGCGTAGAAGGTGTTCTGCCGCGCCAGGCCGTCCAGGGTCTCGGCCAGGGCGTCGCCGCCGCGGCGCGGCAACACGCTGCGCCGGGCGAAGGCGCTGAAGAACTGGTCGTGGCCGGAGCGGTCGCGGAAGCCGGGATGGCGCACCGTCAGGCTGTCGATCAGGGCCGAGCGCAGGGCCTCGTCGCCGGCGACCGCGGCGGCAGGCTTCAGGTTGTCGGCGGTGCAGGGGCCCGCGCCGCGGATGGCCAGCTCGACCATGTCGACGCACAGGCCGTCTTCCACCGCCCAGGTCAGGATGTCCTCCGCCGGCGTGCCGCCGCCCAGGTGGTTGTGCAGCTCGCCGCCCTTCGGGAAGGCGGTCATGAAGGCCGCCAGTTCGGCCGGCGACATCTTCGCCAGGTCCGGCGTGGCGGCGGCGGCCGCGCCGGCAGCGACCAGGGCCCCCACCAGGGCTGCGAGGAATCGTTTCATGAGCCCAAGCCGGCCCGAGCGCGGCGGCGCGGTCAAGGTCGGGCTGACGACCGCCGACGGATCGGCCATTCTTTGCCCCGCATGAGCGACGCTGCCGAGATCATCGCCCGCCTGGGCCTGCGCCCGCACCCCGAGGGCGGCTGGTATCGCGAGACCTGGCGCTCCGAGGCGGCGATGCCGGACGGCCGCGCCGCGGGCACCTCGATCCTGTTCCTGCTGGAGGAAGGCCACCGCTCGCACTGGCACCGGGTCGACGCCGAGGAGCTGTGGATCTTCCAGGCCGGGGCGCCCCTGCGCCTGCTCACCGCCCACGAGGGCGTGACCGTGGAAGCCTGGCTCGGCCCCGGGCCCGGGCATGCGCCGCAGCGGCTTGTGCGCGCGCACGAGTGGCAGTCGGCAGAGGCGGAGCGGGGCTGGACCCTGGTGGCCTGCGTCGTGGTCCCCGGGTTCCGGTTCGAAGGCTTCGAACTGGCCCCGCCCGACTGGCGGCCGTGACGCCTGCTAGACCTTCAGCCCGCGCAGCAGGAACGGGATCATGAAGGTGATGAAGCTGGCCACCAGGCCGGTCAAAAGGATGCGATAGGCGTAGCCGAGGTAGCGGTACTTCTTGTGCGCGAGCACCTGGCCGTTCTGGTAGATGTCGTGGGCCATGGCCTCGTACATGGTCTTCGAGTCGCCCATGATGCCGAGCAGCATCTCCACGAACTCCTGCTCGGGGATCTGGGTGAAGGCGTTGAAGAACAGCACGTTCTTCACCCCGGTGGCCTTGGGCGGCGCCTTGACCGACGGCAGCACGGCCAGGATCGCCAGGAAGGCGGCCGAGAAAGCCGAGGCGCCCAGCACCATGAGCGGCAGCGGCAGGGTGGCCACCCCGCCCTTGGCCTGGCTCAGCGTCACCGTGAAGATCACGAAGCTGGCGGCCAGCACCATGTTGGCCTTCTGGTCGGCCATCTGGCTCAGCTGGTACTGGATAGTCTGGGTGGTGCGGATCAGGTGGACGGCGTCGCTCGCAAAGGTGCGCACGCCGATGGACCGGTCGATATCGTTCATGGCGCAACCCCCGCAGCGCTGACGGCGTCTGACTTGCGCCGCTGCGCCACAGCCTACACCCGGAACGCGCCTTCGAAAGCAAAGCTCGACACGGGCTTGCGCGAACTCGGTTTTTCGCGCGAGCGGTAGGGCTCGTCCAGGATCGCGGCGTCGACAGGTCGCCCGACCGCGATGGCCGCCTCCACGCGGTACTCCGCCTCGGGCACGCCCAGCACCTCATGGGCCCGGGCCAGGTCGAACCCGCTCATCCCGTGCGCCGCCCAGCCGGCGCGATGGGCCTGCAGCGCCAGGCACGCCCAGGCCGCGCCAGTGTCGAACGAATGGCTGTACAGCGGCTCGGGCTCGCGCCCCTCGGACCGCCGGAAGCGGTCGGAGATCACGAACATCAGCACCGAGGCGTGCTTCACCCAGGCCTGGTTGTAGGGGATCAGCACCTCCATCAGCCGGTCCCAGTCGGTCGTGCCGGCGTGGGCGTAGACGAAGCGCCAGGGCTGGCCGTTGAAGGCCGAGGGCGCCCAGCGCGCCGCCTCGAACAGGCTCATCAGGAGCTCGTGCGGCATGGCCTCGCCCGAGAAGGCCCGCGGGGACCAGCGGTCCAGGAACATCGGGTCGATGTCGAAATCGGCGGTCCGGCCGTTGGCTTCCACGGTCATGGCGCTACCGCTTGCCGACGTGGGCGATGCTGGCGATCTCCACCAGGAAGTCCGGGCGCACCAGCCCGCACTGGATGCAGAAGCGCGCCGGTTTCTCGCCGGGGAAGTACTCGGCGTAGACCTTGTTGATGGCGGCGTAGTCGGACCAGTCCTTGAGGAAGATGTGGTTCATGGTCACGTCTTCCAGCGTTCCGCCGGCGGTCTCCACCACGGACTTGATGGTCTCCAGCACCTGGCGCGTCTGGGCGGCGGCGTCGCCGACGTGGGCGACGTTGTTGTCCTTGTCGAAGGCCAGGGTGCCCGAGACATAGACCACCCCGTCGGCGAGGGTCCCGGGTGAGAACGGCGCGATCGGCGTGCCGGTCCCGGGCGGCGTGATGACGGTCTTGGGCATGCTTGGTCCTCGTTACGGGTTGGACGGCGGCGCCTGGCCGATGGCGCCGCAGAAGTCGGCGGTGTTGGACACCCAGCCGAAGAACTTCTCGATGTTGTAGACGCTGGCCTCCTGCAGGAACGCCGGGCCCGCCTGATGGGTGGCGTCCTCCAGCAGGACGCCGAAATATTCCAGGTGGTAGCCGTCGCGCAGGGTGCTCTCCACGCAGACGTTGGTGGCGATGCCGCAAAAGGCGAGGTTGCGGATGCCGCGCGCCCGCAGCATGGAATCCAGGGCGGTGTTGAAGAACGCCGAGTAGCGCGGCTTGGGGATGACGATGTCGCCGGGCTGCGGCGGCAGCCGGTCCACCAGGGCATAGTCCCAGGTTCCCTTGGCCAGGAGCTGGCCCTCCAACTCCGGACGCTCGCGCATGGTCTTCAGGGCGTTGGACTTCCACCAGTTGGGCGAGCCGGGACCGCCCGCCTCGGCATAGCCGGGGTCCCAGCCGTTCTGGAAGAACACCACCTGCACGCCCGCCCGGCGCGCGGCCTCGACGGTGACGGCGATCTTCTCGATCACCGCGGCGGCGCCCTCGATGTCGAAGCCCGCCAGGTCCAGGTAGCCGCCCGGGCTGGCGTAGGCGTTCTGCATGTCCACCACGATCAGCGCCGTGGCCTTGGGATCGATCGGCAGGTTCTCCGGCCGCGCCGGCAGGGTGACGGCGCCGGGGAGCGGGACGGTAGGTCTATGCATGGCTCGTTCCTCTCCCACTGCGTGGGAAAGGAACAAGGGGCGCCCTCACGCATCGGCATGCACATGCGCCCGGCTCTTCATCAGCGGCTGGATCCTGGTCCCGAAGTTCTCCACCCCCTGCACGAAGTCGTCGAAGGTCAGCAGCACGCCCGCCGTCCCGGGCACCTCGGCGACCTCGTCCAGCATCCGGGCGACGTTCTCATAGCTGCCCACCAGGGTGCCCATGTTGAGGTTCACGGCCGACTCCGGCGCGGCGAGCTGGGTGGTGTTGGTGTTGGCGGCGCCGTGCTGGGCGTTGGGCGCGGCCTGGTTGGTCAGCCAGGCCAGGGCGTCCTGGTCGGCGCCGTCGCGATAGAGCTGCCACTTGGCCATGGCCCTCTCGTCGGTCTCGTCGGCGATCACCATGAAGAGGATGTAGGCGGCCACGTCGCGGCCGGTCTTGGCCTTCGCATCGGCCAGGCGCGAGCTCACCGAGGCGAACTTGGTGGGCGTATTGGTCCCCATGCCGAGGGCGAAGCTGTAGTCCGCGTACTGGGCGGTGAAGGCCAGGCCCTCGTCGCTGGAGCCGGCGCAGATGATCTTCACCCCCGCCGACGGCCGCGGGCTGACGCGGCAGTCGCGCATCTGGAAGTACTTGCCGGAGAAGTCGCTGACGCCCGTCTCCATCAGGCCCTTCAGCACCGTCGCGTACTCGGCCAGGTAGTTGTAGCGGTCGCGGTAGTGGGTGTCGCCGGGCCACAGGCCCATCTGGTCGTACTCGGCCTTCTGCCAGCCGGTGACCAGGTTGATGCCGAACCGGCCGGGCGCGATGGAATCGATCGTCGAGGCCATCCGCGCCACGATCGCCGGCGGGATGGTGAGGGTCGCCACCGTGGCGAAGAGCTTGATCTTCGAGGTGACCGCGGCCAGCCCCGCCATCAGGGTGAAGCTCTCCAGGTTGTGCTCCCAGAACTCCGTCTTCCCGCCGAACCCGCGCAGCTTGATCATCGAGAGGGCGAAGTCGAAGCCGCAGCGCTCGGCCTTCTGGGTGATCTCCTTGTTCAGCTCGAAGCTGGGCATGTACTGCGGCGAGGTGGCCGAGATCAGCCAGCCGTTGTTGCCGATCGGGATGAAGACGCCGATGTCCATGCGGTGAGGATTCCCCTGCTCCGCCGGCCAGTTGGCGCCGCCGCGCGTGGCTTCGCAAGCCTGCTCAGGCGTGGTCCTGCGGATCCGCCGGCGGCGCCTCCCAGTCGGGCTCGGCATGGGGCTTCAGGCCGCCGTCGACCAGGCAGTCCCAGACCGCCTGCGGCGTCTCGGCGAAGCGGAACAGGGCCAGGTCCGCGGCCTTGACCATGCCGGCGGCCACCAGGGCATCGAAGTTGATCACCGAGCGCCAGTAGCCCTCGTCGAACAGCACGATGGGGATCGGCGGGCTTTTGTCGGTCTGGCGCAGGGTCAGCACCTCGAACAGCTCGTCCAGGGTCCCGAACCCGCCCGGGAACACCACCAGGGCGTTGGCCCGCATGGCCAGGTGCATCTTGCGCATGGCGAAGTAGTGGAAGCGGAAGGTGAGCTCGGGCGTGGTGTAGGGGTTGGGGTACTGCTCGTGCGGCAGGGTGATGTTGAGCCCGATGGACGGCGCGCCCACGTCGGCGGCGCCGCGGTTGGCGGCCTCCATGATCCCCGGCCCGCCGCCGGTGCAGATCACATTGTGCCGCTCCTTGCGGGCCGACAGGTGGGCGCCGCCCAGCCTGGAGGCGATCCCGCCGAACTCGCGCGCGGCGGCGTACCACCGGCGGTGCGCGTCAGAGCCCTCCTCGCCCACCCGCGCGCTGCCGAACACCACGATGGTGGAGACCACACCCCAGGTGCGCAGCGCCTCGTCCGCCTTGGCGAACTCCAGCAGGAAGCGGACGCCCCGCATGGAGGGGCCCATGATGAAGTCCTGGTCCAGGGAGGCCAGGCGGTAGGTGGGCGACGCCATCTGCGGCGTGCTGGGGTGGGGAATCTCGTCCATTCCCCCATCCTACCCATGGATCAAGCCGGGACGATGCGCTTCGTGAGGCGGGCGAGGACGCCGGCCTTGTCCAGCCGCGGGGCGATGCGGTCCCGGGCCTCCGCCGGCAGGTCGACGAAGGCGCGTCGCAGCTGTTCCAGGCAGCGGACCTGATACTTGAACGGGGCCTGGGTGTAGGGCCGGCCCAGCAGTTCGACGGTGAAGGTCTCGGCGCTGTCGGCGATGGCTTGGGCGTTGGCTTCCAGGAACGGGAAATAGACCTCGCCGGCGAAGGCCAGCAGCTGGTCCACGGCCGGCGGCAGCGCCTCGCCGGGCGCGCGCCAAGCCCCCTCTTCCAGGCCCGACAGGTCGTCCATGTGCATCAGCCAGCGCACCGTGAAGGGCGCGATCTCGCGCATCAGATCGTTGGGCGTGGGATCGACGATCAGCTGGGAGAACTGGCCGTACCAGCCGAACTCGGCCAGCGAGGGACGCGCCCCGAAGAGGAACGGCCGCTCCAGCACCTGGGCCTCGAAGATGGCGGCCAGGGTGCGGGCGGTGTCCTCGATGATCGGGGCGTTCTGCGGCGTGCAGCCCACCAGCGCCATGCGGCCCACCTGGCGGTCGCGGAAGCGGTCGGCGAACGCCTTGATGCCGGCATAGCCGCCGCCCTGGGCCCGATCGTAGGCCAGCCACTCGCTCATCCGCACCTGGTCGCGCTCGCGGAACCAGCGGTAGTGGAACATCAGCTTGGTGCCCCACTCGTCGGCCATGTCCTCCAGCAGGAAGGCCAGGAAGGCGTCGCCCGGATCGGCCGGCACGACGCCGCGCTCCGCATGCAGCGCCTCCAGCTCGTAGATCATCGGGGTGGAGTCGTTGTGGTAGCCGCCGTCGGGATAGCGCAGCACCGGGATCACCGGCGCGCGGACCTGGGCGCGCTCCTCGTTGTGGCTGTCGTTGATCTGCACCCACACGTGCGGCAGGCGGCGGTAGCGCAGGATCGCGCGCATTTTCAGCGAATAGGGCGAGCCGAGGCCGCCCAGGATCCGGTAGTGCGGCGTCTGCATCGCGCCCTCCCCTTCAAATGCTCGGGGATATTGTCACGCCCTATGCCACTTTCTGCAACGCCTGGGAGATCACCTTCGCGAAGGCGGCCGCCACCGGCGGGACCAGCGTGGGCTCCACGCAGCGCAGGTCGTCGTTCCGCGCGTGGTGGAAGCGATGCGAGCCGAAGACGCCGATCACCGGCCCATAGCCGCCGGCCAGGATGCTGCTGAGCTCGCCCGCCGCCTGCTTGGGATCGGCGGCATAGACCTGCTCCAGCCCGGGCAGGCCGGCGAAGGCCGCCTGGGCTGCGGGGACCAGCGGGGGGCTGGCCAGCAGGAACCGCTGGGGGTCGGCGCTGGGCAGGGGCGAGAGCAGCGGGCCGCGCTCGTGCCAGTCGCGCGCCGCGACATTGGCGCCCAGGTGGACCCACAGGGCGGTGTCGTTCGGCGGCGCCCTGGCGCGGATATAGGCCTCGCCGCCGGCGTATTCGTACTCGTGGCCGCTGGTGCAGACGAGGGCCACGTCCGCCGCCAGCTTCGCCTTCGCCGCCCAGCGCGCCAGCAGCAGCCAGACGGCGAGGCCCGTCCCGCGCTCTCCGGCGCAGGTGAACCAGCCGGACCGCGGCGTGGACAGGACCAGGGTCCGGCCCCCGCCGCGCTTCAGGGTCGCGGTGACGTTGAACGCGGGCCGTCGGAACGAGCGCCCGGGAATGCGCAAGGTGGCGGTCTCGCCTTGACTAGCCGCCTGGAGGAAAGGCTCGGCCTGCCGCGGCGCGAGGACAGCCACGGGTCGGTCGAACAGGGGCCGGTCCACCGGCGCGTTCAGGGCCAGGGCCTCGCCGGTGGGGCCGGTGGTCACCAGCACCACGCCCGCCGCGCCCGCGCCGATCGCCGCCTGGACCCGCCGCTCGACCTCGCCCTTGGCGGTCGACCAGCGGGCATGGGGCAGGACGATGAGGGCGATTCCGCCGGGCGCGGCGGATCCCTGGCCGGCGAGGTACAGCGGGCCAGTAACGCCGTCCTGGCCGGTGGTCTGCACGATGGCCTGCGGGATCAGCTCCGCGCGGGCGGTCCCGGCGGTGAGCGTTGGCGGTTCACCCTCGTAAGCCGGCGTCTCGAACGGCTGGCGCACGCAGCCGTAGCCGGCGGCCGTCAGCTCGGCCTCGATCCACGCGCCTGTGGCGATGTCGCCGGGGCTCCCCGACGCCTTGAGCCCCAAGCCGTGGTAGCGCTCGAGGATCGCCTGGGCGTCAGCCGCGGAGCCGACCGTCACCGCCGGCGCCCGCGCCGCGGCCCCGCTGGCCGCCAACAGCCCCGCCCCGCCGCCGAGAAGGCTGCGTCGCGACGCGCGTGGGGGGTCCGAGGGCTCCATGGCGCGACGCTAGCTGAGGCCATCGGCCGGCGCGACCGTCACCAGCTGTAGCGGAGCTGGACGCCGTAGGTGCGCGGCTGGTTGTAGCGGCGCACGTCGCCGGTCGCCGTGGGGGCGTGGAAGACCAGGTAGGACTTGTCGCCGGCGTTGTTCACGTAGCCGGTCAGTTCGTACGACTTCCAGTCCAGGCCGCCGCGCAGGTTGAAGACGCCGTAGTCGTGCAGCAGCGTCGTCTGGTTGGCCTCCTGCACCCCGCCCTGGCGGCCCGAGCCGTTGACGTTGACGAAGCCGACGACGCCGCGGGCTAGGTCGTGGCGGTAGGTGGCGCTGAAGGTCTCGGTCCACTTCGGCTGCTGGGGCTGCTTGAAACCCTTGTCGACGCCGCCGGTGACATGGCCGCCCTGGCGCGAACCGCCGACCGTGACGCGCAGGGCCCCACCGGCCACCTGCGCCCGGGCCGTCGCCTCCACCTCGATGCCCCAGAGCCGCGCCGGGCCGGCGTTGAACGCGAAGGAGGTCGCCTGAACCGGGCACGACGGCAGGCTGATCCGGCAGCCGTTGTCGCCCTGCAGGACCAGGTTGTCGAAGTGGTTGGAATAGGCCGCCGCCGTCAGGAAGAGGTTCGAGGTCAGGTTGCCTTTGAAGCCGACCTCGTAGGCGGTCATGGTCTCGTTATCGAACTCGAGCGGGATCGGGATCGGCTGGCGCGCATCGCCCAGGTTGCCATTGAACCCGCCGGCCCGGTAGGCCGAGCCCACCTTGGCGTAGAGCAGCATCTGGCCGGTGGGCTTGTAGGCCAGGGTGGCTGTGTAGGAGACGTTGCCCTGCTGGCGGCTGCCGGTCGGGTTGAGGCTGGGCGTGGTGATCGGGACGTCGGTCACATAGACGTACTGGCGCTGCAGGAAGTCCTCGTCGTCATGCGTGTAGCGCAGGTCGCCCGAGAGGTTCAGCTGCGAGGTCAGGTCGAAGCCCAGTTCGCCATAGAAGGCATAGGATTCGAACCGCAGCCGGCTGCGGCTGATGGTGCCGGCGTTGGGGCTGGCGGTGGTCGGCGTCTTGGACAGGATGTTCGAGGGCGTGTCGTTCAGCAGGTAGTATTCGCCGCCGGCCACCCAGGTGAGCCGCTGGGCCGCGCCGCTCAGGTGGACGTCGTGGTAGGTGATGCGCGCGTGGTCGACCTGGTCGCCGCCCAGGCCGTAGTCGGTGGCGCGGATGGTCGCCAGGCCCGACGCGGAGACGCGACCCGGCGTGGCGATCAGCGGCTGGAAGAAGTCCGGCGACAGCCCGTCGCGGTCGTACTGGTTCTGCCCGCGCCGGTCGCGCAGGTTGCTCACCGTGGCCAGCGTGGCCCAGCCCAGGTCCAGGCTGGTGGTGAACTCGAAGTCGGTCAGGCGCTGCTTGCCGGCGGACGGCGAGTTCCAGGCCGTCTCGTACTTGTCGGTGTAGTAGCCCTGCGGGAAGTTGGCGTTGGCGAAGGTCACCACCTGGTACACCAGGCCCGGCGTACGCTCGTTGGCCCGCTCGACCATGGCGTTCGCGGTGAAATTGCCGTTGGTGTAGTTCAGCTGCGCGCGGCCGAACTGGCGCTCGGTGGCGTCGGCGTACTGGTCGATCGCGAACAGGTGGTAGAAGCCCTTGGACTGCTTGCCGTAGTCGAGGCTGACGCGCGCGGCCCAGTGCTCGTCGATGGGCAGGTTGGTCACCAGCTCCAGCTCGTACTTGTCGTGCATGGCCGCGGTGGCGAAGGCGTAACCCTCGAAGCGATGGGTGGGCCGCGCCAGGATCACATTGATCGAGCCGCCCTCGGCGTTGCGTCCGCCCAGCCCGCCCTGCACGCCCCGCAGCACCTCCACGCGGGAGACGTCGAAGAGGTCGATGCCGGCGAAGGTGCGGCCGGCCACGTTGCCGCCGCCGATGAAGGCGCCGTCCACGAAGAGGCCGACGCCGGCCTCGGCGTTGGTCGCCCGCGAGGTGCCCGACCCACGGATCGAGACGTCGGAGGTGAGCGCATTCGAGGTGTTGGCGAAGTTCACGCCCGGCACGTTGGCGAGCAGCTGCTGGGCGTTGGCCAGGCCGCCCATGTCCTTGAGGTCATCGGCGCTGAGCGCGGTGGCGGCCACCGGCACGTCGCGCAGGCGCTCCTCGCGCTTGCGGGCGGTGATCACCACCTCGTCGATCTCGGTCGCGGCGCCCTTGGGCTCGGCGAACGCCGGCGCGGCCAGGCCCCAGCAGAGGGCGACGATCGAGGCGCCCTTGAGCGATTGCAGTGCGGTCATGCGCAGGTCTTCCCCCTTTTGCCGCGGCCTCCGCCCACGTGCCGGGGCGTTACTGCGCGGTAACAGACCTCATGAAGCTACTGAACCGAACCGCGGTTTTCCAATGCCTGGAAGGCTTGGCCCCATAGCGCGCTGTCCACTTGACCTGGGGCAGCGCCATCAGGGTGCGTAGCTGGAGCGGCCCTGGATGCCCCAGTGGCCCTCCTGGCGGGTGACGACGTAGACGGAATCGAAGCCGCCGATCAGGCTGCCGTCCTTGCGGTAGCGGGCGAAGTGGGTGTCGAGGTGGACCTTGTCGGCGCCGGCATGGATCACCTCGCGCCGCTGCCAGGCGGAGTGGTCCCACTCGGCCAGGGCGCCGCGCTCGAACATCTCCGGCTTGTGGTAGCCCGGGTTGATGAGGGTCACCTTTCCCGAGGCGAAGCGCACGTGCGGGAAGTTGAAGCTGGCCTCGAAGGCGGTGAGGTCGCGGGCGTTGAAGGCGGCCATGAAGGCGTCCAGGCAGGCCTGCGCGGCGGCGATCTCGGCGGCGAACTTCGCATGCTTCGCGGCCACGGGCGGCGCGGCGATCGAGGCCCCCGCGCCCAGCAGCGCATCCCGGCGGCTGACCATGGGCCTTTCCTCCTGCATTACGGGCGCCCCTCGGTGTCGAAGGGCCAGTCCTGTTCCGGCGAGTCGAGGTTGAGCAGCTCGGCGGCGTTGTGGCGCCAGGCCTGCATCATCTGGGCGTACCAGCGTAGGTACAGCTCGTCGCGCGACGGCTGGCCATGCTCGAGCCAATAGGCCAGGGCCTCGTTGCAGAACGAGATCATCGGCTCCAGCGACAGGTCCAGCAGGGCCGGCCGCTCGGCCCGCGGCGGCGGCGGATCGGGATACCAGAGCAGGCCGCGCAGCCGCTGGCCGGTGCGCCGGCGCATCTCGGCCTGGATCGGCTGGTAGGCCGGGTGCTGCCCCCCCTGGCGGACCAGCAGCAGGAACCCATCCTGGAACGAGCGGGCCGCGGCCAGCGAGCGCCGCATGCCTGCGCCATAGCCGCGCCAAGGCCCGCCGTCGCCCACCTTCAGGCGACGCATCACCTCGCTGAAGATCGCCTGGATCAGGGCCTCCTTCGAGGCGAAGCGGCGATAGAGCACCATCTTGGTGACGCCGGCCGCGGCGGCCACCTGCTCCATGGTGGCCCCGCCCAGGCCATGCTCGCGGAACACCGCCGCGGCCACCCGCATGAAGTGCTCTCGCCGCTCGGCCTCCCGCGCCGCCCGCGCGGCCTCGGGCGCGAGGGCCTCGGGCGCAGGGGCCTCGTCGTCGTGTGCGGCGGCTGTGGTCTTGGGTCTCGGCACCGGCTCAGTCGTACAGCTTCAAGAGCTGGCCGTCCTGCCGCCGCGTGGACTGGCGCATGCTGGTCCACTGGGCCGGGACATTGCCCTTGTTCCAGGCCTTCAGCTTGGCCTTCAGCGCCGCCACCACGCCCGGCTGGTCGCCGGCGCGGTTGCGGGTCTCGCCGAGGTCGGAGCTCAGGTCGTAGAGCATGGCGTGCTGGCCGAACGGCGAGGGCGTCAGCGGCGTGCCGTTGGGCGTGATGGCGGCCTCCGGCCCGGGCTTGCCGTCGGGATCGGCCTTGTCGGCCAGCCACAGCTTCCAGCCCGCGTCGCGGATCGCGAAGGTGTTGCCGGCGCGCCAGTAGAGGGTCGGATTGGGCGTGCGCCCGTCGCCGCCGGCGAGATAGGGCATCAGGTTCACCCCGTCCGAGCCGTGCGGCAGCTTGGCGCCCACCAGGGCGGCGGCGGTGGGCACGATGTCGAGGCTGGAGACCATGCGATCGTCCACCCGGCCGGCCGGGATCCGCCCGGGCCAGGCGGCGATGAACGGGACGCGCACCCCGCCTTCCAGGTGCGTGCCCTTGAAACCGCTGAGCGGCGCGTTGGAGCAGGCGCCCTGGACGTAGCCGGCGCAGCCGTTGTCGGAGAGGAAGACGATCAGGGTGTCCTTCTCCAGCCCCTCGGCCTTCAGCTTGGCGCGCACCTCGCCGACGCCGTCATCCAGCGCCGAGACCATGGCGGCGTAGACCCGCTTGCCGCGGTCGGACACGTCCGGATAGCGGTCGAGGTACTTCCTGGTCGCCTGCAGCGGCGTATGGGGCGCGTTGTAGGCCAGGTAGAGGAAGAACGGCCGGGTCCTGTTCGCCCCGATGAAGCGCACCGCCTCGGCGGTGAAGGCTTCGGTCACATAGCCCGGGACCTTCGCCACCTCCCGGCCCCGGCGGATCGGCGCGTGCGCGCGCACATAGGCCATCCGCTGGGCGACGGTGGCGTCCGGCGGAAGCGGATCCTCCGCTGTGGCGCGATAGGAGGCCGCTGCTCCCGGCGGATCGTAGCTGTCGTCGCCCGGCTGCGGATCGGTGATGTAGGCGGTGGCGCCCTGCAACGTGCCGAAGAACTCGTCGAAGCCGCGGTCGACCGGCTGATAGCCGGGCGCCTCGCCCAGGTGCCACTTGCCGATCATGCCGGTGTGGTAGCCGGCGGTCTTCATGATCTGGCCGATGAACGCCTCGTGCAGCGACACGCCGCCCTGCCGGTCGCGGCCGACCGGATTGAACTCCCAGCCGAAGCGGGTCTGGTAGCGGCCGGTCAGCAGGCCCGCGCGCGAGGGCGCGCAGACCGGGTGGGTCACATAGGCGTCGGTGAAGCGCACGCCGTCGGCCGCCAGGGCGTCGATGTTGGGAGTCTTGACGATCTTGCTGCCATAGACGGCGGTGTCGCCATAGCCCAGGTCGTCGGCCAGGATGACGATGACATTCGGCCGTCGGGCCGCGGGCCGGTGACGGTCGACGGCCGTTGCCGCCGGCGCGGCGGCCGCGGTCGCGGCGATGACGGCGGCCATGACGGCCAGGCGGGTGCGTTTCATCCCCAGAACTCCCTCCCCAGTTCCTTCGGCAACTTGAACTGCGGCGATCGGACGTTAGCGCCAAGCGGCGTTGCAATCTGCCCAAGGCCGCGTTCGGCTGCTATAGCTTCGAGGCATGGAGCTTCGTCACCTCGAACAGATCCTGGAAATCTGCCGCGCGGGCGGCTTCAGCGGCGCGGCCCGCAAGCTTTCGATCTCGCAGCCGACGCTGTCGAAGAGCATCGCGCGCCTGGAAGCGCAGCTGTCGCTGAAGCTGTTCGAGCGCACCAATGGCGCGGCGCGGCCCACCGCCTACGGCGCCTTCGTCGCCCAGCGAGCCGAGGCCCTGCTGCAGGGCGTCGCCGCCCTCAGCCGCGACCTGGAGCAGCTGGCGCGCGGCGAGGAGGGCCGGATCCGTATCGCGGTGGGCCCCGCCAGCCGCCTGAAGCCCCTGCCCGAGCTGCTGCGCCGCATCGCCGTACGCTTTCCCAAGCTGCATGTTGAGACGGTGCAGGAGAAGGGGCCGGACGTGATCGCGGCCCTGCAGGACGGGCGCGTGGACATCGCCTTCGGCTATTCCGAGCACGCCGCCCGCTATGGTGAGCTGATCCGTAAGAAGCTGTTCGAGGACGCCATCATCCTCGTGGCGCGGCCGGGGCATCCGGCCCTGGCGCTGCAGGACGCGGGGCCGCGTGAGCTGCTGCAGTATCCCTTCGCCCTGCCCAGCATCCTGCCCGGCGTGGAACGCTGGGCGGGGGAGCTGAGCCGCGAGGAGGGCGAGAACCTGCGCGCCTTCATGAGCGACGACTACGGCCTGGTGGTGCAGCGCGCGCTCGACACCGACAGCATCGCCATGGGCGCGTCGTTCCTCTTCGCCGAGCCGCTGGCCGACGGGCGGCTGAAGCCGGTGTCCAACACCCTGGACGTCACCTACGCCTGCTGGATGCTGACCACCGCCGAGCGCTGGCGCTCGCCGCTGATCAAGGCCATGGCGGAACTGTCGAAGGCCGCTGTCAGCGAACGGCCGCTGAGCGCCGCGGCCTGATTTCGATAGCCAGCAGCTATCAGCGTCTCGCCAGCCCCCGCTGGTCCATGCGCCACTTCAACTGGTCGAAGCGATCCTGGCCGAAGAAGACCTCGCCGTCGAAGACCATCATCGGCACGCCCCAGTGCCCGGCCTCGCGCTGGGCGACCTGGTTCTGCTCGACGATGGCGGCGTGACGGGCGGGATCCGCGTCGACGGCCGCAGCCAGTTCGGCGAAGTCCAGGCCGGCGCGCCCCGCTGCGTGCGCCAGGTGGTCGCCCTCGTGCCAGTTCTCCACCTGGCCGCTCCAGATCGTGTGGCTGGCCTCGCGCAGGAACGCCAGGCCCCGGCCGCGCTCCGCCGCCGCCGCGCCCAGGTGGGTCAGGCGGTGGATCCAGGGCTGGGCCATGCGGTAGCCGACCTCCGGCGCCTGCTGCACCGGGTCGGGCCGTGGCCAGCGGAACGGCAGGCCCAGGAAGGCGGCCTCTCGGAACACGTCCGTCAACAGGTAGCGCGTCCAGAGCGGGTCGCGCCCGTCGAAGAACTCCGGCGTGCGCACCGCCAGCGGATAGACCGGCCGCACGTTGCAGACGACGTCGTACTCCGCCTCCAACGCCAGCAGGCGAGGCGTCACCATGTAGGAATAGGGTGAGCGGAAGGACCAGTAGAGGTCGTAGCTCAGCGTCATCGCAGCCCCCGATAAAGTGGCATTGCTAATGCCACAATAACCTCTAGCATGGAAGCCGAAACGCCGTTCCGCCGCCAGAGGTGATCCATGGTCCGGTTCCTGCTCGCGCTCGCCGCCGTCGCGCTGCTGCCGTTCGCCGCCGCCCAGGCCCAGCCGGCTGCGCCGGACGGGCTGAAGGTGATCTTCTGCGGCACCTCGGGGCCCCTGCCCATCCCCGACCGCGCCAAGGCCTGCACGGCGGTGATCGCCGGCGGCAAGCTCTACCTGGTGGACGCCGGGCCGGAGTCCACCAAGAACCTGCTCAGCTGGCGCGCCCCGCTGGCCCGGGCCCAGGCGCTGTTCATCACCCACCTGCACTCCGACCACATCGGCGACGTGGGCGAGGTCAACATGCAGAGCTGGGTAGCCGGGCGCCCGCAGCCGCTGGCGCTGGTGGGGCCCTCCGGCGTCGACAAGCTGGCCGCAGGCTTCAACCTCGCCTACGAGACCGACCACGGCTTCCGCCGTGCGCACCACGAGCACGGCGACATCAAGCTGCCGATCGACGCCGGCCTGCTGGCGCCCAAGGTGATCGAGATCGCCAAGCCCGACGGGACCGCCGTGGCGTGGAAGGACGGCGACCTCACCGTCACCGCCATCCGCGTCGCCCACGACCCGGTGACCCCGGCCTTCGGCTACCGTTTCGATTACCACGGCCGCTCGGTGGTGATCAGCGGCGACACCCGCAAATGGCCGCCTCTGGCCGCCGCCGCGAAGGGCGCCGACGTCCTGATCCACGAGGCCCAGAACAACGCCATGACGCGCCAGATGTCGCAGGGCCTGGCCGCCATGGGCATGGCGCGGACCAGCTCGATCATGGCCGACACCGTCAGCTACCACACCGAGCCGGTGGAGGCGGCGGACATCGCCCGCATGGCCGGCGTCAAGGTGCTGGTGCTGAGCCACCTGACCCAGGCGGGCCTGCCGTTCTACACGCCGCAGGCCTTCACCAAGGGCATGGACGACGGGGGCAAGCTGGACTGGCGACTGGCCAAGGACGGCATGACCATCGACCTGCCCGCGGGCAGTTCGGAGATCCGCTTCGGCAGCTACTGAACGGGCGCCAAGCTGGGCCATACAAAGGTTTGACCGGACCGTCACGCAAAGGTGGTAGCGCGCTCAACCGATCCGGGTTTGTTGCGCGGCGAGGCTTGGCCTTGCCGGCGGCTCTCCCGCCGGTCCTTTTCGGAAAGGACCCCCCGATGCCCACGATCACCACGAAGGACGGCGCGCAGATCTTCTACAAGGACTGGGGCTCGGGTCAGCCGATTGTGTTCAGTCATGGCTGGCCGCTGACGGCGGACGACTGGGACGCCCAGATGATGTTCTTCGGCGCGCGCGGCTATCGCGTGATCGCCCATGACCGCCGCGGCCACGGGCGCTCGTCCCAGACCTGGGACGGCAACGAGATGGACACCTACGCCGACGACCTGCTGGCGCTGGTGACGGCCCTGGACCTCAAGGACGCGATCCACGTCGGCCACTCCACCGGAGGCGGCGAGGTGGCCCACTTCCTCGGCCGCCATGGCACGTCGCGCGCCGCCAAGGCGGTGCTGATCGGCGCGGTGCCGCCGGTGATGGTCAAGAAGGACAGCAACCCCGAGGGCACGCCCATCGAGGTGTTCGACGGCTTCCGCGCCGCAGTGCTGGCCGACCGCGCCCAGCTCTACATCGACGTGCCCACCGGCCCGTTCTTCGGCTTCAACCGGCCGGGCGCCAAGGTCAGCGAAGGCCTGATCCGCAAGTGGTGGCTGCAGGGGATGATGGGCTCGGTGAAGGCCCACTACGACTGCATCAAGGCGTTCTCCGAGACCGACTTCACCGAGGACCTGAAGAAGATCGACGTCCCGGTGCTGCTGATGCACGGCGACGACGACCAGATCGTGCCGATCCACGACGCGGCGCTGAAGGGGATCAAGCTGCTGCAGAAGGGGACGCTGAAGGTCTATCCGGGCCTGCCCCACGGCATGGCGACGACCCATGCGGAGATCATCAACGCCGACCTGCTGGCCTTCATCGAGGGGCGGCTGGAGGGTGCGGCTGAGCCGAAGGCCGCCCTGGAGCCGGCGGAGTAGCACGACCTCGCGATTGTGGCGCCCTGGACATCGGAGCGCCGCTTTGGCCTATGAAGGTCCACGTCGGATCGGTCGGGGACCCAAGTTGGCCATGCGTACGAGAACCTGGGCGGGCGTGATGGCCCTGGCGCTGAGCGTTGCGGCCTGCGCCGAGCCGGAGGGCCCGCCCATGCGCAACGGCCATGTCCGTTTCGACCGCCGCGGCGAGACCAGCGTGGGCTTCCCGGACGAGGACAGCGGCGGCGGTCCGCGCCGGCCCCGCGAGCAGCTGTTCGTCAGTCCCAGCGGCAAGCCCTTCCGCGCCCCCATGGGCCAGCCCTATCCCGTCGCGGCCTGGTTCGCCGAGGCGGACACGAACCACGACGGCAAGATCACCCTGGCCGAGTTCCGCGCCGACGCGGAGGCCTACTTCAAGGTGCTGGACGCCAATGGCGACGGCGAGATCAGCATGCCCGAGGTGAGTCATTGGGAAGAGGTGCTGGTCCCGGAAATCGCCCGCGACGCCATGGGCCTTGGCGGCGGGTTCGGCGGCGGCGGTGGGCGCGGGGGCCGCGGTGGAGCGCCGGGCCGCAACGAGCTGGACACCCGCCGCCAGGGCGCGGCGGTCTATAGCCTGATCAACGAGCCGCACCCGATCCGCGGCGCCGACTCCGACTTCTCGCTCAGCGTCAGCCGCGCCGAGTGGCAGGCCGCCGCCGACCGCCGCTTCGCCCTGCTGGACGCCGACCACGACGGGGCGGTCACGCTGGCGGAACTGAAGCCCACGCCGGCGCAGCGCGGCATGGCCGCCCAGAAGGACCAGGACGGCCAGCAAGGCGGCCAGACCGGCCAACCCCAACGCCGCCAGCGCCGCCGTTGAGCGGTTGTTCCTCTCCCACGCAGTGGGAGAGGAACAGGCGCAGCGGCGCTCCCTCGAGTTCACTTTCGCGCCCAGGCGTGATCACGTGCCTGCAGATTCCGGCGCTGGAGCGCCGATGCGGGAGTTGCAGATGGCGAAGTTGAACCTGATCGGCGGCGCGGGGGTCGCGGCGCTAATGGCCATGGCCGGGCCAGCGGCGGCGGACGAGGGCATGTGGACCTTCGACCACTTCCCGGCCGCCAAGGTGGAACAGGCCTATGGCGTGAAGATCGACCAGGCCTGGCTGGACCGGGTGCAGGCCGCCTCGGTGCGCCTGACCAGCGGCTGCTCAGCCTCGCTGGTCTCCAAGGACGGCCTGGTGTTTTCCAACCACCACTGCGTGGTCGATTGCGCCCAGGAGCTCTCCAGCGGCCAGACCGACTATGTGAAGCAGGGCTTCCTGGCCGCCACCCGCGCCGAGGAGAAGAAGTGCGCCGGGATGCAGGCCGAGGTGCTGGTCTCCATCGCCGACGTGACCCAGCGGGTGACCGACGCGGCGGCGGGCAAGTCGGGCCAGGACTTCGTCAAGGCGCGCGACGCGGCCATCGGCGCCATCGAGGCGGAGGGCTGCGCCAAGGACCCCAAGTTCCGCTGCCAGGTGGTGACCCTGTACCGGGGCGGACAGTACAAGCTCTACAAATACCGCAAATATGCCGATGTGCGCCTGGTGTTCGCGCCCGAGTTCGCCACGGCGTTCTTCGGTGGCGACCCGGACAACTTCAACTTCCCGCGCTACAACCTCGATATCAGCTTCGTGCGGCTCTATGAGGACGGCAAGCCGGTCGCGACGCCGCAGCACCTGACCTGGCAGACCCGGGCGCCCAAGGAGGGTGAGCCGGTGTTCGTCTCGGGCAATCCGGGCGGCACCGACCGGCAGCTCACCGTGGCCCAGCTGGAGACCCAGCGGGACCTGGCCCTCCCGATCAGCCAGCTGCAGCGCTCGGAGCTGCGCGGGCGGCTGATCCGGTTCAGCGAGGAGGGCGCCGAGCAGAAGCGCACGGCCACGGACCCGCTGTTCGGACTGGAGAACAGCTTCAAGGTCTTCTTCGGCCGCCAGTTCGCGCTGAACGACGCCAAGTTCATGGACGCCAAGCGCGCCGCTGAGGCCGAGCTGAAGGCCAAGGTGGCGGCCGATCCCAAGGTGGCCGCGGATGTCGGCGACCCCTGGGGCGAGATCGGCAAGGCGCAAACCGCCTATGGCGACCTCTATGTCCGCTACCGAATGCTGGAACAGACGGCGGGCTCGCTCTCCGACCTCTACGGCTATGCGCGCGAGATCGTGCGCGGGGCGCAGGAACGGGCCAAGCCGGCGGGCGAGCGCCTGCCCGAATACGCCGACGCGCGCCTGCCGCTGATGGCCAAGCAGCTGCTGGACGAGAAGCCCGTAGATACGCCGCTGGAGCAGCTCTACCTGGAGTTCTGGCTCTCCAAGACCCGCGAGTACCTGACCGCCGACGATCCGGCCACCAAGCTGCTGCTGGGCAAGGAGAGCCCCGAGCAACTGTCGGCGCGGCTGGTGAGCGGGACCAAGCTGGCCGACCCGACGGTGCGCAAGGCCCTGTGGGACGGCGGCCTCGCCGCGGTCCAGGCCTCGCCCGACCCGCTGATCCAGTACGTGCTGAAGACCGACGCGGCCGCGCGCGAGGTGCGCCAGCGCTGGGACACCGAAGTCTCCGGCCCCACCGACCGGGCCGCCCAGCGCCTGGCCCGGGCGCGCTTCGCGGCCTATGGCGACGCCGTCTATCCGGACGCCACGTTCACCCTGCGCCTGTCCTACGGCAAGGTGGCGGGCTGGACCTATCGCGGCGTGACCGTGCCGGCCTTCACGACGTTCTCGGGCCTCTACGAGCGGGCGACCGGCTCCGAGCCCTTCGAGCTAGCGCCCCGATGGATCGCCGCCAAGGACAAGCTGAACCCGAACACGGTGTTCGACTTCGTCACCACCAACGACATCATCGGCGGCAACTCCGGCTCGCCGGTGGTCAACGCCAAGGGCGAGGTGCTGGGCGCGGCCTTCGACGGCAACATCCACTCCCTGGGCGGGGACTACGGCTACGACGGGTCGATCAACCGCACGGTGGTGGTCTCCACCGCCGCAGCCACCGAGGCCCTGGACAAGGTCTATGGCGAGACGGCGCTGCTGAAGGAACTGACCGCGAAGTAGCGCAGCGAGGCGCCGCCTCAGGCGCCGCCGGTGTCCGCCTCCGCCTCGAGGCTGTGCTCCATCGGGCCGGCCGCGGGCGGCATGGCGTCGTCCATGGCGGTGGTGACGCGGGCGCCGCCGGAGAGGGTGCGGTGCACCGGGCACTGCTCGGCGATCTCCAGCAGCCGCTGGCGCTGGGCCGCGTCCAGCGGACCGGTGACGCGGATGTCGCGGGAGAACTGCTCGGGCGGCGTCTGGGCCGGATCGCGGGTGTGGCCGACCGCGACCCGAACCTTGTCCAGCGGCCAGGCCTTGCGCTGGGCGTACATGCGCAGCGTGATGGCGGTGCAGGCGCCGAGGGCGGCGTTCAACAGGTCGTAGGGCGTGGGCCCCGAGCCCAGGCCGCCGGCCTCCACCGGCTCGTCGGCGATCAGCGTCGCCTCCCCCGCCCGCACCTCCAGCTGGTAGCCCCCGGCCCCGGTCTCCTCGACGGTGACGAACCCCGGCTGGTCGGCGCTGCGCACCGGCTCCTCCGCGGTCAGGTAGCGCGAGGCCCAGGCGGCGATCAACTCGGCGGCGTAGTCGGCGTCGGCGGCGCGCGTCAGCAGGTGGTCGGCGTGGTCCAGCGAGACGAAGCTCTTGGGGTGCCGCGCCGCCAGGAAGATCTGCGAGGCGTTGCCCACGTCGACGATCTTGTCGATCGGCGAGTGCAGGATCAGCAACGCCCGGCGCAGGTCGTGGATCACCGCCTGGGCGTCGTGCTGGGCCAGGTCGTCGAAGAAGGCGCGGCGCAGGTGGAAGGGCCGCCCGCCGATGTTCACCTCCGCCTCGCCCTTGGCCTCCAGCTCGGCGGCGTGGTCGCCCAGCAGGGCGCGCACGTGGTCGGGCGAGAACGGAGCGCCGATGGTGGTCACCGCCTTGACCTCCGCCAGCCCGCCGGCCGCTGCCAGGACCGCCGCGCCGCCCAGGCTGTGGCCGATCAGCAGCGCCGGCGCGCGGCCCGCGGCGGTCATGGCCCGCGCGGCGGCGGCCACGTCGCGCACGCTGCCGCTGAAGGTCGAATCGGCGAAGGCGCCTTCGCTGTCGCCGAGGCCGGTGAAGTCGAAGCGCAGCACCCCGATGCCCTTGCGGGTCAGGGCCCGGGCGATCCGCGTGGCCGCCACCGAGGCCTTGGTGCAGGTGAAGCAGTGGGCGAAGACCGCGTAGGTCCGCGGCGGCGCCTCGGGCAGGTCCAGCCGGCCGGAAAGCTGCTGGCCCTCCGACCCCAAAAACGCGAACGGCTCCGTCCTCATACCGACCTCCGGCTCAACCGGCGGGACCCAACACGTCAGTCGGCGGCGCGTCCAGTGGCGTGTGCGGCGAGGGTGGCGGGCGGGGTCCAGCCGCCGCCGAGGGCGCGGTAGGCGGTGACCGCGGCGCGGTCGGCGCCGGCGCGCGCCTGGACCAGCTGGTCGCTGGCCGCCAGCAGGTCGCGGTCGGCGTCCAGCACCTCGATCAGGCTCAGCGCCCCGCCCTCGTAGGCGGCGCGGGCCTGGGCGCGGGCGGCGGTGAGGTCGGCGATCTGGCGCTCCAGGACGTCGGCGCGCCGCTCTTCCTGGACGAGGCTGGAAAAGGCGTTCTCCACGTCCTCCACCGCGTGCAGGACGGTCCCGCGGTAGGCGGCCAGCGCCTCGGCCTCGCGACCCTTCGCGCCGGCGACCTCGGCATCCACGCGGCCGAAGTCGAACAGCCGCCACCCGAAGCCGGCCGCCACCTGGTTCTGGGCCGCATCGCCGCTGAAGAAGCGTCCGCCGCCCAGGGTCGAAAAGCCGGCCAGCGCCGAGATCGAGACCTTCGGATAGTAGTCGGAGATGGCCGCGCCGATGCGCGCATTGGCGGCCACCAGCCTCTGCTCGGCGGCCAGCACGTCGGGCCGGCGACGCAGCAGGTCCGCCGGGCCATCGCCCTGGGCCAGGCGCGGCGGAGCCGGCATGGCCGAGCCGGCCGTGAGCTCTGCACGCCACGTCCCCGGCTGGGCGCCCATCAGCACATCGAGGCGGTTCAGCTGGGCGGCAAGGCCCGCCTCCAGCGGCGGCAGCGAGGCCTGCGCGCCCTCCAGGGCCGCCAGCGTCTGGTGCAGCTCGCGCTCGGCGGCGAGGCCCTGTGCGGCGCGCTGGCGGATCAGGCCCACCAGGTCCTGCTGCACGGCGATCTGGCGACGCGCCACATCCAGGCGGCCCTGGAAGGCGCGGATCTGGAGGTAGGCGTCGGCAGCCTCGGCAGCGACGGTGATCCGGGCCCCCGCGGCGCCAGCCTCGGCGGCGGCGGCTTCGGCGCGCGCGGCCTCGTGCTCGCGGCGCAGGCCGCCGAACAGGTCGATCTCCCAGGACGCCGCGGCCCCCAGGTCATAGGCCTCGTAGTCGCGGTCGTAGCCGGGGATGCGGGAGCCAACGCGCCCGATCGGGGTCAGCAGCGACTGGCGTCCGTCCGCCGCCGATCCGCGGGCGTCGAGCCGGGGCAGCAGGGCGGCCCCGGCCGCGCGGGCCGCGGCCCGGGAGGCTTGCACCCGGGCGCGCGCCTGGGCCAGGTCGAGGTTCTGGGCCAGCGCCCGGTCGACCACGCGCACCAGTTCCGGATCGTCAAAGCCGGTCCACCAGGCGTCGACCGGTGCGGCGACCCGGCCCCGCTGGGCGGCAAGGTCGGTCTGCCATCCTGGCGTCAGCTTCATCTCCGGGCGGCGGTAGTCGGGCCCGACGGCGCAGGCCGTGGTGAGCAGGGCCGCGGCCAGGGCGAGCGGCAGGGCGAATGGGCGCATGGCAGGGGATCCCATCAGTGGGCGTCGGCCGGAGCGGGCGCGTTCAGGGGTTGCGGACGGCAGAGCGGCACCAGGATCAGCGCCACCAGGAACATCCAGGTCATCAGGCGGAAGACGTCGTTGAAGGCCAGCGTCAGGGCATGGCGGCCCACCAGCCGGGCCAGTTCGCCCCGGGCCAGCAGGGCGGCATGGCCCGGATCGGCGGTGACCTGGCCGATCCCGGCGGCCAGCTGGGCGATCACGTCGGGGGCCGTGCGCCCGGCCTCGCCCATGGCCGCGCCCAGGCGCGCCACGGCGATGCGGCTGGAGTCGCCCAGCCAGGTGTTGACCACCGCGATCCCCACCGCCCCGCCAAGGTTGCGCATCAGGTTGAACAGCGCCGAGGCGTAGCGCAGCTCGGGCCCGTCGAAGCCGGTCAGGGCCAGGGTCACGCTGGGCACGATGCACAGCATCAGGGCGAAGCCGCGCATCAGCTGCGGGACCAGGAAGGCGGCGAAGCCCCAGTCCGGGGTCATCTGGGACGTCAGGTACATGGAGAGCGAGAACAGGATCAGCCCGACGGTGATCACGTACCGGGGATCCACCCGCTGCGAGGCGCGGGCGGCGATGACCGTGGAGATGATCTGGGCGAAGCCGGTGACGAAGACCGTCGAGCCGATCTCCAGGCTGTTGTAGCCGCGCACCCGGCCGAGGAAGACCGGGATCAGGTAGGTGGACGAATAGAGGCCGAAGCCGATCACCAGGCTGAAAATGCAGGCGAAGAGGAAGGTCGGCCGGCGGAACGGCATCAGCCGGACGATCGGCCCGCCCGAGCGGAAGGAGCGCTCCAGGAAGAGGACGAAGCCGACGAACGAGAGCCAGGCGCCGGTCTGGATGGCCGGGTCGCCGAACCAGTCGTGGCGCGGCCCCTCCTCCAGAACGTATTCCAGGCCGCCCAGGAAGACGGCCATGGCCGCCAGGTGCGAGTAGTCGATCTTCTTCAGCATGCCGAGGTTCGGGCGGTCGACGCGGATCAGGGCCAGCGACAGGATCGTCACGACGATCCCGGGCACGACGTTGATGTAGAAGATCCAGCGCCAGCCGGCGGCGTCCGTGAGCCACCCGCCCACCGTCGGGCCCAGGGTCGGCGCCAGCACCGAGACCATTCCGAGGATCGCGGGGATCAGCGCCCGCTGCGGCCCCGAGAACATCGCAAAGCCGGTGGCGAAGACCGTGGGCACCATGGCCCCGCCCACGAAGCCCTGGATCACCCGGAACAGCACCATGGAGCCGATGTCCCAGGCCATGCCGCACATGGCGCTGGAGATCGTGAACAGGGCGGCGGAGAGGGCGAACAGCCAGCGGGTGGACAGCGCCTGGGCCAGGAAGGCCGAGAACGGGATCATCACCAGCTCGGCCATCAGATAGCCGGTCTGCACCCAGCTGATCTCGTCGGGGCCGGCGGAGAGGCCCGCCTGCACGTCGTTCAGCGAGGCGGCGACGATCTGGATGTCGATCAGGGCCATGAACTGGCCGAACGCCATCACCGCGAAGATCAGGAACTTCCGCGCCGTGGGCAGCGAGCCAGGATCCAGGAGTGGCGGAGAGGGCCGCTCGAAGTCGGGCCGCTCGAAGTCGGGGGTGTCCTTCATGGCGGCCTCTTGCGTCCAGCGTCGGATAATATTATGTGCATCATACTAACGGAGCGCAAGACCCATGCGGTACGACGCCGAACACAAGCAGAAGACGCGGGAGCGGGTGCTGACCGAAGCGGCCAAGGCGATGCGGGCCGAGGGTCCGCACAAGATCGCCGTGGCGGGGGTGATGGCCAAGGCCGGCCTGACCCACGGCGGGTTCTACGCCCACTTCCCTTCGCGCGAGGCCTTCGTGGCCGAGACCATCGGCCAGATGTTCGCCGAGGGCCGCGCCCAGCAGGTGCGCCGCATGGCCGACCTGCCGCCGCGCGAGGCGCTGAGCGCCTACCTTGAGTTCTACCTCTCCACCGCGCACCGGGACGCCACCACCAGCGGCTGCCCCCTGCCCTTCCTGTCGGCCGACGCGCCGCGGCTCGAGGGCGAGGCGCGGGCGCGCTACGCGGCGGGGGTCGCCGGGCTAGCCGGCGCGCTCGCCGCGCAGTTCCGCAAGCAGGGCCGGGCCGAGCCCGACACCGACGGATATTCGATGCTGGCCGAGATGGTCGGCGCCCTGGCCCTGGCCCGCGCCGAGCCCGACCGCGCCCGATCCGACGCCATCCTCGCCCACAGCCGCCAATCCCTGAGCCGCCGCTTCGACCTGGAGCTGAAGTCATGACCGCCGCCGTCCTGAAGGACGTGTCCCTGGACGCGCCGCCCCTGGCCAAGCCCAAGCCGGGCCTGCCCTTCTCCCGCAAGACCGGGCTCGCGGTCGGGACCGCCGTGGCGATCGCCCTGGCCGGCACGGCCTATATCGCCGCCCCGAAGGGCGAGGTCTCCACCGACGCAGCCTATGTCCAGGCCGACAGCTCGGTGGTGGCGCCCAAGGTGCGCGGCCTGGTGGCCCAGGTGCTGGTGCGCCACAACCAGCAGGTCCGCCGCGGTGACCCCCTGGTGCGCATCGATCCCGAGGAGTTCGACGCCCGGGCGAGCGCGGCCGCCGCCGACCTCGGCAACGCCCAGGCCGCCGTGGCCTCGGCCCGCGCGGCCCTGGTCTCGCTCGACGCCGAGCAGCGCCTGGCGGCCGCCAACGTCCGCGCGGCCCAGACCCGCATCCGCGCCGCCGACGCGGACAACGAGCGCGCCCAGGCCGACCGGGTCCGCTACGAGACCCTGGTGGCCAGCGGCGCTGTCGCCCGCAAGGACGCCGACCAGTACCGGGCCGCCGCTGTCGGCGCCTCGTCCGCGGCCGACCGCACCCGCGCCGAGCTGGATGTGAGCAAGAGCCAGGAGGCGGTGACCGCCGCCCGCCGCGCCACCCTGGAGGCCCAGCTGGCCGCCGCGGAGGCCGCCGTGGCCCGGGCCCAGGCCGCCCTCGACCTCGCCCGCCAGGACCAGGCCCACACCCTGGTGCGCGCGCCGATCGACGGCGTGGTCGGCGACCGGCAGGTGGAGCCCGGCGACTACGTCCAGCCCGGCACGCGCCTGCTCGCGGTGGTGCCGATGAACGCCCTCTACGTGACCGCCAACTTCAAGGAGACCCAGGTCTCGCGGATGGTCGCGGGCCAGCCGGCGACGATCAAGGTCGACGCCCTGCCCGGCAAGGCGCTGAAGGGCGAGGTCGAGAGCTTCGCCCCCGGCTCCGGCTCGACCTTCTCGCTGCTGCCGTTCGAGCCGGGCACCGGCAACTTCACCAAGATCGTCCAGCGCGTGCCCGTCCGCATCCGCATCGACCCCGGCCAGCCGGGCCTCGAGCGCCTGCGCCCGGGGCTGTCGACGACCGTCGAGGTGCGGCTGAAGACGCCGGGGCGGTAGCCCTCACCTGTTCCTCTCCTACGCAGTGGGAAAGGGGGACCGCCCGCCGCAGAGCGGGTGGTGGAGAGGGCAAGCGGCCGCAGGGCGGAATGACCGGGCTGTTGCGGAGTCGGTGGATGGGGCCTGCCCTTTCCACCAGCCGCTCTCCAGCCGGCTCGCGCCGGCTTCGGCGGCCGGTCCCCCTTTCCCACGGCGTGGGAGAGGAACAAGGGGGCGCTCCTCGCCTACTCCTCGTCCAGCAGCATCTGCACGCTGGCCAGGTCCTGCACGATGTGGCCGAGGGACTTGTAGACGGTGATCTGGTCGGCGCTTTGGCGGCCGTCCTTCAGCCCCGCCAGCACCTCGCCGATCTCGGCGGCGATATGGTCGTCGCCGATCAGGCCGGCGGCCTTGGCGTGCAGGAACTCCGCGCCCTGGGCCAGCACGCCCTCGCGGCTGTCCGCCACGAAGCGCGAGCGGACCACCAGGTCGTCGTCCACCTCCACAGGACCGGCGTAGCTGGAACCCACGAGGTTCAGGTGGGTCCCCGGCGCGACCCAGGCGCCTTGCAGGATCGGCGTCATCGCCGTCGTCAGGGTGCAGACGATATCGGCCTGCGCCACCGCCTCGCGGGCGGTGGGGCTGGCCCGCACGGCCAGGCCCGTCTCCGCCGCCATCTTCGCGGCCAGCGCCTGCGCCCGGTCCGGCGAGCGGCCCCAGATCGTGACCTCCGAGAGGGCGCGCACCCGGGAGATGGCGCGGATGTGTGTGCCCGCCTGCTCGCCATAGCCCAGGATCGCCAGCCGGGACGCCTCCGGCCGCGCCAGGGCGTCGGTGGCGACCGCGCTGGCCGCGGCGGTGCGGATGGCGGTGACCTCGCCAGCGTGCGCCAGCCCGCTCACCGCCCCGGTGTCAGGATCGAACATCACCACCACGCCCTGGTGCGACGGCCCGCCCTTGGCGAAGTTCTCCGGGAAGATGCTGATCAGCTTGGCGCCGAAAGCGCCCCGCTCGCCCATGGCGCCCGGCATGATCCCGAACAGCCGCCCCTCGGCCAGGGGTATGATCGAGCGCAGCAGCTGCCGGGTCTGGCCGGTGGAGAAGGCGACCATCGCCGCCCGCACCACGGGGATCGCCCGCTCGTAGGTCAGGCGCGCGCGGACCTCGTCCTCGTCGATGAAGCGCATGGCGGTCGGCGGCCCGGATCAGGCCAGGGTCTTCGCGCGCTCGGCCGCCGCAGACCCGTCGAGGAACCGCGCCAGGCGATGGCGGATGATGTCATCCGCCTCGCTCATGATGCCGTCGATCAGCGCCTTCACCGTCGGGATGTCGTGGATCAGGCCCACGACCATGCCGCAGCTCCAGCCGCCGGCGTCCATGTTCCCGTCCTTCATGATCGCCGGATAGACGCCGGCCACCTCGGGCAGGTGATCTTGTCGCCCAGCGTCCGCTCCTTCTCGAGCAGCCGCTCGACGCCGGCGTTGTTCAGCACGCGCTCGGTGTTGCGCAGCGGGCGCATGATCAGCCGGGTGTCCAGCTCGGTGGCCTGCAGGATCGCCTGCTTCACGTTCTCATGCACGGGCGCCTCGACCGTCGCCATGAAGCGCGTGCCCATGTTCATGCCCTCGGCGCCCAGCGCCAGGGCCGCCACCAGCTGGCTGCCGGTGGCGCAGCCGCCCGAGGCGACGAAGGGGATCTTCAGCTCCTCGGCGGCCCTCGGCAGCAGAACCCAGTTGCCCACGTCGTCCTCGCCCGGGTGGCCGCCGCATTCGAAGCCGTCGACGCTCACCGCGTCGCAGCCGATCGACTCGGCCTTCAGCGAGTGGCGCACCGAGGTGCACTTGTGGATCACCTTGATCCCGGCCTCCTTGAGCGCCGGCAGCCACTTCTGCGGATTGTTGCCGGCGGTCTCCACCGCCTTGATCCCGCTCTTCACGATCACCTCGACGAAGCCCGGATAGTCCGGCGGCGTCACCGCCGGCAGGAAGGTCAGGTTCACCCCGAACGGCTTGTCGGTCATCTCGCGGCATCGCGCGATCTCCTTGGCCAGGTTCTCGGGCGTGCCCTGCGTCAGGCCGGTGATGATGCCAAGGCCGCCGGCGTTGGACACCGCCGCCGCCATCTCGGCATAGCCGACCATGTGCATCCCGCCCTGGATGATCGGGTGCTCGATGCCGAACAGCTCGGTGATGCGCGTCTTCATGGCGTCCTTCCCATCTGACCTGATTGACGGCGTACAGGGGCGCCGCGGCGGCCGGCAAGCCGGTTTTGGTTCAGGCAGCCGCGGAGGCGGCCTGGCGGACGATCTCGGCCTCCACCTCGCCCAGCCGGTCCTTGCCGAAATAGAGCTCGTCGCCGACCAGGAACGAGGGGCTGCCGAAGGCGCCCTTCTCGAAGGCGTACTGGGTGTTGGCCAGCAGCCGGCCCTTCACCTCGTCGGTCTGCGAGAGCCGCGCGATCTCGTCGGCCGACAGCCCGCCAGCGACCAGCGCCTCTCGGACCACCGCCGGATCGTCCATCTTCAGGCCCCGCACCCACATGTCGTCGAACACCCGGTCCACATAGGCCTCGAACACGCCCAGCTGCTGGGCCGCCATGGCGCCGCGCATGATCGCCAGGGTGTTCACCGGGAAGTGCGGATTGGCGCGGAAGTCGGCGATGCCGTGGCGCGCGATGAAGCGGCGGGTCTCCAGCCCCTCGTAGGCCAGCTTGTTCTTGATGTGGCCGAAGGCCTGGACCGGCGACTGGTTGCCGGTGAGCTTGAACAGCCCGCCCAGCAGCACCGGCAGGTAGTCGAAGCGCGCGCCGGTCCGCGCCGCGATGGCCGGGATCACCCGGTGGCTCAGGAAGGCGTTCGGGCTGCCGAAGTCGAACAGGAACTGGACCGCCATGGCCGCCTCCGTGGATTTGAAAACAGAACTGACAGATGCGCGAACGGGCTTCAAGCGCCTTGGAGCGTGAGCGCAGATTTCCTCGTCTTGACGAGTTTCAGAAAAGAACGCACTGAACCCGGGTCAGCAAGGATCGCCGCCATGACTGCGCCACGCAACGCCACCGTCGCCGTGATCGGGGCCGGGGACTTCATCGGCGGCGAGATCGCCAAGCGGTTCGCGGCGGAGGGCTACCTGGTCTTCGCCGGCCGGCGGCAGGCCGAGAAGCTGGAGCCGCTGAAGGCCGAGATCGAGGCCGCGGGCGGGCGCGTCGTCACCCGCGGCCTGGACGCGCGTGACGAGGACCAGGTCATCGCCTTTCTGGCCGAGGCGGAGGCGGCCGCGCCGCTGGAGGTCTGCGTCTTCAACATCGGCGCGAACGTGAACTTCCCGCTGCTGGAGACCACCAGCCGGGTGTTCCGCAAGGTCTGGGAGATGGCCTGTTTCGCCGGCTTCCTGGCCGGGCGCGAGGCCGCGCGCCACATGCTGCCGCGTGGGCGGGGCTCGATCTTTTTCACTGGCGCCACGGCGGGCCTGCGCGGCGGGGTCGGCTATGCGGCCTTCGCCAGCGCCAAGTTCGGCCTGCGCGCCCTGGCGCAGTCGGCCGCCCGGGAACTGGGGCCGCAGGGCCTCCATGTGGCGCACCTGGTCATCGACGCCGGCGTCGACACCGCCTGGGTGCGCGAGCGGATCCGGGCGCGGGAGGGCGAGGCGGCGGTGGAAGCCCTGGAGCCCGACCGCCTGATGCGGCCCGCCGCGGTGGCCGAGGCGTACTGGGCCCTGCACCAGCAGCCGCGCGACGCCTGGACCTTCGAGATGGAGATCCGCCCGTACGGCGAGAAATGGTGACTATCGGCCGCGCGCGGCGGCGGATGGCGCGGCGGCCGGCGGCAGGTGACGCGCCTCACGCGCGCCGGGCCCGGGCAGCACCTCCACCTCGCGCGGATTCACCGCCTCGCCGCACGCGGAACAACTCAGCACCGGGTCGAAGACATGCCCGCAACTGCGATGGCGATGCAGCAGGGGCCGGCCCGGCTTGCCCGCCAGGTGGACGTCGCCGAAATGCACCAGCGACAGGATCACCGGATAGAGGTCGAGGCCCTTGGGCGTCAGGCGGTATTCGTAGCGGGTGGGCTTCTGCCGATAGGCCACCTTGGTCAGGATGAAGGCGTCCACCAGCTTCCTCAGCCGGTCGGCCAGGATCGGCCGGCCGATGCCCAGCCGGGCCTGGAAGTCGTCGAAGCGCCGCACCCGCAGGAAGCAGTCGCGCAGGATCAGCAGGGTCCAGCGATCGCCGATCAGCGACAGCGTGCGGGCCAGGGAACAGGCCTCGTCGTCTAGCTCTCTCCATTGCATGGGCAGCCTCGGATGCAGAATTCGAACCGATCATAGCGAGTGGCCGAGGCCTTCGCCATGCATAGGTAGGTTCTGTTCCTTTACGCATCTACAGATCGCGGCGGAGACCGCCAGCCTCGGGCCCCTCTTGGCGGCGATGAGCGCCGCGCGCTAAGGATCGCGCCCGCGGGCCGCCGCCCGCCGGAGTTCCGCGCTTGGCCGACCTCGCCGTCTTCTACGAGCATCCCCAGTGGTTCGCGGCGCTGTTCGCCGCCCTGGACCGCCGCGGCCTGGACTGGACCGCGATCCCGATCCAGGACCACACCTTCGATCCGGCCGATCCGCGCGCGCCCGCGCCGGTGATCCTGAACCGCCTGGCCATGAGCTCCTTCCTGCGCCAGGAGGAGCATGCGCTCTACTATTCCATGGCGGCCCTCGGCCACTGGCAGTCGCTGGGCGCACGGGTGGTCAACGGCCCCGGCGTGCTGGCCTACGACACCAACAAGGCCCGCCAGCTCAGCCTCTTCGTCGAGGCGGGCCTGGCGATCCCGGCGACCCGCGTCGCCCACCGCCGCGCCGACGTGCCGTGCCTGGCGGCCGAGGTCGGCTATCCGGTGATGGTGAAGGTCAATGTCGGCGGGTCCGGGACCGGCATGATCCGTTACGACACGCCCGAGGAACTGGCCGCCGCCGTGGCCGATGGGCTGACCCCGGTCGGCGTCGACGGCGTGGCCCTGGTGCAGGCCTATGTCCCGGCGCGCGAGGCCCGCGTGATCCGCTGCGAGGTGCTGGACGGCCAGCTGCTCTACGCCCTGGCGCTGGACGGCGCCGGCTCCACCTTCGACCTCTGCCCGGCCGACGTCTGCATGGTGGACAAGCCCACCATCACCATCAGCCAGTTCCAGCCGCCGGCGGACATCGTGCGGGCGGTCGAGCGCGTCGCAGCCATGAGCGGCCTCGACGTCGGCGGCATCGAATACATGGTCGACGACCGCGACGGCGTCGCCCGCTTCTACGACCTCAACGCCATGTCCAACTTCGTCGCCAAGCCGCTGGAGGTGCTGGGCTGGGACCCGCACGAGCGGCTGGTGGACTACCTCTGCGGCCTCATCGCCGCCCAGCGGAAGGCCGCGGCGTGAGGTACGGCTTCTGGACCCCCGTCTTCGGCGGCTGGCTGCGCAACGTGGCCGACGAGCACATGGAGGCCAGCTGGGACTACAGCCGCCGCCTTTGCCAGCGGGCCGAGCAGATCGGCTACGACCTGACCCTGGTGGCCGAGCTGAACCTCAACGACATCAAGGGGACCGACCAGCCGGCCCTGGACGCCTGGTCGACGGCTGCGGCCCTGGCGGCGGTGACGGAGCGGCTGGAGCTGATGGTCGCCGTGCGGCCCAACTTCCACCACCCCGCGCTCCTGGCCAAACAGGCCGCCAATATCGACCGGATCAGTGGCGGGCGGCTGGCGCTGAACGTGGTCTCGTCCTGGTGGCAGGAGGAGGCGGTCAGCTACGGCCTGCCGTTCGACCAGCACGACGACCGTTATGGCCGCACGAGCGAGTGGCTGGACGTGGTCGACGGCCTCTGGCGCGAGCCGAGGTTCACCCACGACGGCCCGCGCTACCAGCTGAAGGACGCCATCTGCGCGCCGAAGCCGGTGAGGAAGCCGGTGGTCTACGCCGGCGGCGAATCCGAGGCGGCCAAGACGCTGATCGCGAACCAGTGCGACGCCTATGTGATGCACGGCGATGCGCCCGAGGTGGTCGCCGGGAAGATCGCCGACATGCGGGCGCGGCGCGAGGCGGCCGGCAAGCCGCCCATGGCGTTCGGCATGGCCGCCTATGCGATCGTGCGCGACACCGAGGAGGAGGCGCGCGCCGAGGTGGCGCGGATCACGGCGGTGGATCCGGCCGCGCCGGGTTTCGGCAACTTCGACCAGTGGCTTTCCGGCACCCAGCTGGAGCGGGAGATGAAGCTGCAGGAATATTCGGTCTCGAACCGCGGCCTGCGCCCGAACCTGGTCGGCACGCCGGACCAGGTGCGCGAGCGCATCGCCGCGTTCGAGGCCGCCGGCGTCGACCTGCTGCTGCTGCAGATGAGCCCGCAGTACGAGGAGATGGAGCGCTTCGCCGAAGCGGTGATCCGGTAGCGCCGCAGGCGCAGATTTTAAACCGCGGAAAACGCGGAAAAGCGCGGAAGGAGGGGTTCGATACGCGCCGCTTCCCTTTTCCGCGTCTTTCCGCGCTTTCCGCGGTTCTCTTCTAAGGGGCGCTAGTCGGCGGCCTGGGCTTCGCCGCCGATCCAGGTGCGCACGACCTTCAACTCCGCGTCCAGCTGGACCAGGTCGGCCCGGAAGCCCGGCGCAATCGCGCCCAGCTCGGCCGATAGCCCCAGGAAGGCCGCGGGCGCCGACGAGGCCATGGCGACCGCGTCCGCCAGCGGCAGGTCGCCCATCCGCATGATGTTGCGCACCGCGCTGGCCATATCGAGGTCGGAGCCGGCCAGGGTGCCGTTCTCGTCCACGCAGACGCCGTCGACCACGCGGATGGTGCGGCCCTGCAGGGTGAAGGTCTTCTCGACCATGCCGACGCCGGCCAGGGCGTCGGTGACCAGCATCGAGCGGCTGAGCGGTCGGGCGCGCAGGGCCACGCGCAGCACCGCCGGATGCACGTGGCGACCGTCCGCGATCAGGCCGCACCAGCTCTCCTGGTCGTCCAGGGCCGCGCCCACCGCGCCGGGCTCGCGGCTGGCCATGGGCGACATGGCGTTGAAGAGATGGGTGAAGCCGGTCATGCCGGCGTCCAGGGCCGCGCGGATGGTGTCGTAGTCGGCGTTGGTGTGTCCCGCGGCCACCACCACACCGGCGCTCACCAGCCGGCGGATCATCTGCGGCGTGGTGGCCTCGGGCGCCAGGGTCACCAGGGTGCGCCCGCGCTTCAGGGAGGTCAGCAGGCCGAAGGCCTCGTCGTCCAGCACGCGGAACTTCGAGGCGTCGTGGATCCCCTTGCGGCTGGCGTTGAGGAACGGGCCCTCGATGTGGATGCCCAGCACGCCGGGCACGCCCGCCGCCAGGGCCGCGTCCGCTGCGGCGATGGCGCGCGCCACCGCCGAGAGGTCGTCGCTGATGAAGGTCGGCAGGAAGCCGGTGGCGCCGAAGCGGCGGTGGGCCGCGCCGATGGTGGCGATCGCCTCGGCGGTGGTGGCCTCGTTGAAGAGCACCCCGCCGCCGCCGTTCACTTGGGTGTCGATGAAGCCGGGGACCAGGTAGCCGCCCGCCAGGTCCAGACCGCGATCGCCTGCCGCCTGCGCGCGCACCTCGGCGATGCGGCCGCCTTCCAGGCGCACCGTGGCCGGCTCCAGGCCCCGCGGCGTCAGCACTCGGCCGTTGATCAGGGTGTCCGCCATCAGACCGTCTCGGTCACCTTGCGCAGGCGCGGCGGGTGGTCCGGATCGAACCCCCGCGCCAGCGACAGCGCATTGGCCGCCCGATAGAAGCTCTGAACCAGGGCGATGGGCTGCAGCGCCGGATGGGCGGCTACGAACGGCAAGGCGCCCGGCCCCTCGGCGCCGGCGAGCAGCACCCGCGCCTGGCGCTCCGCCAGCGATTGGGCAAGGGCCGCCACGCCCGCCTGGGATTCGTCCCCCTGAGCCAGGATCAGCACCGGAAAGCCTGGCTCGACCAGGGCCATCGGCCCGTGCAGCACCTCCGCGGCGCTGAACGCCTCGGCATGCAGGCCGCAGGTCTCCTTGAGTTTCAACGCCGCCTCCTGCGCCGCGGCGAACCCCGGCCCCCGCCCCAGGACGTAGAGATGCTGCGCCGGGGTCAAAGCGTCCACGGCCGCGCTCCAATCCAACGACCAGGCCTCGTCCATCTGGTCAGGCAGGCGCTCCAGCCCGGCCGCGAGCTCGCTATCCTGCGTCCAGGCCGCCACCAGCTGGGCCGTGGCCGCCAGGGCGGTCAGATAGGACTTGGTGGCCGCGACACTGGTCTCGGGCCCCGCGTGCAGGGGCAGCACAACGTCCGCCAGCGCCGCCATGGGCGAGGCCTCGTCGTTGACTAGCGCCACGATCCGGGCGCCGCCGGCTCGCGCGGCCTCCAGGGCGGCCAGCAGGTCCGGGCTGCGGCCTGACTGCGAAATGGCCAGGCAGAGGGCGCCCTCCAGCTGCGGCCGCGCCTGATAGACCGAACTGATGGACGGCGCGCCCGAGGCGGTCAGCACCCCGGCCCCGCCCTCGATCAGGTACTTGGCGTAGGTGGCGGCGTGGTCCGAGCTGCCGCGGCCCAGGGTCACCACGGCGCGCGGCGGCGCGGCGCGCAGACGCTCGCCCAGGACCTCGCAGGCCACGCGGTTCGCCGCCAGCATCCGGGCTACGGCCGCGGGCGCCTCGGCCGCCTCCCGGAACATCGCCGTCTGCTCCGGCGCGAGGTTTCGTCCGCCCGCCATGCGCTCAGATCGCCGTCAGTTCGGCGACGAAGTCGTAGGTGTCGCCGCGGTAGTACGAACGCGTCACCTCCACGATCCGCCCGTCGGCCAGGAACCCGCGCCGCTCGATCAGGAGGCCGGGGTCGCCGGCGGCGATGCCCAGCAGCTCGGCCTGCTCGGCCGTGAACAGCACCGCCCGCAGCCGCTGCAGCGCCCGCGTGGGCCGGTGGCCAGTGCGCTCCAGGGCCTCGTACAGCGAGGCCTCCACCGCCTCGGCGGCCTCCAGCGCGAAGGCCGGCACGGTGGAATATTCCAGCGCCATCGGCGAATCGTCGGCGTAGCGGATGCGGTTGAACCGGTAGACCGCCGCGCCCGGGCTGAGGCTGAGGGTCAGCGATTCCTCCGGCGTCACCTGCCCGGCGGCGCGGCTCAGCCAGGCCGAGTGCGGCCGCCGCCCGCGCGAGATCATGTCCTCGGTGAACGACGAGAGCTTGGAGAAGCTTTTCTCCACCCGGCTGGCCACAAAGGTGCCGGCGCCGTGGCGGCGGGTGAGCAGCCCCTCGGCCACCAACCCGTCCAGCGCCTTGCGCACGGTGATCCGGGAAACCCCAAGGTCTTCGGCCAGCTCGCGCTCGGCCGGCAGGGCATCCTCCGGCGCCAGGACCCGCCCCTGGATGGCCTCGCGCAGCACGCGCTGCAGCTGCCGGTACAACGGCGCGTGGTCGGCCTGGTCGATGGCGCCAATGCGATCGGCGAAACTGCTCAAGACGCCCTCCGGCGCGCGGATGACCGCGCTAGGTCCCTTACCACTTAGATACCAATTGAAGCCGGAAACGCAATTGGTCTCTTTTTGGGCTTGTCAAATTTAACAACTTCATCACAGTCTCACTCGGCGACCCCGGTTCCGTCGGCATTATAAGTCCGATTGGTATCACATTGGGCTCGCTCCGGGCTCCTCGGGGGAACCTGGGACACATGGGGAGAAGCCTAGTGATGACCTGTCGCAAGACCATGATGATCGCCTCCGCCAGTCTGCTGGCGCTGGGCCTGGCGCGCCCGGCCGCGGCGGCCGACGAGACCACCATCGGCGAACTGGTGGTCACCGGCATCCGCGCCTCGCAGCAGGCGTCGATCGAGACCAAGCGCAACGCCGAGGCGGTCGTCGACTCGATCACCGCAGAGGACGTCGGCAAGTTCCCGGACAAGAACGTCGCCGAGGCGCTGCAGCGGGTTCCGGGCATCGTCATCAACCGCGAGTTCGGCGAGGGTGAACGCGTCAGCGTGCGCGGCACCGCCCCCAACCTCACCCGCACCCTTCTGGACGGCCACGGCCTGGCCACCGCCGACTGGTTCATCCAGGATCAGTTGGGCGCCACCCGCAGCTTCAACTACCTGATGCTGCCGTCCGAGATCATCGGCAAGGTGAATGTCTACAAGAGCCCCACGGCGGCGCTGGAAGAGGGCGGCGTCGGCGCCCTGATCGACGTCGAGACGCGCCGGCCGCTGGACCTGAAACCGTTCTCGGTCTCCGGCTCGCTGCAGGGCAACTACAACGAGCGCGCCGACAAGTGGAACCCGTCCGGCTCGCTGCTGGCCAGCTGGAAGAACGCCGACTCGACCCTGGGCGTCCTGGTGGCCGGCATCTACGACAAGCGCGAGATCCGCCGCGACGGGGTAGAGACCCTCGGCTACTTCGACAACGGCACGGCCGCGGCCCCGCAGCTGGTGCCGTCGCTGATCGGCTCGGCGCTGTTCCAGCAGAAGCGGGTCCGCAAGGGCGTCAACGCCGCGGTGCAATGGAAGCCCAACGACCGGCTCGAACTGGACCTCACCGGCCTGATCTCCAAGTTCGGCGCCGACAACATCAACGCCAACTACCTGGCCTGGCCCAGCAACGCCCTGGGCGGCGGCGGTACGCTGACCAACGTCACCATGCAGGGCAATACGGCGGTGGCCGGCCGCATCGCTTCGACCGCGACCGGCCGCGGCGTGGTCTACGACACCATCGACCGCCTGGCCGACACCCGCACCCGCAACATCGACCTGGAAGCCAAGTACCAGGTCACGGACGAGCTCGAGGCCCACGCGCGCATCGGCTACACCGACGCCTACGGCAACACCAACGCCCAGCCGTTCGTGGAATTCGGCGCCCCGGCGACCTTCGACTACGACCTGCGCGGCGGCGTGCCCAAGGTCCATTTCCTGAACGTGGACCCGACCAAGCCCACCGACACGGTCTTCGACTTCGCCTCGTTCCACCAGATCACCAGCTCGGACCTGGAGCGCTACGGCTACCTCGACTTCACCTACCGCACCGAGTTCGGCCCGCTGCACGCCATCAAGTTCGGCGGCAAGTTCACCAGCCACGACCGCGGCGTGAACTTCGAGGCCACCACCTTCGGCGGCTTCTTCCTGCCGTTGCAGGCGAACGGCTGCGGCGGCGCGGCCTGCACGCCCGCCAGCTTCGCCGGTGGCCTGACCCCGTCAGACTTCCTGGACAACATCGCCCAGTCCGGGACGCTGACCAGCTACTTCCTGGTCGACCAGTCGAAGCTGGAGAGCATCTTCAACGCCCTGCCCGCCTCGACGGTCCAGCGGGTGCCGAACTACTCCGCCATCTTCAACGTCAAGGAGAAGGCCTGGGCCGGCTACCTGATGGGCGAGTTCGGCGGCGACGCCTGGCGCGGCAATGTCGGCGTGCGCGTGGTGCAGACCAAGCAGACCTCGGCCGGCTTCGTGCAGCAGTCGGTGATGCAGCCGGGCTTCGTCTCCGACGCCTTCGGCATCTTCCAGCCGGTGTCGGTGGGGCGCACCTACACCGACGTCCTGCCCAGCGTGAACATCAGCTTCGACCTGCGCCCCGACACGGTGCTGCGTTTCGCCGCCGCCCGGACCATGGCGCGGCCGGACTACACCGACGTCGCACCCACCGTGAATCTCAACGTCGGCGCACTCAGCGGGACCAGCGGCAATCCCAAGCTGGATCCCTACCGCGCCAACCAGTTCGACCTGTCGCTGGAATGGTACCCCAACAAGGACACGATCGTCGCCGGGGCGCTGTTCTACAAGGACATCGAGTCCTTCATCACGGACAAGCCGATCCAGCAGAGCTTTGCGGTGGAGACCAACACGCCGAACAAGGCGCGCTGCACCAGCGCCGCGACCGCCGCCTCGCCCAACCTCTTCAACTGCGTGTTCGACATCAACCAGCGCTCGAACGGCGGCGGCGGCCACATCGAGGGCGTGGAGCTGACGGTCCAGGCGCCGGTGTGGAACGGGTTCGGGGTGCAGACCAACTACACCTTCTCCCACGCCAAGACCCAGAGCGGCGATCCGCTGCCGGGCAACTCGAAGCACACGGTGAACTTCACCGGCTACTACGAGAACGACAAGCTGTCGGCCCGCCTCGGCTACACCTACCGCTCCAAGTTCTTCATCACCTTCGACCGCGCCACGCCGCTGAACCAGTCGTCGCTGAAGTCGCTGGACGGCCAGCTGAGCTACAACGTGACCGACAACGTCACCCTGACGTTCGACGCCATCAACATCACCAACGAGAAGATCGAGCAGTATTCCGGCGAGACGTTCCGTCCCCGGGCCATCTACGACAACGGCCGGCAGTACTACGCAGGCGTGCGGTTCAAGTTCTGAGCCGAAGCAGTCTGGTTTCGAGCGGGGCGGCGTTGGGTCAAGATCGTCACATGGACCTGTCCGCCGCCGCCCCCGCCGAACGGGCCCTCTCCTCCCCTCGGAGATCCCCCTGGACGGAGCGGTTTGCCGCTCCGTCCATTCTTTCCTGGATTGGGGCGACGGAGCGGTTTGCCGCTCCGTCCATTCTTTTGCGGGTGTTGGCGGCAGCAGCGGGATTGCTGTTCGCGGTTCCAGCCTCCGCGTCCGGTTTGCTGCCGGCCCCGGCGGTGGAACAGCCGCGATCAGGCGAGTTCCAACTCACCGGCCGCACCGCCATCGTCGTTCCCGCCGGCGACGCTCAGGCCCTCTCCAGCGCCCGCTACCTCGCGGACCTGCTGGCGCGCAGCCGCGGGCTGAAGCTCAAGGTGGTGGAAGGCGCCGCACCCGCCAACGCGCCCGCCATCGAACTGCGCCGTGGATCTCCGGGCGGCGAGGCCTATGTGCTCGACGCCTCGCCCAGCGGCCTGACTATCCAGTCCGACGGCGACGCCGGCCTCTTCTACGGTGCGGTGAGCGTCTGGCAGCTCGCGACCGCCGCGCCGGGCAAGGGCCCGGCCGCCATACCCGCCGTCCACGTCGAGGATGCCCCGCGCTTCGCCTGGCGCGGTGTGCTGCTGGACTCCGCGCGCAACTTCCGGAGCCCGGCCTTCGTGGAGGCCTTCATCGACCGCATGGCTCGCGCCAAGCTCAACGTCCTGCAGTGGCACCTGGTGGACGACCAGGGCTGGCGGCTGGAGATCAAGAAGTACCCGCGGCTGACCGAGGTCGGCGCCCTGCGTGTCCCGGCCGGCCCCGCGGCCGCCGCGGACCTCGATCCGGCCACGCACCAGCCGCGGCGCGTGGGCGGCTTCTACACCCAGGACCAGGTGCGCGAGATCGTCGCCTATGCCGCCGCCCGCCACGTGACCATCGTCCCCGAGATCGAGATGCCGGGCCACGCCACCGCCGCCATCGCCGCCTATCCGCAGTTTGGGGCCGGACCCGAGCGGCCGCAGGGTCCCTCCTCCGACTGGGGCGTCCACACCTCGCTCTACAATGTGGACGATGCGACCTTCGGCTTCCTGGAGGACGTGCTGACGGAGGTCATGGACCTGTTCCCCAGCCGCTACATCCACGTCGGCGGCGACGAGGCGGCCAAGGCGTCGTGGAAGGCCGACCCCGCGGTCCAGGCGCGGATGCGCGCGCTATGGATCGGCGACGAGGACGCCCTGCAAGGCTGGTTCATCGGCCGCATCGAACAGTTCCTGAAGGCGCACGGCCGCAAGCTGGTGGGCTGGGACGAGATCCTGCAGGGCGGGGTCTCGCCGGGCGCGACAGTGATGTCCTGGCGCGGCCTGGACGGGGCGCTGGTGGCCGCCAAGCTGAACCACGACGCCATCGTCGCCGCCGCGCCGGTCTACTATTTCGACAACCGCCAGGCGGGCGATCCCGACCAGCCGCCCGGCCGCGGCAAGGTGGTGACGCTGAGGGACGTCTATGCCTACGATCCACTGCCGCCGGGCCTCACCGCCCTTGAGCAGCGCCACGTCCTGGGCGTCCAGGGCCAGGTCTGGAGCGAGCATATCCGCACCGACGAGCGCCTCTGGACCATGGCCTTCCCGCGGACCCTGGCGATCGCGGAGACCGGATGGTCGCCGGCTGGGCGCAAGGACTGGTCCGGCTTCGTCGCACGCGCCAAGCTGCAGTCCGCCCGCGACAGGGCGCTGGGCGAGCCCTCCGGGCCGGTGGAAATCCCGGGTCTGGTCTTCCCGGCCGACGAGCGCGTTCGCACCAGCCAGCAACTCAACCTGTGCTCGGCCAAGATTGCGCTGAACCTTGAGGACGATGCGCCCGTGCGCGGGCCGCGCGCGCGCTTCCTCGTCGACATCACCAACCCCTGCTGGATCTGGCCCCGCGCGGACCTGGCCGGCGTCACCGCCATCGAGGCCTCGGTCGGGCAGCTGCCGTTCAACTTCCAGCTGGGCGCCGACCGCGACAAGATCCGCCTGCGCCCGCCAGTCACGCCCAGCGGCGAGCTGGAGGTGCGGGACGGTTGTACGGGGCCGCTGCTGGCCAGCCTGCCGCTGGCGGCGGCGTTGGCGTCGCAAGGCGTGACGACGCTGCATGCGCCACTCGCCGCGGCGACTCCCGGCCGGCACGACCTGTGCTTCACCTTCACCCAGAAGACGCTCGACCCTCTGTGGGTGCTGGACCGCGTGCGGCTGGAGGCCTCCCCGCGTGGCCACTGACCTGGTGCTCCTGGCGCCCATGGCCGGCTGGGCGACCCCGCTGGCGGAGGTCCCGGACCCGGTGTTCGCGCAGGCCATGCTGGGCGAGGGCGTGGCCATCGACCCGACCGAAGGCATGCTGCACGCGCCCTGCGACGCCGAGGTGCTGAGCGTCCACGCCGCCCGCCATGCGGTGACCCTGCGCGCGGCGGCCGGCGTGGAGCTGCTGCTGCACGTGGGCCTGGAGACGGTGGCCCTGGCGGGTGAGGGGTTCGAGGCCCTGGTCGCGGCGGGCCAGCGGGTGGCCGCGGGGGCGCCGCTGCTGCGCTTCGACCTGGACCGGCTGGCGCGACGCGCGCGCAGCCTGGTCTCGCCGATGGTGATCACCGAAGCCACGGGCTGGCGGATCGTGGGCTGCGTCGCCAGCCAGGCGGTGGCGGTGGGCGATCCGCTGATCACCCTGCGCGCCGAGACCCGGGCGACGGCGGCGCCGACCGCGCCGGCGCCGGGCGTGGAGCTCACCCGGCGCATCGTCGTGCCCCTGCCCCACGGCCTGCATGCCCGGCCGGCGGCGCGGGTGGCGGCGTGCGCGCGGGAGTTCGCCGCCGACACCGCACTCACCCGCGCCGGCCGCCGCGCCTCGACCCGCAGTCCTATGGCGCTCATGTCCCTGGGCCTGCAGCAGGACGACGAGGCCGTGCTCTCCGCGGCCGGACCCGACGCCGCTGCAGCCCTGGAGGCGTTGGCGCAGTTGATCGAGGGCGGGATGGGCGAAGCGGCCGCCGTCGCGCCGATCGAAACGCACACACCAACTGCACCAGCCGCCACCGACGTTCCGGGCCTGCTGCGCGGCGTCGCGGCGGCGCCCGGCCTCGCCATCGGCCGCGCCGTGCGGCTCAGCGATCGCGACCTCGAGGTCCCGACGGACGGTCGCGGCGCGGCGCATGAAAAGGCGGCCCTGGCCTCGGCCCTGGGCCAGGTGCGCGGCGCCCTTGAGGCCGCGCTCGCCGCCGAAACCGACCGCGTCCGGCGTGACATCCTCGCCGCGCACCTGGGCCTGCTGGACGATCCGGAACTGGCGGCCGAAGCCAGGCGGCGGATCGCCGAGGGCCGCAGCGCCGGCTTCGCCTGGCGCGCCGCCATCGGCGGGTTCGCCGAGGCCATCGGGGCGCTGGCCGACCGCCGCATGGCCGAGCGAGTCGCCGACCTGCGCGACCTGGAACGCCGGGTGCTGGCGGCGATCCTGGGCGAGGACGCGGGCGCGACCGAAGTCCCGCCGGGCGCCATCCTGGTGGCCGAGGACATCTTGCCCTCGCAGCTGACGGCCATCGCGCCGAGCCGCCTCGCCGGCCTCTGCGTCAGCGGCGGCGGGCCGACCTCGCACGTCTCGATCCTCGCCGCAGCCATGGGCCTGCCCGCGCTGGTGGCCATGGGCCCGGCGCTGGGGACGGTGACGGACGGAACGACCGTGATCCTCGACGCCGAGGCCGGGACCCTGCAGGTCGCGCCCGACGCCCAGGCCCTGGAGGCGGCCCAGGCCAAGCTGGCCGCCCGCGCCCAGCGCCACGCCGCCGCCCGCGCCGCCGCCCGCGAGACCTCCCGCCTCGCCGACGGGACCCCGCTGCCCGTGCTCGCGAACCTGGGCGCCGCATCGGAGGCGGCCTGCGCCGCGGAAGCGGGCGCTGAGGGCTCGGGCCTGGTGCGCACCGAGTTCCTGTTTCTCGACCGCGAACGTGCGCCGTCGGAGGACGAGCAGGCCGAGTGCTACCAGGCCATCGCCGACGGCATGCCGGACCGGCCCCTGGTGTTCCGCCTGCTGGACATCGGCGGCGACAAGCCCGCCGCCTACCTGCCGCAGCCGCCGGAGGAGAACCCCGCCCTGGGCGTGCGCGGCGTGCGCCTGGCGCTGCGCCATCCGGACCTGCTGGCCGCCCAGTTGCGGGCGCTGCTGCGGGTGACGCCGGCCGGCCGGGTCAGCATCATGGCGCCGATGGTCTCGCGCCTCGGCGAGCTGCGCGCCGTGCGGGCCGCGCTGGAGGCCGCGACCCGCGACCTCGGCCTGCCCCCCGCGCCACTCGGCGTGATGATCGAGACGCCGGCCGCGGCGATGACCGCCGACCTGCTCTCCGCCGAGGCCGACTTCCTCTCCATCGGCACCAACGACCTGTCGCAATACGTCCTGGCCATGGACCGCGGCCATCCGGATCTGGCTGGCGAGATCGACGCGCTGGAGCCGGCGGTGCTGCGCCTGATCGCCCACACCTGCGACGGCGGGCGCGCGCAGGGCCGCGAGGTCAGCGTCTGTGGCGCCCTGGCGGGCGATCCCGTGGCGATCCCGATCCTGATCGGCCTGGGTGTGGGCAAGCTCTCCATGCCGCCGGCGGCGATCGCCGAGGCGAAGGCGCTGATCCGCACCCTCGATCCCGGCGCCTGCCGCGCCCTCGCCGCCCGCGCCCTGGACCAGCCGTCCGCCGCCGCGGTGCGCGCGCTGGCCGCCGCCCAGGTCGGAGGCTGACCATGCGCTCGCCCCTCGAGGCCCTCCAGTCCCTCGGCCGCGCCCTGATGCTGCCGATCGCGGTGCTGCCGGCCGCCGGCTTGCTGCTGCGCCTCGGCCAGCCGGACCTGCTGAACATTCCCGTGCTCGCTGCGGCGGGCGACGCCATCTTCTCCAACCTCGGACTGCTGTTCGCGGCCGGGGTGGCCGTCGGCCTGGCGCGGGATAACAACGGGGCCGCGGGCCTCGCCGGGGTCGTCAGCTTCCTGATCGCGACCCAGGCCGCGCAGGTGCTGATGAACGTGCCGCCGGATGCGCTGAAGGGCATGGCCGGCGACGCCGTCAGCCTGGCCAAGGCGGCGTACAAGACCAAGGCCATCGGCAAGCTGGGCGTGCCGATCGGCATCGTCAGCGGCCTGATCGGCGGGGACTTCTACAACCGCTTCTCGGGGGTGAAGCTGCCGGACTACCTGGCCTTCTTCGCCGGACGACGGCTGGTGCCCATCGTCGCCGGCCTGGCCGGTTTCGCCCTCGCCCTGCTCGTCGGCGGCGCCTATGGCGCGATCAGCGGGGCGATGGACGCCCTGAGCCACGGCATCGTCGCCTCGGGCGACGTGGGCCTCTTCGCCTACGGCCTCTTCAACCGCATCCTGATCGTCACCGGCCTGCACCACATCCTGAACAACGTGGCTTGGTTCATCATCGGCGACTTCCACGGCGCGACGGGCGACCTGAAGCGGTTCTTCGCCGGCGATCCGCAGGCCGGCGCGTTCATGGCGGGCTTCTTCCCGGTGATGATGTTCGGCCTGCCGGCGGCGTGCCTGGCCATGTACCACACCGCCCGGCCCGCGCGGCGCAAGGCGGTGGGCGGCATGCTGCTCTCCATGGCGCTGACCTCGTTCCTCACCGGGGTGACCGAGCCCATCGAGTTCAGCTTCATCTTCCTGGCGCCGCTGCTGTTCGCGCTGCACGCGGTGCTGACCGGGGCGGCCTTCGTGGTGATGCGGGTGCTGGACGTGAAGCTGGGGTTCGGCTTTTCGGCCGGCCTGTTCGACTATGTGCTGAACTTCGGCAAGGCCACGCGGCCGCTGCTGCTGATCCCCGTGGGCCTGGCCTACGCCGGGATCTACTACGGCGCCTTCCGCTGGGCGATCCGGCGGTTCGACCTGAAGACGCCTGGGCGGGAAGCGGCGACGGGCGACACCGCCGCCGAACCACTGCCGGTGGCGGGCGAGCGCGGCGCGGCCTTCGCCCGCGCGCTGGGCGGGGCGGCCAACCTCGTGGCCGTGGACGCCTGCACAACGCGTCTGCGCCTGGTGCTGGCCGACACCGCCGCGGTGGACGAGCCGCGGCTGCGGGCGCTGGGCGCCAAGGGGCTGGTGCGGCCGTCCCCGACCACCCTGCAGATCGTTCTGGGCCCCATCGCCGACGCCGTGGCCAGCGAGATCCGCGAGGCGGCCCGCGCGCCGGCGTCCACCCTGCGGGTCGCCACAGAGGCCGCGGCCCCCGCTGCGCCCGACATCCCGCCGGTCGGGCCCTGGTTGGCGGCGCTCGGCGGGCCGACGAACCTGCGGAGCGGCGGCCTCTGCGGCTCGCGGCTGTGGCTGACCCTCGGCCCGCAGCCGGTCGACGAGCCCGCCCTCCGCGCGCTCGGCGTCCGGGCGTTGGCGCGGCCCACCCCGGACAGCCTGCACCTGGTCATCGGCCCGGACGCGGCGGGCGTCGCGGCGGCCCTGCAACTGGCGACGCCCGACGCCTGACCACCACCTGGACGGGCGGTGCTCTTGTCAGGCTTGTCAAAAACGGCGCGCGCGTGGATGGTTGGAATCGGCAATGTAATCGATAACAAACGGGGGAACGCCGGCGTGCCAGAGCCCTATGACGTGATCGTGGTCGGCTCCGGGGCCGGCGGCGGGATGAGCGCCTACCACCTGACCAAGTCGGGCCTGAAGGTGCTGATGCTGGAGGCCGGGCGCAACTACGACCCCGCCACCGAGACGCCGATGTTCAACATCCCGGCTCAGGCGCCGCTGCGCGCCAGCTCGACGCCGGACAAGCCCTTCGGCTTCTACGACGCCACCGTCGACGGCGGCTGGCAGGTGCCGAACGAGCCCTACACGGTGGCCGAGGGCTCCGAGCCCTTCACCTGGTGGCGGCCGCGCATGCTGGGCGGGCGCACCAACCACTGGGGCCGCATCGCCCTGCGCTTCGGCCCGCTGGACTTCAAGCCGCGCAGCCGCGACGGCCTGGGCTACGACTGGCCCATCACCTACGACGACCTCGCGCCCTGGTACGACAAGACCGAGAAGCTGATCGGGGTCAGCGGCGCCGCGCCGGCCCGCGGCCTGACCAACACCCCCGACTCCCCGCCCGGCTGCCTGATGGAGACCGCGCCCCCGCGCGCCTTCGAGGTGTTCTACGAGCGGGCCTTCAAGGCCATGGGCATACCGGTCGTGCCGATGCACGCCGCCGTGGTCTCGGGCAAGATGGAGGGCCGCAACACCTGCCTCTTCGCCACGCCCTGCGGCCGCGGCTGCCAGATCGGCGCGAACTTCCAGTCGACCACCGTGCTGATCCCGCCGGCCAAGGCCACGGGCAACCTGACCATCGTCCCCAACGCCCTGGTCTACCAGGTCGACCTGGACAAGGCCGGCAAGGCCAAGGGCGTCTCCTACGTCGACCGCGTCACCGGCGAGCACCATTCCGTCACGGCGCGCGCCGTGGTGCTGGCGGCGGGTTCGGGCGAGACGGCGCGGATCCTGCTGAACTCCAAGAGCGCCAGCTTCCCCAACGGCCTCTGCAACACCCACGGCATGGTCGGCCGCTACCTGATGGACAGCGTCGGTCTGACGGTGAACGGCCAGTTCCCGGCGCTGGAGGGCCTGCCGCCCACCAACGACGACGGCCAGGGCACCCAGCACACCTATGTGCCGTGGTGGGGCTACGACAAGCACAAGGAGCTGGGCTTCCCCCGCGGCTACCACATCGAGATCAATGGCGGGCGGCGGATGCCGTCCATGGGGATGGCCGGCCTCTTGCCGGACGACGAGCTCAGCGTCGGCGACGACCTGCGCGGCAAGCTGCGCCAGCGGTTCGGCAGCGTCATCGGCTTCGACGGCCGCGGCGAGATGATCCCCAACGACGACTGCTACTGCGAGCTGGATCCGACCGTGAAGGACAAGTGGGGCATCCCGGTGCTGCGCTTCCACTGGAAGTGGGGCGACTACGAGACCGGCCAGGCCGCCCACATGGTCAAGACCTTCACCGAGGTGATCGAGCGCCTCGGCGGCAAGCCCATGGGCAAGGTGGAGACCGACGGGCGCAAGGCCATCTCCAAGGGCGGGGAGATGATCCACGAGGTGGGCACCGTGCGCATGGGCGCCTCGGAGGCGGACTCCGTGGTGAACCAGTACGGCCAGACCTGGGCGGTCCCGAACCTCTTCGTCACCGACGGCGCAGTGCTGGTCTCCAGTCCGGACAAGAACCCGACCCTCTCCATCCTCGCCCTGGCCTGGCGCTCCAGCGACCACCTGGCGACCCTGGCCAAGCAGGGGGCCCTCTGATGAGCGACGACACCCCCAAACCCTATGTCTCGAAGATCGACCGCCGCACGGCCCTGACCTGGATCGGCGTGGTGGGCGCGGCGACCGCCGTCGGCGCCGGGGTCGTGGTCTATGGGCCCAAGACCGCCGGCCACGCCGAGGCCAAGGGCTATGGCACCGACCCCAACCTCGCGCAGCCGCTGAAGGCGCCCTGGCCGCGGATCCTGTCCAAGGACGAGCTGCAGACCGCCGCGATCCTGGCCGACTACATCCTGCCCGCCACCGCGACAGCGCCGGCGGCCAGCGCCCTCGGCATTCCCGACTTCATCGACGAGTGGGTCAGCGCGCCCTACCCCGACCAGGTCAAGGACCGGCCGGTGATCCGCGACGGGCTGAAGGCCCTGAAGGGCGACCTGCTGGGCGGCGACGCCGGGCGGCGCAAGGCGGCGCTGGCGGCCCTGCCCACCTCGGCCGATGCGCGGACCCTGGACTTCTTCAAGCGGTTCCGGGCCCTGACCATCGGCGCCTATTACACCACCGAGGCCGGGTTCAAGGACATCGGCTACATCGGCAACGTGCCGCGCACCGCCGACCCCGGCCCCTCGCCGCAGGTGATGGCGGAACTGGGCGCGCGCCTGAAGCAACTCGGACTCTGAGGATCCCGCCCATGAAAGCGCTCGTCCTGGCCCTCGGCCTCTGCCTGGCCGCGTCTTCGGCGATCGCCGCCGAGGCGCCCAACACCCTGACCCCGGCCGAGACGTCCGCCGGCTGGAGGCTGCTGTTCGACGGCAAGTCCACCGCCGGCTGGCGCGGCTTCAAGGCCGCCGCGCCCGACAAGGGCTGGACGGTCAAGGACGGCGTCCTCAGCCCCGACCCCAAGACCTCCAAGGACCTGATCACCAAGGCCGAGTTCGCCAGCTTCGAGCTGAGCTTCCAGTGGAAGATCAGCCCCAAGGGCAATTCCGGCGTCATGTTCCACGTCATCGAACAGGGCGACGAGACCTACGAGAGCGGGCCCGAGTACCAGATCCTCGACAACAGCCGCGGCGAGCCGCCGCCGGAGCAGGCCGGCGCGCTCTTCGCGCTCTATCCGCCATCGATGGACATGACCAAGCCGGTGGGCGAGTGGAACCAGGGCAAGCTCGTCGTCGACCACGGCCACGTCCAGCACTGGCTGAACGGCATGAAGGTGGCCGAGTACGACCTGGGCTCGGCCGACTTCAAGGCCAAGGTCGCGGCCAGCAAGTTCAAGCAGTGGCCGCAATACGCCAGCAGCCCGACGGGCCACATCGCCCTGCAAAACCACGGCGACGCGGTCTGGTTCAGGAGCCTGAAGATCCGGGTGCTGAAGTAGGCGCTGGGGGCGCCTTCGGCGCCAGCACCATCGCCGCGAGCGCTTCCGACGCCGGCAAGGTGACGTCGACATAGATGTTGGACAGCACCACGACGGTCAGTTCGTCGTCGGGATAGTAGGCCAGCGCGGCCGAATAGCCTGGACTGCGGCCGATGTGGAACACCCGCCGCCGGCCGAGATTGCGATCGAGCATCCAGCCATAGCCGATGTCGCGCGAGAGCCAGTCGAAGCCCGCGGCACGCGGCGGGACCGGCCGTGGGGTCGTGGCGAGGGCCAGCAACCGGGCCCCGATGACGCGCCCGCCGAAATAGCCGCGGATGAACCGATGCAGGTCGCGACCGGTGGAATAGAGCGACCCGTTGCCTGTCTTCACCGACCAGTCAAACCAAGGGGCACGGGCAAGCGCGCCGGCAGAGCTTCGCACATAGCCCTGCGCCATGTTCGGAATGATCGCGCTGGCCTCGCCGCGGTGTCCCGTGTCCACCATGCCCAGCGGAGCGAAGAGCTCCCGCTGCATCACCTCGCCATAGGGCTGTCCCGTCACGCGCTCGATGACCAGCGCCAGCAGCGCGTAGTTCGAGTTGGAGTAGGCGTAGGCGGACCCAGGACGGAACTGCAGCGGCGCGTCCTTGAATGCGGCCACCACGTCGGCCGGTGTCCGTCGTCTCAGGCTCAGGTCCTCGTACACCGGTAGCCCGTTGATGTCGGGCACGCCCGAGGTGTGGGTGAGAAGCTGCTCGATCGTGATGTCCCGGCCCGCAGGGTATTCAGGAACATAGGCGGAGACCGGTGCGCCGATATCGACCTGACCGCGCTCGACCAGCTTCAGAATGACCGCGGCGGTCAGAGGCTTGGACACCGAGGCGATCTGGAACTTGCTCTGCGGCGTGTTGGGGACGCGAAGCTCGACCGACCCCAGCCCATAGGCCTTTTCAAGTAGCACGCGATCGCCACGAGCGATCAGCACCTCGCCAGAGAATTTCCGCTCGGCCAGCCATGGCGCGAGGTACGCATCGACCTTACGCTCCAGCGGCGTCCCGGCTGCGGCCATGCCGGGCGCCGATAGGGCCATCGCCATGAAGATGAAGACCAGCACGCGCATCCCGAAATCGACCTCGACGTCCTACTCACTGGCGAGCGACCTTCGCCTAGACCAGACCCGGACGGCGAACCGTTTCAATCGCTGAAATGCACGACGTGGCGGACAGGCTGCACCTGCGGGATCTCCGCCTCCATCGCGACGCGATGCTGTGGCTGGCGGCCTTGCTTTCGACCCTGGTCGTGCTGGTCCTTCCCGCGGCGTTCCGGGGTCCCGCCGGATCGGAAGCCGGTCGAATTGTATCGGCGGAGATCCTGACTCCCCAGGGCCGGTGGCGGCCGGTGGATCTTCACGCGCTGAAGCTTCCGAAGGGTCAGGTCTCGATCCTCCGCGCGCAGGTTGACATGCCGTCCGTCACCCGCATGTCCGGCCCGCCCCTGGGACTTTATCTTTCCGGAACCTTCTCGGCCGACGCCGCATGGAACGGGATTCCAGTCGGACACAAGGGACAGCCTGGGGCGTCGGCGCGGACGGAAGTTCCCGGACCCGTCGACGCGGTATTGCCCCTCCCAACCGAGCCAAGGCCGCAGCCTCGCAACTTGCTGACGCTGCAGCTTTCCGCCGAACGGTTTGCCGCCCCTCACAGCATAATCCATGGCGAGGGGGCGATCTTCGGCCTGCGCGTGGCGCCCTTTTCAGCGGATGCACGCCGACCGATCGGCTATTACGCCGCACCGTTTCTGATGTCGGGCTTGCTGTTGCTTGCCGTGATCTCAGTGACCGCCAGAGGAAGCGTGAGCTGGCCGGCGACCGCGGTCGTCGCGGGCCTTCTGATCTGCGCCCTCACCGAGCTCTCGCGCTCGATCGTCGACTATGCCTATCCGTGGCACGCCCTGCGGATGTGGGGATTGAAGCTAGCGGCCGTTCCGATTGCCGTCGGCTGTGTGCGCCTCGCGATGGAGCGCAGCCGCTGGCGAGGGCCCGCGCCGTGGGACTCGCGAGCCACAGCGCTCCTCATCGCTCTCGCCTTCGCCGCGCCTTTGCAGGCGCCCCAGCTCATTGTGGTCGGCGCCCTGACTGGAGGCTTGGTCGCCGCCGCGGCCGCGGTCGTCCGGAGGGACAGCGGTCTTGGCCAACTGGCGGCAGCTCTGTTGCTGATGGCCGGGGCGTCGCGCCTGCCGTCACCGGACTACATGGACCAGGGTCTCTATGCCGCCGCCATACCCCTCATCGTGCAGCTGCTCTGGCGACCACGGCCGCTGACCCGCGGGGACCATCCCGTAAGCCCCGAGACGCCAGTCTGTCCCGGCCCGATGGTCGTCGGAGCCGCCGGCTCTCGTCGGTTCCTGGACCTCGCCATGATCCGCGCGATCCATGCCGCGGGCGACTATGTGGAGATCGACCTGGCCAATGGCCGGCGCCTACTGGAGCTGCGATCCCTGGGCGCCCTGGCGGAGAATCTTCCCCCAAGCTTCGTACGCGTTCATCGGTCCCACATCGTCAATCTGGCCTACGTGGAGGAGTTGCGGAGCGAGGGCGGTGGGCGCTATCGCCTGCGGGTCGGCGAGAGCCTGTGGACGCCGGTTTCGCGCACCCGCATCGCCGAAGTGCGCGCCAGACTGGGATGCTGACGCGCCCCTACTCCGGCAGCTCCATCAGTTCGATCTTGCGGAATTCGATGGGCGTGCTTTCGCCCTGGAGGGAGATGTAGCCCTCGTCCAGCGGCGCGGCGCCGCGGGCCAACAACGCCTGGCCGGCCGGGGTGGTGGTGTCCATCTTGAACACCGGATACTCCGCGGGCGCCAGGTGCAGGTCGGTGTACTCCATGACCAGCTCGCCGTTCACGTACTGGCGCACCGACTTGCTCCCGTGGACCTCGACCTCGAACTTCACCCACTCGCCGTCCTGGTAGGTCTTGGAGGTGGAGTTGCGGCAGTGCTCCTTCATCGGGACGCCGCCGATCGAGACGGTCGTGCCGGGCGTGCAGACATTGCCGGTGGGCCGGGTCTCGCCCGGCTTGCCGCCGAGGATCTGGGCCTCCACCGAGACCGGATAGGGCTGGTCGATCCCCATGGCGTCCGGCGCCTGGCCGTGCAGCATGACGCCGGAGTTGCGCTCCGCCCAGGCCTGGGCGCCCGGCGTCGGCTGGTCGACGAACCGGTACTCCAGCCGCAGGCGATAGGCCTTGAGCGGCCTGTTGTAGATCAGGTGCCCGTACTCGTCGTTGAAGTGGCCGTACTGGGCGTAGGAGACCTTCAGCACCCCGTCGTGGACGACGAAGGTGTCCCGCCAGTTGTCGCCGGCGGGCCGGTGATTGAGCTTGGGGACCCAGCCGTCCAGATTGTGGCCGTTGAAGATCGAGCGCCACTTGCCCTCCGCGTGGGCGGCCGGCGCCGCCAGGGCCAGGGCTGCGGCGGCGAGCGCCAGGACGCGCATCACAGCAGCGCCCATCCGCGGCCGATCTCCTTCAGCGGCACGCAGCCGCGATAGGGGCCGGGGACGGGATTGTAGTTCAGCGCCTTGGTGGCCCCCGCCTCCGAGGTGAAATAGCCCCAGGTGACCAGCTCGCGCAGGACGGAGAAGAAGTGCGCCCAGCCCTGGGTCTTGGCCTCGGCGTCATAGGCGGTGAGCAGGGCGTCCTGCTGCGCCGGGTCCAGGGCGGCGAAGACCTTGCCGTGGGCGACGCGGGCGTCGGAGTCGAGCCGGGTCAGGCCGGCCTTCATCTTCTCCACGTCCAGGGGCGTGCTCCAGGTGGCGAGCGTGCGGTCCACGAACTGCGGCACGCCGGCTTCGACGGCGCCCGGGGTCTCGGTCGTGGGTACGATCCGCCCCGCGGCGGCGGTGAGCGCCAGGGCCTGCGCGGCGCTGAGGGCCGTCGGCGCCCAGGCCAGGGTCGGGCCCGCCACCGCGGCCACCACCGGCACGGCCCAGCCCGCGGCGAGGGTCCCGGCGGTCAGGCTGAGGATCGCCCCGCGGCGGTTCAGCATCGGACGCGCGTCCATCTAGAGCTCCCCCTTCTTGCCGGCCTCGACCGCATAGGCCGCCGCCCGCGCGGTCAGGGCCATGTAGGTCAGGGACGGGTTCACGCAGGAGGCCGAGGCCATCGCCGCGCCGTCGGTGATGAAGACGTTCTTGCACTCCCACATCTGGTTGTGGGCGTTGAGCACCGAGCTCTTGGGATCGCGGCCCATGCGCGCCGTGCCCATCTCGTGGATGCCGAGCCCCGGCCCATAATCGCCGTCGTCCACGGCCTTCACGCCCTTGTAGCCGGCCGCCTCCAGCATCTCCGCCGCGGCCGCAGCCATGTCCTTGCGCATGGCCTTCTCGTTGTCGCGGATCGAGACATCCAGGGTCAGGGTCGGCAGGCCGTGCTTGTCCTTCACCGCATGGTTCAGGGTGGCCCGGTTGTCGGCATAGGGCAGGATCTCGCCGAAGCCGCCCAGGCGGAGGCCCCAGGGGCCCGGCTGGCTCAGCGCCGCCTTGCGCTCCGCGCCGAAGCCGCCCGCGTCGCGGTCCCAGCCCAGGCGCCCGGCGCCGCCCTGGTAGCCGAAGCCGCGGATGTAGTCCTTCCGCTCGGTGGCCTTGTCGCCGAGGTTTCGGAAGCGCGGGATGTAGATGCCGTTCGGCCGGCGGCCCACGTAGTACTCATCCTCATAACCCTCCACCATCGCCCCGGCGCCGACGCCGAGGTGGTGGTCCATGATGTTGCGGCCGACCTGGTCGCTGCCGTTGCCGAAGCCGTTGGGGAAGCGGTCGCTGGTGGAGTTCAGCAGGATCCAGGCGGTGTTCAGGGCCGAGGCGTTCAGGAACACGATCGGGGCGTAGAACTCGATCTCCTGGCCGGTGGCGACGTCGAGCACCCGCACCCCATCGGCGCGGTCCTTCTTCGCATCGTAGATCAGCGTGGTGGCGATGGAGTTCGGCCGGATGGTCAGCCGGCCCGTCCGCTCCGCCGCCGGCAGGCTCGCCGAATTGGAGCTGAAGTAGGCGCCGAAGGGGCAGCCGCGGCTGCACATGTTGCGCGACTGGCACTGGCCGCGGCCCAGGGCGATCTGCTCGTCGGTGGGTTTGGTCAGGTGCGCGGCCCGGCCGATGGTGACGCGCCGCTCGGGGAACCGCGCCTCGGCCTTGGCCTTGAAGGCCCGCTCCACGCAGTTCATCTCCATCGGCGGCTGGAACTGGCCGTCGGGCAGCTGCGGCAGGCCCTCGGCCTGGCCGCTGACCCCGATGAAGCGCTCCACATGGTCGTACCAGGGTGCGAGGTCGGCGTAGCGGATCGGCCAGTCGACGCCGACGCCCTGCTTGGCGTTGGCCTCGAAATCCAGGTCCGAATGGCGGTAGCTCTGCCGCGCCCACAGGAGCGAGCGGCCGCCGACGTGGTAGCCGCGGATCCAGTCGAACCGCTGGGTCTCGGTATAGGGCTCCTCGTCGTCCTTGACGAAGAAGTGCTGGGTATACTCGGTCAGGGCGTAGCCGGTGCGCTGCTGCACGGGGTAGTGCGCCTTCATGGTGGCGTCGGGCAGCCGGGCGCGGGGATATTTGGTCTCCCACGGCGCGGTCTGGGCGGTGGGGTAGTCGACGATGTGGCGCACCATCGGGCCGCGCTCCAGCACCAGGGTGCGCAGGCCCCGCTCGGTCAGCTCCTTGGCCGCCCAGCCGCCGGACATGCCCGAGCCCACGACGATGGCGTCGAAGGTGTGCTCGGCCCGGGCCTTGGTGTTCAGATTCGCCATGCTCTTAGAGCCCCAGCAGCTTGCGGTTGGCGGCGGCGTCGACGCCCGAGGCGGCGAAGTCGTCGAAGGCGCGTTCGGTGACGCGGATGATGTGGTCGCGGATGAACGGGGCGCCTTCCCGGGCGCCGTCCTCAGGATGCTTCAGCGCGCACTCCCATTCCAGCACCGCCCAGCCCGGATAGTCGTACTGGGCCAGCTTGGAGAAGATGGCGCCGAAGTCGATCTGGCCGTCGCCGAGGGAGCGGAAGCGGCCCGGCCGGTCCACCCAGCCCTGGTAGCCGCCATAGACGCCCGAGCGCCCGTTGGGCCGGAACTCGGCGTCCTTCACATGGAAGCAGCGGATGCGCGGATGGTAGCGGTCGATGAAGTCCAGATAGTCCAGCTGCTGCAGCACGAAGTGGCTGGGGTCGTAGAGGATGTTGGCCCGCGGGTGGCCGCCGACCGCCTCCAGGAACCGCTCGAAGGTGGCGCCGTCGTGCAGATCCTCGCCCGGGTGGATCTCGAAACAGGCGTCGACGCCGGCGTCCTCGAAGGCGTCCAGGATCGGCCGCCAGCGCCGCGCCAGCTCGGCGAAGGCCTCCTCGACCAGCCCGGCCGGCCGCTGCGGCCAGGGATAGAGGTAGGGCCAGGCCAGGGCGCCGGAGAAGGTGGCGTGGGCCGAGAGCCCCAAGCGCTGGCTGGCCTTGGCCGCCTGCTTCACCTGGCCCACCGCCCAGGCCTGGCGCGCCTGCGGCTTGCCGCGGACCGCAGCCGGGGCAAAGCCGTCGAAGAGGGCGTCATAGGCCGGGTGCACCGCCACCAGCTGGCCCTGCAGGTGGGTGGAAAGCTCGGTGATGGCCAGGCCCTTGGCGGCCAGCATGCCCTTGACGTCGTCGCAGTAGGCCTGGCTCTCCGCGCCCTTGGCCACATCGAACAGCCCGCCCTCGCCGGTCGGCAGTTGCAGGCCCGCATAGCCGAGGCCCGCGGCCCAGTCGGCCAGGGTCTCCAGCCGGTCGAACGGCGGCTCGGACCCCACGAACTGCGCCAGGAATATCCCCGGCCCCTTCAGCGTCTTCATGCCCCCTGCCCTTCCAGGTCGACCCAGCCGGCGCCGTCGCGGCTGGCGGCGACCGCGGTCTCCACGAACGCCATGCCGCGGACCCCCGCCTTGATGCCGGGAACCAGGCCCGCATCGCCGCTCCCGCCCAGGATGGCGTCGGCGAAGTCGCGATAGAGGTTGGCGAAAGCCTCGACGAAGCCTTCCGGATGGCCGGCCGGCAAGCGCGTCGCGGCGCGGGCCACGGGTCCCATATGTCCCGAACCGGCGTGCAGCACCTGGGTCGGGCCCTCCAGCCAGTCGACCACCAGTTCGTTCGGCCGCTCGTGCGACCAGATGAGCCCGCCGCGCTCGCCATAGACCTGCAGCTTCAGCCCGTTGCGCGCGCCGGCGCAGATCTGCGAGGCGATCAGCACCCCGCGCGCCCCGCCTTCGAACCGCAGCAGCACGTTGCAGTCGTCGTCCAGCGCGCGGCCCGGCACGACGGCGGCGAGGTCGGCGCAGAGGCGGGTCACCGGCGCCCCGCCCACGAACTCCGCCAGGTTGAAGGCATGCACCCCGATGTCGCCGATGCAGCCGCCGACGCCGGCGCGGGCCGGGTCGGTGCGCCAGTCGGCCTGCTTGTCGCCCTCGCGCTCCAGGGGCCGCGAGAGCCAGCCTTGCGCATATTCCGCGACGATCTTGCGGACGGGCCCCAGGTCGCCGCGGCGCACGATCTCCCGCGCCTCGCGCACCATCGGATAGCCCGTGTAGACATAGGTCAGGCCGTAGAGCCGCCCTGAGGCGGCCACCACGTCCGCCAGGGCCCTGGCCTCCGCCAGGTCCCGCGTCGCCGGCTTGTCGCTCATCACATGCAGCCCGGCCTTCAGGGCCGCCGCGGCCTGTTCGAAATGCAGGTGGTTGGGCGTGACGATGGCGACCAGCTCCGCACCATCCGCGCGCCCAGCCTCGGCCGCCAGCAGGGCGGCGAGGTCCGGATAGGATCGCACGCCCCAGGCCTCGCCGGCCGCGGCGCTGCGGGCCGGATCGCGGCTGAAGGCGCCGGCCACCAGGCGGATGCGGCCGTCCAGCTCGGCGGCCATGCGGTGCACCGGCCCGATGAAGGCGCCGGGTCCGCCGCCTACCATGGCCAGCCGCAGGGGCCGCGCCGCCGTCACGCCACGACGCTCGCGAGGTAGTCGTGGCTGATCTTCGCCGCCTCGATCCGCGGCCGCGTGAAGGGCGGCTCCTGCTCGACATAGAAGTGGCGCACGCCCTCGCCGTAGGCGGCCGGCAGCAACGTCTTCCAATCCAGCTTGCCGGCGCCGATCTCGGCGGGGTCCATCTGGAAGGCGAAGTTGGGCTTGGTGTCGGCCTTGATGTCCTTGATGTGCATCAGGGTGAAGCGGCCCTTGTGCCGCTTGAGCAGGGCCAGCGGATCGGCGCCGGCGGCGGCCACCCAGCCGATGTCCATCTCGAAGGTCACCAGCGCCGGGTCGGTGTTGGCGAGCAGGATCTCCAGGCCGGTCGTCGAGCCCACGGGCGCGAATTCAAAATTGTGGTTGTGGTAGCCGAGGCGGATGCCGCCCGCCTGCAGCCCCTTGGCCTTGGCGTTCAGGAAGTCGGCGTTCATCTTCCAGTCGTCGGCCGTGAGGCCCGCCCCCACGCGCTGCAGGTAGGCGCCGAAGCCCTCGCCCGCCTTGGGCGGACCGAAGCGGTCCGGGATGTAGAGGATGGGCATCACCGCCGTCTTGGCGCCGATGGTGTTCAGGCCCTCCGCCAGCTTGCCGAGGTCGCTGTCCAGGGTCCCTTCGCCGCCGCGCGGCTGGATGTGGGCGCTGGGGGCGGAGAGGCCCGCCTTATCCAGCGACGCCCGCATCTGCGCCGGCGTGCGGCCCAGCAGGCCGGCCAGTTCGACGGTCTTGTAGCCGATGTCGGCCAGGCCCTTCAGGGTGCCGTCCAGGTCCTTCGCCGCGTCCGGACCCAGGGTGTAGAGCTGGATGCCCAGGGGCAGGCCGGTGCGCTTGAAGAACGGCTGTGCGGCGTGCGCCGCCGTCGCGGTCAAGGCCGCCGCCGCGGCGAGGAAGCTGCGGCGGTCGAGCCGGGCCGGGATTGTGGGCAAGGCGAGCCTCCCTTCGAGGATATGTGCGGGGTCATGTGGCCGGCGCGCTCTCGGGCCCGCGCTGCGGCGGCCGGAAGAAGAACGCCAGGAGCAGCACGGCCACCAGGGCCATGCCGGTCGGGACCAGGAACAGGGTCTGGTAGTCGACCGCCTTGGACGCCGGGCCGGTGGCGTGCGTCAGCCGGCCGATCAGGGCGGGGAAGAGGAAGCTGGCCGCCACATTGCCGACGCCCAGGATCAGGAAGTTGAACAGGCCCTGGGCGCTGGAGCGGACGTCCTTGGGGAAGGCGGCGTCCACGAAGATGTACACGGTGGCGAAGAAGAAGGCGTAGCAGACGCCGTGCAGCAGCTGGACGGCGACGATCACCGGCACGCTGTCGGCGAAGAAGGCGAACACCGAAAACCGCGCCGCGTGACCCAGGATGCCGACGATCATGGTGGCCTTCCAGCCCAGGCGCACCAGCACTGCGCCCAGCACCAGCATGGTCACGATCTCGGCCAGCTGGCCCAGGCTCAGCACCACCATGGAGAGGTTGCCGGCGATGCCCACCCGCTCGGTCAGAAAGGCGTCGGCCATCACAAAATAGCCGTTGTGGATCACGCTATCGATGAAGGTGACCAGGAACAGCACCGCCACGAAGGGGAGCTTCAAGAGGCCGATGGCCTCGCGCCAGGCCAGCGGGTCGGCCCCCGCCACGTCGCGCTTGGGCGGGGTGTGCGGCAGGGTCAGGCTGTAGCCGGCGAGGACGAAGGAGACGATGGCGGCCACCACGAAGATCCAGCGCACCTCCTCCGGTGTCGCATGGGCGCCCAGCAGGAACACGAACGGCCAACTGACCAGCACCCAGCCGACGGTGCCTCCCATGCGCACGGCGCCGAAGTCCCGCGCCGGATCGGCCAGGTTGGCGAAGGCGATGGAGTTGGAGACCGACAGGGTCGGCACGTAGAGCAGGCTGTAGGCCAGGTAGCAGGCGAAGAACGGAACGAAGCTGGTGGAGGCCGCCACGCCCAGCAGCGCCACCCCGCCCAGGGCGTGACTGGCGGCCATGAACCGCTCGGCGGAGAAGTTGCGGTCGGCGAACTGGTTGGAGAAGAAGATGCCGAGCAGGGCCGCGACTCCCCACGAGCTGCCGACCAGCGACTGCTGCCACGGCGCGAACCCCAGCATCCCCATGTAGGGGAACAGCTTCGGCGCCCAGGCGCCCCAGACCGCCAGCTGGAGCACCATCATCAGGAACAGCCGCGTACGTCGGGTCATCCCCGATCCTCCCCCCGTTTCGGGAGCTCGTTCAAGTGGCTCCGCACTCACGATGTAATCGATTGCATCGATAACAAGCGCCGCCGCGGGTGGCAATCGTCCATCGCCGGGTCATCGCGCCTTGAATTGCCGCACCCCGCTCGCCAGTGTCGCCGCAATGGCGACGATTCAGGACGTGGCGCGCAGCGCGGGGGTTTCCACCGCGACGGTCTCGCGCGTGCTGAGCGCGCCCGAGCGGGTCACCGAGGCGACGCGGGCGCGGGTGCTGGCCGCCGTGGAGGACCTGGGCTACGCGCCCAATATGGCGGCCAAGATGCTGCGCACGCTCCGGACCGAGAAGATCCTGGTGACCGTGCCCGACATCTCCAACCCGTTCTTCTCGCAGGTGATCCGGGGCGTCGAGGAGGCCGCCAAGGCCGCTGGCTATTCCGTGCTCCTGGGCGACACCCGCCACGAGCCGGCGCGCGAGGAACAGTACGCCAGCATGCTCCGGCGCAAGGAGGCCGACGGCTTGATCTTCCTGGGCCACCGGCTGCCGGAGGCGGCAGCGGACATGGTGGCGGCGCAGGGCGCGCGGGCGCCGATCGTCAACGGCTGCGAATACAGTCCCGAGCTGCGGGTCTCCAGCGCCCACATCGACAACGCCCAGGCCGCGGCCGAGGCGATGGACCACCTCTATGCCCTGGGCCACCGGCGCGTGGGCGTGATCACCGGGCCGCTGGGCAGCCCGCTCAGCCGCGATCGCCTGGCCGGGGCCGAGGCGGCGGCCGCGCGGCATGGCCGGGCCGGGGACCTGCGCGTCGTGACCGGCGACTTCTCCATCGAGGCGGGCGTGGAACAGGCCACCGCCCTGCTGGACCGCGCGCCGGCGCCCACCGCGATCTTCTGCTTCAGCGACGAGATGGCCATGGGCGCACTCTCGGCCCTGCGCCGGCGCGGCCTGCGCTGCCCGCAGGACGTGTCGCTGGTGGGCTTCGACGGGATCCGCTTCGCCGCCTTCCTGGACCCGGCCCTGACCACCGTCAGCCAGCCCATGGAGCGGATCGGCCACGAGGTCGTGGGCCTCCTGCTGGAGATCCTGCGCGGCGAGGCGGGCGCGCCGCGGCACGTGACCCTGCCCCACACGCTCGTGGTTCGCGGCAGCACAGCCCCGCCGCCGGAGCCTTAGCTCAGGCGGGTCCGCGGACGCGCCGTGTCAGCGGCTCGAACGTCAGCCCCTGGACCGCCACCGAGAACGCCGCCACCGCATAGGTCGCCGCCAGGATCAGCGGGCGCTGCGGACTTTCCGGCAGGCTGAGCGCCAGGGCCAGCGACAGCGCCCCGTGCAGCCCGCCCCACGCCAGGATCAGGCTCGCGCCCCGCTCCTCGTGCCGCAGCCGCAGCCAGGCGCCCCACGGCAGGACCACGGCGAAACGCGCCCCCAGCACCAGTACGATGGCCGCCGCACACAGGCCGAGGGCGCCCGCCCGCAGCGACACGAAGACCAGCTGCAGGCCCATCAGCAGGAAGAGCAGCGCGTTCAGCAGCTCGTCCACCAGGGTCCAGAAGCTGCGCAGATAGACCTCCGTCGTGGCGCTCATCGACCCGCCGCTGCGGCAGCCCTCGCCGACTAGGAGGCCCGCGCCCACCGCGGCGATCGCGCCGCTGAGGTGCAACGCCTGGGCGCCGGCGTAGACCGCCATGGCCAGGGCCACCGAGAGCGCCACCTCGGCCACGAAGTCGTCGACGCTGCGCATGGCGCGCACCACGATCCAGCCCGCCCCGACGCCTAGCGCCAGCCCGCCCGCCGCCTGCACCACGACCTGGCCCAGGGCCTCGAGCGGGCTGGGCGCGGCGCCGCCGGCCAGGGCCAGCAGCGCCGTGAACACCACGATCCCCACGCCGTCGTTGAACAGCGCCTCGCCCTGCAGGATCACCTGCAGGCGCTTGGACAGCGCCCCGCCCTTCACGGTGGCCAGGACGGCGATCGGGTCGGTGGGGCTGATGAGCGCGCCGAACACCAGGGCCCAGGTCAGCGGCAGGTCCAGGCCCAGCGCGCGCGCCGCCAGCCACAGACCGACGCCGACCACGCCCGTAGAGGCGGCGACCCCCAGCGTCGCGAGGCTCCAGACCGCCAGCCGCCGCTTGCGCAGCTCAGCCAGGTCCACCTGCATCGCCCCGGCGAAGAGCAGGAAGCCCAGCAGATAGCCCAGCACCGTCTGGGCGAAATTGGCGCCCGCCACCATGGCCTGCAGCCGCGCGCCCAGCTCCGGCCGCAACGCCCGCAGCGCCAGGATCGCCAGGGCGCCGGCGAGGCCCACCAGCAGCATGGCGACCCCGTGCGGCAGCCGCGCCGTGCGGGCGTTGACCCAGGCGCCGGCGGCGACCGCGGTCAGGAAGATGGTGGCCAGTTCGAACGGCGACAGCGGAAGGCCCTCCTCGATCGCGGAGCTATCCCCTGGGTCCGCCGCCGCCTCAAGGACAATCGGATGGTTACAGCGCGCGGTAGCGGAAGTCCCGGAAACGCGCCTGGCCCGCCCCCGCCGCATAGAGCCCCGGCTTCAGCATGCGGAAGCCGCCGCGGACGTTGTGGTGGTAGCCCGACACCTCCATGCCCCGGTCGAAACGGGTCCAGGTGCGGCCGCCGTCGCCGCTGAGGTGGAAGCTCACGATGTGGCGGTCGTTGCGCAGCCGCATCAGCATCCGGGCCCCATTCGGGTTTGCCGGGCGGCCGCGCTCGATCCCGTACTGATGGGTGACGAAGTGGCGCTCGTCGAAGCCGAGGCCGCAATAGAGCTGGCGGTCGTAGAACAGGATCAGGCCCGCCCGGACGCCGGGATCCACCTCGATGTCGCACTGGATCTCGTAGGCGTGGTCGCCGGTGACGAACACCAGCGGCGAGGAGGTGGACGGCGCCTCGCCGCGGCCCTGGAGGGTCATGACGCTGCCGGTGCGAGAGATGCGCTGGGCCTCGTCCGCGGCGGGGTCGAAGAAGGCCCATTGGAGACCCGCGCGATCCCCTGAGAAATCATCGGAGAGGGCTGCGCCGTGCAGGCCGGCCGCGCCTCTTGCGGGCTTGCGGATCGGGTGCGACAGGTCGCCGCCGCCGATCTCGAACCAGCCGTCGTCGCGCCAACGCACCGGCGCCAAGAGGGTCTGGCGGCCCAGGGTGTAGAAGCCGTTCTCGTAGCCGTGGTAGACCGCCCACCAGTCGCCGCCGGGCCCCTCGACCAGGGTGGCGTGCCCGCGCGACCACCAGCGTTCCGCCGCCGAGACAGTGCGCACCAAGGGATTGCCGGGATGGTTCTCCCAGGGCCCGGCCAGCGACTTCGAGCGCGCGGCGATCACCATGTGCCCGGTCGGCGGCCCGGCGGTCCCGCCCACCGCGGTGATCAGGTAGAACCAGTCGCCCCGCCGCAGCACCTTGGGCCCCTCGGGCGAGAAGCCCTCCACGTCCCACTCCGGCGGATAATGCCAGGGGTCGTAGACGTGCTCCGGCTTGCCCACGACGGACAGGCCATCGGCGGCCAGCCGCACGCGGTCGCCGCCGGACAGGAACAGCCAGCGCCCGCCGTCCGCGTCCACGGCATGGCCGGGGTCGATGTACTGGCCAAGGCCCAGGTCCACAGGCTCGCTCCAGGGCCCGGCGATGGCGTCGGCGGAGATGACCCAGCAGCTGTCGTGGCCGGGATGCTTGGCCGCAAAATAGATGAAGTAGCGGCCGCCGTGCCGCACCAGCTCCGGCGCCCAGATCGAGCCGACATTGGTCTCCAGCGCCGCCGTGACCGGCCGCCAGTTCACCAGGTCCCGGCTCGTCCAGACCTGCAGGCCCGGATAGGCGTCGAAGGACGAGAAGGTCATGTAGTAGTCCCGCCCGTCCTTCAGGATCGAGGGGTCGGGGTGGTCGCCGGCCAGGATCGGGTTCAGGAAGGTCCCGTCGCCCAGGTCGGCCTTTCGCTGCCCTTCGACGCCCCGCGCCCAGGTCCGGGGTGCGGCCGGCGCAGGCGCTGAGGCGGCCGCAGCGGGCAGCGCGCCCGTCGCGGCGATGCCGGTCAGGACCGAGCCGAACGCGCCGCGGCGGGTGATCTTGGCCATGTCCGCTTCCTTTCCGACCCTACCGCGACCGCTCGACGATGTCCGCGCCGGCCCCGCGCACGATGGCCTCGCCGCTCGCCGCCTTCAGGGCGCCGCCGACCAGCGTCAGGGCCGCGTTGCGCACCTCCAGCGGCTGGTCGCCCGACAGCGTCACGTCCTCGAACACGATGCCCCGCGCCGCGCGCTCGGGCAGCCCTACCACCGCGCCCAGCTTGCGGATCCCCTGGTCGCCCTGCACGTGCTCCAGCCGCACGCCGGAGATGTCCGGCGTCTTCGGTCCGATCGGCTGGGCGGCGTCCTCGGCCGGGATCTTCGGATAGTAGGCGGTGATCAGCACCGCCTGGCCCACGTTGGCGATCCGGATGTTGCGGTACACCACGTCCCGCACCGGCCCGCCGCGACCCCGGGCGGTCTTGATGCGGATCGCCGTCGCCGTGCCGTCGAAGGTGATGTTGTCGGCGACGATGTCCTTCACCCCGCCGTTGGTCTCGCTGCCGATCGAAAGGCCATGACCGCGCCGGAACGTGGAATTGCGGACCACGATGTTGGCGGTGGCCGCGCCCGGATGGGCCGGGTCGTCCTGGCCGGACTTGATGGCGATATTGTCGTCGCCGGTGTCGATGACCACGTCCTGGATCAGCATGTCGCGACCGGAGGGGTCGATGCCGTCGGTGTTGGGCGAGTCGGCCGGGGCGTGGATGTCCAGCTTCTCGATCAGCACATTGTGCGCCCGCTGCGGGACGAGGTGGAAGGTGGGCGAGTTCTGCAGGGTCAGGCCCCGCACCACCAGGCCGTCCACGTCGCTCAGCAGGATCAGCCGCGGGCGGGGCGGCTCGGCCGTGCCCGCCGCCTTGGCGGCGCGGGTGGCCGGCCACCAGGTCTGGCCCGCGCCGTCGATGACGCCCTCGCCGACCAGGGCGATGTCCTGGCCGCCCTTGGCATTGACCAGGGCCAGGGGCGCGCCGGTCGCCGGCAGGAACCGCGCGTGGTCCGAGGTGGCCTGCAGCACCGCGCCCTTGGCCACCTCCAGGGTCTGGTGGCTGTGCAGGAAGAGCGGGCCGCTGAGGTAGGTCCCGGCGCCCAGCCGCACCGCGCCGCCATCCGCGCAGGCGTCCAGCGCCTTCTGCAGGGCCGCCGTATCGTCGGCGACGCCGTCGTGCTTCGCGCCAAACGCTTCGGGCGCACAGCTGCGGGCGCGCGCGACCTGTGCCGGCGCACCGGACACCGCAGCGGACGCGCCTGAGGCGCAGAGCGTGAACGCCACGGCCGCGGCGAGCATGGCTCTCATCGGATCAGCTCCTTGCGCAGCTCCGGGACCGCCCGGGCCAGGAGGCGGGTGACCATGGCGGAGAAGACATCCGCGCCTTCGGGTCCCAGGTGGGTGTAGTCGAAGCTCAGCTTCGGGTCGCCCAGGGGCTCCAGGGCCGCGTTGTCCTGGGCCGTGTTCGCCGGGGCGGCGGCCGGCGCCACGCCCGTGCTGGCCGCGATGGTCGTGCCCGTGGCGGCCGCGGCGCGGACCGCCTCCGATGGCGGGACCTGCGCCAGGCGGGTCGCCGCCAGCGCGCCCATGGCCTGCACCGCCGCGGCGCTCTCCGCATTGAGGTCGATCAGCGGCGCGTGCAGCTCGGCGGCCACCTTGCGCGTCGCCGCCGCCCACGGCTCCAGGTCGTTCTCCAGCTTGCCGTCCTTGAAGCTGCGGCGGGTGAGTGGCGTCACCAGCACCGGCACGGCGCCCACGGCGCGAGCCTCCGTCACATAGCTGCGCAGATAGGCCGGGAACTCGGTGGCCAGATCCGTCGACCGCCCCGGCTTGCCCGGCTGATCGTTGTGGCCGAACTGGATCAGCACGTAGCGGGCCGCGTAGTTCGGATTGGCCAGCTCGCTCAGCGCGATCTTCCACGAGCCCTCGGCCCGGTAGCTGCCGGAGCTGCGCCCCCCGCGCGCCAGGTCCAGGCAGGCCGCGAACGAGGTGACATGCTTGGCGCAGAACGCCCCGCCCCAGCCGCTGCCGACCTGGGTGGTGGAGTCGCCCACCAGCACGATCTTCACCGCCCGGATCGGGGCCGGGGCCGGGGCCGGCGTCTGCGCGTGCGCCGCCCCTATGGACAAGGTCAGGGCCGCACACACGGCGACAACGGGCTTTCCAAATTGACGCATGGGACCTCGCTTAGGGACGCCAGTGATCGGGGCCGCTCAGGAACGCATGGAAGGACCAGGCCTTGGCTTCGGCGGCGCTGAGCTGATGGCTGTGGGGGTCGCGGTGGGCTGGATCGGCGCCGGGACCGCTCGATCCCCGCTCGGCATAGAAGGCCGTCTCCAGGCTGTGGGTCTCGCCGGCATGCCACTCGCGCCAGCCGGCCGGTTCCACGGGCGCGTCCAGCCGCGTCTCCAGGACCACCACGCTGGCATAGGGCCGCCACGGCCGGCCCAGCCAGATGTGCGCCGCGCCCGGCTCGGCGGTGACGCGGCAGTGGTCGAAGACATAGCCGCTGTCCTGGCCGGGCGTGGCCTTGCTCTGGGCGGTCAGCATCACCTCCCCGTGGCTGAGCGCGTGGATCTCGCAGCGCTGGAACAGGGCCTTGGCGTCCCCGAAGATGAAGTCGACGTGGCCTTCCACATAGCAGTCGCGGAACAGCTGGCGGCTGGTCCCGCAGCCTCGGCCGTCGCACTTCACCCGGCTCGCCGCATAGAGCGTGTCCTGGTGCCCCAGCAGGCGGACACGGTCGAACACCTCACGGTCGCCGGTCACCGCCAGCGCCACGGCCTGGGACGGCTGGTCGGGCGCCTGCAGCCAGTAGTCGTTCTGGATGGTGAGGTTGCGTAGCCGCACGTCGTCGCCGGTGATGGTGACGCTGGCCGACTTGCCGGTCCCGCCGGCCGTCCGCGCCGCGTCGCCCCAGACGATGGTCACCGCCGCCGGCGAGGCGCCCAGGCCCAGCAGCCGCACGTGCGGCTTGGCGATGGTCAGCTTCTCCCGGTAGACGCCGGGCCGCAGCGCGATGACCCCTCCGGACGCCGGCAGGGCGTCGATCGCCGCCTGCAGCGCGCCCGGCGTCGGCGAGACCACCACGGCCTCGGCCCGCGCCGCGGCGGCCAGCGACAGACCCGCGGCGAAGAAAAGACGCGCGGCGGCCAGGGAGGGAGGTGGCGGCCGCCGCGCGCGCCTCACCATGTGAAGCGAAGCCCCGCGAAGACCTGCCGGCCCGTCTGTTGATAGAGCGCCGTCACCGGATCGGTGGCGTAGGCGAACCGCTCGCTGCGCTGGTTGGTGATGTTCAGGATGTCCACCGACAGGGTCAGGTGGTCGCTGAAGTTGTAGGTGAAGTTGCCGTCGACATTCAGCGTCGATTTCGAGCCCAGGAAGTCATTCACCAGCGGGCTGTCGCAGAAGCCCGGATCGCAGGTGCCCGAGGCGATCGGGTACTGGGTGTAGTACTGCGAGCGATAGGCGCTGGAGAGCCGCGCCGACCACTTCTCCACCTCGTAGTAGACGGTGAAGTTGAAGGCGTCCGGCGAGGCGCCGGTGAACGGGCCCGAGGCCACCTTCCGCGGCCGCGCGGCCGTGGTCGCCGTCGCCGAGGAGCCGGGGTCGATGATGTAGTTCAGCTTCGAGGCGATGTGGGTGTAGTTGGCCAGCACCCCGAGGTTCTTCAGGAAGTACGGCAGGAACGTCAGGTTCTGCTGGTAGTTGACCTCGACCCCGCGGATGTGGCCGCCGGGCGCGTCGCGGAACTGGCGCACATCGAAGGGCAGGTCGGCGTCGATATAGGCGACCGCATTGACGTTGGTCTGTGAGGCCCGCAGCTGGGCGATCTGGTCGGCGGTCAGGAACGACGACAGCGGCGCCGAGGCCGTGATCGTCTGCGGGAAGCTGGAGATCTCCTTGTCGAACACCGCCACGGAGAAGACCGCGCCCTTGGCGAAATACCATTCCACGTCGGCGTCGTAGTTCTTGGCGCGGAACGGCTGCAGCTGCGGATTGCCCACCGTGATGCTGCCGCCGCTGTTAGCGCCAGCCGAGCTGGGCACGCTGAAGGCGGTGACGCTGGGCGCCAGGTTGGCGAGCAGCGGCCGGGCCATGACCTTCGCCGCCGAGCCGCGCAGATAGAGGTCGTCGGTGAGCTGGAAGACCAGGTTCACCGAGGGCAGCCAGTCGTCATAGGTGTTGGAGCCGGACACGGGGCGGGCGGTGTTGGTCAGGCCGTTGGCCTGGACGTCGGTGTGGGCGTAGCGCAGGCCGACGTTGCCGCGGACCGTGATGCCGAACAGGTCGTGGCGGAAGTCGGCCTGGGCGTAGCCGCCGGTGTCCTTCTCGTCGACGCCATAGGTGTTGGCGGCGTTGGATAGGTAGGACAGCCGCCAGTCGCCCCACTGGTTCACGCAGTTGCAGTCGAAGCCGAGCAGCTGGCGGAACTTGTCGATGTCCGGGGCGAGGAAGCTGGTGGGCGTCCCGGCCGGCACGTCGATCCCGTGGCCGAAGTTGATCAGCCGGCTGGTGTCGGCGACCGAGGAGTTCGCTTCCCGGAAGCTGGGGTTCAGGGTCTCGTTGACCAGCCGCTGGTACTGGGTCGTGAAGAACCCGTACTTGCGGTAGCTGGCCCCCACCTTCAGCGTCAGGTCGTCGGACGTGCGCCAGTTCACGTCGAAGCGGGCGTTCTTGAAGCGGTTGTCGGTGGTGCGCTCGAAGTGGCGCAGGGCCGAGTAGTTCTTCACGAAGTCCCAGCTGGCCGGGTTCGCCGGATCGAAGCCCAGGTTCAGGATCGGCATCGAGCCGTGGCCCCGGTCGTCGTAGACCAGGTAGTCGTTGCCCGGCACGCCCTGGCCGCTGTCGAGGCGGATGTAGTCGGCGAGCAGGCCCTCGTTCTTGTTGACCGACCGCGACTGGCCGTACTCGGCGTAGAGCTTCAGGTCGTCGGAGAACTCGTGCTCCAGGCGGATCGAGTTCTGCCGGAAGAAGGTGGTGTAGATCGACTGGTCGTCCGCCGAGCGCACGTCCACGCCGCCGAGCTTGAGGTAGTCGGCCGCCTGGCCGCTGGCGTCCAGGCCGGCGTCGATCAGGCGCACGCTGGGCCGCCCGATCATGTTGTTGCGCAGCGCCAGGCCCAGCGGGTCGGGGACGAAGCCCACCGACGAGGGGCTGTTGTAGTAGTCGTAGGGCTCCAGGTTGTGCGGGTTGAAGCTGAACCCGCTGAGCGTGCCGGCCACGGGCGTCGTCCCGTTCATCTGCTGGCCGCAGTCGATGGCGTCCTGGATGTCGGTGGCGGCCCGGGCCGTGCAGGTGTTGTAGAGCCCGCGCTTGGTGGCCGCCGCGGTGCCGGCGGTGGCGGTGTTGAGGCCCGCGGTGGTGTTGTTGCGGTTCAGGCCGACGACCTGGATCTGGAAGTTCTGGCTGTTGTTGTAGAAGCGCGAATAGACGGTGTCGAAGGTGACCGTCGTGCGCTCGGTCGGCCGCCATTGCAGGGTGCCGGTCATGCCCAGCCGGTCCTGGTGCAGCAGCTGCTGCTGGATGGTCGGCAGCGCCGGGATCCGCACCAGCGAGCCGGGCGCGGTGGTGCTGGTCACCCCGTTGACGGTGCTCAGCGTCGCGCCCTGCGGACTGTTGACCAGCGCATAGGCCGCCGGGCTCGAGCCCCTCAGCGCGTCGCAGAGGCTGGCGTTGGTGATGTTCACGCCGGGGATGATCTGATTGCAGGGCGTGCCGGTCGGGGCCGCGAAGCCCTGGCGCGTCAGGGTCGACAGGCCGTTGGCCGGATTGGGCGTCGTGGCGAAGGTGGCGCCGCGGTAGGCGTAGTCCGACTGGCCCGCCTGGCGCAGGTAGCTGTCGGAGGTGGTGTCGCGGGTGTTGTAGGCCACCGAGGCCAGCACGCCGATCTCGCCGAAGCGGGTGGTCCAGCGGTCGGACACCAGGCCCGTCACCCGCGGGTTGTTGTGCTTGCCCGCCTCGTACCAGGCGTCCTGGACGCCCAGCGCCAGGCGCGGACCCTTGAAGTCGAACGGCTTGGTGGTCTGCAGGTCGATGGTCGCGCCCAGCGAGCCCTCGTCGGTCTCGGCCGAGGCGGTCTTCTGGACCTTCAGGGACGAGAACAGCTCCGAGGCGAAGGTGTTGAAGTCGAAGCCGCGACCGCGGTTCGGCGCGGTGCCTGAGTCGTTCGAGCCGGCGGTCGACAGCGCCTCCAGCCCGTTCAGCCGCACCCGGGTGAAGTCGCTGCCCAGGCCCCGCACGGTGATCGTCCGGCCCTCGCCGTTGTCGCGATCGATCGAGACGCCCGGCAGGCGTTGCAGCGACTCGGCCAGGTTCGCGTCCGGGAAGTCGGCGATGTCCTGGGCGTTGATCGCATCGATCATGGTGTCGGAGGTGCGCTTGCTCTCCAGCGCATTGGTCACGCTGGCGCGGAAGCCGGTCACCACCACCTCGGCGACCTCGCCGGAGGTGTCGGGCTTGGAGCTGTCGGCGGCGGCCTGGGCGGCGGCGCTGGCGGCCCAGCCCATGGACAGCGCCAGGACGCCGGAGACGGCGAGGGCGCGCACGGACACGCTCGCATGGAATTGGGCGCGGGTGCGCCGGGTGTCAGACATCCATTTCCTCCCCAGCCTCGATCGCCGCGGCTGGATCGGAGAGACGGACTCCCGATCGTGGCCGAAGCGCCCGGGCCTTTTCACCGCTCAGGGCGCGGCTTGCCCGTCAGCGGCCCGTAACTGGTACCGCTAACAAGTTTGGAAGGTTAGCGAGTCATGAAACCGGTGTCATCAAGAAATGCTACCGGTGTCATGAGGATGTGATCGGGCCGGCCCGTCACGCCCGTCGATGGGATGTTACTGGACCCGGGTGACGACCACCCCGCCCTCGCGGGACTCCACCGCCCAGCGGTGATCCGGCGCGTGCTTGCGCAGCGTCTTGAAGCAGATGCGCTTCAGGCTGACGAAGCAGGACGCGCCGGGCCGCAGGTTCAGGAGGCGCTCGGTGACGGGGCCGTAGGGCTTGGACATCGACGACCCCGCCGCCTCATTTCATCGTCGGAATGACGAAGGCCGAGTCCTCGACCGCGCCTTCCGGCCAGCGGGCGGTGATCGTCTTGACCTTGGTATAGAAGCGCACGCCTTCCATGCCGTGCTGGTTGGCGTCGCCGAACGCCGAGCGCTTCCAGCCGCCGAAGGAATGGTAGGCCACCGGCACCGGGATCGGCACGTTGATCCCGACCATGCCGACGTTCACCCGGGCGGCGAACTCGCGCGCGGCGCGGCCGTTGCGGGTGAAGATCGCGACGCCGTTGCCGTACTGGTGGTTGCTGGGCAGGGCCAGCGCCTCCTCGAAGCTCTCGGCGCGCACGATCTGCAGCACGGGGCCGAAGATCTCCTCCTGGTAGGTCTTCATGGCCGGCGTGACATTGTCGAACAGGCTCGGGCCGATGAAGAAGCCCTTTTCGTAGCCCTGGAGCGAGAAGCCGCGACCATCGACCACGAGCTCGGCGCCCTCGTCGACGCCCATCTGGATGTAGCCCTCGATCTTCTGCTTGTGCGCCGCCGAGACCACCGGGCCGTACTGGGCCGCCGCGTCGGTGGAGACGCCCACCTTTAGGGTCTCCAGCTCGGCCAGCACGCGTTCGCGCACCTCGTCCGCCGTCTTCTTGCCCACCGGCACCACCACCGGCAGGGCCATGCAGCGCTCGCCGGCCGAGCCGTAGGCCGCGCCGATGAGGTCCTTGGTGGCCTGCTCCAGGTCCGCGTCGGGCAGGATGATGCCGTGGTTCTTGGCGCCGCCCATGGCCTGGACGCGCTTACCGTTGGCGGTGCCGCGGCTGTAGACATAGTGGGCGATGTCGGAGCTGCCGACGAAGCTGACGGCCTTGATGTCCGGGTGGTCCAGGATGGCGTCCACCGCCACCTTGTCGCCGTGGATCACGTTCAGCACGCCCTTCGGCGCGCCGGCTTCCATCATCAGCTCGGCCAGGCGCAGCGGGACGGACGGGTCCTTCTCCGAGGGCTTCAGGATGAAGCTGTTGCCCGTGGCGATGGCCACCCCGAACATCCACATCGGGATCATGCCCGGGAAGTTGAACGGGGTGATGCCGGCGGCCACGCCCAGCGGCTGGCGCATGGAATAGACGTCGATCCCGGGGCCCGCGCCCTCGGTATATTCGCCCTTCAGCGCATGCGGGATGCCGCAGGCGAACTCGATGACCTCCAGGCCGCGCTGGATGTCGCCCTTGGAGTCGGCGATCACCTTGCCGTGCTCCGACGAGAGCAGCTCGGCCAGCTCGTCCATCCGCGCCTCGACCAGGCGCTTGAACTCGAACATCACCCGCGCGCGGCGCTGCGGATTGACCAGCGCCCAGACCTGCTGCGCCCGCACGGCGGAGCCCACGGCGCGGTCCACCTCGGCGGTGGTGGCCAGCTGCACGCGAGCCTGAACCTCGCCGGTGTTGGGGTTGAAGATGTCGCCGTAACGGCCGGAGGCGCCGGCAAAGGCCGCGCCGTCGATGAAGTGGGTGATGTCTCGCATGCGGGGGTTTTAGGGGGCCTCGCCCCAGATGGGTATTGCAAAATCGCAGCCAGGCATGCGCAGAATTGCAAATGTTCGACTGGGACGACATGCGGGTGTTCATCGCCGCCGCGCGGGCCGGCTCCCTGGCGGCCGCGGGCCAACGGCTGGGCGTGGACACCACCACGGTCGGGCGCCGCATCGCGCGCCTGGAGTCGGCCCTCAAGTCCACCCTGCTCACCCGCTCGCCGGGCGGCCTGCAGCTCACCTCCATCGGCGCGCAGTTGCTGCAGATCGCCCTGGACGCCGAGACGGTGATGGAGAGCGCCGCGCGGGTGACCCAGCCCGACGTGGTCGCCGGCACGGTGCGGATCAGCACCGCCGAGGGGTTCGGCGGCGTGGTCCTCGCCCCTGCCCTGCCCGACCTGTCACGCCTGCGCCCGGGCCTGCGGATCGAGCTCGCGGCCCAGACCGGGTTCCTGTCGCCCAGCCGCCGCGAGGTGGACATGGCGATCACCCTGAGCGCGCCCGAGGCCGGCCGGCTGATCGTCGAGCCCCTGACCGCCTACCAGCTGGCGCTCTACGCCGCCCCCGACTACCTGGCCCGCAACCCCGCGCCGGAAACGGTCGAGGACCTGCGCCGCCACGTGGTGGTCAGCTACGTCGACGACCTGATCTACACCTCCGAGCTGCGCTACCTGGACGAGGTCCTGCCCAACCTCGCCCCCACCCTGGCCAGTTCCTCGATCCAGGCGCAGCGGGCGATCATCGCGGCGGGCGGCGGCGTGGGCGTGCTGCCGTGCTTCATGGCTGAGGGCCTGACCCGGGTGCTGGCAAGCGAGGTGCTGATCGAGCGCCGGTTCTGGCTCAGCACCCACGCCGACGTGCACGACACGGCGCGGATCCGGGCGGTGCGGCGCTGGCTGGTGGAGCTGGTGGCCAGCCGCCGCTCGGCGCTCGTGCCCTGGCCCTCGACCGCCTAAGAGCACGATCCTGGTCTTCCCGCTTTGGTGGTTCCATCAAAGCGGGGACAGGCTCTAGCGCAGCAGCCGCAGCGGGTGGACGACCACGCGGAACTCGAAGCCGTGGTCCTGCAGGTTGCGCTTGCCGGCCACGTCCACGGTGTTCAGGGCCTTCGCATAGGTCACCCGGGCTGACAGCGCCTCGCTCGGCGCCCAGGCGAGCGACGCCCCGACGCTGGAGATCGAGTGCTTCGGCTGCGGGCCCACGTCGTTGCGCACCAGGGCGCCATCGGTGAAGGCGGAGACCGTGAAGGCGTCCCAGTCGAAGGCGCGCGCGCCCATCCGCCGCTTGGAGAGGCGGAGCGGCTGGGCCAGCTCCAGCGAGCCCACGGCGCCACGGTCGGCCAGCAGCAGGTTTTCGCGATAGCCGCGCACCGTGGCCTCGCCGCCGGCGGAGAACCGCTCGCCGGAATAGAGCAGGCCGTCCGCCCACTGGCCCGAGAGCCGCCCCCGCAGCTCCAACCCGCCGGCCGAGAGGCGCCGCGCGTAGTTGAGCTGGGTCAGCACCGCGTGGAAGTGCGGCTTGGGGTTGGGCAGGCCCGGCACGTCTGTGCGCGTGCCCTCCAGGCCGAAGGTGGCGGTGACCGAGGCGGCGAACACCTGGTCCACGTTGCGCGCCACATAGTCGCCGGTCAGGCGCAGGGCGGTGTAGCGGCTGCGCCCGTCCACGGCCCCCGGCGCGAACGAGAACGGCTCGCCGAAGAGGTAGCTGCGCGACTCCCGCCAGGCCACCGCGCCGCCCATCGTCAGGGTGCGGGCCGGCGACCAGCGGCCGGGCCTGGACGACGGCAGCAGCGGCTCGTCCAGCAGCTTGCGGGTGATCCCGGCCTCGACCGAGCGCTCCTTGGCGGAGATGTCCAGCGGGCCCAGCACGCTGTCGACCACGGCGGCGTCGTTGTAGCCGGCGCGGACGTAGAGCGAGTTGCGCGGCGACAGGACCGGCACGGCGTAGCCCACCTCCGCATCGTCCACGCCGCGGGTGGTCCCGACCTCGGCGCTGAAGAGGTCGCCGGCGCGCAGCAGGTTGCGCACCGAGCCGCCCAGGGCGATGCGCTCGCCGCCCACCGAGGGCGAGCGGTTGTTGGCGGCCGTCGCATAGAGCTCGAAGCGGTCCTGCGGATAGACGCTGAGCGCCAGGCTGGCTTCGCCCGGCCGCGCGCCGGGGCGCAGGTCGGCGTTGATCGTGCGGATGGCCGGATCCTCGGCCAGCAGGCGGAAGTCGCGTTCCAGGGCCGCGACGCTGAGCGGCCGGGCCGCGGTGGAGGGCAACCGATCGCGCACATATCCCGCGTCCAGGCCCTTGGCGCGGCCTCCGTTCCACGCGACCGAGATGGCCGGCTCGCCAGGCGCCGGGGCCACCAGGCCGCCATAGACGATGTGCAGGGCCAGCACGCCCTCGCCCGGCGCCGGGCGCACCACGACGCCCGAGTTGACGTAGCCGGCGCTGAGGAAGGCGCGGTTGACCAGCTGCACCAGGGCCAGGGCCTGGGCGGTTCCGGCGCGGCCCGGCACGCCGTTCTGGGCGAACTGGCGGCGCACCCAGTCGGCGTCCAGCGGCTCGTCCGGATGGTGGTCGAGGGCCGCGCCCGCCTCGCGCGGCGGAGCCCAGCCGGGCGGCGGCCGCGGCGGGCGGGTGATGGGGTCGGCGGTGATGGTCAGCGCCGTCACCGGCAGCCCATCGGCGGCCGGTGCGCTGGGCGTCGTGCGGGGCGGAGCCGACGGCGGCGAGACCAGCGCCGGCGCCGGCTGGGCGTAGCCCGGCGTCGTCGGAGGTACGGCCTGCGGGCCCGTGCGCTCGCGCGGCAGGTCGTTGGGCGGCTGGCTGCGGGCCGCCAAGGGCGCGCCCAGCGCCGCCAGCGCCACGGCGGCGCCCAGGCCGACTGCGCCGCGCCTCACCGGCAGGCCCGCGGTTGCGCCGCCACCGCCGGCGCTACGCCCAGGGCGGGTTCGCGCACATAGGGGCCGACCGGGCGGCTGACGAGCTGGCTCACCACACCGGTGGAGCGGGTGGTGGGGCACTGGCCGCGCAGCACCTTGGAGGCGTCCAGCACCGACAGGTCGCGGCTGACCGTACCGCTGGAGACGTCGTAGAGGCCGGTCTCCAGGTGGATGTCGCCGTCGACCGCCACGGTGTTGGTGCGATCGGTGGAGTTGATGAAGTAGCGGCTCTGGATGACCACGTTGGCGCCGTGCTGCTGGCCCAGCGCCAGCAGGCTGCCGCCGTTGGAGATGATCGCCAGCGGGTCGGAGATGACGATCCGCCCGCCCTTGCCGGGCCCGGAGGAGGTCTGGATCACCCCCGGCGCCGTCGCGCCCTGAAGCACCAGCAGGCCCGGCCGCGGGATGTCGATCCGGATGTCGCCGGCCGCGCCTGCATAGCTGTTGGTGGAGATGCTGCCGCCCTCGGCGACGGTGAGCCCGTGGGCGCCGATCTGGACCGAGCCGGCGTCCCCGGCCTCCCCGGCGCGGTTGAACAGCTTGGTGTTGCCGGCCTGGTTCTCGCTGCCGATCGAACTGCCGACGCCAGAGACCAGCACCGTGTCCGCCGAGAGCTGCACCTGGCCGGCGGTGTGCGGATTGTTCGAGGCGGTCGAGATCTGCCCGCCGCCCAGGACGTTCACCGCGCCGGCGGTCAGCACGAGGTTCCCCGATCCCCCACGCCCGCCCGGGACAGACGAGGAGAGGATGAAGCCGCCATTCAGCGTCAGCGTCTGCGCCGCCACCGTCACCGTTCCAGCGTCGCCGCGCCCGCCTGTGGCGGTGGAGACGCGCGAGTCCTTGCCGATCGTCAGGCTGCCGGCGGTGAGGTTGACGATGCCCGCGTGGCCGGTCGAGCCGCTGAAGGCGTCGGACCCGATGGTGGCGGCGTGGTCGAGGGTGACCGTCGTGGCGTTGACGGTGACGTCGCCGGCGTCGCCCTGGGTGAGGGTGCTGGAGCGGATGTCGCCGCTGTCGAGCGTGATGGCGCCGGCATGGACCTTCACATCGCCGCCCTTGCCCACGTCCAGGGTGTCGGAGGAGATGAAGCCGTAGCCCATCACCTTCAGCGTCTTGGCGTCGATGTTCACCGTGCCGGCGTCGCCCGCGAAGATGCTGGTCGAGCTGATGGCGGTGGTAAGGCTGGCGTCCAGTCCGCCGTCGACGACGATGGTGTCGGCGACGACCTGGACGTTGCCGGCATGGCCGTCGCTCTCAGTGTCCGAAGAGACGCCGCCGCCGTTGCGGACCGTCAGCGTGCCGGCGTTGATGGCGACCGTGCCGGCATTGCCCTCGCTGCCCGAAAGCGCGTTCGACGAGATGGCGCCGCCATTGATGACGTTGATGGTGTTGGCCGTGACGGTCACGCCGCCGGCATTGCCCGGACCATAGGTGTCGGAGGACACGTGGGTGAAGGTGTTGCCCCCGCCGTCCACTGTCAGATCGCCCGCATTGACCTTCACGGCGCCGGCGCGACCGAGCCCGAACACTGCGTCCGCCGAAATGTAGCTGTCCCCGGCGACGCGCAGCGCGCCGGTCACCTGGATGTCGACGGCGCCTCCATCGCCGGTGCCGGCTGCAGCGCGCGCCACCACCGAGGCGCCGTTCTCCACATCCAGGGACCCCGCCCGGATGGTCACGTCACCGCCCCGTCCCGCGTCGAGTGTGTCGGACGAGACCGCAGTCAGTTGGTTTTCGAGCAGGATGGAGGCCGCCGAGAGGCTGACCTTGCCGGCGTTCCCGGCCCCGCCGGTGGTCGAGGCGACCGGCGTGTTGTGGATCGCCAGCGTCCCGGTGGCCGTAATGGAGACGCTGCCGGCGTCGCCATCGCGGAAGGCCTCGGAGGAAACCTGGCTCTCGGTGAGCGTGATGTTGCGGCCCACAATCGACACCGCACCGCCCGGCGCGCCAAAGAAGGTGTCCGAGGAGACGAAGGAGAGGTTCAGGTCGATGTCGCCGGTGGCGTTCATCCGGATCTGGCCGATCTGGCGTCCGGAGGCGGCGTTGGTGTCGGCGTGGAACTGGGCGTTGTCGATGCGGATCGTGTCGCCGTCCAGGGTGATCGAGCCGGCCGTCCCCTGGCCGAAGACCTCGACGTCGATGTCGGCGTTGCCCCTGATTGTCAGGCGTGGCGCCTTCAGGGCGATGGTCCCGGCCGCGCCTTCGTCATAGGTCACCGCGCTGAGGATCGCGCCGTCAATGTCCAGGCTCTGGTCGCCGGTGATTCTGAGGGCGCCGGAGCTGGCCGCCACCCCGGGCGCCGATCCATAGGCGCCGGCCGAGATCGCCACGCGCCCGCCGTGGATGACGATGTCGCCCGGCGTGCCCGTCTGGGTGCTGCCGAAGGCTATGACCGCGCCCAGGTCCAGGTCGGGCCCTGTCAAGGTGATCGCGCCGGACCCGCCGGACCCGACGTTGGAGGCGAGCAGGACGGTGCCGTCCCCGACGAAGGACGAGGTCGCCGCGATGGTGATGTTGCCGCTCGAGCCGGCGTCGGCCCCCGTGGTCGCGAGGGTGAGGTCGCCGGCGTCGATCACGCGGCCCTGCAGGAGGACGTCGCCGCCGCGCGAGGCGCTCGCGGTGGAAGCGACCGCGAAGCTCTTGCCGCTGCTCGTGAAGCTGTCGGCGGTGATGCGGACGTCGCCGCCGCGGGCCGGGCCGCGGGTGAAGGTGCTGAGCTGGGCGCCGTTGGTGAGCGAGACCTGGGCGCCGGAGAGGATCAGGTCGCCGCCGCGGACGGCGCGCGGCGCGTCGCTGACCAGCAGGGTGGAGTCCACGCTCACCGTCCCGCCGCCCAGCCGCATCGAGCCCAGGACCGCGATCGGCTGGGTCACCAGCTGGGCGCCGCGCAGGTCCAGCAGCCCGTGCAGCGGGCCCGCCAGCGGATCGTCCAGGGCCACGGTCCCGCCGGCCGAGCCGACGGCCACCATGTCCAGTCCGCGGGCCAGCATCATGCCGCCCGCCACCTGGATGTTGGCGGCGCTGAACGCGGCGCTGGAGGCGTCGGCGCCGAACGACAGGGTGGCGCCGTTGAGCGCGATGTCCCCTTCGCCGCCCACGAAGCCGAACGCCTGGGGCGCAGCCACCGAAAGGGTCGAGCCCGCCGGCGTCGCCATGGAGAAGGCCGCGCCGTCGGCGAACTTCAGCTGGCTGGCCGTGGAGAAATAGGCCGCGGCCGGCACGTTCACCTTGGCCCCGGCCCCGAACACGATCCCCGCCGGATTGATGAAGAAGAAGGCCGCGTTCGGCAGGGCGGTGGAGTCGAGCGTCCCGTCGATCTGCGAGGGGGTTCCACCCGTCACCCGGTTCACGACATTGCGCACCGAGGCGCCGTCGCCGGCGCTGCGGGTCCAGCGGGCGACGTCGCCGGTCCCCAGCGAGAAGCCGGCGAAGCTGTGGAACAGGTTGGCGCCCGCCAGCGTCCCGCCGTCGATGGTGGTGACGTTGCCGGCCAGCGTCGCCGTGGTGCCGAGCCCGCGCACGCCCACGTCCGGCGCGATCGCCGTCTGGGCCTGCGCGGCCATCGGGGCGCCCGCCAGCGCCAGGGCCAGGGCCGAGCCGGCGAACAGCCGCGCCCTCACCGCCAGGCTCCCAAGAGCGTGAACGCCGCCCAGACGTTGGGGTCGGCGTAGGCGCCGCCCTTGCCGATCAGCATCAGCTGGGCTTCCCGCAGCGCCGCCGACTTGGAGCGGCCGTCGCGGTAGAGCTGGTAGAAGTCCTTCATCAGCTCGGCGGTGCCCACGTCGTTCACCGGCCACAGCGAGGCGATGGCGCTCTTGGCGCCGGCCTGCACGGCCGCGCCGGCCAGGCCCATGCTGGCCTCGTCGTCGCCGACCGCAGTCTCGCAGGCGCTCAGCACCAGGAGGTCCAGCTCCTCGCCGCGCGTGCGGTTGGCGCTGAGGATCTGGCGTAGCTCCGACAGCAGGATCAGCTCGCCGTTGGCGACGATGAAGGCCCGGTCCGAGCGCCCGTTGAACGAGGCGTGGGTGGCCAGGTGCAGGACGTCCACCTGCTCGCGGGTCAGGGCCTGGACGAGGTCCGCCTTCTTGAAGTTCTCGATCACCCAGGCGCGCTCGATGCGCTTGCCGTCGACCACGGCGGCCACCTTGGCCTCGTCGCCGGTGCCGGTCAGCTTCTCGAACTCGCCGGCCGGCAGGCGCACCTCCATCTCCAGGGAGGCGGCGACCAGCTGCTGGCCGCGATGCTCGGTCTCGCCCCCGGGCTGGGAATAGGCCAGTGACGGCGCCACCGAGACCCGGGTCTTCTGCACCAGGAACCGGTTGTCGGCGTCCAGCAGGGCCGAGAACGGCACCGCCCGCAGCGGCCCGTCGGGCACGATCGCCAGCTCCGCGCCGGGCTTCAGCTCGCCCTCGATGGGCTTGATCAAGAGGTCGTAGAGCTGGCGCGAGGCGGCGCGCCAGCGCTCGTCGCCCTCCACGTCCTCGCTCAGCGAGACGACCATGGTCTCGACCAGCCGCGAGACGGCCTGGCGGTCGACACTGCGGTTTGGCGGGAGGCGGTGGAACGTGGCCTCAGCGCCCGCGCCACCGGCGACATAGAGCAGCTCCAGGCGATCCGGCAGCAGGACCGGGTAGAGCAGCACCTCTCCCGCCGCCAGGGTCTCCGGCTTCAGGGCGTCGCGCGCCGGCAGGCACTCGCTGCCGAACACGCTCTGCAGCTCGGCCTGGCGATAGGCCTCCACGATCTGCTGGGCGCTGCGCACCCGGATCGGCGCCGCCGACCCCTCCGCGCCGGCCAGCTGCACGTCCACCGCGCTCTGGAACACCTGGCGCATATAGAGCGAGAAGGCCGACTCCTCGGTCAGCGGATCGAACCTCGGCAACAGCGGGCGGATCGCCTCCAGGGCGTCGTAGGCCGCCAGCACGTGCGCCTCGCGGTTGGCGGGATCCATCCCGGCCAGCATCAGCCGCCACTGCGGCAGCCGCGCCGGCAGGTCGCGCTGGCTCTCGTGCAGCAGGGCCTGTTCCATCAGCCGTCGCGCGCCGGTGGCCTCGCCCACCGCGAAGGCGAGACGCGCCTCGAGCGCGTCGGCAAGGGCCAGGGCCGCAGGCCCGCCGGCGGCGCGGATAGTCGTCGCGACCGCGGCCAGCTGCGGATCGGGCCGCGCCTCGGCGTCCAGGGACGCCATCGCCAGCCGGCCCAGCAGTTCGGCGCGCAGGGCCGGATCGGCGATGCGCCCCGCATCGGCCAGGCCCTCCGCCGCGGCCTGCCCCGCCTGGGCGCGATAGGTCGGCGCCACCTCGCTGTTGGCCTCCGCCACGCCCAGCCGCAGGTGCGCCAGCCGCAGCTCGGCCAGGGCGGCGGTGCGGTCGTCGCCGGCGCGGCGGGCCTGGTCGGCGGAGCAGGCCAGCGAGGCCATGGACAGGCGCAGGCCCGCGCTGGTCATGACCCCCGCGCTGCGCAGCACGTCGCACGGGCGGTCGCCCAGCACGGCGGCGTCGCGCACGGCCGTGGCGCCCCGCACGACCCGCGGGCCCTTGGCGCCGCGCGTGCCGCCGCCGCCGGACCCGGAGAGCGACAACAGGCCCAGGCGATAGGCCGCCATGGAGGCCGGCTCGGCGAGGCCGGCGGCGCTTGCCGTCTGGAAGGCGCCCAGCAGGTAGGACTGCGCCTGCAACTGGCTCCCCTGGGGGCTCACCCGCATCAGCTCGCCGGCGGCCAGGCAGTATTCCGCGATGGCCCCGGGCGAGGGCCGCTCAGCCTGCGAGGCCGTCAGGTCCAGGGGCGCCAAGGTGTCCGCCACCGGCTCGCCGCCCCCGCGCCGCGCCAGGCCCCGCTCGGTGTCCGCCGCCGCGCGCTGCAGGTCGCCCGCTGTGGGGTAGGCCTCGAGCCGCCCGGCGCCGGAGGCCAGGCACAGGCGATCCGAAAGCGCCGCGCGGGCGGCCTGCGGCGAAGCCGCCAGCGCCAGGGCCGCCAGGACGGCCCACGCGAAGCTCGTCCGCGCGGTCGCTCCCCCCCAGGCCCGATCAGCTCCGGACCGCCCCATACATACCCCCGGTCTCTGACCCGGAGAATGGCGGCGCAACGGCCGAGGTTGTCAATCGATCAAGCGCGAGAGGGGATTTTCCGCGCGCGGGCTGCGCGGGCGCGGCAACAGCGCTAGTCTCGCTGGCGTGCGCGTCGGCTGGGGAGCTTGAAGTGGATCGGACCATGGCCCTTGTCGACGAACCCCAGAGCCGCTGCCGCGGCGCGGTCCAGTGGCGGGCGGGAGACATCGACCTCATCCGGCGCGAGACGCCGACCGAGGCCGCCATCGGCCTGTCGTTCGACGGCCGGCCGCACACGGTGCTGATGGCGACGCCCGCCGACCTCGCCGACCTCGCTGTGGGCTTCACGCTCACCGAGGGCATCGCCGAGGCCGGCGACATCGCCGAGGTGACCCTGGAGACCACCGCCGACGGCCATCTGGCCAACCTGCGCCTCGCCCCCTCGGGCCGGCGGCGGACGGCGCGGCCGCGGACGCTGGAGGGGCGCTCCAGCTGCGGCCTCTGCGGCGTGCAGCGGCTGGCCGACGCGGTGCGGCCGCTGCCGCCGGTGACCTCGCCCCAGCGCTTCACCCATGCCGCGATCCAGCGCGCGGTCCTGGCCCTGGAAGACGCCCAGCCCCTGGGCCGGCGCACCCGGGCCACCCACGCGGCGGCCTTCGCCGACGCCGACGGGGCCGTCTTGTTGGCGCGCGAGGATGTCGGCCGCCACAACGCCCTGGACAAGCTGGCCGGCGCCCTGGTGCGCCAGGGCCTCGACCCCGCAGCGGGCTTCGTGGTGGTCACCAGCCGCTGCTCCTTCGAGATGGTGGAGAAGACCGCGCGGCTCGGCTGCCCGATGATCGTGGCGGTCTCGGCGCCGACGGACCTGGCCATCCGGCGGGCGGAGGCGGCGGGGGTGACCCTGGTGGCCTTGGCCCGCGCCGACGGCCACACGGTCTTCAGCCACGCCGAGCGCCTGGACGGCGTCCGGCAACCCGCCTGAGGCCGGTCATGAGCAAGTCGAAGATCCCCGGCGTGCGCGCCTATTCCGGCCCGGCCGGCGGCTGGGGCGCCCTGAAGGCCGTGGGCGAGGCGCTCGCCGACCAGAAGACCGTGGTGGAGGGCGGCGCCACCCTGCTGCGCGCCAACCAGCCGGAGGGCTTCGACTGCCCCGGCTGCGCCTGGCCGGACCCGAAGCACACCTCGTCCTTCGAGTTCTGCGAGAACGGGGCCAAGGCGGTGGCCTGGGAGGCGACCACCAAGCGGGCGACGCCGGAGCTGTTCGCCGCGACGCCGCTCAGCGAGCTCTGGACCTGGAGCGACCACGCCCTGGAAGACGCCGGGCGCCTCACCCAGCCGATGGCCTACGATCCCGCCAGCGACCGCTATCGCCCGGTGAGCTGGGAGGCCGCGTTCGAGCGGATCGGGACGGTGCTGCGCGGTCTGGACGATCCGAACCAGGCGGAGTTCTACGCCTCGGGCCGGGCCTCGAACGAGGCGGCGTTCCTCTACCAGCTGCTGGGCCGCAAGTTCGGCACCAACAACTTCCCCGACTGCTCGAACATGTGCCACGAACCCACCAGCGTGGGGCTCCCGGACTCCATCGGCCTGGGCAAGGGCTCGGTGACGCTGGAGGACTTCGACCACGCCGACCTGATCCTGAGCTTCGGCCACAACCCCGGCACCAACCATCCGCGGATGATGGCCACCCTGCGCGAGGTCGCCCGCCGCGGCGCGCCGATCCTGGTGTTCAATCCGCTGAAGGAGCGGGCGCTCGAGCGGTTCGCCTCGCCGCAGGATCCGGTGGAGATGCTGACCCTCGGCGCGACGCCGATCGCCTCGCGCTACTACCAGCTGACGGTCGGCGGCGACGCGGCCCTGGTGCAGGGCATGATGAAGGCGCTGATCGCCTGGGACCGCGAGGGGGCCCAAGGGGGAGACGGCCCCATCCTCGACCACGCCTTCATCGCCGAGCACACCACGGGCTTCGACGCTCTGGCCGCGCACCTCGATGCGCTCGACTGGCCGCAGATCGAGGCGGGCGCCGGCTTGCCCCGCGCCCAGATCGAGGAGGCGGCGCGGATCTATGCAGCCTCCAAGGCCACGATCCTCTGCTACGGCATGGGCCTGACCCAGCACCGCAACGCCTCGTCCACGGTGCAGCAGCTGGTGAACCTCCTGCTCCTGCGCGGCAATATCGGACGGCCAGGCGCAGGGGTCTGTCCGCTGCGGGGCCACTCCAACGTCCAGGGCGACCGCACGGTGGGGATCTGGGAGAAACCGTCCGAGGCCTTCCTGGCGTCGCTGGACCGGGTGTTCGGCTTCACCGCGCCCCGCGCCCACGGCCACACGGTGGTGGAGGCCATCGCCGCCATGGAGCGGGGCGAGGCCCGGGCGTTCGTGGGCCTGGGCGGCAACTTCGCCGTGGCCGCCCCCGACCCCACCCGCACGTTCGCGGCGATGCGGCGGCTGGAGCTGACGGTCCATGTGGCCACCAAGCTCAACCGCACCCACCTCCTGCCCGGCCGCGAGGGCTTCCTCCTGCCCTGCCTCGGACGCACCGAGATCGACGCCCAGGCCAGCGGGCGCCAGGCGGTGACCGTCGAGGACTCCATGTCCATGGTGCACGCCTCGCGTGGCCTGAACCCGCCCGCCTCGCCCGACCTCAAGTCCGAGGTGGCCATCGTCGCGGGCCTCGCGCGCGCCACGTTCGGGCCGCAGGACCCGGTGGACTGGGAGGGCCTCACCGCCGACTACGACGGTATCCGCGACCTGATCGCCCAGGCGCTGCCGGACCTGTTCGCCGGCTACAACGAGAAGATCCGCGTCCCCGGCGGCTTCCGCCTGCCGGTCGCGCCGTCCGAGCGGATCTGGAAGACCGCTAGCGGCAAGGCCAACTTTCTCGTCCACCGCGCCGACGAGGGGAGCGACCCGCGGCGCGGCGATCCGGACGTTCTGGTGCTCACCACCCTGCGCAGCCACGACCAGTACAACACCACCATCTACGGCGCGAACGACCGCTACCGCGGGGTGTTCGGCCGGCGCGACGTGGTGTTCGCGCACCCCGACGACCTGGCGGCGCGGGGCCTCGCCGACGGTGATCGGGTGGACCTGGCGGCGGCGTTCGATGCGGAGGGGACGCGGGTGGTGCGCGGGTTCACCGCCGTGGCCCGCGACCTGCCCCGCGGCTGCCTGGCCGCCTACTATCCCGAGGCCAACGTCCTGGTGTCCCTGGACGACCACGACCGGCGCAGCGGCACGCCGGCCTACAAGTCCGCGCCCGTTCGGCTGCGCCGCGCCGACCCCGCGAAGACGTAGCGGGCGCGTCGTTCGCCATACCGTCGTGACGAACCTGGCCGCCTCGGCTGCCGGTCGTTGTCAAACCCCGGAATCCGGGCATAGATCGCCGGCCTGGTCCGCGGGGGAGACACGATCTTGCTTCGAAATTTGCTGTTCGCCAGTGTTGCGTTCTCGCTCGTCGCCGGCCTCGCCTTCGCCCAGGAGACGCCGCCCGCCAGGATCCAGGCGAACCAGGACAAGAAGCCGCCCGCCGCCACCACCGCCGAGCCCAATACGGGCGTCCTGTTCGCGCCTGAGCGCGCCGACTCCGACGGCGTCGCCTCGATCCGCGGCCAGCAGGTGCCCTACCACGCCGTGGCCGGGACCATTGTCGTACACCCGAAGGGCTGGGACGACGCGGCGCGGCGCGAGAAGGCGCCCGACGGCAAGGACCTGGGCGCCGGGAACAACCCGGAGGCCGAGGCCTCGATGTTCTACGTCGCCTACTTCAAGAAGGGCGCGCCCAGCGCCGAGCGGCCCATCACCTTCATCTACAACGGCGGCCCCGGCTCCTCGACCATGTGGCTGCACATGGGCGCCTTCGGGCCGAAGAAGGTGGTCACGGCCGACAACGGCGGCCACACCCCGGCCGCGCCCTACGGCATCGTCAACAACGACAACTCGATCCTCGACGCCACCGACATGGTGTTCATCGACGCGCCCGGCGTCGGCTTCTCGCGCATCGCCGGGAAGGACAAGGAGAAGGCCTTCTGGGGCGTCGACCAGGACGCCTACGCCTTCGAGCAGTTCATCCTGGCGTTCCTCAGCCAGCACGGCCGCTGGAACTCGCCCAAGTTCCTGTTCGGCGAAAGCTACGGAACGCCGCGCTCGGCGGTGCTGGTCAACAACCTGACCACCGGCGATTCCGTGGACTTCAATGGCGTGATGCTGCTGTCGCAGATCCTGAACTTCGCGCTCTCGGTGGACGGCATCGACAACAACCCGGGCAGCGACACCGCCTACATCACCGCCCTGCCCACCTATGCGGCCACGGCCTGGCACTACAGGCTTGTCCCCAACGCACCCGCCGACGTCACCACCTTCCTGAAGCAGGTGGAGCACTGGGCGATGACCGACTATGCCCTCGCCCTCACCGCCGGCTCGGAGCTCGACCCGGGCAAGCGACGCCAGGTGGCCGAACAGTACGCGGCCTATACGGGCCTGCCCGTGGACTATGTGCTCAAGGCCGATCTGCGCATCACGGGGGGCATGTTCGAAAAGACCCTGCAGTCGGCGCGCGGCCTGACCACCGGGCGCATCGACACCCGCTTCTTCGGCCCCGACATGGATCCGCTCAGCAAGGACGCGGACTACGACCCGCAGGCGGCCGCGCTCTCATCCGCCTACGTCACCGCCTTCAACGAATATGCCCGCAAGACCCTGGGCTATGGCGCCGGCAAGACCTTCAAGCCGTCGATCCCGCTGTTCCGCAGCTGGGACAACAACCACGTGCCGCCCGGGGCGCGGATCTCACCGCGCGCGGCGCTCAACGTCATGCCCGACCTGGCCACCGCGATGAAGTACAACCCCAATCTCAAGGTCTCGCTGATGGGCGGCTACTACGACCTCGCCACCCCCTACTTCCAGGGCTGGTACGAGATGCACCACCTGCCCATCCCCGAGAGCCTGCAGGGCAATATCGAGTACCACTACTACCCGTCCGGCCACATGGTGTACGCCCAGGACGCCTCGGCCCGGGCCCTGCACGACGACGTCGCCGGGTTCATCGCCCGCAACGCCCGGCCAGCCGCGACGCGGGCGCCCTGACCGGCGGTCACCAGAAGGCGGCGTAGAGGCCGATCAGCACCAGGACCACCGCCAGGGCGCCGATGTTGAAGCGTGCGCTGGTGGCGTAGCGGACGTCGGCCGTCTCGATGGTGTCGGCGTCCGCCCTGGTCGGCGTCGCCAGCGACACCGCGACCGCCAGCGCCAGGGACGCCACGAAGACCACGCCCATCCGGTCGAGGAACGGCATGGCGGCCAGGGTGATCTTGAAGACCCAGGACAGCAGCACCGAGGCCACCGCGGCCACGATGGCGCCGGCCTCGTTGGCCCGCTTCCAGAACAGGCCCAGCAGGAAGATCACCGTGATGCCGGGGGTGAAGAAGCCGGTGAATTCCTGGATGAACTGGAACGCCTGCTCCGACTTGCCGAGCAGGGGCCGGGCCACCAGGATCGCCGTGGCGATGGCGACGCAGGCCGCCAGCCGGCCCACCAGCACCAGGTGGCGCTCCATCTTGCCCTGGCCGTCCTCGACGGCCGTCGGCGTGTGGCGAAGCTTGGCGTAGACGTCGAGCGTGAAGATGGTGGCGATCGAATTGATCTTGGAGGCGGTGGACGCCACGATCGCGGCGATCAGGGCGGCGAAGACCAGGCCCAGCAGGCCGGGCGGCAGCAGGCGCATCATCGTCGGATAGGCCTCGTCGGGCCGGGCCAGGTTCGGCGCCAGCACGACGGCCGCGATGCCCGGCAGCACGATGACGATCGGCATCAGCAGCTTCAGGAACGCCGCCAGCAGCACGCCCCGCTGGGCCTCGTCCAGGTCCTTGGCCGCCAGGGCGCGCTGGATGATGTACTGGTTGAAGCCCCAGTAGCTGAGGTTGGCGATCCACATGCCGCCCAGCAGCACCGAGAGGCCGGGCAGGTCCATGTAGTGCGGATTGCTGGGCGACAGGATCATGTGGAAATGGTCCGGCGCGGCCTTGAGCAGCTTGCCGAAGCCGGCGACCACATCGCCGCCGCCGATCTGCGCCAGGGTGAGCCCGGCGACGACCAGGCCGCCTAGCACCAGCAGGGTCACCTGCACGATGTCGGTCAGCGCCACCGCCTTCAGCCCGCCGCGCAGCTGGTAGAGCAGGGCGAACAGCCCCAGCGCCACCAGCGCCACGTCCTGGTCCACGCCCGCCACCTTGGTCACCGCGATGGAGCCCAGCCAGATGATCGAGGTCAGGTTCACGAAGACGTAGAGGGCCAGCCAGAACACCGCCATCAGGGTGCGGATCCTGGGGCCGAACCGCCGCTCCAGGAACTGCGGCATCGTATAGATCTCGTTCTTCAGGAAGATCGGCAGGAAGAACTTGCCGACGATCAGCAGCGTCGCGGCCGCCATCCACTCGTAGGAGGCGATGGCCAGGCCGATCGCATAGCCCGAGCCCGACATGCCGACGATCTGTTCGGCCGAGATGTTGGCGGCGATAAGCGAGGCGCCGATCGCCCACCACGGCAGGTTCCTGGAGGCCAGGAAGTAGTCCGTCGTGGTCTTGGCGCCGGCGCCGGGCCGCTCACGCGAGACCCATTGGGCCAGGCCGAAGATCGAGACCGCATAGGCGACCACGATCACGACGTCGATCGTCGCGAGTCCCACGTCTTTAATCCCTCCCACCGTCCGCCCTACGCGGTCGTTCGACCTTGGGCGTAGGCTGTTGTAGCCGGGCGCGAAGCCATTGAAAGCCCCCCCGCGGTCCTCGGAAGGCCCGGCCTGCAGGGTGATGCAAACGACGCTGGTTGAAGTAGTCTGCCGGGCGGCCTCGCCCGAGTGGCGTCGCCAGGAGGCCCGGCTTCGGGCCGCGGCGCAGCGATCGGGCGAGTGAAATGGACTCCACGGCGACAACCGCCTTCGCAGGCGCCTTCCGCCCCGAGCCGGAGGACCACGCCCTGGAGCGCGTCCGGGCGGAGATCGTCCGCCTTGGCCTGCAGTCGCACGCCTTCGACCTCGACACCCAGGGCTTCACGGTCCTGACGCCGGAGGACCTGGACGCCGGCGACCTGCCGACCAGGCTGCGCGAGGCGCTGCTGGATATCGCCGAGGCGGAGTCGGGCCACCGGCCGGACCTCGATGGCGCCGGGCCGTCCGGGACCCGGACCGCCATCGGCGAGGGCCAGTTCCTGGCCCAGGTGCTGTTCCGCGACCGCGCCTTCGAGGAGGCCCTGCTCAACGAAAAGGCCCTGGCGCTGATCACCTACCTGCTCGGCGAGAACTGCACGCTTTCGAGCCTCAACGCGATGCTGAAGAGCGCGGGCCGCGACAACCTGGAGCTCCACACCGACCAGGTCGGAACGCCGGCGCCCTTCCCGGCCTACGCCCAGGTCGCCAACGCCACCTGGGTGCTGAGCGAATATTCACGGGACCACGGCTCGATCCTCTTCGTGCCGGGGAGCCACAGGTGGGCTCGTCACCCAAACCGGGACGAGGCGGTGGACCTTTCCCTGGCTGTGCCGGTCGAGGCGCGGCCGGGATCCCTGATCGTCTGGCACGGCAACACCTGGCACGGCGCCCTGGCGCGAAAGACTCCAGGGCTGCGGGTCAGCCTGATCGGCTACTACTGCCGTTGGTACCTGCTGCCCCAGGTGCTCTATCGGCAGATCACGCCGGCCGAAGTCCTGGCCCGCAACCCCGCCCGGTTCAGCACCCTGATGGGCCGCCGCACGCCCTATGCCGGCCCGGACCTGGACGGCCCGCACCCTTCGCTGTCGCTGGCCCAGCTCAGTCAGTACAGCTGACGCATCCTCACCGTCCCACCTGCCAATCTGGCTCATCAAGACGATGACGAGGATGATCTGTACGCATTGATCGGCGTCGCGAATGCTGTTCCCGCGACCGGCGCAGACCTCAGCGCCGCGTCGCCTACGGCTTGGGAGCGGCGATGGACAGCGAGCGGACCCTTCTCGTCACGGGGGCGACCGGCCTGCAGGGCGGCGCCGTGGCGCGCCGGCTCCTGAGAGATGGCTGGCGGGTGCGCGCCTTGACCCGCGACCCTGCCTCCGCCCGCGCCCGCGACCTCGCCGCCCTGGGGGCGGTCCCAGTCGCCGGCGACCTCGAGGACCTGGCCTCGCTGGCGGCGGCCTGCGCCGGCGCGCACGGCGTCTTCTCGGTGCAGGACTTCTGGGCGCATGGCTACGAGGCCGAGATCCGCCAGGGCGGCAACCTGGTGGACGCCGCCAAGGCGGCCGGCGTGGCGCACTTCGTCTACGCCTCGGTCGGGGGCGCGACCCGCACGGCGGGGCTCGGCATCACGCATTTCGAGACCAAGGCGCAGATCGAGCGGCGGCTGATCGCGTCCGGCCTCGCCTACACGATCTTCCGGCCGGTCAGCTTCCTGGAGAACTTCACCCAGGAAGCGGTGCTGACGCGCATGTTCCAGCGCAAGGCCATATCCTTCCCGTTTCCGGGCGACCGGCCTTTTCAGCTGCTGGCCATCGAGGACGAGGCCGACCTGGTGGCCGCCGCCTTCCGCGATCCGGGCACGTTCCTGGGCCGGGCCATCGAGATCGCCAGCGACGAGCGCAGCCTGTCCGAACTGGCCGAGCTGGTCTCCGCCGCGCTGGGCGAGGACATCGGCTTCCGGGAGGTCCCGCTCGACCAGTTCGCCGCCTTCGCCCAGCAGACCGAAGACGCCGGGCTCGTCGCCGCGACCAAGGTGGGCCCGTCGCTCGTTCCGCAACTTCGCTGGAACCAGACCGCGCCGGTCGGCGGCTGGGCCGCGGACATCGACGCGGTCCGCCGCCTGGTCCCCACGCTGCGCAGCCTCGAGGCCTGGGTCGCCTCGATCGACTGGGCCGCCCTGCGCCAGGCCCATGCGCCGCGCGGCGAGCCCGCCTCCGACCTCGTGCGGAGCTCCGCCCGATGAGCTTCATCGTCAAGGAGATCTGGCGCTATCCGGTGAAGTCGATGCGGGGCGAACGCCTCGCGCAGACCACCCTCAACGCCGCCGGGATCCCGCTGGACCGGGGCTGGGCCGTGCGGGACGAGAAGACCCAGACCATCCGCGGCGCCAAGCACATGCCGAAACTGATGCTGTGCGGCGCCCGCTACCTTCCCGACACCAACGCCGGCCTCGTCCCGCACGTGGAGATCACCCTGCCGGACGGGACGGTGGTTCGCTCCGATGGGCCGGACGCCGCCGAAGCGCTGTCCGAGCTTCTCGGGCGCGCGGTGACGCTCTGGCCGCTGCAGCCGCGCGAGAACGCCGACCACTACCGGATCCGGGATGAGCGGGTGCGCGATCCGGCGGGCGAGTGGCGGCGCATCTTCACCCTGCAGCCGGGCGAGGCCCTGCCCAGCATGGACGGTTTCGGAACCGGCCTGCTGCGCGAGCTCAGCGAATACGCCGCGCCGGTGGGGACCTACTTCGATGCGTTCCCGATCAATGTGCTGACCGAGGCCTCCCTTCGCGCCTTGCAGCGCCTGGTCCCCGAGGCCGTTCTCGACATCCGCCGCTTCCGGCCGAACCTGCTCCTGGCCGGCGACGCGGCCGAGGGCTTCGTCGAGGAAGGCTGGGTCGGACAGGCGCTCCGCGTGGGCGGGGCGGCCCTGGCCATCGAGGCCAAGGCGCCGCGCTGTGTGATGACCTCGCACGCCCAGGCGGGACTGGACCGCGACCCCAGCGTCATCCGCACGATCGTGCGCGAACTGCAGAGCTGCTTCAGCGTCTACGCCAAGGTGGCCGCGGCAGGCGTGGTGCGCGTCGGCGATACCGCCCACGCGGGCGACCTCGCGCTGGCGGATCCCATGTGAGGGGCCGCCGGTGACGGGCAAGATTGTCGATCTTCACGCGCTGGTTCATCCTTCGCGGGTGAACGATGCGCGCGCTTCATCGATGGCGGCCGAGCCGGCGGGGCTGACACCCCGCCCCGGCTCCGATCGGCGGCTGGTGATCGAGGTCCGGCACCTGAAGCTGGTCCAGGCCATCGCCCGGGAAGGCAGCGTGACGCGCGCCGCAAGGTGGCTCAACCTGACGCAATCGGCGCTGAGCCACCAACTGCTCAACCTCGAACGCGACCTCGGCGCGCAGCTGTTCGACCGCGTGGGCAAGCGCATGGCGGCCACCGCGGCCGGCGCCAAGCTGGTGGCCACCGCCGAGACCGTCCTGGCCACCCTGGCGGAGGCCGAACTGGGCGTGCGGCGGTTCGCCGAGGCCCGCCAGCCGCTCCGCGTCGCGGCCGGCTGTTTCAGCTACTACACCTGGCTCTCGGCCGCCTTGGCGCGGTTCGCGGCCGAGCGCCCGCTGATCGACGTCCAGGTCGGGCTGCAAGGCACCCGGCGCGAGGTCCAGGCGCTGCTCGCCGACGAGGTGGACCTGGCGATCACCTCGCAACCTCCCGCAGACGAGCGGCTGGAACGCTGTCTGCTGTTCGAGCTGGAGGTGGTCGCCCTGATCGGCGAAGGACATCGGCTGATCACCGCAGGCGCCACGGACGGCAGAGGCGTGCGCTGGAGCGAGCTGCGGGGCGAAACCATCCTGACGCACGAGCTTGCGGACGCGGACCTGGTTCGCCTGCGGACCGCCCTGGGCCGCGAGACGAAGATCTGGCCGGTGCAGTTGAACGACGCGATCTTCGAGCTTGCGCGGGCGGGTCAGGGCGTGGGCGTGGTCACGGGCTGGCCACACCTTCTGCAGCCACAGCCCGGCCTGCGCTGCATGTCGCTTGCGCCGGCGCAGCATCGGACCTTCTGGGCCGTCTGGCGCCGCGGCAATCCCCGCGCCCTGCCGATGCACGAGCTGGCGTCCCACCTGACCCGCGATATCGGCGCGCCTGTCGCCGCCGTGGTTCACATCTAATCGGCTCATCAAAACCATGGCGACAATGAGCTGTGTCGCTGGTTCGCGCGACGCTAGCCTCAGCTCATGTCGAACCCGGTCCCCACGCTCTTCTTCGCCCCCAAGTCCTGCGCGATCGCATCCCTGGGCGCCCTGGAGGCGGTCGGCGCGCCGTTCTCCGCGGCTCCGGTGACCATGGCGCCGGACGGGGCCGGCGACGCGCCGTTCCGCCGCCTCAATCCTCGCCGGCAGGTGCCGGTGCTCGAGATCGACGGCCGCATCGTCCGCGAGACCGGCGCCATCCTGCAGGCCCTGGACGCCCGCCATCCCGAGGCGCGCCTGCTGCCGTCCGGGCCGTCGGCCCGGATCGCCGCCCTCGAATGGCTGGGCCACCTGGGCGGATCGGTGCATCCCGCGTTCCGCCTGATCTTTCGCCCAGCCCGCTTCGTGGGCGAGGACCCCCAGGCGCAATCCGCACTCCGGGCGGCCACGCGGGAGGAGCTTTCGCGCCTGTTTTCAGGCCTCGCCAACGACCTCGCCGAGCGCGATTGGCTTCTCGGCGAGTGGTCGGCGCTCGACTTCTATCTCTTCGTCTTCGAGCGGTGGGCCGGGCTCATCAGCCTCGACGTGGCGCCGAACCTGCGCGCCCACCACGACCGCGTCGCGGCCCTGCCCGCCATGTGTCGGGCCCTCGAGCGGGAAGCGGCCGCCTCCGCCCCGTGACTCCAACCGGTGCGCCGCCGACGCCGTCTCCCCTCCCCGAAGGAACAACCATGACCGCAAGACCGACCTTCCTCCTCGTCCACGGCGCCTGGCACGGCGGGTGGAGCTGGGCACGGGTGCGCCCGCTGCTTCTGGCCCAGGGCGCGCGCGTGCTGAGCCCGACGCTCACCGGACAGGGCGAGCGCGCACACCTGCGCGAGCCCGTTCCGAGCCTGGAGACCCATGCGCTGGACATCCAGGGCGTCATCGAGGCGGAGGAACTCCAGGACGTCATCCTCGTCGGCCATTCCTACGGCGGCATGGTGACCACGCTCATCGCCGATCGCCTGAAGTCGCGAATCCGGCGGCTGGTCTATCTGGACGCGGCGGTGCCGTCGGACGGGGACGACTTCGCCGCCCATGCGCCCGGCAGCGACCCGGCGCTCGTCGAACGCAAGCGCGCCGCGTTCCGCAGCATGGCTCCGGACGGCGCCTGGCTGCCCGTGGTCGGCCCCGAAATGGTCGGCGTCACCAATCCCGACGATGGCGCATGGGTGACCCGCCGTTCGACGCCGCACCCCCTGCGCACCTGGCTGGATCCGGTGAAGTTCGCGAACGGCGGCCATGCGGGGCTGCCCAAGACCTATGTCCTGGCGACCGACCCGGTCACGCCGTTCATGGGCTACGCCGCCCACGGCGAGATCGCCAAGGGCGGCGGTGAGTGGACGTACCGGGAAATCCCCACCGGCCACAGCATGATGGTCACCGACCCCGCACGGACCGCTGAGCTGCTGCTGGAGGCGGCGCGCGACTAGCCGGCCGCGGGCGACGGCCTGCCAGGCGCCGACGGGACCGTGGCGGCAAGGGGTCTGCCACCACATTTCGATCGCGAGGCGACCGTCGGCACAGCGCGGTCGATATTCTGGGTACGGGGGTCGGATCCGGTCACAGCCCGAATTGCGGTGTGGCCCATCCTGACCGACGCCGACCCTAGCGGAGCAACGAGATGACCGACCCGACCGTGGCCATGGACGATCCCCTGGACGACTTCATCGCGCGCCGGATCGCCCTCCTCGGCGCCGAGCGGACCGTCTATGTGGCCGGCGCCGGGCCCGCCGTGATCGTGATGACCGAGATGCCCGGGATCAGTCCCCATGTGGCGAGGTTCGCCCGCTGGGTCCGCGACGCCGGCTTTACGGTCTGGATGCCGTCGCTGTTCGGGCGCGACGGCGCCGTGCCGGACGCTGACGAGGGCGCGCAGGTGTTCCGCCGCGCCTGCGTCAGCGCGGAATTCCGGGCGTTCGGTGGGGGCGTCTCCAGCCCGGTCACCGACTGGCTCCGGGCGCTGGCGCGCCTGGCCCACGGCGAGTGCGGCGGACCCGGCGTCGGAGCGATCGGCATGTGCTTCACCGGCAATTTCGCCCTCTCGATGATGCTCGAGCCGGCGGTGCTTGCCCCGGTGCTCAGCCAGCCGTCGCTGCCGATGGACGATCCGGCCGGCCTGGAGATTTCGCCGCAGGCGCTGGCGGATGTGCGCCGGCGGCTCGAGGACGAGGACCTCACCGTGCGGGCCTACCGGTTCGCCGGCGACCGGTTCTGCCGCGCCGAACGCTTCGCCGCCTATGCGGCCGCACTGGGGTCGCGCTTCGAGCCGCGGGTGCTGCCCGACCAGGCCGCAAACCCCGACACGCCATCCTTCTTCAGCCAGCACGTGAACACACCGCACAGCGTGGTGACGGCGCATCTGATCGACGCCGACGGCGAGCCAACGCGGCAGGCCGTCGATGAGATCATCGCCTTCTTCGCCGACCGTCTAAGGTCCGGCGCTGCAGTCCGATGAGGATCCTCCCGCGCCGCGAGCGGGCGCGGGCCGGCTTCGCCGACGCCCCGACCTTCAGCAAGGCCTTCTCCAAGCGCTTCGGCGCCTCGCCCTCGGCCTACCGCCGAAGCTTCGCCGGGCTACGGGTCGACCCATGAGACGTGCGACCTCCCGGACCGTCGTCGCCTGCCTTGGCTCCAGCAGCACCGCCGGCCGAGGCCAGGCGTTCGACTGGATTGGCGCGCTCGCCCAGCGGCCGCAAAACGCGCGGTTCGCCTTCCGGAATTTCGGGGTCGGCGGCGATCTGGCGGACAACGCCCTGCGCCGGCTGCCAAAGGTCGTGGCCTGCCGGCCCGCCAAGGTGCTGGTCTGGGTCGGCGCCAACGACGTGCTGGCTCTGGTCTTTCCCAAGGTGCGGCGCGTCTTCCGCCTCGCCAAGCACCTGCCCCGCGACCCCTCGCCGGAGGGATTCCGCGAGGCCCTGGCCGCTCTCGTCCAGGGCCTGAAGGCCGGAACCACCGCCGACATCGCCCTGTGCTCCTTGGCGCCCATCGGAGAGGACCCGAATCCGGCGGACACGACCCAGGCGGCGCTCGACCGCCGCATCGCCGAATATTCCGCGATCATCGCCGGGATCGCCCGCCGCGAGGGCTGCCACTATCTGCCGGTCTACGAGACGATGCAGGCCGAGCTGCTGATGCGGCCGGGCCAGGCTTTCACGACGTTCGACTTCCTGCCGTTCTATCGAGACGCCTTTCGCGCCCTGATCCTCGGCAGATCCCCCGACGATATCGGCCGCAGCAACGGTTGGCGCCTGCACAGCGACGGCGTGCACCTCAACAGCGTCGGCGGCATGATCGCCGCCGAACTGGTCCAGGCTTTCCTCGAGGGTTCCGCATAGCCCAGCCTGTCGAAATCGACCGGCTCCGCGCCGGCCGGGAGATCGAATCCCGCCCGCGCGGCGATGGCGCCTCGTCAGGGCTCCGATACTGTCTGCGTGTCGCTTGAAGGAGAGGTTCGTTGACGTCCACGAAAGGGCAGCCGGCCGACGCCTTGGTCGTGGTCAGCCATCCCGACCCCGGGAGCCTGAACCACGCCCTCAGCCAGGTGGTGCTCGAGGCGTGGCGCGCCCGCGGCCACGAGGCCGTGCTTCTGGATCTCCACCAATCCTCGTTCAATCCGATCCTCGACCTGGACGAGGCGCGCGGCCGCGCGTCGAGCGATGCGCAGATCCAGGCCCACATCCGCCAGCTGCAGCAGGCCCGCCTCCTGGCGGTCGTGCATCCGAACTGCTGGGGCGCGCCGCCGGCGATGATGAAGGGATGGATGGACCGGGTGTTCGCGCCGGGTGCGGCCTACGCCTTCCCGAAAGGCGAGGACGAGGGCCTCGCGCCCGTCGGGCTGTTCAGCGGCAAGCGCGCCCTGGTCATCAACACCAGCAACACCACGGCGGAGCGGGAGCGCGATGCTTTCGGAGACCCTCTCGAGCGCATCTGGCGCGACTGCCTGCTCGGATACTGCGGGTTCGCCGAGGTCCAGCGCCTGGTGTTTCGGGTGGTGGCCACCAGCACTCCCGCCGAGCGGGACGCCTGGATGCAGACCGCTGCGGCCGCGGCCATCCGGCTGGGCGAGCCCGTTCGGGAACAGGCGGCTGCGCCGCTTGGAACCTCACTCCCGCAGCAATAACCTCCAATCTTCGCGGCCTCGCGGCGGCTATGGGAGAGCGATGAAACCAGGCGACAGCCATGCCCGGAAAGACACCGGTTCGGGGTGGGCCACCTCGGGGTGGGCCCCCTCGGGGTGGGCCACGAGCGCACGCGCTCGCCTTCTGGCCCTCGCCTTGGCGCTCCTCGCCGCAGGCGCGGCCGCCTCGGCGCGGGCCGACTGCCAGCCCGGCGTCTATGGGACCGGACCGGCCGAGTTCGTGGTGCTGGGCGCCCGCGCGCCGGCCCCGGCGTCAGGGCAGCGATATCTCTTCCTGGACGGCCGGCGGGGGGCCAGCGGCGCGACCGGATCGCCCGTGGCCTGCCAGGACGGAAGGGTCGTGTTCACCCCCGGTGCGGGTGAGCCCCGCATCTGGCCGCGTCTCGAGACGCCAGAGACCGACGCGACGTTCGAGAGCGACGCCACCCGCCTCGCGGGCCGCTTGATCGAGCCCCCGGGCCCGCCCGACCCGCGCCGGCCGCTCGTGGTCCTGGTCCATGGATCGGAGAAGACCGCCGCCATCGGCAGCGTCTACGCCTACATGCTGGCTGCGCAGGGGGTGTCGGTGTTCGTCTACGACAAGCGGGGCACGGGCGCGTCCGAGGGCGACTACACCCAGAACTTCGAACTGCTGGCGGACGACGCCGCTGCGGCGCTGGTCCAGGCGCGCCGCATGGCCGCGGGCCGGTTCAGGCGGGCGGGGTTCTTCGGCGGCAGCCAGGGCGGCTGGGTCGCGCCGCTGGCGGCCACCCGCTCGCCGGCGGATTTCGTGACCGTGGGCTTCGGCCTCGTGGTCTCGCCGATCGAGGAAGACCGCGAGCAGCTGCTGGACGAGGCCCGTCGCATGGGGCTGGGCCCTGCCGCCATGCAGCAGGTCGAGGACCTGTCCAGGGCCACGGCCGCGCTGGTCCGCTCCCACTTCGCGCGCGGCTACGAGGGGCTGGCGGCGGTCCGGCGCGAGATCGCAGATGCGCCCTGGAAGGCGTCCATCGAAGGGGAATACAGCGGCGACATGCTGCGCATGAGCGACGCCGACCTTCGCCGCATCGGTCGCGCGCGCTTCGACAATCTCGAGCTCATCTGGGATTACGACGCCGAAGCGGCGTTGCAGAAGCTGAAGGCGCCGCTCCTCTGGGTGCTGGCTGGCGAGGACCGCGAAGCGCCCATCGCGGCCACCCGAGCGCTTCTCCTCAAGCTCATGGCGGCCCACAAGCCGATCGATGTCTATCTGTTCCCGGACACCGATCACGGCATGGTCGAATTCCGCACCAATCCGGACGGCACGCGAACGGCGACCCGGATCACCGACGGCTATCTGAAGCTCATCGCGGACTGGATGAAGCGCGACGTTCACGGCCCCTACGGCCGCGGGGCCGTGGTGCGGCCGGGGCCGGGCTGAGTCGCTTACGAAAGGTCGCCCGCTTGCCGCCTGTCACCCGCCGTCACGGACTCGCCGCCGTCGCCGCCCTGGGCGCCCTCGGCGGACGCACCGTCGCTGGCGCCAGCCCCACGCTCGTCGACGGGACCGGGCGCACCACCCTGAACGGCGTCGAGCACTGGCTCCGGATCGCCGGCGCCGCCCATCGGACCCGCCCGCTGGTGATCGTCCACGGCGGACCCGGCGGGAACAGCTACGTCTACGAACGCCTGCAAGGCCCCTGGCTGGAGAGGTCGCGGACGGTCGTCTACTACGACCAGCGCGGCGGCGGACGCTCGGCGGCCCCGGCCGACCCCGCCGACTACGCCATGTCCACGCTCGTCGCCGACCTCGACGCCCTGGTGCGGCGCCTCGGTGCGCCGAGCATCGACCTCCTCGGCTTCTCCTTCGGCGCGGAACTTGCGCTGGAATATGCGCTCGCCCACCCCGAGCGGGTCGCGCGGCTGGTGCTGCAGTCACCCAGCGGCGGCGACTATCGTCGCATGGCCCTGACCGAGACCTACGGGTTTGCGGCCCTGGCGGCGAACGGCCAGGATCGCGCGCGATTTGCACGGCTCACCGGGGAGCCGATCACGTCTCCGGCCGCCCGGATCGCCGCCCTCTGGACCGGGCGGGATGCGGCCTTCGCAGACCGCTTCCAGTATCACCGCCCCCGCGCCGCCGCCGAGGCCCGACGTCTCGAGGCGGCGAGCGGTCTGCACAACAGCGGCCTGATGAATGCGGTGATGTTCTCGGACACCCGCGTGTGGGGGCCGCCCCTGATGCAACGTGCGAGCGCCTTCGCAGCGCCCGCCTTGGTGCTGGTCGGCGCCTACGACCGGACGACCGGCGTCGACGTCGCGCGCGACCTTGCAGCCAGCCTGCAAGACGCCCGGTTCGTGGTCTTCGCCGCCAGCGCCCACTTCCCCTGTTTCGAGGAGCCCGAACTCTACGCCCGGACCGTAGGGGCGTTCCTGGGCGGGCGCTCGTGATCGGCGGCCGGGGAAAATAGCAAGGACATCGGGATCGGCGACCGCCCGGTGATCCACAGCCTGGCGCCGTCGACCGTCGATCTTCCCTCGGTGCGGCGGGTGACCGGCGCGGATGTCCCGCGGCCTGTCGCAGGGAAACCATCACGCTCCTCGGTTGGCGAGGCGGTCAGGGAAGAGGCCTGAACCCGGGCAGGAAATGATCCCCGGCCCTGACCGGCGAAAGCTGCACGCGCAGGCCGCAGGCCGGGGAACGGCCATCGCCGTCGCACAAGAGGGCCACGATCCGCGACCCTGGGGCGGCGTCGGGCTCCACGAGGACCACCTCGTAGGGCGTCGTGGTGTTGTCGTCGCCCGGAAGCAGGCTGCGCACGATCGTGGTGAAAGAGTAGACGACGCCTTCACCCGAGACGGTCCGCCATTCCGGCGCGGCGTCCGGGTGGCAGGGGAGGACCTCCGGCGGGTACCAGTGCACCGTCCCGCAGCGCGCACAGTGCGGCAGGCGCAGTTCGCCGGCCGCCAGACCGTCGTAGAACGGCCGCACCAGGTCCTCGTCGAACCGCGGCGGATAGTCGGGCGCGCCCATGGTCAAAGCCCTCGCGTGAGGATGGCGGTGGCGTGGCTGTTGCCGCCCAGGCCCGCCACCGCCGCCACCCGTGCGTCGGCGACCTGGGCCGCGCCGCGGTCGCCGCGAAGTTGGCGCACGGCCTCGATCAGCAGATTGACGCCCGGCACATAGCCGCCGGCGAGGTGGCCGCCGCTGGTGTTCACCGGCATCCGCCCCCCCGGCGCCCCCGCGCCCGAGGCGTAGAAGCGACCGCCCTCGCCTGGCCCCGCCAGTCCGAGCATCTCGGTCTGCAGCAGCATCGAGATGCTGAAGCAGTCGTAGACCTGGGCAAGGTCGAGGTCCTTCGCCGCCAGGCCGGCCATCGCATAGGCCTTCGCGGCCGACTTGGCGCCCGGCAGGGCCATCAGGTCGGGGTTCTGGGTCAGGACCATCGACTGCGGCCAGGGATTGGTCCCGATCCCGATCCCGGCCACGACGACTGGTGTGTGGGGAAGGTCGCGCGCCCGCTCGACGGCGGACACCACATAGGCGCCCGCGCCATCGGTCATCAGGCAGCAGTCTGCGGTCCGCAGGGGGGTCGCGACCATGGGGCTCTTGCGATAGGCCGCCAGGTCCAGCGGATCGCGCTTCTGCGCCTGCGGCGTCAGCGCCGCCCAGGCCCGCGTGGTGATGGAGACGGCCGCCAGTTCCTCCTCGGTAAGGCCGTGCTCGTGCCGGTAGCGATTGGCGACCACGGCGAAATAGGCCGGCTGCCCGAAGTAGCCCACCGGCATCTCGAGGTCGGCCTTGAGCGGCTCGCTGGCGTGCAGAGTCCGGGGCCCGCCGGGCTTGGAGCATTTCAGGCCGTAGGGCACGAGGACGTGGCGGGCGAGACCCGCATCGATGGCCAGCTGCGCCAGCTCCAGCCCGGCGCCCACGGTCGCCGTCCCCGCCACCACGCTCGCCGCCGCCGTGAAGGCGAGATCCCCAAAGCCCATGCTGAAGGCGAGGTCCTCCAGGTGACAGCTCGCGCCGCAGTCGATCATGCCGTCGATGTCCGAGGGCTCAAGGCCGGCGTCGGCGATGGCCTTGTGCGAGGCCTCGACCATCAGCGACATCAGGCTGCGGTCCGTGGCGCGGACGTAGGCGGTTTCGCCGACGCCAACCACAGCGACACGAGACCCCTTCATGCTCGACCTCCCATTGCGGACAAAGCGAAGGCCGGGGGCGCCGCGCCGCTCACCGGCCCCCAAATTCAGAACTTGGCGGCCAGGGTCACGCCGAAGGTCCGCGGATTGGTGGGCTGCTGGTCGGCGAAGAGCGGCGCGATCAGCAGATAGCTCAGCACCCGCACCTTGTTGGTGAGGTTCTGGCCCCAGACCGTCACGGTGTAGGCGCCCTTGACCGGGGTGAAGACCAGCGATCCGTCGAAGGTCAGCGCCGAGGGCCGGTAGGAGTAGGCCCGGTTCAGCGCATCGACCCATGAGCTGCTCCGGTAGTTCGCCGTGCCGTTCACCGAGATGGCGACGGGGTCCAGGTCGAACCGCTGGGTGAAGCCCGTGGTGATGTCCCACCGCGGGGCGCGGATGGGCTTGAGGCTGGACCAGTCGTTCGGGACCAGGAAGCGCGGCCCCGCCGCGGTGCTGATGGTGGTGATCGGCCCGCAGATGGCGCGGCCGCTGGCCGGCGTCTGGGTGGCTTCGGCGCCGTCGAGGTCCGCGCAGAAGGAGGTGTACTTCGCCTTGTTCCAGCCGACGTTCGCGAACACCGTCAGGCTGGGCGTGACCCGTCCGGCGAGCTCGGCCTCGAGGCCGTAGCTCTTGATGTCGGCGGCGTTCGTCGTGACCGTGACCACGCCCGAGGGGGCCGTCGCCGAAGGGGTCACCAGCGAGCGCTGCAGGTGGTCGTAGAGGCCGTAGAAGGCGTTGACGTTCACCCGGACGCGGTGATCCAGCCACTCGCTCTTGAAGCCCGCCTCGAAGTCGTCCACCGACTCCTCGCCATAGGGCGTCTCGAAGCCCTGGCGGTCGGCGTTGTTGGCGTTGTAGCCGCCGGACTTGTAGGCCTTCTGCCAGAAGGCGTAGAGCAGCACGTCCTCGCGGGCCTTGTAGTTCACGCCGACCCGGGGCGAGAAGTTGCTCCAGCTGTCGTGCTGCGGGCCGAACACGATCAGCGGATTGTTGCTGAAGGTGTGCTGGCTGAAATCGTAGCTCGGCGGGAAGCCCGACACGCTGAGGGTCGTGTTCTGGCCGCGGACGCCGTACTTGCGCTCCCACGAATAGCGGCCGCCCAGCACCACGCTGAGGGGGGCGGTGATGTGGTACTCGGCCTGCGCATAGGCCGCCCAGGATTCCCGCTTGCCGGTGTTGTTGATGTAGGACGGGTTCACCGTGAACGGCGAGAACACGGGGACGAAGGGCGGCGCGAAGTTCGTGAAGGTCAGCTGCGTGGTGTTGTAGCTGTCCCGCAGATAGGTCATCCCCGCCACCAGGCCCAATGGCCCGAGCCCGCTCGACACGTACTGAAGCTCGGCGGTCTTGGCGTGGTAGTCCTCGTAGCGCGCCGAGCTGTAGACGTTGATGTTCTCGCCGTCGGTGTCCGCCCAGATCTGCGACTTGGTCTTCATGTAGCTGAAGATGCCGCGCAGCGTGCCGAAGCCGAGGTCGTAGCTCGTGTCGTTGATCAGGAAATACTGGTCGATGTGGGTCGGCTTATCGGCGAGGCTATAGCCGATCGTGAACGGGCTCGAGCCGTCGCCCGGCAGGCCGCGGGTGTCGTCGCCGAAGGGGTTGTGCCCGGGAAAGCCGAAGCCGGCGATCACCGTGCCGCCAGGGCCGTGCTGCGACGGGCTCGCCTGGCTGCGGTCGCGATAATATTCGCCGATGAACTGGATGTCCCAGCGCGCGTCGGGCGTGAAGCGCAGGCTGGGCCGGATGAAGAGGGTCTTTTCGGCGCCCGCGGACTTGCCCTTCAAGGTCTGGTCCACCGTGTGGGCGGCGTCGATGATCCCGTCGTTCTTGTAGTAGCCGTCGAGCTCGTGCGAGCGCAGGGCGACGCGCACGGCCACCTTGTCGGTGACGATCGGCGCGTTCAGCACCAGCTCGCCATCGACGCGCCCGTAGTTGCCGATCGTCACGGACGCCGAGCCGTTGGTGGCGTCCATGTCCGGCCGGCGGGTCCGCAAGGCGACGGCGCCGGCGTAGGCGTTGCGGCCGTAGAGCGTGCCCTGCGGCCCGCGCAGGACCTCGATCTGCTCCACGTCGACCGTGCTGCTGAGCGCCGAGCCGTTGCGCGCCTGGTAGACCCCGTTGACGTAGAGCGCCACGTCCGGGTCGGTGTAGCTTTCCACGCCCACGTAGCCGACGCCGCGCACGGACAGCGCCGCGGCCGTCGGGAAGAGCCCGACGTGCTCGACGATGACGTTCGGGATGAGCCGGTTGAGGCCCTCGATGTTCGCCGCGGCCTGGCGCTGCAGCGCCTCGCCGCTTACGGCGGCGATCGATATCGGGACCTCCTGCAGGGACTGGGCCCGGCGCTGGGCCATGACGATCACTTCGCTGACCGCGGTCGAGTTGTCCGCGCTCGCGGCCGGACCGGGCGCGGCCGGTTCGGCGCGCGCTGACCCTGCGCCCAGAGCCGCAACGGCGGCATACGCGACGCTGCACAGCAGTCTGTTTGGCTTGCGCCCCATGATCGTCCCCCTGGTCTGCGTTTCCTCGCCCCCCGTTTTGCGCGCCCATTCGGGTCGTCTGGGGAGGCGTCCTTGAAACTGGATGTGAGTCCACAATTAAGGGGGAGTCAATTAAATTGGACTGCAGACCATAATTCAGTGCATCAACAGAGCGCGAGCGCCTCGGCCAGTCGCTCGATCTGGGCGGTCTGTTCGGCGGCGCTGGTTCCGGAGACCTGAAGGTTCACGCGCTGCGCGCCGAACGCGCGACGCCGCCCCAGCTCGTCCTGGATCTCGCCGACGCCCAGCCCGTCGACCGAAAGGCCCATCTCCATGACGAGGTCCGATGGATCCCGGCCGGCCCGCGCGGCGGCGTCGTGAACTTTCCCGACCGCTTCGCGACCGGCCTCATCGGGGCCGAAGATCGGCAGCCACCCGTCCGCCAGCCGCCCGCACCGCTCCAGGACGACATCGGGCGGGATGGGATTGGCGCTGCGCCCCATGCCGAAGAACAGGGGGATGCGCCGCGAGGGCCGTGGCGCGAGGCTCACGTCGGTCAGGGTGTGGAACTGGCCCTGGAAGCTCACGTCGTTCTCGGTCCAGAGGCGGCGCAGGACATGCACCTGTTCCTCGAACCTCGCGGCGCGGTCCTTGAAGCCCATGCCCAGCGCCTCGTATTCGACGGCGTTGTAGCCGATGCCCACGCCCAGGCTGATGCGCCCCCCGGACATGATGTCGATCTCCGCCGCCTGCTTGGCCACGAGCGCGGTCTGGCGCTGGGGCAGCACCAGCACGCCGGTCATGAACTCGATCCGCGAGGTCACCGCCGTGAGGTAGGAGATGATCGTGAAGCACTCCCGCAGCACGCTGCGGTCGGTGTACGGGGTGTTGGCGAGGCCGCCGTGCTTCTCGGCGGCGATCCCCACGACGTGGTCCTGGAAGCGGACGTGGCTGTAGCCGAGCCGTTCGGCGGTCTGCACGAAGTGGACGACCTCGCGGAAGTCGCGGCTGAAGTCCGAGAATTTGTAGACGTTTACGCCGATCTTCAGGTCTGCGGGCATCTGGCCATCAGGACGATGGCGCGCGAAGTCGGTTGCGCCCGCGTCCCCTCCCTTATAAATATTGTTCTTCGGTCTAATTTTTAATCGTGGCCCTGTATCCGTGTCAATGTCGCCGCGCCGGAGGAACAAGACCATGCCGGCCGCCACGCGCCTCGGCGTTGCGATCCACGAACCCCTGCATCGTTGCGCGAGCACACGCTAATGTACGGCCGCGGAATCATCCCGGGCGACGGATCCGCCTGCGCCCCGTATCCGCCAGACGAGGTGCCTGACTTGACCGAAAAGCGTGCCGCCAAGCGCGCCAGCTATTCCAGCCCGGCGATCCTGGCGCGTCGGGCGCGCATCCTGGACCTGACCCGCGAACTGATTGCGGAGCTTGGCGTCGCCGGGTTCAGCGTGGCGGAGGTCAGCGTCCGCGCGGGCGTGGCCAAGCAGACCATCTACAATATCTTCCAGACCAAGGAGCGGATGGTCGCGGCCGCGATCAGCGAGTACTTCGAGGAGCGCGAGCAGCAGATCCACTACGCCAGTGCGCCGGCGACCCTGGAGCGGATGATCGAGCGCTCGGTCATCGCCGGCCGCGCCGCGTCCCAGATCCCCAACTACATGAGCGCCATGATGGCGATCTACCACGCGCTCGATCCGGATTCCGAGATCTGGTCCGCGGTCCAGCGCGCCACGGTGCACGCCCACAAGGCCTGGATCGAGGCGCTCGCCGAGCAGGGTCAGCTGCAGAGATGGGTCAAGCCGGAGGTGCTCATCGACGAGCTGGCCCTCTATCGCAATGCCGTCATCCTGGAGTGGTGCCGCGGCGAGATCGACGATGACGAGTGGCTGCTGCGGACGGTCACGGGCTGCCTGATGATGATGGTCGGCGCGACGCGCGAGCCTGTCCGGGCCGAGATCCTCGCCAAGCTGGACGAGCTCTTCGCCCACGGCCTGCCCCAGTACGAGTCGCCCCACTATCGCCCCGGCCCCGGTCACGTCCGGCCCGCCTGACGCAAGGATGACACGGACATGGCGCAGATCGAGGGCGCGTTCCAGCGCGTCGCCCGGGCCGACGAACTCGCCGAGGGCGCCCAGCGCCTGATCGAGGTGGCGGGCCAGCGCCTCCTGCTCTGCCGCTCCGAGGGCCAGGTCTTCGCGGTCCAGAACCGTTGCACCCACGACCACGAGCAATTGGCCGGCGGCGTGGTGCGCAAGTGCACCATCGTCTGCCCCTATCACGGCGCCCGGTTCAGCCTGAAGACCGGGGCGCCGTTCGGGCCGCCGGCGTTCGAACCCCTCGACACCTTCCCGGTTCGGGAAATCGACGGACACATCGAGGTCGGGACCGCGCCGACGGGCCGGTGAACGGGCTCACGCTCGAACATTTTCAAAAAATGGACCCTTGACCACTTTTCGGTGAGGTGTAGCGTAATGGCCAACACGACACGGCCGGCGGTTGACCAGGCCGGTCAGGGAGGAAGCCATGACGGTCTACAAGGCGATTTCCGCGGACTCGCACGTCAACGAGCCGGCCCGGATGTTCATCGACCGCGTCCCGGCCAAGTTCCGCGACACCTGCCCGCACATCATCGAGCTCGATAACGGCGGCGAGGCCTGGCGGATGGCCGACGTCGACACGCCGATCCCGTTCGGGTCGGCCGCGGTCCACCACCGCGCCACCAAGCGGTTCGACCGGGCGGGGTACAAGGCCCGCTTCGGCGAGCTCAAGGACGGGCTGCAGAAGGGGGTCCGCTATTCGGACATCCTGCCCGGGTCGTTCGACCCGAAGGAACGGGTGAAGGAGCAGATCGAGGACAAGCTCGACGGGGAGTTCTTCTATAACAACCCCGGGGTCTGGGCGGCCGTGAAGGCGGCCAAGGACCGCGAACTGACCTACCACTGCTTCCGCGCCTACAACGACTGGATGGCCGAGTTCTGCTCGCATGACCCGAGCCGGCTGTTCCCGATCGGCATCATCCCCTCGACCGGCATCGACGACGCCATCGCCGAGCTGAAGCGCTGCCTCATCGACCTGAACCTCAAGGGCGTCGCCCTGGAGAGCTATCCCAACGGCTCGCTCAGCGAGCCGGCGCCGGAGGATGACCGGTTCTGGGCGATCGCCGAGGAGATCGGCAAGCCGGTCTCGCTGCACCTGTCGATCCGCGTGCCGGTGAACGCCATCGCCATCCACGCCAAGGGCAACGTGGCCGAGCTGAAGAAGGCCTCGCAGGCCGGCGCCTTCCCCACGGTCTGCCAGCGGCTGATCCTGGGCGGGGTGTTCGACCGTTTCCCGAACCTGAAGTTCGTCGGGGCGGAAACGCAGTCGGGGTGGGTGCCCTTCTACCTCGAGCGGTTCGACGCGACCTACAAGCGCCTCGCCCGCGACCAGGGGATCAAGCTGGACCTGCTGCCGTCCGAGTATTTCCAGCGCAATATCTACACGACCTTCCTGATCGACCAGGTCGGCATCAACAACCGCTACACCATCGGCGTCGATCGCATGATGTGGATGTGCGACTTCCCGCACTCCGTGTCGAACTGGCCGATCGACGTGGAGCTGGCCCACGCCCAGCTGAAAGCCGGCGGCGTGCCGCCGGAAGAGTGGGAGCGGATGATGTGGCGCACCGTCGCCGACCTCTACCAGATCCCCTACGAGCTGCCGGCGCGACAACCGCTCGCCGCCTAAGCCGCCCTCATCCCGATCGCAACGCCTTGGCGCGGCAAGCCGCGCTGAGCGCTCACGCCAGCCGTCAGGAACCCTCGCCGATGACCCTCAGCCGCATGATCTCCGCCGCCAGCGGCGTGATCGAAGCCCCGGACCTTTGGACCAAACGCCTGCCGGCGAAGTTCGCCGACATCTGCCCGCGGATGGTCGAGACCGACGAGGGCGTGGTGTGGACGGCAGCCAGCCGGGTGGCCAAGACGCCGGCCTGGCTGGGCGTGTTGGGCGACGCCCACGGCCGCACCCGCAAGATGACCCTGGAGGCGGCCGCGTGGCTGGCCACGGCCGATGGCCGGCGCTGGCTGCAGGATCGCGACCAGGTCGCCGGCGAGGTGCTCTATTCCACGGGACCGGTCTGGGACCTGATCAACAGCAGTGACCAGCCCGACTTCATCGTCGAGTGCTACGGCGCCTACAACGACTGGCTCGCCGAGCTCTGCGCGCAGGATCCCGAGCGCTTCATCGGCGTGGCCAAGGTCCCGACCACGGGCGCGCATGACGCCACGGTCGAGCTCTCCCGCGCCGTCGAGGAACTGGGCCTCAAGGCGGTGGTGCTGGACGCCTGGCCGGGCGGCCCCGACTGCCCGCCGGCGATGCAGGAATGCGAGGGCTTCTGGGAGGCGGCTGCGGCCCTGGGCACGCCGATCAGCCTCTACCGGCCCCTGAACGGCGGGCGGGAGCCCGGGCTGGAGATCGCCGCGGGCGCGCATCCGGAATTCTACAACGACATGACCAGCATCATCTACGCGAACATCCCGGATCGGCATCCGGACATCCGCTTCGTGTCGGTCGCTCCGAACGTCGGCTGGGCGCCCTCGACCTACGAGACCCTCAGCGAGACCTACATGCGCACCGCCGCGCTGCGGAAGATTTCGCTGGGCGATCCCGACCTCCACCCGTCGGACTACCTGCGGCGCTTCTTCTGGTACGTGACCCAGGACGACCGCACCGCGCTGCTGAACCGCGCCTACATGGGCGAGGCCCACCTGATGTGGGGCTCGTTCGCGCTGATGGACCACCACTCGGTCTGGCCCAACACGCGCCAGCTCTTCGAGCGGCTGACGGCGGGCATGCCGGAGGACTTCCGGGTCCAGCTGGCCGGGGAAACCTGTGCTCGGGTCTACGGCGTCGGCAACGCCAGCCGGTTCACCCCGGACGAGGTGAAGACCTACGAAAACTACGCGCTGCTATGAGCGCCCTGGGCTCGGGTCCACAGATCGCCCCGGAGGAGACCGAGGGGCCGGCGGACGTCCTCGACCGCCTCGGCCTGCCGGCGGCGCGGCGGCACATCCTGCTCTGCGCGGACCAGACCAAGCCCAAGTGCTGCGGTCGGGACGAGGGACTCGCGGCCTGGGCCTTCCTGAAGCGCCGGCTGCAGCAGCTGGACCTCGTCGGCCAGGGCGGCGTCTTCCGCACCAAGGTCAACTGCCTGCAGGTCTGCCGCGATGGCCCCATCGCCGTCGTCTACCCTGAGGGCGTCTGGTACCGCGGCTGCGAGCCGACGGTCCTGGAACGCATCATCCAGGAACACCTGATCGGCGGCGTCCCCGTCGACGAGTTCGTGATCGGGCGCCAGCCCCTCCGCAGCGAGGCGGCCGCGTGACTCCATGACAAGAACATCAGCGGGAGAGGAACCCCTGCCATGTCGGAAGCGGAGGGACGCGGGGCGCCAGGACCTTTCCCGCTCAAATGGACGGGTCCAGGCCGGACGGGCAAGGCGCCCCTACTTGAGCTGACTCCCGATACCGCGCCGGCTCAGGCGCCCGACGCGGCGTGGCCTTCCCCCGTCCTGGCCTGGACCGCGCTCGGGCTCCTGATGGGCGGCGCGATCGTCTCGCAGCTGGACCGGCACATCATCAATCTGGTGGTCGAGCCCATCAAGGCGCAGTTCCACCTCTCCGACACCCAGTTCGGCATGCTGCAAGGCATCGCCTTCGGCATGTTCTACACCTTCATGACGCTGCCGATCGGCATGCTCGCCGACCGCGCGCAGCGCCGGGCCGTGATCGGCGTGGGCGTCGCGCTGTTCGGCGCCTTCGCCATGGCGACCGGTTTCGCGCGCAGCTATCTGCAGCTGTTCCTGGCCCGGGTCGGCGTCGGGGTGGGCGAGGCCAGCGTCTATCCCGCCGGCTTTTCCATCATCAGCGACTACTTCCCGCCAGACCGCCTGGGCCGGGCCATCAGCCTGTTCACCGCCAGCTCGATGATCGGGTCGGGCCTGGCGCTCGTCGGGGGCGGCGTGCTGATCGGCTGGCTGGAAGCGCTCCAGATCACCCGGCCCGACCTTCTGTTCGGGATGCAGCCCTGGCAGCTGGCGTTCGTCTTCGTCGCCCTGCCGGGGATGGTGCTGGCGCCCTGCTTCTTCCTGCTGCGCGAGCCGATCCGGCGTGGGCTGGCGGCCGGCGGCAAAGCGCGCCTCCCGGCGCGGGCGGTCCTGCAGGAGCTCTGGCGGCTGCGCGCTTTCATGGCGCTCATGCTGGGCGGGTTCTCCATGGTGACGACGGTCAGCTACGCGGTCTCCATCTGGACCCCCGCCTTCTTCATCCGCGTACACCACTGGAGCCCGACGCAGGTCGGGGTCTGGGTCGGGGCGCTGACGATCCTCTGCGCCACCCCGGGCGGCTACGTGGCCGGCTGGCTCGTGGACCGGCTGCGGGCCCGAGGGATGACGGACGCGCCGCTGAAGGTGGCCGCGTTCGGCTTCGTGGGGGTCGGGATCACCGGCGGCCTCGCGCCCCTGATGCCGACCCCGGCGCTGTCGCTGGCGCTGCTCGCGCCCACCCTGTTCTTCCAGTCGATGCCCTACGCCTGCGCGCCAACGGCCTTGCAGCTGATCGTGCCCAACCAGCTGCGCTCGCAGGTCAGCGCCATCTACCTGACCTTCATCACCCTCGTGGGCCTCTGCGGCGGCCCGGTCGTGGTGGGCCTCTTCACCGACCGGCTGTTCTCCGGCCCCGCGGACGTCCGCTATTCCCTGGCGCTGGTCGTCGCCGGCGCCGCGCCAATCATGTTCATCCTGGTGCTGCTGTCATGCGGCCCCTACCGGCGCCTGCTCGCCCGCGACGCCACCGGCCAAAGCCCCCAGCCTGCGTAGGAGTGACCCATGGGACCGCTAGAGGACGTCCTCGTCGTCGACGCCAGTTGGGGCGGCGCCGGAAGCATCGCCTCGTTGCTGCTCGCGGATAACGGCGCGACGGTCATCAAGATCGAGCGGCCCGGCGAGAGCCGGCGCGGCGTCGACCTGCTGCGGCTGGCCTGGGAGCGCGGGAAAAAGAGCATCGAGCTCGATCTGCACGCCGCCCAGGACCGGGAGGTGCTGTTCGGCCTGCTGGCCCGGGCGGACGTGTTCCTGGAATCCTTTGGCGCCGGCCGGGCCGCAGCTTTCGGCCTCGACTATGCGACCCTGGCCGAGCGCTTCCCGCGACTGATCCAGGGTTCCATCACCGGCTTCGGCCACGACGGCCCCTGGCGCGACGAGCCGGGGTACGACGCCATCGTCGCCGCCAAGCTGGGCCTGATGGTGGAGCAGACCAGCGCCGGGCGCGAGGGGCCTATCTTCCTCGGCCACCCGCACATCTCGTACGGCACGGGCTTCGTGATGGGGATCAGCCTGCTGGCCGCCCTGCGCGCCCGCCACCACACCGGCCAGGGCCAGTTCGTGGACGTCTCGCTGCTGGACGGGGTGCTGGCGCAGTCGCCGATGAACCACTGGTGGCACCCGCAGGGACTGTCGTTCGTCGAGGTCTCGGAAGGCCGCCGCGTCGGGTTCGGCCGCAAGCGGCTGATCACCGCCTCCTTCGAGTGCGCCGACGGGGAGTTCATCCAGATCCACACCGGCGGCCAGGGCGGCTTCAAGAGCGTGATGGAGGTCTTCGGCTTCGGCGAGATCTGCCAGGAGGTCCCCGGCTCCGACATGTCGCTGCCGCTGAACGACGAGGAGTTCACCATCGCCCGGGAGTACATCCCCGAGGCCTTCAGCCAACGCCCGCGCGCCGAGTGGATCCCGCTGTTCCAGGCGCGCGACGTCGCGGTGCTGCCGGTGCTTCGGCAGGGGCAGGTGCTGGAGGACGAGCAGGTGGTCTTCGCCGACCAGGTGATGACCGTGGAGCATCCCACCTTGGGTCGTCTGCGCCAGGCCGCGCCACCGCTCGCCTTCGCGAAATCACCGCTGACCCGACCCACGCCGGCCCCGGTGGCCGGGCGTGACGACGCCGAGGTCCGGGCGCTGGCCACCGCCTCGCGGCCCGGCCCCGCTTCGACGCCTGCGGCGCAGCCACGGCCGCTGCGTCACGCGCTGGAGGGGCTGCGGGTGATCGACTTCGCGTCGTTCTTCGCCACCGGCTATGGCGCCAAGATCCTGTCCGATCTGGGGGCGGACGTGATCCTGATCGAACCGCTGGGCGGCGATCAGATGCGGCCGCTGCCCAACCCGTTCGAGGCCGCCCAGCGGGGCAAGCGGAGCATCGCGCTGGACCTGAAGTCGCCGGAGGGCCGGCGCATCGCCCACGACCTGGCGCGCACCGCGGACGCGGTGGTCCACAACCAGCGGCCGGGCAAGGCCGGCAAGATCGGCCTGGACTACGAGACCCTCTCGGCCCTGAACCCGCGGCTGGTCTATTGCCACCTGCCCGGCTTCGGCAACCGCGGCCCCAAGGCCCACGCCAAGAGCTTCGCGCCGCTCCAGTCCGGCTTCACCGGCCTGCTCTACGAAGGCGCGGGCGCCGGCAACAAGCCCGTGCGCTCAGTCGAGGGCAACGAGGATTACTACAACGGCTTGCTGGGCGCCTTCGCCGTGCTGGCGGGCCTGCAGCACCGCAACCGGACCGGCGAGGGCCAGTACATCGAGAGCCCGCAACTGCACTCCAGCCTGTTCGTCACCTCGCATCACTTCCTCGGCCCGAACGGCGAATCCCTGACCGCCCTGCCCCTGGACGCCGATCAGACCGGTTGGAGCCCGACCTATCGGCTCTACCGGACCGCCGATCACTGGATCTGCATCGCCGGCGTCGGCGACGCCGCCTTCACGCGCCTCTCCGCCGCCCTCGATCTTCCGCCCGAACTCGTCGCACGCTGCGAGACCGAAGACGCGCGCCGGGAGGATGCGGCCGAGCTCGCCGAGGCGATCGGAGCACGCCTCATAGCCCTGTCATCGCAGGAGGCCGCGCAGCGCCTGCGCAGCGCGCGCGTGGCCTGCGAGGTCCCCGCGCGCGAGCCGATGGTCCCCAAACTGTTCTTCGACGACTGGGCGCAGGCGACCGGTCGTGTCTTCGAGCAGGACAGCCCGCTCCACGGCACCATCCGCGAGGTCGGCCACTACATGCGCCTGTCCAGCACGCCGCCGCAGCGCAAGGGCGCAGCGCCCGCCCTCGGCCAGCATACCGCCGACATCCTGGCCGAGCTCGGCTACAGCCCAGACCGGATCGCAGAGCTCGCGAGCCGCGGCGTCATCCGCCTTTCCGATCCGATCCGAGACCTGGCCACGGCTTCATAGGGCGCGCCGAGCGCCGGGCTCCTCGACAGCCCGGGGCCGCCCTTACGGAGCCGGTTTCACGCTGCGAACGGAGGCGGCGGTTCAAGATTGCGCGCCATCCGGACCGGGCGGATCCCAGGTCCGGACATCCGCCTCGTCCACCACGTGGCGCGCATAGCGGTAGTCGCGGATCAGCCGCACCCGATCCCCCTCGAACTCGACCAGCACGAAATGGGTGATGGGGTGCGGCGGGGTCTGCGGATCGACGATCGTGATCGCAGGCCGCCCGTCGACCAGACTGAGCGACAGGCGCCAGTCGGCGCGGCTTGCATACCTGCCGAAGTAGCCGCTGACCTCCGCCTTGCCGCTTGCGCTCCTGCGGCCGACCAGGTCGAGGCGGACATCCTCGGCGAGCATCGCGCGGACCGCGTCGAAGTCCCGACCGTTGAACGCGGCCACGTAGGCGCGCAGTTGCGCTTCCTGCTGAGGCGTCAGGGGGCGCGGCTCATCCTCGTCCTGGCGCTGGATCAGGTCCCGCAGACGCCCGCGGCCCCGGTGCAGCGCCGCCTTGATCGCCGCCAGGGTCATGCCCGTGATCTCGACGACCTCCCGCAGCGAGTAGCCCAGAACGTCCATCAGGATGACGCTGCTGCGCTCGATGGTGGTCAGGCCCATGAAGGTCCGCAGCCCCGCCGCGGCGGCCTGGCGCTGGGCGACGTCGTCGACGGGATCGTGCGCCATCAGGACCTCCAGGTCAGGCTGCGACGGCGCGCGCCCGCGTCGGCGCAGGAAATCCACCGCAGAATTGTGGGTGACGCGAAAGGCCCAGGCGTCGGGATGGGTGATCGCATCGGGCGGCATCGCCGCCGCATGGATGCGCATCAGGGCGTCCTGGACGACGTCCTCGCCGTCGAAGACCGACCCGGTCATGCGGGCGGCGTAGCGCAACAGCTTGGGGCGTAGCCGCGCAGACAGCTGCTCCAGAGCCAGCGATGCCGATGCAGGTCGGTTGGTCATGGGTCTCGCCGCGGAAGCCGTTCCTGCCGGAACGACGTTGGAGATGGAGGCAAGGATTCCTGCGGGGGCGGAGGAATCGTTTGTGCCGCGCGAAACGTCCCTCGGGCGGGCGCCGAGATGGCGCAGTTGGAGGACGAACGATGCGACAAGTGGTGGTTCGCTACAAGGTGAAGGACGGCCGGGCTTCCGAGAACGAGGCGTTGGTCCGCAGCGTGTTCGACGAGCTGCATCGCGCGGCGCCGGGCGGCGTCCGCTACCGGACCCTGAAGCTCGAAGACGGGTTGAGCTTCATCCACATCTTCGAGTCCGAGACGGGGAGCGGCCCGCTCAGCGACCTTCCGGCGTTCAAGGCCTTCGTCGCCGAGGCCCGGGCCCGCTGCGACGAGCCGCCCCAGTCGATGACCTTCACCGAGGTGGGGACCTACGACGCCGCGCCTTGAGGGTGGCGCGGCCCGGTCGGCATTCTGCAAACGGACGTGAGACGCGCCGGCGTCAGGGGTGGGATGTCGCCGAGTCTCCATCGGACCATTTCGAGGCCGGCACGAAGAAGATGGTCAGCGGTTCCGGCCCGCCTTGGGCGGCGGTCACCGGACTGCCGGCCAGATCGGCGCCCCAGGCCGCGGCCTCGCTGCGCGGCAGATAGAACATCAGGTGGGGGTGCGCATGGCCCACCGCATCGCCAAGATAGCCCCGTTTGGACATCATGAAGCTCATCGCGCCGACGGCGGGCTCGGTGATCGTCCGGGCGACGACCGCAGCCTGGAGGCGGGCCTTGACCTCTGCGCGGGACAGGCCGCCCAGGACCCATTCGCTGCGCTTGAGATAGGCCGGCAGCACGGAACGGGCGGCAGCGGCATTGTAGCAATTCGGCGCGCGAACCTTCGGATTGAAGAATTCCGGATCGTCGAAATCGGTGTTCCAGGCGCGCTCGACCAGACAGACAAACCCGTTCTCACCGGCCGCGGCGGTGACATAGCCCTGGCGGGTGAGGACGCGGATCTCGGCCCGTCCGGAAATCGAGGCCGGCGCGGCGGTGCGCGCCAACGCGACCTCGGCCGTCTCGCTGGTCTCGGCGTACTGGTCGAGCGGGGCCATGGCCGGATAGGGAGCCTTGCCCGCATCCTGGGCGTGAGCCGCCAGCGGTGCGGCCAGGCAGGCCAGCGCACCGACCAACGCTGCGCGGCGGCTCATGGCGCGCGGCCCGCGCGCGGCTGCGCCGACGCTGGATCGTGGGCGGTCACATGCCCCTCATATTGCGGAAGATCGTCGGCGATGGTGAACCAGGGCGCCTTGGAGCCGACGAAGATGTGAGCGGTCGGGCGGATGGTCGGATCGTCCTGCAGGGTCCCGAGCGCCACGTGCACGAAGGCCCCGTCGCGCACCACAGAGAACAGCAGCGAACCACATTTGGCGCAGTGGGCGTCGTGGCCGTCCGGCTCGCCGAAGACCAGGAGCTGGTCCTCGCCTTCCAGCAGCCGCAGCGCATCGCGCGCGATCCCGGCGAACGGCTTGAAGGCCGAGCCCGTGGTGCGCCGGCAATTTCCGCAATGGCAATTCAGGCAATAGTCGAACGCGTCGGCGACCGCGTAGCGGACACTCCCGCACAGGCAGCGCCCCGCAAGCTGTCGCGCGCTGGCTTCACCTACACTCGGCATGCACCCCCCTCGTGGAGCGTCTCGATCAAGCCGTCTGGGCCGGGAGATAGCGTTCCAGGTACTCAACCGGGCGGCGATAGTCGATCTCAGGATAGAGTTCGCTGAGCTCGATGGCGTCGGGCAGGCGCCGGCCGTCGCCCAGGCCGTCAATCCAGGCGGCGCGGACAAGCTGGGCCATGGCCAGTTGCGGCCGCTGGGCGGGATCCTGCGCCAAGGCTTCGATGCGGGCGTCAAGCGCCTGCGGCGAGACGAAACGACGGCGCAGCCTGGCGCCCGACTTCGCCTCCCACAGCGCGATCAACTCGAGCTGGGTCAGGCGGTTCTGCGGCGGGGCGATGGTGACGTGGCGGTTCCGCGTGCGGAAGTCGGCCAGGGCGCGGGTGGCGTAGCGGGCGACATCCTCCGGCGCCACGGTGCTGAACCGCACCGTCCCATCGCCATACACCTCGACCTCGTGCGCCGGCGGCGCCGACAGCCCCAGCTGGCCAAGGCACCCCACCCAGGCGCTGGCCAGGCCGTTGATGTGCACGAACGTCGTCGGCACGCCGCTGTCGATGAAGACCTGTTGCAGTTCGCGCTTGAGGTCGCCGTGGTCGACCCTCGCCTGGCCATAGAGGCGTGAATCGATCCCGAACTGCGAGGGCAGGATGCGGCGCACGCTGCCGGCCTGCGCGGCCGCCTTGGCGAGGTTCGCCTGAAGCCGCAGATGATCGGGCCGGTGATCGACGCACGACACCACCGCATCGACGCCACGGCAGGCCACCTCGAGGCTGGCTTCATCCTCGAGGGCGCCGGCCATCAGCTTGACGCCACGCGTCCGAAAGCGGTCCAGGAGGCTGCGCCTCGAGGGATCGCCACGGGGGTCCTGACGCACCAGGGCGCTGACCACGTCTCCCTGCGCGAGGAGCCGGTCGACGAGATGGCGACCAAGACGCCCCGTCGCGCCGACGATGAGAACATGTTGCATCACTGGGAATCCTTTCGCTTGGTCTGCTGGCCCGCTCGCCTTGGAGACGAGCCGCGCGCCGGAAAGGATTCGTCTGGCCTGAGACCCGGCTCGCCCTCACGCCTCGACGGTCGCCGCCGACGCCGGCGGCCGCGGCGCGACGCCGTCCCGAGGCGGCGCCAGATGCAGGCCGAAGCCCGAGGCTCCCGGCCTTTCGAGACCGGCGCGAAGCTGCATCGCCGGGATCTCGTAGTCGCCGCTGTTCTGCGGCCGGAAGGGAATGGGCGGCGTCGACTGAAGCGTCCGGAGCCGGCCGCGCAGCTCGTCGGCCGCCGCCGCGAAGGCCGCCTCGTCGAACCGGTCTGACCGGAACGCCAGGAACGGCGGCAGAATCTCGTAGCCCGGATAGTAGAGGACGCCGTGATGGATCGGGAACAGCAGGTCCTCGATCGGGCCGTTCACGCCGCGCGGGGCGTAGTGCTCCCGCCAGCCCCCGACGGTGACCACCAGCATGGCGCGCTTGCCGGCCAGTCGCCCCTCCCCATAGCGATCGCCCCACCGCCGCTCGCTGTGCTCCCCGACGCCATACGCAAAGCCGTACGCGAAGACCCGGTCGACCCAACCCTTGAGCATCGCGGGCATGGCGAACCACCACAGCGGAAACTGCAGGATCAGGACGTCGGCCCACAGGAGCTTGTCGATCTCGGCCTGCACATCGGGCGTGAGGGACTGGGCGGCGTACCCCTCCTTGGAGGCCGGGACGACTGCCAGTGGCCTGTCGGCGTCCCAGGCCGGAAAGTCCGAACGGTCCACCTCGGCCTTCCAGCCCATGGCGTAGAGGTCGGACACCTGGACCTGGTGGCCCTGGGCCTGAAGTTCGGCGAGGGCGACATCGCGCAGCGCGCCGTTGAGCGAGCGCGGTTCGGGGTGGGCGAATACATAGAGGATCTTCATGGCTGCCTCCGACAGGTGACTGGCCCAGGAGCTAGCGATGGTCGCAGCGATGCACTACCTCGCGCGGATGGATAGGATTCTGCCGAAAAGTGGATAGGTCGGAGACGACGCTCGAGCGCATGCGCACGTTCGTGCGGATCTGCGAGCGCGCGAGCCTCTCCGCCGTGGCGCGGGAGCTCGGGATCGGCCAGTCGACCGTTTCGCGCCACCTGCTCGAGCTTGAGGCGGCGCTGGGGGTCCGGCTGCTGAGCCGCACGACCCGACGGCTCAGCCTCACCGAGGAAGGGGCGCGCTACTACGAGCGCGCCGTCGAGATCCTGAACCTCGTCGAACAGGCCGCCGACGAGGCGAAGGCCAGCCGCGGCGCCCCCGCCGGGCAGGTGCGCGTCTCCTGCACGGCGGCGCTCGGCGTGCTGCATGTGGCGCGGCTGGTGTTCGCGTTCCAGGACCAGCACCCGGGGATCGGGGTCGACCTCAGCCTGACGGACGAGCGGGTCGATCTGGTGCGGGCGGGCGTCGACCTGGCGGTCCGCCTGGGCCCGCTGACCGACAGCGCGCTGAAGCTTCGCAGCCTGGGCGTGAGCCGTCGGCTGCTCACAGCGGCCCCGGCCTATCTTGCCCGGCATGGGACACCGGTCGCCCCCCAGGACCTGGCGCGCCACGAGGGGGTGCGCATGTCCAATGTGGCCGGCAGCGACCAGCTGGTGCTGGAGGGTCCGGGGGAGCAGATCGAGCGCGTGGGGTTCGGCGGGCGCCTGCGGGTCGACCATGGCCTGGCCGCCCGCGAGGCCCTGCTCGCCGGCCGCGGCATCGGCCCGGCCCACCTCTGGCTGGTTCAGGACCTGCTCGAGGATGGGCGGCTTGTGCCCCTGCTGCCGGACTGGCGGCCCGCGCCGACGCCGCTCAATCTGCTGATCGTTCCCGAACGTGCGCCCCTTGCCCGCGTGAAGCTGCTGGCCGACTTCCTGAGCGCGGAGATCCAACGGCTCCCCGGGATCGCGCGTCACGGCGCCGGCGCCTAGGCAGGTCCTTTTTTAGCCCAGGGGCGTCTTCCCCGTCAGGCGGGCCAGACCGGCTGCAGACCCAGGAGCACGACGCGCTCATCGAAGCGCGCGGCGAGCTGCGCTTGCCGGCGGCCTTCAGCGCGCCGTTCGACGTCTGAGCCAGGCCTCCACATGGCCGCGCAGTTCGCCGAGCGGCACGATCCCCTCTTCCAGCACCGCCATGTGGAACTGCGCCAGGTCGAAGGCTGGGCCGAGCCGCGCCTCGGCCTCTGAGCGCAGGGCCGCGAACTCCAGGGCGCCGGTGTCATAGGCGGTGAGCTGCCCGGGCTGGGCGGCAATGCGGTCGACGAGATCTTCGGCCTCGGCGGGCGTGAAACGGCCTGAGGCTGTGATGTAGGCGACGGCCTGGGCCCGGCTCCAGCCGAGGGCGTGCAGCCCTGGGTCCACCACCAGTCCACGCGCCGGCCAGAGCCTGCGAAGGATGGCGGCGTCATCGTCGGGATAGATCGCGGCGGTCTCGCCAAGCCCTTCCGCCACCCGCGCCCAGCCCTCCACATAGGCGGCGTTGAAGCCGAGGCGGGACACCGGCGTCGGCGGCGCGATCTCCCGGGCGAGCGCGATCTGCAGGTGGTGGCCCGGCCAGGCCTCGTGGACGACCGCAATCGCCGCGTCGCCCCGCGTCTGGGTGGCCCAGTTGCCGAGCTGGATGCGGTAGGTGGCGGGCTTGGCCGGATCGCTGCTGGGCTCGTAGTGGGAGCTGATCGCCGCGGCCTCCTCGAATTCGCGCTCCGGAAGGACCACCACGTCCTGGACCGGCATCCGCGTCACCAGGGCGGCAGACCTGGCCTTCGCTCGGGCCAGAAGGTCCTGGGAATAGGCCAGGAGCTCGGCCTTGGACGCGAAATGGCCCTCCGGCCGGTTCCGCACGCGGGCCACGATCGCGTCGAAGTCGGAGAGGCCGAAGCGCCGCCGCCCGATCTCGATGACCGCCCGACGGTTCTCCTCGACGGTCGCAGATCCCAGCTCGAACACCTGCCGCGGCGTGCGGTTCAGGGTGGTGTTGGCCCGCAGGAACGCCTGGTAGCAGGCCGCGCCGTGAGGCAGGTCCGACACCGCCAGGGTCTGGCGCGCCCGCGGGAGATAATCGTGCTCCAGGAAATCCCGGTAGCGCTTCAGCGCCGGCAGCAGTTGGCCGGTGACGATCGGCTGGAAAGCGGCCTTGAACGCCGGGTCGCCGTCGCGGCGGATCGGGCCATAGAACGGCGAGGCCTCGGGCGGGGCGGCGATCAGCCGGTCCACCAGGGCGATCGTGCGACGCACCACGGACTGCGGCGCCGAATAGCCCAGGGCAAGGCCCCGATTCAGGTCGGCGATGTCCTGGTCCACATAGGCCGGCGCGCTCGACCAGCGGGCCAGCGCCTGGGCGCGGGCCGCCGCATCGCCCACCGGCTGGGCCCCCGCCATGACCACGAAGGCCTGGGGCCAGCCGGTGAAGTGGTTGACGTCCCACAGCTCGACCCGGCAGACGCGCATCTGTCCGTCGGCCTCCATCCGCCCCTGCATCACCGCATACGCCGCACGCCACGCGGGACTCAGCGCGGCCGGATCGATGCGGCGCAGCTCGGCCAGCGCGGTGTCCTCCGCGCGGGCGAAGGCGTCCCGCTCGGCGGGCGAGCGATCCCCGAGGGTCGCATGGTCCTCGATCGGCGCACCCATCAGATAGGCCATGGCCGGCTCATGTCGGGCCGCGAGGCGAGCGTAGCGACTGGCCAGCGCCTCGACCCGCAGGTCGGCGTCCGCCGCGCGGGCCAGACCCGGCGCCAGGAGGCCAAGGAGCGCGGCCACGGCGGCGGTGGCGACCCTCACGCGCACGGGCATCTAAGCCTCCGGGAAAGGCGGAAAGTCCGGGTCATGAGCTGCTCCCCGAGGCCATGGCGACTTGGCGCGGCGCCTCATGGAATTGACGGCCGAGACCAGCTTTTCCTCAGGCGCCGAGGGCCGATCGATGAGGAATAGGTTCGCGCACTCGTCCTAGTGGTCAGGGGCGGGCGCAGGGGCGCACGCAAGCGCAGGACCGGCCTTGCCGAAGATCTCCCACAGCTCGCCGCGGGCGGCCGGCGCGGTTTCGATCGTCCTGGCGCTCCTCGCCATGGCCGGGTGCCGGCAGACAGGGCCCGGCGCGGTGGATGCCCAGCGGATCGCCCACGCAGACCGCGAGCCCGGCCAGTGGATGGCCGCCGGACGCGACGGGCGCGGCGCCTACTATTCGCCGCTCGCGCGCATCAACGCCGCCACCGTATCGCGCCTGGGCCTGGCCTGGTCGCGCAGCCTGGAGACGGCGCGAGGCCTGGAGGCCACCCCGATCGTCGTCGACGGCGTGATGTACACATCGGGGAACTGGGGCCGGGTCTACGCCCTGGACGCGCGGACGGGCGCGGCGATCTGGACCTTCATCCCCGAGATCGACGGCCAGGCCGGGCGCAAGGCCTGCTGCGATGCGGTGAACCGCGGGGTGGCGGTCTGGAAGGGCCGCGTCTACGTCGGCGCCCTGGACGGCTGGCTCTACGCCCTCGACGCCGGCGCGGGCCGCGTGGTCTGGAAGGCCGACACCTTCATCGACCATCGTCGCCCCTACAGCATCACCGGCGCCCCTCAGATCGCCGGCGACGTCGTGGTGATCGGCCAGGGCGGGGCCGACTTCGCGGACGCCCGCGGCTATGTCAGCGCCTACGACCTTGAGACCGGCAAGCTGCGCTGGCGGTTCTTCACCGTGCCCGGCGATCCGGCCAAGCCGGTGGAGCATCCGGACCTTGTTCCCGCGGCAAAGACCTGGTCGTCCAACAGCCTCTGGCGCTCGGGCGGCGGCGGCACCGCCTGGGACGCCATGGCCTATGATCCCAAGCTGGACCTGCTGTACGTCGGCACGGGCAACGCCTCGCCCTATGCCTGGAAGGACCGCAGCCCCGGCGGCGGTGACAACCTCTACCTCGCCTCGATCCTGGCCATCCGCCCGAAGACCGGCCGCCTCGCCTGGTGCTACCAGGAGGTCCCGGGCGAGCGCTGGGACTACACCGCCACCCAGAAGATGATCCTGGCGGACCTCAGGATCGGCGGCCGGATCCGCCAGGTGCTGCTGCAGGCGCCGAAGGATGGGTTCTTCTACGTCCTGGACCGCCGGACCGGCGAGCTGCTGTCGGCCAGGCCGTACGCGCCCGTGAACTGGGCGGAGCGGATCGACCCGAAGAGCGGGCGGCCGGTGGTCAACCCGGCCGCCGACTACGAGGACGGGCCGGCGCTGGTCTATCCGGCGGCGAGCGGAGCCCACAACTGGCAGCCCATGGCCTTCAGCCCGCGCACTGGGCTCGTCTACATCCCGGTGATCGAAGGGGCGATGATCTACGCCAAGGGCTACGACCTGAAGGGCCGCACCCTCGCCGACCGCTGGAACGTCAACGGGGTCTTCGTGGAGGACTATCCGGCGGCCGGCATTCCGGAGCTCCAGTTGCCGCCGCTGGCGGGCGTCCTCAAGGGCAGGACGCCGCCCGCACGCCGCGGCGTCCTGCGCGCCTGGGACCCGGTCGCCGGTCGCACCGTCTGGGAGGCTGAGACCGGCAGCTTCTGGGACGGCGGTGTGCTGGCGACGGGTGGCGACCTGGTCGTGCAAGGCGGCGCGGACGGACATCTGACCGTGCGCGACGCGCACAGCGGGCGGGTGCTCAAGGTGCTGGACACCGGCTCCAGCGTCATGGCCGCGCCGATGTCCTACGAGATCGACGGCGTGCAGTACCTCGCGGTGATGGCCGGCTACGGCGGTGGCCCGGGCTGGGCCTACCCGCCGGGCTCGGCGGCCTATCGGTACGGCAACCAGGGCCGGATCCTGGCCTTCCGGCTCGACGGCGGTCCCGTCCCCAAGCCGGCCGCCGTGGTCGACACGCCCATCCCGCAACCGCCGGCGCGAATCGGGACGCCGGCGCAGATCCGACGCGGGGGCCAGCTGTTCGCCGCCCAGTGTTCGCGTTGCCACGCCAATGTGGCGCGCGGCCTGGTCCCGGACCTGCGCCGCATGACGCCGCAGACGCATGCGGCCTTCGAGGACATCGTGCTGGGCGGCGCCCTGGCGGGCGGCGGCATGGGGCGGTTCGACGATGTCCTGACCGCCGCCGACGCCGGCGCCATCCACGCCTGGCTCGTCGACCAGGCCTGGGCGGCATACCGGGCGCAGGCGTCAGGACAGGCGCTCGCCCGGCTGCCCCCGAAGGCGAATTGAGGCTTCGGATCCGCGATCCTCAGTCCGTGGCGGCGGGATCCTCAAGCCGCGCCACCGCGCCGCTGAGGCCCACGAGCAGCGCCGAAGCGGTGAGCGCCACGCCCGCGAGCAGCAGGAAGAAGGCCGCCGGCGTCATCCCGCCCCAGAGCGCGCCGAGCCCGCCCGCCAGCAGGTTGCCGGCGAAGGCCGCCGAGAACCAGAAGGCGATGGCGCTGGCCGCGAGCCGGCGCGAGGCCAGCCGGCCAAACAGGGCCAGGCCCACCGGCAGGATATGAAGCTCGCCCCAGGTGTAGAGGGCGAAGAAGGCCGCCAGCCATGGCCATGGCGCGCGTGCGTCCGGCCGCTGCGTTCCCAAGGCCGCGGCCGCCAGCAGGCCGAACGCGCCAGCGGTGATCGCCGCCCCCAGGGCCATGGTGCTCGCGACCTCGGAGGCCCGCGTCGAGCCGCGCCGCGCGCGCCACATGACGATGAGCGGCGTGAAGGCGAAGACCAGCATCGGGTTCAGCGACTGGAACCAGGTCGCCGGGATCGACAGGCCGAACGCCAGGGACCGGTCGACGCGGCTCGCGGTCCACAGGGCCACCGAATTGCCGGCCTGCTCGTAGGCGCCGCGGAACACCACCACCGCCGCCACCACGCCCAGCATCACCAGAGCGCGGCGGGCGCCGGATCGCGTGGGCAGCGCGGCCGCAGGCTCCGACGCCCTGGGCGGCTCTGCGGGCAGATGGCGGCGGCCCAGCACGAAGACGGTGAGGCCCAAGGCCATGCCGACGCCCGCGGCCGAAAACCCCCAGTGCCAGCCGGCCAGCTCGCCCAGCGCCCCGCAGACCAGGGGAGCCAGGAAGGCGCCCAGGTTCACGCCGGCGTAGTAGACCGTGTAGCCGCCATCGCGGCGCGGATCGTCCGGGGCGTAGAGCCCGCCGATCTGGCTGGGCAGGCTGGGCAGGAAGAGGCCATTCCCCAGGGCGATGGCGGCCAGGGCTGGGTAGAACAGCTGCGGCGCCGCCATCATGAAGTGCCCGGCGGCCATGATCGACCCGCCGAGGATCACGGCGCGGCGACGGCCGAGCCAGCGGTCGGCGATCACCCCGCCGAACACCGGCGTCAGGTAGGCGGCCGCCGTGTAGCCGCCATAGACCAGGGATGCATGGGCCGGCGTCAGCCCGAGGCCGCGGACCATGTAATAGACCAGCAGCGCGCGCATCCCGTAGTAGGAGAACTTCTCCCACATCTCGGTCAGGAACAGGACAGTCAGGCCCCGCGGCTGGCCGAACCAGTCTGCCGGCCTGGGCGCGGCGGTCACGGTGGGGAGCCCCACACGTCGGGCTCGCAATGGATGTCACCGTCGCGATAGCGGACCGCCTCGGCCCGGTCGGCGCGCAGGAACATCGGCCCGTCGAGGTCGGCCAGGTCGCAGACCTGGGCCAGCAGGAAGGCCGGCGCGCACCCCAGCGAGGTGCAGGTCATGTTGCCGACCATCACCTTGAAGCCGAGCGCCCGCGCTCGCTCGACCATCGCCAGGCCCTCGGTCAGGCCCCCGCACTTGTCGAGCTTGATGTTGATCACCTGGAAGCGCCCGACGAGGGCCTCCAGGTCGGCGCCGGACTGCACGCTCTCGTCCGCACAGAGCGGAACCGGGAAGCCCAGCTCCCGCAGCTCGTCCTCCTGGCCGACCGTCAGGGGCTGCTCCACCAGGCGCACGTCGCAATCGACGAGGGTCGCCGCGAGGCCAGCAAGGCCGGGAAGGTCGAATCCGTGGTTCGCGTCCACGCCCAGCCAGACGTCGGGACGGGCCGCGCGCACGGCGCGAATGCGCTGGGCGTCCTGGCCGTCGCCGTTCAGCTTGAGCTTCAGGGCCCTGGCGGCCGATAGGGTGACGGCGCGCCGCCCCATCGCCTCGGGCGCGGCGACGCCGATCGTACAGGTGGTGCGCAGGGGCCGCGGCTGCGGCAGGCCCGCCAGCCGCCAGACGGGCTCGCCGGCGCGCCGCGCCTCCAGGTCCCACAGGGCGCAGTCGAGGGCATTGCGCGCGCCGCCCGGCGGCAGGCGCTCAGGCAGCGCCGCGCGGTCCAGGTCCCCCTCGGCCAGGACCTGGCGGACCTTGGCGGCCACTGTCTCCGCGGTCTCGCCACGATAGTAGACCCCAGCCGCCTCCCCGCGCCCGACGAACCCGCCGTCCTGCAGCGTCAGCACGGCGACCTCGGCGTCCGCAAAGCTGTAGCCGGTGATCACCAGGGGCTCGCGCAGCGACCAGGCCTCCACGGCGACGTCGCCGCGCGCGACGGGCGAAGCATGAGCCATGTCGCCGCCTCAGTAGTGCGGATTGAAGGTGATCAGATGGAAGCTGGCGGCGAACCAGAGCGTCGCCAGGCATGCCGCCGCGATCGCGGTGTTGGCCAGGCTCCCCCACCAACGCCATGGCCGGGCGCGCCAGGCCAGCACCGCATTCCAGGCCGCGAAGGCGGTCAGCGCCGCGCCGATCACGCCGAGGGCCTGGATGGCGTAGAGCCAGGGATCGAGGGCCGGGCCGAGCAGGGCGGCTTGGCTGGACGCGGCGGCGATGACAGCCAGCCAGCCCGCCAGGAACGCCAGGTTCACCAGCGCGGCAGTGCGCGATAGCCGGTGGGTGAGGGCCCGGGTTCCGGCGAGTGGGAACGGCCGGCGGTGGACCCAGCGAACCCAGGCCGCGACGGGCCAGGCCGCCACGCTCAACGCCAGCACCGCGACCACGGCGCCCATCATCGGCAGCACCCAAGACGCGGCGCGGGACGCGGGCGCGGGCGACCAAACGGCGATCGGCGGCTGGTCGCTGGTCGCTGGTCGCGAGATAGCGGACCCGGCCCTGGTCCGTGACCGCCGAGACCAGCGCGGTCCCGCCCACCTCGCGCCACACGAAGGGCCCCACCTCGCGCCACACCTTCGGCTTGCCGTGGCCGTCCAGGAACCGGTTGAAGACCAGGGTCCCGTCGGGACGCTGGGTCATGCGCCCCTGGCCCAGGAGGCCCGCCAGGCTGGCGAAGGTGTCTTCCGAGCGCCGGCTGACCTCATAGTCGCCGACCAGGCGCCGGCCGTCCGCCTGGGCCGAAGGCCAAGTCGCCTCGCGCGGCTCTGGCGCGGGGAAATAGCGGTCCATGAACCCCTGCAGCAGCGCCTCGCGCACCGCGGAGCTGGCGTTGGCCTTGCCCCAGCTGTTCATGGCGACGAACAGGCCGACGTGGTCATCGGGCAGCAGGTGCAGGTCGGCGTGGAACGTCATGAGGTCGCCGCCGTGGCCGATCACGCGCCGGCCGTTACGGTCAGCGCCGTAGAAGCCCAGGGCCATGCTGTTCAGGCGCGGCGCGATGGCGAAGGCGGGCGCATGCATCAGCCGCGCCGTCTGCGGCCGCAGGATGCTGGCCCCGTTCCACGAGCCCTCCCCCAGGTGCGCCAGCATGAACCGGCCCATGTCCTCGCCGCTGGCCGACAAGGCGCCGGCCGGGGCGTCGCCGACATATTCGAACGGCTGCGGCGGGCCGGACGCGGTGAGATAGCCGGTGGCGCGCTCGCCCAGCCTTCCGGGCGCCTGCTCGAATGTGGAATGGGTCATCCCCAGGGGCGCAAGGACGTGGCGGGCCACATAGTCCTCGAACCGCTCGCCCGAGACCCGCTGGACGATGTAGCCGGCCAGGCTCGCGCCATAGTTCGAATAGGCGACCACGGTCCCGGCCGGTCGGACCCGCGTCGGCGTCCAAGCCTTCACATAGGCCTCCAGGCTGGGGACCTGCTCGGCCCGCGTGGTCTCGATCCCCTTGAACGCCTCCTCGAACCCGGAACTGTGGGTCATCAGGTCGCGAAGCGTGATGGGCCGGCCGGACCGCGGCGGGAGTCGGCGTCCAGGTCCAGCTTGCCGGCCTCGACCAGCTGCATCACCGCCGTCCAGGTGAAGAGCTTGGAGATCGAGCCTGGACGGAACTGGGTCCTGGCCGGATCGACGGGCCGGCGGGCGGCCACGTCGGCATAGCCGTAACCCTTCTCGAACAGGATGCCGCCGTCCTTGACCACCACCACCACGGCGCCGGCGATGTCCCCGCGCGCCAGGGCGTAGGGCATGACGCCGTCCACATAGGCCGCCACGTCCGCTTGGGTGAGGGCAGCCGCGCCGGCGGGGGACGCCGGCGCGGCGCTCGTGGGCTTCGCCTCCAGGTCCGTGGGGCGGACCGGGGCGGCGAGGCTCGGGACGAGGGGTGCGAAGGCGAGCAGCAGGGCGCCGGCGGCCGCCAGCGCCGCACGCAGGGGGAGCATGGGCGGCGTCCTAGAAGCTGGCGGAGAGGTCGACGCCGTAGGTGCGCGGCTGGATGATACCGGCGGCGTAGGTCCCGTGGAGCAGGTCGGGGGAGTTGGGCCCCACCGCCACGATGCCCCGCTCGTCGCCGACGTTCTTGGCGTAGGCCGAGAGCGTCCAGCCGCCATGCGTGGCGCCGGCCCGCAGGTCGACGACGCCATAGCTGTCGACGGTGAAGCGCGGGCCCGCCAGGCCAGAGCCGCCGAGGGTCTGGAAGTTGGTGGGTCGCTTTCCGACGTACCGGTAGCTGGCGCCCACGAACGCGCCCCAGCCTTCCGTCAGGGTCCAGTCGTAGGCGGCGTCGAGGGCGGCGTTCCACCGCGGCACGCCCGGCAGGCGATCGCCCTTGAAGCCGCCGGCGCCCGGCGCGTCCTGCGTGAGCTTGGCTTCGGTGTAGGTGAGGCTGCCGTTCAGGGTCAGGCCCGACATCGGCGTCAGGGTCGCGGCCGCCTCGGCGCCCTTGCTGCGGGCCTTGCCGCCATTGGTGATGTAGCTGAAGCCGTTGATGCTCTCGTTGAGCTGGATGTCGCGCCAGTCGATGTAGAAGACGTCGGCGTCCAGCGTCAGGCGCCGGTCCAGCAGGGTGGCCTTGTAGCCGAACTCGTAGTTGGTGACCGTGTCCGGATCGAACTCCTTCGGGGAGGGCTGGTTCGGCACCGCGAGCGTCGGCCCGCCCGCGCGGTAGCCGGTGGCGATGCGGCCATAGACCATCTGCTGCTCATCGAGCTTGAAGCGCGGATTGATCAGCCAGGTCCAGCTGCTGTCCGAGGTGATGCGCGTGAAGTCGGCCGGGACCGGGACCAGCAGGCCGCTGAAGGTCTCGCCGAAGTGCTGGCGGTTGTGGCTGTAGCGTGCGCCCACGGTGACATCGAACCGGGGCGTGAAGTGATAGGTCAGGTCGCCGAAGCCGGCGTATTCGGTGTAGCGCGACGGCACGATGGCGTCGGCCAGCGGCAGCGGCGCGACCACGCCGGTGGCGGGGTTGAGGGTGCGCAGATGCTGTTCCTGGTGGCTCTGCTCGTGGGTGAAGAACACCCCCGCCCGCCATTCCAGCATGTCGCTCGTCGGCGATTGCAGCCGCAATTCCTGCGTCCACTTCGCCTCGTGCACGGGCTGGACGGCCTGGATCGGGAACGGCGCCCCCAGCACCGTCGTCACGTCCGACACAGGGTTGGACCGGAAGGTCGAATAGCCGGTGGCCGACACCAGGCTCGCCCAGTCCAGGTTCCAGGTCACGACGCCGTTGTAGGCCCGATACCGGAAGGTCTTGGGCCCGTCGAACAGGCGCGACTGCTGGCGGTCGCCCTTGACCGGGTCGAACCCTGGAACCGTCACATCTTCCGAGCTCGGGTTCTTGGCGTCGAGGTTCTGGCCGAAGGCCGACAGGTTGACCGTCAGGTCGTCGCGAGGCTTCCAGAGCAGGGCGGCGCGGGCGCCCTTCACCGTGGCGGAATTGATGTCGGTGCGCCCGCGGCTCGGGTCGTCGATATAGCCAGGGTCCTTGCGGGCGAAGGCGCTGACCCGCAGCGCCAGCTGATCGCGGACCAGCGGCAGGTTGACCGCCGCGCTGGCGTTATAGCCCTCGCCGCCGCCGTCGACCGACGCGGCCCCGACTTCCACGTGGCCGCCATAGCGCCCGGCGTCGGGTGCAGTGGTCACGAACTTCAGCACCCCGCCCAGCGCATTGGCGCCGTAGAGCGTGCCCTGCGGTCCCTTCAGCACCTCGATGCGGGCGATGTCGCTGGTGTCGAAGTCCGGAGTTCCGAACGCCCCGCCGGCGAACACGGTCGACGAGCCGAACGGCGCCTCGTCCACATAGATCCCGACCGTCGAGCTCACCTGGGTCGTGCCCGAGGTGATGCCGCGCAGGATCAGCTGGGTCGTGCCCTCGCCGCTGGAGACGTAGTTGAGGCCCGGCACGGTGGTCAGATAGTCCTCGAACCGGTGCGCCTGGTTGCGCCTGAGGCTGGCGCCGCTGAGGGCGGAAATCGCCGCCGGCACGCTCAGCAATCGTTCCTCGCGCTTGTTGGCCGTGACGATCAGCTCAGCCACCACCTGGGCGGTTTCGGACGGCTCCGCCTGCGCCGCGAGGTTGGCCGGGGTGACGGACTGGGGGGACGCCCCCTCCCCGCGCGTGCGAACGACGAGCGCGCCGCCGGCGCCGGTCACGACCTCCAGGTTGGTATTGGCCGTCATGGCCTGGGCAGCGTCGCGCGCGCTCGCCGCCCCCTGGACCGGCGCCGAGCGCAACCCTGCGACCGCCGCGCGGCTGAAGAGGATGTCCACGCCGGACTTGCGGGCCAGGTCGCGTAGGGCCGCGTCCATGGGCTCGGCGGGGAAGGAGAGCGCTCGCGCGGGCTGGGCCAGGACCGGCGCCGCCGCCAGCAGCGCCGCCACGGCCACGCCGCAGGCCAGGGTGTTGCGGCCACGCGCCCGCCGATTGGATGTCATGTTTCGCCCCCAAGAGTTCGCCGGCCTGCGCCGCGTCTGCTTGGTTGACGAGTGACCTCCGATTTTCCTCAGCCGACCGAGGAGGCCTGGCGCGGGCGCAGCACGATGCGATCGTCACGCGCCTCGACCTCCACCGGCAGCAGCAGCGTAACCGTGCGCGCGAACGCCTCCGGATCCCCGGTGCGGAACACGCCGCTCACCCGCAGCGACGCCACGGCCGGGTCGCTGACATCGAGCCGGCGGCGGCTGTAGCGATTGAGCTCCACCGCCGCGGCGGCCAGGGTCTCGTTCTCGAAAACGGCGCGGCCATCCTGCCACGCGGTGGCCTGGCCGAGGTCGGGGCGGTCGGCCACCGGAGCCGCGGCGGCCGTGGCGAAGACCAGCCGGTCTCCGGGAACCATGGGACGCGCGCTCTCCGCCGAGCCGGTCGCTTTCAAGGGGGCGACGGGCTGGACGATCACCCGGCCTTCCTCCAGCACCACGGCGGTCGCGGCGCCGTCGCACGAGACGCTGAAGGCGGTGCCCACGGCGATCACCTCGCGGCGCCCGGCGCGGACGATGAAGGGCCTGGCCGGATCCTTGGCCACGTCGAAATGCGCCCGGCCCGACACCAGCTCGACCCGGCGTCGTTCATCGGTCATCGCCACCTTGATGACGCTGTCGGTGTCGAGGATCACCTGCGAGCCGTCGGCCAGCGCCAGGCGCCGCTGCTCTCCCACCCGCGTGCGGTAGGTGGAGGCCTCGAGCATCCGCCATCCGACCCCGGCCGCCACCGCAGCCGCCGTGGCCAGCGCCCCGCCGGCGAGCAACTGGCGGCGGTCGCGCTGCAAGCGGCCGGCGCCCTGGCGGCGCGCGCGGTCTTCGACAACCCCGACCGCGCCCGCGGCTTCGAACACCGCGGTCGCCACATCGAATGCGCGGCGATGCCGGGCGTCCTCCGCGAGCCAGGCCTGGAATCCCGCCTCGTCCTGCGCCGTGCGCGCCTCCGAACGCATCCGCGCCAGCCAGGCGGCGGCTTCGGAACGCACGGTGCGGTCGAGGGTCTCGCCCATGCTGCGTCAGGCCTCGTCGGCCATTTGCGACAGGTGGAGCACCGCCTTGGCGATGTGCTTCTCCACCGCGCTCACCGTCACGCCTTCGCGCTCGGCGATCTCGCGGTACTTCAGGCCGTCGATCCGGTGCATCAGGAAGATGTCCCGGGTGCGCGGGGAGAGTTCGGCCAGGGCTCGCTTCACGTCCTCAAGACGTTTGCGGACCTGCAAAACCTCATCCTGAAGCGGCTGGTCGTCGACGACCTCCCCGAGGTCGGAGGCCGCCATCAGCAGTTCGCCGCGCGACGCCTGCTGGCGTGCGGCGTCGATCGACAGATTGACTGCGGTGCGCACCAGGAACCCGGCGGGGTTCTCGACCGGCTGCCGGCGGGCATATTCCTGCATGCGCACGAAGGCCGCCTGCAGCAGATCCTCGGCGTCGGCCGATCGGCGCGTGGCCGCCTGGATCCGGCGCACGAGCGCGCGCCAGGCGGCGGTGGTCTTGGGCAACCGGTCCGTCATCGTGGCGGCCTCAGGCGGAAGCGAACGGCGAACACCTCGCACGGGCCCTGCCCGCTCACAAGATGGCGCAGGCGCCCCTGGGCTAGGCGCCGCCCGTGAGACGATCAGCCCGGGGGGGCGAGGCTGGCGTTCTCCTCGCCTCCGGGCTAGCAGGCGGCCCATGATCCGCCTCGACAACATCTCCAAGCAGAACGGCCACCAGATCCTGTTCATCGAAGCCTCGATGGGGGTCCAGAAGGGCGAAAAGGTCGGGCTGGTCGGCCCGAACGGCGCCGGCAAGACGACGCTGTTCCGCATGATCACCGGAGGGGAGCAACCCGACGACGGACTGGTCGTGATCGATCCCGGAATGACGATCGGGTATTTCAGCCAGGACGTCGGCGAGATGTCGGGCCAGAGCGCCGTCGCTGCCGTGATGGATGGGGTCGGTCCCGTCAGCGGCCTCGCCGCCGAAATGTCCAACCTCGAGGCGGCCATGGTCGATCCCAACCAGGCCGACCGGCTGGACGCCATCATGGAACGCTATGGCGAGGTGCAGGGGCGCTTCGAGGAGCTGGACGGGTACGCACTGGAAGCCCGGGCCCGCGAGGTGCTGGCGGGCCTCAGCTTCAGCCAGGAGCGCATGGATGGCGATGTCGGTCTGCTGTCCGGCGGCTGGAAGATGCGCGTGGCGCTGGCTCGCATCCTGCTGATGCGGCCCGACGGAATGTTGCTGGACGAACCCAGCAACCACCTCGACCTGGAGAGCCTGATTTGGCTCGAGGCCTTCCTCAAGAGCTATGGCGGGGCGCTGTTGATGACCTCGCACGACCGCGCGTTCATGAACCGCATCATCGGCAAGGTGGTGGAGATCGACGGTGGCGACCTCATCACCTACTCCGGCGATCTCGACTTCTACGAGCAGCAGCGCGCGCTCAGCGAACAGCAACGCCAGGCGCAGTACGAGCGCCAGCAGGCGATGCTGGCCAAGGAGATCAAGTTCATCGAGCGGTTCAAGGCGCGCGCGTCGCACGCCGCCCAGGTCCAGAGCCGCGTGAAGAAGCTGGACAAGATCGAACGCGTTGAGGCGCCGCGCCGTCGTCAGTCGGTGCAGTTCGAGTTCAGGAGCCCGCCGCGGTCGGGCGACGACGTGATCAGCCTGCGCAATGTCCATAAGGGCTACGGCGCCCAACCGATCTATGAAGGCCTCGATTTCCTGGTGCGCCGCAAGGAGCGCTGGTGCGTGCTGGGCGCCAATGGCGCCGGCAAGTCGACACTGTTGAAACTGGTGGCCGGGGCTACGGCGCCGGACCAGGGCGCGGTCAGCATTGGGGCCAGCGTCAAGCTTGGCTATTTCGCCCAGCACTCCATGGACTTGCTGGACGGCGAAGAGACAATCTTCGAGTCCCTGGACAGCTCGTTCCCCCATGCGGGCCAGGGCGCGCTACGCACCCTGGCGGGGTGCTTCGGCTTCTCCGGCGATGATGTCGAAAAGCCTTGCCGCGTATTGTCCGGCGGCGAGAAAGCCCGCCTGGTCATGGCCAAGATGTTGTTCGATCCGCCGAACCTGCTGGTCCTCGACGAGCCGACCAACCACCTGGACATGGCGACCAAGGAGATGCTGGTCGCGGCGCTCGCGGACTTTGAGGGCACCATGCTCTTCGTCTCGCACGACCGGCATTTCCTGCGGGCCTTGTCGAACCGCGTGCTGGAGCTGACGCCTGAGGGGGTCCATCAATACGGCGGCGGCTATGGCGAATATGTCGCCCGCACAGGCCAGGAAGCGCCGGGGCTGCACCCGGGCGCGTGAACCCGCGCAATCCGATCGATTCACAACGTCCGCAAGTGGCGATTGGCTGGCGTCGCAGATCGGCGCCGAACGGGGCAGCCTTGCACGACCAAGGCGCCGCCCGCCCGCAAGCCGGCGACGGTCAGGCCCGCCACATCGCGCCGCCGGCGGCGATATCGTCGCCCTCTGTCACGCGATACGCCCTCACGGCCTCAGCGACTTGCGACGGCGGCAGGGGCGAGGATTGTCCATGGGCAAGCTTGTCCCAGACGAACTTCAGATCCTTGGCCATGGTCTTTCCGTTGTCCGTGGTCGTATCGACGCCCATGGTCCTCAGGAGATCGGCGTAGCCCAAAGTCCCGTTCGAACCCGCCTGCTGGACCAGGTCCTGGGCGACCTGATCGTCCGTAAGCCCGCCGATGTTGGCTGCGTCGGCCGACCCGTCGTCCGACCAGGAGATCACCTTGACCCCGCCAATCCCACCGGGAATGCCGGTGGCGGCGCCGTTCTGAGGCACATTCGCAAGCAGCGTCGCGCGCATGTCCGGCTTGCCGTCCGGCCCGAGGACCATCTTGTGGCCGCCGGGCGACTGCGCATTCAGAAGCGCATCGAGCATTGAGAGGACGGGGAGGTGCGGCGCGGGCGGCGTCGGCCTCTGCTGGGCAACCGTTGCCGCGCTGTCCAGGTTCTGCCCAGCAGGCTGAGCAACCGGTTCCGGCGTCGATTGCGGCCCGACGGACGGCAAGGCCCAACGATATGACGCAGAATCAGATACTTGCATCGTCACGTCCGATCACACCGGTTCGACCAAGGCCGAGACCGTCGGCCCACGCTGCGGCCAACGGCTCGGTTCTCCTCAGGATTGTTGCAAGCTTCGCGCAACCTTCGATTGTCAGGTTTGTCGCCAGCGCCGCGGCGGTTTCCGTCACCGATCGGCGCCAGCGCGCCGGCCCCGCACACCAGACGGGTCAAGCAACGCCCACCTCACAATCAACATCACGTCGGGCGGGCGCCACGTCCGCGCCGAGGAACCCTTGCACCGCCGCCAGGAATTCCTCGCGCCGCTCGACATTCAGCAGGTGCACCCCGTCAAGGAGGCGCAACTCCGCACCCGGGATGGTCCGCGCCATGGCTTCGCTGTGGCTCGCCGCCGTGACCGTGTCGTAACGCCCGCCGATGACCAATGTCGGCCGATCGATGAGCGCGATCGTGCGCCGCAGATCGGCATCCCGCACCGCCGCGAAGCAGCCCGCCAGCCCCTGCGGCGAGATCGAAAGGATCATTTCGCGAAAGTTCGAAATCAGCTGCGGATGGGTTTGGAACAGCGCCGGCGGAAACCAATCCCCAAGGAACATCTCCGCCTGCTCCGCCAGATCCGGCGCCGCAAGCGTCCGGCCGATCCGCGCGTCGAAATAGGTGGCCGGGCCCAGGTGCGGGGACGCGTTCGAGAGCACGAGCCGTTCGATCCGCTCAGGTGCGTGGATGCCGAGCCATTGCCCGATGAAGCCGCCCAGGGAGAGGCCGCAGAAGCGCACCCGTTCCAGGCCCAGGGCGTCCAGCAACTCAAGGACATCACGGCCGAGGCGGTCGAGGGAATAGGCGCCGGCCGGGGCGTCGGAGCGCCCGTGGCCACGCAGGTCGTACCGCAGGACTCTGAAGCGCTTTGTGAACCAGCCCATCTCCCCGTCCCACATGTGCAGGGTCGTGGCGATCGAGTTTGAAAGCACGAGCACCGGAAGGTCCGCGGCTCCCTCGAGGCGATAGGCGATCCGGCAACCGTCGCCGGCGGTGATGTACGAGGTCTCGCTCATGGCGCTGTGTCCTTGTCCCGACTGCGGCCGCCCCGGGCGGCCCTGATGGCGGAATCCGTAGGACCGAACGGACGGGCTTGATATTACAAAGACTGAGCTGTCTTTTTCAGGTTCATCGACAATGACGACATTCAGTCTTCAGGATCTGCGTTCATTCGACGCCGTCGTCCGGGAAGGGGGATTCCAGGCGGCGGCGGCGAGGCTGGGACGGTCCCACCCGGCCGTCTTCGCGGCGGTGGCGCGTCTGGAAGCCCGGGTTGGCCTCGCCCTGCTGGACCGCAGCGGCTATCGCGTCGGGCTGAGCGACGCCGGACACGCCTTCCACGAACGCGCGCGGCGCGCGCTCGGGGAGATGGAGAGCCTGCAGGCGTTCGGCGAGCTGCTCGCCGCAGGCGAGGAGCCGGTGCTGCGCGTCGTGATCGGCGACCTCTGCCCCCCTGCGCTCCTCGCGCGCCTCAGCACCTTCTTCCGACGCGAGGCGCCGGCGACCCGCCTGCACCTGTCGTACGAGGCGGTGAGCGGGCCGCTGGAGCGCCTGGTCGAGGGCGATGCGGACCTCATCCTGCACCGCGCCGAGCCACAGCAGCTCGCCGTCGACTGGCTGAACCTCGGCGAGGTGGCCATGGTCCCGGTGGCCGCGCCCGGCTTCCTCGACCTCGGGGCCGCCGCAGAGCCCACGCCGGAGAGTCTGCAGACCTCCACGCAGGCGGTCATTCGCGACACCGGCCGGCGCTCAGCGGCGGAGAGCCATTTCGTCCTCGCAGGGGCGCACCAATGCTCCGTGCCCGATCAGTTGACGAAGAAGGAGATCATCCTTCAGGGCCTCGCGTGGGGCCACCTGCCCGATTTCCTCATCGGGGCCGACCTGGCGCAAGGCACGCTCGTCTCCCTGGCCGGGCCCCGGTTGCCGGGGCGGCGCGAGGCCGTCGCGGCGGGCCGGCTCGGAGGACGGCCGCCGGGGCCGGTTCTTGGGCGGCTGTGGAAATGGTTGGGCTCGGACGACGTCCAACACGCCTGAACAGCGCGCTGGGGCCCGCGCACTCTGTCGGCATCAGTTGCACCTGGCGAAGGTCGCCTATCGCACCAGGCAGGGCCGCTTGGGATCGAAGGTCCAGCCGTCGATCAGCGGCTGCATGGCCGCCGCGTCGTCGCGGGCCCCGCCGCCCACCCGCTTGTGCAGCACGTGCGCCGCCTCCAGCTGCTCGAGGTCGAGGTCCACGCCCAGGCCCGGCCGGTCGGACACCCGCACCAGACCGTCGCGGATTCTCGGCGGCTCGCGGGTCAGGCGCTGGCCGTCCTGCCAGATCCAGTGGGTGTCCACCGCGGTGATCCGGCCGGGCGCAGCGGCCGCGGCATGGGTGAACATGGCCAGCGATACGTCGAAGTGGTTGTTGGAATGCGATCCCCAGGTCAGGCCGGTGTCGCGGCAGAGCTGGGCCACCCGCACCGTCCCTTCCATGGTCCAGAAATGCGGGTCGGCCAGGGGAATGTCGATGGCCTGCAGCTGCAGCGCGTGGCCCAGCTGGCGCCAATCGGTGGCGATCATGTTGGTGGCGGTGCGCAGGCCGGTGGCGCGGCGGAACTCGGCCATGATCTCGCGGCCGGAGAACCCCGCCTCCGCGCCGCACGGATCCTCGGCATAGGCCAGTACGTCCCGCAGCGGCGCCATCAGGCGGATGGCTTCCTCCAGCGACCAGGCGCCGTTGGGATCGATGGTCACATTGGCGTCCGGGAAACGCTCCGCCACCGCGCAGATCGCCGCCACCTCCTCGTCCCCGGCGAGGACGCCGCCCTTCAGCTTGAAGTCGCGGAAGCCGTAGCGGTCCTGGGCGGCCTCGGCGAGGCGCACGATGGCGTCTGGCGTCAGGGCGAGCTGGCGACGCAGCCGCTCCCAGCCGTCAGGCTCGCCGGCGGGGTCGCCATAGTCGAGGCCGGTCCGGGCGGCGTCGCCGACGAAGAACAGGTAGCCCAGCATGGGTACGGCGTCCCGCTGTTGGCCATCGCCCAGCAGGGCCGCCACCGGCAGGCCCAGGAACTGGCCCATGAGATCGAGGCAGGCCGTCTCGACGGCGGTGATCGCATGGATTGTCACGCGCAGGTCGAAGGTCTGCAGGCCCCGACCACCCGCGTCGCGGTCGCCGAACCGCCCGCGCATGGCCGCCAGGATTGCGCGGTAGCCTGCGATCGGCTGGCCGACCACCAGTTCGCGGGCGTCCTCCAACGTCTTCTGGATGGCTGGCCCGCCCGGGACCTCACTCACGCCCGTGTGTCCCGCGCTGTCGCGCAAGATGACGATGTTGCGAGTGAAGTAGGGCCCGTGCGCCCCTGAGAGATTCAGGAGCATGCTGTCGCGGCCGGCGACCGGCACGACCTGCATCTCCTGGACCACGGGGGAGCTCACGGCTCTGACCGACCGCGCCGTCAGGCCGCCCGGGCGGGAATTCCGCTCGGTTGCTTGGCGATCAGCGCTTCCAGCTCCATCTGCTCGGACGCCGTCAGGTCCACAAGCGGCGAACGCACGGGGCCTGCCGGACGGCCGATCGCCCTGACTCCCGCCTTGACGATCGAGACGGCATAGCCCCGGCCGCGGTTGCGGATGGTGATGTAGGGCAGGACGAAGTCGCGCAGCATCTGCATCACCGTGTCGTGGTCGCGCCGGCGCACCGCGGCGTAGAAGCTGAGCGCCCATTGCGGCATGAAGTTGTAGATCGCCGACGAATAGGTGGTGACCCCCATCTCCAGGTACGGCAGGGCGTAGGTCTCGGCGGTGGGCAGGCCGCCGACATAGGTCAACCGGTCGCCCATCCGCGCGTAGATGCGCATCATCAGCTCGATATCGCCGACCCCGTCCTTGAAGCCGACCAGGTTCGGACAGCGCTCGCAGAGCCGCGCCAGGGCCTCGTCGCCCAGGATGGCGTTGTCCCGGTTGTAGACGATGACGCCCAGGCCGGTGGACTTGCAGACCGCCTCGACGTGGGCCGACAGCCCCGCTTCGGACGAATTCACCAGATAGGGCGGAAGCAGCAGCACGCCGTCGGCGCCCACGCGCTCGGCGCGGCGCGCCAGGTCCGTGGCGATGGCCGTGCCGTGGCCGGCGCCGGCGATCACCGGCCGCTTGCCCGCCGCCGCCTCGACCGCCGCGCGGACCACCGCCTCCACCTCGTCGGGCGCGAGCGAGAAGAACTCGCCGGTTCCGCCGGCGGCGAACAGGGCGGCGATGTCGAAGCTCAGCATCCACTCGCAGTGGGCCTGATAGGCCTTGGGATCGAACGCGCCGGACGCGTCGAAATGGGTCACCGGGAACGACAGGAGCCCGGAGCCCACCTGCTGAATCATCTCGTCTGGCGTCATCACAGATCTGCTTTCGATCGCGTTCGGGTTGTCAAAGCTATGTCGGAGCGGCCGTCAGCGGTCTAAGCCAAAGGCCGAATTGACTGATGCGACGCGCGCATGGGTCGAGGTGGATTTCATGGCCGCAATGCATCGGCCGGCGGCGGGGCCGGCAGGCCCTGGTAGGCGAGCGCGGTGCGGGCGCACTCGGCCTGGACCGGCGTGTAGCGCTGATAGCGGTCGGCCCCGAGCACATAGGGGTTGGGATCGCCTGCGCCAGCAGGGCGGCGATCACGGTCGCGGTGCCAAGCGCACGCATCGTTCCCCCTCAGGCGCTCGCCGTGACCGTTTCGCGGGCGACGGTCCAGGCCCGCGCCTGGTCGCTGAGCGTGACGCCGAGGCCGGAACGATCGGGCAGGACCATGCGGCCGCCGCGGATCACCTGGCGCTCGTTGAACAGGGGGTCGAGCCAGTCGAAGTGCTCCACCCACGGCTCGCGGGCATAGGTCGCCGCCAGGTGCAGGTGGATCTCCATGGCGAAGTGCGGGGCGAGGCCCAGGCCCTTCTGGTCGGCGAAGGTCAGGATCTTCAGGAACTGGGTGATCCCGCCCACGCGCGGCGCGTCCGGCTGGATGATGTCGACCGCGCCGAGGCGGATGAGGTCCAGGTGCTCAGCCGCGCTGGCCAGCATTTCCCCGGACGCGATCGGCGTATCCAGCGCCTGGGCCAGGGCCGCGTGGCCCTCGGCGTCATAGGCGTCCAGCGGCTCCTCGATCCAGGTAAGTTCGAAAGCCTCGAACGCGCGGCCCATGCGCAGCGCCGTGGCCCGGTCCCACTGCTGGTTGGCGTCCACCATCAGGGCGGCGCGGCCATCGAGCCGCTTCTGCACCGCCTCGAGACGCTTCAGATCGGCCCTGGTGTCGGGCTGGCCGACCTTGATCTTCACGCCGCCGATGCCGGCCTCGACCGACCGGTCCAGGTTGTCGAGGACCTCCTCGATGGGCGTGGAGAGGAAGCCGCCGGAGGTATTGTAGCAGGCGACGCTGTCACGCTGGGCGCCGATCAGCTTGCCCAGCGACAGGCCCGCGCGCCTGGCCTTCAGGTCCCAGAGCGCGTTGTCGAAGGCGGCGATCGCCTGGGTGGCAAGGCCGCTGCGACCCACCGAGGCGCCCGCCCAGACGAGCTTGGTCCAGAGGCGGGCGATGTCGCTGGGATCCTCGCCGATCAGGTTGGGCGCAAGCTCCCGGGCATGGGCGTAGAGGCCCGGGCCGCCGGCGCGCTTGGAATAGCTGAACCCCAGGCCGCGGAACCCGTCGCGGGTCTCGGCTTCCACGAAAAGGAAGGCCACCTCCGTCAGCGGCTTCTGGCGTCCGGTGGTGACCTTCGCGTCGCTCACCGGCGTTTTGAGCGGCAGGATCACGAGCGACAGGTCCAGCCGCTCGATCCGGTCAGCCACGTAGGTTCCCGCCGCGGGCGGGGCTGCAGGCGCGTTCATCGGCACGATCCTCGAAGGAAGGCCCCGGTCATCAGAACTGGAACCTTACACCGGCCCGGTAATTGCGGCCGATCACGTCGTAGAGGATCGGGTTGGTCTGCAGGGAGCTGAGCGAGCCGCCGGCGACCAATGCGGGATCCTTGTCGAACAGGTTCTCGATGGTGAAGAACGCGACGATCTTGCCGTGCGCATCGTCGCGGATCCGGTACTGGCCGGAGAGGTCGACGTAGGTCGCGCCGGGGATGTGGTTGTCGTCGATCTCCACGCCGCTGGTCCAGGTGTTGTCGTAGACGCCCGAGCTGAAGCCCCGAGCCGTGGCGGTCAGCGAGTACTTCTCCGCATCGAAGCTGAGGCTCGCGTTCCAGCGCCACTTGGGGATCGAGCCGGTGTTCTGGCCAAGGGCGTCGGTCTTCACCCCGCCGTTCAGCGTGTAGAAGTCGAGCGTGCGGGTCGCGAGCACACGCGCGGTTAGGGCGCCCAGGTCGCCGATGGGACGGCGATAGCTGGCCTCGACATCCACGCCCGTCGCCTTCTGCTCGGCGACGTTCACGGGGATCTGCAGGATCTGGGTGATCTGGCCGGCGGCGTTGCGGGGCACGAGGGCGCAAAGGGCGGTTTCACCCCGGGCGCAGCGGTCGACCGCCTCCTGCGGCGCGGGGGTGGCGATCGCGTCGTTGATGTCGATGGAATAGTAGTCGATCGAGGCGTTGAAGCCGGGCGCCCAGGAGGGTCGGTACACGACGCCCAGGCTGGTGGTGTCCGCCCGCTCCGGCACCAGGTTCAGGTTGCCCTGCTGCACCCGGACCGTGCGGATGCTGGGCCGCGACGGCTGGCTGGTGTCGATGACGTCGGTGGCGATGGTCTGGCCGCCGGCGAACAGCTCGGTCATGTTGGGCGCGCGGATGTCGCGCGAGCGCACCGCCCGGAAGCGCACGTCTTCCACCGGCGTCCAGGTGAGGCCCGCCTTCCAGGTCGTGACCGTGCCGGAGATGCTGTAGTCGGTGTAGCGGACCGCGCCGTTGAACTCGATGGAGCGGGCGAAGGGCAGGTCCTTGGCCAGCGGCACGGCCACCTCGCCGAACACCTCCTTGACGTTGAATTCGCCGAAGGTGGGCTTGTAGTTGCCCGTAAACCAGCCGTTGACCAGCGACAGCGCGTCGGCGTCGCCCGTGATCTGCTCCTTGCGGTATTCCGCGCCCGTGGCGATCGAGACCGGCCCCGCCCAGAGCGAAAACGGCTCACCGCTCAGGGTGGCGGCGGCCACGTTCTGCTTCAGGGTCAGGTTCTGGGTGGCGACACCCTTGACGTAGGCGATGGCCTCCGGGCTCGCGACGCCGATCCCGAAGATATTGAGCGGCACGCAGCCGTCCGCCGGATTGGTCAGGGTGGAGCGGCAGACGATCTTGCCCGTGGCGTCACGCGTGGCGTCGATCGCCTGCTTGAAGCGGGCGCTATTGGTGGTGTTGCGCAGCTCCACGGCGATGTCGGTCTCGCCGTACTGGTAGTAGGCGTCCCACTTCCAGCCGTCGCCGAACTTGCCGTTCAGGCTGGCGACGACACGGTAGGTCTCGCGGTCGGCGACGTTCTTGGGCCGACCCAGGTCGTAGGACGAATAGCCGTAGAGGAAGGTGCTGATCCCCAGGGCGCGCGCCTGGGCGGCCACCGCCGGGTTCAGGAACGGGTTGTCGGCCCGCATGGTCAGGGCCGTGCTGCCGCTGCCCGGGAAGCGCTGGTAGGCGGCCGTATTGGCCGTGCGCGACTTGCCGTAGGAGGCTTCCAGCGAGCCGGTGATGTTGTCGGTGAGGTCGTAGCTGACCCGGCCCCAGGCGGTTTCGCGACGCACCGCGGAGTCCAGGGCGATGGTGTTGCCCTCATACCAGACGTTGCCGCCGACCATGAAGTTGGTGTCGACCGGGGAGCCGAGGACGAACGGCGCCGGCGCGCCGCCCGCGAGGAACTGGGTGTTGGCCAGGGCGGTGGAGGTGATCACCCCGCCTTGCGCCACGGTGCGGGCGTTGACGCCGCAGGCCACGATGCGCTGCGGCCGCGCCGAGGCGGCGAAGCTCAGCATGTCGCAGGACTTGAACCACTTGCGCTCATTGGGATCGAGGAAGTCGATTCCCTGCACGTCCGCATACTCGGCGCTCAGCAGCACATGCCCGCGGCCACCGGCGAAGCTGTGCCCATAGGCGAGGTCGACGTTGTAGGTCTGGTCGTCCTGGCGGCTGGTCATGCCGGCGGCCAGCGTGCCCTTGAGGCCCTCGAACTTCTTGTTGAGGACGAAGTTGACCACCCCCGCCACGGCGTCGGAGCCATAGGCGGCCGAGGCCCCACCCGTCACCACGTCGATGCGCTCGACCAGGGCGGTGGGCAGGTTGTTGATGTCGACGTTGCCGTTCGGCGTGGCGGCGACCACCCGCTGACCGTCCAGCAGCACGAGGGTGCGGTTCACGCCCAGGCCGCGCAGGTTCAGGCTGTTGATGCCGTTCAGGCCCGTGCTGGTGTTGCCGTTGTTGACCCGCGGGTTCGAGCTGGCCGCCAGTTGCGGGAGCTGGTTGACCACGTCGGCGATGTTCACCGGCGCCTTCTTGGCGATGTCGTCGGCGCCGATCATGGTGGTGGGGGTCGGCGTGGTGAAGCCGGTGCGGGCGATGCGCGAGCCGGTGACGACCACCTCTTCGACCTGAGCCGCGGCCGCGCCGGACGCTGGCGAGTCCGCCTCGGCATGGGCCGTTCCAGCCACCAGCAGGGCCGCGAGCGGCGCGAGCGCCACTCCGCTGCGCAGGACAGTCCGCATCTTCATAGTCCCCTCCTTCGCCCCCCGACCGAGGAACCGCGTGGGGTCGCCGGCGGCGTGGAGTTGCGCGAGGGGATGGAGCGCGGACGCGCCCTCGAGCCGGCGCCTGGCGGCGCGGTTTCCGTTCCCTTCGGCGCGCCTCGAAGCCGGGCAGCGACCTTTATTTTGCGGAACGATGACGACATGCGAGGGCGCGGGCTAATTCCAAGGCTGGATGGATCGATGCGCGCGCCATATCGATACCCGACCCATCTCTGCCCAAAGTGGAATGTAGAATGGCCGGTCGTTCGATCCAGTCCGGGCATGGATCGATATACTGACCGACATGGACGGGAACGTTCACCCTCCCCTAGGTTGGGCTCCCGCGAGAGGCGCGCCGCGCCTCCAAGGACGCCAGATCCAGCTCGCGGCAGGGAGACGAGGGTGACCGCGACGGCAGCATCGACGGCAAGGGTCGGGGGCCTGCGCTACCTGATCCTGGCCCTGATCTTCGGCATCACGGCGGTCAACTACGCCGACCGGGCCATCATCTCGATCGCCGGTCCGAAGATGGCCGACGACCTCGGCCTCTCGCCGGTCGCCATGGGCTACATCTTCTCCGCCTTCGGCTGGTCCTACGCGCTGGGGCAGCTGCCGGGTGGCTGGATCCTCGACCGCTTCGGCTCGAAGTGGGTCTATGCGGCCAGCATCACCCTGTGGTCGGCCTTCACCGTGATGCAGGGCGCGGTAGGCTTCTTCACCGGCGGGGCCGCGATCGCCCTGCTCTTCGCCCTGCGCTTCCTGGTGGGCCTGGCGGAATCGCCCTCGTTCCCGGCCAACGCCCGCATCGTCTCGGCCTGGTTCCCGACCGCCGAGCGGGGCTTCGCCTCGGCCGTCTTCAACTCGGCCCAGTACTTCTCCACGGTGCTCTTCGCGCCCTTCATGGCCTGGATCGTCCACAGCTTCGGCTGGCGGCACGTGTTCTGGGTCATGGGGCTGGTGGGCGTCACGGCCGCGCTGCTCTGGACAAGCGTGATCCATTCGCCGCGACGCCACCCGCGGCTGTCGCAGGCCGAGCTGGACCATCTGGTGGAGGGCGGCGCCCTGGTGGAGATGGACGAGCGGCCCGCCGGCGCCAAGGGCAAGGCCGGACCCAGCTGGACGGCGGTCCGGCAGCTGCTCGCCAACCGCATGCTGCTGGGCGTCTACGTGGCCCAGTACTGCATCACGGCCATGACCTATTTCTTCCTCACCTGGTTCCCGGTCTACCTCGTGAAGGAGCGCGGCCTCTCCATCCTGCAGGCGGGCTTCGCGGCCGTGTTGCCGGCCCTCTGTGGATTCCTGGGCGGTATCCTGGGCGGGATCATCTCCGACCGCCTGCTGAAGTCCACCGGCTCCCTCACCCTGGCCCGCAAGGTCCCGATCGTGGCGGGCATGCTGCTCTCCACCGTGATCATCGTCTGCAACTATGTGGACGCGCCGGCGGCGGTGATCGCGCTGATGACGCTGGCCTTCTTCGGCAAGGGCGTGGGCTCGCTCGGCTGGGCGGTGGTGGCCGACACCTCGCCCAAGGAGATCCCCGGCCTGAACGCCGGCCTCTTCAACACCTTCGGCAACGTCGCCGGCATCACCACGCCGATCGCCATCGGCTACATCGTCCAGTCGAGCGGCGGGTCCTTCACCGGCGCGCTGGTGTTCGTGGCGCTGAACGCTGTGGTGGCGCTGGTGTCCTACCTCTTCGTCGTCGGCGAGATCCGCCGCGTCACCCTCAAGCCGGCCTGACAGGAACCACCATGCGCCGCAGAGACCTCTTCGCCCTGGGCGCCGGCGGCGTCGCGCTCGCGGCCGGCCCCGCACAGTCCGCGCGCCCGACCTCCCCCGGACAGGCGCCCGCGCGCCACCTCGGGCCGCGCACCGCCGGCAAGCTGAAGCTGGGTTGCCAGAGCCGTCCGTCCACCGACGAGCATTTCGCCTTCCTCGCCCGGTTCGGCGTCACCAATCTCTGCGCCGCGGCCAACATGGCCGACCGGACGCGCGCCTATCCCACCCTCGACGAGCTCAGCCAGCTGAAGGAGATGGCCGAGCGGCACAGCCTGTCGCTGGATGTCTTCAATCCCGCCGTGCTGGGGTCGACCCACATCGACGTGGAGAAACATCCCGCCATCATGCTGGCCGACAGCCCCGAGCGCGATCGCGACATCGAGGGCTTCCAGACCCTGATCGAGCACTGCGCGAAGGTCGGCATCCCGGGCATCAAGTACAACATGAGCCTGCTGGGCGTGCTGCGGAACTTCGAGGCGCCGGGCCGCGGCGGCCTCGCCTATACCGGCTGGGACTACGCCTCGGCCAGGCCGAAGACGCCGCTGACCCGCGCGGGCCCGGTGAACGCCGACGCGTTCTGGGAACGGATCACCTACTTCCTAGATCGCGTGGTCCCGGTGGCCGATCAGTACAAGGTCAAGCTTGCGTGCCATCCCCAGGATCCAGGCGTGCCGCCCAGCGGCTACCAAGGCGTGGACCGCGTGCTCGGGACTGTGGAGGGCCTGAAGCGGTTCGTCGCCATCAAGGAGAGCCTGTACCATGGGCTCAACTTCTGCCAGGGCACGGTGTCGGAGGACCTGGAGGATCCGGCCACCCAGATCTTCGACGTGATCCGCTGGTTCGGCACGCGCAAGAAGATCTTCAACGTCCACTTCCGCAACATCCGCGGCCACCGCAACCACTTCGTCGAAACCTTCCATGACGAGGGCGACGTCGACATGTTCCGGGCGATGCTGACCTACAAGGAGGTGGGCTTCGACGGCATGCTGATGCCCGACCACGTCCCGGTGCTGCCGGTGAAATCCGGGGGCGCCTACGCCTATAACCTCAGCGCCGAAACCGAGGACGACCGCGACGGCCACCTCGAGAACTTCGCCTTCGCCTACGGCTACATCCGCGGCCTGATCCAGGCCGTCGAGCACGTCGCATGACCGGCGCGGGGTCGATGGATGGAAGCCCGCAAAGCTCACTCGGCGGCGAAATCCGTGGCGTCGACGCCGTCACGGGCGAGGCTCTGGAGCCGGCTTTCCGCGCAGCGACCCTCGCCGAGGTCGATGCCGCTTGTGCACGCGCCGAGGCGGCCTTCGATAGGTTCCGCGCCACGGACCCGCAGACCCGGGCGCGGCTGCTCGAGGCGATCGCCGAAAACCTCGTCGCCGACGGCGAGGCGATCGTCGCCCGGGCGATGCGCGAAAGCGGCCTGCCGCGGCCCCGGCTGGAGGGCGAGCTGGCGCGCACCGCCAACCAGCTGCGCCTCTTCGCGGGCGTGGTGCGCGACGGCGACTACCTGGACCTGCGGGTGGACCCCGCCTTGCCCGATCGCAAGCCGGCGCCCCGGCCGGACCTGCGGCTGCGCAACGTGCCGCTCGGCCCCGTCGCGGTGTTCGGGGCCAGCAACTTTCCGCTCGCCTTCTCCGTGGCGGGCGGCGACACGGCCTCGGCCCTTGCGGCCGGCTGCCCGGTGGTGGCCAAGGCGCACAACGCCCACCCCGGGACCTCGGACCTGGCGGGGCGAGCCATCGCCAAGGCTGTGGAGGCGCTGGGCCTGCCGGACGGCGTCTTCGCCCTGCTGTTCGACGCCGACGTGGCGGTGGGCCAGGCCCTGGTGGCGCACCCGGCGATCCGGGCGGTGGGTTTCACCGGCTCGCGTCGCGGGGGGCTGGCGCTGGCGGCCATTGCCCAGGCGCGGCCCGAGCCGATCCCGGTCTATGCCGAGATGAGCGCGGTCAATCCCGTGCTGCTGCTCCCGGCGGCCCTGGCGGCCCGCGGGCGCGAGATCGCCCCTGCCTTCGTCGCGGCCCTGACCCTGGGCGCGGGACAGTTCTGCACCAACCCCGGGGTCGTCGTTGCGATCGAGGGCGCGGCGCTGGACGGCTTCCTCGAGGTCGCCGCCGGGGCGCTGGCCGCCGCGCCGGCCGCGACCATGCTCACCAGCGGCATCCACGGCGCCTACTGCGCCGGGGTGGCGGCCCTGGAGGGCCACGCGGATATCGCGCGCGTCGCTCAGGGCCAGGCGCCCGCGGCGCGCCAGGCGCAGGCGGCGCTCTTCGCCACGACCGCCGAAGCCTTCCTGCGGGACCCTCACCTGCAGGCCGAGGTGTTCGGCGCCGCGGGCCTGGTGGTGCGGTGCCGCGACGCGGAGGAGCTGCGCGCGGTTGTGGCGTCATTGGAGGGCCAGCTCACCATCGCTGTCCACGCCGACGCGGACGACTATCCGTTGGCCGCCGCGCTGCTTCCGCAGCTGGAACGCAAGGCCGGACGGATCGTCTTCAACGGCTTCGGCACGGGCGTCGAGGTGGGCCACGCCATGGTCCACGGCGGCCCCTTTCCGGCGACCTCCGATGGCCGCTTCACCTCGGTGGGCAGCCTGGCGATCCGGCGATTCCTGCGGCCGGTGAGCTACCAGGACCTGCCCGAGCCGCTGCGCCCGCCAGGCCTGCGCGCCCAGCCCGAGGCCGGCTTCCCGCGCCGCACCGACGGCCAGCCGTGAGAGGAGCGCCCCGCTGAGCCTGCCAACCCGCCGCGCCACCCTGATCGCGGCCGGGGCCGCGGCGGTCGTCGCGCGTCCGCGACCGGCCAGGGCCGCCGCCGGCCCGGTCGCGCGAACCCGCCATGGCCAGGTGCGCGGCGACACCGACCGCGACGTCCTGGTGTTCAAGGGGATCCGCTACGGCGCCGATACCGCCACGCGGCGCTTCCGGCCTGCGACACCGCCCGAGTCCTGGGATGGCGTCGCCGACGCCACCCGCTACGGCCACGCCTCGCCGCAGAAGGGAGCCGAGCCCGACCAGAGCGAGGACTGCCTGTTCCTCAACGTCTGGACCCCTGGCCTGAAGGACGGCGCCAAGCGCCCCGTGATGGTCTATGTCCATGGCGGCGCCCATGCGAACGGCTCGGGCTCCAGTCCGCTCTACGACGGCTCGGCGCTCTGCCGCCGCGGCGACGTGGTGGTGGTGACCGTGAACCACCGGCTGAACGTGTTCGGCTACAATGGCCTGTCGCAGGTGCTGGGCGGGCCCTTTGCGGACTCCGGAAGCGTCGGCAACCTGGACCTGGTGCTGGCCCTGCAATGGGTGCGGGACAATATCGCCGAGTTCGGCGGCGACCCGGGCTGCGTCACGCTCTTCGGTCAGTCCGGCGGCGGGGCCAAGATCGTCACCCTGATGGCCATGCCGGCGGCGCGCGGCCTCTTCCATCGCGTCATCACCATGAGCGGCCAGCACGTCACCGCCATGGGACCGCGCCATGCCGAGTTGCGCATGCGCCGCTACCTGGACCGGCTGGGCCTGACGCCGGAACGCGCGGGCGAACTGGCGGCCCTGCCGGCGGCGCGGTTGGTCGATGCGCTCGCCACGCCCGACCCGCTGGAGAAGGGCGAGATCATCTTCTGGTCGGTGATGGACCACGCAGCCCTGCCCCGCCATCCGTTCGCGCCGGACGCCCCGCGTGAGGCGGCCCACATTCCGATGATCATCGGCAACACGCACGACGAGGCGCGGGCCTTCACGGCCAGCGATCCCCGAAACTTCCAGCTCAGCTGGGACACCGTCGCCGCCAAGCTGGCGCCTGAGCTGGTTCTGGACCTGAACGCGGACTACGTGGTGCGCCGCTATCGGGAGATCTATCCGCAGATGTCCCCGGTCGACGTATTCTTCGCGGCCGCGACCGCGGGCCGCTCGTGGCCGGGCCATCTGGTGCAGGCGCAGGAGCGAGCCAAGATCGGCGCGCCGGCTTGGATGTACCAGCTGGACTTCGGCTCGCCCCAGGACCGGCGATTGAAGGCCTTCCACGGGTTCGACATTCCGCTCGCCTTCGACAACTGCGGCAAGCCTGGCGCTCTGACCGGGACCGGTCCCGACGCCCGAGCCGTCGCGGCGGCCATGAGCGAGACTTTCGTCGCCTTCGCCCGCACGGGCGATCCCAACAACGGGGCGATCCCGGCCTGGGCACCCTACACTCTGGACCGGCGGCCCACGATGATCTTCGACGTGCCCCCCCACATGCAGGACGACCCGCGGCGGGAGGAGCGCCTGCTCTTCAGCGTCGCCCCATTCGTGAAACAGGGGACCTGACAGCGAGCCTCAGCGGTTCCAGGGGAAGGCCAGGGTCGGCGAGTTCACATAGCGGTCCATGGCGAGGACCAGCCGCGCCCCGCCGCCCGGCGCAAGCCGCAGCGTGAACGCAGCTCCCCCGACCGCGGTGCGCGCATCGCCCACGCGCACCTCGCGGATCCGGTGCTCGCCATAGCCGCCGCCCTGCACCACCACCGTGCGGACCTGGGTGGGGCTGAGGTTCACCAGCGTCACGGCGGTCTCGTCGGCGGTCATGCGGTCGACCAGCGCGCCCACATCCTCCGGCAGTCCCGCCCGGCGCCGCTCGGGGTCGAAATAGCGCAGTCGGGCGTAGAGCGGTGAGCCGCCTGCGTTGGGCGAGGAGGGCGACCAGGCCGGCCGGGCGATGTGCAGGGCGCCCATGGTGGTCTGCAGCAGCGCCGTGACGCTGGCCGGGTTGATCTCCAGAACGGCGTCGGCGAGCCGGGTGTCAGGCGTGCTCTTGTCCTCGCGCACCTCGCGAGAGCGGTCCGCCACCCGCTGCAGGTCGGCCTTCAGTGCGGTCTCGGGCCAGGACGGGTTGCGGCCCTCCAGCCACGCGACCCACGGATGGTCAGGCGCCCGCGCCCGGTCGGACGCCTTCATCGAGAACCACCAGATGTCGAGGGTGTTGTCGTCGAAGAGCCCCTCGCGCCAGCCGTACCAGCCGCCCTCGCCATACATGGTCGGCGTCTGGACCTTGCCGCCCACCACCCGCTTCTGGGCGTTGATCCGGTCGGTCTGGGTGCGCCAGGTCTGCAGGTAGCGGTCGTCGCCGGTCAGCAGGTAGGCGTTGAAGAAGCCCGGGATGGTCCGCGGCACGCGGTTGCGGTCCTCGCGCTTGCCGGTGGCCGGGTTGAGCGGGCTGAAGCCCCAGCCATAGACTCCGCCCCACCAGCGCCCGCCCACAGCCGAGCCGATCACTCCGTCCAGGCCCACGTTCGAGGGCAGGACGCCGCCGTTCTTCGCCGCCCGCTCGGCCCAGGCGTCGACATAGTCCAGGAGCCAGGTCCGATAGCGCGTCTCGTGGCCCACCATGTAGGCGTTCAGCGCCAGGGTGGTGGCGTAGAGGTTGAGCGGATGGTCGCCCACGACGTCGCCGTATTCGTCGTAATGGTGCAGCGTCTGCTCGTAGGTGGTCTCGCCGTGCGCCATGAAGAACCGCGCGCCGGCCTCGAAGGGATCGCCGGCCCAGTCCAGCGGCGTCGCTTTGCGCAGCATGGGGCCCCGGCTGCCGTTCAGCAGGCTGCGGATCAGGCGCAGCTTGGGATCGTAGTTCGGCGCCGCCGGATCGTCCCCCATGTAGAGGCCGGCGAACCGCCGGGCCCGCGCCTGGAACGCCGGGCTGTCGGGATCCGACAGGCCCTGGACGTTGAACAGCGTCATCTCCTCGGAGTGATGCTGCCAGTCGAGCTGAACGTTGAACTCCTTGAGGAACATGCCGTCCCGCGCGATCGGGACCTGCGTCGTCCGGGCGGCCGTGTACTGCCGCAGATGGCCCTCCCAGGCCTGGGTATAGAGGTCCTTGATCCGGTCCGGCCCGCCCAGGGCATGCAGCAGGGGCCAGTCGTTGACGTTCTCGATGGCGTCGTCGGGGCCGTCGTTGGCGCCCCAGCGCTCGAAACAGCGGAAGTAGCCGCGCTCGTCGAAATAGCGGGCGTAAAAGGCCTCGCAGGCCTCGGCGTTGGCCCGGAACAGCTGGCGCTGCAGGATGGCCCACCCCGGCGCCGGCATGGCGCTGGCCACCTCGACCGCCGCGGTCGCCGCGCTGGCGGGGATGGCCGCCACCGCCGACAGGCCGGCCAGGACCGCGCGCCGGCTGACGCCGCCGTCACCTGATGTCACGACCTCTCCTCCCAGCCTGCCGAATTCCCGGACTTTGCGGCAGGCTAGGGGGCGATCGTGAGCAGGTCCAAGCGCAAGCGGGCATCAGTCCATCCAGGCGATGCATCGATCCTGGACGCGCTGCTGGCGCGCAGCTTGTCGGCCGAAGGCATCACGGCTTCGGCCCGCTTTGGTGCTGGACGCACCGGTCGGGCGGAGGCACCAATGCCCAACTTGAATTGATCGGCTGGCCTGCGCGTGAACCTTCAGATCGACATGAGCCACCTGCGCTGCTTCGTGGCGGTGGCGGAGGAGTTGCACTTCGGGCGCGCGGCGGCGCGGCTGAACATGACCCAGCCGCCGCTCAGCCGGCAGATCCAGGTGCTGGAGCGGATCCTGAACGTGGCGCTGCTCGAGCGGACCAGCCGGGTGGTGAAGCTGACCGCCGCAGGCCGAAGCTTCCTGCCGGAAGCGCGGCGCATCCTGCGCCAGACCGACCAGGCCGTCTCCATCGCGCGGCGCATCGACTCCGGCGCCATCGGCACGGTGCGGATCGGCTTCACGGCGGCCACCGCCTACAGCTTCCTGCCGGCGCTGATCACCGCCTGCCAGGAGAAGCTGCCGAACGTCAGCCTGGTGCTGATCGAGATGGTCACCCACGACCAGCTGGAGGCCTTGATCTCCAGCGAGCTGGACATCGGCCTGCTGCGCCCGCCGATCGCACGCCCCGAACTTGCCGCAGCGCGGGTGATGGCCGAGCCGATGCTGGCGGCGCTGCCGGCCGCGCACCCTTTGGCCGCCGCACCGGCCGTGAACCTTCGCGACTTCGACGGGCAGCCCTTCGTGATGTATTCGTCGCATGGCGCCCGTTACTTCCACGATGCGCTGACCGCGCTCTTCGCCGAGCACGGCGTGCAGCCGCGCTATGTGCAGCACCTGGTCCAGATCCACTCCATGCTGGCCCTGGTGCGGGCGGGCGTCGGCGTCACCATCGTACCGCAGTCGGCCGAGGCCCTGGGCTACCACGGCGTGGCCTTGCGCCCCATCGCGGCGCGCCGGCAGAAGACGATCGAGCTGGACCTGGTCTGGCGGGTGGATTCCACCAACGCGCTGGCGTTGCAGATCGTCGAGCTGGCGAAGGGGCTGGGCCTGTCCTCGGCCGAGACCGGCTGAGAGGGCCCGCCGCCCGCGACGCGGCGCCCCGTGCGCCTCATTCCGTCACCAGGGTCTCCGCTCGCTCGGCCGAAGGGCCGCGGTTCACCACGACGGGCTGGCCCTGCCACGGTCCGATGCGCGCCTGCGACCGGTCTTGAAAGACTTGCGGCAGGTCCTCGACCATGTCCCAGGTTGCGGCCAGCCGCCCAAGACCGACGCACCAGGCCGCCCAGAGCCCAAGTTCGACGATCTGAGCCTCGCTGTAGAAGGTCCGCAGGCGATCGTAGGTCACCTCATCGATCGAGAGGTGGTCTGTCGCCAAGCGCTCGCCGTAGTCGATGGCCGCCCTCTCTGCCTCCGACAGGTCGGGCGCTTCGTCGGGTTTCTGCAAGGAGCAGACGGCCCCTTCGTCGAGACCGTCATCCACGGCGCTGGCGTAGCGGATCGCCATGCAGCTTCGGCACTGATTGTGGAACGCGATCCGCAGCCGGACGAGCTCCATCAGGCGCTCAGGCAGGGTGCGGTTGGATCGAAGTTGCTGATTGTACTGCAGCATGGCGATCGAGAGCGCCGGGCGGTGAGCCGTGATGCGCGAGATCCCCAACTCGACCTGGCTGGGCGTATCGCCGCCGAACGCCTCCCTCAGGTCCGCAGGCCAGGTTTCGATGGGCAGTAAGCTCAGTCGCGCCATGACGTTTCAGTTCCCTCGGTCTTCACAAGCCATGCTGCTTGGGGGGCGGAGGTTTCCGCTCCGCGGCGTGGACTTCGATCCGAACAGCTTCGTGGTCTTGGCGGGGACTGCCAACTCGCACGATTTGGCTATGCGGGTCGGCGGAGGTCGGCGAACGCCGGGATTTCTCGCAAGGCCCTACGGCAGCCTGCCGATGATCCCGAACTGCGCGGCCAGGGCGACGGCGTGGATGGTGTTCACGGCCCGCAGCCGATCCACGATGACACGCAGGTGCTGGCGGACGGTATGGACCGAGATCTGGAGGATGACCGCTGCCTCCTGAATGGTCTTGCCGTTGGCAAGCCAATACAGGCACTCGATCTGCCGGTCCGACAAATAGGCGAGCTCCCGCTCGCGGGCTCGGGCGTTCTGGTCGTGAAGCGGCTGCATGACCGCCATGAAGAGGTGGCCAATCGCCAGGAGGTGATGGCCGCAACTTGTCAGGATGGCGTCGATATCGGCGGGTTCGCGTGTCGACCACAGGACGCAAGCCGTCCGTCCCAGGGCGAGGTGGACCGGCACGGTGATCTGGGCCACGACGCCCAACCGCTCCACATCCTTTTTCATCTGCTGCTGCGCTGGGTTTGGCGCGCTGAGACCCTCCCAGAGATCCGCGTAGACATTGCCGAACGGCAGGTTTTCGAAGCGGCACCGGAGATAGATCGGATGCTGACGCACGTAGGCGTGGTCGAACCAGTTGTCGGTTATCCAACCAGGCCAGCCTAAGAGATCGGCGATGCGCCGGCCTTCGTGGTCGTAGACCGGACAATTGGCGGACACGTCATTCAGCGCACAGGGGAGGCGCATGCCGATCACCTCCCCCGACTCGCGCAGGCACTCGACCGCATCGGCAGCGCTGACGGCGTCCTGCATGCGGTCTACGAGACGCTGAAGCTCCTGTCGCATCGCCGCTGCACCCCTCCGTACGAATGTAACCGCCGTTCCTGCCTGCGATGCGGGCTCAGTTGGTTTCAACCCATGTCCTGCTTCGCTGTTCGATCGGGAGTTGATGGACACCTGAGCCCGCATCGCCCGACTTGTGCGGAACAATGTGGAACACTGGCGGATGCTCGTCGAACGCGCCCGGCCTGAAACGGCGAGAACGCGCCTGCGGGCATATGAAGAGCCCGCCTTCGATGCGCTGGATTTTGGGACAACGGCGGGACAACGACGCAGATCGCCTGCGACCGACATCCGCTAACTGATTGAAAAATTGGAGCGGCCGGGGGGAATCGAACCCCCGACATTCAGCTTGGGAAGCTGACGTTCTACCTCTGAACTACGGCCGCGTTTCAAGCGCTTGGCTTGTGGTCGCCGGGGCGGTCTGGCTGTGGTCCGCAGAGTTCGCGCCGGCGCGCTCCCAACTAGCGTTCTTGACCGCAGCCGGCAAGATGGCGGCTCGCCCGCAGAAGCGCCGGGCGGTCGCGGACCGAATGGCTCCGTCGCCAGGGGCGGCGACGCCGGCGGCAAGAGGCGTTGTGACCCGAGGCGCCGCTCGACCTCAGTTGACGGAGACCTTCGGCTCGAGCTTCTCGAACACCACCACGTCCTGGAAGAAGAAGCCCGGCTGTTCCTTCCACTGGCCCGGAAGGTAGCGGACGACCCGCAGGCTGGCCTCGGCGACGGCTTCGTCGAAACAGGCCTTTGGAACGGCCGTAGCCACTTCTGGTACGTCCGCCCAGGTGGGGCACTTCCAGTCCGCGGACTCGTAGACCGGCGCGTCGAAGATCCATTTGTTCTCCGGCTGCGGATAGAACCGGCTGATCGTCGCGGACTTGGCCTCGGGCTGGTACAGGTCGTCGAGGATGAAGAAGCTGATGATCGCCCGCCCGCCCGGCTGCAGCACGCGACCGACCTCGTTCAGGTAGAAGCGCCAGTCCCCTTCGCGCAGGTGGGTCCAGACCGAGAGCGCCGTGACCAGGTTCTGCGCGCCATCGGCGATCGGCCAGGCGGCCGGGCCGCCGCCCGTGCCCTTGGCGTAGTAGCCGTTCGAGGCCTCCGTGTGCAGGAAGGCCACGTCCGGCTGGGTGTACTGCTCGTTGCAGATGTCGATGAACGACTTGCCGACGTCGATGCCGAGATAGCTGTCGCCGTCGGTCAGGTAGGTCTTGGCGGCCAGGTAGAGCCGGCCGACCCCGCAGCCGACGTCCAGCATCCGCACCGGCCGCTTCGGCAGGTTCTCGAAGATCAGCGTCTGGAAGATGCCGATGGTGTAGCACCACTCGCTGTAGGGGAAGGTGCCGAGGCCGCCGCCTCGCTTTGAAGCTGGCGGGATGTGGGACAGCGTCGCGCCCCGGGACATCAAGCCGCGTTCGAGCCAGCGGAGAAGTCCCTCCGTGGGCGCATACATGGCGAGCGCGGCGCGTTCCTTGATCCTCGACAGCATTGATAGCCCCCCTAATCCGTCGCATTAAGTCGCCACGTCTAAAAGGATGGGCGCTTGCTTGGATCCCCGGGGAGATTTATAGCAACCTTAGCGATATCTCGCGAGTCTAATATTTATTCCATCCCAGATTGAGTCAATACACCAGAGTTTTCGCTCAGCTGCATCGCCCCGGATAATCGACTTGATCTATCCAAGCGCGAGCCAATGCACGTTCTGCGCGTCTACTTTGCGTCCACAATGGCTCATCATCTTGGCTTCCTCTGGCGCGATGCGCAGGGACGCTCGGAGACATCCGCCCGGCTGAATCACGTGCGTTGACCTGCCCCTGCGCCTGGCGGCACGATGGGCACGACAGACTAGGAGGCTCCGATGGCGGACGACGCGACGGCTGACCGCGCACGGTTCACCGCGATGACCGACGGCACGGCCGAGGACTGGGCCGCAATCGGCCGGGCCATGCAGGCTCACCGGGGCCAGCACGTGGACCAGATCCTCGCGCACCTGAAGATGCTGGACGACGACCACGCCGGCTTTCCCGTGGACCGGCTGGAGCACTCGCTGCAGACCGCCTCGCGGGCGCACCGGGCCGGCCGCGACGAGGAATATGTGGTCTGCGCCCTGCTGCACGACATCGGCGACCTCCTGCTGCCGGCGGCCCACGCGGAGTTGGGGGCGGCGATCCTGAAGCCCTACGTCTCAGAGGCGAACCACTGGATGCTGGCCAATCACGGCGTCTTCCAGGGCTACTACTTCTTCCACCACCTGGGCCTGGACCGCGACATGCGCGAGCAGTTCCGCGGCCACCCGCACTTCGAGCACACCGCCCAGTTCTGCCACCTCTACGACCAGAACGCCTTCGACCCCGCCTATGAGTCCATGCCGCTGGAGGCCTTCGTGCCGATGATGCGGCGGGTGATGGAGACGCCGAAGCAGTCGATCTACAAGCGGCCGGCGTAGGCGGGCGCGGCGGGTCGCTCGCTACTGGACCCGCTCGACCTTGTAGCCGCGGGCCGCCAGCTGGGCCGGCAGGCCGTCGTCGCCGACCATGTGCAGGGCGCCGACATTGACCAGCTCCACGCCCGTGCCGTTCAGCTCCGGGAGCAGCTTGTCGACCCAGGCCTGGTTACGCCGCCGGAGCAGGGCGTCGTAGAGCCCGGGGTTGCCGGCCTTCATCTCGCCGACCAGTTCGGGGCCCAGGCGCGCCAGGTCGCCGGCCAGCCACTCGGCCTCCAGGCCGTCGGGGCGGAAGGGCAGGCGCGGGACAGCAAGGCGCGAGACGGGAAGGCGCGTGATGGGCGGGCGGTTGCGCGCATGGATGACGTCGGTGAGATAGCGGACCTCCGAGGCCTGCGACAGGCTCGCGTACATGCGGGCCTGGTCCTCCAGGGTCTCGAAGCCGCGGATGGTCTTGGCGTCGGCCCGGGCGGCGCGGGTGACGGTGGCGTCGGCGCCGGCCTCCACGGTGGCGCCGTGGGCCAGGGCCGGGCGCATGGACAGCATCAGGGCCACCGCCCAGGGCCGCAGGTGGTCCAGGCGGCTGACGTCGGCCTCGCGGCTGAGGGCGTCCAGGTCGGCGGCCGACAGCTTGGCGCTGAGCGGTGTGGTGGGATCGGTGCCGTACTGCTGCAGGATCGCGCGCAGGGTGGCCGGATCGCCCGTCCCCATGTCGGCCTCGAACCAGATGGTCCCGGCCTCGGCCAACACCTGGTCGTACAGCGGCGTGCGCCACTGGGCCTTGGGGCTGAGGGCATGCAGGGTGCCGAAGAGGTAGATCTGGCAGTGGGGGCCGCTCACGCGCCACATGGCGGGCGCGGCCGCCGCGGCGCCCGCGAGCGCCAACCATCCGATCAGGACTGCCGCCACCCAGGTGGCGAACCGACGCGTCCGTTGCACAGGCCGTCCCCGACTGGGCCGCCAGGGCGGCCGGCTTAGTCCCCCCAGACTTTGAAGTGCTTAGATAGTTTAAGGCCCTGTCGCTGGTAATGCGACCCGAGGTCGCCGTAGAGGCGTGTCGGCCGCTCGGTCAGCGGCTCGTAGACCAGGCGCGCCACGGTCTGGCCGTCCTCCAGGATGAACGGCGTCTCGTGGCTGCGCACCTCCAGGACGCCCTTGGAGCCCTTGCCATGGGCCTCGTCGGTGCCGAAGCCGGGGTCGAAGAAGCCGGCGTAGTGCACCCGGAACTCGCCCACCGACGGGTCGATGGGGGTCATCTCGGCGGCCTCCAGCACCGGGATCTCCACCGCCTGCTTGGAGGCCAGGATGTAGAACTCGCCTGGGTCCAGCAGCAGCTGGCCGCCGCGGGGGATCAGCGGCTCCCAGTAGTCGCGCGGATCGTGGCCGTCCTCGTGGTCCAGGTCGACGACGCCGGCGTGGCGGCGGCCGCGGAAGCCGGCGACCTCGCCGGTCAGGTCGACGCCGACGCTCCCGGTGCGCAGCCGCTGCGGCTGCCCGGCCTTGAGCCGCAGCTGGTTGAGCCGTGTGCCCGAGCGGACCAGCACCGAGAAGGTCTGCGGCGCGATCTCCATGTAGATCGGCCCGTCGTAGCCGTCGTCGACGTCGTCGAAGGCGTCGCCGTAGTCGCTGAGCAGGCGCACGAAGACGTCGACCCGGCCGGTGGAGCTCTTGGGATTGGCGCGGGCCGAGACGCCCTTGGGCAGGCGCAGCCGCTCCTGCAGCTCGGCGATGTAGACACAGCCACGCTCCAGCACCGCGCCGCGGGTCAGGTCCAGCTCGTGCATGGCCACCTCGGCGATGCGCTGGCGCACCGTGCCGTGGCGCGGCAGGAAGCTGGCGCGCACGCGCCAGGCCTTGCCGGCCAGGCGCAGGTCGAGGCTGGCGGGCTGCACCTGGTCGTCCTCGAACGGCGTCGCGGACGCAATCGCGCCGGCGGCGATCAGGGCTTCGATGGACTGGCAGGGCAGGATGCCCGGGGCGTTGAACTCGCTCATGGGCGGCGAAGCCTTAGCGCAGAACGCGAGCGTGGCAAGGCTTCAGGGCTGTACTTGCCAGCTCCCGCGGCAGCGGAGCCGTTTCATATTTGACCACGAACCACACGAACCACACGAACGGCGGCTGGGTCGGGCGCATCGGCAGATCGTTGTGGCCTCGTTCGTGTGGTTCGTGTGGTTCGTGGTTGAATCGAAGGCGCCGCTTCGCGGCCTTGCGGCGGGCCACCTTGGCCGAAAGCGGCGCTTGACGGTTCGCGCCTTGCGGCGTTCAAGCGGCGTCCTTGTTTCGATGGAGGCCGGCATGGCGGAAGATCCGCGCGATTGGGAACTGGAGACCCAGGCGGTGCGGGGCGGCCTCATGCGCACCGAGCACGGCGAGATCTCCGAGGCGCTGTTCCTGAC
>JAEKKJ010000044.1 GCA_019510435.1 Caulobacterales bacterium | reverse complement strand
TCCACCAGGCCGTCGGTGTACAGCAGCAGGCCGGTGCCGGGTGGGAAGGCCACCTCGTGGTCGACCGGGGTGCTGCCCAGGCCCAGCGGTAGCGCCGGGGGCAGCTCCAGGTAGGCGGTGTCGGCGGCTATCAGGAGGGGCGGCAGGTGGCCGCTGGCGGCGTAGCGCAGGCGGTGCTGGTTGGGGTCGTAGACCGCGTAGAGGCAGGTGGCGAAGCGGTCGGTGGCGAGCGACTGCATATAGGCGTCCAGCCTGGTCAGCACCTGGGCCGGGCCGGCGCCCTCCAGGGCGAGGCTGTGCAGGGCGGAGCGGAGTTGGCCCATCAGGATGGCGGCTTCCACGTCGTGGCCCATGACGTCGCCGATGGCCAGCCCCACGGCGCCGTCGGGCAGGGCGAGAACGTCGTACCAGTCGCCGCCGATCTCGGCGCCGCGGTTGCTGGCCCGGTAGTGGGTGGCCAGGCGCACTCCGGGCAGCTGGGGCAGGTGGTGGGGCAGCAGGGCGCGCTGCAGGGTCAGGGCGAGGCGGCGCTCGTTGTGGTACCGGGTGGCGTTGTCGTAGGCCAGGGCCAGGCGGTGGGCGAGGTTCTCCAGATACTTGTGTTCGACCGCGGAATAGCCGCTGGTCTGCCGGACCAGTACCAGGGCCCCCAGCGTCTGGTCGTGGGCGTGCAGCGGCAGGGCCAGCACGGCCGCGGGCGCCGGGTGCGGGCCCACTGGGGCCGGGGCGGTGCCGTTGATCGCGCGGGTGGCGGCGGTGACCAGGGCCTCGCGGGCAAGGACGGGGGTGCCGACGATGTACGGCGAGGGGGACTGCTCCGGGGCGGGTGCCGCAGCGGTGAGGTGGATGCTGATCTGGTCGGCGAAGTCGGGCAGCAGGACCTGACCGGCGGTCTGCAGTATCCGGTCCGGGTCGAGGGTGGCGGACAGTCGCAGGCCCGCGTCGGCCAGGGAGGCCAGCACGGCCAGCTGATTGCGGGTCTCGGTCAGGGCCTGTTCGCGGAGCCGGGACAGTTCCAACCCGGTGCGGACACGCGCCAGCAGCTGGCGCGCCGAGAAGGGTTTGGCCAGGTAGTCGTCGGCGCCGGCGTGCCGGCCCTGCATGGATTCCTCCTCGCCCGCGCGGGCGGTGAGCAGGACGATGGGCAGGCGGGCGGTGCGCGGGTCGGCGCGCAGCGCCCGGACCAGCTCGAAGCCGTCCATGCGGGGCATCATCACGTCGCTGAGCACCAGTTCCACCGGCTGCGCCAGTGCCATCTCCAGGGCGGCCAGGCCGTCGGCGGCGAGCAATACGTCGTAGTCGGGCTGCAGGAGCTGGGTGAGGTAGGCGCGCATGTCGGCGTTGTCGTCGACGACCAGCAGGCGGGCCCGGTGGGGGCGGTCGTGGGTGCGGTCGGATTCGTGCGGGCTGGGGCCGTGGAGGGCGTCGTGGGTCGCGGGGGCGTGCGAGGTGCGTGCCGCGGAGGTGGCCGCGGCGGGGGCGGGGTCGGCCGCCAGCCAGCCCAGGGCCTCGTCCACGTAGGCCGCCGTGCGACCGGGCCGGCCGCCTCCGCCTTCCCCGGGGGATCCGGCGCCGGACTCGGGCGGGGCCGGGCGGGGCCGCTGGGCGGTGGCGAAGGGGAGGTCCACGGTGAGGGTGGTGCCCTGGCCGAGGCGGCTGTCCACGCTGACGGTGCCGCCGTGCACTTCCACCAGATCCTTGACCAGCACGAGGCCGAGGCCGCTGCCCTCGTGGGAACGGGAGCGGGCGCCGCGGACCCTGTGGAAGCGCTCGAACAGACGCGGCAGCTCGTCCGCGGGGATGCCGGTGCCAGTGTCGGTAATGGTCAGCCTGGCCCGGTCGCGGGCCGCGGCCACCTGCACCTGGG
>JAEKKJ010000036.1 GCA_019510435.1 Caulobacterales bacterium | reverse complement strand
CCAAGCGCGAGGACGTGGAGCGCGGCCAGGTGCTGTGCAAGCCGGGCTCGATCACCCCGCACACCGAGTTCCTGGCCGAGGCCTATATCCTGACCAAGGACGAGGGCGGCCGTCACACGCCGTTCTTCACCAACTACCGCCCGCAGTTCTACTTCCGCACCACCGACGTGACCGGGATCATCCGGCTGAAGGAAGGCGTGGAGATGATCATGCCCGGCGACAACGCCGAGCTGACCGTGGAGCTGATCACCCCGATCGCCATGGACCAGGGCCTGCGCTTCGCCATCCGCGAAGGCGGCCGCACCGTGGGCTCCGGCGTGGTCTCCAAGATCCTGAAGTAAGACCGACCAATCCCTCCCCATGACGGGGAGGGATCAGAGACAAGAGCCGCCGGGCACGCACCCGGCGGCTTTTTCTTTGCGGTGGCGACCCGGCTGCGGCTGTGGTTTTATCGCGTGGGGGTTGTGCGTGGCTGATTTTTCAAATGAGGCGCAGAGCGTCGATGAACCGCATGTTCGTCTGGCGCCGGCTGGAGACTGGACCGAACTCGCGCCTTTCGAACGTCCTCGTGCGCCGCGGGACGAGCACGTCGACAATGGCCGCTGTTTTTGGCTCAGCGACACGCAGATCGACCTGACCGGCCCAGAGCGGGTCTGGCTGACGCGAACCGTGAGCGAGGTCACCGGCCCCGATGGTCTGCACGACGCCGCCCAGATCGACCTCGACTTCGATCCCACGTACGAACGGATCGTCTTCCACCATGTTCGCGTGATCCGCGACGGCCTGACGCGTGAGGTGGATCCCATCGCGGGTCTCAGCGTCTTCCGCCGCGAGCGAGACCTTGAGCGCGCACGCTACGATGGCCGGCTGACGGCGCACATCGTGGTCCCCGACGTCCGCGTCGGCGACATCGTCGATCTGGCCCACTCCAGCATCGGAGCGCCGCCGATCTTCGGCGATCGGTTTTCGGCGGAATGGAGCTTCAGCTGGGGTTGCTGGGTCGGTGAGACGCGCGTGCGCGTGCTCACGGCAGCGGACAGCGAGCTGGTGGTCCAGAGTTGGAACGACGCGCCCGAGACGCTGACGCGCCAACTGCCCGACGGCCGACGCGAGTGGCAGTGGCGCGCGAGTGACACAGCCGCGGTCGCGGGGGAGCCGGACGCGGCCTGCTGGGCGCGCAGGGTGATGCGCGTAAAGGCCTGCTCGCCGTTGAGTTGGCGCGATGTTGCGGACGCCTTCCGAGGCCAGTATGCGCCGGAGCCGCTTCCAGAGGACCTCGAGACGGAGGTCGCGGCCTTGGAGGCGGAAGTGGCCGATCCGGCCCAGCGGGCTGTTCGGCTGCTGCGATTGACGCAGAGCGCCTTGCGCTACCAGGCCGTCTCCATAGGCGACGGTGGTTTCGTACCCCGGCCGGTGGCCCGGATCTGGGCGTTGCGCGCCGGCGACTGCAAGGACGCCTCGCGCCTCCTGGCCACCCTGATGCAGCGGATCGGCCTCGACGCCGTGCCGGCCCTGGTCGACACGGCAAGGGGCTGGACCTTGCGGGATGAGGCCCCGAGCCTGAACCTCTTCAACCACTGCATCGTGCGGCTGCGGCTCGACGGACGAGACTACTGGCTCGACCCGACGAACTATCGCCAGGGCGGTGGTTTGGACGTCCTGCATCAGGCTCGCTACGGCTGGGCCTTGCCGCTGATCGCCGACGCGGACCTCGTCCATATGGGCGACGAGCCGGTGCGGGAGGTTTTTGCCGTCGACGAGACCTACACGCTTGGGTCCACCCCAGTCGAGCCGGCGACGCTGACGGTCACGACGAGCTTTGGCGCATGGCGCGCAGATGCGGTTCGCCGCAGCCTCGAGAGCGACCGCGCGGGCCTCGTTCGCGGCTACATCGAGCACTACAGCCGCTACTACGGCGAGGTCACCGAGCTGCAGCCGCTGGAGGTGCACGACGACCTCGAGGCGAATGAGCTTCGCCTGACCGAGCGCTACCGTCTGGGGCGCGCCTGGGAGAAGCATCCCGATAGCGACGATGTTGAGTTCGGCCCCGTGGACGATCTGTTCGGGCAGCACTTCACGACCGCCCGTAGCGCAAGGCGGCGGCTGCCGATCGATCTCGGCCTGCCGCGGCAGGCATCTTGGTCCACAACGATCCGCCTTCCGGTGGCGGTGGACGTGAATGGCTGGGATCGCCGTTTCGCGATGCCGGGCATCCAGGCGGTGTCGCGACATGAACAGGCCGACCCGGAGGGCCGGGAGGTCAAACTGGTTCGGTCCGCGCGGTTCGAACGGCAGTTTCTTCCTGCCGACGAAGCGGATGCCTACTTCGATCTGCGGGATCAGGCGCTCCGCTCGGCCGGGCTGACGGTGACGATCGGGGTCACGAACGGGACTTTCAACGCCTCCGCGCCCGCGCCGCCGGCCTCGAAGCGAGCCGCGAAGCCGCAGCGGTTCGCTTGGCTCAAGAGCGCCAACTTCTGGCGACTGGCTTGGCTCGCATTCTGGGCGCTCGTCATCCTCGGACGCAGCCTGGCGGCGCACATGCCGCGGTCATGAACACGGCGTCATGACCGCGAATTAAGCTGCCCTGTGCGCCTGCGGTCCCTAGCTTCCCCCCACTGGACTGGGAGGCCCGTGATGAAACTGCACCTGCTGCTGGCGGCGAGCGCCGCCTTGCTGAGCGCCACGTTGCTGGGCGAGGGGGCGGCGCAGGCCGCATCGGTGGAGATGCGCGACGCCGTGCTGCGCGTCACCATCGTTCCCGAGGACCGGGCCGACGTGAAGGTCGACGTCGTGCGCTCCAACCCCAAGCTGCCGCTGGACATCCGCACCCGGGGCGACCGCACCGTCATCGACGGCGGCTTGGCCTTCCGGATCCACGATTGCCACGGCTCGGGCGCAGATCGCCGGGTCTCGGTCAGGGGCGTCGGCGACGTGGCCTGGGACGCCATGCCCGAGGTGGTGATCCACACGCCGCGGGCGGTGGCGGCCGAATCCAGCGGCGCGGTGTTCGGCTCCATCGGCCGCTCCGCCAGCCTGGATCTGGAGGAGAGCGGCTGCAGCGGCTGGACCATCGCCAATGTGGACGGCGCGGCCGCGGTCCACGAGTCGGGGGCGAGCACGGTGAAGATGGGCTCGGCGGGCCGGCTGGACACCCGGATCTCCGGCGCGGGCAAGCTCTACGCGACCGAGCTGAAGGGCCTGGACGTGATCGTCTCCGGCGCGGGCCTGGTGCGGGTGACCCAGCTCACCGGGTCCCTCGACGCCAAGGTCTCCGGCACCGGGCACATCGACGTGCTGGACGGGCGGGTGGGGCCGATGCACGCCTCGGTCTCGGGCATCGGGTCGGTAGAGTTCGGCGGCGAGGCGGACAGCCTGGACGCCTCGATCTCAGGGATGGGCTCGATCCGCGTGAAGGCGGTCAAGGGCCCGGTGACCAAGGCGGTCTCGGGCGCCGGCCACGTCTCGGTCGGCTAGCTGCCTTCCCGCGCCGGGCGGGGTGGGCCCTTGCGCGGCTCGCCGCTGGCGGGGTCCGTGGCGGTCTTGTCGGTGCGGGTAGAGCCCTTGGCGCCGGCGGGCTCCTGGGCCATGCGCTGGGGCCGGCCAGGCTTCTGCTCGTCGTCGCGATTGTAGCTGGCGTCGTGGTTCTGCGGCATGGGCCGGGAACGCGGAGATGGCCCGCTTCGATCCGTGCTGAGGCCAGGCGCCCCGGGCGAACGCTCTTGAAAAGCGCGGAGGCTTGCGTCATACGCCTGCGTCCTACCCGACATCGTTGGAGTCTGCTTTTCTAGCCGCCGTTCGCGGCCGAAGGGCGCTTCCGGCGGGGCCGGGAAGGGGTGTGTCTAGGAGTGTAGCTCAGCTGGTAGAGCATCGGTCTCCAAAACCGAGGGCCGGGGGTTCGAGTCCCTCCACTCCTGCCACCACCTATATATGCGTAAGATTGGACCCGGAGCGCGGGCGGACCCGCAGCTCCAGATGAGAGTTTGAAGCGCCGCATGGCCAGGAAACCCACTCCGCAAGCGATCCGCGAGCGCGCCGCCAGGACCGCCGCGGTCATGGCCACGCCCGGCGCGGCCCCCGCCGAGCGGCCGAAGAAGAAGGTGACCCCGGCGCAGTTCGCCCAGGAGGTCCGCGCCGAGGCGCGCAAGATCACCTGGACCAGCCGTCAGGAGACCTGGATCACCTCGGTGATGGTCGCGATCATGGTGGTCATGGCGGCCCTGTTCTTCTGGGGCGTCAACACGCTCTGCAACCTCGCGATCACGACCCTGCTCAAACTCGCGACCGGCGGGTAGAATAAGAAAATGTCAGAAGCTGCCGTCTCCGCCCCCAAGGGCAATCCGCGCCACAAGTGGTACATCGTCCACGCCTACTCGAACTTCGAGAAGAAGGTGGCCGAGAGCATCCGCGAGCAGGCCAAGAACCAGGGCCTGGAGGAGAACTTCTCCGAGATCCTGGTGCCGACCGAGGACGTGGTGGAGATCCGCCGCGGCCGGAAGGTCAATTCCGAGCGCAAGTTCTTCCCCGGCTATGTGCTGGTGAAGATGGAGCTGTCGGACGAGGCCTACCACCTCATCAAGAACACGCCGAAGGTGACGGGCTTCCTGGGCTCCGGGTCGAAGCCGATCCCGGTCTCCGAAAAGGAAGTCTCGCGCATCATCGGCGCGATCGAAGAGGGCGTGGAGCGGCCGAAGCCGACCATCAGCTTCGAGATCGGCGAGCAGGTGCGCGTCACCGACGGCCCCTTCGCCAGCTTCAACGGCTCGGTGGAACAGGTGGACGAGGAACGCGCCCGCCTGCGCGTCACGGTCTCCATCTTCGGCCGCGCGACCCCGGTGGAACTGGAATACAGCCAGGTCGAAAAGATCTCGTAGGTCTGCGGTCTTCGATTGGACCACCAAGACCACGAAGACCACCAAGGGGTCAGCCGAATTCCGCCGGAAGTGGATCATGTCGGCCGTTCGATCGTGGATGCGGCGATCAAGGTGCATCGCCTGCTAGGGCCTGGGCTTCTCGAATCGACCTACGAGCATTGCCTCGCGCATGAACTCCACCAGCGTGGTCTTCCGGTCGACCGGCAGCTTGCCCTGCCCATCGAATTCGATGGGCTTCGATTGGATGCCGGCTATCGGTTGGACTTGGTCGTCGCGGAGACGGTGATCGTCGAGGTGAAGGCGGTCGAGGCGCTTTCGCGCCTCCACGAGGCGCAACTACTGACCTATCTGAAGTTGTCCGGGTTGCGCCTTGGCTACCTGATGAACTTCAACTCGGTGCAGCTGCGCCACGGCCTGCGGCGGTTTGTCCGGTAGTTCCGCCTCTTGGTGGTCTTCGTGGTCTTGGTGGTCCAAACCCCTAGCTCAGCTTGCCCGTCCGTTCCGCAACTGATACAGCCCCGCGCTCTGCGATCGGTCCTTTGGGACGGGTTGCGGACCCGCCGGTTCGGCGGCGTCAAATCCGTGGGAGGGGGCGGCTGTCGTGACCCCGCACCACGGCTCAAACCGGCCGGTTTCCGGCCCTGAGGAGCAAAGATGGCCAAGAAGATCTTGGGCTATATCAAGTTGCAGGTGCCTGCGGGCTCCGCGACGCCTTCGCCGCCCATCGGGCCGGCGCTGGGCCAGCGCGGCGTCAACATCATGGGCTTCTGCAAGGAGTTCAACGCCCGCACCGAGAAGGAACAGAAGGGCACGCCCCTGCCGACCGTGATCACGGTCTACCAGGACAAGTCGTTCACCTTCGTCACCAAGACGCCCCCGGCGTCCTTCTTCATCAAGCAGGCGGTCGGCCTGAAGTCGGGCTCCAAGGCGCCCGGCCGCGACTCCGCCGGCAAGATCACCCGCACCCAGCTGCGTGAGATCGCCGAGAAGAAGATGAAGGACCTGAACGCGAACGACCTCGAGCAAGCCGCCAAGATCATCGAGGGCTCCGCCCGTTCGATGGGCCTTCAGATCGTGGAGGCCTGAGCACCATGGCCAAGCAACCCAAGCGCACCAAGACCTGGACCGGCGACACCGCCGTCACCCACCCGCTGACCGACGCCGTGAAGCTGGTGAAGGCCAACGCCAACGCCAAGTTCGACGAGAGCATCGAGATCGCCGTCAACCTGGGCGTCGACCCGCGTCACGCCGACCAGCAGGTCCGCGGCGTCGTGGCGCTGCCGTCCGGCACCGGCCGTGACGTGCGCGTCGCCGTGATCGCCAAGGACGCCAAGGCGGCCGAGGCCACGGCCGCGGGCGCCGAGATCGTCGGCGCCGAGGACCTGGTGGAACGCATCCAGGGCGGCTTCATGGACTTCGACCGCGTGATCGCCACGCCCGACATGATGGCCCTGGTGGGCCGCCTCGGTAAGGTGCTGGGCCCGCGCGGCCTGATGCCGAACCCGCGGGTCGGCACCGTGACGCCGAACGTGGCCCAGGCCGTGAAGGACGCCAAGGGCGGCTCGATCGAGTTCCGCACCGAGAAGACCGGCATCATCCACGCCGGCATCGGCAAGGCCTCGTTCACCGACGAAGCCCTGCAGGCCAACGTGAAGGCCCTGGTGGACGCGCTGAACCGCGCCAAGCCGTCGGGCGCCAAGGGCACCTACATCAAGAAGATCAGCCTCTCCTCGACGATGGGCCCGGGCTTCAAGGTGGACCAGGGCTCGCTGAGCGCCTGATCGCCGCCTAGTCCAGAAATGCAGAAGGCGCGGAGGCTCGACCTCCGCGCCTTTCTCTTGGCCTGTCGATGTAGATGGCTAGCTGGTTACGTGTAGCGCGGCTACACTGGTGTCATGGCGATCCATATCCGAGATCCGCAGGCGGACGAGCTGGTGCGTGAGTTGGCGCGCAAGCGTGGCGTCGGCTTGACGGAGGCGATCAAGCTGGCGGTGGCGGCGGAGCTGGAGCGTGATCGTGACGCCGGCTTTCGGGCGGGTGTCCGGGAAATTCAGCAACGGATCGCGGCGCGCGGGCGCACGGGGTTGAAGGCCGACAAGGCGTTCTTCGACTGGCTGTCCGGCGAAGAAGACGACTGATGTTCATCGACGCCTCGGCGCTCTGCGCCATTCTGCTCGCGGAGGCCGACGGTGACGCCTACGCCGAGAAGATCCGGACCGCCGAGGCGCCGATCACCTCGCCCATCGCCATCTACGAGGCCGTTGCGGCGGTCTCCAGAGCCACTGACGGCGACGTCGGCCACGTCCGCCGCGAGGTCGAGGCGCTTCTCAGGCTCGGGCGGGTCAGGGTGGTCGCGATCGGGGATGCCGAGTCTATGCGCGCCATCGACGCCTTCGACCGGTTCGGGAAGGGCCGCCATCCGGCGCGGCTCAACATGGGCGACTGCTTCGCCTACGCCTGCGCCAAGACCCAGGGCGCGCCGCTGCTCTTCAAGGGCGACGACTTCAGCCAGACCGACGTCGCCATCGCCTGAGGCTCACAGCCCGAGCACCGCCTTGGCCATGATGTTGCGCTGGATCTCGTTGGTCCCGGCGTAGATCGAGCCCGCCCGGTCGTTGAGGTACTTGGCCGCTACGGTCAGGCTGTGGTCGGGGCCCACGTGGCCCTGGTCTGCGGGCGGGGTGAAGAGCGGGGTGGGGCCGCCGGGGCAGGTGGCATGCGGCTGATAGGGCGCGGCGTAGTGGCCGGCCGCCTCCAGGGCCAGCTCCGTCAGGCGCTGACTGATCTCGGTGCCCACCGTCTTCATCATCGACGAGCGCGCGCCGGGCGCCTCGCCGCCGCTCATATTGGCCAGGATCTGCAGCTCCACGGCCTCCAGCGCGGCGATCTCGATGTCCGCCGCGTTGAGACGCTCGGCGAAGCTAGGCCCAAGCCCCTCGGCCGCCGCCATCCGCCGGATCCGGGCGAGGCGGCTCTTGAGCCCCGGCGTGATCACCCCGCCGCCCCGCTCGAACTCCATCAGGTACTTGGCCACCGTCCAGCCCTCGCCGACCTTGCCCACGACGTTGGCCTTGGGCACGCGCACGTCGGTGAAGAAGACGTCGTTCTGGATGTGCTCGCCGGAGAGCATGAGGATCGGGCGGACCTCGATGCCGGGCGAGGTCATGTCGATCAGCAGGAAGGTGATGCCCTGCTGGCGGATCGCCTCGCGGCTGGTGCGCACCAGGCAGAAAATCCAGTTGGCGACATTGGCGTGGGTGGTCCACAGCTTGTGGCCGTTGCAGACGAAGTCGTCGCCGTCCTCCACAGCGCTCATCTGCAGGGAGGCGAGGTCCGAGCCGGAGCCGGGCTCCGAATAGCCCTGGCACCAGTAGTGTTCGCCCGTGAGGATGCGGGGCAGGTAGTGGGCCTTCTGCTCCGGGCTGCCGTGGCCGATCAGCACCGGGCCGCACATGCCGATGCCCATGGGCGACAGCGGCGGGGCGTCGTTGGCCGCCAGCTCGCTGACGAAGATGTAGCGCTGCGCCGCAGTCCAGGCGCAGCCTCCATGCTCGACTGGCCAGGCCGGCGCCGCCCAGCCGCGCGCGTGCAGGATCGCCTGCCAGGACAACGCCAGTTCGTCGGGCGCATAGACGCTGGTCATGCGCCGCACGTCGCGCCGCATCTCCGCGGTCAGTTCGGCGTCCAGGAAGGCGCGCACCTCGTCGCGAAAATCGAGCTCGGCCTTGCTCCAGCGCACTTCCATCATCGCCCTCCGGTTTCGACGCCAGGCAGGCTAGAGGAATGACGTCCGGGAAGTCTCGCGTCCCGGCGAAGCGGGGGAAGGGCGGATGCCGAAGGTGGAGCTCGAACCGGCCGGCGCGGCGCGGGCGGAGACGCTGGAAAACCTGTTCCAGTTCTACGTGCATGACTTCTCGGACTTCTGGCCCGTGCGGCGGGTCGAGTTTCGCGAGGACGGGCGCTTTCCCACCTATCCGCCGCTCGCCCGCTACTGGACCGAGCCCGACCGCTCCGCCTTCCTGATCCGCGCCGACGGGAACATCGCCGGCTTCGTCATGCTGGACCACCAGAGCCACTCGGGTCAGCCGGTGGACTGGAACATGGGCGAGTTCTGGGTGGCGCGACCCTATCGGCGCGAGGGCGTCGGCCGGGTGGCCGCGCGCCAGGCGATCGCGCCGCGGCCGGGCAAATGGGAGCTGGCCGTCGCGCGGCTCAACACCGGGGCCCAGTCGTTCTGGTGCGGGGTTGCCGCCGAGCTGGCGCAGGGGCCGGTGGAGGAGATCGACCAGGACGACGCGCGCTGGAACGGGCTGATCCTGCGCCTTGCCGTGGCATAGTGCGGCCATGGAGCTGAAAGCCACCCGCTACGAGGTCGCCGACGGGATCGCCGTGGTGACCCTCGCCCGCCCCAAGCGCCGCAACGCCTGGACCGGGCGGATGCACACCGAATACCGCTGGATCCTGCGCGAAGCCGACCGCGACCCGGCCGTGCGGGTGATCGTGGTCACCGGCGATCCGGAGGGCCAGGCGTTCTGCGCCGGCGCCGACCTGCAGGCGCTGGAGGGACACTCCGCGCGCGGCGGCTACGATCCCGGCACCCCCGACGATATCGCCGAGCCGGGCTATGGTGTGGACCCCGCCTTCGACGCCTCGTTCGCCTATCACTTCGGGGTGGGCAAGCCGATCATCGCGGCGATCAATGGCGCGGCGGCCGGCGTCGGCCTGGTGCTGAGCGCCTTCGCCGACCTGCGCTTCTGCGCCCCGGGCGTGAAGTTCACCGCCGCCCACGGCCGCTTCAACTTCCCGGCGGAGTTCGGCCTCTCCTGGGTGCTGCCGCGCATCGTTGGCCTGACCCATGCCAACGACATCCTGCTCTCCAGCCGGGTGTTCACGGCCGAGGAGGCGCTGGCCATGGGCTTCCTCAACCGCATCGTGCCGGCGGACCAGCTGATGGCGGAGGTCCTGGCCTACGCCCGCGCCCTGGCGACCGGTGTCGCGCCCGGCTCGGCCCGCGAGACCAAGCGCCAGATCTATCGCGACCTGCACCGCGACGCGGCCAGCGCGGTCCGCGCGGCCGAGGCCCTGCTCGTGCAGATGGCCCGCGAGCCGGACTACAAGGAGGGCGTGAAGGCCTGGATGGAGAAGCGGCCGCCCGCCTGGAGCGGCTGACGCTCCGGCGCCTTGACGCGGGGCCCGGCGGGCCGCAGGGACCATGCCAGATCTTCGGAGGACCACCGCCGTGAAGCGCGCCGCCATCGTCTCCCCCATCCGCACCGCAGTCGGCAAGTATCTCGGAGCGCTCTCCGACATGCCGGCCGGTGAGCTGGGCGCGGTGGTGCTGAAGGCGCTCGTGGCGCGCACCGGCATCGATCCGGCGCGGGTGGACGACGTGATCTTCGCCCAGGGCTACGGCTCGGGCGAGGCGCCCTGCATCGCCCGCTGGTCGGCTCTGGCGGCCGACTTCCCCATCGAGGTGCCGGGCTACCAGCTGGACCGCCGTTGCGGATCAGGCCTGCAGGCGGTGATCGACGCGGCGATGATGGTGCAGACCGGTGTCGCCGACGTGGTGATCGCCGGCGGCGTCGAGAGCATGAGCAATGCCGAGTACTACACCACCGACATGCGCAAGGGCGCGCGGGCCGGCTCGGTGACGCTGCATGATCGCCTGGCCCGCGGCCGGGTCATGAGCCAGCCGATCGACCGCTTCGGCGTGATCAGCGGCATGATCGAGACCGCCGACAACCTGGCCCGCGACTACCAGATCAGCCGCGAGGAATGCGACGAATACGCCGCCATGAGCCACCAGCGCGCGGCCAAGGCCTGGACCGAGGGCAAGTTCGACGACGAACTGGTGCCGGTGGCGGTGAAGCAGAAGAAGGGCGATCCGGTCATCTTCGCCAAGGACGAAGGCGTGCGCGCCGACGCCACCGCCGAGAGCCTGGGCCAGCTGCGCGCCATCGAGAAGGGCGGGGTGGTGACCGCCGGCAACGCCAGCCAGCAGAACGACGCGGCGGCGGCCTGCCTGGTCGTGGCCGAGGACAAGCTGGCCGAGCTGAACCTGGAGCCCATGGGCTGGTTCGTGAGCTGGGCCGCGGCGGGCTGCGATCCCTCGCGCATGGGCATCGGCCCGGTGCCGGCGGTGAAGCGGCTCTTCGAGCGCACGGGCATGGGCTGGGACGACATCGACCTCGTGGAGCTGAACGAGGCCTTCGCGCCGCAGGTGCTGGCTGTGCTCAAGGGCTGGGGCTGGGACGAGCGCGATCGCCTGAACGTCAACGGCTCGGGCATCAGCCTGGGCCATCCCATCGGCGCCACCGGCGGGCGGATCCTGGCCAACCTTCTGCGCGAGCTGAAGCGGCGCGACGGCAAGTACGGCCTGGAGACCATGTGCATCGGCGGCGGCCAGGGCATCGCGGCGATCTTCGAGGCGGCTTGAGGCGGCCCGGCCGGGACCCGCTCTACGGCGACGGATCGCGGCTGGTGTGACGGATGCGCAGGACGAGGACGTCCTCGTCGCGGACGGCATAGATCACCACGTAGGGCGCGTTGCGGACCGGCAGCTCGCGCGTGCCTGGAAACTGGCCCGACCGGCCGCGGTGGGGGAAATCCGTCAAGCTCTCGATCGCCCGCTCGATGGCCGCGCCAACTGCCCTGGCGGCGGTTGGGTTCTCAGCCCAGAGATACGCCACAGCCGCGGCGAGTTCTGCGGCTGCCGGCGCAGAAATCCGAACCTTCAACCCTCGGGATCACCGTACTCGGCCCGCAGCTTCGCCTTCACCTTTTCCCAGTCTTGCACATCGCCGCGCGCAACCGCGTCGAGCCCTTCCTGCACATAGGCGCGATATTCCGCGTCCTTATCGAGGAACGCCGTCACCGCTTCCTCGACGGTGGCGGCCAGCGTGCCCTCACGGCTCTCGGCGATCTGCTCCAGCCGAGCCTTCTGGGCGTCCGTTAGGGTAATGGCGAGGCGATGGGCCATGGAAGCTCCCTGCGGACGCCATCGTGCCGCATTCCCGTTTCGTTCTCAAGGCGCTTTGACGCCGGACTGCGCCATCGCTATCGCGAAGCATGACGCCGTCGGAGCTTTGGAAGCTGTTCGAGCGCATGAGATCCGATCTCGACGCTAAGGCCGCGCCGTGGAGCGTGATCGGCAGTGGAGCGCTGATCCTGTTGGGCGTGTCCCTGGCGAGGGCCAGCGACCTGGACATCGTCACCAGCGTGGAGGGGGCGGGGCGGCTGCGTTCGGCCTGGGCCGGGTGGTTGTGCGCGGCCGACGCCAAGGCGCCCGACGGGCCGTTCCGCTCCGACGACTTCGCCCGCTACGAGACGCCCTGGGGACCGGTCGAGGTGATGGGCGGCCTGCGGGTCGTGCAGGACGGGGCGCTGAAGCCGCTCGTCATCGAGGGCGGCCCGCTGCCGAGCGCGGCCGAGCAGCTGCGCATCCTGCGCCTGTTCGGCCGGCCGAAGGATCTGGCCAAGGCGGCGCAGCTGGAGACGTTCATCGCCCGCGGGCCTGCATAGCCCCCCTCAGACTAGCCGCTTCTGGATCGCGTAGAGCACGGCCTTCGTGCGGTCGGTCACGCCCAGCTTGGAGAAGATGTTCGACACGTGGTTGCGCACGGTGCCGTCGCCCAGGCGCAGCGCCTGGGCGATATCGCGGTTGCCGATGCCGCTGGCCATCAGCCGCAGCACCTCGCGCTCGCGGGCGGTGAGGCTGTCCGGCGTGTCGAAGGCCTCGTCGCGCCAACGCGGGTCCAGCGCCGGCCCGTCGGCCGAGGCGGCGAGGGGGGCGAAGAGGTAGGCGCCGCCCGCCGCGACCGTGCGGATCGCCTCGACCAGGGTCTCCGGCGTCACGCCCTTGAGGAGATAGCCCCGGGCCCCGGCCTTGACCCCGGCCACCAGGGCCGCGTCGTCCTCGAAGGTGGTGAGCAGCAGGGTCGGGGGCAGGGCGGCCTCAGCGGCGAGGGCCGTGATCACCTCGACGCCGCTCATCCCCGGCATCCGCACGTCCAGCAGCAGCACGTCGGGCCGCAGCTCCAGGACCGCGCCGACGCCGGCCTCGCCACTGTCAGCCTCGCCTACGACCTCGACGCCGTCGAACAGCGCCAGGAGGGCGCTGATCCCGCTGCGCACCAGGGCCTGGTCGTCGACGACCAGGACGCGGATCAACGGAAGCTCCCGGCGGCCGGCATGGCGCCGCGCACGCTGAACCCCCCGTCGTCGCTGCTGGAGATCGCCAGGCTTCCGCCCAACATCTCGAAGCGCTCGCGCATGCCGGTCAGGCCCTGGCCCTCCACGAAGACTCCGCCGCGCCCGTCGTCGCGTGCGGCCACCGTCACCGTGCCGTCCAGGTCCTGGGTCAGTTCGACGGTCAGCCGGCGGGCCTTGGCGTGGCGCAGGGTGTTGGTGACCAGTTCCTGGACGCAGCGCAGGACCGCGTCGGCCCGGGCCGGATCGATCGGGCCGAGGTCCGGCGGCAGGCGCAGGCTGACCTCCAGCCCCTCCACGCCCTCGATGAGATCGGTGAGCGTGGCGCGCAGGTCCACCGGCTCCACGCGCACCCGGCTCACCACCGCCCGCACCTCTTCCAGCAGGGCGCCGGCGATCCCGCGGGCGGTGCGCAGGTGCTCGGCTGCCGGACCCTTGGCCAGGCGCGCCGCCACGTCCAGGTGGAGCGTCAGGCTGGTGAGGTTGTGGCCCATGACGTCGTGCAGGTCGCGGGAGATGCGCAGCCGCTCCGCCATTCGCGCGCCCTCGGTCAGCAGGGCGTGGGTGGCCTGCAGCTCGGCGTTGGCCAGGGCCAGGCGGTCGCGCGCCTCGGCCTCGCTGCGCGCCAGGTTCGCGGCGCAGACGGCGAAGATCTGGAATCCGAAGGTGGTCATCAGGATCATCAGCGACGAGCCGGTGGTCTGGCCCGCGCACCGGATCGCCGCCAGGCCGCCGGCCTGGGCCAGCGCCACGGCCAAGGCGACCCGCAGCGAGGCGACCCAGGCGATCTGCCAGGCCACCACCATCATCAGGCAGCAGACGATGAGGCTGGGGTAGAGCCAGACCAGCCAGAGCGCCGCCAGGCTCTGGGCCAGCAGCAGCAGCAGGCCGCGGCGGGCCAGAGCGCCGTGCTGCGGCGTCAGGGCGTAGGCGAGGACGAAGGCCGCGTAGCCGCCGGCCCACAGCTGACCCCAATGCGGCCGGCCCGCGAACTGGGCGGCCTCGAAATAGCCGGCGTAGAGCGCGCGGACGCCGGCGGCCGCGACGAGCAGCACGCAGGCGAGGCGCAGGAGGCGGTTTCGCTGGGCGGAGGTGTCCATGAGCGGCCCGGAGTGGCGGATCGAAGGCAGCCTAGCGACCCGTCCCGGCGCTGTCGCGTGACGCCTGTCATGGCCCGGTCCCGTGACAGGCGGCACTGTTGGCGGCGCCCGCGCGGCGGGACAACGGCGGCCTCGACAACCCGTTGAAGGCACACCTCATGAGACAGCCCCAGGTGCTGAATGCGCTCACGATCTCGCTCCTGCTGAGCGCCGCGCTCATCGCCGGCCACGTCCGCGCCCAGCAGATGGACCACGGCGCCATGACGGTGGCCGCGACGCCCGCGCCGGCCAATGCGGGCGAACGCGAACTCGCCAAGGTGAAGGGGCTGATCGGGACCTGGGACGCGCCCATGGGCGGCAAGACCATGACCGACGTCTTCAAGCCCTTCGCCTTCGGCACGGCGGTGCTGGGGGAGGAGTGGCTGGACGGCAAGCAGGTCACCGCCACGGTTTTCTATGTGGTCGACGGCGAGCTGCGGGCCGACCACTACTGCGACTACCTCAACCAGCCGCGCTACGCGGCCAAGGCGTCCGCAGATCCGGCGGTGATCGACCTGCAGTTCCGCGAGGCGACGAACCTCGACGCCCACCCAGCCCACTTCCACGGCACGACCTGGAAGGTGGTCGACGCCACCCACCTCGTGCAGGACTGGTACATCGTCGGCGGCAAGAAGGTGGGGGCCGTGGCCCACCTGGAGTTCGTCAAGCGGCCGCAGCCGGCGGCCTGAACGGCCTTCCCAGACAGGGATGGCAGGCGACAACGGTTGAGTCGGCCGCGCGCTTCGTGTATGTGCGCCGCCTTCTAGAGTTTCGCTGCGTCGCAAGGCGTGGCGGGTTGGGAGCCTTCGGGCTTCCGATCCTGTCCAAGAACTACGAGGCCTCCGGGGTCACCGGAAGCCGTAATCCGAGGAAGAGCCCTTCCTCGATCGTGGGGAGACGGGAAGATGAGGTTTCCTGACGGCCGGCGCCCCTCGTGCGCCCGGGCGCGGAGACTGCGGCTTCTCACGGACAGGCTGATCGCGCACGGGGCTCGCCCCGGACGGGATCGATTTGGCTGCCGGAATCCTCCGGCGGTCGAACCTGAGTATGGAGACCGCAATGGACCGCGCTCAAAAGCAGGAAGCCATCGAGGCGCTCAAGGGCGTCTTCGCTGACTCCGGCGCCGTGGTCGTGACCCACTACATGGGTCTGACCGTTGCGGAAATGACCGATCTGCGGGGCCGTCTTCGCAATGAAGGCGCCCAGCTGCAGGTGGTGAAGAACACCCTGGCCCAGAAGGCGCTCGGTGGCTCGATCGGCGAAGAGGGCGACGCCCTCTTCAAGGGTCCCGTCGCCATCGCCTTCGCGCCGGACCCGGTGTCCGCCGCCAAGGTCGCGACCCAGTACGCCAAGGACAATGACAAGTTCACGGTCATTGGCGGCTTCATGGGTCAACAGGTGCTGGACAAGAGCTCGGTGACCGCCCTGGCCACCCTGCCTTCGCTGGACCAGCTCCGCGCCAAGATCATCGGCCTTATCCAGGCGCCTGCGACCAAGATCGCCGGCGTGCTGCAAGCCCCCGCTGGTCAGCTGGCTCGCGTCCTCGGCGCCTACGCCGCCAAAGACGCCGCCTGATCGTCACTTCCCGACAAAACCTCTCTTCTTTTAAGGACCTAATCACATGGCCAATCTCGAAAAGCTGGTGGACGACCTGTCCGCCCTGACCGTCCTGGAAGCCGCTGAGCTGTCCAAGATGCTGGAAGAAAAGTGGGGCGTTTCCGCCGCCGCGCCGGTGGCCGTGGCCGCCGCCCCCGCCGCCGGTGGCGGCGCTCCGGCCGAAGCCGCCGAAGAGCAAACCGAGTTCACCGTCGTCCTCACGGCCGGCGGCGACAAGAAGATCAACGTCATCAAGGAAGTCCGCGCCGTCCGTCCCGACCTGGGCCTGAAGGAAGCCAAGGACCTCGTCGAAGGCGCTCCGCAGAACGTGAAGGAGAACATCTCCAAGCAGGAAGCGGAAGAGATCAAGAAGAAGCTCGAAGAAGCCGGCGCCTCCGTCCAGGTGAAGTAGTTCGGCCCAGCCGAACCCTCCCGGACGCCCAGCGTTTCGGGATCCAGCTTAGAGACAAGAAGGGCCGGGGGGCGACCTCCGGCCCTTTTTCATGACTGCAGCTTCACTTGGGACGCGGCCGCGGCGTGGTAGCGTCGGCAGGTGGCGGACTCCCTGACCCTGATCGACATGTTCGTGCGCGGCCTTGCCGCGGGGGCGATGGCGGTGATGGCGCTGGCCATCTGGCGCAGCGCCGTGGCGCGCGCCGTGCGGCTCGTCGGCCTGGCCCTGGGGATCAGCACCATCTGCTGGCTGATCTGCGAGTCGCATCCGCTGTGGTCCGCGTTTGGCGACGCCTATGTGCTGGCGCTGCTGTCGATGCCGGTCGGGGGCCTCTTCTGGCTCTTCGTGATCGGCGTGTTCGAGGACCAGCCGATCACCCCATGGCGGCTGGCGCCGGCCCTGGTCCTGCTGGCGAGCGGCGCGCCGTTTCCCCTCGGCTCCGCGCCCGAGGCGCTCTGGCTCACCCGCAATGTTCTGAGCGGCATCCTGGCCGTGCATGCGGGCCTGGTGATCGCTCGAGGTTGGCGCGGGGACCTTGTGGAGAGCCGACGGCGGGTCCGCGGGGCGCTGCTCGGCCTCGTCTCGCTCTATGTGGTCATGGAGGTGGCGGTCTCGATCCTGCACCGGCTCGACCCGGGCCACCCGTGGCTGATCGTGTCGGTGGGCGAGCCGCTGGGCGGGGCGATCATCGCCGCCCTGATCCTGGCCATGGCAGTCCTGTTTCTGCAGGCGCGCGCCTCGCTCTTCGAGCCCGCCCGCCGGGTCGAGGCGGCGCAGGACCCGCGCGGCGACGCCGCGGATCGCGCCGCCCTCGAGCGGCTTCAGGCCAGGATGGCCGCCGAGGGCTGGCGGCGCGAAGGGCTGACCATCGGTGCGCTGGCCGAGGAACTGGCGCTGCCGGAGCACCGCCTGCGTCGGCTGATCAACCAGCGCCTCGGCCACCGCAACTTCGCCGACTTCGTGAACAGCTACCGGATCGAGGCCGCCAAGCGCCGACTGGCCGACCCAGGCGACGCCCGCACCACCGTGGCCGCGATCGCCTTCGACCTCGGCTATGGCTCCCTCGGCCCCTTCAACCGGGCCTTCCGCGCGGCCACCGGCCTTTCGCCCACCGAATGGCGTCGCGCGGAGCTGGCCAGGACCTCGCCGAAACTGAGCGAAGCTGTCTGATTTCAAAATCGGCGAGCGATTTCCGGCCGCGGCGAGACGGCAAGAGCCGGGCAGGGCTCCATCGGCGCGAACCGACATAAGGAGTCCTCGGATGGACAGCGCCCTGGCTAACCTGGTCCACATGTGGCTGCGCGAGCTGACGCCCACGCTCAGCCGCTACATGATCTTCACCTTCGGCGTCTGGCTGGCGCTGTGGGTTGTGCTGAAGCCGGTCCTGGCGCCGCGGAAGGTCCGCGAGGCCACGCCGCCGGCCCACCAGCTGGCCACGGAGTTCCTGTATTCGATGCGCTCGATGGTGATCTTCGCCACGGTCGGGCTGCTGACGGTCTTCATCTACCGCGCCGGCCTCTATCCGCTGTCGCACCTGGCGGACCAGTGGGGGCCGGCCTGGTTCGCCCTCTCGCTGGTCGCCGGCATCGTCGGCCTGGACGCTTGGTTCTACTGGACCCACCGGCTAATGCACGACCCGCGCCTCTTCCGGCGGTTCCACCGGCGGCACCATCGCAGCAACAATCCTTCGCCCTTCACCGCCTACAGCTTCGATATTCCCGAGGCGTTGACCCTGGTCGGGTTCGTGGTGGTCTGGCCGATGGTGTTCCCGATGCCGTCCTACGCCATGCAGTGGGTGATGCTGTACCAGATCGTGACCAACACCCTGCTGCACGGCGGCTATGAGCTGATGCCCGCGCGGCGCGACGGGCGGCCGATGCTGGACTTCATCGTCACCACCACCCACCACGACCTGCACCACGCCCAGGCCGGCTACAACTACGCCGCCTGGTTCACCTGGTGGGACCGCTGGATGGGCACCGAGCACCCGGACTACCACGCCCGTTATGCCCAGGCGGCGTGGCGCCCGGCGGGCCAGCGGGAAGTCTCGGTCCTGCCGGCCGAATAGCCGGGGAACCATCGTCGGCCTGATCGGTTTTCAGGCTGCGAGACCCGAAGATCAGAAGCACGCCGGGGATTTTCCCCGGACCCCATTGGCGGCGCGGAGGCACGGCTCCGCGCCGCCGTTCGTTTTGGCGGCATTTTGTGCGCCGGGGGCTTCACAAGCGGGCGGAAACGGCCTATTTGGGCGGCTTCGCGAAATTTCCCGGTTCTCGTGCCCGCACGGATGTGCGGCCCGTGAGGCGGCTTTCCGCGCGTCTACGTCCCGAGGCATGGCCCGTCGCCCTCCGGCCATGCGAGGGGACGCCCCCACGATACGGGGGCATTCCAGCGTCCGACCGCACCTCCGGGTGCGGATCGAGGGTGGACGCAGGATGGAAAGCTTGACGGCGGGACTCCGTTCCCGCGCGTCCTCAAGGGATCAAAATGGCGCAAACCTTCACCGGCAAGAAGCGGATCCGGAAGTCTTTCGGCCGCATCCCCGAAGCCGTGCAGATGCCGAACCTGATCGAGGTTCAGCGGTCCTCCTACGAGCAGTTCCTGCAGCGCGAGGTGCGCGTGGGCGACCGGCGCGACGAGGGCATCGAGGCGGTCTTCAAGTCGGTCTTCCCGATCAAGGACTTCAACGAGCGCGCGGTGCTCGAATATGTCTCCTACGAGTTCGAGGAGCCGAAGTACGACGTCGAGGAATGCGTCCAGCGCGACATGACCTATGCCGCGCCGCTGAAGGTGAAGCTGCGCCTGATCGTCTTCGAAACCGACGAAGAGACCGGCGCCCGCTCCGTGAAGGACATCAAGGAGCAGGACGTCTACATGGGCGACATCCCGCTCATGACGGAGAAGGGCACCTTCATCGTCAACGGGACCCAGCGCGTCATCGTTTCCCAGATGCACCGTTCGCCGGGCGTCTTCTTCGACCACGACAAGGGCAAGACCCACGCCTCGGGCAAGCTGCTGTTCGCCGCCCGCGTGATCCCCTACCGCGGCAGCTGGCTCGACTTCGAGTTCGACGCCAAGGACATCGTCTACGTCCGCATCGACCGCCGCCGTAAGCTGCCGGCCAGCACGTTCCTGATGGCCCTGGGCATGGACGGGGAGGAGATCCTCTCCACGTTCTACGAGACCATCTCCTACGCCAAGCGCATCGAGAAGAAGGGCGCAGCCGGCGGCTGGGCCACCGTCTACCGGCCCGAGCGCTGGCGCGGCGTGAAGCCGGACTTCCCGCTGATCGACGCCGACACCGGTGAAGAGGTGGCTCCCGCCGGCACCAAGATCTCGGCCCGTAACGCCAAGAAGTTCGCCGACGCGGGTCTGAAGACCCTGCTGCTGGCGCCCGAGGCGCTGAGCGGCAAGTACCTGGCGCGCGACCTCGTCAATGCGCAGACCGGCGAGATCTACGCCGAGGCCGGCGACGAGCTGGACCCGGCGCTGCTGGCCTCGCTGGAAGAGCAGGGCTTCGACACCCTGGACGTCCTCGACATCGACGACGTGACCGTGGGCGCCTACATGCGCAACACCCTGCGGGTGGACAAGAACACCGTCCGCGAGGACGCGCTGTTCGACATCTATCGGGTCATGCGTCCTGGCGAGCCGCCGACGGTGGAAGCCGCCGAGGCCATGTTCAAGTCGCTGTTCTTCGACGGCGAGCGCTACGACCTCTCCTCGGTCGGCCGCGTGAAGATGAACATGCGCCTGGAGCTGGACTGCCCCGACGACGTGCGCATCCTGCGCAAGGAAGACGTGCTGGCCGTGCTGCGGACTCTCGTGGGCCTGCGCGACGGCCGCGGCGAGATCGACGACATCGACAACCTGGGCAACCGCCGGGTGCGCTCGGTGGGCGAGCTGCTGGAGAACCAGTACCGCGTCGGCCTGCTGCGCATGGAGCGGGCGATCAAGGAGCGCATGAGCTCGGTCGATATCGACACGGTCATGCCGCACGACCTGATCAACGCCAAGCCGGCCGCTGCGGCCGTGCGGGAGTTCTTCGGCTCCTCGCAGCTGTCGCAGTTCATGGACCAGACCAACCCGCTGTCGGAGATCACCCACAAGCGCCGCCTGTCGGCCCTTGGCCCGGGCGGCCTGACGCGTGAGCGGGCGGGCTTCGAAGTCCGCGACGTGCACCCGACCCACTACGGCCGGATCTGCCCGATCGAGACGCCGGAAGGCCCGAACATCGGCCTGATCAACAGCCTGGCCACCCACGCGGTGGTGAACAAGTACGGCTTCATCGAGAGCCCGTACCGGCGGATCAAGGACGGCAAGACGACCGAAGAGGTCGTCTACATGTCGGCCATGGAAGAGGCCAAGCACGTCATCGCCCAGGCCAACATCAAGCTGGACGGCGGCTCGATCGTCGAGGACCTGGTCCCCGGCCGGATCAACGGCGAGCCCTCGCTGCTGCCGCGCGACCAGGTCGACCTGATGGACGTGTCGCCGAAGCAGGTGGTCTCGGTGGCCGCCTCGCTGATCCCGTTCCTCGAGAACGACGACGCCAACCGCGCCCTGATGGGCTCGAACATGCAGAAGCAGGCCGTGCCGCTCATCCAGTCGGATGCGCCCCTGGTCGGCACCGGCATGGAAAGCGTCGTGGCGGTGGACTCCGGCGCCGTGGTGGTGGCCCGGCGGACCGGCGTCGTCGAGCAGATCGACGGCACCCGTATCGTCGTTCGCGCCACGGAAGAAACCGACCCCTCCAAGCCGGGCGTCGACATCTACCGGCTGCAGAAGTTCCAGCGCTCCAACACCTCGACCTGCATCAACCAGCGTCCGCTGGTGCGGGTGGGCGACAAGATCGCGGCCGGCGACGTGATCGCCGACGGCCCGTCGACGGAGCTGGGCGAGCTGGCGCTGGGGCGTAACACCCTCGTCGCCTTCATGCCTTGGAATGGCTACAACTTCGAAGACTCGATCCTGATCTCCGAGCGCATCGTGCGCGACGACATCTTCACCTCGATCCACATCGAAGAGTTCGAGGTGATGGCCCGCGACACCAAGCTGGGTCCGGAAGAGATCACCCGCGACATCCCGAACGTCGGCGAGGAAGCCCTGCGCAACCTCGACGAGGCCGGCATCGTAGCGATCGGCGCCGAAGTCATGCCGGGCGACATCCTGGTCGGCAAGGTCACGCCGAAGGGCGAAAGCCCGATGACGCCGGAAGAGAAGCTGCTGCGCGCCATCTTCGGCGAAAAGGCCTCCGACGTGCGCGACACGTCGCTGCGCCTGCCGCCGGGCGTCAGCGGCACGATCGTCGAGGTGCGGGTGTTCAACCGGCACGGCGTCGACAAGGACGAGCGCGCCCTGGCGATCGAACGGGCGGAAATCGACCGTCTCGGCAAGGACCGTGACGACGAGTTCGCCATTCTGAACCGCAACATGACTTCGCGCCTGCGCCAGCTGCTGGTGGGCAAGGTCGCCGTGTCCGGCCCGAAGGGCCTCGGCCGCGGCGAGATCAGCGCCGACAAGCTGGAGGAGATCTCGCCGGGCCTGTGGTGGCAGATCGCCCTCGACGACGAGAAGGCCATGGCCGAGCTGGAGGCCCTGCGCCGCCAGTTCGACGAAGCCCGCAAGCGCCTGGACCGCCGCTTCGAGGACAAGGTCGACAAGCTGCAGCGTGGCGACGAGCTGCCGCCCGGCGTGATGAAGATGGTCAAGGTGTTCGTGGCGGTGAAGCGCAAGCTGCAGCCGGGCGACAAGATGGCCGGCCGTCACGGCAACAAGGGCGTCATCTCCAAGATCCTGCCGATCGAGGACATGCCGTACCTGGAGAACGGCACCCACGTCGATATCGTGCTGAACCCGCTGGGCGTGCCCTCGCGCATGAACGTCGGCCAGATCTTCGAGACCCACCTGGGGTGGGCCGCCGCGGGCCTGGGCAAGCAGGTCGCCGATCTCCTGGAAGCCTGGCAGAACGGCGGCCAGCGCCAGGCGCTGATCGACTACCTCGGCGGGACCTATGGGCCCGAGGAGGAACTGCCGGAAAGCGATGAGGAGCTGATCGAACTGGCCCGCAACCTGTCGAAGGGCATCCCCTTCGCCACGCCGGTGTTCGATGGCGCCCACATCAACGATATCGAGGACCTGCTGGAGAAGGCGGGTCTGGAGCGGTCGGGCCAGTCGTACCTGTACGACGGGCAGACCGGCGAGCGGTTCAAGCGTCCGGTCACGGTCGGCTACATCTACATGCTGAAGCTGCACCACCTGGTGGACGACAAGATCCACGCCCGCTCGATCGGCCCGTACAGCCTGGTCACCCAGCAGCCGCTGGGCGGCAAGGCCCAGTTCGGCGGTCAGCGCTTCGGGGAGATGGAGGTCTGGGCCCTCGAGGCCTACGGCGCCGCCTACACCCTGCAGGAGATGCTGACGGTGAAGTCGGACGACGTGGCCGGCCGGACCAAGGTCTACGAGAGCATCGTCCGCGGGGACGACACCTTCGAGGCCGGCATTCCGGAAAGCTTCAACGTGCTGGTCAAGGAGATGCGCTCCCTGGGCCTGAACGTGGAGCTGGAGAACAGCTGACCGATCGCAGAGCCCTCCCTCGCAAGGGGGAGGGCGCTTCGGCCGCCCAGCTCTGACGAAATTTCGCGGCGCACGCCGCAGAAGGAACCAAGATGAACCAGGAAGTCCTGAACATCTTCAATCCGGTCCAGGCCGCTCCGACCTTCGACCGTATCCGTATCGCGCTCGCCTCGCCGGAGAAGATCCGGTCGTGGTCGTTCGGCGAGATCAAGAAGCCCGAGACCATCAACTACCGCACGTTCAAGCCGGAACGCGACGGCCTGTTCTGCGCCCGCATCTTCGGGCCGACGAAGGACTACGAGTGCCTTTGCGGCAAGTACAAGCGGATGAAGTACAAGGGCATCATCTGCGAAAAGTGCGGCGTGGAGGTCACCCTGGCCCGCGTGCGGCGCGAGCGGATGGGCCACATCGAGCTGGCCAGCCCGGTGGCGCACATCTGGTTCCTGAAGTCGCTGCCGAGCCGCATCGCCCTGATGCTGGACATGGCGCTGAAGGACATCGAGCGCGTCCTCTACTTCGAGAACTACATCGTCACCGAGCCGGGCCTGACGCCTCTGAAGCTGCACCAGCTCCTCTCCGAGGATGACTACCTGCGCTTCCAGGAAGAGTTCGGGGACGACAGCTTCACCGCCGAGATCGGCGCCGAGGCCGTGCAGGGCCTGCTGAAGGGCATCGACCTGCACAAGACGGCCGAGACGCTGCACGAGGAGCTGAAGACCACCACTTCGGAAATGAAGCTCAAGAAGGCGTCCAAGCGCCTGAAGCTCATCGAGAGCTTCATCGAGAGCGGCAACAAGCCCGAGTGGATGGTGCTGACGGTGATCCCGGTGATCCCGCCTGAACTGCGCCCGCTGGTGCCGCTGGACGGCGGCCGCTTCGCCACGTCCGACCTGAACGACCTCTACCGCCGGGTCATCAACCGGAACAACCGCCTGAAGCGCCTCATCGAGCTGCGCGCGCCGGACATCATCATCCGCAACGAGAAGCGGATGCTGCAGGAAGCCGTCGACGCCCTGTTCGACAACGGCCGCCGCGGCCGCGTGATCACGGGCGCCAACAAGCGTCCGCTGAAGTCGCTGGCCGACATGCTGAAGGGCAAGCAGGGCCGCTTCCGCCAGAACCTGCTGGGCAAGCGCGTCGACTACTCGGGCCGTTCGGTCATCGTGGTGGGTCCGGAACTGAAGCTGCACGAGTGCGGCCTGCCCAAGAAGATGGCGCTGGAGCTGTTCAAGCCGTTCATCTACGCGCGGCTGGACGCCAAGGGCCTGTCGGGCACCGTCAAGCAGTCCAAGCGCATGGTGGAGCGTGAGCAGCCGGCGGTCTGGGACATCCTGGACGAGGTGATCCGCGAGCACCCGGTGCTGCTGAACCGCGCGCCGACCCTGCACCGCCTGGGCATCCAGGCCTTCGAGCCCAAGCTGATCGAGGGCAAGGCGATCCAGCTGCACCCGCTGGTCTGCGCGGCCTTCAACGCCGACTTCGACGGCGACCAGATGGCCGTCCACGTGCCGCTCTCGCTGGAAGCCCAGCTGGAAGCGCGCGTGCTGATGATGAGCACGAACAACATCCTGTCGCCCGCCAACGGCCGGCCGATCATCGTGCCGTCGCAGGACATCGTGCT
>JAEKKJ010000037.1 GCA_019510435.1 Caulobacterales bacterium | reverse complement strand
GCCTCCGGCGACGCCGGCGCCGCCAAGGCCGCCTTCGTCGACAAGCGTAAGCCGGCGTTCAAGGGCAAGTAGCGGCCCCATCCGCAAGCCTGCGCAGCGGCGACATTTCATTGAACCACGAACCATACGAACTACACGAACATGGGGCGTGGCGCGCCTCGCCGCGGGCACGTCCCCGGCCGTTCGTGTGGTTCGTATGGTTCGTGGTCCAATGGGAATGCTTCCGCTGGCGCGGAAGCCTAAGGCCCAGCCCGCTGCTTTCGATCCGAACCCTATTTCGGCTGGGTCCCACCATTGACCGGGCCGGCCCCCTCCAGTATATCCGCGCCTCCATTTTCGCCCGCCCGGCTCCACCGGGCGCGTTATCCGTTTGAGAGCTTAGACGAATGGCCAATACGCCCGGCGCCAAGAAAGCGGTCCGCAAGATCGCCCGCCGCACCGAAGTGAACACCGCCCGCCGCTCGCGCGTGCGCACCTTCCTTCGCAAGTTCGAGGAGGCCCTGGCCTCCGGCGACGCCGGCGCCGCCAAGGCCGCCTTCGTGAAGGCCCAGTCCGAGCTGATGCGCGCCGTCACCAAGGGCGTCGTGCACAAGAACACCGGCTCGCGGAAGGTCTCGCGCCTGGCCGCCCAGCTGAAGAAGATGTCGGCCGCCTAAGCGCGCGGCGACGCTTTCTGGCGGGGGCTCTTACCCCCGTTTCTCTCTAGGATTTCTGCCCGGCGGCGCCCTCTTGGGCGCTGCTTTTTTGTGCCCGGATTCCGCTTACAAATGGCAACCCTGCGGCGAAACGGCTCAGCCTCCGTGGCGGGTTTTCGAGCTTTCCCTTGGACCGAAAAGGGGACCCGCCAAGTCAACAAAAATATGTCTCGACCGGGCGAAGAATCACCGTTGACCCCCTAATGGCCCCGATTAGTGTCGGGGGTCTTACAGGTCCTTTCCCTTGATCCCGGCGCGAACCGGGGCGGCGGCGGAGCACATGCGTTCGCCGGATAAGGGTCTGTTTGTGTTTGAAAATATGCATGAGTCAGGGGGTTCGGGGCCCTGGCTTTGCTGTGGCAGTCGATGGGGTTTCAAGGGATGACGAGCGGGGGGGCTGCGGGAGCTATGGCAAGCGCGCCGGCTACGGCCGTGTGGAGCAAAACGTGCCAGGTTCTCAAGCGTGAGCTGGGTGACGCCACGTTCGGATCGTGGCTCGGCCAGGCGGCTCTGCGAGAATTCGGGGACGAGGTGTGCGTCGTGGCTGCGACCGGCGTCGCGCGCGACTGGATCCGCCACAATGCGTGGCGGCGGATCGGCGAGCTGTGGGCCCAGAACGACCCCCTGGGCCGTCGCCTGGACCTGAAGTCGCGGATGGAGGTGGAGTCCGCCCCGCTGCCGGCGCCGGCCAATTCCGCCGGCCCCACCGCGACTGGGCCCGCCGCGACTGGGCCCGCTGCCGCGCCCAGCGCCTTCGTGGCCGCTGCGCCCAAGGTCGCCGCGGTGTTCGAGATCGAGGCCGAGGCCGTGGCGCCCGTCGCCGCCCGCCAGGGCCGGCTGCAGGGCCTGCAGGAGCGCTACAGCTTCGACACCTTCGTATCGGGCCCTGCCAACGAGTTCGCCTTCGCCGTGGCCCGCCGCGTGGCCTCCTGGGCCGACGGCCACTTCAACCCGGTGCTGTTCCACGGCCCCTACGGCTTCGGCAAGACGCACCTGCTGAACGCCCTGGCCTGGGAAGCCATGCGCACGGGCGGCCCGTCCAAGCGGGTGGTCTACCTCTCCGCCGAGCGGTTCACCTCGACCTTCGTCAAGGCGCTGCAGGACCGCCAGACCGCGGCCTTCAAGGACGAGCTGCGCAACGCCGACCTGCTGCTGATCGACGACGTCCACTTCGTGGCCGGCAAGACCCAGACCCAGGAAGAGCTGTTCCACACCCTGATCGCCCTGGTGGAGGATGGCCGCCGCGTCGTCCTGACCGCCGACCGCTCGCCGACCGAGCTCTCCGAGCTGGAGCCGCGCCTGCGCAGCCACCTGCAGGCGGGCCTGGTCTGCGGCATCGAGCCGGCGGACCGGACGCTGCGGCTGGGCATCCTGGAGCGCAAGCTACACACCCTGGCCCTGCAGGGGGCCTTCCACCCCGCCGCGCGGGGCGAGGTGCTGCAGTTCCTGGCCGACCGCTTCACCGACAGCGTTCGCGAGCTGGAGGGCGCCCTGAACACCCTGGTGGCCCGGGTGGGCGGCGACATCGCCCGCCTGACCCTGGACGAGGCCCAGGCCATCCTGCGCCCGCACCTGTCGGTCACCGAGCGCCGGGTGACGGTGGACATGATCCAGAAGACCGTGGCGGAGCACTATGCGCTGAAGCAGGCCGACCTCGTCTCCGAACGCCGGGCCCGCGCGGTGGCGCGGCCGCGGCAGGTGGCCATGTGGCTGGCCAAGCAGATCACCACCCGCTCGCTGCCGGACATCGGCCGTCGCTTCGGCGGGCGCGACCACACCACGGTGCTGCACGCCGTGCGCCGCATCGAGCAGCTGAAGGGCGAGGATCCCGCCATCGCCCGCGACGTGGACGTGCTGCTGCGCAAGCTGCGCGGCTGACCAGCCTTTAGGGGAGCGGCGAACGGAAGGCCCGCCGGCGAGGCGGGCCTTTTGTCGTCAGGCCCTCGCGATGCGCGCCATGCCCGGCGCCAGAGGAAATCCGGGTCTCTGCAAGAAAATATGATGATCATCATATAATGACCGCCGCGGAGTGCGTCCCCACCTTCCGCGTACGGCCGGGCTTTCGACCGACCGCCAATTCGGAGAGATCCCCATGAGCACTTCAAAAGGCGCAGCCCTGATCACCGGCGCCTCCAGCGGCATCGGCGCGGTCTATGCGGACCGCCTGGCCCGGCGCGGCTACGACCTGATCCTGGCGGCGCGGGACGAGGCGCGCCTCGGCGCCCTGGCCGAGCGGCTGCGCGCCGAAACCGGCGTCGCCGTCGAGGTGGTGAAGACCGACCTCACCCGGCGCGACGACATCGTCCGCCTGGAGGCGCGGCTGCGCGAGGACGAGGGCGTGAGCCTGCTGGTCAACAACGCCGGCGCGGCCCTGTTCGACACCTTCACGGTGGCCGATCCCGACAAGCTGGAAGGCCTGATTCAGCTGAATATCACCGCCGTCACCCGCCTCGCCCAGGCGGCGTCCGCCGGCTTCGCGCGCCGCGGCCATGGCACGATCATCAACATCGGCTCGATCGTGGGCCTGGCGCCCGAGCTGTTCCCCACCAGCGCCGTCTACGGGGCCACCAAGGCCTATGTGCTGTACCTCACCCAGGCCCTGCACCACGACCTGTCGCCCAAGGGCCTGACCTTCCAGGCGGTGCTGCCCGGCGCCACGCGGACCGAGATCTGGGACCGCTCCGGCCGCGGCATCGAGAACGTGCCGGACGAGATCCTGATGGACGTGGACGAGCTGGTGGACGCGGCCCTGGCCGGGCTGGACCGGGGCGAGTTGGTGACGATCCCGTCGCTGCCCGATCCGGCCGACTGGGCCGCCGCCCAGGCCGCCCGCCAGGCGCTGTTCCCGAACCTCTCCGCCCGCCATCCGGCGCCGCGCTACGGCGTTGCGGCCACCGAGGCCGCCTGACCTCATCCCCCAACGAAAAGGGCGGCCGGATCGCTCCGGCCGCCCTTCGCATCTGTCGGTCGTGGACGCGCTCAGGCGGCGGCGGCGACCTGGGCCCGGCGCCGGCGCAGGACCGTGCCGGCCATACCGAAGCCGCTGATCATCAGCGCCCAGGCCGCCGGCTCCGGCACCGCGCCGCCCGAGACCGAGACCTTGTCGAAGAAGACGCCGCCGTTGCCGGGGATGGTCGCCGCCAGCCGGATAACGTCGTGGCCGCTGCCGACGAAGTCGAACGTGCCGGTCTGCCACAGCATGTGGCCGCCGTAGCCGTAGAGGCTGGAGTCGTTGGCCGTGCTGATGTGGAACACATTGCCGCCGGCCGTGACGTCGGCCGTGGCCGGGTCAGGCGCGCCGGCCGCGTTGCGCGAATAGGCGAAGCTCACCGTGTAGTGGCCGCCCACGATGGTGTTGAAGCCTTGGGAGATGGTCCCGGCGTCCCAGCCGTTGATGTCCAGCGAGTACTCGCCGTCCGCCGCGGGACCCCAGGTGGTGTGGGTGTCGGTCAGGTCGACGCTGCCGCTCTCGACCGTCCAGCCGGGCAGGGCCACGTGGCCGGGATGGGTCCCGTCCACGTAGTAGGTCAGGCCGCCCCAGCCCTCGGGCGAGGCGCCCGCGCCGATGTCGTCGAAGCTGCCGTTGACCAGCAGGTTGGTCGCCGCCGAGGCGCTCGCCGGGGCCATGGCCAGCGCCATCAGCGCCGCAGCCGCCGCCGTCACAAAGATCGTCTTACGCGCCACGTTGAAATCCCTTTCTCGCACAATCACAGGTGCCGTACGGGCCGTGCTGCAAGTGCGAAACCAGATTCAACCGGTAGGGCCTTATCGTCCGATAGGGGTGCGGCGTTCGGGCGCGGAGCCCGAGCGCCTACCAAGCGCCCAACGAAAAGGGCGGCCGGATCGCTCCGGCCGCCCCTCGTCACTCAGCCTTGGACAGCGTCGCGTTTTACGCGTCGGCGCCTTCCGGCTCTTCCTTCTTGGACAGGTCTTCGCCGGTCTCCTGGTCGACGACCTTCATGGAGAGGCGGGTCTTGCCGCGGTCGTCGAAGCCGAGAAGCTTGACCTTCACCGACTGGCCTTCCTGCAGCACGTCCGAGACCTTGTTCACGCGCTCGTTGGCGATCTGGCTCACGTGGACCAGGCCGTCCTTGGCGCCGAAGAAGTTCACGAAGGCGCCGAAGTCGACCACCTTCACGACCTTGCCGGTGTAGATGTGGCCGATCTCCGGCTCGGACGCGATCGACTTGATCCAATCCTTGGCCGCGTCGATCTTCGCCTGGTCGGCGGCCGCCACCTTGATGGTGCCGTCCTCGCCGATGTCGATCTTGGCGCCGGTCTTCTCCACGATCTCGCGGATCACCTTGCCGCCGGAGCCGATCACTTCGCGGATCTTGTCGACCGGGATCTTGATCGTCTCGATCTTCGGCGCGAACTCGCCCAGCTCGTGGCGGGGCGCTTCCATGGCCTTGTTCATCTCGCCGAGGATGTGCTCGCGGCCGCCCTTCGCCTGGGCGAGGGCCTGCTTCATGATCGCCTCGGTGATGCCGGGGATCTTGATGTCCATCTGCAGCGAGGTGATGCCGTCGTGCGTGCCGGCCACCTTGAAGTCCATGTCGCCGAGGTGGTCCTCGTCGCCCAGGATGTCGGAGAGCACGGCGAAGCCGTCGCTTTCCAGGATCAAGCCCATGGCGATGCCGGAGACCGGCTTCTTCAGGGGCACGCCCGCATCCATCAGGGCCAGCGACGAGCCGCAGACCGAGGCCATGGAGGACGAGCCGTTGGACTCGAAGATCTCCGAGACCAGGCGGATCGTGTAGGGGAACTCCTCGTACGGCGGCAGCATCGGGCGGATCGCCCGCCACGCCAGCTTGCCGTGGCCGACTTCGCGGCGGCCCGGCGCGCCCATGCGGCCCGTCTCCCCGACCGAGAACGGCGGGAAGTTATAGTGCAGCATGAACTTCTCGTAGTACTTGCCCTCGAGGGCGTCGATCAGCTGCTCGTCGTCGCCGGTGCCCAGGGTGGCGACCACCAGGGCCTGGGTCTCGCCGCGGGTGAACAGCGCCGAGCCGTGGGCCCGGGGCAGCACGCCCACTTCCGAGACGATCTGGCGGACCTGGTCGACCTTGCGGCCGTCGATCCGGATGCCGGTGTCCAGGATGTTGCGGCGGACGACGTCGGCCTCGAGTTCCTTGAACACCGCGCCCAGCTTGTCGGCGGCGACGCCGTCGGGGTTGGCGTCCGACTTCACAAACTTCTCGACCGCCTTGGCCTTGGCCGCGGAGACCGCGTCATGGCGCTCGCCCTTGGCGACGATCTTGTAGGCGGTGGCCAGGTCCTTGCCGACCAGCTTCTTGACGTTGGCCTTCAGGGCCTCGGTGTCTTCCGGCTGGAAGTCGAAGGGCTCCTTGGCGGCGTGCTCGGCCAGCTCGATGATCGCGTCGATGACGGGCTGCATGCCGGCGTGGGCGAACATCACCCCCTTCAGCACTTCGTCCTCGGTCATCTCCTTGATCTCGGATTCGACCATCATGACGGCGTCGGCGGTGCCGGCGACCACCAGGTCCATCCGGCTTTCCTTCATCTCGTCCAGGGTCGGGTTCAGGACGTACTCGCCGTCCACGAAGCCGACGCGGGCGCCGGCGATCGGGCCCATGAAGGGCGCGCCGGACAGCACCAGGGCGGCCGAGGCGGCGACCAGGGCGACGATGTCGGGATCGTTCTCGAGGTCATGGGCCAGCACGGTGGCGACCACCTGGACCTCATGCTTGAAGCCCTTCACGAACAGCGGGCGGATCGGACGGTCGATCAGGCGGCTGGTGAGGGTTTCCTTCTGCGAGGGCGCGCCCTCGCGGCGGGGGAAGCTGCCGGGGATCTTGCCCGCGGCGTAGAACTTCTCCTGGTAGTTCACGGTCAGGGGGAAGAAGTCCTGGCCGGGCTTGGCGCTCTTGGCGAAGACGGCGGTCGCCAGGACCATGGTCTCCCCGTAGGTGGCCAGCACCGCGCCGTCGGCTTGACGGGCCATGCGGCCGGTTTCGAGCGTGAGGGTCTTGCCCCCCCACTCGATGGTCTTGCGTTTGATATTGAACATCTTGGCTTCTTTCTCATCCCGCGGGCGTATTCCCGGCGGGGACGGACAGGGGATCGGTCTTCCGAAATCCTCTCCAATGGCACGGGCGGGGTGAGGATTTCTTTGGAACCCTCGGCGTGTGTGGGGCAGCCCTTCGGCGGCCCCGGCGCCGCATGCGTCCCCCGGCCCATGACGGAGGAGCGGCCCCCGAAGCCTTCGCAGAAAGCTCCAGGTCGTCAAATCCGAAACGTGATGGCATCACGCCCCGATACGAAACGGACCCGACGCCGGAAGGCGAACGGGTCCGCGGGTACTATGGACTAGCGGCGCAGGCCGAGCTTCTCGATCAGGGCCTGATAGCGAGCCTCGTCGGACTTCTTCAGGTGATCCAGCAGCGAGCGGCGGGCGGAGACCAGCTTCAGCAGGCCCCGGCGCGAGTGGTTGTCCTTCTTGTGCGTCTTGAAGTGCTCGGTGAGGTTCGCGATCCGTTCGGACATGATCGCCACCTGGACTTCGGCGCTGCCAGTGTCCGCTTCGGCGCGGGCATGGCTCTTGATGACTTCGGCTTTACGTTCGGCCGTGATCGACATCGGGTTTCTCCGCTCTTCAAAGGTTGAAGACGCGCGAGGGTTCGAGCCGTCCCGCACGCATCTCGCAGAGCGCCACCACCGTTCCCCCCGACATCGCCGAAACGGTGCGCGAGCCGGCCTTGAGCCCGGCTTTCACCGCTTCCACCTGTCGGGGAACGAGAAC
>JAEKKJ010000035.1 GCA_019510435.1 Caulobacterales bacterium | reverse complement strand
TCGCCACCCGCTACGCCGACGTCTTCAAGGGCGACAAGAACTGGCAGGCCATCAAGGTGAAGGGCGGCCAGACCTACGCCTGGGACATGGGCTCCACCTATGTCCAGAACCCGCCCTACTTCACCGACATGTCGATGGACCCCAAGCCGGTGACCGACATCGTCGAGGCGCGGATCCTGGGTGTGTTCGGCGACTCGATCACCACCGACCACATCTCCCCGGCCGGCTCGATCAAGACCACCTCGCCGGCGGGTGTCTACCTGCGTGACCACCAGGTGCCGACCTCGGAGTTCAACTCCTACGGCGCGCGGCGCGGCAACCACGAAGTGATGATGCGCGGCACCTTCGCCAACATCCGCATCCGCAACCGCATCACGCCCGAGATCGAGGGCGGGGTGACCAAGCACTTCCCGTCGGGCGACGAGATGTCGATCTACGACGCGGCCATGCGCTACCAGTCCGAGGGCCGGCCGCTGGTGGTGTTCGCGGGCAAGGAGTACGGCACGGGCTCATCGCGCGACTGGGCGGCCAAGGGCACCAAGCTGCTGGGCGTGCGCGCCGTGGTGGCCGAGAGCTTCGAGCGGATCCACCGCTCCAACCTGGTCGGCATGGGCGTGCTGCCGCTGCAGTTCCTGCAGGAAGGCTGGCACAAGCTGGGCCTGACCGGCGAGGAGATCGTCACCATCCGCGGCCTGACGGAGCTTTCGCCCCGCAAGCAGCTGATCGTGGAGATGTACCGTCCCAGCGACGGCCGCATCGCCCGCTTCCCGGTGCGCTGCCGCATCGATACGCCCACCGAGCTGGAATATTTCAAGCACGGCGGCGTCCTGAACTACGTCCTGCGCAGCCTGGCGCGCCAGCCGCTGGCCGCCGCGGCCGAGTAAGAGACTTCAGGCCAGGGCCTTCGACGAGCCTCCGCGCAAGCGGAGGCTCTGTCATTTTGAACTACAGGCCATCACGGACCATCAGGGACTCGCGGCTTCGACGTCCGTGATGGTCCGTGGTTTCCGAGTCAGGACGGCGCGGCTTCGCGGCCTTAGTCGTGGAGGCTGAGGCCCTTGACAGTCTTGTCCACTGCCTTCTTGGGGCCGCGGATCGCGAGGCCGACGAGGTTCAGCGCGGCGGGGTCCTCCTCGGCGAAGACGGCGCGGTTGGCCGCGTCGTGGCCGGTGGCGAACATCGCCTCCACATAGGGCAGGATGGTCAGGCCGCGCTCCAGCGCCTGGCGATGCGCCGCCTGCAGGCCCGCCAGCGGCCCGCGGAACACCAGCACCGGCTGGACGAACATGCGCCCATAGGCGTGACCGCCCGCGTCGACATACGGCTCGCCGATCGCCTCGGGCGCGGCGGCGGCGATGCCGCTGGCCAGGAAGGCGGTGATGTTGAGCTTCTGCCAGGCGGCGAGGTCGTCGCGGACGACGATGGCGATCTTGGTGTCGAACATGGCGCAAGCCTTGCCGGCTCTGCGCCGCTCAGTCTGGAACATTTGTGCAGGCGCGGCGGTAGGCGGCGGGCGTCAGGCCGTAGGCGCGGCGGAACCAGCGGCCCAGGTGGCTCTGGTCGGCGAAGCCGGCGTCGGCGGCCGCCTGGGCCGGGGGCGTTCCCCGCGCCAGCTGCCGTCGCGCGGCCCGCAGGCGCAGCTGCACCAGGTAGGCGTGCGGCGACAGGCCCAGCTGGGCCTTGAAGGCGCGGGTCAGGCGGAACCGGTCCAGGCCGCTGGCGGCGGCCAGGTCGTCGAGCCCGATGTCGTCCTGATAGCCCTCGTGCAGGGCCGCGTGCGCCTGGGCGACGCCAGGCTCCCGCGTCGCCGGCGCAGGCGGCCGCGCCACCCCCGCCAGCGCCGCCACCAGGCCGTCCAGCGCCTGGTCCCGCGTCAGGCGGCCCTCGCCGGCGTGGACGGCCGAGAAGGCGCCGCGGATCGCCGCCAGCAGGCCGGCGTCCTCCGCCAGGGTGTGGCGGAAGCCGAGGTCGCCGCGGGCGCCATGCCGCTCCGCCTGCGCCCGCAGCCAGGCGGCGGGCAGGTACAGCATGCCGTAGGTGAAGCCCTCGTCCGGCGGGCTGCGGCCATCGTGCGGCTCGCCCGGCTCCATCAGGATCGCCCGGCCCGGCGTGCTGGTGACCAGCCGCCGGCGGCAGCGGAACTGCTGCACCCCGGCCTCGGTGAAGCCCACCAGCACCTCGTCATGGGTGTGCGGATCATAGGCGTGGCCGCGGAAATAGGCCCGCAGGCTCTCGATCCCGGTCTCGGGATCGCGCCGCAGCTGGATCCAGCGTTCGTCGCTCATCCGCGTCACCTTAGGGGCTGGGGCGCGCGCCGTCAGCGATCCAGGCGCGCCGCACACCGGATCCGGCTGTAACCTTGGCCGGCGTCTCCACGAACTAGATCGCATGACCCAGCGCCCCGTCCTTCTCGCCGCCGCCCGTCTCGCCGCCGCCCGTCTCGCCACCGTCCTTGCCGCCGTCGCCGGCGCGTCCGCCGCCCAGGCCCAGCCGGCGCCCGCCGGTCCCGTGGTGGTGGAGCTCTTCACCAGCCAGGGCTGCTCGTCCTGCCCCCCGGCGGACATCGCGGTCGGCAAGGTCGCGGACCGCCCCGACGTGATCGCGCTCTCGTTCAACGTCACCTACTGGGACCACCTGGGCTGGAAGGACACCTTCGCCCGGCCCGAGTTCACCGACCGCCAGATCGCCTATGCGCGGGCGCTGGGGGACGGCAATCCCTATACGCCCGAGGTGGTGGCCGGTGGGCGCGCGGCGGGCGTCGGCAACAGCCCGGCCGCCGTCGACCGGCTGATCGGCCAGGCCCGCACCCAGGCCCTGACCCGCGTCACCGCCGACGGCGCGCACATCACGGTGGCGGCCGGCGTCGCGCCCCGCCGCGGCGCCGACGTGTGGCTGGTCCGCTACGATCCGCGCGAGCTGCAGGTGCCGGTGAAGGCCGGCGAGAACGGCGGCAAGACCCTGCCCCAGCGCAATGTGGTGCGCAGCCTGAAGCGCCTGGGCGACTGGAGCGGCCAGGCGGCGAGCTTCGCCGCGCCGGCGACCGAGCCTGGCCTGAAGGCCGTGGTGCTGGTGCAGTCGAAGAACGGCGGCCCGATCCTGGCCGCCGCCAGACTCTAGGCCCGCGCGGGGCGGCCGGACCTCACCGAATGTTGGGATTGCCTGGCCTCCGATCTCCGCTTAAGTCGGGACGATGCGGAAGGCGGCGCTTCTCAGCCTGATCCTGCTCGCCTGTCCGGCGGCTTTGGCGTGGCCGACGGGAGCGTCGGCGGCGCGGGCCGGCGCTGGCAAGGCGCCCGTCCTGGTGGAGCTATTCACCGCCCAGGGCTGTGGCAAGTGCAAGGACGCCAACGCCTATTTCGGCAAGCTGGCCGACCGGCCAGGGGTGCTCGGCCTCACCTACTCCGTGGACTACTGGGACTACCTCGGCTGGGCCGACACCTTCGCCAGGCCGGAGTTCGCCGAGCGGCAGAAGGCCTATGTGGCCCGGCTGAAGCTGCGCGAGCCCTATACGCCCCAGGTGGTGGTCGATGGCCGCGACGAGGCCCAGGGCCTGAAGACCACCGAGGTGGACAAGCTGGTGCGCGCCGCTGCGGCCGCCCCGCGCGATCCGCCGGAGATCCACTTCGTCGGCAACCGGCGCGTGGACGTGGGTTCGGCGCGCGCGCCGAAGGGCGGCGCCGACGTCTGGCTGATCCGCTACGACCCGCGCGCCGTCGAGGTGGCGGTCAAGGCCGGCGACAATCGCGGCGAGACGGTGGTGGAGCGCAATGTCGTGCGCGAGATGACCCGGCTGGGCGCCTGGAAGGGCAAACCCCAGGCCTTCCGGCTCCCGCCGCCCGAGGAGGAGGGCCTCAAGACGGTGGTGGTGCTGCAGGGCCCCAAGGGCGGCCGGGTGCTGGCGGTGGGCCAGGCCAAGGGCTGACGCCGCGGCCTTGCGGACATGCGAGAGGGTCCGCGCGGCTGGAGAGTTCCGCGCGGACTGACGCTCGAGGAGAGTCTGGAGAGTGTCGGTTGGCCAGGGCCGATCCAGGGGGGCTGGGGGGGCTGTTCAGGATCCGGGACCAGCGTCTCCGACCAACCGACGCTCCCTATATCGGGGCCCGATCAGGCGGGGGCTGGACCGAAATAAGGTGATTTCGCGGCGCGGCGTTCTGTGACGGGCCCGCGACGGCGACGCGACGGCATGGTGAATTCCGGGGTGGCCCGACGCAGTTTTTTCGGTCTAACCTGACGGGCGATGGCCTTCGACCCGAGTTATTCGGCCCCGCGCGCGGCGGGGATTTTCTTCGAAAGACGCGAGTTCGATCGCCTGCTCCGCCTCTACGGCCGGATGGTCGCGGCCGGCGAGTGGCGCGACTACGGGATGGACAGCCTGCCCGAGGCGGCGGTGTTCTCCGTCTTCCGCCGGGCGTCCGAGGCGCCGATCTACCGCATCGAGAAGCGGCCCGCCCTGGCCAAGCGCCAGGGGGCCTGGGCGATCCTGGGCCATGGCGGCCACATCCTGCGCCGCGGCCATGACCTGGAGCAGGTGCTGCGCTTCTTCGACAAGGGCCGCCTGTCGGTGGTGGACTAAACCCCTGACGCGGTGAGGGCGGAGGCCAGCTGGGCGCGCAGGGCGTCGCGGTCGACCTTGCCGGCGGCGTTGCGGGGGATGGCCTCGGTCCAGGCGAAGCGCACCGGCGGCACCCGCGCGCCCGACGCCGTCAGCCGCACCAGCAGCTCGGCGCGCGCGATCTGGCGCTCGCCCGCCACCGCAATCCAGCACTCGTCCTCGCCCTTGGCGTCCGGCACCGCCACGGCCGCGGCGTCGCGGATGCCCGGATGTTCCAGCAGCGCGTGCTCCAGGACGCTGGGCAGCACCTTGACCCCCTGGATGTCCATCCGCTCGTCCAGCCGCCCCTCCACCACCAGGGCGCCGTCCGGCAGGCTCCGGCCCAGGTCCCCCGGACGGAAGAAGCCGCCTTGGAAAGCCTCGGCAGTGGCCGCGGGATCGTCGAGGTAGCCCCGTGCGGCGCGGTCGCTGCGGATGCGGATCTCGCCGGACTCGCCCTCCGCCACCGGCTGGCCATCGGGGCCGACGATGGCGATCTCCACGCCGGGCTGCGGCCAGCCGACCGCGCCGGGGGCCTGGTCCAGCCGGGCGGCGGGGCCCATGGCGACGCGGCCGGTCTCGGGCGAGCCATAGACCACCTGGACGTCGGAGCTCAGGCGCAGGCGGGCCTCACGCGCCACGGCGGGCGCGAGGAGTCCGCCGCTCACGAGGAGGCGCCACCCCGGCCGCGGCTCGAAGCCGGCGGGCAGGACGCGCAGCAGGTCGGAGAGCTGGACGGGAGTCAGGGCCACCAGGCCCGGCGGCTGGCGCTCCAGCAGGTGGGGCAGGTCGCGGCTCTCCCAGTCGGTGACCGCCGTGGCGCCCTGCGACCAGGCCAGGGCCGCCAGGACGAAGCCCAGCTCGGACTCCACGCCGAGGCTGAGCACCCAGGCCCCGAGGCGCCCGGCGGGATAGGTCGCGGCCGCGGCCAGCACCTGGGCCTCGAGCCGTCGCCAGCTGAGCGGCACGCGGCGCGGCTCCGCCAGGCCCGACGACAGCAGCACTCGCGCCAGCCCATCCGGGTCGCGGGCAGCGCTCGCCACCACGACGGGCGGCGCCGCGGCGGTGGCCTGGGTCCAGTCCGGCGACAGGCGCAGGGTCCGCCCGTCGGAGGGGCCGGCGCGCTGGCTGACGACCAGGTCGGCCTTGGCGTCGCTGGCGGGGGTGGAGGCGACGGCCAGGCGCGCCAGGGCCAGGGTCAGGACATTCTTGTGGTAGGGGGTCGCCGCCTCCACCGCCACCACGCCGCTGGCCGGTGAGAGCCCGAGGCCGCTGAGCCCCCCGGCGAAGCGGTTCACGTCGGCGTCCAGCTCGGCATAGGTCAACCGCCGGCGCGGCGTCAGCAGGGCCACGGCCCGCGGCCGCTGGCGCGCGTGGAAAGCGAGGTAGGCGTCGAGCATCGCCGCGAGGCTAGAGCACGCAGGCCGGCGCCAAAAGGCGGCAAAAGGGACAAGAGGGCGCCCACGAAAAACCCCGGCGGTCGCCCGCCGGGGTCCAGTCGTTCTGCCCTTAGGCGTTCCTAGCGGCGGTTGCCGAGGAACGAGAGCAGGAATTGGAACAGGTTGATGAAGTTGATGTAGAGGCCCAGCGCGCCGTAGTTGGTGGCGACCGCCATGGAGGCCTGGTCGCCGGCCAGCTGGTAGTAGGTCATCTTGAGGTTCTGGGTGTCGTAGGCGATCAGGCCCGCGAAGAGCAGGACGCCCACGCCGCTGATGATCATGCTGAAGCCCGGCGGGTGCCAGAACATGCCGATCAGCGAGGCCAGGACCAGGCCCCAGACGCCCATGATCAGGAAGCTGCCGAAGCCGGTCAGGTCCTTCTTGGTGGTGTAGCCCACCAGGGACAGGACGCCGAAGGCGCTGGCGGTGACCAGGAAGGTCAGGGCGACGGAAGTGTGGGTGTATTCCAGCAGCCAGACGCCGAGGCCGGCGCCGATCAGCGAGACCACCACCCAGTAGAGGATGCCGGAGGACTGGGCGCTGGCGTTGCGCATGAACATCGCGCCGACCAGCACGATGAGGGGCGCAAAGCGGATCAGCCAGCCCAGCGGCGTGAAGCCGGCCAGGGCGCCGTCAGGGGTGGTGACGTAGAGCAGCCGGGTGACGGGCTCGAACTCGACGGTCAGCCAGGCCAGGACGGCGGATAGAACGAGGCCCAGCGCCAGCTTGTTGTAGACGCCGAGCATGAAGCTCCGGAGGCCCGCGTCCACCGACATGTCGGCGCGATCCGCGGGGATCGTGCGCGCGTAGCCGCGGTTGAAGTCGCTCATGAGAGCAGGACCCTTGAAGTTGCGCGTCGCAAATCGGACGCCCCCGAAATATCGGTTCCCCGTGTGTCGTAAGCAAGGCCTTGCGGTACAGCTTGCCGAACGGGTTATCTGGCGCCGATGATCCGCCTGTTCGCCGCCCTCGCCATTCCGCCCGAGATCGGCCGGGCGCTGCAGGCCCGCCAGAGCGGGATCGAGGGCGCGCGCTGGCGGCCGCTGGAAGCGCTGCACGTGACGCTGCGCTTCTTCGGCGAGGTTCGCGAGGACGTGGCCCGCGACCTGGACGCGGCGCTGATGGCGGTAGGCGGGCGGCCGTTCGAGATCAGCCTGGCCGGCGCTGGCAGCTTCGCCGACGGGGACGATATCCACGCCGTGTGGGCCGGCGTGGCGGAGAGCCCCGAGCTGCGCCGCCTGGCGGAGGCCTGCGAGACCGCGGCGCGCTGCGCGGGGCTGAAGGCGGAGAAGCGCCACTACCGGCCGCACGTGACCCTGGCCTACCTGCGCCGGGCCGATCTGGCCGAGGTGGCGGCCTGGATCCAGGCCAACAACCTCTTGAAATCGCCGCCGATCACGATCGACCGCTTCGGCCTCTATTCCAGCACCCTCGGCAGCGAGGGCTCGCACTACCGCCTGGAGGCCGACTACCGCCTGGGCTGAAGCAGGGGATCGAACGGCTGGGCCGGCTTGACGCAACGGGGCGTCCGCTGCGGCTCCAGGGTGGCCCCGTCGGTGATCCAGCAGTCGTCGAAGACCGAGCAGTAGCAGATGCGATAGCTCACCGCGGTCCGCTGCACGTTGAGCGCGGTCCAGACCTCGTGGTTCTGCGGCGTGTCCGGGAAGCTCATCATCGAGACCTCCTGGCCGGCGCGCAGCACGCCGAAGTTGGCGGTGGTGGACGAGGCGTAGCTCAGCATGTGGCCGCGCGCGGCGCAGCATTGGGCCAGAAGCTCGACCCAGCTGCCCATCCGCACGCCGCGGTAGAACACCTCGACGCTGTGGATCTTGGCCGGCCCGACGCCGGCGTTGGCCACGTCCAGGGTGATCACCGGCGCGCCGGCATTGTCCTGATTGCCGGTGGTGGTCTGCAGGAACGGCCAGGAATTGGCCTCCACCAGCCGCGCGTTCGCCTCGGCCATCCGCTCCATGGTGCGGCCGTGGACCATGGCCAGGACCAGGGAGACGATCGAGACGAAGAGCGCGGCGATCGCCACGGCCATGTCGACCACGCTGTGGCCGGTCTTGTGCGGCTCGCTGACCTCCGGCGTTTCGACATCCAGGCTCATCGGCGCCCCCGCGAATGACTGCGCCGGAATTAGCGCGGATCGGACCGCGCCGGAAGCGCCGCCGACGGATCAGGCCTCGACCGCGTAGTCCTTCAGGACGCCCAGCGGGACGATCGCCAGGGTCTCCTCGTGGGTGCTTTCCAGCACCACCTGGGGCGCGGCCCCGGCGTCCAGGGCCTCCTTCCAGCGCGGCGCGCAGAGGCACCAGCGGTCGCCAGGCTTCAGGCCGTCGAAGCCCAGATCGGGCCGCGGGGTCGAGAGGTCGTTGCCCATCGACTTGGAGAAGGCCAGGAACTCGACCGTCATCACGGCGCAGACCGTGTGCATGCCCACGTCGTGGGGGCCGGTCTCGCAGCAGCCGTTGCGGAAGAAGCCGGTGACCGGGTCCAGCGAGCACGGGACCAGCTCTTCGCCAAGCACGTTCTTGGCGCCGGCGTCATAGCGGATCGGACGTGTGGCCATGGGCCTATCCTAACCGCTAAGACTTCTCCCTCGCCAGATGCGCCAAGGAGCCTGAACGCCGCATGGAGCCCGCCGCCCGACCTCGCCGCAGCGTGCTGTACTTGCCGGCGTCCAATGCCCGTGCGGTGGACAAGGCCCGCGCCCTGCCGTGCGACGTGGTGATCCTGGACCTGGAGGACTCGGTCGCACCGGACATGAAGGCCGAGGCCCGGGCGGGCGCGGCCGCGGCGGTGCGCGAAGGCGGGTTCGGCGGGCGCGAGCTGGTGGTGCGGACGAACGGCCTGGATACGCCCTGGGGGGCGGAGGACCTGGCCATGGCCGCGGCGGCGCGGCCGGACGCGGTGCTGGTCCCCAAGGTCTCGGCGGCCCTGGACCTGGCGCAGGCGCGGGCGGCGCTGGGGTCCGGCCTGCCGCTCTGGGCGATGATCGAGACCTGCAGCGCCATCCTGCGGCTCGCCGAACTGGGCGCCGCCTCGATCGTGGAGGGCGTGGAGGCCTGGGTGATGGGCTCCAACGACCTGGCCAAGGAGATGCGCTGCCCGCTCACGGCCGAGCGCGAGGCGCTGCTGACGCCCCTGACCCTCAGCCTCATCGCGGCGCGCGCACACCGGCTGGCGATCCTGGACGGCGTGTTCAACGAGATCGCTGACGGCGATGGGCTGGCGCGCCAGTGCGCTCAGGCGGCGGCGCTGGGCTTCGACGGCAAGACCCTGATCCACCCCAGCCAGGTGGACGCGGCCAACCGCGCCTTCACCCCGCAGGCCGAGGCGGTGGCCTGGGCGCGGGTGGTGGTGGAGGCCTTCGAGCAGCCGGAGAACCGCGACCGCGGCGTGCTGAAGGTGGAGGGCCGCATGGTGGAGCGGCTGCATTTCGCCGAGGCGCGGCGGCTGATCGAGGTGGCGGACGCCATTGCGGCGCGTGGGCCGGCGTGACGGTGCGAAGGGCGCTTGTCGTCGTCGTCGCGGCCGGATTGGCGGGCGGCCCCGCGTTCGCCCAGGCGCCGCCGGCCGATCCCATCGACGCCCTGCTGCGCCATCGCCCCGCGGCGGTGAAGGTCATCCCGCCGGAGGAGCCGGACACGGCGGTGAACGGATCGAAGGTCGAGCCCGACGTGCCCGTTCCCCCCACTGCGCCGCGGCGGGCCGCTACGGCCCCGACCTCGGGGGCGCCGGTCAATGTCGAGGAGACCGGCAACAGCCCTGACGGGCCTGCGACGCCCGCCGACGTCGCCTACGACAACCGCATCCGCGCCGGGCTGGCCGCCGCCGAGAGCTTCATGGGTCCCCTGGACGGCGGCTGGACCCTCACCGGCGGCGCCGGCCGCGAGCTCTATGTCCTGCAGCTGGCCGACCGCAACGGCGAGGTGGAGGGCGCCTGGCGCGACCCGCGGCGCGCGGGCCAGGCGGGCAGCTCCGGCCTGATCGACGAGATCCGCCGCGACGGCGCCGACGTGCGCCTGCGCATCGGGGAGGCGACCGGCATCCTGCGCTCCGCCGGCGACGGCCGCTGGGCCGGCGAGCTCACCGAAGGCGGGCGCACCGAAAGCGTGAAGCTGGCGCGGCGCAATCCTTAGGCGGGTCAGAGGCCCAGGGTGATGCGGGCGGCCTGCAACGCCACGGCCAGGGCGCCGTCGGCATAAGGTTCGGCCGAGCCGACACCCCAGACCGGGCCCGGCCAGGCCGGATCGTCGGTCCGCCGGCCGACCACGTGCACGTGCAGCTGGGGGGTGACATTGCCCAGCTGTCCCACGTTCAGCTTCTGCACCGGCCGGCCCAGCGCCTGTCCGATGGCCCGCACCGCCGCGCTGGCCCGCACGATCTCCTCCATCAGGGCCGCGCGGTCGTTGCCCGACAGGTCCTCCAGCTCCCGCGCCGCCGCAATCCGCGGGATCAGCACGATCCAGGCGTAGCGGGCGTCGGCCTGCAGGCGGGCATGGCAGAGCGCCAGGTCGCCCAGGGCCTGCGAGGTGGCGGGGAAGGCGGGATCGAGCTGGAACATCGCCCCCTGCGCCTGCGGCATTGCAGCATGGGCGTCAACGGGCTAGAGCGCCCGCGACGAATTCAGCAAGGAGCAGCCTCCCATGGCGAAGAAGCCCATCCGCGTGGCGGTCACCGGCGCGGCCGGAAACATCGGCTACGCCCTGCTGTTCCGGATCGCCTCCGGCCAGATGCTGGGCGCCGACCAGCCGATCATCCTGCAGCTGCTGGAAATCCCCGTGGAAGGCCCGCAGAAGGCGCTGAAGGGCGTGGCGATGGAGCTGGAGGACTGCGCCTTCCCGCTGCTGCAGGACATGGTGCTGACCGGCGACGCGGACGTGGCCTTCAAGGACGCCAACTGGTGCCTGCTGGTGGGCTCCAAGCCCCGCGGCCCCGGCATGGAGCGCGCCGACCTCCTGAAGGACAACGGCAAGATCTTCATCGCCCAGGGCCAATCGATCGACCGCGTGGCCGCCGACGACGCCCGGGTGGCGGTGGTGGGCAACCCCTGCAACACCAATGTGATGATCGCCGCCAGCCAGGCCAAGCGCCTGTCGCCCGACCGCTTCACCGCCATGGTGCGCCTGGACGAGAACCGCGGCCGCGCCCAGCTGGCCAAGAAGGCCGGCGTCGACATCGGCGAGGTCAGCGAGCTGTTCATCTACGGCAACCACAGCCCGACCATGTTCGCCGACTTCACCCACGCCAAGATCGGCGGCAAGCCGGCCGCCGAGGTCATCGGCGACCAGGCCTGGCTGGAGACCGAGTACCTGCCCACGGTCGGCAAGCGCGGCGCGGCGATCATCGAGGCCCGCGGCCAGAGTTCGGCCGCCTCGGCCGCCAACGCCCTGGTCGACCACGTGCGCGACCTGGCCACGCCGGGCGCCGTGCACTCGGTGGCGGTGGCCAGCCACGGGCGCTACGGCTTCGCCGACGGCGTCTGGGCCGGCATGCCGGTGCGCTCGACCGCCAGCGGCTACGAGGTCCTGGAGACCTACGCCATGGACGACTTCGCCAAGTCGAAGATCAAGATCACCAACGACGAGCTGATCTCCGAGCGCGACACCGTGAAGGACATGCTGGGCTGAGCCCTTCCAGCGGGAGCCTCGCCGCGACCGGCCTCAGTTCTGGTCGCGGCTGAGCTCCTTCAGCTCCGAGATCCGCGCCTCGTAGACGTCCTCCACCGCCCAGCGGTCCTCGCGGGCGGCGGCGGCGCGGGCCTGCAGCCAGCGGGCCTGCTGGCGGCGCAGGGCGTCGGGCGGCACGCCGGCCGCCTCGGCGCTGCGGTAGGCCGCCTGCATCTGGCGGTCGCGCGCGCCCAACCGGCTGTCGGCGCAGACCAGGGCCTCGCCCGGATCGCTGGAGGCGCAGGTCGCCTTGGCCAGGCGCACGGGGCTCTCTGCGGTCCGCAGGGGCGCGGCGCGTGGCGCGGGCTTGGCGGCCTTCGACGCCTGGGCGGCCTGGGCTTCGGCCAACTGCAGCTCGTGGCGCCTCTGCAGCTGACGCGCCTCGGCCGCGATCCGCTTCGGGGCGGCCTTCATCGCCTTGACCAGGGCGGCGATGCGCGCGGCCTTGGCGTCCTCGCGGGCCTTTTCGCGGCCGGCCTCCAGTTTGGCCAGCCGCAGCTCCTCGGCCTTTTCCGCACGCGCCTGTTCCTGCGCCCTGGCCTCGGCCTTCAGCTTCTGGACCTTGGCGAGCTTCGCCGCCTTCTCCGCCTCGGCCTTGGCGAGGCGGGCTTGGCGGGCGTCCTCGGCGGCCTGGGCGCGCAGCTCCGCCTTGTGGGCCTCGCTCCGGCGCTGTTCGGCCAGGCGCTGTTCGGCCTTGTGCGCGGCCTCGGCCTTGGCCTGCGCTTGCTCGGCGGCCACGCGTCGCGCCTCGGCCTTCTTCTCCGCCGCGTCGGCCAGGCGCTGCTGCTCGGCGACCTTGGCCGCCTCGACGCGGCGGCGCTGTTCGGCCCGGGCCGCGGCGATCTTCGGGTCGGGCGCGGGCTTGGGCGGCGGGGCGAAGGCCAGCGCGGCCGGCGGCGGAACGGCCACGGCCACCGGAGCGGCCACCCGCACCAGGCCCGATGCCGGCCGGCGGGGCGCCATGGGATCCAGCGGGGCGACCTCAGGGGGAGCCGGCGTGCGCGCCGCGGGGCCGTGGGCCTCGTCGCGCGGCGCGTCGGCGGGCAGGACCTCCAGGGGCTGGCCGGGCGGCGACAGCGGCGCCTCGGCGACCACCACCTCCAGCGCCTTCTGCGGCGTGTCGACCTGCGCCGCCTTGGGGGTCTTCTCAGGCTCGCCGGGACTGGCCGGCCGCGCCCAGAAGCCCAGCAGCGCGCCCAGGGCGCATGCGCCCACCACGCCGGCGATCACGAGCCGGCCCGGTCCGGCGTCGGCCCGACCCTGGCTAAGCGGTTGTGGCCCAGTCAAGCCCTGTGGAGCAGCGATCCCCGCTTGCTCAGCGGACGGTGGCTCCGGCAAAACCTCGTGCGACATCAGCGACCCTTCGACTTAAGGGTCCCTCGACGCAACGGACAGGGATCAGCTTTCGCGCACGCCCATGCGCGTCTTGGCTTGCCCCCAACCGATGCTCTCTCTCCCGCCGCCAGATTGAGGCCAAAATCGTGCCAAAGCCAAGTCCCACGCTTGAGACCAAACGCCTCATTCTGCGTCCCCCGGTTGCGGAGGACTTCGAGCCCTGGGCCGCCTTCGCTGCGGACCCCGAGGTCGGCCGCTACCTGGGCGGGCCGCAGGGGCGCGAGGCGGCGTGGCGGCAGATGTGCGTGGTCACCGGCGCCTGGACGGTGCGCGGCTTCTCCATGTTCTCGGTGATCGAGGCGTCCACCGGCCGCTGGATGGGCCGGCTCGGACCGTGGCAGCCGGAAGGCTGGCCGGGGACCGAGGTGGGCTGGGGCCTTTCCCGCGAGGCCTGGGGCAAGGGCTATGCCTCGGAAGGCGCGGCCGCGGCCATCGACTGGGCCTTCGAGACGTTCGGCTGGACCGAGGTAATCCACTGCATCGATGCGGACAACGTCAACTCCCACGCCGTGGCCCGGCGGCTGGGCTCGCGGCTGCTGCGCGAGACCACCCTGCCGCCGCCGCTGGATTGGCCAGTTCAGATCTGGGGCCAGTCGCGGGAGGAATGGTTCGCCCGGCCGCGATAGGCGGGTCGGCTAGATCCAGCCGCGGGCGCGCAGTTCGCCGGCGTAGGTGCGGCTGACCGGAACCTCGGCGCCGTCCTTCAGCGTCAGGGTCGCCCGGCCGTCGCCGCGGCGCGCGCCGACAATCGCGTCGCGCGCGACCCACCAGGAGCGGTGCACCTGGGCGCCCTCGATCCCGTCCAGCTCGGCTACCGCGTCGGCCAGTCGCAGCAGAATCAGGTCCTGGCCCTTGGAGGTGTGCAGGCGCAGGTAATGGTCCTCGGCCTCCACGGCCCAGACCTCCCCGCCGCGCAGCTTCAGCGGCAGGCGCTCCAGGAACTTGGGCGGCGGCGGCGCGGCCGGCAGGGCCGCAGCGCCGCGCTGGGTCGCCAGGCGCACCGCCAGCAGCGACGAGCCGATGCAGATCAAGGCCACGTACCAGAGCATCTCCGGCAATGTGGAGGCGGGCAGGGGCCGGCGGGCCTCCAGCGAGGCGATCACCCACACCACCGCCAGCATCGGCGGGGTCATGATCAGGCCGGTGGCGAGGGCGGAGCGCCAGAAGTTGGACGACCACAGGCCGAGGCGCGCCGCGAACCGCGAACTGGCCACGCCGGTGAGCGAGCCCAGCCAGGAATAGGCCATGACGTAGGCGCCGCGCTCCAGGATCTTCAACAGGGGCGCCCGCCAGGCGCCCAGCAGGGTCACGAAGATCCCCACGCCGGTGGCGATCGCCAGCACCCGCAGGACGGTGCGCAGGCTCAGGGGCTCCGGTCGCGAAGCGTGAACGGCGGGCGTCGGCGTTTCGCGAACGGCGGGCGGAAGTTCACGCAAGCTGTGCTGCACGCCCTCGGCGGCTCCGGCAATGAGGCGGTCATGGAGCGCCGAGGCGCCAACCTGACCGGAGATAAAGGATGTCGTCCGTTTCGCAAATGTCCGCCCGCCCGCCGTCGGGCTTCGCGCGCCGCTTCGTCATCAGCCTGGCGGCGATCGCCGGGATCGTGGGCGTTTCCCTTGGCGGCGCCTTCAGGCCCATCGCCCAGATGGCGGCCGCAGCCCACCCGCACGCCCCGAACCTGGCGCTGTTCGCGCACCTGCCGCTGGCCATCAAGATCCACCTGCTGGCCGCCCTGGCGGCGCTGGCGCTGGGCGCGGTGCTGATGACCCTGCGCAAGGGCCGCACCTTCCACCGGGTCGCCGGCTGGGTATGGGTGGCCCTGGTGTCCACGGTGGCGGGCGCGTCGATCTTCATCACCAGCCTGAACCACGGCCACTGGTCGATCCTGCACCTGTTCACCGGCTGGACGCTGCTGATGCTGCCCCTGGCGGTGATGTGGGCCAAGCGGCACGAGGTGGCGCGCCACCGCCGCACCATGATGGGTCTGTTCTACGGCGGCTTCGCCGTGAACCTGTTCATCGCCTTCATTCCGGGTCGGACCCTGTGGACGATGTTCATGGGGTGACCAATCGCCGTCTCGCTTCCGCCATCAGTCCGGTGCACAAAGGCGTGATCGCGTTCGACCCCCCGGAACCATGGCCGACCTCATCTTCCACGACCCGAGCGGGCGCCGCTCCCGCCGCGTGCGCCTCGTCTCGGGCCTGCTCATCGCGCTCGTGCTGCTGGTCGGCGCGGGCTTCTTCGCGACCCTGGCCTTCGCGCCGCGCCTGCCCAGCCTGACCCTGAAGGACCCGCACGTGCTGCGGGCCCTGCACCAGGAGACCGCCAAGGCCCTGAAGGGCCGCCGCGCCTGGAACCGGATTCCGCACCCGGGCAGCCTGGCCGCCGGCGGCCCGGCGCGGCCGCTGGCCGTCGGCTTCTACGTCTCCTGGGACGAGACCTCGCGCTCCTCGCTGCGCGCGCACGTCGACCAGATGGACGTGGTCTCGCCGCAGTGGGTGGGGCTGACGGACCAGCCGGGCGTGCTGGATGTGACCAAGGACCCTGAGGCGCGCGCCATCATCGCCGCGGCGAAGGACCCGCCGTCGCTGCTGCCGGGCATCTACAACGCCAAGAACGGCGTCTGGAACGGGCCGCAGGCCGACCGCATGCTGGCCACCAAGGCCAACCGCTCGGCGATGATCGCCCAGCTGGTGGCGCTGGCCAAACAGCAGGGCTACGCCGGCTACGTCTTCGACCTGGAGGGGCTGTCGGACGCCAGCCTGGCGATCTATCCCCAGTTCGTCGCCGAGACCCGCGCGGCGCTGAAGCCCCTGGGCCGCGAGGTCTGGGTGACGGCGCCGTTCGCCGACGACTCCTGGCCGCTGAAGAAGCTGCAAGCGGCCGCCGACGCCCTGGTCCTGATGGCCTACGACCAGCACTGGGGCACGGGCGATCCTGGCCCGCCCGCCGGCCAGGACTGGTTCCAGACCCAGCTGGCCGACCGCATGAAGCTGCTGGACCCCTACCGCACCGTGGTGGCGCTGGGGGCCTATGGCTACGACTGGGTGATGCCGGCGAAGGGCCAGAAGGGCAGCGCCAATGCGGTGACCTACACCGAGGCGACCCAAATCGCCCACGACAGCGGCGCCCAGGCGGCCATGGACCCGGCTTCGCTGAACCCTACCTTCCAGTACGTGGACGACAGCCAGCGCCACCACGTGGTCTGGTTCCTGGATGCGGTGACGCTGCACAACCAGATCAATGTGGCCGACGCCTTCCGGCCCATGGGCTATGCCCTCTGGCGCATGGGCGGCGAGGATCCGCTGGCCTGGACGATCATGCGCCACGACTACGGCCGCGCGCCCACCAACCAGCTGTCGGACCTGACGCCCGGCCAGGACGTGGACTTCGACGGCACGGGCGAGGTGCTGAAGGTCACCGACATCCCGCGGGCCGGGCACCGCAACCTCAACATCGAGCCCAACTCGGGCATGATCACGGGCGAGGTCTACGACGCCAACCCGACGAGCTACGTCATTCAGCGCTATGGCGCCCATCCGGGCCTGGTCGCCATCACCTTTGACGACGGCCCGGACCGCCGCTGGACGCCGAAGATCCTCGACATCCTGAAGGCGAGGCACGCCCCGGCGACCTTCTTCGTCATCGGCAAGAACATGTCCAACAACCCGGACATCGTCGCCCGCGAGGTGGACGAGGGCCACAATGTGGGCAACCACACCTGGACCCACCCCAACATCGGCGAGGTGCCCGTCGCCGAGACGGCGGTGGAGCTGTCGGCCACCCAGCGGCTGTTCGAGACCATCACCGGGCGCTCCATGCGCCTGTTCCGGCCGCCCTACTTCGGCGACGCCGAGCCCTCCACGCCACAGGAAGTGGCGCCGCTGCTGGACGGCCAGCAGCAGGGCTACATCTCCGTCGGCCTGCGCATCGACCCGGACGACTGGAAGAAGCCCGACCCCAAGCACATCATCGACACCACCCTGAAGCGCCTGTCCGACACGGTGCGGCCTGGCCAGGTGGTGCTGCTGCACGACTCCGGCGGCGACCGCAGCCGCACGGTCGAGGCCCTGCCCGGGCTGATCGACGCCCTGCGCGCCCACGGCTATCGGCTCGTCACCATCGGCGACCTGGCCGGCATGACACCGGAGCAGGCGATGCCGGCGGCCCAGCGCGGGTCGCTGGAGCTGCTGCTCGACCGCATCGGCTTCGGCTTCTTCCACACCGTGGACGACGTGCTGCGCGGCCTCTTCATCACCGCCATCGCGCTGGGCGTGGCGCGCCTCTTGTTCCTGTCGATCCTGGCCCTGGTCCATACCCTGCGGCAGAAGGCGCCGCCGATGCCGGATGGCGACACCGGTCCGCTGATCAGCGTGCTGATCCCCTGCTTCAACGAGGAGAAGGTGATCGAGTCCTCCGTGCGCCGGATCCTGGCGTCGGAGTGGAAGAACCTCGAGATCCTGGTGCTGGACGACGGCTCGTCCGATCGCACGTCCGAGGTGGTGGGCAAGGCCTTCGCCGGCGAGCCGCGCGTCACCCTGATGACCTTCGAGAACGGCGGCAAGGCGCGGGCCCTGAACCGCGGCCTGGCCAAGGCGTCGGGCGACATCGTCGTGGCCCTGGACGCCGACACCCTGTTCCCGCCCGACACCCTGCCGCGGCTGGCCCGCTGGTTCGACGATCCGCGGATCGGCGCGGTGGCCGGCAACGCCATCGTCGGCAACCGCCGCAACCTGATCACCCGCTGGCAGGCGCTGGAATATGTCACCGCCCAGAACCTGGAGCGGCGCGCCCTGGCGGCCCTGGGCGCGGTGACGGTGGTGCCGGGCGCGGTCGGCGCCTGGCGGCGCGAGGCCCTGACCCAGATGGGCGGCTATCCCGCCGACACCCTGGCCGAGGACCAGGACCTGACCCTGGCGATCCAGCAGGCCGGCTGGAAGGTGCAGTTCGACCCGGACGCGCGCGCCTACACCGAGGCGCCGGAGACCGTCGGGGGCCTCCTGAAGCAGCGCTTCCGCTGGTCGTTCGGCACCCTGCAGTGCCTGTGGAAGCACCGCTCGGCCCTGTTCGACACCCGCCGGCCAGTGCTGGGCTTCGTGGCCCTGCCAATGATCTGGACCTTCCAGATCGTGCTGACCGCCATCGCCCCCCTGGTCGACCTGGCCATCGTCTGGAGCCTGATCTCGGCCACCTACGGCTTCGCCTACCACTTCACGGAGTGGTCGCCGGACGACCTGATCCGCAGCCTGGAATACTGGGCGGCCTTCATCATGCTGGACCTGTCGGCCGGCGCGATCGGCATGGCGCTGGAGAAGCGCGCGCCCTGGGGCGACCTGATCTGGATGCCGGTGCAGCGCTTCGGCTACCGCCAGCTGATGTACTATGTGGTGGTCAAGTCCATCGACGCGGCGCTCCACGGCGTGCGCGTGGGTTGGGGCAAGCTGGAGCGGCGGGCCACGGCGGCGGTGGAAACGGCGCGCTGAGGGCGCCGGCGTGGCGCGTCCGCACGGCTGCTGACCTTGCGGCACAGACCCGCGTAATTCGGCCCTCACGCGGTTGTCATCGCCGGGAGCGGCGCCTATAAGCCCCGACACTCGCCGTAGGGGCGAGCCGCTTTAAGTCGCCCCCAAGGCCTCATGAACATCCACGAACACCAAGCCAAAGCCGTCCTCGCGGAGTTCGGCGTCGCGGTCCCGCGCGGGTTCCCCGCCTTCACGGTCGACGAGGCGGTCGAGGCCGCCAAGAAGCTGGGCGGGCCGGTCTTCGTCGTGAAGTCCCAGATCCACGCCGGCGGGCGCGGCAAGGGCCGCTTCGAGGGCCTGGGGCCTGACGCCAAGGGCGGCGTGCGGGTGGTCAAGTCGGTCGAGGACGTGAAGGCCAACGCGGCCGAGATGCTGGGCCGCGTGCTGGTGACCCACCAGACCGGGCCCAAGGGCAAGCAGGTGAACCGCCTCTACATCGAGGAAGGCGCCGCCATCGCCAAGGAATTCTACCTGTCGCTGCTGGTGGACCGCGAGACCAGCCGGGTCTCGGTGGTCGCCTCCACCGAGGGCGGCATGGACATCGAGGAAGTGGCCCACTCCACGCCGGAGAAGATCGCCACCTTCACCATCGACCCCGCCACCGGCGTCTGGCCGCACCACGGTCTGGAGCTGGCGACCGCCCTGGGCCTGAAGGGCGACCTCGCCAAGCAGGCGCGCACCCTGCTCGGCCAGCTCTACGAGGCCTTCGTGGCCAAGGACATGAGCATGCTGGAGGTCAACCCGCTGATCGTCACGGCGGATGACCAGCTGCGCGTCCTGGACGCCAAGGTCAGCTTCGATTCCAACGCCCTCTTCCGCCACAAGGACATCGTGGCCCTGCGCGACGAGAGCGAGGAGGACCCCAAGGAGATCGAGGCCTCCAAGTACGACCTCAGCTACATCGCCCTCGACGGCGAGATCGGCTGCATGGTCAACGGCGCGGGCCTGGCCATGGCCACCATGGACATCATCAAGCTCTATGGCGCGGAGCCGGCCAACTTCCTCGACGTGGGCGGCGGCGCCACCCAGGAGAAGGTGACGGCGGCGTTCAAGATCATCATGGCCGACCCCAACGTGAAGGGGATCCTGGTCAACATCTTCGGCGGCATCGCCCGCTGCGACCTCCTGGCCAACGGCGTGGTCGCCGCGGTGAAGGAAGTGGGCCTGGCCGTGCCGCTGGTGGTGCGCCTGGAAGGCACCAACGCCGAGCTCGGCAAGCAGATTATCCGGGACTCGGGACTGAACGTCATTCCGGCCAACGACCTGGCCGACGGCGCCGAGAAGATCGTCAAGGCCGTGCGGGGCGCTGCGTAAGAGATGTCTATCCTCATCGACAAGACCACCCGCGTCATCTGCCAGGGCATCACCGGCAGCCAGGGGACGTTCCACACCGAGCAGGCCATCGCCTACGGGACCAAGATGGTCGGCGGCGTCACCCCCGGGAAGGGCGGCTCGACCCACCTGGGCCTGCCGGTGTTCGACACCGTCGGCGAGGCGGTGAAGCAGACGGGCGCCGACGCCAGTGTGATCTATGTGCCGCCGCCGTTCGCCGCGGACTCGATCCTGGAAGCCATCGACGCCGAAGTGCCGCTGATCGTCTGCATCACCGAGGGCATCCCGGTAGCCGACATGATCAAGGTCAAGCGCTCGCTGTCGGGTTCGAAGTCGCGCCTGATCGGGCCCAATTGCCCGGGCGTCCTGACCCCGAATGCCTGCAAAATCGGCATCATGCCGGGCAACATCTTCAAGCAGGGCTCGGTGGGCGTTGTCTCGCGCTCCGGCACCCTTACCTATGAAGCCGTGTTCCAGACCTCGCAGGTGGGCCTCGGCCAGACGACGGCTGTCGGCATCGGCGGCGACCCGGTCAAGGGCACGGAGTTCATCGACGTGCTGGACATGTTCCTGAAGGACCCGGCGACCGAGTCGATCATCATGATCGGCGAGATCGGCGGTTCGGCCGAGGAAGACGCGGCGGAATTCATCAAGAATTCACCGAACAAGAAGCCAATGGTCGGCTTCATCGCGGGACGCACCGCGCCGCCCGGTCGGCGCATGGGTCACGCGGGCGCGATCATCTCGGGCGGCAAGGGCGGCGCCGAGGACAAGATCGCCGCGATGGAAGCCGCGGGCATCCGCGTCTCCCCGTCGCCGGCGGCCCTGGGCACGACGCTGCTGGAAGTTCTCAAGGGCGCCTGAGGCGCCGGATATTTGGTTAGGGCGGTCCGCCCTCGGCTCCTTCGTTCGAAGTCCGTGGGCCCGCCCGCGGTAAGGCGGACGACATGGCGGACGACGCAGGCCTGATCAACGACATCCTGGCCGAGACTTCATTCCTCTACGGCGGCAACGCCGCCTTCGTGGAGGACCTCTACGCCAAGTGGGCGAGCGACCCGAAGTCGGTGGACCCGTCCTGGGCCGCCTTCTTCCTCTCGCTGGCCGACCGCAGCGACGAGGTGAAGCGCGCGGCCGAGCGGCCGGCCTGGGCGAAGCCCGAGACGCCTGGCCCGCGGCCCGACTGGCTGTCCGCCATCGACGGCCAGTGGCCGGCGGTTGAGGCCAAGGTCGGCAAGGCGGTCGAGGCGCGGATGCCCACCGCCTCGGTCGATCAGGTCCGCGCCGCGACCCTGGATTCCCTGCGCGCCATCATGATGATCCGCGCCTACCGCATGCGCGGCCACCTGAAGGCCAATCTGGATCCGCTGGGCATCGCCACCACCCCCGGCGACGCGTCCGAGCTGGATCCGGCCACCTACGGCTTCGCCGAGGCCGACTTCGACCGGCCGATCTTCCTGGACTTCGTGCTGGGCCTGGAGACCGCCTCGATCCGCGAGATCCTGGCGATCCTGCGCCGGACCTACTGCGGCAATGTCGGCGTGCAGTACATGCACATCTCCGATCCCAAGGAGAAGGCCTGGCTGCAGGAGCGCATCGAGGGGCGCGACAAGGAGATCGTCTTCACCAAGGAGGGCAAGGTCGCCATCCTGAAGAAGCTGATCGAGGCGCAAGGGTTCGAGAGCTTCCTGCACCGCCGCTTCCCCGGCACCAAGCGCTTCGGCCTGGACGGCGGCGAGGCCATGGTCCCGGCGCTGGAGCAGATCATCAAGCGCGGCGGCGCCATGGGCATGAAGGACGTGGTCATCGGCATGCCGCACCGCGGCCGCCTGAACGTCCTGGCCGCGGTGATGGGCAAGCCCTACCACGTGATCTTCCACGAGTTCCAAGGCGGCTCGTCCCTGCCCAGCGACGTGCAGGGCTCGGGCGACGTGAAGTACCACCTGGGCGCCTCGTCGGACCGCACGTTCGACAACAACAGCGTCCACCTGTCGCTGACCGCCAACCCCTCGCACCTGGAGATCGTCAACCCGGTGGTGATCGGCAAGGCGCGGGCCAAGCAGGCGTTCACCCTGCGCGAACAGCCGGGCGCCGGCCGCGGCCATGTGCTGCCGCTGCTGCTGCACGGCGACGCGGCCTTCGCCGGCCAGGGCGTGGTGGCCGAGTGCTTCGCGCTCTCGGGCCTGCGCGGCTACGGCGTGGGAGGGACGATGCACTTCATCGTCAACAACCAGATCGGCTTCACCACGAGCCCGAAGAACTCGCGCTCCTCGCCCTATCCCACCGACGTGGCGATGATGGTGGAGACGCCGATCTTCCACGTGAACGGGGACGATCCCGAGGCGGTGACCTTCGCCGCCAAGGTGGCCACGGAGTACCGCCAGCTGTTCGGCAAGGACGTGGTCATCGACATGTTCTGCTACCGGCGGTTCGGTCACAACGAGGGCGACGACCCGACGATGACCCAGCCCCTGATGTACGCCAAGATCAAGGGCCACCCCAGCGTGCGCGACCTCTACGCCCAGCGCCTGATCGGCGAGGGCGTGTGCGGCCAGGCCGACGTGGACGGCTGGATCTCCGAGTTCGACAAGTTCCTCGACGCCGAGTTCGACGCCGGCAAGGCCTATCACGCCAACAAGGCCGACTGGCTGGACGGCAAGTGGGCCGGGCTGCAGCTGCCGACCGGCGACGAGCGCTACGCCACCGGCGTGCCGAAGCAGAAGCTGCTCGACCTCGGACGCAAGATGACCTCCATCCCCGAGCGGATCGAGGTGCACAAGACCGTCGAGCGGGTGATCAAGGGCCGGCGCGACGCCATCGAGGCCGGCGAGGGGCTGGACTGGTCCACCGCCGAGCACCTGGCCTTCGCCAGCCTGCTGGACCAGGGCTTCCCGGTGCGGCTCTCGGGCCAGGACAGCGTGCGCGGCACCTTCGTGCAGCGCCACTCCGGTATCGTCGACCAGAAGACCGAGGAGGTCTATTTCCCGCTCCGCAACCTGGGCCCGAACCAGGCGCACTTCGAGGCGCTGGATTCGGCGCTGTCGGAAGAGGCGGTGCTGGGCTTCGAGTACGGCTTCTCGCTCACCGACCCCAACACCCTGACGCTGTGGGAGGCCCAGTTCGGCGACTTCGCCAACGGCGCCCAGGTGGTGATCGACCAGTTCATCTCGTCGGGCGAGCGCAAGTGGCTGCGGATGAGCGGCCTGGTCCTGCTGTTGCCGCACGGCTACGAGGGCCAGGGGCCGGAGCACTCCTCCGCCCGCCTCGAGCGCTACCTGCAGCTCTGCGCCGAGGACAATATGCAGGTGGTGAACTGCACCACGCCTGCGAACTACTTCCACGCCCTGCGCCGCCAGGTGCTGCGCGAGTTCCGCAAGCCGCTGGTGGTGATGACGCCCAAGTCGCTGCTGCGCCACAAGCGGGCGGTGTCGAACCTGGCCGACATGGACCAGGGCACCGGCTTCCACCGGGTGATGATCGACGGGGCGGAGGCCGGCTGCGACGTGGGCGGCGTCACCCTGCGCCCCGACGACGAGATCAAGCGGGTCATCGTCTGCTCGGGCAAGGTCTACTTCGACCTGGTGGAGCAGCGGGCCAAGAGCGGCCGCGACGACGTCTACATCCTGCGCCTGGAGCAGTTCTATCCGTGGCCGCTGAAGTCGCTCTCCGGCGAGCTGAAGCGGTTCAAGAACGCCGAGCTGGTCTGGTGCCAGGAGGAGCCCAAGAACATGGGCGGCTGGACCTTCGTCGACCCATGGCTGGAGCTGACCCTGGAGCGGATGAACATCAAGGCCAAGCGCGCCCGCTACGTGGGCCGCCCGGCCAGCGCCTCCACGGCGGCGGGGCTGATGAGCCGCCACCTGAAGGAGTTGGAGACCTTCCTCACCGAGGCGTTCGCCTAAGACCGAGGGCTGACGCGGCGGGAGCAATTCGCTAAACCCCGCCCGTCCCGTCCTGCCCGGGGGCTCGCCCCCATCTTTTGTTTGTGCCGCATTCTTTGTTTGTGTCCGAGAGATCCCAAGGAGCCCTTCCCCCGATGGCCGACATCATGACCCCGGCGCTGGGTGAATCCGTCACCGAAGCCACCGTCGCCAAGTGGTCCAAGAAGGCCGGGGACACGGTCCGCAAGGACGAGATCCTGGTGGAGCTGGAGACCGACAAGGTGAGCCTGGAAGTGGCGGCGCCGGCGGACGGGGTGCTGTCGGAGATCGCCGCCGGCGAGGGCGCGACGGTCGAGCCGGGCGCTGTGCTGGGCCGCATCACCGAAGGCGCTGCGGCCGCTGCGGCCCCCAAGGCCAACGGCGGGACCAAGGCGCCCGCCCCCTCCTCCAAGCCCACGCCGGTCCCGGCCGGCGAGCTGCAGCCCGAACCCGCGCCGGCCAAGGCCGCGCCGACCTCCGCCCCGGTGCCGGACACCAGCGCCCCCAAGGCCGAGCCCGTGCTCGCGCCGTCAGCCCAGCGGGTCGTGGCCGAGAACAGGCTGGACGCCGGCGCCATCGCCGGCACCGGCAAGGACGGCCGCATCACCAAGGGCGACGCCCTGGCCGCGCTGGAAGCCCGGGCCAAGGCCCCGCCGCCGGCCCCGGCGCCCGCCGCCCCGCGCGAGGTGCATGAGCGCGAGGAGCGGGTGCGGATGACGCGCCTGCGCCAGACCATCGCCCGCCGGCTGAAGGAGGCCCAGAACGCCGCCGCCATGCTGACCACCTTCAACGAGGTGGACATGTCGGGCGTCATGGCGCTGCGCAACCAGTACAAGGATGTGTTCGAGAAGAAGCACGGCGTGAAGCTGGGCTTCATGAGCTTCTTCGTGAAGGCCTGCGTCCACGCCCTGAAGCAGGTGCCCGAGGTCAACGCCGAGATCGACGGCCAGGACCTGATCTACAAGAACCACTACGACATCTCGGTCGCCGTCGGCACCGAGCGCGGTCTGGTGACCCCGGTGGTCCGCGACACCGACGCGCTGAGCCTGGCCGAGATCGAGAAAACCATCGGCGCCCTGGGCAAGAAGGCCCGCGACGGCCAACTGGCGCTCGAGGACCTGCAGGGCGGCACCTTCACCATCTCGAACGGCGGGGTCTACGGCTCGCTGATGTCGACGCCGATCCTGAACGCGCCGCAGTCGGGCATCCTGGGCATGCACAAGATCCAGGAGCGGCCGATGGTGGTCGGCGGCCAGATCGTGGTGCGCCCGATGATGTACCTGGCCCTCAGCTACGACCACCGGGTGGTGGACGGCCAGGGCGCGGTGAC
>JAEKKJ010000019.1 GCA_019510435.1 Caulobacterales bacterium | reverse complement strand
GGGAAACTAACCTCAAAACAAGGCTTCGCCGAGAGCCGTGGTAGACCACCACGTTGATAGGCCAGGTGTGGAAGTGCCGCGAGGCATGGAGCTTACTGGTACTAATCGCTCGATCGGCTTGATCGTTCTTATCAAAACTTATGCGCGCTTTGTGCAGCGCTGATGTCTTCTCAAACTGATCCGCTTCATTGACCTGGTGGCTATGCCGAGGAGTCCCCACCCGATCCCATTCCGAACTCGGTCGTTAAGCTCCTCAGGGCCGATGGTACTTCGTCTCAAGGCGCGGGAGAGTAGGTCGCCGCCAGGTCTATCAAGCGGATCAGGATCCAGAACCCTTCAATTCACGATGCCAGCTCCGGTTTTGCCGCGGGGTGGAGCAGCCCGGTAGCTCGTCAGGCTCATAACCTGAAGGTCACAGGTTCAAATCCTGTCCCCGCACCCAAAATCAGCCCGCCAAGTCCCCGACTTGGCGGGTTTTTCGTGTTTGGTGCGCTGTCCGCTTGGGCGCCGGCGGTGGTCTTGGCTCGGACGCCTTGCGCAAGCCGGCGGTGCGGCTGCACCAGCCGCCATCGATAAGGCCCGCGTCTAGCGCGCCGCCGGTGGCTGAAATCCGTCAGGGACGAACCCGCGCAGTAGCGCCTCGACCGCGACGGTGACGGGCCCGGAGATCTGACGCTTGCCAGCCTCCATCTCGAGGATCCGGCTGCCGCCGTGGTTGTCGTTGAGCCGCAGGGCGCGCGCGAGGTCGGCGGGCGACCAGCCCATGGCTTCCCGCGCCTGGCGGAGATGATCTCCAGTCTCGATCACGGTTCTCTTCCCTGCCGCCGGCCGTCCGACGCTGCTCAGGGGCGTTCGATAGGTAGGACCGGCGCTCGGCGCAACGACTGCTTCCCGCCGGCGCGCCATTTTCGCCGTTAGGCGCTCGGGAAGGCAGGCCCGCCGTCTGGCGAGCCCGGCCTTCGGCGCGATGGTCAGGCGGCTTGCGTCAGCTGGCGCTCGCTGGCGGGCCGGTAGCGTTCGAGCCAGTGGGCGTAGGGTGCAGGCAGCGTCCACGCCGCGTTCTCGACGCCGAGCTCGCGCGCCGCCCGGTAGGGCCAGTGCGGATCCTCCAGCAGAGCGCGGCCCAGCGCCACCAGGTCCGCCTGGCCGGAGGCGACGATGGCCTGCGCCTGGGCGGGTTCGGCGATGTACCAGCTGGTCATGGTCGGAACCTCGGCCTGGTTGCGGATCTCGGCCGACAGCGGCGCCAGCATGGCCGGGCCCCATGGGATCTGGGCGTCGTTCGCGGTGAAGCCCATGCTGACATCGACCAGGTCGATGCCGGCAGCCTTCAGCCGGCGCACGTACTCTACGGACTCGGCCAGGTCGTCGCCGTCGGCAAACTCGATCAGGCCGAGCCGGGCGGAGAGCGGCAGGCCGGCCGGCCAGACCTCGCGCACGGCCCGCACGGTCTCGAGCGCGAACCGGATGCGGTTCTCGAAGCTCCCGCCGTAGGCGTCGGTGCGCTGGTTGGCGTGTTTCGAGAAGAAGCTCTGCGCCAGATACCCGTGCGCGAAATGCAGCTCCAGCCAGCGGAAGCCGGCGTCGCGCGCCCGCACCGCCGCGGCGACAAAGTCAGCCTGCACGCGCGCGATATCGGCCAGGGTCATCTCGCGCGGCGTCCGCCAAAGGCCGCCGCCCTGGGCGAGGGCCGACGGGGCGATGATCTCCCAGGCGCGGGGGTCGTCCTCGGCAATGTGATCATCGCCTTCCCAGGGGCGGTTGGCGTTGGCCTTGCGGCCGGCGTGGGCGATCTGGATGCCCGGGACCGCGCCTGCGGCCTCGACCAGTTTCACGGCCTTGGCCCAGAGGTCGCGCTGGTCGTCGGTCCAGATGCCGGCGTCGGCGGGGGTGATGCGGCCTTCCGGCGAGACGGCAGCCGCCTCGGCGATGACCAGGGCCGCGCCGCCGCGTGCGAGGCCTGCGAGATGGGCGAAGTGCCAGTCATTGATGCGCCCGTCCTCGGCGGAATACTGGCACATGGGGGAGACGACGATACGGTTGCGAAGGGTGACGTCCTTGAGCGTGTACGGGTCGAAAAGCGCGGCCATGATCCCTATCTCTCCGGAGTTGGCTATTAGTTCGAGAAATATCGAACAAGCTTCAGATAGGGCCTCGCCAGGACGCCGCAAGGGATGAGCCGCATCACCCATCCGCCGCGAGACGCGCTCGAGCTGACGCGCGTGCTGCACGCCCTGAGCGACCCTGTGCGCCTGGAGGTCGTCCGCTCGCTGGCCGAAAACGGGGAGCAGACCTGCGCGGCCCTGGACGGCGATCGGCCCAAGTCGACCATGTCGCACCACTTCAAGGTGCTGCGGGCCGCCGGGATCGTGGAGACGCGCGGCGAGCGGACCTCACACCTCAACCGCCTACGCGCCGAGGATCTCGAGGCGCGATTTCCCGGACTGCTGCAGGCGGTGCTGAACGGCTGAGGCCGCGTGGCCGGCGGGCTCAGGCCTCGGGCGCGGCCGGGAAGGCGTTGCGGATGCGGCGGTTGAAGAACTCGCCCTTGGAATGGGCGCGCCGCATGGCCTCATAGGTCGCCCGCGGAACCGCCTCGTAGCGATAGCGGCGGCCGCTCACGAAGGTGATGTGCAGCTGGCGCGCGTCGGGATCGTAGCTGAAGGTGCGGATGACAGTCGAAGGCATGGCCTCCTAAACGCGGAGGCCTTCCATTCGAGCCCGCGCCCCGGGCCGCTTGCCTGTCAGCGGCGCGGCGGGCTCAGCGACAGGGGCGCGGGCGTTTCGCGGCGCACCTGCTGGTCGCGCGCGTAGTCGGGATCGACCATCACCGTCGTGCGCACGTTGCCGAAGTTGTAGCTGGTGACGCCGGGCGTGGCTGCGCCGCGGCTGCTCGAGAAGTTGGCGCCGGTGGCCCAGCCGGGCCGGTCGCTGCTGGTCAGGCTGTCCGGCAGCTGCGCGCCCGAGGTCTGTTTCTGCTGACGCAGGTGCTCGACCTGTTCGCGGTTCGGCGTGCTCTGAACGGTCAGCGCCAAGCAGGGGCTCGCCACAAGCAGGGCGGCTGCGGCGGTGAAAGCGTAGAGCTGCGCACGCATGGCGATCTCCTCGAACACTGGGCGGGAGCCTAGGCCACTGGCGGGCCGGGTCAATCCGTCAGATGACCTGGGCGACCCGTAGGGAATTGGTGCCTCCCGAACGGCCGAACGGCACCCCGGCGATGACCACGATCTCGTCGCGCCGCTTGGCGAAGCCGCTCTTCAGGGCCAGCTGAGCGGCCTGGGACACCGTCTCGGTCATGGTGTGGGTCGGCTCGGAGGTCAGGGCGTGGACGCCCCAGACCAGCGCCATCCGCCGCGCTGTCTCCAGGCTGGGCGTCAGGCCCAGGATCGGCACGTCGGGCCGCTCGCGCGAGATGCGCATGACCGTGCGGCCGGAGAGGGAGAAGGCGGCGATGGCCTTGGCGTCGATGGTCTCCGCCACCTGGCTGGCGGCCGCGCAGATGGCGTCGCCGGCGGACCTCTCGGGCTTCGGCCGCATGGCTGCGCGGGCGGCCTTCAGGTCGTCGTCGTCCTCGGTGCGGGCGATGATCCGGTCCATCATCCGCACCGTCTCGACCGGAAACTTGCCGGTCGCGCTCTCGGCGGAGAGCATCACCGCGTCCGCCCCGTCGAACACCGCGGTGGCCACGTCGGAGGCCTCGGCGCGAGTGGGGGCGGGGCTCTCGATCATGCTCTCCATCATCTGGGTCGCCACCACGACGGGGCGGCCATAGCGGTGGGCGGCGCGGATCAGGCGCTTCTGGATCAGCGGCACGTCCTCGGCGGGCATCTCCACGCCCAGGTCGCCCCGCGCCACCATGATCGCGTCCGAGAGGCGCAGCACCTCGTCGATCGACTGCAGCGCGCCGGGCTTTTCGATCTTGGAGAGGATGAAGGCGCGGTCGCCCACCAGTTCGCGCGCCTCGGCCACGTCCTCGGGCCGCTGCACGAACGACAGGCCCACCCAGTCGCAGCCATGCGCCAGGGCGAAGGCCAGGTCCGAGCGGTCCTTCGCGGTCAGGGCGGGGATCGGCAGGGCGTTGCCGGGCAGGTTGACGCCCTTGTGGTCGGAGAGCCGGCCGCCGACGATCACCCGGGTGTCCAGGTACTCCGGCGTCTGGCGCGTGACCTCCAGGCGCACCCGCCCATCGTCGAGCAGCAGCACCGAGCCGGGGCCGGCGGCGGCCATGATCTCGGGATGCGGCAGCTGCACGCGCTGGCCGTCGCCCGGCCGCTCCTGCAGGTCGAGGCGGAAGGTGCGGCCCCACTGCAGCATCACATAGCCCGCGGCGAAGCGCCCGACGCGCAGCTTGGGCCCCTGCAGGTCGGCCAGGATGCCGATGGGCCGCCCGGTCCGCTTCTCGACGCGCCGGATGCGCTCGATGACCTCGGCGTGGCCCTCCTGGGCGCCGTGGCTGAAGTTGAGCCGGAACACGTCGGCGCCGGTGCGGAACAGCTCCTCCAGCCGCTCGGGACTGGAGGAGGCGGGCCCGATCGTGGCGACGATCTTCACCCGCCGGCGCCGCCGGATCGCTTCAGCCACGCGGGCGGTCTCCTCTGTCCACGAATCCGGAGCGGATAAGTAGGCCTCCCGACGCGGGCCCGACAAGCGGGGCGGCAATCGAACGCTGGGTTGCACCAGCTGTGACGAAGCGACCCAAGGCCCAAGGAGAACCCGTGCAGAGCGCCTGGATTACCAGGATTTATCTTGCCCCGGCGCCATGGGGTGACAATTAGGGGCCCGGACGCGCTCGGGAGGCGCTGTCCTGGGAGCCGAACGCCTTGATCGCCCTTGCCGCCGCCCTGCAGCTCAGCGCCGCCGCGCCGGAGATCCCGCGCCTGCCGCCGATCCAGCGCGATCCGCAGGTCACCTACCTCGACCGTTCGGGCGCCATCATCGGCGTGCGCGGCGGCAAGATCCCGCCGCCGGTGGATGTGGCCAAGCTGCCCGCCTATGTGCCCGGGGCGGTCGTGGCCATCGAGGACCGGCGGTTCTACGAGCACACCGGCTTCGACCCGCGCGGCATCGCCCGCGCCATCGTCGACGGCATCGCCGCCGGCCACCCGACCCAGGGGGCCTCGACGATCACCCAGCAGACCGCGCGCCTGCTGTTCCTGAACCAGGACCGCACCCTGGAGCGCAAGGCCACCGAGCTCGTCTATTCCGTGGAACTGGAGCGCACCTACACCAAGCCGCAGATCCTGGGCATGTATCTCAGCCGCGCCAACTTCGGCTCCGGCGCCTATGGCCTGGAAGCGGCGGCGCAGCGTTATTTCAACAAGCCGGCGGCCAAGCTCAGCATCAAGGAAGCCGCCATGCTGGCCGGCGTGCTGAAGTCGCCCACCAACTACAATCCCGCCAACGAGACCGAGCACTGCCTGGAGCGGGCCAAGCTGGTGCTGGACGCCATGCTGGATACCGGCACGATCACCAAGGCCCAGTACGACAAGGCCGTGGCGCAGACGCCGAAGGTCTGGAAGACCTCGCCCAACGCCCCGGCGCAGTACTTCGTCGACTGGGTGGACGGCCAGGTGCGCGAGATGGTCCCCAGGCTGACCCGCGATCTGGTGGTGGAGACCACCCTCGACAACACCATGGAACAGGCGGCCGGCGAGGCGGCGCGCACGGTGGTCGAGCGCCACGCTAAGCAGGACGTCCAGCAGGCCGCCGTGGTCGCCATGGACGGCTTCGGCCGCGTGCGCGTGCTGGTGGGCGGCACGGACTATCCCACCGCCCCCTACAACCGCGCCATCAACGCCCACCGCCAGGCGGGCTCGGCCTGGAAGCCGTTCGTCTACCTGACCGCCCTGGAGCAGGGGCGCACGCCGGACACGCCCGTGGTGGACGAGCCGGTGACCATCGACGGCTGGTCGCCCCACAACTTCGAAGAGGAGTTCCTGGGGCCGATCACCCTGCAGACCGCCCTGGCCAAGTCGATCAACACCGTGGCCGCGCGGCTCGCCGACGAGGTGGGCCGCCCGACCATCGCCGCGACGGCGCGGCGGGTGGGCATCCTCTCGACGGTCAATACCGACCCGGCCATGGCGCTGGGCACCACCCTGGTGACGCCGCTGGAGATGACCCAGGCCTATGCCGCCTTCGGCAACGGCGGCTATCGCGTCCAGGCCTACGGCGTGGAGCGGATCCGCTCGGGCGCGCAGGTGATCTATGTGAAGCGGCCGCCGCAGCCGGTTCCCGCCATCGCCAATCCGGCGCTCAGCGAGCTGAACCAGATGCTGCGCCAGGTGCTGGTGTCCGGCACCGGGACCAAGGCCGCGGTGCCGGGCTACGACCTCGCGGGCAAGACCGGCACCACCTCGGATTACAAGGACGCCTGGTTCTGCGGCTTCACCGGGGGCTTCGCCAGCTGCGCCTGGATGGGCCGGGATGACGCCCGCCCGATGGCCCGCGTCACCGGCGGGACCGTGCCGGCCGAGCTGTGGAAGAGCTTCATGAGCGTGGCCCTGAAGCGGACGCCGGTGATGGCGATCCCGGTGGGTCCGCCTGCGCCGGTCGCGGCGCCGCCCGTGGAGGTGGCCGCCCAACCGGCAGCTGCGCCCCTGCCGGTGACGACGCCCAACTGAGACTATCGCCCCCGCGCGCAGACCGCTCTATGTTCCGCGGCTCCGCACTCCAGGAGGATCCGCGCGCATGGCTCGTGACCGGCTTTCGACGCTTACCGCCATGGCCGAACAGGGCGTGGTGCCGATCTTTTACCACCCCGACGTGGAGGTCTGCGTCCAGGTGATCCAGGCCTGCGCCAACGGCGGCGCCAAGGCCGTAGAGTTCACCAACCGCGGCGACTTCGCCAGCCACGTGTTCCTGGACGTCACGCGCCACTTCGCCAAGGCCGATCCCAGCGTGATCATGGGCGTGGGCTCGATCGTGGACGCGCCGACCGCCGGCATCTTTCTGGCCAATGGCGCGAACTTCGTGGTTGGCCCCATGATGAACCCCGAGGTCGCCCGGGTCTGCAACCGCCGCATGATCCCCTACCACCCCGGCTGCGGCACGGTGCGCGAGATCAGCGAGGCCCAGGAGCTGGGCGTGGAGATCGTCAAGCTGTTCCCGGGCGGTTCGGTGGGCGGGCCGGAGTTCGTGAAGGGCGTGCTGGGCCCGATGCCCTGGAGCAAGATCATGCCGACCGGCGGGGTCGAGGCCAACGAGGGCTCGCTGCGGCCCTGGTTCAAGTCCGGCATCGTCGCCTGCGGCATCGGTTCGGACCTGATCACCAAGGACCTGCTCGCAGCCAAGGACTACGCCGGCATCGAAGCGCGGGTGCGCCAGACCGTTCAGCTGATCAAGTCCATCCGGGCGGGCGGGTGATGGACAGCGCCGTGCCTGCTCCCGTGATGCGCGGCGCCGGCGAGGCGGTCCGCTACCTCGAGGACCTGCTGGACGAGGTGATCCGCTACCTGGACGGCGAGGACTCCGCCGCCCTGGTCAAGCGGGCCCAGGCGGTGGCGCGCCAGGACGACGAGGAGGCGCTGGAGGCGCTGTTCTCCAAGCTGCGCTCCGACCAGGCGGTCTATCTCGCGCGGGCCTTCGCCTGCGCCTCGATGCTGTCCAACCTGGGCGAGGACGTCGCCGGCCGCCGGCGGCAGATCGAGGCCGAGGCCGAGCCCGGCGAGATCCCTCACACCCTGGCCGAGGCGGCCGACCGGCTGGGGCCGCGCGTCGCCGACCGCCTGGTGCCGAAGATGGCCGTGGCGCCCGTGCTTACGGCCCACCCCACCGAGGTGCGCCGCCGCGCTGTCGTGGAGCGCGAGGCCGAGATCAGCCGGCTGATGTCGCTGCGCACCCACCGACTGCCGCCCAAGGCCGAGGCCCGCCTTCGCGACGACCTGTTCCGCGAGGTCGCGCTGCTGTGGCGCGCGCGCATGCACCGCCCGCAGCGGATCACCCCGGCCGACGAGATCCGCAACTCCCTGGCCATCGTGCGCCGCGCCATCCTGCCGGCGCTGAGCGAGATCTACGACGGCTGGAGCGAGCGCTTCGAGACCGCCACGCCCCTGACCCTCGGCTCCTGGCTGGGCGGCGACCGGGACGGCCACCCTGGCGTCACCGGCGAGACCCTGAAGCTGGCGCTGCGCTCGCAGGCGCGTCTGATCCTGAACCACTATTTCGACGAGGTGCGCCGCCTCTGGTTCGACATGGCGGTGACCTCGGAGCTGGCGTCCGCCAGCGAGGGCGTGCTGGCCCTGGCCAAGGCCTCGCCGGACCCCTCCGTGCACCGCCAGGACGAGCCGTATCGCCAGGCGCTGCAGGAGATCGCCGCCCGGCTTTCGGCCACCACCGACCACCTCACCGGCACGACCTGGGGCAGCCGCTCGGCGCCCTACGCCAGCGCCGCGGAGTTCGTGGGCGACCTGGAGACCGTGCTGCAGTCGATCCGCAAGCACCTGGGCGAGCGGGTGGTGGGCGCGCGGCTGCGCACCCTGATCGCGGTCGCCCGCGCCTGCGGCTTCCACCTGCTGTCGCTGGACCTGCGCCAGAACGCCGACGTGCATGAGCGGATGATCCACGAGCTCTACATCCGCGCCGGCGTGAACATCGACTACCTGGGCTCGGACGAGGCCGAGCGGGTGCGGGTGCTCTCCAAGGAGCTGAGCCACGACCGGCCCCTGCGCTCGCCGTTCCTGGACTACAGCGAGGAGACGGCCCGGGAGCTGGGCACGCTGGAGGCGGCGGCCGAGGTAGTGCGGCTCTACGGCGAGAAGGCCCTCGGCGCCTACATCATCTCCAAGACGGCGACTCTCTCCGACATCCTGGAGCCGCTGGTGCTGCTGAAACAGGCGGGCCTGGTCCAGGGCGGCGACAAGGGCCGCTCGGCCGTGCGGATCACGCCGCTGCTCGAGACCATCGGCGACCTGGAATACGGGCCGGAGCTGCTGAAAGCCTGGCTCGCCCTGCCTCTGCCGCCCGCCATGTTCGGCGAGCCCGGCTGGCGCGAGGTGATGCTCGGCTATTCCGACTCCAACAAGGACGGCGGCTACGTCGCCTCGCGGCACAATGTGGCCAAGGCGGCCCAGACCCTGTCCGCCCAGGCCCGGGGCGACGGCTACGACCTCTGGTACTTCCACGGCCGCGGCGGCTCGGTGGGCCGGGGCGGCGGGCCCGCGGCCCAGGCCGTGCTGGCCCAGCCCCCCGGCACCGTGAAGGGCCGCCTGCGCCTGACCGAGCAGGGGGAGATGATCTCGCGCCGGTTCGGCGACGAGCCGACGGCCCGGCGCAACCTGGAGAGCCTGGCCGCGGCCGTGCTCACCGCCAGCGCCCGGCCGGACGAAGTCCCCTGCGACGACGGCTGCGCCGAGATGATGGAGACCCTCTCCAAGGCCTCCTTCGCCGCCTATCGCGAGCTGGTCTACGACAACCCGGCCTTCGAGGACTTCTTCTGGGGCGCGACCCCGATCTCCGAGATCGTCGGGCTCAACATCGGCAGCCGGCCCGCCTCGCGCACCGCCAGCCGGCGCATCGAGGACCTGCGCGCCATCCCCTGGGTGTTCAGCTGGTCGCAGGCGCGCTTCATGCTGCCGGCCTGGTACGGCTTCGCCGGCGGCGTGGCCAAGGCCGGCCTCGGCCTGGACGACCTGAAGACGCTCACCGACGACCAGGTGTTCGCCACCCTGATCTCCAACATGGAAGTGGCCCTGGCCCAGTCCGACATGGCCATCGCGGCCAAGTACGCGGCCCTGCATCCGGGCCCCGGCGGCCGCGCCATCTTCGAGACCATCCGCGCCGAGCACGCCCGCGCCTGCGAACTGGTCCTGGCCATCCGCGGCGGGACCGCGCTGCTCGACAACCATCCGCAGATGGCCGAGTCGGTGGCCCTGGCCGCCGAGGTGGTGGACCCGCTCAACCAGCTGCAGGTGGAGCTGCTGGCCCGCCGCCGCGCCGGCGACGACGATCCGCAGCTGAAGCTGGCCATCCAGCTCACGGTGGCGGGGGTCGCCTCGGGCCTGCGCAACACCGGGTGAGCCGCCTTATCCCCGCCCACATGCTGCGCGAACGGAGCGCCATGCGCGCACTTGCCCTGGCCCTGATCCTCGCCGCCCCTGCCGTGGCGGCCCACGCCCAGGCCGGCGGCCAGACCTCCGACGACGCGCGCTCGGCGACGGGCGCCTGCCTGGCAGCGGTGATCGACCACGCGCCGGTGGGCGACGTCCAGGAGGGCGACATCGCCATCCGCCGCGGCAAGGACCCCGTGAGCTGCACCGTCACCATCTCTGGCGGCCAACCGGTGGTGATCCGTGAGGCCATGCTGGCGGCGGTGAAGAAGCGCGAGGAGCTGTTCAGCCCCACCAAGACCCGCTGGGAATCCGGCGAGTTCGCCTCGCGTGAGGCCTTCTGCAATCTGTCCCTGCGGCGGCACCTCAATGTGGTGATCGCCACCGGCAAGCCCGGCGCTGTGCCGGTCGCCGTGGCCACGGTGTTCGAGGCGCCGAAGCGTGACGAGCGCTGCGACCGCGACCTGGGCCTGCAGACGGTGGCGCAGGCGCAGGCGCCTGCAGCGCCAACCGAGCCAGCGACGCCGACCGCCGCGCCCGCCGCGGACAAGACTGAACCCGCGAAGCCCGCCAAGGCGGCCTCGTCCAAGTCCCTGCGCAACCGCATCCCGAAGATCTTCGGCCTCGGCCCGAAGGGCTGAAGCTCAGGCGTTCCGCGCCATCAGCCCGCCGTCGACCGGAATCGTCGTTCCGGTGATGAAGGAGGCCGCCGGCAGGCAGAGGCTGAGGGTCATGTGCGCCACCTCCTCGGGCCGGCCATAACGGCGAAGCGCCGTGCGCCGCTTGGCGAAGGTCTGCCGGTCGGCTTCGGAAATGGCCTCGGTCATGCCCGTCAGGATCGGCCCCGGGCAGATGCAGTTCACCGTGATCCCCTCGGGGCCCAGCTCCACCGCCAGGGCGCGGGTGAGGCCGGTGACGCCGGCCTTGGCCGCCGCATAGGGGCTGTCGCGACTGGTGGCGCCCAGGGCCTCGGTGGAGGCGATGTTGACGATCCGCGGCGCCTTGGACTTGCGCAGGTGGGGCAGGGCGGCGCGCACCAGCCGCTGCTGGGCGGTGAGCAGCACGGCGACGGCCCGGGTCCAGATGGCGTCGTAGTCCGCGGAGTCGATCGGCGCGAAGGCCGAGATCCCGGCGTTGTTCACCAGGATGTCCAGGCCGCCGAACCGCGCCGCCACCGCCGCCACGGTCAGCTCGATGGCCGCCGAGTCGGCGACGTCCAGGGCCCAGGCCTCGGCGCTGAAGCCGCGGTGGACCAGGTCGTCCGCCACCTCGCGCACGCTCTCCACGGCGATGTCGGTACAGGCCACGTGCGCGCCCTCGGCCGCGAACACCTCGGCGGTGGCACGGCCCATGCCGCTGGCTGCGCCGGTCACCAGCACGACCGAGCCGGCGATGGATCTGGGATGTTCGGTCATCAGCGTCCCTGGAATACGGGCGCGCGCTTCTGAAGGAAGCTGGCGACGCCCTCCTTGTGGTCCTCCGTCTGCATCAGCAGCCGGATCTTCTCGATGGCCCAGGCCCCGATCTCCCGCGGGTCGCCATAGGCGAAGCGGTTGAGCCCGGCCTTGAGGTGGCGCACGGCCAGCGGCGGATTGGCGGCGATCCGCGCGGCGAGCGCCCGCGCCTGCGGCATGAGCTCGTCGTGCGCCGTCACCGAACTGACCAGCCCGATACGCAGCGCCTCGGCGGCATCGAAGATGTCGCCGGTGAACAGGAGTTCGGCCGCCTTGGCCGGGCCGACGATGGCGGGCAGGCGGTAAAAGCCACCGACGTCGCAGACCAGGCCGCGCTTGACGAACAGCTCTCCGAACTTCGCGCGCTCCGAGGCCAGGCGGATGTCCGCGAACAGGGCCAGCTCCATGCCCCAGCCCACCGCCGCGCCGTTCACCGCCGCGATCACCGGCTTGTCGCACTCCAGCACGGCGATGGCGGAGGGCGTGGCCTGATAGATCACGGTTGGGGCGGCGGCGCGGCGGGTCACCGATTTCGGCCCCGCCATGATCTCGCCGACGTCGTCGCCGGAGCAGAAGGCCGGATCGGCGCCGGTGACGATCACGCAGCGCACGTTCGGATCGGCGGCCGCCGCGCGGAAGGCCGCCTCCAGCTCGTCATAGGCCTGGTAGTTCAGCGCATTGCGCCGCTCGGGCCGGTTCAGGGTCACGGTGGCGACGTGGTCCTGCAGCGTGCAGTCGACGCATCCGAAGCCGGCGCTCGTCTCGGTCAGCGAGGCCATGGGCGCTCCTCCTCCGCCGCAACCTTCGCGTCTCGCGGCCCTAGGTCAACGCTGACGCCGGGTTAGGCTTGCCACGGGCTGGCGGGGGGAGAAGCATGCGCCCACTTTCGGGAGGGCCCCATGCCGCAGTTCCAGATCATCGACACCGGCGAGGTGAAGCTGCGCGTCGCCGTGGAAGGGGAGGGGCCGCTGGTGATCATGGTCCACGGCTTTCCGGAGAGCTGGTACTCCTGGCGCCACCAGATCGGGCCCGTCGCCCAGGCCGGCTACAAGGTCGCCGCCCTCGACGTGCGCGGCTACGGCGGCTCGGACAAGCCGCATCCGGTCGAGGCCTATTCGATGGAGAACCTCACGGCCGACGTGGCGGGCGTCGCGACGGCCCTGCAGCCTGAGGCGCCGGCGATCCTGATCGGCCACGACTGGGGTGCGCCCATCGTCTGGAACTCGGCCCTGACCCGGCCGCAGACCTTCTCCGCGGTGGCCGGGCTCTCGGTGCCTTACAGCGGCGTGCCGAGCCGGCCGTTCACCGAGATCTTCACCGAGGTCTTCACCTCCAAGGGCCACTTCTTCTATCAGGCCTGGTTCCAGGCCGAGGGGCCGCCCGAAGCGGAGGCCGAGGCCGACGTCCGCGGCTTCCTGCGCAAGTTCTACTACGGCATCTGCGGCGACGCGCCCGACGGGACCTGGCCGCAGAAGGCGCATGGCGCAACGCTCTTGGAGGGCATGGTCGACCCCGACCCGTTCCCCGCGTGGCTGACCCCTGCGGACCTCGACTACTACGTGGGCGAGTTCGAGCGCTCCGGCTTCCGCGGCCCGATCAACCGCTACCGCAACCACGAGCGCGACTTCGAATGGCTGCAGGGCTTCAAGGGCCGCAAGATCGAGCAGCCGTCGCTGCTGATCGGCGGCGACCGCGATCCGGCTTTCAACGGTTTCGGCCGCATCGCCGACCCCGGCGCCATGATGCGCCAGCACGTCACCGACCTGCGCGGCGTGCACGTCCTGCCGGGCGTCGGCCACTGGACCCAGCAGGAGCGGCCGGCCGAGGTGACCGGGCTGCTGCTCGACTGGCTTAAGGGGCTCTGAGCATGGCGGATCTGGAGCTGCGCCAGGAGGGCGAGGTCGTCTGGGCCACCCTGAACCGGCCCGAGCGGCTGAACGCCCTCAGCCGGCCGCTGGTGACGGCGCTGCGGGAGTTCTTCGTCGACCTCTACTGGCGGCGCGACGTGCGGGTGGTGGTGCTGCAGGGGGCGGGCAACGCCTTCTGCGCCGGCCTGGACCTGAAGGCGCGCGGCGACAACGCTGGCGCCGAACGCTCGATCGGCGTGGGGCTCACCCGCCAGCGCGAGATCAGCGAGATCGTCATCGCGATGCGCCGCTGCCCGCAGCCGATCATCGCCTGCGTGAACGGAGCTGCGGCCGGCGGCGGCTTCGCCCTGGCCCTGGCCTCGGACGTGCGGCTGGCGACGCCGAGCCTCAGGATGAACGCCGCCTTCATCCGCATCGGGCTCTCGGCCTGCGACATCGGGGTCAGCTACTTCCTGCCGCGGATGGTCGGCGCGTCGGTGGCCGCCGAGTACATGCTGACTGGGCGCTTCATCACAGCAGAGCGGGCCTACCAGCTGGGCCTGGTCAGCCGGATCGTGCCGCCCGAACAGCTGGAGGCCGAGGCTCGGAGCTTTGTGGATGACATGCTGCACGCCACCCCGCTGGGCCTGCGGCTGACCAAGGAGGCGCTGAACCACGCCATCGACGCCCAGGGCCTGGAGGCCGCCATCGCCATGGAGGACCGCAACCAGATCCTGGCCAGCGCCGACGGCGACTTCGCCGAGGGCGTGCAGGCGTTCCTGGAGAAGCGCCGGCCCGTCTACGCCAAGCGCGAGGGCTAGCGATGATCGAGCTCTGGCACTGTCCGGACGCCCGCTCGTTTCGGCCGCTCTGGGCGCTGGAGGAGCTGGGGCTCCCTTACGAGCTCCACCTGCTGCCGTTCCCGCCTCGGGTGCGCGAGCCGGCCTATCTGGAGGTCAATCCGCTGGGCACCATCCCGGCCCTGAAGGACGGCGAGACCTTCATGACCGAAAGCGCGGCGATCGTGCAGTACCTGGCCACCCGCCACGGCCCGAGCGACCTCGCCGTGCCGCTCGACGATCCGGCCTACGGGGCCTGGCTCAACTGGCTGCACTTCGGCGAGGCGACCCTGACGTTTCCTCAGACCCTGGTGCTGCGCTACCGGCGCCTGGAGCCCGGCAAGGCCGAGATGGTCGCCGACGACTATGCCAAGTGGTTCCTGAGCCGGCTGCGGCACGTGGACCGCGCGCTGGCCGACGGACGCGACTGGCTGTGCGCCGAGCGGTTCACGGTCGCTGATATTTCCGTGGGTTACGCGCTGCTCTTGGCGCGCCAGTTGAAGCTGGACGAGCGCTTCTCGCCGGCCATCCAGGCCTATTGGGCGCGGCTCGCGGCCCGGCCGGGCTTCCAGGCCGCCAAGCGGGCGCAGAAGATGGATCTGGAAGAGGCGCTGAAGTCGTGACGATCACGCTCTATGACCACCCGCTCTCGCCCTATGCCCAGAAGGTCAAGATTTCGCTGCGGGAGAAGGGCCTGGCGTTCGAGGCGCCGATGCCCGGCGGCCTCGGGGCGGGGGGCGCTGAGGGCGCCTTCGTCGAGGCGAGCCCGCGGGCCGAGGTGCCGGCCCTGGTGGACGGCGACGTGCGGGTCTTCGATTCCACCATCATCCTGGAATACCTCGACGACGCCTATCCGGAGCCCGCCATGCGGCCCGTCTCGGCCGCCGAGCGGGCGCGGGTGCGCATGCTCGAGGAGGTGATGGACACCCACTTCGAGGCGATCAACTGGGGCCTGTCGGAGATCCGCTGGTTCGGGCGGGCGAAGGGCGAGACGGCGGAGGCGCTGACCGCCGCCGCGCGCCGACAGACCGACGGCTTCTACGGCTGGCTCGAGAAGCAGCTGGGCGCGCGCGAGTGGTTCAACGGCGAGCGCTTCGGCTGGGGAGACCTGTCGGTGGTTCCCTACCTCAACGGCTCGGCGGGACACGGCCATCCGCCGCCGGCGGGCTCCAGGCTCTGCGACTGGCTCGCGCGCGCCAACGCCCGTCCGTCTGTCGCCGCGTGCGTCGCCGACATTGCGGCCCTCAACGCCGGCGCGAGCCTGCCCAATGTCGCGGAGCTGGTGGAGAAGGGCCTGTTCAAGCGCGAATACCGCGACCACCGCCTGGAGTGGATGATCAAGTCCGGGGGCGTGGACGTCGTCCTGCAGGGTCTGGAGCGCGACAACATCCGCTTCGCGCCGGCGTTCGGGTGATGGCTTTGAGGTTGCAGCAGCCGCTGCGCCCACCCCTTACGTGGCGTCGGCGTTGCAGGCGGCCCGCTTTGGCATAGGGTCTCCTGAACAACGATAATCGGGAGGATCGCCTTGAGCCCCGCAGACGACCAGGGCGTGGTCAGCGCCGCGCTGCCGCCGTTCAAGCCGCTGCCGCAGAAGGCGCCCGACGTCTCGATCGAGCGCACCGCCGACGGGACCTACTACATCCGCTCCAACCACCCGCCGGCTGACGGCCCGCGGTCCATCGCCCACCTGCTGGCGGAGCGGGCGGCCGCGCACCCCGACCGCCCCTACATCCTGCAGCGCGAGCCGGGCCACGGACCCTGGCGCGGCGTCACCTATGGCGAGGCCAAGCGCGCCGCCGACGGCATCGCCCAGTGGCTGATCGGCCAGGGGCTGACCGGCGCCGACAGCGTCATGGTGCTCTCCGCCAATTCGGTGGAGCACGGGCTGATGATGCTGGGCTGCTACACCGCCGGCGTCCCGATCGCGCCCATCAGCCCGGCCTACAGCCTGATCTCATCCGACCACGCCAAGCTGAAGCATTGCTTCGCCACGGTGCGCCCACGGGTGGTGTTCGCCCAGTCGGGCCCGCAGTTCGCGCGCGCGTTCGAGACGCTGAAGGCGCTCGACCCGGCCCTGCGGTTCGTGATCGTGGACGGGGAGACGGACGCGATCCCGTTCGCCGAACTGACCGCCACCCTGCCGACTGCCGCCGTCGACGCCGCCCGGGAGCGGCTGGCTCACGCGACGGTGGCCAAGTACCTCTTCACCTCGGGCTCCACCGGCATGCCCAAGGGCGTGCCGCAGACGCACGGCATGTTCGCCGGCGTGATCGCCGGGACTGAGGGCCTGCGCGACGAGCCGGCCGATCCCGAGCTCGTTCCCCAGGCCCTGGAATGGATGCCCTGGAGCCACATCTCGGCCGGCAACATCGGCTTCAACGGCGCCCTCTGGGCCGGCGCCACCCTGCACCTGGACGAGGGCAAGCCGATCCCGGGGCAGTTCGAGACCACGATCAAGAACCTCTACGAGATCTCGCCGACGGTCTTCGGCTCCGCGCCGGTGGCGTTCGGGATGCTGGTGGAGGCGATGGAACGCGACCCGGTCCTGCGCCGTAGCTTCTTCAGGAACCTGCGCAACTGCGGCTATGGCGGCGCCACCCTCTCCAACGACGTCTCGGCGCGCCTGCAGGCCCTGGCCATTGCCGAGACCGGCTACCGCATCCCGCTCACCACCATGTACGGCGCCACCGAGACCCAGGGCATCACAGTGGTGCACTGGATCACCGAGCTGGTGGGCCTGATCGGCCTGCCCCTGCCGGGGATCACCCTGAAGCTTGTCCCCAACGGCTCGAAGCTGGAGGTGCGGGTCAAGGGCCCCACGGTCACCACGGGCTATCACAACGATCCCGAAAAAACCGCGGCCGCCTTCGACGAGGAGCGGTTCTACAAGCTGGGCGACGCCTGCCGCTTCCTGGACCCGGAGCGCCCGGAGCTGGGCCTGGTGTTCGACGGCCGGGTCACCGAGGACTTCAAGCTGGACTCCGGCACCTGGGTCTCGGTCGGCACGCTGCGCCCCGACCTCGTCGCCGCCTGCAGCCCCTATGTCTTCGACATGGTGATCGCCGGCCAGGACAAGCCCTTCGCCTCGGCCCTGGTGTGGCCGTCGCCGGCCGCCCTGCCGAGCCTAGGCGACAATCCGCTGGCCAAGCTGGCGGAGCTGCTGAAGGCGCGGATCGCCGCCTTCAACGCCACCGCCGGCGGCTCCTCGCGCCGAATCGGGCGGTTCGTCATCCTGACCGAGCCGCCGTCCATCGACGCGGGCGAGATCACCGACAAGGGCTATGTGAACCAGCGGGCCACGCTGGAGGCGCGCAAGGCCCTGGTGGACGCCCTCTACGCCGATCCGACCGGTCCCGGCGTGGTCAGCCTCTAGATGAGCGCGTCGGAGATCATCCTGCACCACTACGACGCCTCTCCGTTCTCGGAGAAGGTGCGGCTGATGTTCGGGATCAAGGGGCTCAGCTGGCGCTCGGTGATCCAGCCGGTGATCATGCCCAAGCCCGAGCTGGTCCCGCTGACCGGAGGCTACCGGCGCATCCCGGTGATGCAGATCGGAGCTGACATCTACTGCGACACCCAGGTGATCCTGGCCGAGCTGGAGCGCCGCCATCCCACGCCGCCGGTGGTCCGCGGCGCGGACTGGGCGGTGAACCTCTGGGCCGACCGGCTGTGGTTCAACGCCAGCGTGGTGGCCATCTTCGCCGAACTGGGCGGGGCCGTGCCGAAGGAATTCATCGCCGACCGCGAGAAGCTCTCGGGCCGCCCGTTCGACGTCCACGCCATGAAGGCCGCCGCGCCGTTCATGAAGGCCCAGTGGCGGGCCTATGCGGCCTGGCTGGAAGAGGCGCTGCAGGCGGCGGACTACCTGGGCGGGGCGACCCCCTCACTGGCGGACGTGGCGGCCTGGATGAATGTCTGGTGGACCGGAGCCGCCGCGCCGAAGGTGGCGGAGGCCCTGCTGACCGGCCTGCCGCGCACCTTGGCCTGGCGTGAGCGCCTGCGCGCCATCGGCCACGGCCAGCGCAGCGAGATGGCGCCGGCGGAGGCCCTGCAGGCCGCCACGCGTTGCGAGCCCCTGGAAAGCTGCGACTGCGATCCGCAGGACCCTTCCGGCCTGAAACGCGGCGACGACGTCGTGGTCCAGGCGGACGACTACGGCCGCGACCCAGTGGAAGGCGTGCTAGTGGCCCTGACCGGCGACCGCGTCACCCTGGCCCGCGAGTGCGGCGAGCTGGACGTGGTGCATGTGCATTTCCCGCGCGCCGGCTATGTGCTGGCCCGACGCTAAGAACAGAGAGAGACGCTATGGAAGACCGCGTTCGCATCGACATCCAGGACGGCGTCGCCGACGTGCGCCTGGTGCGGGCCGACAAGATGAACGCCCTGGACAACGCCATGTTCGAGGCCCTGATCCAGGCCGGCGAGCGGCTGAAGGGCGAGGCGGGCGTGCGGGCGGTGGTGCTGTCGGGCGAGGGCCGCGCCTTCTGCGCCGGGCTCGACACCTCCAACTTCGCGGCCATGGCCTCGGGCGAGCGTTCGGGCGGGCAGGGGTCGGTGGGGGCCCTGGTGACCCGCAACCGCACACCGGGCGGGTCGAACCGCGCCCAGCACGCAGTGATGGTCTGGCGCGAGGTGCCGGTCCCGGTGATCGCGGCGGTTCACGGCGTGGCGTTCGGCGGCGGCTTCCAGCTGGCCCTCGCCCCGGACCTGCGGTTCGTGACCGCGGACGTGAAGCTGTCGGTGCTGGAGATCAAGTGGGGCCTGGTGCCCGACATGGCAGGCGTGGCCCTGATGCGCCATCTGGTGCGGGACGACGTGGCCCGGGAGCTCACCTTCTCCGGTCGGATCTTCAACGGCGAGGAGGCGGTGCGCATCGGCATGGCGACGCGCGTCTGCGCCGATCCCCGGGCCGAGGCCCTGGCCTTCGCGCGGGAGGTGGCCGGGCGCAATCCGCATGCGATCCGCGCCGGCAAGCGGCTGCTGAACCTGGCCATGGAGGCCGATCAGCGCGAGATCCTGATGGAGGAGAGCCGCGAGCAGACGGCGCTGATCGGCTCGGCCAACCAGGTGGAGGCCGTGCGCGCCAATCTGGAGAGCCGCGCGCCGAACTTCGCCGAACCGGAGGTCGAGCCCCCGGCGCCGGTCCCGTTCGGCGCGGGCTGAGTCCGCTTAGCGCTGGGCCAGCTTGACGCTGGCGCCGGTCAGCTGGGACGTGGCGTCCTTCAGGGTCGCCTTGAGGCAGGCGTCGAACATTTCGAGCGGGAAGGTGGCGCCGGTGGTGGCCGCGTGGCAGACCTTGCGGGCGGCGGTGTTGACGTCGGCCTGGACCTGCTCGGGCGACTTGCCGGCGACCTGGACGCGGACGGATTGCGCGGCGGCGGGGCCGGCGACGACGGCGGCGGCGATGGCCGCGGCGATCAGGATACGGTTCATGAAATGCTTCCGGTTCAAAGGGTTGTCACACCCCTTTCCGGCGTTCCTCGCAGGCGCCTTCGGAGACTACCGCTCCGCACTCGAACAACCTGCGCCCTAACGATTCCGCGATCCTTACGTTGACGCAAGCGTAAACATACCGCGGTGCAGCAATTCATATTGCACTGCGCAATAAATGAGCCGTTAAGCGCCTGCAGATTTGGCAGCGCGCGGCTCAGCCTCGCCCGACAAAGGGCATCTGAGTGGCCATCACGGTCATGAACTGCACGTTCGCCGAGGGGGGCAGCCCGGCCATGTAGACCACCGCGTCGGCCACCGCCTGGACGTCCATGACCGGCTCGGCCTTCAGCGATCCGTCGGCCTGCGGCACGCCCTTGGCCATGCGCGCGGTCATCTCGGTGGCCGCATTGCCGATGTCGATCTGACCGCAGGCGATGTCATAGGCGCGGCCATCCAGCGATGTGGAGCGCGTCAGGCCGGTGATGGCGTGCTTGGTGGCGGTGTAGGCGATGGATCGCGGGCGCGGCGCATGGGCGCTGATGGAGCCGTTGTTGATGATCCGGCCGCCGCGCGGGTCCTGGTCCTTCATCAGCCGGAACGCCGCCCGGGTGCAGAGGAAGGCGCCGGTCAGGTTCACGTCCACGACGCGGCGCCAGGCCTCGAGGGAATGGTCCTCGATAGGCGTGGGCGGGGCGCCGGTCCCGGCGTTGTTGAACAGGAGGTCCAGCCGGCCGAAGCGCGCCTGGGCGGCCGCGAACAGGGCGTCGACCGACTCCGGGTCCGATACGTCGGTGGGGACGGCCAGGGTGGAGTGCGGCGCGGCGGCCTTGGCCGTGGCGTCCAGCGCCTCGGCGCGGCGGCCGGCCAGCACTACGGACCAGCCAGCGGCGGCGAGGGCGCAGGAAACCGCGCGGCCGATGCCGCTGCCTGCGCCCGTGACGATGGCCACCTTGCCCATCCCGCCTTGGTAGCGGGCCTGGGCGCGGGCGCCTACCCGCGGTCCAGCTGTTGGGCCATCTGCAGGTGCCGCTGCAGGTCGGGCAGGGTGCGGCTGGCGAGGTCGCCGACCGGGCCGCCGCGGCGCGAGGCCTTGCGGAAGTCGGCGATGTCCTTGCGGTGGTCGTGGATCATGTAGCGGATGAACTCGCGGTCGAAAGCGCGGCCCCGCAGCCGGTCCAGCCTGCGGGCCTCCTGCCGCGCTTCGGGCGCCATCGCCTGGGTGTCCGGCACGCCCACCCGCTGGGCGACCCGCAGGGCCTCCTCGCGGGCTCGCGCGTGGTCGTCATGCAGCGTGCGGCCGAAGTCGCGTACGGCGGGGCTGGCGGCGCGCTGGGCGGCGAGGTCGCCCAGCCGCATCTCGGAATTGTCTCCCTGCAGGGCGTCCTTCAGGAACTCCCGCGGCGGCTTGGGTTGGGCGGCCGCGGAGGTCGCGGCCAGACACAGCGCTGCAACGCCGAGTGTGAAAATGGGGCGCATCCTGGCGTTCTCCTGTTGAACGGGCGGAAGAACCCCCGGTCGGGGACGATGTTCCGCACAGCGTCAGGCGGACCCGGGTTTGCGATGGACGCGGCGACGGCTATTGCAGCCACGCCGAGGGGAATACGACGCATGCCGCAACTGCCGCCGCCGCCACAGGCCGAGGTCGAAGTCGTGGTCGTCCACCCGCCGCGACTGCCGCCGCTGGGCGGAGAGGCGGCCTTCAGCGCGGTCGAGATCGCGCCCCAGACGCTGAAGGACCTGCCGCGCCTGGACCAGGCGCTGGAGACGGCGCCCGGCGTGTCGCTCTTCCGCCGCACGACTTCGCTCTCCGCCAATCCGACGACCCAGGGCGTGTCGCTGCGCGCCATCGCGGGCTCCGGCGCGGGACGGGCGCTGGTGACCCTGGACGGGGCGCCCGTCAACGACCCGTTCGGCGGCTGGGTGATCTGGTCGGCGCTGCCGCCAGAGGGCCTGGAGGGGGCGACCATCGTCCGCGGCTCGGGCACAGGCCCCTACGGCGCCGGCGCGCTGACCGGCGTCATCGCCCTGCGCGAACGGGACGCGCGCGAAGGCCTCTCCGCCTTCGACGTCTCCGGCGGCGAACGCGGCAGCCTGCGGGGGGCCGTCTCCGGCGGGACGCGGGACGTGGTGATCACCGCGGCCGCCGAAACCACGGATGGCTACACCCCGGTGCGCGGCCGCATCGCCGGGGCGGCCGACCGGCCCCTGGATCTGGAGGACGCCAATGCCGCCGTGCGGGTCCAGCACAGCTTCGACGGCGTCGAAGCCGCCGCCCGGGCGGAGGTGTTCGAGGAGCGGCGCGGCGCCGGCCTGGTCGGCGCCCGCTCGCGCGCCACCGGCAACGCCGAGACCCTGACCCTGGCGCGTCCGGCCGGCGATGGCCAGGGCGTCGGCGGCTGGCGGCTGCAGGCCTGGGCCCGCCAGAGCGACCTTGCCAACACCTCCGTCGCGGTGGCGCCGAGCCGCGCGACCACGACGCCGGCCAACAACGAGTTCTCCACGCCCGCGCACGGCTATGGCGTCAACGCCGCCGTCCAGGGCCGGTGGGGCGGGGCGTCCTGGGAGCTGGGCGCCGACGCCCGCTGGGCCCACGGCACGGACCACGAGCAGTTCCGGGTGGTCAACGGCGCCTACACCATGGGCCGCGACGCCGGCGGGCGCACCTTCGTCGGCGGCGCCTATCTGGAGAGCGCCTACGACGCCGATCCCTGGATCGTCACCGGCGGCGTGCGCCTGGACCACTGGACCTCCAGCGACGCCCAGCGCCACGAGTTCGTGCTGGCGACGGGCGCCACGACCCTGAACAGTTCCGCCGCAGACGACTCAGGGACCGTGCCCACGGGCCGGCTCGGCCTGCGCTATAGCCTGAGCCCCGACCTGTGGCTGCGGGGCGCCGCCTACGCCAGCTTCCGGGCGCCGACGCTGAACGAGCTGCACCGCCCCTTCCGGGTGGGCAACGACGTGACCGAGGCCAATCCGCTGCTGAAGCCCGAGAAGCTGTATGGCGTCGAAGGGGGGCTGGGCGGCGACGGGCCCGTGCATTGGAGCGCCACGGCCTTCTACAATGAGCTCAAGGACCCGGTGACCAACGTCACCCTGGGCGTGGGACCGGGAACCTTCCCCATCGCCGGCTTCATTCCGGCGGGCGGCGCCCTGCGCCAGCGCCAGAACGCCGGCCGGGTGAAGGCCTGGGGCCTGGAGGGCGACGCCTCGGGCGAGGTGGCGGCGAGCCTCAGCTGGCGCGCCGCCTTCGCCTACACCCACGCCCGCGTCCACGGCGGCTCCAGCGCGCGCCAGCTGACCGGTCTGCGCCCAGCGCAGACGCCGCAGTTCACGGCGACGACTGGCCTCGATTGGCGGCCGCTGGCCAAGCTCACCGTCAGCGGCGCCGCGCGCTATGTCGGGACCCAGTACGACGACGACCAGAACGTCCGCCGCCTGCCGCCGGGGGCCCTGCTCGACATGCGCGCCGCCTGGAAGCTGGCTGCGCACGAGGAGGTCTATCTGGCGGTCGACAACGTGGCCGACGCCAGGGTCTCCACAGGCAAGACCGCGGACTTCGTGGACAGCTACTCCGAGCCGCGGACCGTCCGCGTCGGCTTCAGCTACCGCCGCTGAGTCTCAGCTCGCAGGCGCGGCGAACACCGCCTCGTGCCGTGCGCAGATCTGCGGCCAGAGGGTCGCGGCCTGCGGCAGGTCCAGGGCGAACTCCCGGTGCAGCAGGGCCACCAGCTCGTCGGCGCTGGCGATCAGGCTCTCGGTCTTGAGGCCCGGCGACACCCGCCGGAAGACGCGCCCACGCAGCATGCGGATCTCGCCGGCCACATGCCGCTGGGCGATGGCGTTCTGCACGAAGGGCGAGGCCGGCGAGGTCTGCAGCTCCAGGCACTTGGCCGCCAGCAGCGCCGGATCGGCTGGCTCGAGGCGGAAGTCGAAGTGCGGCGCGCCGCCGTCCGGATGGTTGTTCACCCGCCACCAGTCCGCATCCAGCCGCTGCAGGCCATAGGCGAACCCGCCGGAGACGATCGGGCCTTCGCGCAAGGGGAACGGATCGCGCGGTCCGTCGCCGAAGCCCACGTCGGCGATCCAGGGCGCCCCGTTCAGGTCGACCAGCAGCACCAGGTGGTTGCCGACGGCCTCCTCGCCCATGATCCCGCGCACCGCCGCGCCGGCCAGGCGCGTGACCTTGAAGCCGATCGCCGAGAGCGCCAGGCCCAGGAGGCCGTTCATCTCGTAGCACCAGCCGCCGCGCCCGCGCCGGACGATCTTGTCGAACGCCGCCTGCGGGTCCGGGGTGAGTGACCGCCCCAGCTGGACGTCGAAGTTCTCGTAGGGGATGGCCAGCGCGTGGGCCCGGTGCAGGGCCTTCAGCGTCTGAAGGTCGGGCCGGGCCTCGCCCTCGAACCCGATCCGCGCGAAATAGGCCGCGAGGTCCACGGCTACTCGGCCGCCTTGTCGGGCGTCGCCGCGGCGCCGCCCAGCATGGCCGCGAACTCGGGGCGGATGTCGCCGGCGCCCTTCTCGGCGATGTGCTGGGCGATGCGCGCGCCCATGGCCGCCATCACTTGGCCCGTGAACTCGGCCTTGTTGGAGCCCACCCAGGCCATGGACGCCTCGCGGTTGGGGTTCAGGGCCTGGAAGTGCGGGGCGACGTAGCGGGCGATCAGTTCGTAGCTCCGCTTCTTCTGGGCCCACGGCGCCCAGTTGTGGTCCATCAAGAGGAACGCGCCGAACCCGCCGCTCTCGTCCACCAGCTGCTGGATGCGCTTTACCGCGTCCTCGGGCGTGCCGATGACGGCGAGGCCGGTGTCGACCATGGCCTTCACCGGATCGGGCCCCTCGGGCACGATCGGCAGGTTGGCGATCTCGCGGAAGTAGTAGACCCACTTCTCCAGACCGAACTTCACGTCCTCGAAGGCCTGTTCGCGCGTCTCGGCGATGTGCATCGGCCCGACCAGCCGCCACTTGGAGCGGTCCATGGTCTGGCCGTGCTCGGCCGCCTGCTCGGTGGCGATGTGCCAGTTGGAGGCCAGGGCGTTGAAGCCGGCCTGGCTGGTCGCGCCGATGGAGAGCAGGCCCAGGCCATGGCGGCCGGCGGCGCGGGCGCCCGTGGGCGACACCTGGCTGGCCACCGACATCTCCACCGACGGGCGCGAGTACGGTGTCATCTGCAGGCGCGCCTGGCGCAGTTCGAACCAGTCTGACTTGTGGGTGACCTCCTCGCCGCGCATCAGCCGGACGAGGACGCCCAGGGCCTCGTCCATGCGATCGCGCTGCGCCTGGGGCGGGATGCCCATCATCATAGCGTCCGAGACCAGCGCGCCTGGCCCGGCGCCGAACATCACCCGCCCGCGGGTCATGTGGTCCAGCTGGTTGATGCGGTCGGCCAGCATCATGGGATGGTGGTAGGGCAGGGAGGCGACGCCCGTGCCCAGCCGGATGTGCTTGGTCCGCTCGGCGGCGGCGGCGATGAACACCTCGGGGCTGGCGATCAGCTCGTAGCCGGCGGAGTGGTGCTCGCCGATCCAGGCCTCCTCGTAGCCGAGGTTGTCCATGTGCTGGACCAGCTCCAGGTCGCGCTGGATGGCCAGGGTGGGGTTCTCATCCACCGGGTGGAAGGGCGCGATGAAGGCGCCGAAGCGCAGGCGCGGGCCGAACATGGGATCCTCCGAAAGCGCGTTGGCCGCGCCTTATCGGCGATCACCATAGCGGCGGTCTCGGAACCCGGCGAGGCTGTCGTCGCGTCAGGCCGGCGCCTGGGCCGCCGCGTCGCGCGCCGCCTCCAGGAACCGCAGCACCGCCAGCTCCAGCGCCCGGTCCTCCTTGCCCGGCCTCAGGTCCAGGGCGCCGTTGGCATAGGCCTCCAGGATGGCGGGGTGGATGTAGGCGCTGCGGGCCACGGCCGCGGTGTTGCCCAAGAGGCCCGCCACCGCCTTCACGCAGGTGGCGATCGTACGCTTGCCCTCCGCCGCGCCCGCGCAGGGGCCGGCCAGGATCAGGGCGCGCGCCGCCGCCACCGTGCCGGCCCAGGTGCGGAAGTCCTTGGCCGAGAAGTCCTCGCCCAGGGTCTCGCGGATGTAGGCGTTGACGTCGGCGGATTCGACGGCGTGCTGGTGGCCGTCCTCGTCCACGTACTGGAAGAGCCGCTGGCCCGGCAGGTCCTGGCAGGCCTTGACCACCCGCGCCAGGCGCCGGTCGTTGAAGCCGGTGCGATGCACCTTGCCGCTCTTGCCGCGGAACTCGAACACCGCATGGCCGCCGCCGACCTTGGCGTGGCGATCGCGGAAGGTGGTGAGGCCAAAGCTCTTGTTCTGCTTGGCGTATTCCTCGTTGCCCACGCGGATCAGGGTGCGCTCCATCACCTGGATCACCGCCGCCAACACCTTTTCCCGTGGCAGGCCCCGGCGCGAGAGGTCCTCGTCGACCCGCCGGCGCAGGCGGGGCAAGGCGCGCCCGAAGGCGATCAGCCGGTCGTACTTGGCCAGGTCCCGGGTCTCGCGCCAGCGGGCGTGATAGCGGTACTGCTTGCGGCCCTTCTGGTCGCGGCCCACGGCCTGGATGTGGCCGTTGGCCTGGGGGCAGATCCAGACATCGGTCCAGGCCGGCGGGATGGCCAGGGCGCGGATCCGGTCCAGGGTCGCGGTGTCGGTGACCGGTGAGCCGTCGGGATGGACATAGTTGAAGCCGTGCCCGCGCGCGGGCCGCCGCCGGATCCCCGGGTCGTGGTCGCTCACATAGCGCAGGCCGTCGGGGACCGGGGTGTCGCGCCCCTCGCCATGGCTGTCTTTCGGCATCCGGACCCCTCTTCAGGCCCGGCGGCAACGTGGTAAGCGGTGCCGGGTTCCTGGCCGACGGAGCCCGAGCTTGAACTACCGCCACGCCTTCCACGCCGGAAACTTCGCCGATCTGGTGAAGCACGCTGCGCTCCTGGTCCTGCTGGAGGCGCTGACGGGTGATGGCGCTCCCCTGGCCGTGATCGACAGCCACGCCGGACGCGGCGTCTATGACCTGGCCGGGCCCGAGGCCAAGGCCTCCGGCGAGGCCGAGGCCGGGATCGCGCGGTTGATGGCGGTGCGCGACGCGCCGGCCGTGTTCGAGCCGTTGAAGCGGGCGGTGCGGGCGCTGAACGGCGGCAAGGCGCTGGCGCGCTATCCGGGTTCGCCCTGGCTGATCGCCCAGGCCCTGCGACCCCAGGACCGCTATCTGGCCTGCGAGCTGCGCCCCGACGAGCACGCCGCGCTCCATGCCGTGCTGCGGGGCCGGCCGAACGTGCGCACGCTCTGCGCGGACGGCTATGAGGCGGCGGTCGCCGAGGCGCCGGCCACGGGCCGCGTCCTGGCTGTGATCGACCCGCCGTTCGAGCAGCCCGATGACTACGACCGCATCGTGGAGACCCTGGCTGACCTGCGCGCCCGGAACCCCCGCGCCGCGGCGCTGGTTTGGCTTCCGATCAAGGACCTGGAGACCCTCGACGCCTTCCTGCGGGACCTGGAGGACGCCGTGAACGCCCCGATGCAGGTGGCGGAGGCGCGGATGCGGCCCCTGACGGACCCGATGAAGATGAACGGCTGCGCCCTGGTGCTGCTGGGCGGGCCGGACCTTTCGGGGCCGCTTGCCGCGATCTGTGGCTGGGTCGCGCAAGCTTTGGGCGCCGGGGGCGGCGGGCGGGTGCATAGCCTCTCGCCACAATAATTTCGCAACTGCGAAGATCGGGGGCATGTTATGTTGCGTTGCACAATCCTTGTCGCCCAGGAGCGTCCGTCATGACGTATCTCGACCTCCCCGAACGGCCTGAACCGCGGGTGAGCCCGCAGCTGCTTATGGGCGTCGCCTCGCCCCTCTGGGGCTACTTCGGCGCGGCGGCCGCGGGCGGGGTCGCCTTCTGGTGGATGACGCGCTGGGCGCGGCCGGTGAACCTGGAGGCCCTGTTCGGCGCCGGCTTCACGCCGATGGTCGAAGGGGCTGTGGAGTCCATCGAAGCCGCGGTCGAAACGCTGGAGCCGCTCCCCGAAGTGATCGCTGAAGCTGGCGTCGAGGCCGAGGCCGAATCCGAGGCTCTCGTGGCCGACGCGCCGCTCGAAGCCGCCGCCGAACCCGCCGAGGAAACCCTCGAGGCGCTTGCCGAACCGATGGTCGAAGCGCCTGCGCCTGAAGCGTTCGAGCCTGAGGCGCCCGAGCCTGAGGCGATCGCCGAACCGCTGCCGCCGGAGCCGGTCGCCCTGCTGCCTGCCCACGCGGCGCCCGAACCGGCAGTCGAGGCGGCGCCGGTCGAGGCCGCGCCGGTCGAAGCGGTCGCGCCCGAAGCGCCTGCCAAGCCGCGGGTCCGCAAGGGCCTGCCGCCCGCCGCCGAAGTCTGACGCTTGGCGGCGACGGCCGGCGGGCGCTAGAACCGCCGGGTGCTGAAGCGGGCCCTGGACATCGCCGTCGCCCTGGCGGGACTGCTGGTGGGCTGGCCAATCCTGCTCGGCCTGGCGCTGGCCATACGGCTGGACAGCCCGGGACCGGCGATCCACTGGTCGCAGCGGGTGGGCCGCGGCAACCGCATCTTCGCCATGCCCAAGTTCCGCACCATGCGGGTCGACACGCCGGACGTGGCCACGCACCTGCTGCCGGACCCCGACCGCTGGATCACGCCCCTGGGCCGGTTCCTGCGCCGCTCCAGCCTGGACGAGCTGCCGCAGCTGTGGAGCGTGCTCAAGGGCGACATGAGCCTGGTGGGCCCGCGCCCGGCGCTGTTCAACCAGGACGACCTGGTGGCTTTGCGCACCGAGGCCGGCGTCGAGCGGCTGCGCCCCGGCGTCACCGGCTGGGCCCAGATCAACGGACGTGACGAGCTGCCCATCCCGGAGAAGGTCAAGCTGGACCGGGAATATCTGGAGCGGATGTCGCTGGGATTCGACCTGAAGATCATCCTCGCCACGGCCCTGGCGGCGGTGACCGCCCGCGGCGTCAGCCACTAAACCCTTCGATTTTCAACGAAACGACCCGGGGCGCTGCGCGTTGGAAGGGCTCCCCGGAGGCCCCCCGTGAGCCACGATCCTGTCCAGCGTCCCACTCCAGCGCCTCGCCGCAGCCCGTCGCAGGCCCGGCCCGGCGCACGGCGGCCGCTGCGCGAGCGGCTGGCCCATCCGCACATCCGCCCGCCCGAACTGACGCCGCCGCGGAAGAAGGCCCTGGCCTGGACGGGGGGGATCCTGGCGCTGATCGCCATCCTCGTCGCGGTGCTGATCGCGGTCTGGGACTGGAACTGGTTCCGCGGCCCCGTGGCGCGGATGGCCTCGGCGCGCATCCACCGCGAGGTGACCATCAGCGGCGACCTGAACGTCAACCTCTGGTCCTGGCGGCCGACTGCGACCGTGGACGGCATATCGATCGCCAACCCGGCGTGGGCGGGCAAGGACAAGCTGGGCAGCATCCAGCGGTTCTCGATCCGCATCCGGCTGGTCCCGCTGCTGTGGGGTCACCTGGACCTGCGGCAGGTGCGCCTCGACCGTCCCGATTTCAGCCTGCTGGCCGACAACAAGGGCCGCAAGAACTGGGACTTCTCGGACGGCCGCGACACCGGCCCCACCAAGCTGCCGCTGATCCACAGCTTCATCATCAACCAGGGCCACCTGCGCTACCTCGACTCCAAGCGCGACATCCGCTTCCAGGGCGTGCTGAACGCCCATGAGCGGTACTGGCAGCGTCGCCAGGGGTTCGAGCTGAACGGGCAGGGCACCATCAACGGCGCGCCGTTCCGCGCCCAGATCACCGGCGGGCCGCTGCTGAACATCGACCGCAGCACGCCCTATCCGTTCAACGCGGACATCCGCGCCGGCCAGACCACCATCACCGCCCACGGCCAGGTGCCCAAGCCGTTCGATCTCGGCCGCTTCACCGTGGCCCTGACCGGGCGAGGGCCGGACATGGCCCAGCTGTTCCCGCTGACCGGCCTGGCGTTCCCCAACTCGCCGCCCTACAACCTCAAGGGCACGCTGATCCGCGACGGTCACCTGTGGAAGATCGACGACCTGGGCGGGCGGGTCGGGGCCAGCGACCTGGCCGGGCATCTTGCGGTGACCACGGGCCGGGTGCGCCCGCTGCTGAAGGCGGACCTGCGCTCGCGCAGCCTGGACTTCACCGACCTCGGCGCCCTGTTCGGCGGCCGGCCGCGGCACGCCGCGCCAGGCGCGCCGCCACCGGTCGCGCCCAAGGGCCAGACCCACTTCTTCCCCGACGCCACCCTGGACTTCAGGCGCATCCGCGCCATGGACGCCGACGTCAGCTACAAGGCCACGTCGATCCACGGCGCGCCGGTGGCGCTGAGCGCGGGCTCGGTGCGGGTGCGGCTGGACGACGGCCTGCTGCGGGCCGACCCCCTGGCGCTGGAGCTGCCGCAGGGCCGCGTCGCGGGCCACGTCAGCCTGAACGCGCGCAAGGCGGTCCCGGTCACCGACCTGGACCTGCGCCTCAGCAACGCCCGCATCGAGCACCTGGTCCCGGTCACCTTCCAGGGCGGCCATCCGATCACCGGCGCCATCGTCGGCCGCGCCCAGCTGAAGGGCGCCGGCGACAGCGTGCACAAGGCCCTGAGCCACGCCGACGGCCAGGTGGTGATCGTCGCCCCCGGCGGCCAGATCCGGCAAGGCGTGGCCGAGCTCATGGGCCTCAACGTGATCAAGGGGCTGGGCCTGCTGTCCAAGAAGGACATGACGCCGGTGAACTGCGCCGTCGCCGACTTCCGCACCCAGGGCGGGGTGATGCGCGCCGACAATATCGTGGTCGACACCGGCCCCGTGCTGATCACCGGTTCGGGCGAGATCAACCTGGCCAACGAGCAGATGGACGTGCGCGTGCGCGGCCACGACAAGAAGTTCCGGCTGGTGCGGGTGATGCTGCCGATCAAGGTCACCGGCCCGATCAATGCGCCGCACTTCGGCGTCGAACCCGGGGCCGCCATCGCCCAGGCCGGCGTCGGCCTGTCGCTGGGCTCGCTGCTGTCGCCACTGGCCGCGATCCTGCCGTTCGTGGACCCCGGTTTGGCCAAGGACGCCAATTGCGGCGCACTTGTCGCCCAAGCCGCAGGCCAAGGCGCCCCGGTGAAGACGGTCTCGGCCGCACACCGTTGACGGCCCAGCGCGGGCGCCGCCAATCTCCGCCCTCACTTGAAGATCGGGAAGGCGAAGCGGCATGACGGGCATGGGATGGAGAGGTGCGGCCCTGGCCGCGCTCATGGGACTGGGCGCGGTGGTGACCGCCGGCGGCGCCCTGGCCCGGGACGACGATCCCATGCCCAAGAACGCCAATGCCGCCACCAAGGCCGCCTACGCACGCCACGAGCACTTCGAAGAGCTGGGCAAGACCTTCAAGGCGCTGAACGAGGAGATGAAGAAGGACGCGCCGGACAAGGCCGCGGTCGCCGCCGACACCAAGATCATCGCCAGCCTGGGCGCCGCCCTGCCGACCTGGTTCCCGAAGGGCAGCGGGGTCGAGGCGCGGCCGAAGAGCCTCGCCAAACCCGATGTCTGGAGCGACGCGGCCGGCTTCGGCGCCGCCGCCGCCAAGCTGAAGGACGAGACCGCGAAGCTGAACCAGGCCGCGCTGTCCGGCGACCTCGCCGCGGTGAAGGCCCAGCTGCGGCCCACCGGCGGCGCCTGCAAGGGCTGCCACGACAAGTACCGCCAGGAGAAGAGCTGAGGCGTGGCGCGGGGTGACCTCGGCGCCGCGGCCGGTGTGCGCGTCCGCCTCTGGGACGCGCCGATCCGCCTGGTCCACTGGCTGCTGGTCGGGCTGATCGCCTTCGCCTGGTGGTCGCGCAAGGACCACCTCGACTGGCACCGCTGGGCTGGCTACGCGGTCCTGGGCCTGGTGATCTTCCGCGTCTACTGGGGGTTCGCCGGGGCCGGCGCCGCGCGGTTTGCCAGCTTCGTGAAGGGGCCGCGCGCGACCTTGGCCTACCTCGCCACCGTGCCGAGGCGCACGCCGTCCGGCACGCCGGGCCACAATCCGCTGGGCGCGCTCAGCATCCTGGCGATCCTGGTCGCGCTCGCACTCCAGACCGTCACCGGGCTCTTCGCGGTGGACGTGGACGGGATCGAGTCGGGTCCGCTGAGCGACCGCGTCAGCTTCGAGACCGGGCGGCGGCTGGCGGAGCTGCACGAGCAGGCGTTCACGGCCCTGGAGGCGCTGATCGCCCTGCACGTGGCCGCGGTGCTGTTCTACCTCGTCTGGAAGCGCACCGACCTGGTCGGGCCGATGATCACCGGGCGGCGGACGTTCGCCCGCGATCCCGGCTATCCGGCCACGCCCCGGTGGCGGTTAGCCCTGGGCGTGGCGCTGGCCGCGGCGGCCGCCTGGTTCGTCTCGAAGGGCCTGAAGCTCTAGCGCTTAGGAGCGGTTCGCCGCGTCGCGCAGGCAGTTGAGCCAGGCGTCCTCGCGGGCCTTTTCGGCGTCGCGCAGTTTGGTCTCCGCCTCGCGCACCCCGGCGTCGTGCTTGCGCCACTCGGCCACCGCGCCCTCGCGGGCGTCGCGGGCGGCTTCCAGGGTGGTGAAGCGCGCCAGCACCGCGCGGGTGGAATAGTTCACCGGCGGCCCCACCGTCTCGCGGTCGGGATAGAAGCCGGTGATCGAATCGGCGGTCTCGCTCTCGATGTGGAAGACATCGGCCCAGCCCGCGTGGTGACGCATCAGGGCCCAGGGTCGCTCGATCCGCTCGCTCACCAAGTCTCTCCGTCGAATAGGAAGCCGCGCGGGGCGGCGTTCAGACTGCCTTTAGCGCGACCCTTCACCGCGTCCAACGCCGTCATGGCGGTTTTTGGCTTTCCTGTCGCAACGGCGCCGTGGCAACGCTGCCCCATTCATTCGTTCCATTTGCGCGTGGGCTTTCGATTTTGAGCGAGATCGTGATCGGCCGCCAATTCTGCGGTCCGCCGAATTCCGGCAATGGCGGCTATGTGTGCGGCCTTCTCTCCGAGGACATCGCCGGCCCCGCGACCGCGGTGCTGCGGGCGCCGATCCCACTGGACCAGGCCCTCAGCCTGGAAGCCCGCGATGGCGGCCAGGTGCTGCTGGGCGCCCAGGGCGTGCTGATCGGCCAGGCCACGCCGGCCAGCCAGCCGTTGCCGCAGCCGCCGGTCCCGCCGACGCTGGAGGCCGCCCGCGCCGCGGCGAGCCGCCATGCAGGCCTGGCCCAGCGCATCCACCCGATCTGCTTCACCTGCGGCCCGGACCGCGCCGACGGCGACGGCCTGCGCGTCTTCCCGGGCCAGCTTGAGGGCGCCGCGCCTGGCGTTGTGGCCTGTCCCTGGACCCCGCACGCGGCCTTCGCCGGCGAGGACGGGACCGTCGGCCCGGGCGTGGTCTGGGCGGCGCTGGACTGCCCGGGCTTCTTCGCCTGGGTGGAGAAGGAGGGCCGCCATGGTGCGCTGCTTGGCACCATGACCGGGGAGGTGGTGGCGCCGGTGAAGGCCGGCGAGCCGCACATCGTGCTGGCCTGGCCGCTGGCGCGCGAGGGCCGCAAGGAGACCGCCGGGGTGGCGCTCTTCACCGCCGAGGGCCGCCTCGTCGCCCACGGCCACCAGGTCTGGATCGTCATGGGCCCGCGCCCGCCGGCGGCCGCGCCGGCGTCGGAGGCCGCCACCGCCTGACGCTTGCGCCCACCCGCAGCGCGCTCCACAACCCTGCGGGCGGGAGGGCTAAGGGCATGCGCGCGGCTTCGATTTCGGACTTTCGCGAGCTGGCGCGCCGGCGGCTGCCCAACATCTTCTTCGAATATATCGACGGCGGTTCCTACGCCGAGGTGACGCTGAAGCGGAACGTCGCCGACCTGGAGGCGATCGCCCTGCGCCAGCGGGTGATGCGCGACATGACCAAGCTGGACATGAGCGTCCAGACCCTGGGCCAGACCCTGAAGTTGCCGGTGGGCCTGGCCCCCGTGGGCATGGCCGGCATGTACGCCCGCCGCGGGGAGACCCAGGCGATCCGCGCCGCCGCGGGCGCCGGTGTCCCGTTCTGCCTCTCCACAGTGAGCGTCTGCTCGATCGAGGAGGTGGCGGCCACCGGGACCGCGCCCTGGTTCCAGCTCTACATGCTGAAGGACCGTGGCTACATGCGCGAGCTGCTGGCCCGCGCCAAGGCGGCGGGCTCGCCGGTGCTGGTGTTCACCGTGGACCTGCCACTGCCCGGCGCGCGCTACCGCGACGTCCGCTCCGGCTTCACCGGGGGCACGCCGCTGCAGCAGATGCTGACCCAGCTGAAGGACGGGATCGCCCACCCGGCCTGGACCTGGGACGTGGCCCTGAACGGCCGGCCGCACACCCTGGGCTCGGTGCAGGCGGCGGCGACCTCGGGTCGTCGCGTCACCGACTTCCTCTCCTGGATCGCCCAGAACTTCGACCGCTCGGTCACCTGGAAGGACCTGGACTGGGTGCGCGAGAGCTGGGACGGGCCGATCGTGGTCAAGGGCGTCCTCGACGTGGACGACGCGCGCGATGCGGTCCGCGCGGGGGCCCAGGGGCTGGTGGTGTCCAACCATGGGGGGCGGCAACTGGATGGCGTGCTGTCCGCGGTGGCGGCCCTGCCGCGGATCGCCGATGCGGTAGGCGGCGACCTGGAGGTCTATATGGACGGCGGCGTCCGCTCCGGCCTCGACGTGCTGAAGGCGCTGGCGCTGGGGGCCAAGGCCTGTTTCGTCGGCCGCGCCTGGGCCTGGGCGCTCGGCGCGGACGGCCAGGCCGGGGTGGCGCGCATGCTCGACATCCTGCGCGCCGAACTGGCCGTGGCGATGATCCTCACCGGCTGCGCCAATGTGCGCGACGCGGGCCGGGAGCTGCTGGACCGCCCCTGACGGCGCCCGCCAAACGACCACTCTGGCCCGTCTATTTCGCCACTGCGGGAAATCTATTGTGCAGCGCGAAACCTTCGGCCTCTACTCGGCGTTGGATCAGTCCGGGTGACTGGAGGATGCGGTATGTCGGAACCCCGATCGTTCGCCTATTCCCTTGCGCAGGCTGAGGACGGCTGGCGCTGGCGCATCTACGACGAGGACGGCGTGACGGTGGCCGACGGCTCCCATCCCACCCAGGCCGCGGCGCTGGCCGAGGTCCACACCATGCTGGAGAGCGCGGGAGTCGACCTGGCGGCCTAGCGATGCGGGACCCTTCCGCCTAACCTGCGCGCGTGTCCGAAACGCCCGAACCCCTGCGCCGCGGCTGGCGGCATCTGCGCCGGTTCGAAGGCCGGGTGCTGGTGGGGCTGATCCTGGCCGCCGGCGCGCTCTGGGCCTTCCTGAAGCTCGGCGGCGAGGTGGCCGAGGGCGAGACCGGGATCTTCGACCGCCGCCTGATCCTGCTGCTTCGCACGCCCGGTCACCTGGACGATCCCATCGGCTCGCGCAGCATCGAGGAGGCGGTGCGCGACATCACCGCCCTGGGCGGAACGACCCTGATCGCCGTCCTGACCGTGGTTGCGGCCCTGGCCTTCGCCTTCCACCGGCGCTACCGGCACGCCGCCGTCCTGGTCGGCGCGGTGGTGCTGGCCTGGGCCTCCAGCGAGGCCACCAAGGTGCTCTACCACCGCGCGCGCCCCGACCTGGTGCCGCATGGCGTCTACGTCTATTCGTCGAGCTTCCCCAGCGGTCACTCGACGCTCTCCACCACGGCTTACCTCACCCTGGCCATGCTGGTGGCCAGCCTGGAGACGCGGCGGCGCACCAAGGCGCTGGCCTATGGCCTGGCCGGGGCGGTGCTGCTGGCGGTGGGCTTCAGCCGGGTCTACCTCGGGGTGCATTGGCCCAGTGACGTCCTGGCCGGCTGGTGCCTGGGCAGCGCCTGGGCCCTGGCGGCCTGGCTGGCGCTGGGCGCTTCGGGCGCCCGAACCGTGCGTTCCGATTAGGCGGCGAACCCGTTGAGGTCGGGGCTGCGGCCGTTCCAGCCCGAGACCCGCTCGTAGGCCGCGCCCAGGGCCACCACCATGGCCTCCTGCCTGGGCCGCCCCAGGATCTGCAGGCCGGTCGGAAGGCCGCTCGCGGTGAGGCCGCAGGGCACGCTGATCCCGGGAAGGTCCAGGTAGTTGGCCGCCCGCGTCAGCCGGCTGAGCGGCGAGACGGTCTCGTCGATCTCGTCCATCGGCGGGGCCGGGATCGGGCAGGTGGGCGAGAGCAGGCCGTCGTAGTCCGCCAGCCAGGCGTGGAAGCCCTGCTGATGGGCCTCGCGCTCCAGGTGGGCCCGGGCCAGCCGCTCATCGCTCACTTCGCGGCCCGCCTCGAAGCGCCGGACGATCCAGGGGTCCATGACCGGCCCGTGCGCCTCGATCCGCGCCCGCCAGATCCGCCAGCCCTCGCCGGCCATCAGCAGGCCGTTGGGCGCGAAGGACTGGTCCAGCCCCTGCGGCGGCGGCACGAGCGCCACGTCCATTCCTGCGCCCCGCAGACGTTCGAGGGCCTCGAGGTAGAGCCGCGCCACCTCCGGATCGAGCTCGCCAAGCGCGTCCGGCGGGATGGCGGCCAGCCGCCGTCCCCGTACGTCGAGCTTCAGCGCGTCCTCGGCGTCGAACGTCTCGCGCGTGGCGGCCTCGCCGTCGGGGCCGGAGATCACCGCCAGCGTCCGGGCCGCCGTCGCCACGTCGCGGGCGAGCGCGCCCACGGTATCGAGCGACGGGCTGAGCGGATGCACGCCCTTCAGGCTCACCAGGCCACGGCCGGGCTTCAGGCCCACCACCCCGCAGACCGCGGCCGGGATGCGCACGGACCCGCCGGTGTCGCTGCCCAGGGCCGCGTCGCACAGCCCCGCCGCCACCGCCACCGCCGAGCCGGACGAGGAACCTCCCGGCGCGCGATGGACCTTGGCGTCCCAGGGGTTCCAGGGCGCGCCCACCGCGCGGTTGGTGCCCCAGCCGCCATAGGCCAGCTCGACGGTGTGGGTCTTGCCGACGATGCTGCAGCCGGCCATCAGCAGGCGCTCGACCACCCGGGCGTGATGCTCCGGCCGCTCGGCCAGCGGCACCCGGGCGCCGCCGCCCGTGGGCACGCCCGCCACGTCGATGAGGTCCTTCACCGCCACCGTCGGCCCATCGGCCGTCTCGCCGGCGAGGGGCGGGTCGAAGACCTGCACGAAGGCCTTCAGGCGGCCGTCGTAGCGGCGGATGCGGGCGAGGGCGTCATCGGGCGTCATATCCCTCCCTTAATGGGGAGGGACCGCTCGCGGAAGCGAGCAGGGTGGGGAAGGGCGAGGGGAAGTGCGGGCCGAGAGGACGCGGCGTCGCCTGAACCAGGCTTCCCCACCCTGGCCGCTTTCGCGGCCTGTCCCTCCCCATTAAGGGAGGGAAGATGTCCGAGAACCTCTACGAGCTGCTGGCCAGCCGCTTTCCGACCGACCGATCCCGGCCGTGCTTCCTGTTGAGCGACGGGCGCGCGATCAGCTACGGCGAGCTCGAAGCCGGCGCGGCGCACGTGGCGGGACGGCTTGCGGCCGAGGGCGTGCAGCCCGGCGACCGCGTGGCGCTGCAGGCCGAGAAGAGCGCCGAGACGATCATGGCCTATCTGGGCGTGCTTAAGGCCGGTGCTGTCTACCTGCCGCTCAACAGCGCCTATACCCAGGCCGAGGTGGACTACTTCCTGGGCGACGCCGAGCCCGCCGTCTTCGTCACCGACCCGCCGGCCTGGGTCGCCGAGGCTCGGGCGCATCCGCCGCTGGCGACCGCAGTCCCCCGCGCCGCCGACGACCTGGCCTCGCTGATCTACACCTCCGGCACCACCGGCCGCTCCAAGGGCGCCATGCTCAGCCACGGCGCCCTGGCGGCCAACGCCCTGGCCCTGCACCAGGCCTGGGGGTTCACGCCCGACGACGTGCTGCTGCACGCCCTGCCGATCTTCCACGTCCATGGCCTGTTCGTGGCCCTGCACTGCGCCCTGCTCTCCGGCTGCCCGATGGTGTGGCTGCCCAAGTTCACCGACGCGGAGGTGCTGAAAGGGCTGGAGCGGGCCACGGTGATGATGGGGGTGCCGACCTTCTACACGCGGCTGCTGGGCAATCCGGAGTTCACCCGCGAACGGGCGGTGGGGGTGCGCGTCTTCATCTGCGGCTCGGCCCCGCTGCTGCCGTCCACCTTCGCGGAGTTCGAGGCGCGGACCGGTCAGCGGATCCTGGAGCGCTACGGCATGAGCGAGGCGGTGATCATCACCAGCAACCCGCTGGCGGGCGAGCGCCTGGCGGGCTCGGTCGGCTATCCGCTGCCGGGGGTGGAGCTGCGCATTGGGGGCGGGGCCGACACCGGGGTGATCGAGATCCGCGGGCCCAGCGTCTTCTCCGGCTACTGGCGCATGCCGGACAAGACCGCGGAGGAGTTCACCGCCGACGGCTTCTTCATCACCGGCGACGTCGGCCGGCGCGACCCGGACGGCCGGGTCTGGATCTCCGGGCGGGCCAAGGACCTCATCATCTCCGGCGGCTACAACGTCTATCCCAAGGAGGTGGAGCTGGTGCTGGACGAGCTGCCCGGCGTCACCGAGAGCGCGGTGATCGGCTGTCCCCACCCGGACTTCGGCGAGGGCGTGGTGGCGGTGGTGCAGGGCCAAGGCGACGAGGCCGCCATGATCGCCGAGGCCCGGCGCCAGCTGGCCGCCTACAAGGCGCCCAAGCGGATCGTCTTCGTGGACGAGCTGCCGCGCAACGCCATGGGCAAGGTGCAGAAGAACCTGCTGCGCCAGCGCTACGAGCGCCTGTTCGAGGCCTGAGGGCCGGCGCTCAGCGCTCGGACGCGCGGCGGCCGGCGGGACGGATGTCGCCCTGCATCACCTGGCGCAGGCGCGCGATGTAGATGGGGCCTGCGGCCATGGCCACGCCCAGGGCGTCGGCCGTGACATTGGTCGGCGAGATCAACTGGCCGCCGATGCAAGGCGCAAGCTCGCTGAGGAGCACGACCCAGGCCGCCACCAGGGGTACGTCGCCACGCCGCACCAGCGGCATGAGAGCATAGGCCGCCGCCGTCGCGACGTAGAACAGGAACAGCCGGGCCAGGAATAGCGTCGCCACCGGAGTCAGCGACAGGCCCAGGACCACCGCGCCCAGCGCCAGGCCCACCGGCGCGTAGAACGCGCGGGGCAGGGCGGCGACGCCAGGCAGGCTGAGGTTCTGGCCGATCATGGTGCGGAACATCGTAAACGGCGCCTGTCACTTCAGGCTTAAGGTTCATGGTTAGGGGGCGGTGTGCGACTTCCCGCCGCGCGTGTGCGGACCGAAAATGCACTCGACAGCGAAGCGCTTGCGCCGCCGCCCGCGACGCGCTTTCAGAGCCCATGGACAAGCTGTTCTTCGACCTGCGCGCCACGCACAACCCACACCGCTGGTACATGCCGGTGGAGCCGTCGGTCTGCGTCGGGCCGCCAGGCAATCCCTTCATGTTCGGCGGCGTCGGCATGGCCTCGGCGGTCGCGGCCATGGAGCGCACCTGCGGCCGGCCGCTGATCTGGGCCACGGCGCAGTACCTCTCCTACGCGCGGCCGCCCAGTATCGTCGACCTCGACGTCTGGACCCCGGCCGAGGGCAAGTACAACACCCAGGCGCGGGTGATCGGCCACGTGGAGGACAAGGAGATCTTCACCGTGAATGCGGCCCTGGGGGAGCGGCCCAGCCCGATCTCCGAGCAGTGGGAGCGCATGCCCGAGGCGCCGCCGCCGGAAGATTGCGAGCCCGCGGAGCATTGGCGGGCGGCGGAAAGCGGCCTGCACAGCCGCATGGAGGTGCGGGTGGTCAAGGGCCGCTACGGCCGCGACCGCGAAGGCCATCCGCAGGCCGACGGCCGCACCCTGATGTGGGCCCGGCCGCGCGAGGACTTCGCCATCGACTCCTCGATGCTGGCGATCATGGCCGACTTCGTGCCCCAGGGCGTGGGCAACGCCCTGGGCAAGAACGCCGGCGGCAACAGCCTGGACAACACCCTGCGCATCCGCCGGATCGTGCCCACCGACTGGGTGCTGTGCGAGATCCGCATCATGGGCGTGCACGGCGGCTTCGCCCACGGCGCCATGTCGCTCTACGCCCGCGACGGCGAACTGATGGCCAGCGCCAGCCAGTCGCTGATCGTGCGCGTGCGTGAGGACGTCCACGACCGCTGACGTCTCATAGGTGAAAGCATCCAGCGCCGAGGGGCGGTAGACCCGCCGCCGTGGGGCGCCCGGAGGACGCCATGACGCTTGCGCTCGAACGGACCCGCGACGGCCTGCGCGCCTCCGAGCCGCAGGCGCCGGACGCGATCGTCCGCAGCGCACGCACAGCGGAAAGGCGCTCGCGCCCCTTCGCGCACTGGCGGCTTGCCGACGTGCTGCCGCAGACCACCGCCGAGGAGCTCGCGCGCCTGCCGCTGGAGCCGTCGCCGGCTGGCGGGGACTGGGGCCAGCGCGAGCGGCACAACGACACGCGGCGCTACCTGGCCGGCGAGATGCTGGACGCCTTCCCGGCGGCCCGCGCCGTCGCCTGCGCGTTCCAGGCCCCCGCCGTGGTGGCGGCCCTGGCGGCGCTCACCGGCACGCTTCTGGCCGGCGGGTTCCTGCGTATCGAATACGCCCTTGACGTCGATGGCTTCTGGCTGGAGCCGCACACCGACCTGGGGGTCAAGCTCTTGACCCTGCTCGTGCAGTTCCCGGCGCCCGGCCAGGAAGGCCTGGGCACCGACCTCTACTGGGACGCCGGCCGCTGGGCCGAGCGCACGCCCTTTGCTTGGAACGCCGCCCTGGCGTTCGCGCCCTCCGACCGCACCTGGCACGGCTTCGAGCCTCGGCCCATAGTGGGGGTGCGGCGCTCGCTGCTGGTCAACTATGTCTCGCCCGCCTGGCGCTCGCGCGAGCAGCTGGCGTTTCCTGACCGGCCGGTGGGCCTCGGCTAGAAAGCCGTATTCCGAAGTCGGGGTCCAAGGTGCGCATCATTCCGATCGACGGGCCCGACGATCCGCGCCTGGAGCCCTACCGCGCCGTGCGCGATCGCGACGTGGCCGGGCGGGGCGGGCGGTTCATCGCCGAGGGGCGGGTGGTGCTGGAGAAGGCCCTGGCCGCCATGCCCGAGCGGCTGGAGTCGGTCCTGGTGGCGAGGGCGCGCCTGCCGGGGCTCGAGCCGGTGCTGGCCGCAGCGCCCGATGACCTCGAGGTGTTCGTAGCCGAGCAGGCGGCCATGGACCAGGTCGTCGGCTTCCCGATCCACCGGGGCGTGCTGGCGGTCGGCCGTCGGCCGCAGCGCGACGCGGCCGAGCTGGTGCGCGGCCTGCCGGACCGGGCCCTGGTGCTGGGATTGGTCGGGATCGCCAACCACGACAACATGGGCGGCCTGTTCCGCAACGCCGCGGGCTTCGGCGCGGCGGCCGTGCTGCTGGACGACACCTGCTGCGACCCGCTCTACCGCAAGGCGATCCGCGTCAGCGTCGGGGCGGCCCTGACCGTCCCGTTCGCTTCGGCCGGCGGCGCGACCGCGATGGCGGACCTGCTGGAAGCGGCCGGCTTCGAGCTCCTGGCCCTGTCGCCCGCGGGTGCGGAGGAGCTGCGCGAGCTTGTCCCGGCGCGCCGCACGGCGGCCCTGTTCGGCGCGGAAGGCCCCGGTTTGCCGGGCGCCGTGTTGGCGCGGGCGCGGAGCGTTCGGATCGCCATGGCCGGCGGTTTCGACTCCCTGAACGTCGCCACGACCAGCGGCATCGTGCTGCATCACCTCGCCGCAGGCCTGGGCTAAAGGCCGGCTTAACCTGCTCCAGCTCATAATATTTGATGGGATGACGCTCTGCGCCGTCTCGGGGGGAGCTGAGAATGCCGGCTGACGTGCCGCCGAATGCTGGGCCGCCATCGGGGCTGGAACAGTCCGGGCCGGTCTTCGACCGCGCGACCCGGCTGGCGCGCGCGCTGTTCGGCGAGGTCGACTCGGACATCACCCTGATCACCGACCGCGGCGCGTGGCGCAACCGCAACCGCGGCGACCAGTTCCGACGCGATTCCCGCGGCGTGCTGGAGGTCATCCGCCGCGGCGAGGTGGTGTGGGCCGAGGACTGCACGACACACCCGCTGTTCCAGGACGATCCGCTGGTGAACGGCCCGCCGCACGTCCGCTTCTTCGCCGGCGCGCCGATCCGCCTGGAGGACGGCTCCACCCCTGGGGCCCTCTGCGTGGCGGGCTTCCAGCCGCGTCCCTACGACCGCAGCCTCGCCAAGCGCCTGCAGGACCTGGCCGACTTCGCCGCCGACGAGTGGGCCCGAGTACGCGGGCGAAGCGCGCGCAAGGCCTACGAGCGCACCATGGGCGCCATCGTCGACGCCATGCCGCTGGCCATGGTGCTGGTCGATCGCGACGTGCGGATCCTCTACGCCAGTCCTCGTTGGATCACGGCGCGCGGGCTGGAAGGCCAGCCCGTCATCGGCAAGACGCTGTACGAACTGCGGCCTGACATGTTCGAGCGCTGGCGTCCGGGCATCGACTATTGCCTGGACGGCCACGGCCGCTCGATCGAGCGGCTGCAGATCCCCGGGGCCGACGGCGGCACGGAGTGGGTCCGGGTGGAGCTCGCGCCCTGGATCGACGAGGCCGGCGCGGTCAACGGCCTGATCATCTCGTCCTACGACATCACCCACATCGTCGAGGCGCTGGAGCGGACCGAGCGCTCGGAGGAACGCCTGCGCCTGGCGCTGGAGCTGGCCGAGCTGCACGTCTACGAGATGGACTACGCGCGCCGCGAGCTCATCAAGGTGGGCGCCGAGGACACCTTCTTCGACACGCCTCTCGCCTATCGCGACCTGGCGCGGGACGTCTGGAGCACCGTCGATCCGCGCGACCGCCCGGCGGCGCTGGCGGCGTGGGAACGGCACGAGCGCGAGGGGACACCCTTCCGACCGGAATACCGGATGGCGCGCAGCGACGGCCAGGAGATCTGGGCGGCGGGCACCGCCAGGCTGATCGTCGACGACCAGGGCAAGCCCCTGCGGCTGGTGGGTGCGCTGCGCAACATCACCGCCCAGAAGGCTGCCGAGCGGGCCCTGGTCCGCGCCAAGGAGGAGGCCGAGGCCGCGAACCGCGCCAAGAGCGCCTTCCTGGCCACCATGAGCCACGAGATCCGCACGCCCCTGAACGGCGTCCTGGGCATGGCCCAGGCGCTGGCGGCGGCCGACGACCTCACCGAGGCCCAGCGCGAGCCGGTGGAGGTGATCCGCCAGTCGGGCGAAAGCCTACTGGCCATCCTCAACGACGTGCTGGACCTCTCCAAGATCGAGGCCGGCAAGCTGGCGCTGGAGCAGACGCCCTTCGAGGTTACCGCCCTGGCCAAGACGGTGCAGGCGACCTTCCAGGCGATCGCCGACACCAAGCGCCTCGACTTCGAACTGACCGTCGACCGCGCTGCGCGGGGCGTCTACGAGGGCGACCAGGTGCGGGTGCGCCAGGTGCTCTGGAACCTGGTCTCCAACGCCCTGAAGTTCACCGAGAAGGGCGGCGTGAAGGTCCGCATCGGGCGCGAGCGTGGAGCCCTGTCGCTGACCGTCATCGACTCCGGCATCGGCATGACCGCCGAGCAGCTGGAGCGCCTGTTCCGCAAGTTCGAGCAGGCCGACGCCTCAACCACGCGCCGCTTCGGCGGGACGGGCCTGGGCCTGGCCATCTGCCGGGAGCTGGCCGAGCTGATGGGCGGCGAGATCACCGCCACCAGCGCGCCCGGCATGGGATCGACCTTCACCGTCGCCCTGCCGCTCAAGAAGCTGGCGCGCGCCGCGCCGAAGCCGAAGCGCGCCGCCAAGGGCCGGGCCCAGTCTCCGGTGGCCGGCGGTGGCGAGCGCACCGTGCGCGTGCTGGCGGCGGAGGACAACGCCATGAACCAGCTGGTCCTGAAGACCCTGCTGGCCCAGATCGGCATCGAGCCGGAGATGGTCGCCGACGGCCGCGAGGCGGTGCAGGCCTGGGAGCGCGAGCCGTGGGACCTGATCCTGATGGACGTGCAGATGCCGGTGATGGACGGACCCACCGCCACGGCGGTGATCCGCACCCGCGAACGCGCCGAAGGTCGCGCCCGCACGCCGATCGTGGCCCTGACGGCGAACGCCATGAGCCACCAGATCGCCGAATACCTGCAGTCGGGCATGGACGCCTTCGTGGCCAAGCCGATTGAGGCCGGCCGGCTCTACGAGGCCCTGCAGGCGGCCCTCGACGGCGAGCCGGGCCAGGCGACCGCGGTCGCCTGAGGCAGTCATCGATCAAGGCGAGATCCGGAGGCCCTCAACGGCGGGTGTGCGGCGCCGTGGGGATGCTGAGAGCCTCCGGTCCCTCTCGCTAGAGAGTATCCTTACGCGGCGCGGCCGAACTCGACGGCGGAGATCACCACGTCCATCACCTGGTCGCGGAACGTGACCTCGCCGGCCTGTCCGGGCGCCGCGCCGGCAGCGACCATCAGCGGCAGCAGGTGCTCCTCGCGCGGATGGGCCTCGCGGCCGTAGGGGGCGCCCGCCCAGTGGGCCAGGGCCTCGTCACGGCCGGCGGGATCCGCCACGGCCGCCTCAAGCCAGGCGTCGAACGCGGCGGAGCGCGCGGTGAAGGCGGGGCTGAAGCCGCGCATGTTGTGCCAGCTCATGCCGGAGCCAACGATCAGCACGCCGTCGTCGCGCAGCGGCGCCAGCGCCCGTCCGGCCGCCAGGTGCGCCTGCGGGTCCAGGCCGGCCTGCAGCGAGAGCTGGACCACCGGAATGTCGGCGTCGGGCGTCACCAGCTTCAGCGGCACGAAGACCCCGTGGTCCCAGCCATGCGCGGCGTCTTCCGCCGCCGGCAGGCCTGCGGACGCCAGCAGCGTCTTCACCCGCCGCGCCAGGCCCGGGGAACCCGGCGCCTCAAAGCTCAGCCGATAGGTGTGCTCCGGGAAGCCTGCGTAGTCGTAGATCAGCTGCGGCCAGCGGGCCGAGCCGACCGTGAAGGCCGGCGCCTCCCAGTGGCCGGAGACCACCAGGATCGCCTTCGGCCGCTCCGGCAGGCTGTCGATCAGCCCGCGCAGATAGGCGGCCGTGCGGTCCCAGGCGTCGGCCGGACCACGCTCCCACTCCATGAAGAAGCAGGGGCCCGCGCCATGGGGGAGATAGACGGTGGGCAGGGTCATGGTCGTCACCTTTTGCGCAATCCCTCCCCTTCATCGGGAGGGTGGACGAGGCGAAGCCGCGGACGGGTGGGGATCTGGCGACCGGGCGCGATGCCTGGTCATGGTTTCCCCACCCGGGCCGGCAAGCCGGCCTGTCCCTCCCCATAAAGGGGAGGGATGCAGCTACGCCGCTTGCTTGGCCTCGACGTCGTCGACGATGCGGTCGATCCAGGCGGCGAAGGCTGCGCCATAGCTGCGCAGGAACTCGGCCGTGCCTTCGTTCACCAGCTCGCCGGTGTCGTCGAACAGGGCGAAGGCGTTGCCGATGTAGGCCTCCTGGCTGAGCAGGGGCACGTTGAGGAACACCAGCGACTGGCGCAGATGGTGGTTGGCGCCGAAGCCGCCGATCGCGCCGGGCGACAGGCTGATCACCGCGCCGGGCTTGCCGTTCCAGACGCTCTGGCCATAGGGGCGCGAGCCGACGTCGACGGCGTTCTTCAGCGCGCCCGGCACCGAGCGGTTGAACTCGGGCGTGACGAACAGGACGGCGTCGGCGACGGCGATCTCCTCGCGGAACCGCACCCACTGGGCCGGCGGCGTTGCTTCAAGGTCCTGGTCGAACAGCGGCAGGTCGCCGATCTCGACGAAGTCGAACTTCAGGTTGGGGGTCAGGGCGGCGAAGGCCTTGGCCAGTTTGCGGCTGACCGAGTCCTTGCGGAGCGAGCCGACCACGACGGCGACGGTGTGAGGACGGGACATCTCGGCATCTCCTTCGAATGGGTTTCCCACGGCATCGCCTCGGGATGACGGGAAGATGGTTCACGCCCTGGCAGTTGATAATCCGGGCGATCCGAAGGAGTGTGTTGCCGAACAGGAAAGAGTCCGATGGACCGGCTGGACGAGATCCGCGCCTTCGTGGCGGTGGCCGAGGCGCGCAGCTTCACCCAGGGCGCGCGCAAGCTGGACGTCTCCGGCGCGCAGGTCTCCAAGCTGGTGGCGCGGCTGGAAAACCGCCTCGGCGCGCGGCTGCTGAACCGGACCACCCGCGACGTCTCCCTCACCGACACCGGCCAGGCCTATCTGGAACGGGCGCGTGAGCTGCTGGAGGGGTTCGAGGCGCTGGAGACCTCGGTCCGCGACCAGAGCGGGCCCAGCGGCACCCTCAAGATCTCGGCGCCGGTCTCCTTCGGCCAGAACCAGCTGACGCCGGCGCTGCTGGACTTCGCCTCCGGGTGCAACGCCGTGTCGCTGGACGTGGCCTTCACAGACCGCATGGTCAACCTGGTGGAGGAGGGCTTCGACGTGGCCGTGCGCATCGGCCAGCTCATGGACTCCTCCCTGGTGGCGCGTCGGCTGGCGGCCGTGCGCCTGGTGACCTGCGCCTCGCCGGCCTATCTGGCTCGAGCGGGCGTCCCCACCTCGCTGGCGGACCTCGCCGGCCATGAGGCCGTGATCGACACCAACTCGCGCGATCCCCTGGTGTGGCGCTTCGGGCCGGCGACGGACCCGCAGGAGGTGCGCGTCCATGGACGGCTGCGCTTCAACGGCGCCGAGGCCTGCGCCGACGCGGCGCTGGCCGGCTTCGGCCTGATCCGCTCACCCGCGTTCGCCGTGGCGGACGACCTGCGCGCCGGCCGCCTCGTGCCGATCCTCTGCAACCTGGAGCCCGAGCTGATCCACGTGCATGCGGTCTATCCGCACGCCCGCCATCTGGCCGCCAAGGTGCGCGCCTTCGTCGACTTCCTGGTCCAGCGCTATGCCGGCGAGCCGGCTTGGCACCAGGGCTGGGGCAAGGCCCACGCCCCGACGGCGTCGGCGGCGGCCAATTAGGGAGTGCGAGGCATGGACCGACGTCTGGCGCTGGCGTTGTCAATCACCGACGTGCTCTTCATCGCCTACTGGGCGCTGGCCGGAGCCGAACAGGCCGGGCTGGTCGCCGTCCCGAAGGCCTGGATGTACGCAGGTTTCGACAGCCCGCGGGTGGTGGCCTGGAACTGGTCGTTCCTGCCGATCGACCTGGCGTTCTCTGCCACCGGTCTGCTGGCGGTCCGCGCCGCGCGCCGGGGCGATCCGCTGTGGCGGCCGCTCAGCCTGATCTCGCTGGTCCTCACGATGGTCGCGGGCGTGATGGCGGTCGGCTACTGGGCGCTGCTGGGCGAGTTCGATCCGGCGTGGTTCCTGCCGAACCTGGCGCTGTTGCTCTGGCCGCTCGCCTTCCTGCCCCGGATCGTGTGCGATCTGGGCCGACCGGGCTAGGGGCTGGGCTTCTAAGCGAAGGCCAGCCAGCGCCCGGCCGCGGCGGTCATCACCCAGACCAGGATCGCGGCGAAGGCCATGGCCTTGACGAACGGACCACTCTCCCGCCCGCGACCGGTGGCCACCGCCTGGACGATGGCGACGGCGATGATCCAGGCGGTGAAGACCCAGGCGAAGGCCTTGTTGGTCGGATCCAGGTGGGCGTAGTCGTCCCACCTGTAGACCACATTGGTCATCACCTGCTGCACGGCGAGCAGGACTGCCAGGCCGCCCAGGTAGACGATCCGCGTCAGTCCGCGGGCGGCGAACAGCACGATCAGGGCGCCGGCGAAGATCACGTGCCAGAGGCCTGGATTGGCCAGCTTGGCCGCCGCAAACATCCAGATGGCCACGGCGAAGACGGCCAGGCCCACCACCGCCGCGGCGCGTGCGATCGGCCCGAGCTCACCGTCCCGCCGGGTGGCCGGCAGGGTCACGCTGAACGTCAGGATGATCCCGGCCAGTAGGCCCACCATCTTCGCGGCGAAGGCCTCTGAGGTGTAGAGCCGCTCGGCATTGGCCGAGCCGATCAGGAGGCCGGTGGCCACGATCCCCACCACGCCCGCGATCGTCCAGCCGCGCAGGTTGCGATTCAGCTCGGACGCCGGCTCGTCCGTCAGACCGACGCCCAGGAGGCGCAGGTTCAGCAGGATCGACGTGCCGCCCAGCACGATCAGCGACAGGATATGGCCTACCTCCCACTCGGCGAACCAGGGCTTGACCTGCTTGCCGGGGAAGACGCTGTCGAGCCCATGCACCCACTCGGCGAGGCCGGGCAGGAAGTCTTGCGGCGCCATGGTCATTTCAGCGCGCCTCCGGCGGCCTTCGCCACATCGTTCGCGCCGTTCTCCGAGCGCTGGCACTCCTCGGCCACATTGATCCAGTGGGGCAGGGGCTTGCCGCAGTTGGTCCAGTCGTAGGCGATGAAGCGGCCGAAGGTGATCACCAGCACCCACGAGAGCAGCGAGACCGCCGCGGAGGCGCGGGCCTTGGCCGGGGGCTTGGGCGCGGCGTCCCACGCCTCCATGTCGCGCTGCACCCGGAAGTGGAAGACCAGGATGTTGATCGCGGCCACCGCCAGGAACACCAGCTTCAGCCGGAACCAGAGCGAGTGGTAGTAGAGCAGGGGCTTGGCGAAGAAGAGCGCGGTCCCGGTCACCAGCATGATCACCAGGCCGAAGACGGTCAGCGGCAGCACCCGATCGCTGACCACCGACACCGGCGTCTTGCGGAACAGCGCCCCCATCAGCCGCAGGTCGACCACGAAGATCGTGCCGGCGAACAGCATCAGGGAGAGCACGTGGGTGCCTTCCAGGAGGCTCCAGAAGTTCAGGGAGCCGGCGAGCGCCTCGCTCCAGGACATGGCGTCCTCGCCCGGGCCCTTGCCCAGGTGGGTGGCCATCCAGACCAGGAAGTCGCGCAGCACCTTCAGGAATCCCCCGACAACATACCCGCTCTTCTACAGATACCGGCGTGCGGCTCAATTGCGCGTTTGCGTCGGGGACGCAATACGGTCGGGGGCCGCTAAGGGGACGGGCTTAGAGGCGGCTCAGGCCGCGGCGGCCAGGTCGTCCAGCGCCTCGCGCAGCATGTGCAGCGCCACGCGGAGCGCCTTCAGCCGCACCTGGGCGCGGCCCACGGCTCCGAAGCCTTCACAGCGATGGACGGTGGGGCCGCCTCGCCGCGCGCAGGCGAAGTGCACGAGGCCGGCAGGCTGGCCCGGGCCGCCCTCCGCATAGCCGGTGATCGAGACGGCGAGATGGGCATGGGAGTTTCGGATCGCGCCCTCGGCCATGGCCCGGGCACAGGCCTCCGACACCGCGCCGTCGTGCTCGAGGATCGTGGCGGGCACCCCCAGCAGCTCGGCCTTGGCCTCGTTGGTGTAGGTCACCAGCCCGCGCTCGAAGGCGTGCGACTTGCCGGGGATGTCGGTGAGCAGGGAGGCGAGGAGGCCGCCGGTGCAGCTCTCCGCCGTGGCGAGCATCAGTTCCCGGTCGCAGGCGGCCTGAAGGACCGCCTGCGCCAGGTGCTCGACGTCGTCGGGGACGGCGGGGTCGAGGGCTTCGGCCATCGGCGGCTCAGCGCCGGGCGGAGCCGCGCGCGCCGTCCATCTGGCCCATCAGCTCGCTCTTGCGCGCCTTCAGCGGCTCGGCGATGGCCTTGAGGTCCATGTCGGAGCGGCGGCACTCGGGGAAGTACTCGCTCTCCTCCTCCTCCACGTGGTGCTCGATCTGCTCCTGCAGCACCTTGACCTTGGCGTCGTACATCTCGTCCTCGGGGGCCATCGCCTCGAGCTGGGCGATGAGGTCCTTGGCCGCCTGGTGCTCGACGACCGCCTCGTTGACCATGTCCTCCTCCACGAACTCGCGGGAGGCCGGATAGAAGATCTCCTCCTCGATCGTGGTGTGGACCTTCAGCTCCAGGGCGATCTGGGCGAACAGCTGCTGCTTCTTCGCCGGGTCCTCCTTGGCCTTCTCGTACTGCTTGAACAGGTGCTCCACCTTGCGGTGGTCGGCCATCAGGTCGCTGACCGCGTCGTCCAGGCGGGCCGAGGCGCGGCCGCTCTTGGTCAGGTCGCCGCCCGACTTGCGGCCGTCAGATTGTGTGGGGCTGGGCATGGGCTCTCCAATCCTGAAACCGTCGAGCTGCATGAACCCCGCTCCGCGGCCCCGGTTCCGGCCCTTGATTTTCGGGCCGCCTGCGGCTCGTGTGGGGCATGAGCGGCGCCCCCCGAGTCCCGATCGCGGTCACCGTCGCCGGGGCAGGGGTGCTGGGCCTGGCCTCGGCCATCGCCCTCGCGGACGCCGGCTGCCGCGTCACCGTCTGCGATCCCGGCGGGCCCAACGCCTCCAGCATCGCGGCCGGCATGCTGGCGCCGGTGTTCGAGGCGGTGCTGGACGAGGCGGTGCGGCCGCACCTGGACCTGCTGGTCGCCGCTCGGGACCTGTGGCCGGGGTTCGCTGCGCGCACGGGCGTGGCGCTGGACCGCTCCGGCGCCCTGGCCGTCGGCGAGGCTGCCTGGCTGGATGAAGTGGCCGCGCGGTTCGCGGCCCTGCAGCTGCGGCCCACCGAGATCGGCGGCGCCACCGCCCGCGGCCTCGCGCCCGGGCTGGCGGAGGCCTGGCCCCGCGCCCTGATGACCCGCGAGGACTGGCAGGTGGATGCGCCGACCGCGCTCAACGCGCTGCGGCGCGCGGCGGCGGATGCCGGCGTCGCGTTCCGCACAGCTGTGGCGCGCGGACCGGGCGAGGCCGACGTCCTGGTGCTGGCGACCGGCGCCCACGCCTCGGCCCAGGCCCTGGCGCCGGAGCTTTCGGCCCTGTCGCCGATCAAGGGCCACATCGTGCGGGTGGCGACCGAGGCGGCCGGCGCGGTGGTGCGCAGCCAGGGCGTCTATGCCGCGCCGGGCTCCGGCATGGCCTTCGGCGCGACCATGGAGGCCGGGCGCGACGACGTGGGGGTCGACCCGGCGCTGGGCGAGCCGCTGCACGCGGCGGGCCTGCGCCTGTTCCCGGGCCTGGCGGGCCTGCCGGTGCAGGTCGCCGCCGGCGTGCGGGCCGCCACGCCCGACGCCCTGCCGCTGGCGGGCCTCAGCGTGGCGCCGGGCGTGATCCTGGCCACGGGCGCGCGGCGCAACGGCTGGCTGCTCGCGCCCCTGGTGGCCCGCGTCGTCGTCGCCGGCGTCACCGGCGCCGACGCGGGGCCGTACGCCGCGCAGCTCGATCCCCGCCGCTTCGAGGCACGACCATGACCGGCTTCTGGCTCACGGACGAACAGCAGGCGATCCGCGAGGGCGTCGAACGGGTCTGCGCCCGGTTCGACGCCGACTACTGGCGGCGCACCGACGAGAGCGGCGAGTTCCCGGAGGCTTTCGTCGCGGCCATGGCGGAGGGCGGCTGGCTGGGGGTGGCCATGCCCACCGAGCTGGGCGGCGCAGGCCTCGGCCTCACCGAGGCGGCGATCATGATGCAGACCGTGGCGGAGTCCGGCGCGGGCTTCTCCGGCGCCAGCGCCATGCACCTCAATATCTTCGGCCCGATGCCGGTGGTGAAGTTCGGCTCGGACGCCCTGCGCCAGCGGACGATCCCGCGGCTGATCGCCGGCGAGGACAAGATGTGCTTTGCGGTGACCGAGCCGGACGCCGGCCTGGACACCACCAACCTCTCCACCCGCGCGGTCCGCACCAACGACGGCTATGTGATCTCGGGCCGCAAGATGTGGACCACCAATGCCCAGCGGGCGAGCAAGATCCTGATCATCGCGCGCACCACGCCGAAGGACCAGGTGAACCGGCCCACCGAGGGCCTGTCGCTGTTCTACACCGACTTCGACCGCAGACGGATCGAGGCGACGCCGATCCCGAAGATGGGCCGCAAAGCCGTTGAATCCAATGCGGTCTTCATCGACGACCTGCACGTTCCGGCCGAGGACCTGGTGGGGGAGGAGGGGCGCGGCTTCTACTACCTGCTGGAGGGCCTCAATCCCGAGCGGGTGCTGATCGGCGCCGAGGCGGTGGGCCTGGGCCGGGCGGCCCTCAAGCGGGCGGCCGCCTACGCCCGCGAGCGGGTGGTGTTCGGCCGGCCCATCGGCATGAACCAGGGCGTGGCCCATCCCTTGGCCAAGGCCTGGGCCGAGCTGGAGGCGGCCAACCTGATGGCCTTCAAGGCCGCCGCCCTGCACGACGCCGGCCGCGACTGCGGCGCCGAGGCCAACGCCGCCAAGTACCTGGGCGGAGAGGCCGGCTTCCGCGCCTGCGAGGCGGCGGTCCTGGCCCACGGCGGCATGGGCTACGCCAAGGAGTTCCACGTGGAGCGCTACTTCCGCGAGGCCATGATCGCGCGCATCGCCCCCGTCAGCCGCGAGATGATCCTCAACTACATCGCCGAACGCGTCCTGGGCCTGCCGAAGAGCTACTGAAAAGCTCCTCTCCCCCGAGCCGCAGGCGAGAGAGGGAGAGGGAAGGGAGAGGGCTGGCTGGGCTACGCCGCCGCGGGACCGAGGGCCCTCGGTCTTTCGCCCACATCTCTCCGCAACCTGCGCCAGCCCTCTCCCTCTCCGGCGCTGCGCGCCCGGGGGGGAGAGGCTTCTAACCCGCCAGGGTGAAGCGGATGGGGATGGTGACCTGGGCGCCCTCGACCGGCTTTCCGTCCACGGTCGGGGGGCTCATGCGGAAGTAGCGGGAGAGCTTCAGGGCCGCTGCGCCGAAGCCCATGTCGGCCGGCGTCTCGCCCACCACCCGGCAGTCGGCGACCGAGCCGGCGGCGGTGACCTGGCAGGCGATGGCGGCCGAGCCGGGGGTCTCGGTGCGCAGCGCGCGATCGGGGTAGAAGCGGGCGAACTCGTCCGCCCCGGGCCGCCTGAGCCAGGTGGGGTTGGCGACCTGCGGCACGTGGGGCGTCGGCGCGGGCGGATCGGACGGCGCGGTGAACTGGGCCACCGGCCCCACCGGCGTCTGGGGCGCAGGGTCGCGCACCGGCTCGACCGGGATCGGCGGCACGTCGGTCTTGAACGTGTCGACGGGCGGGTGGAGCGTGGCTGTCAGGTGCGGCGGATTGACCGGCGGGGGCGGGGTCTTCGGCTTGAAGGGATTGTCGATGGTCGCCAGGATCGCCGGCGGCTCTGTGACTTCCACGGTCTTCATGGCCGCGAACTGCATGGTCGCCAGATAGGCGGCCACCAGGGCGTGGGCGCCGATGGAGACGCCTACGATCAGCGAGGTGCGGGCCGACATGCGCCGGCGGGCCGGGGTGAAATCGAAGGGCATGGACTGATGGGCGACCAAGGCGTCCTCCTGCGCTCGTCCGAGAATGTACGGACGTAAGATATTACAGGAGTGATATCTCCGAGGCGCCGCGGCGTCAAGCGGTCCCTGTCGGCCAGGGTTATCCAGGCGTTAACCATGATCGGCGACCCCTGGGGCATGTCGGCCGTCCAGGGAATCCGCGGCATCGTCGAAGCCGCTATCCAGAAGGCCTCCCAGGCGACGGGGGTCGACTTCGGATTCCTGATGAAGACCGCCCACCGCGAGAGCGGGATGAACCCGGCGGCGCATGCCGGGACCTCGTCAGCGGCGGGCCTCTTCCAGTTCGTGGAGCAGACCTGGCTCTCCACCCTGAAGCAGCACGGCACGAAGTACGGCTACGCCCGTTACGCCGACCTGATCAGCAAGGGCTCCGACGGCCGCTACCATGTGGATGGCGCCGAGGCGCGGCGCGCGGTCATGGACCTGCGCCTGGACCCGCACGCCTCCTCGCTGATGGCGGGGGAACTGGCCTCCGACCACGCGGCCTATCTGAAGGGCCGGGTGGGGCGCGATCCCACCGCCGGCGAGCTCTACGCCGCCCACTTCCTGGGCCCGCAAGGCTCGGCCCGCCTGATCGAGGCGGCGCAGAGCCAACCGGGCGCCTCGGCCGCGGCCCTGTTCCCGGACGCGGCCCACGCCAACAAGGCGATCTTCTACCGCGACGGCCGCGCCGCCACTGTGGGCGAGGTCTACGCCAACCTGACCCGGGTCGCCGGCGCCCAGGACGGGGTCTCGGCGCCCGCCGCGCCGGTCGATCCGCAGGACGGCGGCTTCATCCAGTACGCCTCGACCCGGCGCGCTGCGCGCCTGCGCGAGCAGGACGCCCTGATCAACATGATCCTGCAGGGCGCACAGCCATCGGACCAGGCGGGCGTCGGCAGCCGGCTGACCGGCTCGATGTTCACCAGCGAGATGCTGAGGGTCCTCTCGGACAACCGCGAGGGCTGAGCCGCCTCAGGCCGCTGCGCCCTCGGCGAACATCGCCTCGATCTCGGCCTCGCCGTAACCCGCCTGCGCCAGCACCTGGCGCGTGTGCTCGCCCAGGCCCGGAGCCGGCGGCCGCACGCCCATCTCCTCACCGGGGAAGACCGCAGGCGGGGCCGGGGCGCGATAGGTCCCGCCGCGGCCATCGTCCACCTCCAGCAGCGCGCCCGCGGCGGCCACCTGGGGATCGGCGGCCACCTCGGCCGGCGTCTGCAGCGGCGCCCAGACCAGGTCCGCCGCGTCCAGGCGGCGTGCGATCTCCTCGAACGGCAGGGCGGCGAAGCCCGCCTCCAGCTCGGCGCAGAGCTCGCGGGCGTTGGCGCGGCGGTTCTTGCCGTCGGCGAAGCGCGGGTCGGTCGCCAGCTCGGGCTTCCCGGCCGCGGCGCAGAACATCTCCCAGCCGCCGGAATTGCCGCGCGGGTTGTGCACGAACCAGTGGCCGTCGGCGCTGTGGTAGAAGTTGGAGATGGCGTTGACCGGATTGTCCCGGGTGCGCATGGACGCCAGGCGGCCCAGCTTCAGCTGCACGGCCAGGTCCGAGCCCATCACATAGACCCCCGACCCCAGCAGCGAGGTCTGCACCATGCGCCCCTCGCCGGTCTTCTCGCGGGCATAGAGCGCCGCCATGATCGCCGAGACCGTGGCCAGGGAGGTGGTGTGATCCCCGAACCCGGTGCGCAGCATGAAGGGCTCGACCCCCTTGGGCGCGGTCATGGCGGCCACGCCCGCGCGGCCCCAGAAGGCGGTGACGTCGAAGCCCGGCAGGTGCGCGTCCGGCCCCTCCAGCCCGTAGCCGGTGATCACGCAGTAGATGAGCCGCGGATTGGCGGCGCGCAGGGTGGCGTCGTCCAGGCCGTACTTCTTCAGCGACACCGGACGGGTGTTGGTCAGGAACACGTCGGCAGTTTCGGCCAGCCGGGCCAGGGCGTCGCGGCCGGCCGGCTTGGTGATGTCCAGCACGATCCCGCGCTTGCCGCGGTTGTCGAGGTCGAAGATCGGATTGGCGCCGATGTCGGCCTTCAGGTCGGCGAAGACGTGACGCATGTTGTCGCCGCCGGGCCGCTCGACCTTGACCACTTCCGCGCCCCAGTCGGCCAGGATGCCGGCCGCGCCGGGCCCTGCGATGTAGGCGGAAAAATCGACGACCTTCAGACCCTGCAGCAGCACGCGCACCCTCCCGGTTTCGGGCGCGCACCCTAAAGGCGGTATGGCGGCTAGGCTACCGCCCGGTCGTTTGCCGGCGCCCTGACGGAAAGCGCCTCGGCCAGGGCGCGGGCGGCGGCGGTGACCGCCACGGGGCGGCGCAGCAGGGCGTCGGCGCCGGCCTCCAGCGCCGCCTCGGCCTCCGCCGGCTCACCGGCCAGGGCGACGATGGGGATGGCGCCGGCCTGGCCAGGCAGGGCGCGCAGGGCGGCGATGGCGTCCGCCTGGGCGCAGACCGCGACGTCCAACTCGCAGATCCGCGCCAGCTCGGCCGCGCGCGCAGCCTGGGTGGTGTGGACGACCTGGTGGCCCAGCTGCTCCAGGCTGGCGCGCAGGGTGGCCGCCAGCAGGGCGTCGGCCTCCAGCGTCAGGATGCGCAGCCGCCGCGCCGGCTCCTCCTGCGGTGCGGGCGCGCCGACGATGCTGAGCAGGTCGTTGACCGCATCCAGCGCCAGGCCGACCTGCTGGCGCGAGGGCGCGGCCCGGCTGCGGGCGGCGGCCGCCAGCACGTGGGCCACGCCGGTCAGGCCGTCACGCAGCTCGTCGGAGAGGGTGTCCACGAGGTCGGCCTTCACCCGGGCGAAGCGGCGCGCGGCCTCCGCCTGTTCGGCCCGCTCGGCCAGCAGCGCCTCGCGCTCGGCGATCAGGGCGTACTGGGCGCGCAGGATGCGGTTGACCATCAGGGCCAGCGCCAGGGACAGCGCCGCGGCGGCCAGCGCCAGCCGTGCGACCGGCAGGTCCTCGCCCCGGCTGAAGAGCGCCACCAGGGGCGGCGCCAGGGCGGCCGGAGCTACGATCAGCAGGCTGGGCAGCCACGGGGCGGTGAACACCACGCAGATCATCGCCGCGCCCAGCGCCAGCAACAGCAGGGTCTCGCGCGGCGCACCGGCGAAATGGGCGAAGGCCGCCACCGCGCCGATCACCGCGGCCCAGATCAGGCCGCCCAGCACCTGGATCCGCGCCCGCAGGCGCAGGTCCTCTGCAGCCTCGGTCTTCAGCCAGTTGACCACCGCGTAGAACGCGCCCCAGCCCACGGCGAACACCGCGAAGACGGCGCTCATCCAGGGCGCGTCCGCCGCATGGCCCGCGCCCCAGACGAAGACCGGCAGGCAGATGGCGAAGGCCGCCAGCGCATAGGGCAGCAACGCGGCCTGGGTCTGCATGCCCTGCCGGTCGGCGTGGGGGCCCGGTTCGGGGGTTTTCGGGAGCGCCAAGGGGACCTCGTCGGCTGCGACATGGTGACCCTATGGCCGTGGCCTTCAGGCGGCGTTACGCGAAATCCTTAATCCACAGATTCGCCCGGCAACCTCTCGTTAAGCTTGGCCGCGCCAATCTCGACTCGTGGGAGTTCGAACCTGGTTCGGACAAGGGTGTCGGGGTTATGGCGACGACGCGCACGGCGCTGACGGATGAGGATATCCGCACGCTCGTGAAGGGCGCGACGCCGGACGAGCGCGCCCTGGCCGCCCGCAAGCTTTGCCGCAACATGGAACGTGCGCCGCTGACGGACGAGGATCGCGCCCTGGCGGCCGACATCCTGCGGGTCATGGCGGCCGACGCGGCGGAGCTGGTGCGCAAGGCGATCGCCGAGACCCTGTACGCCTCCGACGTGGTGCCGCGCGACGTGGCGGTGCGCCTGGCGCGCGACGTCGAGGCCGTGTCGCTGCCCATGCTGGCCTTCTCGCCCGCCTTCACCGACGCCGACCTCGCCGAGATCGTGCGCCTGGGCGGGCCGGTGCGGCAGGTGGCCATCGCCAAGCGCCCGACGCTCTCGCAGGCCGTGACCGACAGCCTGGCCGAGTTCGGCGGCGAGCGCGCCGTCACCGCTGCCTGCGCCAATCCCGGGGCCGAGTTCGGGGAGGGCGGCCTGCAGCGGGTGATCGACCGCTTCGAGGCGTCCGAGCGGGTGCTGGCCGCGGTGGCCTACCGCAGCGTCCTGCCGCTCTCGATCAGCGAGCGGCTGGTGGCCATGGTCAGCGGCCAGGTCCGCGAGCACATGGTGGCGCACCATGCGATCTCGGCCCAGGCCGCGCTGGAGATCGCCACGGGCGCGGCCGAGCGCGCCACCGTCGACCTCGTGGACCAGGCCGGCCGCACCGCCGACGTGAAGGCCTTCGTCGCCCACCTGAACCTCGAGCGCCGGCTGACGCCCTCGCTGCTGCTGCGGTCCCTGGCGCACGGGCACATGACCTTCTTCGAGCACGGGGTGGCCGAGCTGGCCGGCGTGCCGCACCACCGCACCTGGCTGATGATCCACGACGCCGGCCCGCTGGGCCTGCGCGCCATCTACGAGCGGGCCGGGCTGCCGGCGCGGCTGTTCCCGGCGTTCCGCGCCGCGGTCGACACCTTCCATTCGGTGGAGTTCGACGGCGGGCCCAAGGACCAGGAGCGCTTCCAAGAACGCATGCTGCAGCGGTTCCTGACCCAGCCGGAGGCGGCCGCCCGCGAGGACGTGGACTACCTGCTGGAGCGGATGGGCCGGCTCGCCGCCGAGACCCGGGACGCGGCGGCCCTGGCGGGCTGAGCTTGCCTTCCCCGGCGGCCGGGTTCCAAGCTGACCCGATGAGCGAGATACCCAAGCCGGCCGAGACCAAGGCCGCCGCCACCGTCCTGCTGCTCCGCGACCAGCCGGAGTTCCAGGTGCTGATGGTCAAGCGGCACCACCAGATCGACTTCGCCTCCGGGGCGCTGGTGTTCCCGGGCGGCAAGGCCCACGCCGGCGACGACGACCCCGCCTGGGCGCAGCACTGCATCGGCTGGGACGCCTTCGACGCCGAACAGCGGGGCCTGCGCATCGCCGCCATCCGCGAGGCCTATGAGGAAGCCGGCATCCTGCTGGCCGAGGGGCTGGACGGCTCGGACTTCGCCCAGGTGTGCGACCCGCAGGTCCGCTCGGAGGTGGACCACGGCCGCACCGCCTTCATCGATGTGGTGCGCGAGCTGGACGTGCGGCTGCGACTGGACGCCCTGACGGTCTTCGCCCGCTGGATCACGCCGGCCATGATGCCCAAGCGCTTCGACACCTGGTTCTACGCCGTGCGTGCGCCGGCCGACCAGGTGGCCGCCGCCGACGGGCGCGAGGCTGTGGACGCCGAATGGATCGCCCCGGCCGAGGTGCTGCGGCTGGCCGACGCCGGCGAGCGGACGGTGATCTTCCCGACCCGCATGAACGTGCAACTGCTGGCGGAGGCCGCGAGCGCCGCCGACTGCGTGGCCCGGGCCCAGGGGCGGACCCTGGTGCCGGTGCTGCCGCACGTGGAGAAGCGCGATGGGGCGCGGTTCCTGGTGATCCCGCCCGACGCGGGCTACGGGCCGGTGGCGGAGCCGATGGAGCGGATCGCAGCGGAAAGCCGGACGGGCTGAAGCCGACAGGTCTTAACCGCGGAAAACGCGGAAAGGCGCGGAAAAGAAAGGGCAAATTCGGCAGGCTACGAGCTGTACTTCCGCGTTCTTCCGCGTTTTCCGCGGTTCAAAATGAAAGAGCCCCCGCTTTCGCGGAGGCTCCTAAAAACGTCCAGCTTGGGGGGGATGGCGCTTAGGCGCCGAACTCGCGGATGCGGCCTTCCAGCTCCTGGACCAGGATCTTGCCCACCGGGTGGTCCTCGTTCTTGATGTCGTCGCGGGCGGCGGCCTTGATGGCGTCGATGTGGGCGTCGATCAGGCCCATGGGCGCTTCCAGGCGCTTGGCCTTGTCGTCGATCAGCCGGCACAGCAGGCCGGCGATCCGGGTGATCAGGGGGAAGCCATAGGTGGCGCCCAGGCCCTTCAGGTCGTGGGCGCGCAGGTACAGGCTTTCCATGTTCTCGGCGCTGGGGCCGTCGGCGCGCACGACCTGGCGCGCGGCCTCCAGCTTGGAGATCTCGTCGTTCAGCCACTGGGTGAAGTTGCCCGACAGGCTCTTGAGCGCGGCTTCGGCCTTGGCGATCGCCGCCGGATCGATGGCGCCGAGACGGCCGCCGCCGACCTTCAGGCGAAGGGCGTTCGGGGCCGGGAACATCTGGCCGGGCTTCGGTTCGCTCACGAGACTCTCCTAGCGGATCGTCTGGACGCTAAGGTGAACGGGTTAACAACCGGTTTGGTCGGCGCCCAAGACGCCTGCCGAATCAAGCGTTGAACTGCTCCGCCAGCACCCGTTCCTCCAGGCTGCGGCCGGAGTCGAACAGCATGCAGAGCGACACGTCGCGATCCTCGGCGATGTAGACCTCGATGACGTTCGGCGCCTCGAAATTGTCGGCCACCGCGCTCACCGGCCGCTTGGCGCCCTCCAGCACCTCCAGCCGCAGCCGGGCCGTGTGCGAGAGCAGCGCCCCGCGCCAGCGCCGGGGCCGGAAGGCGCTGATCGGCGTCAGGGCCAGGATCTTGGCGTCCAGGGGGATGATCGGGCCGTGCGCCGAGAGGTTGTAGGCGGTGGATCCCATCGGCGTGGAGATCAGGGCGCCGTCGCAGATCAGCTCGGAGAGGCGCACCTTGCCGTCCACCGAGATGCGCAGCTTGGCGGCCTGGCGGGTCGTGCGCAGCAGGCTGACCTCGTTGAACGCCAGCGCCTCGTGGGTCTGGCCGTTGACGTCCACCGCCTGCATCCGCAGCGGGTGGATGACCGCCTGCTCGGCGGCGTTGATACGGCCCAGGAGGTCGTCCTCGCTGTACTCGTTCATCAGGAAGCCGACGGACCCCCGGTTCATCCCGTAGATCGGCTTGTCGTGGCCCATCAGCTCGTGGACGGTCTCCAGCATGAAGCCGTCGCCGCCCAGGGCGACCACCACCTGGGCGTTGTCGAGGCCGGCGTCGCCATAGCGGGCCACCAGCTTGTCGCGGCCTTCCTGGGCCTCGGGCCGGTTGGAGGCCATGAAGGTGAGGCGGGTGACGAACGGCTTTTTCATTGCCGCAGAAGGAACGCTGAAGCTCGCGCCCCTGTCAAACGACGGAATTCTGTCAGGCCGACGAATGCGGCGGCGCCAGCGCAGCCGTCAGGCGGCGGCCAGCGTCCGGGCGGCCTGGCGGAACGCGGCGCCGGCGATCTCCGGCGAGACGGGGGCGAAGGCGACGGAAGCCTTGCGGGCGCCCTCGTTGCCGCCGCCGGGCCGGCCGTCGTTGAGCTTGCGGGTCATTTCCAGCAGGTCCGGGAAGACGCTGCGGTCGATGCCGACGGCGGCGCAGGCGAGGGCCAGCAGCTCCGGCCGGTCCGAATCGAGCGTCGCCTGGACGTGGGCGGCTTCGAAGCGGCCCAGCATGGCCAGGCCGGTGGCGAAGAGGCCCAGGCGGCCTTCGCGCAGGGCGCGGATCAGGTAGCCGGGCCGCAGCTGCCCCGCGGCATGCAGCTTGTCGATCAGCCGCTGCTCCATGGCCTCGCGCTCGCCCTCGCGGGCCATCCGCGGCTGGGCCTCATCGCTGGCGACGCCGTAGTGGGCCTCGGCGACCGAGGCGGCCAGGGCCTCGTCCAGCACGGTGATGTCCAGGCGGAACCGCTCGGCCAGGCCCTGGCGCAGGGCCAGGCCCGCCCAGAGGTAGAGGCGCTTGGCCAATTGGCCGGTCAGCTTCGGGTGCTGCGAGAGCGGCGTGCGCATGGCGGCGATCTGGCGGGAGGCCTCGACCAGTTCCTCCATGTCGGCGGCGGTGAGTTCGGCGGTGGGGTTGCCGGCCAGGGCGGTCAGCACCGCGGGCTCGGCCTGTTCCAGGATGGCGCCGATCACGGTCTGCGACAGGTGCGGGCGCCGCGCGACCTCGATCTGGTGCTCGATGGTGGCCTCGACCAGCAGGCGGACCAGGTCCAGGTCCTTCAGCACCGGGCTGCGGGCGATGATCGGGCGGGCGATCTCGATGTCGTCCAGGGCCAGCACATTGACCAGGGCGTTGGGGGCCCAGTCGGCGGCGGCGAGCTTCTGGGACAGGCGATGGCGGATGTCGCGCTCGGCCTCGACGACCAGGCTCATGAAGATCGACGAGAGCAGCGCCTGGATGGCGGGCGACTTCATCGCGGCGCCGGCCAGCGGCGTGTCGCACAGGTCCGCGATCGCCAGCAGCAGGCGTTCACGGTCCGCCGGTTGGCGGCTCTTTGCGAGGTCGAGCAGACTTTCGCTGCTCATCGCGAGGCTCAAGCCGGATCTCCCATTTCTACAGTGCGAACGCGGCTGTATCCGAGTCTCTGCCCGGCGGGTGAAGACATGCTTAAGGATTGCGCCGCCGGCAGGGAGAGTAACGAACCATGGCTGAACCGCTGATCCTGGCGCTCGATCAGGGCACCACGAGCACCCGGGCGATCCTGTTTTCCGCCGACGGCAGCCCGCTCTCCGAGGCGGGAGCGCCCCTGGAGCAGCACTATCCGCACGACGGCTGGGTGGAGCACGACGCCGAGGAGATCTTCCGCGCCAGCGTCTCCGCGCTGAAATCGGCGGTCGAGAAGGCGGGGCGGCAGATGGACGCAGTCACCGCCATTGGCGTGACCAACCAGCGCGAGACGGTGGTGGTCTGGGAGAAGGCGACCGGGCGGCCGATCTACAACGCCATCGTCTGGCAGGACCGCCGGACCGAGCCGATGTGCGCGCGCCTGCGGGCGGCGGGACGGGAAGGGCGGGTGACGCAGATCACCGGCCTGCTGCTGGACCCCTACTTCTCCGGCACCAAGCTGTCCTGGCTGCTGGACAACGTGCCCGGCGCGCGCGCGGCGGCCGAGGGGGGCGAGCTGCTGGCCGGCACCATCGACGCCTGGGTGATCTGGAAGCTGACCGGCGGGCGGGTGCACGCCACCGACGCCACCAACGCCTCGCGCACCCTGCTCTACGACATCCGCGCCGGTGGCTGGTCGACCGAGATGGGCGAGATGCTGGACGTGCCGCTCGGCCTCTTGCCGCAGGTGCGCGACTGCGCCGGGGACTTCGGGGAGACCGATCCCGCGATCCTCGGCCGAGCCGTGCCGATCCGCGGGGTGGCGGGCGACCAGCAGGCCGCCCTGATGGGGCAGGGTTGCATCCGGGCCGGCGAGATGAAGGCCACCTATGGCACCGGCTGCTTCATGCTGTTCCACACCGGCGAGGCCGCGCCGGTCTCCGATGCGCGCCTGCTGACCACCATCGCGGCGCAGGTGGCTGGTCGCGTGACCTACGCGCTGGAGGGGGCGATCTTCATCGCCGGCGCCGCCGTGCAGTGGGTGAACGAAGGGCTGGGGGTCCAGGGTGGACCGCAGGCGGTCGAGCGGCTGGCCATGGGCGCCCGCGACGACCACGGGGTGGTCATGGTGCCGGCGTTCACCGGCCTCGGCGCGCCCTGGTGGGACGCGGGGGCGCGCGCTGCCGTCTTCGGCCTCACCCGCGACGCCGGCCTAGCCGAGATCGCCCAGGCGGCGATGGACGCCAGCGCCCTGCAGACCCGCGACCTGATCGAGGCCATGCTGGCCGATGCGCCCCAGGCCTTTGGCGGCTCGGTGGAGCTGCGGATCGACGGCGGCATGTCGCGCAGCACCTGGTTCGCCCAGCGCCTCGCCGACCTGACCGGTGTCTCGGTCTGCCGCGCCACCTACGAGGAGACCACGGCCCTGGGCGCGGCCTTGTTCGCCGGCGTCGGCGCGGGGATCTTCCGCGATGTGGAGGCGGCGGCGGCCGCGCGGCCGAAGACCGAGTCCTATCGGCCCGCGATGACGGCGGATCGCCGCGAGGCCGGCTATGCGCGCTGGCTGGATGCGGTGGCCCGGGTGCGCACCAGCTAGGGGGCCAGCTAGATCAGGCGAACCCGGGGCTTCTGCCCGAGCGGCAGGGCGACCAGGCGGCCGACGACCGCGGCCTGGCTGAAGCCGCGGGCTCGCGCCGCCGCCAGGACAGCGTCGGCGGAGTCGGCGGCGGCGGCGATCAGCAGGCCGCCGCTGGTCTGCGGGTCGGTGAGCAGTTCGCGCCGCCAGAGCGAGATCTCCGCCAGATCCTGCACCTGGTCGCCATAGCTGGCCCAGTTGCGGCCAGACGCGCCGGTCTTCACGCCCGCGCGCAGCAGCGATTCCACGCCCGGCAGCGCGGGCGTCGAGGCAGCCGCGATCTCGGCCACCACCCGTCCGCCCTGAGCCATTTCCAGCGCGTGGCCCAGGAGCCCGAAGCCGGTCACATCGGTGACGCCGTGGACGCCCGGAATCTCGGCCAGGTCCGCGCCCAGGACGTTCAGCTGGGTGGTCACCCCGATCAGCGACGCATAGCCGGCGGTGTCCAGGCGCTCCTGCTTGAAGGCCGCGCTCAGCACGCCCACGCCCAACGGCTTGGTCAGGATCAGCACGTCGCCGCCGCGGCCGCCGCGGTTGGTGAGCACCCGGTCGGGGTGGACCAGGCCCAGGGCCACCAGGCCGTAGATCGGCTCGACGCTGTCGATGGAGTGCCCGCCGGCCACGGGCACGCCGGCCGCTGCGCACACCGAGGCGCCGCCCGCCAGGATCGCGCCGATGGTGTCGGGGCTCAGCTTGTCCACGGGCATGCCCACGATCGCCAGGGCCAGGATCGGCCTGCCGCCCATGGCGTAGACGTCGGAGAGGGCGTTGGTGGCGGCGATGCGGCCGAAGTCGAAGGGATCGTCGACGACCGGCATGAAGAAGTCGGTGGTGGCGACCAGCGCCTGGCTGTCGTTCAGCCGCCAGACCGCCGCATCGTCGGAGGTCTCGGTCCCGACCAGCAGGTTGGGGAAGGCGGCCGCGGCCGGCATCTTCGCCATGATCTCGCGCAGCACGGCGGGCGCCAGCTTGCAGCCGCAGCCACCGCCGTGGGCAAGTGAGGTGAGACGGACCGCTTCAGACATGAATGCTCTGGGGCTCTCGGTGGCCAGGAACCGGGCTATAGCACCGCCATGGGCCCCGAAGTCACCGATGACGTAACCGCCGCCGCCCTCGCACGCTACGATTTAGTGGTCGACGTGCGCAGCCCGGGCGAGTTCGCCGAGGACCACATCCCCGGCGCGGTGAACCTCCCCGTCCTCTCCGACGCCGAGCGCGCCGAGGTGGGCACGATCTATGTGCGGGAGAGCCGCTTCAAGGCGCGCCGGCTGGGCGCGGCCTATGTGGCGCGGAACATCGGCCGCCACCTGGAGACGGCGCTGGCCGACCGCGGCGGCGGCTTCCATCCCCTGGTCTACTGCTGGCGCGGCGGGATGCGTTCGAACGCCATGGCCACCATCCTGTCGCAGGTGGGCTGGCGCACGGCGGTTCTGGCCGGCGGCTATCGCACCTATCGCCGACACGTCACCGCGCGGCTCTACGACGGGACCCTGCCGCATCGCTTCGTGCTGCTGGACGGGCATACGGGCTCGGGCAAGACGGCGCTGCTGGGCCTTTTGGCCGAGCGCGGCCTGCAGACTCTGGACCTGGAGGGCCTGGCGGCGCACCGGGGCTCGCTGTTCGGCGCGCTCGCCGGCCAGCCGCAGCCCAGCCAGAAGCTGTTCGAGAGCCGGCTGCTGTCGGCGCTGGATGGCCTGGACCCGGCCCGCCTGGTCGTGGCCGAGGCGGAATCCAGCAAGATCGGGGACCGGATGATCCCGCCCGCCCTCTGGACGCGGCTCAGCGAGGCGCCGTTCGTGGAGCTCACGGCGACGCCGCAGGCGCGGGCGCGCTATCTGGTCCAGGCCTATGGCGAACTCACCGCAGATCGCGCCGCCCTCGAAGAGGCGTTCGGCCGCCTGCCGGTGCGGCCCAGCCGCGAGCGGCTCTCCGGCTGGCGAGCCCTGGCCGACGCCGGCCAGTTCGCCGAACTGGCGCTGGCTCTGCTCAGCCTGCACTACGATCCGGCCTACGCCCGCGGCCGCAAGGCGCGCGACCGGACGCGGCTGGGCGAGGTGGCGCTGGACCCGAACGAGACTGCGGCGCTGTCCGCCGCGGCCGACGCGATCGTTCAATTCGTCGGCCGAGCTTGACGCTCCGCCGCCGGGGGGCGACCCTGAACGCTGATAACCAGGCAAGGGAGGCCGCCATGGCGGACGGTTCGGTCGCAGGCGTCGTGTCGCTGAAGGGCAAGGTCAGCGCCGAGGAGTGGCAGGCCCGGGTCGATCTGGCGGCGCTGTACCGCCTGGTGGCGCTGCACGGGTGGGACGACATGATCTACACCCACATCTCGGCCCGCATCCCGGGGCCGGAGCACCATTTCCTGATCAATCCCTACGGCCTGCTGTTCGACGAGATCACCGCCTCGTCGCTGGTGAAGATCGACCTGGACGGCAATGTGCTGCAGGAGACGCCGTACTTCATCAATCCGGCGGGCTTCACGATCCACTCGGCCATCCACGCCGCGCGCGACGACGCCAAGTTCGTGATGCACCTGCACTCCGACCAGGGCGTGGCCGTGGCGGCGCAGAAGGAGGGCCTGTTGCCGCTGTCGCAGCACGCGCTGATCGTGCTGCCGCACCTGGCCTACCACGACTACGAGGGCATCGCCCTGAACCTGGACGAGCGCGAGCGCCTGGTGGCCGACATCGGCGACAAGACCCTGATGCTGCTGCGCAACCACGGCACCCTGGCGGTGGGCGAGTCGGCGGCGGAATGCTGGACCGGGATGTTCTTCCTGGAGCGGGCCTGCAAGCAGCAGGTCATGGCCCTGTCCGCCGGCCGGGAGAACGTCCTGTTCGCCCCGCAGGCCGCGGTGGCCGAGGTGCAGAGCCAGGTCGGGCGCGGGATCGGCGGCAAGCTGGGTTGGCCCGGCTGCCTGCGCAAGCTGGACCGCCACCTGCCGGGCTACGACGCGTAACGTCCCGGCAAAGCCTGTTGCTTGGGCGCCCTGCGCGCGGAAATCGACGCGCATTGTCCTGCAGAACAAGTTTCAGTTTCGCAACGCACAGCCATCCTGCTGTCACTGGACCACGTGTATGAGCCGTCTTAAGAGCGCCATCGTTTTGCCAGTTTGACGTCCGCGGGCCCGTGGACGACGGAGCCCCGCGGTTTGATCAGACGCCACTTCTTCCTGTTCGCGGCCCTCGTGGTGCTGGTCGTCATGGCGGTGGTCGGCGGGCTGAAGCTCGCCACGGCCAAGCACGCCGACGCCGGCGGTGGCCCGCAGGCGTCCGCGCAAGGCGGCGGCCCGGGCGGCGGTGGCCGCGGCGGCGCGGGCGGCGGACGGGGCGGCGGCGGGCCGGGCGGCTTCGGTGGCGCGGCCGCGGTGTCGCTGATCTCCGTGCAGCCCCACACCTTCACCGACGCTATCGAGGTGCTCGGCGTGGCCAAGGGCCGCCAGTCGGTGACCCTGACTGCGGCGGCGAGCCAGCTGGTCCAGGCGGTGCGCTTCACCGACGGCCAGGCAGTGAAGAAGGGCGCCGTGCTCGTCGAACTGAAGAACACCGAGCAGGACGCCGGCACGGCCCAGGCCGAAGCCCAGCTGACCGAGGCGCGCCGCGTCTACGAGCGCTACAAGACCCTCGGCGACCAGGGCTGGGCCTCCAAGGCCCAGGTGGACCAGTACGAGGCGGCCCTGAAGACCGCCCAGGCCAATGTCGCCGCGGCCAAGGCGCGCCAGGGCGACCGCATGATCCGCGCCCCGTTCTCGGGCGTCGTCGGCCTCTCCGACGTGGCGCCCGGCGCCCTGGTGAACCCCGGCTCGCCGATCGTCACCCTGGACGACGTCTCGACCCTGCGCGTCGATTTCCAGGTGCCGGAGCAGTACCTGAGCCAGGTGCGCGAGGGGCAGGCGATCCAGGCCGTGGTCGACGCCTATCCCGGCGCCCCATTCAATGGCCACATCGCCAAGCTCGACACCCGGGTGGACGAGCGCACGCGCTCGATCACCGCGCGGGCCGAGTTCCCCAATACGCGCGGCAAGCTGAAGCCGGGCATGCTGGTGCGGATCGCCATCTCCCGCGGCGTGCGCCAGGGGCAGGGCGTGCCTGAGTCGGCCGTCTCGGTGCAGGGCGATTCCGCCTTCGTCTATGTGGTGCGCCAGCAGGGCCAGCGGGCGATGGCCGAGCAGCGGCCGGTGGTGACCGGCCTGCGCCAGAACGACTTCGTGGAGATCACCGATGGCGTGCGGGCCGGCGAGCAGGTTGTGGCCGACGGCCTGAACCGCATCCAGCCCGGCCAGCCGGTGCGGGTGACGGGCGCTGGCCATGGCGGCGCCCCGGGCGGCGGCGGCCGCGCGGGCGGGCCCCGTGCGGCTGTCGCCCGCTCGGGCGATCTGCCGGGCGCGGGTGAGGGAAGACCGGCCGCATGATGCTCTCGGACCTCTCCGTCCGGCGGCCGGTGTTCGCGGCGGTCGCCGCGATCATCCTCTGCGTGATCGGCCTGGCCTCGTTCGCGGCCCTGCCGGTGCGCGAGCTGCCCAGCGTCGACCCGCCCGTGGTGTCCATCGAGACCACCTACCGCGGCGCCTCGGCGGAGGTGGTGGAAGAGCGCATCAGCCAGGTGATCGAGCGGCAGGTGGCCGGCATCCAGGGCGTGGACCGGGTGCAGTCGGCCTCGCGCGACGGCAACTCGCGGATCAACATCTCCTTCACGCTGGACCGCAACCTGGACCAGGCGGCCAACGACGTGCGCGACGCCGTCAGCCGGGTCGCCAACCAGCTGCCGGAGCAGGCCGATCCGCCGCAGATCGCCAAGGCGAACGCGGACTCCTCGCCAATCCTCTTCCTGCAGCTGACCTCCGACAAGCTGAACCGGATGCAGCTGTCGGACTATGCGAACCGCTACATCGTCGAGCGGCTGTCGACCGTGCCCGGCGTCGCCCAGGTGCGCCTGGGCGGCCAGCAGATCTATTCCATGCGCATCTGGCTGGACCCGAACGCCATGGCCGCCCGCGGCCTGACCGTCGGCGATGTCCAGGCGGCGCTGCAGGCCCAGAACCTGGAGCTGCCCGCCGGATCGCTCGAGGCGCCGGCGAAGGACTTCACCATCCGCGTGGCGCGAGCCTATTCCCGGCCCGAAGACTTCAGCCGCATGCCGATCGTACCGCAGAGCCGGGCGGCGCAGACCCAGGCCTCCGCGGCCATCGGCGGCGTCTCGGCGGGTCCCGGCGCCGCCCAGGGTGCGCGCACCGCGGTCGCCACCTCGTCCAACGCCAACGAGTACGTCGCGCGGCTGGGCGATATCGCGCGCGTCGAAGAGGGGCCGGACGAGCGCCGGCGCCTGTTCCGCGCCAACGGCAGCGACCAGATCGGCATCTTCATCACGCGCCAGTCCCAGGCCAACGACCTGGAGATCGCCAAGGAGACCTACAAGGCGGTCGACGAGATCAACCGCAGCCTGCCGGCCGGCACCAGCCTGAAGGTGGGCGTGGACTTCAGCCAGTTCACCCGGGACGCGATCCACGAGGTCTGGATCACCATGGCCATCTCGCTGGCCATGGTCGCGCTGGTGAACTTCATCTTCCTGGGCAGCTGGCGATCGGCCCTGATCCCCTCGATCGTGGCGCCGATCTGCATCCTGTCGACCTTCACGGTGCTGGCGCCCCTGGGGTTCTCGATCAACCTGCTCACGCTGCTGGCGCTGGTGCTGGCCATCGGGCTGGTGGTCGACGACGCCATCGTCGTGGTCGAGAACATCCAGCGACGCATCGACGAGGGCGAGCCGCCGATCGTGGCCGCCCAGCGCGGGGCCCGCCAGGTGTTCTTCGCGGTGGTGGCGACCACCATCGTGCTGATCTCGGTCTTCGCGCCGCTGATGTTCATGCCGAGCTACATCGGCCGCCTGTTCCGCGAGCTGGCGGTGGCGGTGGCGGCGGCGGTGTTCTTCTCGGCGGTGCTGGCCCTGTCGCTGTCGCCGATGCTGGCCTCGCGCCTGCTGCGGCCGGCCCATGGCGAGGGCCTGATCGCCCGCGCTGTCGACAGCGCCATGCACAAGCTGCGCAACTCCTACCACGCCTCGCTGGACGCGCTGCTGGGTCGCCGGTCGGCCAGCTTTGCGGCGGCGGGCCTGGTGGTGGTGCTGGGGGCGGCGGCGTTCCTGCTGTTCCAGCAGATGCCACGCGAACTGGTGCCCAACGAGGACCGCGGCCGGGTCGACGTCAACATCATCGCGCCCGAAGGCGCCGGCTACGACTACACCTTTGCCATCGCCAAGCGGATCGAGTTCCGGATGGCCCAGCTCCTCAAGGACGGGGTGGTGATGCGCTACACGGTGTCGTTGCCCGGCTTCAACGGCATCTCCTACAACAACGGCAGCGCCAACGTCGTGCTGCCGCAGAAGAACCGGAAGATCGATTCCCAGACCCTGGCGGCCCAGCTGAACCGGGAGTTCGCCTCGATCACCGGCGCGCGGGTCATCGCCTCGGTGCGGCCCAGCCTGCAGCGTGGCGGTCCCGGCTCGGGGGCGGGTGGCAGCAACGTCGACCTGATCGTCAGCGGCAACGAATATCCGGAGATCTTCGCCAAGGTGCAGCCGCTGATGGCCGCCGCGCAGCAGAACCCGGGCATGGCCCGCCCGCGCCTGGACTATGAGCCCACCAGCCCGCGCCTCCTGGTCGACATCGACCGCGAGAAGGCGGCGGCCCTCGGCGTCACGCCGCAGGCGGTCGGCGACGCGCTGCAGGCCCTGTTCGGCTCCGAGAAGGTGACGACCTACATCAAGTCGGGCCAGGAATACGACGTCATCCTGCAGACCGACCGCCCGCAGAGGATGAATATCAGCGACCTCGCCAGGGTGCAGGTGCGCACCAGCTCCGGCGTGGTGGTGCCCCTGTCGGCGGTGACGCGCAGCAAGGTCAGCGGCGACACGCCCAGCCGCAACCGCGTGGACCGTGAGCGGGCCATCACCCTCTCGGTGCAGCTGAACCCCGGCTACAGCATGGGCGATGCGGTGAAGTTCTTCGAGGACAAGCTGAAGGCCATGCCCGGCGTGAACTACAAGTGGGGCGGCGGGGCGCGCGACTACCTGGAGGCCGGCGGCTCGGTGGGCGTGGCGTTCGGCATGGCCCTGATCCTGGTGTTCCTGGTGCTGGCCGCGCAGTTCGAGAGCTGGATCCACCCGGCAGTGATCATGCTGACGGTGCCGATCGCGGCGTTGGGAGGCCTCTTCGGCCTGCTGGTCGCGGGCTCGACCATCAACACCTACAGCCAGATCGGCCTGATCATCCTGGTGGGGATCGCGGCCAAGAACGGCATCCTGATCGTGGAGTTCGCCAACCAGCTGCGCGACGAGGGCCTGTCGATCCGCGAGGCGGTGATCGAGAGCTCGTCCCTGCGGCTTCGGCCGATCATCATGACCTCGATCTCGGCGGCGGCCGGCGCGATCCCGCTGATCGTGTGGGGCGGCGCGGGCGGCGAGAGCCGCAAGACCATCGGCGTCACCATCTTCTTCGGGGCGATCTTCGCCACCTTGGTGACGCTCTTCGTGGTGCCGGTGTTCTACAACGTCCTGGCCCGGTTCACGAAGTCGCCCCAGGCCACCGCCCGCCGCATCGAGGCCTTCGAGGAGGCCGAGAAGGCGCGCGTCGCGAACGCGGCGGAGTAGCTGGCCGTATACAAAAGAGGACCGCCAAGACGCCAAGAGCGCCAAGGTGATCTGGCGCAGCCTGGAGCCTGCTTGGCGCTCTTGGCGTCTTGGCGGTCAAAACGGACTGGCCGCAGCCACAGCTCTCGGTCTTGACGAGCCCAAGCCAAAAGTCTTGGCGCCGGTCCAAAAGGACCGGCGAGCCCTCAAGCAAGAGTATTGGCGCCGGTCCAAGAGGACCGGCGAGCCCTCAAGCAAAAGACTTGGCGCCGGTCCGAGAGGACCGGCGCCAGGGATCCGGAAAAAGGGGGGGTGTCAGATCCCTGGGCCCGGCCGGCAGCGGGGGGCGCTGCCCTTCGGATAGGGTGTCAACTCGACAGATGCTTCTCGTCGACCACATGAGAATGGTCCGCCCCGACCTGCGCGTCAAGGTTGTCCGGCAACAAAATATTGCGCGCGTCGGGCGAAGCCCTACTTCGGCTTGTAGCCCGTCTGCACCATCAGGTAGGCGATGACGTCGGTGCGGTCCTTGGGGTCGTTCAGACCGGCGAAGGTCATCTTGGTCCCGGGCACGAGCGCCGCCGGCTTGGTGATCCAGGCGTCCAGCTTGTCGGGGGTCCAGGTGATGTTCGCCGCCTTCAGAGCGTCGGAGAACTTGAAGTCGTTGCGGCCTTCGCCCGCCTTCGACCCGACGATCCCGTAGAGGTTGGGCCCGGTCATGTTGGCGCCGCCCTGACCCAGGGTGTGGCAGGACTTGCAGAGCGCAAACTTGGCCTCGCCGTTGTCGAGGTCGGCGGTGTTGTAGGGCGCGGGCAGGCCGGCCAGCGCCTTCTTGGCGTCGTCCGGGGTCATGATCGGCGCGGGGACCTCGGGCGCGGCGGCTTCGTTTGCGGCGGGCGGTGGCGCGCTGGCGGTCGAGGACTTGTTGCAGGCCGCCGCGAGGGTGGCGAGGACGGTGGCGGCGACGATCGGTCCCAGACGCATGCTTCGGCTCTCCAGTGTTCGAAAACGCCGCGCAAGCTAGCGTCGCCGCCCGCCGATGCAAGCGCGCTTGACCGGGATCGACGCGCACAGCTCCCGCAGCGGGTGGGGCGCCCGTGCATTGGGCTACGCGCGCACCTAGCGCCGGCGACGGCGCTCGCGGTTCACCGCCTCGTCCAGGGCCTGCAGGAAACGCGAGCGGTCGCCGGCCGCGAACGGACGTGGCCCGCCGGTGATCTCGCCGGTGGAACGGATGTGCTCCATGATCGAGCGCTGCGCCAGGGCCGAGCCGATCGAATCGGCGGTAAACGGCCGTCCGTTGGGCGCGATGGCCGCGCCGCCCGCCTTCAGCACCCGGTCGGCCAGGGGGATGTCATTGGTTACCACGATGTCGCCCGGCGCGGTTTCGGCGGCGATCCAATCGTCCGCCACGTCCGGGCCTGCGTCGACGATCCGACGCTCGATGAGCGGGGAGGCCGGGATCTGGATGAAGCTGTTGGAGACCACGAACACCTTCAGCCCGTATCGTGCGGCGACCTTGTAGGTCTCGTCCTTCACGGGACAGGCGTCGGCGTCGATGAAGATCCGCATTGCCTCCGCCTACATCATTCCTTCGCTTCACGCGCCTTTGAAGCCGATTGTTGGCCGCTCGCCACGCCGGTTGGGTTATTATGGCGGTGCGACTTCAACCTTTGAGGGAGCCCATGCAAGACTTCTGGCTGAGAGAACTGGAAGCGGCCGAGCGGGCCGAGGCGCGCGCCCGCGCCCTGCGCGACCGTTTCGGCCCCGCCGCCGAGGCCCGCTGCGCCGACGAGATCCGCAGCATCGCCGACGCCGACCGGCGCCGCGACATGGAGGACGTTCGCCGCGCCCTGCGCTGGACCTGAGGACCGCCTGGCCCACCCACTGGGCCAGTACGGCGATCTGGTGCCGGATGCAGGACTCGAACCCGCGACCTTCGGTTTACAAAACCGCTGCTCTACCAGCTGAGCTAATCCGGCCCTTGAACGGTGAGCCGCTTATGCGGTGAAGTCGCCACGGCGCCAAGAGGATGCGCCGGGGGAACGCCCATGAACTTCCAGGACTATCGCGCGCACGACGCCGTCGGCTTGGCGCAGCTGGTGGCGCGGGGCGAGGTGAGCGCCGGCGAGCTGCTGGACGTGGCCGTGGCGCGGATGGGCGAGGTCAATCCGCAGATCAACGCCGTGACGCTGGACCTGACCGACCGGACCCAGGGAGCGGCGCCCCAGGCGGGGCCTCTTGCCGGCGTGCCGTTCCTCCTGAAGGACCTGGGCGCAGCCCTGGCCGGGACGCCGACGAGCTCCGGGTCGCGGGTGTTCAAGGACTCGCGCGCCGCAGCCGACAGCGCCCTGACCCGCGCCTATCTGGGCGCCGGCCTCAACATCTTCGGCAAGACCAATACGCCGGAGTTCGGGCTCTGGCCGTTCACCGAGTCGGTGCTGCTGGGGGTGTGCCGCAATCCCTGGGACCTCGGCCGCACGCCGGGCGGCTCGTCGGGCGGCGCGGCGGCGGCGGTCGCGGCGGGGATCGTGCCCGCGGCGCACGCCAGCGACGGCGGCGGCTCGATCCGCACGCCGGCGGCGTGCTGCGGGCTCTTCGGCATGAAACCGTCGCGGGGGCGGGTGTCGTTCGCGCCGCTGGGCGAGGGCTGGGCCGGCGCCTCGGTGCAGCACGCCGTCACCCGCTCGGTGCGCGACAGCGCGGTGCTGCTGGACATCGCCTGCCAGCCGCAGCCGGGCGACCCCTATTTCCTGGCGCCGCCCGAGGCCTCATTCGCGGTGGAGGCCCAGCGCGAACCCGGCCGCCTGCGGATCGGCTTCACCGACCGGGCGCTGCAGGCTGCGGCCCTGGATCCGGAGTGCGCCGCGGCGGTCCACGACGTCGCCCGCCTGTGCGAGGGCCTGGGCCATGACGTGCGCGAGGTGACGGTCCCCGGCGACTTCGCCGCCATGCAGGCCGCCGCGGGCCTGGCCATCGCCGCCAGCGTCGCCGCTACCCTCGACGCCGAGGCCGAACGGCGCGGGCGGCCGATCGGCGAGGACGAGATCGAGCCCGGCACCTGGGTCACCTACCGCCGGGGCCAGCAGGTGGGCGCGGCGGGCTATGTGCGGGCGGTCCAGACCCTGCACGCGTTCGGGCGGGCGGTGGCGGCGCTGTTCGCCGACATCGACGTGCTGCTGACCTCGACCCTGGGCGAGCCGCCGATCCCGATCGGTTGGATCCTGGAGGACCGCGATCAGATCGCCGAGCGACTGTTCCATTTCATGCCGAACACCCAGGCCTTCAACAACACCGGCCAGCCGGCGATGACCGTGCCCCTGGCCTGGTCGCGGTCGGGCCTGCCGATCGGCCTGCAGTTCGTGGGCCGCATGGGCGAGGAGGCCACGCTGTTCCGCCTGGCGGGGCAGCTGGAACTCGCCCGCCCGTGGTTCGAAAAGGTCCCGTCCCTCTAGCCCGCATCTTGCAGCGCCTGGCCCACAAGTCGGGAGGGCGTGCCGCGACGGGACGCCAGCTCTTCCGGAGGGTCGGACCTGCGGGGGCGGGGCCGGCCGGGGCGTCGGGATCGACGTCAGTCAAGGGCGGCGCAGCGCCGGCGGATGGGTCACTTAGCCTGTCGCTGAGCCGCCCCTGACCTCATTCCCCTTCTCTGGATCCAGTCCGCCGCCACGACCCCGATCGCCACAGCGGCGATCAGCAGGGTCGAGACCGCATTGATCTTCGGGTCCACGCCCAGCCGCACCTGGCTGTAGAGCCGCATGGGCAGGGTGGTGGCGCCGGGGCCCGACGTGAAGCTGGCGATCACCAGGTCGTCCAGCGACAGGGTGAAAGCCAGCATCCAGGCGGCCGCCACCGCCGGCGCGATGCCGGGCAGGGTGACCAGCAGGAACGCCTGCCACGGCGGGCAGCCCAGATCCTGCGCCGCCTCCTCCAGCCGCCGGTCGAAGGCCTGCAGCCGCGCCTGGATTACCACGGTGGCATAGGCCAGCGTCAGGGTCGCGTGCCCCAGGACCACGGTCCAGAAGCCGCGCGGCAGGCCGGCCGCCACGAACAGCAGCAGCAGCGAAAGGCCCAGGATCACCTCGGGCATCACCAGGGTGGCGTAGATCCCGCCGGCCAGCACGGTCCGGCCCGCCGATCCCGCCCGGCGCACCAGGGTGACGGCGGCGAGGACGCCCAGAGCCGTGGCCAGGGTGGCGGAAAGCAGACCCACCCGCAGGGTCACGAAGAGGGCGTCCAGCAGCTGGTCGTCCTGGAAGATCGCCGCATACCAGCCCAGGGAGACGCCGCCCCAGACGCTGACCAGCCGGCTGGCGTTGAACGAATAGGCCGCCAGGATCGCCATCGGCGCATAGAGGAAGGCCAGGCCCAGGCCGATAGCGGCCAGGTTGAAGGCGGACGGGCCGCGCCTCATGCCGGACTCCGGGCGCCGCAGCCGCAGTCATCTGAACCGCGGAAAACGCGGAAAGACGCAGAAAGCCGAGCCTGCCCCCGTCTTCCGCGTCCTTCCGCGTTTTCCGCGGTTGAATCTTGCAAGCGCTGGCGCGCGGACCTGCGGCTCACCAGTCCCCCTTCGGCGCGCCCCCTCATCGCGCCACCTTCGCCTGTTCGTGCTCGAACAGCAGGATCGGCACGGCCAGGGTGGCCAGCAGCGCGATCGCCACCGCCGAGGCCGCCGGCCAGTCGCGGTTGGCGAAGAACTCGGTCCAGATCACCCGGCCCAACATCAGGGTGCGCGAGCCGCCCAGGAGGTCGGGGATCACGAACTCGCCGGCCATGGGGATGAAGCAGAGCAGGGCGCCGGCCGCCGCCCCGGGCAGGGAGAGCGGAAAGGTGACGCGCCAGAAGGCGGCGAGCGGGGTGGCGCCCAGGTCCTCCGCCGCCTCCAGGAGGCGCGCGTCCTGGCGCTCGAGCACGGCGTAGAGCGGCAGCACCATGAACGGCAGGTAGGCGTAGACCAGGCCGAGGACGACCGCCGCCTCGGTGTCCAGGATGTCGACCGTCGGCAGGTGCAGCCCGCTCAGCGCCGCGTTCAGCACGCCCGCCGGCTTCAGGATGGCGATCCAGGCGTAGATGCGGATCAGGAAGCTGGTCCAGAACGGCAGGATCACCGCCATCACCAGGGCCCGGCGCGCCCGCGGCGCACAGCGGCTGATCCCGTAGGCGATCGGATAGCCGATCGCGAGCAACAGGGCCGTGCCCAGGCCGGCCAAGCGCAGACTGGAGAGGTAGGCCTCCAGATAGAGCCGGTCGTGGCCCAGGCGGGCATAGGTCTCGAGGTCCAGCGCCCGCAGGAAGGCCGCGATGCCGGCCCAGCCGCGGCTCCAGTCCAGGCGCGGCGCATAGGGCGGGATCGCCAGGGCGGTGTCGGAGAGCGAAAGCTTGGCGACCAGCAGGAACGGGAAGGCGAAGAACACCGCCAGCCAGAGCAGCGGCAGGATCGCGGCCAGGCCTGTGCGGGGGCGTCTCATTCCGCCAGCGCCACGGCCGCTTCGGGGGGCCAGGTCAGCCAGACGGCGTCACCGGCCTGGATGGCGCCGGACCCGCCGGAGGTTGCGCCGCCATTGGCCTGGGTCGCCCGGACGGGACCCCGCTCGGTCTCGACCACGAAGCGCGTGCGGTCTCCGAAATAGGCCAGGTCGCGCACGCGGCCGGGGAGGGCGCCGCCCCCCGCGGCCGAGCTCAGGGCGATTCGCTCCGGCCGCACGGCGATCCAGCCGCCGCCGGGCGCGGTCAGCACATTGGCCTCGCCCAGGAACTCGGCGACGTAGCGGCTGGCCGGCCGTTCGTAGACCTCGCGCGGCGTCCCCGCCTGGACGATACGGCCCGCCCGCATCACCGCCAGCCGGTCGGCGACCACCATGGCCTCGTCCTGGTCGTGGGTGACGATGAGGAACGTCAGCCCCAGGCGCCGCTGCAGGGCCACCAGCTCCAGCTGGGTTTCCTCGCGCAGCTTGCGGTCTAGGGCCGCCATGGGCTCGTCCAGCAGTAGGATGCGCGGACGCGGCGCCAGGACGCGGGCCAGGGCCACGCGCTGCTGCTGGCCGCCCGAGAGCTGGTCTGGCCGCCGCCCGCCCAGGCCCTCCAGCCGCACGAGGTCCAGCATCTCGTCCACCCGCGCCGCGGCCTGCGCGCGCGCCATGCCCTGCCGCCGCAGGCCGAAGGCGATGTTCTGGACGACGGTCAGGTGCGGGAACAGGGCATAGGACTGGAACATCATGTGCACCGGCCGCCGGTGCGGCGGCAGGGCCGCGATGTCCTGGCCGTCCAGCAGGATGCGCCCCGCGTCTGGGGCCTCGAACCCCGCCAGCAGGCGCATCAGGGTGGTCTTGCCGCAGCCGGAGGGGCCGAGCAGGGCGAAGAACTCGCCCTCGGCGATCGAAAGGTCGACCCCGTCGACGGCCGCGTGGTCCCCGAAGCGCTTGGTGGCGCCTTCAAAGCGGACGATGGGGCCGCCGCTCACGGCCTGCCCGCTCATTGCCCGGTCAGCACGGTCGTCCACCGCCGGTTCACATCGCGCAGCAGCGCCTGGTCCTTGGTGGTGGTGACGAAGAGGCGCCGGGCGACCTCCGGCGGCGGATAGGCGCCCGGGTCGTCGCGGATCGCCGGGTCGACCAGCGGCGTCGCGGCGGCGTTGGCGTTGGCGTAGCGGATGTGGTTCGAGGCCTGGGCGATCACCGGCGGGCGAAGCATGAAGGCGATGAACCTGTGCGCCGCGGCCGGGTTCGGCGCGTCCGCCGGGATGGTGAAGAGGTCGTACCAGACCTGGCTGCCCTCCTTCGGGATCACATAGCCGATGTGGACGCCGTTCTTCGCCTCGGCGGCCCGGGCCTTGGCCTGGAGCACGTCGCCCGAGTAGCCGATGGCGACGCAGATATCTCCGCCGGCGAGGGCGTTGATGTACTCCGAGGAGTGGAACTTCTTCACATAGGGCCGCGCCTTGAGGAGCAGGGCCGTGGCGGCGTCATAGTCGCCGGGCGCCTTGGAGTTGGGGTCCTTGCCCAGGGCGTTCAGGGCCACGGCGTACATGTCCTCCGCCGCGTCCAGGAAGTAGACCCCGCAGTCCTTGAGCTTGGCGAGGTTCGCCGGATCGAACACCACGGCCCAGCTGTCGACCTTCTGGCCCGGCAGGCGCTTCTGCAGCGCCTCGATGTTGTAGCCGATGCCGATGGTGCCTTGCATGTAGGGCACGGCGTACTTCGCGCCCGGATCGAACGCCGCCATGTGGGCCATGACGTCTGGGGCGAGGCTGGCGAGGCCAGGCAGCTTAGCCTTGTCCAGCGGCTGGATCGCCCCGGCCTGGATGTAGCGCGGCAGGTTGTGGTTGGACGGGACGACCAGGTCGTAGCCGGTCTGCCCCTGCAGCATCTTGGTCTCGAGCACCTCGTTGGAATCGAAGGTGTCGTAGACCACCTTGATCCCGGTCTCGCGGGTGAACTGGGCCAGCAGGGCCGGGTCGATGTAGTCCGACCAGTTGTAGATGCGCAGCGTGCCGCCGCCGCCCGCCTTGCCGGCGTGACCGCTTCCGGACGGGCTGCACGCCGCCAGCGCCAGAAGCGCGGCCGCGGCCAGGGCTCGACACCAGTTGCGCACGACGACTCCCCCGCTCACCGGCGCAGGTTATAGAGCGGCCCGAACCCCCGTTAAGCGTGAAATACCCATGACCCTGTCCTGGCCGGCCATCGCGCCGGTGCTGATGCTGATCTGCTCGAACGTCTTCATGACCTTCGCCTGGTACGGCCACCTGAAGATCCACGACCGGCCGCTGTGGATCATCGTGATCGCCAGCTGGGGCATCGCCTTCTTCGAATACTGGCTGGCGGTGCCGGCCAACCGCATCGGGCGGCAGGTCTACGACCCGGCCGAACTGAAGGCGATGCAGGAAGTCATCACCCTGGTGGTGTTCGCCGGCTTCGCCGTGACCTATCTGGGAGAGAGACTGACCATCAACCACGGCATCGGCTTTGCGCTGATCGCCGCGGGGGCGTGGTTCGTCTTCAAGGGGCCGCTGTAATGGATGGCGGCGGGGAGGAGATAACAATGCTGAAGATGACGATGGCCGCGGTCGCGGTCGTGAGCCTGGCTGCGGGCGCGGCCCAGGCCCAGCCGCCGGCGGCCGGACCGATGGTGGTGCGGGGGGTGGTTACGGCCCTGGACGAGACGTCGATCACCGTAAAGGGCGACAAGGGCCTGCAGAAGGTGGGCCTGGCGCCCACCTGGGGCGTGGCGGTGCTGAAGCCCGTCGAGCCCGACGCCATCCAGGCCGGCAGCTTCATCGGCACGGCCGAGATGCCGCAGAAGGACGGCACCGGCAAGTCGCTGGAAGTCCACGTCTTTCCGCCGGGCGTGAAGATGGGCGAGGGCCACTACGGCTGGGACCTGAAGCCCGGGTCAATGATGACCAACGGCACCGTCGGCAAGGTGGTGGCCGGCAAGAAGGGCAGCCGCCAGCTGGAGGTCAGCTACACCTACGGCACGCGCACCATCACCGTGCCGGCCAAGGTGCCGATCGTGCAGATCACCGGCGGCGCGCGCACCCTGGTGAAGCCGGGCGTGCCGGTGTTCATGGTCGTGCAGAAGGGCGCCGACGGCCAGCTGATGGCCGGTAACGTCTCGGTCGGCGAGAACGGCGCAAAGCCGGCGTTCTAGGCGCTTTGACGCGGCGTGGCGGGGTGGGTTCGCCTTCCCCGCCGGGTCCCTTATGCAGCCACGCGTCCAAGCTGCGGGATGAATACGCACGACTGTATTGACGGCGAATACGCACGGGCGTATTGATTCTTCATGCCCAAGCCCTCAAACAGGGACGCCTTCAAGGCCGCCGGCCTCAGCGTCATGTTCCGCCGCGGTTACCACGGCGCCGGCGTGCGCGACGTCGCCGCCGAAGCCGGCGTCCCGCACGGCTCGTTCACCAACCATTTTCGCTCGAAGGAAGCCTTCGCCCTGGAGGTGCTGGACGACTATTTCGCCCACACGCGCCGCCTGGTGGACGAGGCGCTGGGCGACGCCAGCCTTCGTCCCCGCGAGCGGCTGCAGCGCTACCTGCAGATCGTCACCGAGCGCCTGGCCGCCGACGGCTTCGTGCGTGGCTGCCTGATCGGCGACTTCAGCCTCGAGACCACCCAGGTCAGCGAGCCCCTGCGCCAGCGCCTGGCGGAGATCTACGCCGAGTGGCTGAAGCCGTTCGCCGCCTGCATCGCCGAGGCGCAGGCCGCCGGCGAGATCAGCGACACCTTCGCGCCGGAAGACCTGGCCGACTTTCTCCTCTCCTCGTGGGAGGGCGCCATCCTGCGGATGAAGGTCGAGCGCAGCGCCGCGCCGCTCGATCGCTTCCGGCGCATCGCCTTCGAAACCGTCTTCAGGGAAAGGATGGAACGATGAAGGATATCCAGCTTCCGGTGGTCGAGGTCCTTGGGACCCACATGGCCTATCGCAGCGCCGGCCTCGCCGGGGCGCCCACCGTGCTCTTCCTGCACGGCAACCCGACCTCGTCGTACATCTGGCGCGATATCCTGCCCGGCGTCGCGCACGTCGCGCATGGCGTCGCCCCAGATCTCGTGGGCTTCGGCCAGTCGGGCAAGCCGCCCATCGAATATCGCTTCGCCGATCACGCCCGGTGTCTCGACGCGTTCCTAGACGCCCTGGGGATCACCCGCGCCTATGTGGTCGCCCAGGACTGGGGGACGGCGCTCGCCTTCGACCTGGCGGCGCGCCGGCCGGACCTGGTGACCGGCATGGCGTTCATGGAGTTCATCCGCCCGATGGCGCGCTGGGCCGATTTCCATCAGTCCGACGCCGCCCGCGAGACCTTCCGCAGGTTCCGCACCCCCGGGGTCGGCGAGGACATGATCCTGCAGGGCAACGCCTTCGTGGAGCGGATCCTGCCCGCCGCCGTCGTCCGGCCGTTGAGCCAGGACGAGATGGACGTCTACCGCGCGCCGTTCCCGACGCCGGAGAGCCGGCTGCCGACCTGGCGCTTTCCGAACGAACTGCCGATCGAGGGCGCGCCGCGGGACGTGTGGGAGCGGCTCACGGCGGCCCACGCGGCCCTGCGCGCCTCCACCTATCCGAAGGTGCTGTTCGCGGGCGATCCGGGCGCGCTCGTCTCGCCGGAGTTTGCACGGACCTTCGCCGCCGGCCTGCGCGATTGCCGGGTCGTCATGCTGGGCGAGGGCCGGCACTACCTCCAGGAAGACCATCCGGAGACGATCGGCCGCGAAGTGGCCCACGAGATCGAGCGGATGTCGCTGGCGGTCGGCTAGGAGGTTTCTGCTCGCGCCGGCTCGTCCCGATTGGCCTCGGCTGAGGCCAATCGGGATCGGCGGCCAGCTACTTGCTCGCGACCTTGCTGGTCGCGGGGGCCACCATGGCCACCACCGAATTGGTCTTGGAGATGAACTTGACCCCCTTGACCCGGCCGTCGGTGTATTTCGACCAGTCGCCCTTGGCCTCGATCGGCGTCGGGGCTGCGGCGCCGGCGGCGGCGGGCTTGTCGGCGACCACGTCCACCTCGTAGATCCCGTCCGGCGGCGTCGCCGCATAGATGCGCGGCAGGAAGCCGGGGTTCTGGTAGCCCGGGCCGGCCGCGGTGGCCTGGGCCTTCAGGATCACGCCGCCCGCCTTCGTCGCCTCCACCGTGGCGGACTGGACCGACTGGACCTGCTCCTGGCCCTGGTACATCTGGGCCTGGTGGGCGAGGGACTTCTCCGGCGCGGGCGTGGCGTCGGCCTGGCTGGTCTGCTTGCCGCAGGCGGCCAGCGAAAGGCCCGCCAGCACGGCGGCGGTCAGCAATAGAGTACGCATGGTTTGCTCCCCAATGACGGGGCCGCTCGGCCGCGGGGGCCGCGGCGGCCCGAACTGGCGTTTCTCCGTCTCGCGGCGGCTTGTCGGGTTGCGACTCGATGGTCGCCCCGCCGCTTCGTGACGGAAGTGTGCGCCGATGCGGGGGTTTGGCGAGCATTTCTTGCGCGGCCACCTATGGCGAACCATCTGGCCGGCCTATAAGCCCCGGTTCCTCAAGCTCAACCCCTCCGGATCATGTCGCGCATCCTCATCACCTCGGCGCTGCCGTACATCAACGGGATCAAGCACCTGGGGACGCTGGCGGGCTCCATGCTGCCGGCGGACGTCTACGCGCGGTTCCAGCGCAGCCGCGGCCGCGAGACCCTCTACATCTGCGCCACTGACGAGCACGGCACGCCGACCGAGCTGGCCGCCGCCGAGGCCGGTGTCGACCCCGCCACCTTCTGCGCCCGGGCGCATGCGGTGCAGTACGACCTGGGCCGGCGGTTCGGGCTATCCTGGGACCACTTCGGCCGCTCGTCCTCGCCGCAGAACCACCGGCTGACCCAGCGCTTCGCCCAGCAGCTGTGGGAGGCCGGCTTCATCGAGGAGCGGGTCACCCAGCAGGTCTATTCCAACGCCGACAAGCGCTTCCTGCCCGACCGCTATGTGATCGGGACCTGCCCGCACTGCGGCTACGAGAGCGCCCGCGGCGACCAGTGCGAGAACTGCACCCGGGTGCTGGATCCGGCCGACCTGCTGCATCCGCGCTCGGCGGTCTCGGGCTCCACCGACATCGAGATCCGCGGCTCCAAGCACCTCTTCCTCCGCCAGAGCCTGTTCGCCGGCAAGCTGCGCAGCTGGATCGAGGCCAAGCGCGGGACCTGGCCGCTGCTGGTCACCTCCATCGCGCTGAAATGGCTGGACGAGGGCCTGCAGGACCGCGGCATCACCCGCGACCTGGAGTGGGGGGTGCCGGTCAACGCCTTCGAGTGGGGCGCGAACCCGGACGGCCGGACCCCGGACGTTGAGGGCCTGGCCGGCAAGGTGTTCTACGTCTGGTTCGACGCGCCGATCGAGTACATCGCCGCCACCTGGGAGTGGGCCGACAGCCGCGCGGCCGAAGCCGGCCAAGGCCCCGCGCCGGACGCGGCCTGGGAGCGCTGGTGGCGCCTGCCGGACGCCTCCGACGTCACCTATGTGGAGTTCATGGGCAAGGACAACGTGCCCTTCCACACCGTGGGCTTCCCCTGCACCCTGATGGGGATCAACGAGACCCGCGACGCCCACGATCGCTGGTCCACCGTCAACAAGGCGCCTTGGAAGCTGGTCGATGAGTTGAAGGGCTTCAACTGGCTGGACTACTATGGCGGCAAGTTCTCCACCTCGCAGGGCCGCGGGGTGTTCATGGACCATGCGCTGGAGCTGCTGCCCGCGGACTACTGGCGCTGGTGGATCATGGCCAATGTGCCCGAGACCTCGGACTCCACCTTCGGCTGGGAGCAGTTCCAGGCGCAGGTGAACGCCGACCTCGCCGACGTGCTGGGCAACTTCGTCAACCGGATCTGCAAGTTCGCCGAGACCCGCTTCGAGGGCGTCGTGCCGGAGGGCGGGGCCAATGGTGCGCTCGACGACAAGCTGGAAGCCGACGTCCTGGCCAAGCTGCGCGAGCTGACCGGCCACATGGAGGATCGGGAGTTCCGCAAGTCCGCCGCGGCGCTGCGCCAGCTGTGGGTGCTGGGCAACCAGTACCTGACCGAGGCGGCGCCCTGGACCGCGATCAAGACCGACCGCGACCGGGCCGCGGTGGCGGTGCGCCATGGCCTGAACCTGGCGGCCCTGTTCGCCAAGGTGTCCGAGCCCTTCATCCCCTTCGCCGCGGAGAAGATCGCCGAGGCCCTGGGCGAGCCGTTCCCGGGCCGCTGGCCATCGCTGGACGGGACGGGCGTGCTGAGCGCCCTGGAGCCGGGCCGCCCGGTCCGCGCGCCGGAGGTGCTGTTCCGCAAGGTCGAGGACGGCCAGGTGGCCGAATGGCGCGAACGCTTCGGCGGTCCGGAAATGGCGATCGCCTAGGCAGGCGGTCCCTCTTAAGAAGACCGGGCTCGCCTAACGCACCTTCTCGCCCGGCTTGATGTCGAGCGGCTCCGGCATGACGCGGTTGTAGGCGTCGGCCCTGCCGGTCTGCACGGCCACGGTCCGCGTGCCTTCCCAGATCATGTGGACCGAGACGTAGAAGACGATGGCCAGCCCCAGGTAACCGATCCAGCGGAAGCGGTGCAGCAGCCGCGCGATCCAGCTCGCCGCCACGGCGGTCAGGGTGATGGAGAGCATCAGGCCCAGGGCCAGCACCATCAGGTGTCCGCGCGCCGCGCCCGCCACCGCCAGCACATTGTCCAGCGACATGACGAGGTCGGTGATCAGGATCTGCACCAGGGCCTGGCGCAGGGTCTTGGGCTTGGGGACGTTGCGGGCGTGCGCGCCGATCGGAACGCCGGTGGCGTCCTCGAGTGCGGCCTCGCCCTCGGCGCTCTCCTCGCGCCCCTGCTCACGCAGTTCGCGCCACATCTTCCAGCAGACCCATAGCAGCAGGAAGCCGCCCGCCACCGACAGGCCGACCACCTTCAGGAGCTGGGTGGTCACCAGGGCGAAGAGGATCAGCATCACCGCCGCGGCGGCCATGCCCAGCACGATGGCCTTGCGCCGTTGGTGGGGCGGCAGGCCCGCGGCCGAGACGCCCACGGCCACGGCGTTGTCGCCGGCCAGCGCCAGGTCGATCAGCACCACCTGGAAGAAGGCGGAGACCGCGCCGGCGGAGGGAAGAACGAGCATCCGACCTCAATGCGGCAGGCGGCCGGCGGCTGCAAGCAACCACCGGCCGTCGGCCAGGGTCCGGGCAGGAGCTCGGGGGATGCCCAGGCCCGGCGGTCTCAGCAGACCGCCTGCGCGCGCCGCCGGCGCAACGCTGCGCCCGCTGCGCCGAATCCCAGGATCGTCAGAGCCCAGGTCGAAGGCTCGGGAACCCCGCCGCCTTCGCACACCCGCGTGTCGCAGAGCTTGGGTGGCGTCGCGCCGAGCTCGATGTCGGTGAGGCCGAACCGCTGGTCGTCGGGCGTCTCCTGGAAATTGCCGTCGATGTTCGTGCGGTTCATCTGGAAGCCCAGGAAGTATTCCCCCTGCGGCACGACGAAACCGTAGAAGCTGAGGTTTTCCGCCGCCGGGCCGGGATAGAGGCCGTAGGCGTAGGTGGTGACGTTGGTGAGCAACTGGACGAAGACCTGATCGCCGTAGCCATCGAGGTTGGCCATGTTGAAGGCCAGCATGTTGTAGCCGGCCTTGTTGATGATCCCCTTGGTCAGGGTGCTCGGGTCGCCGTTGGTGATCAGCTTGTCGATCGGGTGCCAGGGGAAGTCCGGCCCCACGACCGCTAGCGGATAGCCCTGCAGGGTCAGGTCGCCGAAGGTCTTGGAGTTGCCGAGCAGAGTCAGGCCAGAGCTGTAGCCCCCGAAACTCGTCGACTGGTCCAGCGAGCCCTGCATGTTGAACAGGCCGGCGTCCGTATAGAACGTCGGGAACGCGGCGTGGGCGGCCGTCGACAGGCTGAGCGCGAGCGCGCCGGCCAGGGCCGCTGCGGAAACAAGCTTCATCGGATACTCCCCATTCGGTGTTGGGGCGATCTTCGCGATCGGGCCAGGAGCGGCTAGGCGCGGCGGCCTTCGATCTGTTGCGAGTCGTTGCGAGTTCGCCTCAGGGGCGATTCCGCCGGCGGGGCCGTCCCCTTCAGAGGTGAGGTCCGCGCGACCACGACTGGGCGAAGGGCATGGTCAGCAGCGCCATGCCCCCGGCCGCGAGGGCGGCGGGGCCGATGTCGCGGAACAGGTGGTCGCGCAGGTCCTGCGGGATCGAGCCTTCGGGCGCCAGGGGATCGCCCGCAGCGAGCCGTGCGTAGGTCGCATCGTCGGCCGCCGGATCGCCGGTCAGGTCGCCGCACCGCTCCATCAGGGCCGCCACCGCCACCGGCGAGCCGCCGCCCACGCGCTGCACCGTCAGGGAGAGGCCGTCCAGCACCTCGGCGCGATGGCGCAGCACTGCGTTCCAGATCGAGAAGTGGAACATCCCCGAGCGGGCGTCGGCGCTGAAGGAGAACAGCTGGGTCTGGGTGGGGAAGGTCCAGCCCTCGAATCGCATGTCCTCCACCCACAGGCGATGGGTGAGGAAGCCGTTCTCGGCCCGCCGGATCAGGACGTGGTCATGGATGAAGCGGCCGGGCTGGCCGATGGCGAGCCGGGTGGTGCGCCACAGGCCCTCATAGGCCTCGCCCCGCAGGGCCGACTGCGCGTGCGCCTCGCGCAGGACCGGTTCGGGCAGCCAGCCGGCGAGGACGCCGAACGGCTCGGCCGCGGCCTCGGGCGCGACCCCCAGCCGCGCCGCCAGGGCCTCCAGGTCCACCTCCCAGTCGAGCAGGGTGAAGCCGGGACGTCGCGCGGCGACCAGCGCCGTGAGGTTCGCCAGGTTCTCGCCGGTCGGCGCCTGGCGCCCGCTGAGCCAGCGGCTGATCACGGACTTGTCGACCGCCAGCTCCGCCGCCAGGCGTCCGCGGGTCAGCGACAGCGCCTTCAGCGCCAGCAGCAGCCGCTGCGGAAAGTCCGCGCCCGTCATGTCCTGCTCCCCGCCGCCCTCGCCCGTAGGTCGCAGGTTTGGCGGCGATTGTCAGCCGCGCGGCCGGGCGGCCTCGTACAGCGCGATCGCCGCGGCGGCCGAGACGTTGAGGCTCTCGAATCCCCCCGGCATCGGGATCTTGGCCAGTTCGTCGCAATGCTCGGCCACCAGGCGGCGCAGGCCCTCGCCCTCGGAGCCCAGCACCAGGACGGTGGGGCCGCCGTCCAGCACCTCGGCGAGCCCGCGCTCGGCTTCGCCCGCCAGCCCGACCGCCCGCCAGCCCGCGCTCGTCAGCTCGTCCAGCGCCCGCGACAGGTTCACCACATGGGCGACCGGCACCTTCTCGACCGCGCCGGCCGCGGCCTTGGCCAGGGCGCCGGCCAGCTTGGGCGCGTGGCGGTCCTGCAGGATCACCCCGGCGACGCCGAACGCCGCCGCCGAGCGCAGGATGGCGCCGACGTTCTGCGGATCGGTGACCTGGTCGAGGACCAGCAGCACCGCGCCGGGCCGGGCCTCGAAGTCCGCCAGCTCCACGTCCTCCAGCGGCGCGGGCCGCAGCGCCACGCCCTGGTGGACGGCGCCCTGGGGCAGGGCGAGCCCGATCCGGTGGTTGTCGGCGGTCTCCAGCGCCTTCATCGGCCCGAAGCGCGCCTCGATCTGCCTGGCGCGCTCCGGCGTCGCCAGGAGTCGCTGCGGTGCGCCCCGGCGCGGGTTGGCCAAAGCGGCCTCCACCGCGTGCCAGCCCCACAGCCAGTCATCGGAGATCCCCGCGGGCCGCCGTTCGGAGCGGCCCTCAGCCCGCGCGTCGGGCCGCCCCGGGCCAGGCGCGTTCGCGGGTCCTCTGGCGGGGCCTTTTGGCGGGCCTTTGGGGCGGAATTTCCGACCCTTCCGGGCGTCGTTGCGTTCCGTAGGCGAGGCCACTATAAGACGCGCTCCGATTTGGGGCCCCCTCGGCTGGCCGCCGCTTCTGGACCGTAGGCTTGGCGCTTTACGCCCCTCGTGTCCCTAGGCGGAAGCCCTTTTCGAAGGACCTCTGATCGGGCTCCAAGCGCGCTGGGGGAATGTCCCGAGTGGCAAAGGGGGCGGACTGTAAATCCGCTGCTGTAATGGCTTCGAAGGTTCGAGTCCTTCTTCCCCCACCACGCGCCGGATGGATCACTGAGGAGTTGCGGCGGCCCCGCATACAACAGCTGTGGGCGGGTATAGCACAATGGTAGTGCAGCAGCCTTCCAAGCTGAGGATGCGGGTTCGATTCCCGCTACCCGCTCCAGCTCCTTGAAGCGCAAGTTTAGATAACGCCGGCAGGACCCTGATGGCCAAAGAGAAGGGCGACGGCGAAGAAGTACGAGGATATTGACGCGGCGCCTGAGGAGAAGGCGCGGGGGATCACGATCAACACGGCGCACGTGGAGTACGAGACGCAGAACCGTCACTACGCGCACGTGGACTGCCCGGGTCACGCCGACTACGTGAAGAACATGATCACGGGCGCGGCGCAGATGGACGGCGCGATCCTGGTGGTGTCGGCCGCGGACGGTCCGATGCCGCAGACCCGCGAGCACATCCTGCTGGCCCGCCAGGTGGGCGTGCCGGCGCTGGTGGTGTTCATGAACAAGGTCGACATGGTCGACGACGAGGAGCTCTTGGAGCTCGTGGAGATGGAAGTCCGTGAGCTTCTGTCGTCTTACGAGTTCCCGGGCGACGACATCCCGATCGTGAAGGGCTCGGCCCTGGCGGCGGTTGAGGGCAAGAGCCCGGAGATCGGCGAGGACAAGATCCTCGAGCTGATGACCGCGGTGGACACCTACATCCCGCAGCCGGAGCGTCCGGTGGACCTGCCGTTCCTGATGCCGGTGGAAGACGTGTTCTCGATCTCGGGCCGCGGCACGGTGGTGACCGGCCGGATCGAGAAGGGGATCGTCAAGGTCGGCGAGGAAGTGGAGATAGCTGCTGGACCAGGGCCAGGCGGGCGACAACGTGGGGGTGCTGCTGCGCGGCACCAAGCGCGAGGACGTGGAGCGCGGCCAGGTGCTGTGCAAGCCGGGCTCGATCACCCCGCACACCGAGTTCCTGGCCGAGGCCTACATCCTGACCAAGGACGAGGGCGGTCGTCACACGCCGTTCTTCACCAACTATCGTCCGCAGTTCTACTTCCGGACCACGGACGTGACCGGGATCATCAAGCTGAAGGAAGGCGTGGAGATGATCATGCCCGGCGACAACGCCGAGCTGACCGTCGAGCTGATCACGCCGATCGCCATGGACCAGGGCCTGCGCTTCGCCATCCGCGAGGGCGGCCGCACCGTGGGCTCGGGCGTGGTGTCCAAGATCCTGAAGTAGCGCCTTCCCTCCCTTGATGGGGGGGGGACGAGGCGAAGCCTCGGACGGGTGGGGATCTGTCGACCGGGCGCAGCGCCTGGGTCTTGGTCTCCCCGCCCTGACCGCTTCGCGGCCTGTCCCTCCCCATGAAGGGGAGGGAGAAGAACAAGAGCCGCCGGGCC
>JAEKKJ010000040.1 GCA_019510435.1 Caulobacterales bacterium | reverse complement strand
GCCTGGCCGTCTGGGACCCCTACACCACGCCGATCATCACCGAAGTCGGCGGCAAGGTGCGCTTCGAGGACCTGGTCGAGAACTTCTCGTTCCGCGAGGAGGCCGACGAAGCCACCGGGATCTCCAACCGCGTGGTCATCGACTGGCGCGCCTCGTCCAAGGGCTCGGACCTGCGTCCGGCCATGGCGGTCATCGGCGACGACGGCGCCTACAAGCGCCTGTCGAACGGCGGTGAGGCCCGCTACCTGCTGCCCGTGGGCGCCATCCTCTCCATCGGCGACGGTGACGAGGTGAAGCCCGGCGAGATCCTGGCCCGTATGCCGACGGAAAGCGCCAAGACCCGCGACATCACCGGCGGCCTGCCGCGGGTGGCGGAGCTGTTCGAGGCCCGTCGTCCGAAGGACTGCGCGGTCATCGCCGAGATGGACGGTCGCGTCGAGTTCGGCCGCGACTACAAGAACAAGCGCCGCATCAAGATCACCCCGGAAGACGGTGGCGACGCGGTCGAGTTCCTGATCCCGAAGGGCAAGCACATCGCCGTCCACGACGGCGACGTGATCCGCAAGGGCGAGTACATCATCGACGGCAACCCGGACCCGCACGACATCCTGCGGATCCAGGGCATCGAAGCGCTGGCCGACTTCCTGGTGAACGAGATCCAGGAGGTCTACCGACTGCAGGGCGTGCCGATCAACGACAAGCACATCGAGACGATCGTGCGCCAGATGCTGCAGAAGGTGGAGATCCTGGAGTCGGGCGACACCGGCCTGCTCAAGGGCGACCACCTGGACAAGCTGGAAGTGGACGAGGAGAACGCCAAGGCGGAAGCCCGCGGCGGTCGCCCGGCGCTGACCCAGCCGGTCCTGCTCGGCATCACCAAGGCGTCTCTGCAGACCCGCAGCTTCATCTCGGCCGCCTCGTTCCAGGAGACGACCCGGGTGCTGACCGAAGCGGCGGTCCAGGGCAAGAGCGACACCCTGGAAGGCCTGAAGGAGAACGTGATCGTGGGCCGCCTCATCCCGGCGGGCACGGGCTCGTACCTGCGCAACCTGCAGCGGATCGCGGCCAAGCGCGACGAGGCGCTGACGGCCAGCCGCGAGGAGGCCATGGAGCCGCTGCCGATGGAAATCGCCGACGCCGCCGAGGCCGAGACGGTCGACGGCTAAACCTCTCCAGTACTGTCACGCGTACGGACGGCCCGGGTGCGAACCCGGGCCGTCTCGCGTTCCGGGCCCTGGCCGCGTTCTGGGCCCTGCGGCCGGAAGGGCGGTTGCGCCGGAGCGAATCCGCACGCTAACGTGGCCGCGGGGTAGTAGGGGGCGTTGTTCGATATGCGTAGCGTCTGGGCGGCGAGCGCCGCAGCCTTTGTCGTGGGCGGCGCGGCTCACGCCGCGCCGCCGCCGGCCTCGGCGTTCGGGCGGATCCCGGTGGTGGTCGACGCGGCGATCGCACCGGGCGGCCAGAAGGTGGCGTTCCTCGGCGGGACCAGCGACCAGCGGGTGATCTCGATTGCGACCATCGACCAACCCGGTCTGCCGGTGTTGGCGCTGGGCGAGGTGGAGGCGGTGAGCGTGCGCTGGGCCGGCGATGGTTTCGTGCTCGCCCGGATCGCCTATTGGGAAAGCACCGGGCCGCGCGTGGCCTATCGCTTCGAGCGCAACATCGCGATCACCCCGGAGGCCAAGCCGGCGGCGCGCCTGCTCGATAACGACATCAATTCGCAGTACCTCCTGCACCAGCCGGTGCTGGGCGTGACGGAGGCTCAGCCGACCCGCGCCATGGTGCTGGGGCTGGCCGGCAACGGCGGCGCGGCGGGCACCGACGACACCCGCATCAAGCGCAAGGGCGAAAGCGGTGTCGTCACGGCCCTGTGGAAAGTCGATCCGGCCAACGGCGATGGCCAGATGGTCGAGAAGGGCAACAACGACACGGTGTCGTGGGAGGTGGACCTGGCGGGGCAGCCGCGCGTCCGCCTGGACGTCGACGAGCTGAACCACAGATTCTCCGTCTTCGGTCGCGCGGGCGGCAAGGGGAACTGGTCGCCGGTCTGGTCGGGCGGAAGCTATGAAAGCCGGCGCGACTACTTCGGCTACTCCGAGCCTGACGACGCCATCTACCTCCTGCAGGACGACAGGCTGGTGAAGAAGCGGCTGGCGGATGGCGGCGTCGAACCGCTCGGCCAGGCCGGACCCTCCCTGCACCTCGTGTGGGACGAACATCGACACACGGCGGTCGGCATCGCTACGGGGCTCGAGAAGTCCAGCTACGAATGGCTCGATCCCGACATCGCCGCCGCTGCCGGCGTCCTGACGCGGGCGTTCAAGGCGCAGCAGGTCACCCTGGGCGGTTGGTCTAAGGACCACACAAGGTTCCTGGTGCGTGTGGCTGGTCCGAGCTCGCCCGGGACCTGGTATCTCTACGACCGGCCGGCCAAACAGATCTCGCCGCTGGCGGACGAATATCCCGAGCTGAAGGGTGCTGCGCTGGGGACCACTCGCTGGATCACCTACAAGTCGCGCGACGGCCTCGAGATTCCCGCCTACGTCACCCTGCCGCCCGGCGCCCAACCCGGACAGAAGCTGCCGCTGATCGTCTATCCGCATGGCGGCCCGCGGGCGCGCGACGACTACGACTTCGATTTCATCGCCCAGTTCCTGGCCACGCGCGGCTATGCGGTGCTGCAACCGCAGTTTCGCGGCTCGTGGGGCTTCGGCCAGGCGTTCGAGGACGCGGGCAAGGGCGAGTGGGGCGGCAAGATGCAGACCGACCTTCTCGACGGCGTCGCGGCCCTGGCGGCCAGCGGTGACATCGACCCCAAGCGGGTCTGCATCGTCGGCGCCAGCTTCGGCGGCTATTCGGCCCTGGCCGGCGCGGCGCTCTATCCGGACGCCTACCGCTGCGCCGCGTCCATCGCTGGGATCGGGGACCTCGGACTGTTGCTGGTCGAGGACGCGCGCCTCTATGGCCGCGAGAGCGCTGGCATGGGCGAGCTGCGCGACGACCTCGGCGCCGCCTCCACCGAACGGCTCATGGCGCAGTCGCCGGCGCGGCATGCGGGAGATGTGAAGGTCCCCGTCCTCCTCATCCATGGCGACAAGGACACCGTGGTTCCGATCGAGCAGTCGCAGCGTATGGCCGAGCGGTTGAAGGCCGCGGGCAAGGCCTACGACTTCGTGGTCCTGGAGGGCGAGAACCACTACCTCACCAAGTCCGCCAACCGCACGAAGGTGCTGGAGGCCCTGGAGCAGTTCCTGGCGAAGAACCTGCCGGCCAGCTGAGGCTGGACGACGGCTTTCGGCCCTCGGGCGAAGCGCGTGGCGGATCGCCTTTCGGTTGACCGCAGGTCCGGGCGCGCCTTAGCGGAGTCGCATGCGCCTTTCGGACATCGAGCCGGCCTACCAGGCCTTCGTGCGGGACGTGATCGGCCGCTTCGGGTTCGACCCGGCGACCTTCCATCTCGAGCTGGCCGCCGCCGACGAGATGTTCTTCAAGGGGATACTGCCGGGCTACGAGCGACCCGGAGCGGCGTTCTACCGCTACGTGGAGTCGGCCCTGCGCACCCATGTGGTCTACCGCCAGCTCGCCGACCACCTCGGCGGCTTCTCGGGCCTGGACCGGGTGCTGGACTTCGGCTCGGGCTATGGCCGCCTGACCCGCACCCTTCGCCACCGCATGGACGCGAAGCGCATCTGGGTCAGCGACATCTATGGCGACGCGGTGGCCTGGCAGACGACAACCTTTGGCGTGAACGGCGTGGTCTCGGCTCCGGACCCGGACGACTTCCAGGCCACGGGGAAATTCTCCATCGTCTTCGCCGCCTCGGTGTTCTCGCACTTCCCCGACGGGCTCTTCCAGCGGTGGCTGGCGCGGCTGCAGAACCTGGTGCGGCCGGATGGCCTGCTGGCCTTCTCGGTGCACGGCGTGGCCCTGGCGCCGGAGGACGTGACCATCGGGCCGGACGGCATCGGCTATGCGCGCTGGAGCGAAAGCGAGACCCTGGATCCCGGCATCTACGGCATGAGCTATGTGACCGAGGACTTCGTGCGCCGCGCCGTGCGCGAGACCTGCGGCGCGAAGGCCGCCGAGACCCTGCGCTGCTTTCCGCGGGCCCTCTTCGAGAAGCAGGACCTCTACGTCGTCGGCGGCTCCGGCCAGCCGTTGGAGAGCCTCAAGGTCCAGGCCACGCCCGTGGGCGGGGTCAACAGCTTTGGGCGGCTGGACAAGCCCTGGATGGGCTGGGGCGTGGAGTCCAATCCCGGCCATCAGATCGTGCGCGCGGACCTCTTCGTGGGCGACGTCTTCGCCGGCTTCACGGCGCCCACCGCCGACAATGTGGCGACCCTGCAGTTCTTCCCCGGCGCGCCGAACATGCCGGTCAGCTGGCTCTTCGCCCGGGTTCCGGGCGACGGCGAGCGGCTGGTGCGCGTGGAACTGGTCAGCGACACCGGCCTGAAGGCCTATGCTTACGGCATGGATGGGGTCGGGGAAGGGCGCGCCGCGCCGCGCGTCTGACTTTGCGCGAGATCAAAGATGACGCTGGCGTCATCTTTATGGTGAGCCTAACGGCCGGCACAGAGTCCGGGCCGAAGGGAGACCGCCATGCTGCACGTGAATATCGTGAAGGGCCCGCCCACCGAGGTCCAGCTGTTCGACGCCGACGACCTGGCCAACCGGCTCACCGACCACGACGTGGAGGTGATCCGCGAGATCTTCAGGACGCCGCTGACCGGGTCCTACAACTGGGACTACGAGGCGGCGAACACCCGCATCCGCCGGCTCTACGAGCTGGGCAAGCGGTTCAACTGGAATTCCGAGCTGGACGTCGACTGGACTCTGCCGGAGCGGGACCGCGAGCCCACGGGCGCCGCCGGCCCCGAAGGCTATGCGGAGCACCCGAAGTGGGCGGCGCTGGACGCCGAGCAGCGGGCGGAGTTCGCCCGCCGGACCAACGCCCAGACGCTCTCGCAATTCCTGCACGGCGAGCAGGGGGCCCTGATGGTGGCGTCCCAGCTGGTCAGCTGCGCGCCCACCCATGACGCCAAGCTCTACGCCGCCTCCCAGACCTTCGACGAGGCGCGGCACGTGGAGGTGTTCCACAAGTACCTGATGGAACGCTGCCACATGATCTATCCGATCAACCCGAACCTGAAGTTCCTGCTCGACAAGGTGCTCACCGACGAGCGTTGGGACCTGAAGTTCATCGGCATGCAGATCCTGATCGAGGGCCTGGCGCTGGCCGCGTTCCAGACGATCCACGCCAATACGCCGGACCCGCTGCTGCGCCAGATCGTGGGGCTGGTGATGCGCGACGAGGGCCGGCATGTGGCGTTCGGGGTAAACTACCTGGAGGACTGGATCCGGGCGCTGCCGCAGGACCAGATCGAGGAACGCGCCCAGTTCGCCTACGAGGCCTGCGTGGTGATGAAGAACCGCCTGATCTCGACGACGGTGGCGGAGGAGTTCGGGTTCACGCGGGAAGAGGCGCTGGAGATCAACGCTCGGAGCCAGGGCGGCCAGGCGTTCCGCACCTTCCTGTTCGAGCGGATGATCCCCAACCTGAAACGCGTGGGCCTGCTGACCGACGCCATCCGCCCGAAGTTCGAGGAGCTGGGCGTGCTGGAGTTCGAGACCCTGCAGCACGACGGCGAGATCGACTGGGCCCGGCTGGAGGCGCCGCTGGCGATGAAGGATCGGGTGGCGGCCTAAAAGGGGACCGTCGCGGCGGGGCGGTCGTTGCCAAGGCTGCGGGCCAGGTCGCTGGCCGTCTCGCCGATGCGGCCACCGGGCTGGGCGCCGGGCGGCGGGCTGCGCTTGTAGCGGTAGTCCTCCTCCTTGCGCCGCGCCGCGCGGGCGAGGGCTGACTCCTTGCCCGCGTCGATCCCCAGGCCCGGGAAGTCGGCGCCGCGGGCGCCGGCGGCCAGCTGGTCCTCGCACTTCTGGCGCTCCTCGCGGCTGAGGCCGACGAGGCTGGCGTTGGCGCAGCCGAGGGCGCCGCGCAGCGCATTATGGGCGTTGGCGGCGACCGCGTCCTCGGGCGAGGGCAGGGTGAGCACCCGCGGCCCGATCGGGGGCGGGGAGGGCTTCGGCGGCGTCGGCGTCGGCGCAACCAGCGGCGCGACCGGCGCGGCCTGGTCGACGAAGGCCTGCTTGCGGCGGTGGAGGCGGATCTCCTGCGGCTGGGGCGCGGTCCCTGGCGCTGCGGCGGACGGCGGCGGCACCCGCGGCAGGATCAGAATCGGGATCACCGCCTCAGGCGGCCCGGACGCCCCGGGCGGCACGACCAGCCGCGGCGCCTGCAACGCGACGACGGCCAGGAGCGCGACGTGGACGGCGATGGACGCCATCCCGACCGCGATCCTCCGGCTTCGGCCCGCCGCCATCAGGACTCCCATGCCACGCCAAGCTGCGCCTTAGGCATCGAGCCCGTGCGCGGCGAATTCATGGCCGCCGCCGCCGTCTCGCGCCTTGCCGGCGCTGATTGACGGGACGGCCCTTCCCGACTATGTAGCGCGCTCTTTCGAGGCCGGGGATTCTTCCCGGCTCCGATGAGCCGCTCCCGCCGGGACGCCCATGAGGGTGTCGCGGCGAGTTTTTGCGTTTCATGGGGCGGCCTCGGAGCAAAGACCACGAAACGAACCAGGGCGCTATGGCCAGGCGTCCGAAGTAAGGAAGTCCGAGAGATGTCCCGTCGCCGTCGCGCCGACAAACGCGAAGTCCTTCCCGATCCCAAGTTCGGGGACCTCGTCGTCACCAAGTTCATGAACTACGTGATGTACGAAGGTAAGAAGGCCGTGGCCGAGAGCATCGTCTACGGCGCCTTCGACCTGCTGGAGACCCGCCGCAAGGACCAGGGCCCGCTGGAGACCTTCCACGCCGCGCTCGACAATGTCGCGCCGGCCATCGAAGTGCGCAGCCGCCGGGTCGGCGGCGCCACCTACCAGGTGCCGGTGGAAGTGCGTCCGGAGCGCCGCCGCGCCCTGGCCATCCGCTGGCTGGTCACCGCCGCGCGCAACCGCGGCGAAAACACCATGACCGAAAAGCTGGCGGGGGAGCTGCTGGACGCCTCGTCGAACCGCGGTTCCGCCGTCAAGAAGCGTGAAGACACGCACAAGATGGCTGAAGCCAACCGGGCCTTCTCGCACTACCGCTGGTAAGCCCGACTTCTAAGTGAGCTTTCCGGCGCGGGCGGTTTGAGATAAACCGCCCGCGCCGTTCGTTCACGCCCATCCGAACAGCCGTTTTTCAGAGCATCCGCTATGCCCCGCATCCATAAAATCGAAGACTACCGCAACTTCGGAATCATGGCGCACATCGACGCCGGGAAGACGACGACGACGGAGCGGATCCTCTACTACACGGGCAAGAGCCATAAGATCGGCGAAGTCCACGATGGCGCGGCCACCATGGACTGGATGGAGCAGGAGCAGGAGCGCGGCATCACGATCACGTCGGCCGCGACGACCGCCTTCTGGAGCGGCAAGCGCCTGAACATCATCGACACCCCCGGGCACGTGGACTTCACCATCGAGGTGGAGCGCAGCCTGCGCGTGCTGGACGGAGCCGTGGCGGTGCTGGACGGCAACCAGGGTGTCGAGCCGCAGACCGAGACGGTCTG
>JAEKKJ010000042.1 GCA_019510435.1 Caulobacterales bacterium | reverse complement strand
GCGTGGTCGGATTGGCCACGTCCTTGTCGCCGGGGTTCAGCAGCAGCGAATGCCCTTCGAAGTCGATGTCCAGGCCGTCGAGGCCCCAGCGGTCGATGATCGCGGAGACGGAGTTGACGAAGGCCGTCGTCGCGGCGGCTGACTGCAGCTCGACCTGGCCGTTGGCGCCGCCGATCGAGATCAGCACCTTCTTGCCCTTGGCCTGCTTGGCCTTGATGGCGGCCAGGAAGTCGGCGTCCGATTCGACGTTCGGGCACTCGCTGACCGCGCAGCGCGTGAAGTTCACCTGGCCGGAGGTGGCCGAGCTGGGCTCGGCGAACGCCAGGTCGATGACATCCCAGGCGTCGCTCACGTCGGACATGCGGATGTAGCCCGACCCGTTGGCGAAGCTCGCGTGCAGGTAGCCGACCAGGGAATGGGTGCCCGACGGCGGCGGCGGCGGTGGCGGCGGCGGAGGCGGCGGCGGCGGCGGCGGAGGCGGAGGCGGTGGCGGTGGCGGTGGCGGTGGCGGTGGCGGTGGCGGTGGCGGTGGCGGCGTTTGGCCGCAGCTGGTCACCACCGTCCAGGGCTGGCCGCTGCCGGCCCCGCCGTTGTGGGTGGCGGGGTCGTCGCCCTGCGTCCACCAGTTCGCCTTGTAGGACTTGCCGTTCTCGGTGGCAGTGTCGCCGGCGGTGTAGACGGCGCCGGCGGCCCAGGGCTGGCAGGCCGGCGCCGCCGCCGACGCGGGCATCGAGGTGGCACCGCCGGCGACCGCGGCGGCCGCCGACAGCATCCGGAGCCAATCCAGCTTCCTGTGCCTCGAAAAGTCGTTCTCGCTCATGGCCTGATCTCCTTGGAGGATGGACATTGCACGATCGAGTCGTCGCCCGATACGGGGAACGGCGGGCGACGCCGCGAATGCCGGGGGGAGTATTCAGGCCGCTGCGCGCCGGTCGCATCGGAACAAACCAGTAAATGACCAGTAACAATACCAGTTACTTCGGGCCGGGCGGCGACTTAAATGCGGCCAGGCGCGTTCGATGCCCACCGTCCTGGTGAAAGACGCTGGCGGCATCGATTGCGGGCGGTTGGTTCGGTGATTTGTACTGGTATTGCTGCGCGGCAGCGGGCCGCCCGCCGACGACCGCGTCCGGGTGCCGCGGCCGCTGGCGCGCGCCGGGTAGGTGCGTTGCTGCCGCGATCCGTCAGGCCGACTTGCGCCGATAGATGACGCTCACTGTCGACGTCGTCGCCGTCACCGGGCTTGCCGACAGGATGATCTCCGTGTCGCCCGCGGCCCAGGTCGCTTCGTGCGAGAGGCCCGCGGCGGGGTCCATCGCCTGGCCGAGCGTCTCGGGGCCGTACTGCTTGCGCAGCTGCGCGGCGAGATGTTCCAGCGTCTTGCGGCTCTCGGCATTGTCGTGGTATTGCGAGTCGCTGAACATCACCTGCACGAGGCGATCGTCGAGGAAGTAGAAGTCCGCGGGCAGCGTGGTGCCGGCCACGGCGGCGGCGTCCAGGCGCAGCTTGGCAGTGGCGCCGGTGACGAGCCGGCCGCCGCTCGCCGGGGCGGTGTCGTGCACGGCGCTCAGCACTTCCGAGGGCATCATCCCCCAGTGGGCGGGCGTCCAGTCGGTGGCCGGGGGCTTGTGGCTGCAGGCGGCGAGGAGCAGGGGCAGCAGCAGGTGTCGCAGGCGCATGGGGCGGTCGGGTGGAAACGGTGGCCGCCATTGTTCCCGTGCCGGCGCCCGTGGGAGATTCCCCCTCGGGCTCGCCCGGGCCGGGATCGTCAGTAGTTCACGGTCGGTTTCGATTCGATCGGCTTGGCCGGGCGCGGCGCGTTCAGCGCAGCCCGCTGCCGGAGGGGCCATCGCGACGGTCCCGACCGGAGCCGCGCAGGCGCGGCAACAGCATGCCCACCTGCCGGCGATAGGCGTGGTATCGCTCGCCGAACTGATGCACCAGGTCGCGCTCCTCGAACGCGATGCCCACCAGGATGTAGGCGCTCATGCCCGTCGAGAACAGCAGGTGCCCGGCCGTCATCACCGGCACCGACCAGAACGTGACCAGGAAGCC
>JAEKKJ010000039.1 GCA_019510435.1 Caulobacterales bacterium | reverse complement strand
GTCGGGGAACGAGAACGATCGATCGTCCCTGCTTCAATCGAAAGGCGTCTTCGTCGGTCACGGCCAGCACCGGGATGTCGTCCAGTGCGGTCTCGACCGGAAGCAGGGCCTCCGATTGGCGGGCCTTATGCCCTAAATCATCCAGCAATTCCAGCGGCGTCGCGTCGGCCTCGGTGAAGCGCCCGACGCGGGTGCGCCGCAGGGCGCTGACGTGGCCGCAGGCGCCCAGGGCGTCTGCGATGTCGCGGACCAGGGCGCGGACATAGGTGCCCTTCCCGCAGTCGATCTCGAGGGTGATGTGGTCGCCATCGGGCGCGTCCGCAATGCGTGCGTCAAAGATGACCACCTTGCGCGCCGCCAGCTCCACCGTCTCGCCGGCCCGGGCCAGGTCGTAGGCGCGCTCGCCCGCCACCTTGATCGCGGAATAGGCCGGCGGGACCTGGTCGATCTTCCCCACGAACCGCGGCAGGACGGCCGCCACCTGGTCCGGCGTCGGTCGCACGGCGGACTCGGCGATGGTTTCGCCCTCGCGGTCGTAGGTGGCGGTCGTGCGGCCCCACTCGATGGTGAAGCGGTAGGACTTGTCGGCGTCCACCAGGAACGGGACGGTCTTGGTGGCCTCACCGAGCGCGATCGGCAGGACGCCGGTGGCCAGGGGGTCCAGGGTGCCGGCGTGCCCGGCCTTCTGCGCGTCGAACAGCCGGCGCACGCGGCTGACCGCGTGGGTGGAGGTCAGGTCGTAGGGCTTGTCCAGGTTGATCCAGCCCGAGATCGCCTGGCCCTTCTTGCGGCGGCCCACCTAGTCCTCGTCCTTCCAGGAGTCGGAGGGCGGGTCCGGCGTCAGGTCCTGGCGAACCCGCGGATCGTCGAACAGCCGGGCCATGCGCGCCGCCTCGTCGAAGCTCTCGTCGTGACGGAAGTGCAGGTCGGGGGTGAAGCGCAGGTCGACCATCCGGCCCAGGTGGCCGCGGATGAATTTCGAGTGCTTGTTCAGCGCCTTGACCACCGCCTCGGCATGCTCGCCGCGCAGGGGCTCGACGAAGACCGTGGCGTGGCGCAGGTCGGGGTTCACCCGCACCTCGGTGACCGTGACCGACACGCCGGCGAGGGCGGGATCGTTGATCTCCTCCTCGCGCAGGATCTCGACCAGGGCGTGGCGCACCAGCTCGCCCGCCCGCAGCTGGCGCTGGCTGGGCCCTTGGGGGGCGCGGGGGCGAGGGGGTGGGCGTGACATCTCAAGAGCCTCTACGCCTGGGGCGCGGATCGGACGCGGCCCTCAGGGAAGCGGCGGCTTCTAGTGCATTCACCTGCGGGTGTCATCCCGGTTTTGGCGCAGCCAAAGACCGGAACCCAGTGGACTCGGTGAGTCGCAGTGAAGGCGCCGCCGCCGCGCTGGATGGGTCGCAGTCTTCGCGTTCCGCGAAACCGCGATGACATCGATGGCGCGCGGACTACGCCCCCGTCCGTTCCTTGAAGAACTGGATCACCCGTTGCTCGGCGGCCTTGGTGGGGCCGTCTTCCTTCAGGTGCAGGGTCAGGACCGAGTGGGGCGGGATGATCGCCTCGGCGGCGTCCTCGTCGGCGATCTCGATGGACTCGAAGCGCTCGCCCAGCTCACGCCGGTAGGTGTCGAACCGGGCGTCCGGCACCAGCACGTCACTGGGGAAGCGCAGGCCGATCACCGACAGGTCCTCGTCCGCCAGGCGTCGCTTGACGCAGCTGAGCTCGTCGGTCGACAGGCCGATCTCCGCGGCGCGCTGCGGATTGCCCCGCGCCATCGGCAGGGAGGGTTGCGACAGCACCGGCGCCACCACGCTGGGGTCGGTCATCATCGCCAGGGCGAAGCCGCCGGTGAAGCACATGCCCACCGCGCCGACGCCGCGGCCGCCGCACTCGCCATGGGCCTGGCGCGAGAGGGCTTTCAGCCAGTCCACCACCGGGCTCGACCGGTCCCCGCGCCAGACCAGGAACTCGCGGCGGATGCACAGCACGCCCAGGGCGGTGGCAAGGGTGTAGGCGCGGCTCACGGGCTTGCCCGGCTTGCCGAACAGGCTGGGGCAGAAGACGGTCATCCCGGCCGCCGCGACCCGGTCGGCGAACCGGACCACCAGCGGATGCAGGCCCGGCATCTCGTGCATCACGATCACCGCCGGGCCGGAGCCCTTGCGATAGACCGGATAGCTGCGCCCACCGGCGCTGAAGTCGAACCTATCGTAGCCGGCCAGCGCCGCCTCGTGCCCCATCGCCCGTCCCCCCCGTTTGTCGCAGGGTCGAGCTTAGACGGATCAGTGCTTCAGGCGCAGCATGGAAGTGGAGCCTTCGAACCCGGACAGTTTCCAGTGGCCGTCGGGCGCCTTGGTGAAGTCGAGCAGGCAGGGCCCGTCCTTCTTGGTGATCGCGCACACCCGCCCGTCCGGCAGCTGGCGCAGCGCCTGGGAGATCTCCAGCACGTTGGGGATCTTGGTCTGGGCGGTGTAGCCGTAGTGCTCGGCGACGGCGCGGAACACGCTGGGCCGGATCAGGCTGTCGCCCGCCAGCTGCGCCAGACCGGGCGCGAGGATGGAGGCGAGCGCGCCGTAGCGCTTGTCCTTGGCGCCCTCGGCCGCCAGCCGGTCGGCGATCTCGCGCTGCAGGGCGGGACGATCCACCAGGCTGTCGAAGGTGGCCTCGTCCTCGTCGCGGATGGAGATCAGCAGCGCATGGACGTCGTTGGCCGCCGGCAGCTTCTGCACCGTGGCGCAGGCCGTAAGGCCCAGGGCCATGAGGACGATCAGGGCGACGCGCACTTCCAACCTCCGAAGCAACTCCGGCGATCCCTATACACGATGGGTGGCCGGAAGACGGCGGCTGTTCCGCCGCCGCCTCAGTGCGCCTGCAGGCCGGCCGGTTGCGCCAGGGCCGAGGCGCGGCTGCGGGTGGCGGCGACGTCGGCGGCGCTGACCGGGGCGGCCTTGTTGCCCCAGGCGCTGCGGACGTAGCTCACGATGGCGGCCAGCTGGTCGTCGGAGAGCTCGCTCTTGAACGCCGGCATGCCGCCCCGTCCCACCAGCACGGTGGCGGTCACCTGCGGCGCGGGCCCGGTGACGAACTTGTCCGCCGCCAGCGCCGGGAACGCGCCCTTCACGCCCACGCCCGTCTTCTGGTGGCAGGCCGCGCAGTTGTCGTTGAACAGCTGCTCGCCGGTCGGCTGGGCCGCGGCCAGGGTAGGAACGGCCAGGGTGGGAACGGCCAGCGCCACCGCGCCGGCCACGCTCACGATCATCTTACGCATCTTCGACCTCACGCGTGCTGCACTCGGGCGTGCAGCTTGCCGATCTGCTGCCACGCGCTCTCGATGGCCCCGGCCTGCCAGCCCCCGATGTAGGAGAGGTGTTCGCCGGCCAGGTAGATCCGCCCGTCCGGCTCGCAGAGCACCGGATAGGCGTTCTTGCGCCCGTCGTCGCTCCAGTCCGCCCAGCCGCCCAGGTTGCGCGGGTCCAGGTGCCAGGACTTGGAGAAGGCGGTCTCGAAGTTCTCGGCGTACTCCGGGAAGATCTTCTGCCCCTGCGCGACCGCGAACTTGGCGCGCTCGGCCGGCGGCAGGGCGCTGATCTTCGCGGCCTCGCCGCCGAAGGCGTAGTAGCCCAGCAGCACGCCCTTCTTGCTGTGCCAGCCTGTGGAGGGCAGCGAGATCGTGCCGATGCCGGGGATGTCGTTGTAGATGTGGCCGCCGTAGATCCAGTGCTTCTCTTCCCAGAAGCGGGTCTTCATCTGCAGGCCGATCTTGTTCACCGGCGCATAGGAGACGTTGCTCATGGCCGCCAGGAACGGCTTGGAGACGTCCATCGGGATGTTCTTCAGCACCGACAGCGGGATGGTGCAGATCAGGTAGTCCGCGCCCGCCTCGGCCTTCTTCCCGGCGGCGTCGGTGTAGCTGACCTTCACCCCCTTGGCCGTCTGCTGGATGCGCTCGACCAGGGCGTTGTAGGTGATGATCTCCGGCGGCAGGTTCTTCACGAAGCCCTTGGGGATCTGGTCCATGCCGCCGATCGGCTCGAACATGGTCCGCTGCTGGTCCCAGCCGGCCACCGACTGCAGCACGTACCAGGCCCGCGAGTTCAGGACGTCGGCGAAGGGATAGGGCGGCGACTCCTTGCCCGGGCCCGGGTCGACGCCGGCGCCGGGCAGGATGTCATAGCCCCGCCCGTCCGTGCCCCGGTAGGCCAGGTCCTTGCGATCCAGGCGGCCCTCGTTGACCAGGTAGGCGATGAAGGTCTCGCGGTCGGCCGGCGAGAGCGCGGCGTCCAGGTCGCCCTTGGACGCCACCTTGGCCATCAGCTCGGCGGTGTAACCGCGCGCGTCGGCGGCGATGTGGCCCTTGCGGACCGGCTTGCCGGCGAGCGGGCCCTTGCCCTTCTCGAAATAGACGTAGGCGGCGTCGTTGTCGTTGTTGAACAGCTCCACCGGAACGCCGAACTCCTTGACGTAATGGAGCGTCGACTGGTGGTGGTAGGGGATCCGCCAGGGGCCGATGTTGATGTAGTGGCCCTCGTCGAAATCGCAGACCTGGTGATTGCCCGCCAGGTCCGTGTCCTCGAAGCCCTTGCGGGCGGTCTGCGCCCGGCCGCCGGCGAAGGCGCGCGCCTCCAGGATCTGCACCTGGTAGCCGGCCTTGCGCAGCTCGTAGGCGGAGGTCAGGCCCGCCAGGCCCGCGCCCAGGATCAGCACCTTGGTTTGCTTGGCGCCGCCCGCCAGCGGCGGCGGACCCTCGTGCGCCGAGGCGAAGCCGAAGCCCAGCGCGTCCATACCGGCCATGGCCAGGGAGACGCCGCCCACCGCGGCCAGCTGTTCGAAGAACCTGCGGCGCGTCCACGCGCCGCCCGTCGAGGCCGCCATATCGTCGGTCATGTTTTTCTATCCCCTCGGACCTGGGCACCCATGTCCAGCGGACCCGAGCGTCGGGCAACAGCACCGGTCGATCAAGCGCCGTATGATTGTGGGGCGCCGCAGTCTTGGGCGCCGGCGCCCGCGGCTGCGCAACTGGAGGCGGCGGGCCTTGCGCTCACCGCCTGGCGAGCGCCCCATCGCCCCACGCACGCAACGGGGGACCCCACATGCATCAGCCGCACGACGAGATGGCGGACGACCTCGCCCGCCGGGGCTATTCGCGCCGCGCCATCGGCCGCGCGTTCGGCCTCTTCGCGGCCGGAGCCGCCGTGGGTCCGCTGGTGGCCTCGCGCGCCTATGCCCAGACCAGCGCGGTCAATCCGCATGCCGCCATGGGCGCGGCCGCGGCCCCGAAAGCCCAGGCCGCCAAGGTGCACATCGGGGCCAACGAGTGCTGGACCGGCCCGCTGGAGCCGGGCGCCCGCGCCGCCGCCGAGGCCGTGGCCACCGGCAACCGCTACACCGGCTCCCAGCGCGACGACCTGATCAAGGCCCTGGCCTCGGTGGAGAACGCACCGCCCGCCTATGTGACCCCCTGGGCCGGCTCCAGCGATCCCATGGCGCGGATCATCGTCACCTACTGCTCGCCGACCCGCGGCCTGGTGACCGCGGACCCCACCTTCGAGCTGGCGGAGAGCGTCGCCCGCTACCTGGGCGCGCCGGTCAAGCGCGTACCGCTCACCGCCGACCACGCCCACGACGTGAAGGCCATGCTGGCCGCCGATCCCAACGCCGGCGTCTACTACATCTGCACGCCCAACAATCCGTCAGCCACGCTCACCGGCCTCGCCGACATCGAGTGGCTGCTGGCCAACAAGCCGGCCGGTTCCATCGTGCTGCTGGACGAGGCCTACATCCACTTCTCCGACGCCAAGCCGGGCGTCTACCTGGCCGCCCAGGACAAGGAGATCATCGTCCTGCGCACCTTCTCCAAGCTGTTCGGCATGGCGGGGATGCGCCTGGGGGCGACCATCGCCAAGCCCAGCCTGATGACCAAGACCATGCGCTACGACGGCTTCATGGCCAGCTACGCCCTGCCCAACCCCTCGGTGGTCTGCGGCGCGACCAGCCTGCTGCAGGCGGACCTGATCGCCAAACGGCGGGCGGAGATGGAACGGGTGCGCAAGACCAGCCTGGCCCTGCTGGACAAGCGCGGCATCGCCTACATCCCGCCCCGCGCCAACTTCTTCATGGTCGACTGGAAGAAGCCGGCCGCCGACGTGAAGAAGGCGTTCGGGGACGAGGGCGTCGAGATCGGCCGCAACTGGCCCGTCTGGCCCACCATGTCGCGCGTGACCGTGGGCTCGGCCGAGGAGATGGACGTGTTCAACCGCACCCTGGTGAAGCTGAACCTCTAGGCCCGGCCGGCGCGTGGACCCCGCGCGCGGCCTTCAGTAGAACCGCCCTCACGGATCGTCTCGAGGGCGGGGATCACATGGTCGAGGTCGCGCAGCGCCGGGTCGCGGCGAACGGGGTCGAGCTCAATGTGGCGGAGGCCGGCCCGGCGGACGGACCGCTGGTGATCCTGCTGCACGGCTTTCCGGAGTTCTGGTTCGGCTGGCGCGAGCACGTCGGGCCGCTGGCCGAGGCGGGCTTCCGCGTCGCCGCGCCGGATCAGCGCGGCTACAACCTCTCCGGCAAGCCGAAGGGCGTCGCCAGCTATCGCCTGGACCTGCTGGCCGCGGACATCTTCGCCCTGGCCACGGCGCTGGGGCGGGACCGGTTCGCCGTCGTGGGTCACGACTGGGGCGCCTCGGTCGCCTGGTGGATGGCCACCACCGGCCCCCAGCGGCTGGAGCGCATGGCGATTCTCAACGCGCCGCACCCGGCGGTCTGGCGCGCCTCGATGACCGCCGACCCCGAGCAGCGCAAGAAGAGCCGCTACGTCCAGATGCTGCGCACGCCGCTGCTGCCCGAGCTGATGGTCAAGGCCGGCGGCTACAAGGGGTTGGCCGACGCTTTCAAGTCCAGCCCGCGCCAGGAGGCGGCGTTCGGCCCCGAGGCCATGGCCGCCTATGGCCAGGCCTGGCGCCACCCGGGCGCGCTGACGGCGACGCTGAACTGGTACCGGGCGCTGTTCGTCCAGGACCTTCCGGTCCCGGCGCCCGGCAGCCTCTCGGTCCCGACCCTGGTGCTCTGGGGCGACCAGGACGCCTTCGCCGAGCCGACCCTGGCCGAAGCGAGCGCCGCCCTGTGCGCCGACGCCCGGGTCGTGCATTTCCCCGCCGCGAGCCACTGGCTGGCGCATGACGAGCCCGAGGCGGTGCGCCGCGAGCTGCTGGCGTTTCTCCGCTGAGCCACAAAAGAAAGCGGCGGCCAGGTCGCCCTGGCCGCCGCTGTGGCTTGTCCGTCGCGCGGCGCGATCAGAGCGTGCGCTTGACCTCTTCGAGGCTGAAGCACTCGATGGTGTCGCCCGCTTTGATGTCCTGGAAGCCCTGGAACGCCATGCCGCATTCCTGGCCGGCCGGGACCTCGTTGACCTCGTCCTTGAAGCGCTTGAGCGTCTGCAGCACGCCCAGTTCCAGCACCACCACGTCCTGGCGGATGATCCGGACCCGCGCGCCCTTGCGGACCACGCCCTCGGTGACGCGGCAGCCGGCGACCTTGCCGACCTTGGTGATGTCGAAGGCCTGCAGCACCTCGGCGTTGCCGAGGAAGGTCTCGCGCTGGATCGGCGCCAGCATGCCCGAGAGCACGCCGCGGATGTCGTCGATCAGGTCGTAGATGATCGCGTAGTAGCGGATCTCCACGCCCTCGCGTTCGGCCAGCGCCTGCGCCTGCTTGGAGGCGCGGACGTTGAAGCCGAGGATCGGCGAGCCGGCGCCCTTGGCCAGCATGACGTCGCTCTCGCTGATCGCGCCGGCGCCCGACAGGATGATCCGCGCACGGACCTCCTCGT
>JAEKKJ010000007.1 GCA_019510435.1 Caulobacterales bacterium | reverse complement strand
ACGTTGTCGGTGAGGTCCTTCCAGGTGCCGGCGACGCCCTTCACCTGGGCCTGACCGCCCAGCTTGCCTTCCGTGCCCACTTCACGCGCCACGCGAGTCACCTCGGCGGCGAACGAGCCCAGCTGGCCCACCATGGTGTTCACCACCTTGCCGATGCGCAGGAATTCCCCGCGCAGGGGCCGCTCCTCGTTCTCCATGTCCATGGTCTGGGAGAGGTCGCCCTTGGCCACGGCGCCGATCACCCGGGCCATTTCGGCGGTGGGGTGGATCATGTCGGTGATCAGGGTGTTGACCGCATCGACGCTGGCGGCCCAGGAGCCCTGGGCGGCGGGCAGCCGGGCGCGGTGGCTGATCTTGCCCTGGCGGCCGACGGTGTCGCCCAGGCGCTCGAACTCCTTGGTCATGCGGTCGTTCAGCTCGACCACGTCGTTGAAGGCCTCGGCGATCTCGCCGGCGACGCCGCTGGCCCGCGGCAGCCGCACCGAGAAATCACCCCGGCGGAAGGCGCGCAGCGCCGCCACCAGCTGGGTCATGTCGGCTTCGGGCTCGGCCGGCGCCGGACGGGTCTTGCTCTTGGCCTTGGCGGCGGTGGAAGCGGCAGGCATTCAATCCCCCAGCGGTGGAAATCTTCATGGCAAACGGGGGGTTGTGCGTGGCGCTCGGCGCCAGTCAGACCCCCCCCCTTCCGGGTGAACGTGGGCGCGGAGCCGCAGTTCCAGCTTGGCTGAAAAAATAGTTGGGGCTGGCGGGAACAACTCCGACTCTACCCGTCGGCCGGGGCGCGAGCAATCGGAGCCACAGGCCGGAACCGGCGTCCGGCGGCGCCGTTCCGGTCGCGATGTCCCAGGCCTATGACGCCTCCGCCTTCGAGCCGCCGCCCGACGCCGAGGCGTTCTACGCCAAGAGCCTGGAGCTGCTGGGCGAGTGCGGCGTCCCCTTCCTGCTGTCGGGCACCTATGCGGTCTGCGCCTACACCGGCATCGTGCGCCCGACCAAGGACCTCGACGTCTTCTGCAAGGCCGGCGACTTCCCCAAGATCCTCGCCTGCTTCCAGGCCCACGGGTACCGCACAGAGGTCGAGGACGAGCGCTGGATCGCCAAGGTGTTCGAGGGCGAGCGCTTCTTCGACGTGATCTTCGCCATGTCGAACGGCGCCGCGCCGGTCACCGACGCCTGGTTCGAGGGCAACGACACGATCGAGGTCTATGGCGCCAAGGCCAAGATCACCGCCCCGACCGAGCTGATCGTCTCCAAGATGTTCATCCAGGACCGCTACCGCTACGACGGCGCCGACGTGGCTCACGTGCTGCTGCGCCAGTCCGACCGGATCGAGTGGCGGCGGCTGATGAGCTACATGGAGCCGCACTGGGAGGTGCTGCTCATCCACCTCCTGAACTTCCGCTTCATCTACCCCACCGAGCGCGACAAGGTGCCGGCCTGGGTGATGCGCGAGCTGATCGAGCGGCTGACCGCCCAGGTCACCCTGCCGGCGGCGCGGGTGAAGGTGTGCCGCGGCCGCCTGTTCAGCCCGCGCGACTACGTCATCGACATCACCGAGTGGGGCTTTGCGGACGTGGTGGGCAAGGGCCTGGAGGAGCGTCATGACCCCATCGACTGACGCACGCCGGCCCCTGCGCCTGGCCGCGATCGGCGACCTGCACGTGGGTGAGAACGCCGAGCGCCCCTACCGCGAGCTCTTCGCCCGGATCAGCCATGAGGCCGACGTGGTGGCGCTGTGCGGCGACCTCACCAACTTCGGCAAGACGTCCGAGGCCGAGATCCTGGCCGAGGACCTGCGCGCCTGCGAGATCCCCATCGTCGGCGTGCTGGGCAACCACGACTACGAGTGCGGCCAGCCGCAGGAGGTGACCCGCATCCTGCACGAGGCCGGCATGCACTGCCTGGACGGCGAGGCGGTGGAGATCGAGGGCGTGGGCTTCGCCGGCTGCAAGGGCTTCATCGGCGGCTTCGGGCGCAACATGCTGGCCGCGTTCGGCGAGCCGGAGATCAAGGCCTTCGTCCAGGCGTCGGTGGAGGAGAACCTCAAGCTCGAGAAGTCGCTGGGCATGCTGCGCACCGAGCGGGCCGTGGTGGTGACGCACTACTCCCCCATCGTCGAGACGGTGGAGGGCGAGCCGCCGGAGATCTTCCCGTTCCTGGGCTCGGCGCGGATGGGCGAAACCATCGACCGCTTCGAGGCCGTCCGCGTCGCCCTGCATGGCCACGCCCACCGCGGCGCGCACCTGGGCCACACGCTGCGCGGGGTGCCGGTCTACAACGTGGCCCGCCCCGTGCTGAACCGGGACCTCGGGGTGGAGTTCGCCCTGCTGGAGGTGTGAGCCGCCCTCCCTGCGCCGACCGACCCGCGCACCGGCCAAAAAAAAGGCCGCACCCGGGGGCGCGGCCAAGTCATTAGGGAGGAAACGCCCAAAAGGGCGAGATCCTTTTGCCCTTTTGCTGCAGCGCACGCAAGCCCTAAATTCGCAAGCTGGCGAAATGTGAAGCGGGACCGTGGGTTCACCTAGCGGCCTACCCCTGCGTGAAGGGCGGTGACTCCGATTTTGAGTTCACGGTACGTCATACCGCAGCGCAAGGGAAACCGGTGGACAACGGCCGGCGCCGGGGCGCCGGCCGAGTCGAATCAGAACTTCACCTCGCCGGTCACCACGACCGTGCGCGGGGGGCCGTAGAAGGCGCTGACCGAATTGCCGAACAGCACCCCGGCCGACTGCGGGAAGTTGTAGCCGCCGACGCGATAGGTCTCGTCGCCGAGGTTCTTGCCGTGCACGCCGACCTTGTAGCGGCCGTCCATCGAGGTCCACACGACGCTGGCGTCGAGCAGCCAATAGCCGTCCTGGTCGAGCTGCGAGGGCACCTCGAACATGTGGAACGAGGACCGGTACGACGCCGAGGGGATGAAGTTGAGCGAGCCCTTGTCGCCCAGGTCCAGCCGGTAGGTCAGGCCGATCGAGCCGTTCCACTTGGGCGTGTTCTGGAAGACCCGCTGGTCGGCGAAGTCCTTGATCGCCGGCGGCGTGGCCGTGAGGTCCAGGGCCTTGTACTCGTCGAACTCGGCCTTGGTGTAGCCCAGGGAGAAGTTGGCGCTGAGCCCCTCGAACAGGCTGGCCACGCCCTCGAACTCGGCCCCGTAGATGTGCGAGCGGCCGACGTTCAGCACCTGGGACGCGATGGAGGCGCCCACCGGGGTCTGCAGGGTGACCTGCTGGTCCTGGTACTTCGAATAGAACACCGCCGAGTTCAGGCTGAGGCGGCGGTCGAAGAAGTAGCCCTTCAGGCCGGCCTCATAGGAATCCACCTTCTCCGGCTGGTAGCCGTTCACCGAGGTGGGCGTCAGGATCGCGTCGGCCCGCATGTCGAAGCCGCCGGACTTGAAGCCCTGGCTGAACGAGGCATAGCTCGTCAGGTCGGGGGTCAACTTGTAGCGGACGCTCACCCGCGGGGTGAACTTCTTGTAGGTGTCCGAGCTGGTGAAGTTCGAGCGGATCAGGCCGGGGACGGCCAGGGTGTTGCCGAACAGCGGGCTTTTGATGCCGGTGAAGTTCTGGCGGTAGACCTGGCCGGTCTTCTTGTCCTCGGTGTAGCGGCCGCCCAGCGAGACCGACAGCTGGTCGGTCACGTCATAGCTGACGTCGCCGAAGGCCGAGTAGCTCTTGGTGTCCACGTGGCCGGCGGTGGCGATGCTGAGGTTGGCCTGGCTGACCACCGTGTCGAAGGCGCCGGCCGCCGTGGCGTTCAGGTAGTAGAGGCCGAACACGCCCTGGATCCGCTCGGCGGTGTAGAGCGCCTGGAATTCCTGGGTGAACTGGTGGTCGTTGTAGCGGGCCGGCACATCCAGGATGGCCTGGGGCAGTTCGTCGAAGTCGATGGTCCCCTCGGTCTTGCCCGAGCGGTAGGCGCTGATCGACTTCAGGGTCAGGTTGTCGGTGAGCTTGTACTCGCCCAGCAGCGAGACGCCGTGGGCGACCACATGGTTCTTGTCGCCCGAACCGGCCCTGGTGTCGTAGACGCCGGGCAGCACCCCGCCGCCGGCGATCGGCTTGCCCAGGAAGTCCAGGGCCGGGGTCTCGCGGTGGCCATGGCGCGGATTGGAATTGTCGGTGACGGTGTCGCCCGACAGGCGGAAGAACAGCTTGTCGTTGGGCGTGAACTCCAGGGTCGCGCGGGCGGCCGCGACGTCCTTGTTGTACTGGTCCGCGCCGGTGTTGAGGTTAGTGCCATAGCCGTCGTGGGTGAACTTGGCCCAGGTGAGGCCCACGCCCACCATGTCGTTCACCTTGGCCTTGGCGGAGGCCACGAAGTCCTTCTCGCCATAGTTGCCGAGGCTGCCCTTCAGCTTGATCTCGGGCTCGCCGGTGATCTTGGCGGTGACGTACTTGATCGCCCCGCCGATGGTGTTGCGGCCGTAGAGCGTGCCCTGCGGCCCGCGCAGCACTTCCAGGCGCTGGACGTCGAAGATGTCGAGCACCGCGGCCTGCGGACGGGCGATGTAGACGTCATCGATATAGAGGCCGACGCCGGGCTCGAAGCCCCACAGCGGGTCCTGCTGGCCGACGCCGCGGATGAACGAGATCAGGGTCGAGTTGGAGCCCCGCGCCACCTGGACGGTGACGTTCGGCGTGGTCTGCTGCAGGGTGGTGATGTCGACCGCGCCCGTGGCGGCGAGGCGCTCGCCCGACACGGCGGTCACCGCGACGGGGACATCCTTTAGGGTCTCTTCGCGGCGGCGGGCGGTGACCACCACCTCTTCCACCGCCGGACCGGCGCTCGGCGCCCCACCCGCCGAGGCGCCTGCCGATTGCTGGGCGAACGCCAGCGCCGGAATCACCGACCACGCCGCGCCCGCAAGGAGCGCCGCCTTCGCAAGGGTCTTCATCTGCATCCTCCCGTCAGCGCCAGCCTGTCCCCCATGGACGCAGCGACGCTGATTTCACCGTCAGGTGAATTAACAGATGTGATGGACCCTTCGCGCGCGACTCGCCAGCGGCTCCGAGGCGAGTCTGCATGGATTTTAACCAGGTGATGAAATTCTGACACAGTCCAGCTTGGCAAGCCACTGCGGCCTGCGCCCCGCTCAGGGCTGGCGGCTGACCACCTCTTCCAGGCCGGCGGCGCACCAGGCGTAGAGCCGCGTGCGCATGGCCTGCAGGTCGGTGGAGCGGCAAAGGCCGTCCGACAGCTGGTCGATTCGCCCGGTCTCGGACAGCGCCAGCATCATGGCCCCGGTGAGGAACTGGTAGCACCAGTAGAGGTCGCGCACCTGCGCCTGGGGCAAGGCCGCCTTCCAGAGGTCCACGAGGGCGTGCACCACCGGATCGAAGAAGCGGTGCATGGTCTCCCCGCCCCACGCCGGGGTGTTGTTCACCAGGGCCACCAGGCGGAAGTAGTTCTTCCAGCCCTCGTCATTGGTCAGCGACAGCTGGACCAGCGGATCGATGAACGCCTCGGTCACGCCCTCGGGGGTCAGCGCGCCCGCATGGCTCTCGGCATAGGCGCGCATGGCGTCCAGGCGCGCGGTGTTGAGGATCTCGGCCCGGCGGGCGAAGACGCTGTCGAACAGCTCGCGCTTGGCGCCGAAGTAGTAGTGGATCAGGGCGGTGTCGACGCCCGCCTCCGCCGCCACCTGGCGCACCGTGACGCCGTAGAAGCCGTGGCGGGAGAACAGGGCCTCGGCGGCGTCGAGGATCGATTGGCGCAGGTCCGGCCCCTGCCCTTTCGGACGCCGGCCGCGGATCGCGCCTCCCGATGTGCCGTCTGCGCGCGCCATGGGCCTCCCTGTCCTTCGCCCGCTAGGCCGAGTGGCGGACGGGGTCAAGCGGTGTGGTCAAGCCGCAGGGTCAGGTCGGGACGTCAGGCGGGCGACTTCGGCAGCCGGGCGAACACCTCCGCGCCGGCGCGGGCAAATGCCAGCGGCCCGAACCGGTCCAGGACGCGGGCGCGCGCCGCCTGCCCCATGGCGGCCAGCCGCTCCGGATGCGACAGCAGCCGCGCCAGGGCGCCGGCGAGAGCCTCCGCGTCGAGTGGCGGGATGACGAGGCCGGTCTCGCCGTCGACCACGCTGTACGGCAGCTCGCCCACCGCCGAGACGATGGTGGGCAGGCCCGCCTGCATCGCCTCGTGCGCCGCGATGCACAGCCCCTCCGAGCGGGACGGCTGCAGGTAGAGGTGCAGGCCGGCCAGGAACTCCCGCGGCCGGGCCGCGAAGCCCTCGAAGCGCACGTTGTCGAGCCCCGCCTGCGCCACCGCCTTCTCCAGCGCCCCACGCAGCTCGCCGTCGCCGGCGATGCGCACCACGAACGGCGCGGGCGGCGCAAAGGCGGCGGCCCGCAGCCGGGCCAGGGCCTCGATCAGCACCGCATGGCCCTTCACCGGATGCAGCCGGCCCAGCAGGCCCACCTGCACCGTCTGGCCCGGCGTCCAGGCCTGCGCCTGGGGCGCCTGGGGGTCGGCGGCGAACAGGGGCCAGACCGCAAGCCGCTCGGGCGGCACCCGCAGGCGCTGCGCAGCGAAGGCTGCGACGCTGTGCGAATCGGCGATCCACAGCGCCGAGAGCGCCTGGTTGAACCGCAGCATGCGCAGGTTGCCGGGTTTCAGGAACGCCGCGTGCTGCCAGCTGACCACCGGCGCGCCCTGCCAGCGTCCTACCAGCTGGCCCAGCAGGGTGGCGCGGGTCAGCGACGTCCAGATCAGGTCGGGCTTCCACGCCGCCATTTCGCGCCGCAGCCAGGCCAGGGCGACCACGTGGTCCGTCTCGCCGCCGGGCCGGACATGCACGGAAAGGCCGGCGGCCTCCATGGCCGGGATCGCCCGGCCATCGCGGCGGGTGAGCGCGAAGATCTCCACCTGGGCCCCGTGGTCGCGCAGCACCTGGGCCACCGCCGGCACGGGCAGCGCCGCGCCGCCCCCCTCCACCGAGTTGATCACATAGGCGATGCGCATCAGGCGCGGGCCTCGTGCGCACCGGGCCGGACGGTGGTCTCGCGCCAGGCGAAGATCACCAGCAGCACGATCCCCACCACCGACTGGATGAGGGCGTGCAGGCCCGCGCCATCCAGCCCGCGCCAGTGCAGCATCCAGGGCAGGATCACCATCAACCCAAGGCCGCTGGTGAGGTTGGCGGTGACCGAGAGCCCAGGCCGCCCGAGGGCGGTGAGCGCGGCGCTGATCGGCGGGCCGGCGAGCTGCAGCGCCCGCGCCACCGTCAGCCACAGCATCACCGGCGCCGCGCCGGCGAAGGCCGCGCCCGCCATCAGCACGCTGACCCGCTCGCCGAACAGGGCGACGCCGAGGACGATGGGCGATGCGGCCGCCAGGGCGATCAGCACGGCGCGCTGCACCGCCGAGCGGATGGCCGGTCCGCGGTCGCCCGCCGCCGCCAGCCGCGCCAACTCGGCATAGGCGGCCTGGCCCAGGATCTGCGCCGGCTGGGCCAGCACCGAAGTGGCCCGCTGGCCGACCGCATAGAAGGCGGCCGACGCCGGCCCCAGCACCCAGCCGACGGCCAGCGGCGCCAGCCGCCCGGCGAGTTCGGAGACGGTCACGTCGGCGTTGGCGCCCAGCATGAAGCTCCAGATGCCCGGGTTCTCGCGCAGCACGTGCTTCAGCCCGCCCTGGAACCGCGGCCGGGCCAGCTTGCCGCGCGCCGCCCACGCCCCGAACGCCCACATGGCCAGCCACTCCGCCAGCGCGGCGACCAGCCAGGCGATCAGGAAGCCGCGCAGGCCGGTGTGGGTCAGCACCACCACCGCCGCGCCGGCCAGACGCACCGTGGGCGCGACGGCGCTGTGGGCGCCCAGGAGGCCGAACCGCCGCGTGAGCTGCAGATAGCCGGCCGGCGTCGCGCGAATCGAAGCCAGCACCGCCAGGCTGTAGGGCAAGGCGAAGTCGATGGCCGTCTGCGACCAGCCCAGGCGCGGCCCAAGCACGGGCGCGAGGGCGGCGGCCACCAGCACGGCGCACAGCCCGCCCGCCGCCTCCACCACCCCGGCGAACACCAGGAGCCGGGTGATCCGCGGCCGGTCGTCGGCCTCCATCGCCTGGGCGCCGTAGCGCACCACCGCATGCCAGCCGGGAAACTCGATGATGCCGCCGACGGTCATGATGTAGGTGTGGACCAGGATCAGCACGCCGTAGTCGGCCGGGCCCAGCGCCCGCGCCGCCACCGCCATATAGGCCAGGCTCAGCAGGCCGGCGGCGAGCTTGCCCCCCAGCAGCCGGCCCAGGTTGCCGTAGATTCGGCGGACGACCCCGCCGCCGAGCGCGGCCTCAGCCATGGGCGAAGGCCGGTGCGGTCAGGCCTGGCGCCGCAAAGCCTGCGAAGGTCGCCAGGGCCCGGGCGGCGCGGACCGACGACGGCTCGGCGGTGAGGTCGAAGCTGTAGTCGAACAGCGCCTGCTGCACGGGCCGGTAGACGGTCTCGTGTTCCGCCCGGGCCTGTTCCAGCCCCTCGCCCAGCCCCGCCACGTCGTCGATCACCGGCCCGGTGGTCCAGTGGGCGAAGTTCGGGTCGTCGCGCCAGGCCAGCCGGTGGGGGTTCAGGAACAGGCATGGCCGCGGCCGGCGCAGGAATTCGTAGACCTGGCTGGAGGCGTCGCCGAGGTAGAGGTCGGCGCGGTCGGTGTAGGCCATGGTGGTGGAGGCCCGGCTGCCCAGGTCGATGTGGATGTTGGCGGCGCGGCGGTAGCGCTCGTCGATATGGCCGGCCCGGTCGATGCGCAGCTTGTCGATGGTCAGCACATAGGGCCGCTGGAAGAGCATCACGTGGGGGGCGAAGATCAGCCGCCACTCGGGATGGTCCACGAACCAGTCCAGGACCCGCCGGCCCGCGACGTACCAGGACGACAGGTGCGGCGAGGGATGGGGGTTGTAGAGCGCCACCGGCCGGCCGTCGTCGAAGCCCGGCGGCAGGGGCGCGGGCTCGGGCGGCAAGTCGAACTTGGGATAGCCGACGATGGTGATCTTGGCTGGATCCACCTTGGCCTCGGCCACCAGACGGTCGCGGATCTTGCGCCCCGACACCAGCACATGGTCGAAGCCGGCGCTGGCCGGATCGAAGCCGATGGCGCGGTCGCCGGCGCCGTGGCGCGTGTGGACGATGCGCAAGCCGTCCAGCCCGTAGCGGGTCTTCAGGATCAGCGAGGTCTTCTCGGCCACCACCAGCACGTCCAGGCCGCCGAAGAGCGCCAGGTTGTCCCGGTAGACCAGGAGTTTGGTGGCGGGCAGGACGCGCTCCAGCGCCGCCTTCGCCAGCCGGCTGGAGGCGCGCGTGAGGGCGATCTCGCGAAGTTCGATCGGGCCGCCGATCAGGCCCCCGCCCAGCCGGCGCACCTCGGCCGTCAGCTGCGGATTGGTGGTGATCACCACGATCTCGGCGCTCGCCCGCCCGCGCGCCAGGGCCAGGGCGATCGGCAGGCTATGGGCGACCTGGTGCAGCTGGTCGTGGTTGAACAGGAAGCCGATCCGCATGCCGGATCGACGCCCTAACGGCGCGACGGCGTCAAGCTGGGCAGGCGATCCTGAGCGGCGGGAAGGAGATCGAGACTTCAAGACCGGGCCTTGCGTCCAGGCGACCGAGCCGCCCCGCGGGGCCGGCGCCATAGCCCATTCTCCCCGAAATTGAAAATGGTCTGGGCGATGCGACGCGAAACGGCGCCCCCGTACGAACATTGGCTTTTTCCAATGTTCACAACAGATTTGTGACGTTGTTGATAAATGTAGTCGAATCAAATCGATGATCTACACATTCATCGAACTGTAAAATATTCGATACAGTTCTTTGGCTTGTTTGACGTTGCGACTACGCGTTTCTCCCCTCGCAAATTCGAGGGGGCATTTCATGCGCAGTCCATCAAGATCGGCCACGCTGTTGGCCAGCACCAGCCTTTGCCTGCTGATCGCCGCGGGCTCGGCCGCCGCCGCGCCGGCCGCCGCCGCCGATGGCGCCGGTGTCGCGGCGGCCGACGACGGCTCGCACGTGAAGATCGACCCGGAGAACGCCGACTACGGGGTGCGCGTGCAGGAGCTGGTGATCACCGCGCCCTCGGCCGCGGTCAGCGCCGCGCCGGTCAAGGCCTCGCTGGAGGCCACCCAGCCGCAGTCGATCATCGACCGCAAGGCGATCGACCAGTTCGTCCCGGTCACCGCCGACTACACCCAGATCGTGAACCTCTCGCCCAGCGTCTCGGGCACGTCGTTCAACGGTCCGGGCCTGGGCGAGGCCAAGACCGTGCTGCGCGGCTTCCAGGACGGCGAATACAACATCACCTACGACGGCATCCCCTGGGGCGACGCCAACGGCCCGACCCACCACTCCACGTCGTTCTTCCCGTCCTCGACCATCGGGGCCGTGGTGGTCGACCGGGGGCCCGGCGAGGCCAGCCAACTGGGCGTGGCCAGCTTCGGCGGCTCGGTGAACCTGTTCTCGCCGGAGGTCAGCGACGACCGTGGCGGCTCGCAGTCGCTGACCGTGGGCTCGTGGAACACCTACATGGCGGTGACCAAGCTCAACACCGGCGACATCGCCCAGCTGAACGACGCCCATGCCCTGTTCAACTTCCAGGAGCTGAAGACCGACGGCTATCTGACCAACAGCGGGGCCAAGGCCTACAACCAGCTGGTGCGCGCGGTGTTTCCGCTGTGGGACAGCTGGAAGCTGACCGTCCTGGGCACCTGGAACTACACGCGGGTCTACACCAACGACAACAGCGGGGCGACGCTGGCCCAGGTGGCGCTGTACGGGAAGAACTTCGGCCTGACCGAGGATCCGTCCCAGCCGACCTACTACAAGTACAACGTCGTCAAGAAGCACACCTACTTCAACTACGCCAAGCTCACCGGTGACGTGACACCCACCCTCAAGCTCGAGGACACGGTCTATTCCTACTACTACAAGAACGACACGGAATCGGCGCTGGACCCGACCCTGTCGCCGACCGACATCGCCAACAAGACAGGCCTGGCGATCACCCAGGCCCCTGGCGGCAAGCCGGTCGCCAACGGGCATGTCCCCGGCTACACGAAGCTGAACGTCTACAAGATCTACGGCGACATCCTTCACCTGAACCAGGAACTGCCCTGGGGCGTGTTGAAGGCCGGCCTGTGGCTCGAGAAGGCCGACACCGGCCCGCGCGCCCGCTACGACTACGACGCCACCCTGGGCCGCGGCCGGAACGGCTACACGGTGGACTATCGCCAGAAGGTGGTGGCCGGCGTGCCGCAGTTCCTGGAGTACCTGCAGTACTCGGGCTGGAAGCAGTACGAGCCGTTCGTGGATTTCGAGTGGAAGCCCACCTCGAAGCTGACCCTGACCCCGGGGATCAAGTACCTGCACGAACGGATCACGGTGGACGCCGACGTCAACCAGAAATCCCGCCAGCCCTATCATGACGGCAAGCTGTTCACGAAGACGATGTACTTCATGACGGCCAACTACAAGGTGCGGGACAACCTGGCGGTCTATGCGCAGTACGCCACCGGCTTCCTGGCGCCCGACATCAGCGTCACCCAGGTGGTCAATCCGAACCTGAACGACCTGAAGCCCCAGGAATCGAAGAACTACCAGGCGGGTGTGGTCTACCACGGCGGAAAGCTGACGATCGACGCCGACGTCTACGACATCGACTTCAAGAACAAGCTGCAGACCGTCACCGTCGCGACCGAGACGGTGAACTTCAACCTGGGCGGGGCCAAGTACAAGGGCATCGAGGGCGCGGTGACCTACGCGGCGACCCCCAACATCTTCCTGTTCGCCAACGGCTCACTCAACTCGGCCAAGGCCCAGGGCGCCAACACCACCATCGCCGGGGCGCCGATCGTCATCACCGGCGGCAAGCAGATCGCCAAGGCCCCGAAGTCCACGGCCGCCCTGGGCGTGCTATTCACCGACGAGCACTGGTCGGTCTCGCTCTCCGACAAATACACCGGCGAGCAGTGGGCCGCCGAGGGCGAGCCCGACGCCTATCACATTTCAGGCTACCACTCGGCCGACCTGTCGGTGGTCTACAAGTTCGACCGCTACCGCCTGGAAGCGGCGGTCTACAACCTGTTCGACAGCCAGAAGTTCACCGCCATCAAGCCTGGGAAGACGGTCCCCTACGACCAGTACTACTTCCAGCCCGAGCGGAACTTCCAGGTCTCCGCCAAGGCGAACTTCTGATGCGGTCCCAGATGAATGACCCCCGCCCGATGCGACGCCACGCCCTGCGCCTGACGCTCGCCGCCGTCCTGCTGGCCGCGCAGGCGGCGCCTGCCCTGGCCCAGCCGGCGCCGGAGCCGGCGGCCAAGCCCGCGGCGGTGTCGAAGTTCCTGCAGCCGGCGGACCTGGACCCCACCCTGATCCTGCCGCCGCCGCCCGCGGACGACTCGCCGCTGACCGCGGCCGAGCTGGCCGAGCTGCACCGCATCGAGGCGGCGCGCACGCCCGAGCGCCTGGCCCAGGCCAAGCAGGACGATGAGATCGAGGATGTCCGTTCGATCGCCGATGTCCTGGGGCCCGCCTTCGACCTGCAGCGCTTCCCCGCCACGGCGGCGCTGTTCACCGACCTGCGCAACGAGGACAGCGTCATCGCCAAACGCGCCAAGGCCTACTTCATGCGCACGCGGCCCTGGCACGCCGACCCGACGCTCAACCCCTGCAACCGCAGCGACGCGATCAAGAGCGCCTATCCCAGCGGCCACGCGACCATGGGCTATGCCGCCGCCACGACGCTTGCCAACCTGATCCCGGGCAATGGTCAGGTCATCCTGGCGCGGGCGTCGGAATATGCGGAGAGCCGCCTTGTCTGCGGCGCGCACTACCGACGCGACATCGAAGCCGGCCAGGCCCTGGGCACGGCCCTGGTGATCAAGCTGATGGAAAAGCCCGCATTCCGCGCCGAACTCGAGGCGGCGCGGGCGGAACTGACCGCCGCCCACATCGCGCCCTAGGGCTTTGACCCCCTAGCGGCGGCTCAGAACGTAGCCGCCGCCCTGGGGTTCGGCGCGCACCGGCGCGAACGCCTGCAGGCGGCGCAGGACCGCGGCCTTGTCGTCGAGGGCCAGGACGCCGCTGAAGCGGAGCTGTCCGGTCGAAGCATCGGCGACGCGCACGGGCACGCCCAGGCTGCGGCTGAGGTCGGCGGCCACCTCGCGAAGCGGCGCCGCGCTATAGACCAGCCGTCCCTCGGTCCAGGCGAATGCGGCCTCCGGCTCGGCGGCCAGCAGCATGGAGCCTGGGGCGCCCTCGTGGTGGGTCAGGCGCTGGCCCGCGGTGACCCGGGTCGGCGCGGCCTGGGGCTCGCCGGCCGGGCGCACCTCCACGGTGCCGCGGCGGACGGTCAGGGTGATCTCGCCGTCGCGGCGGCGCAGGTCGAACTGGGTGCCCACCACGCGGACGTCGCGGTCGCCGACGGTGATCTCGAACGGCCGGGCCGGGTCGTGGGTGACATCGAACGCCGCCTCCCCATCGGCCAGCTCGACCGCGCGCTCGCGCTGGCCCAGCCGCACGCTGAGATGGGTCTGGGCGTTCAGCCACACCTTGCTGCCATCGGCGAGCGCCACCTGGCGGGTCTGGCCCGGCGCGGCGGCGTAGGTCGCCGCCGGCGCCTTCGGCCAGTTGGCCACGCCGACCACCGCCACAGTCAGGCCGGCCGCCAGGCCGGCCCCTGCGTAGAGCCAGCCGCGGCGCGGAGCCACCTTCGGGCGAGGCGCAAAGGGAATCGGCGCCGCGGCGCCGCCACCGAGGGCGGCGACCGCCTCCGGGGCCATGTCTTCCAGCTCGACCCAGATCCGTTCCAGGCGGGCGTAGGCGTCGGCATGCGCGGCGTCGGCCGAGAGCCAGGCCTCGAAGGCCTGCCAGTCGGTTTCGCCCGCGCCGTCGTCATTGAGACGCGCGAACCATTGAGCGGCCGCCTCGGGCGCCGTCATTGGCCTTTCCTCGTCTCGTCCGCCGCTCATCGGCCCCTATCCCAAAGCGCCGTGAAGCACTCGTCCCACTGCAATGACGCCGCCGCCGGCAAAACGCCTCCTGCCCGCCACACCTGCGCCGTCATCCCAGGCGCTCCGCCAGGCGGCGCAGCACGGCCATCACGTGCTTTTCAACGCCGCTCCGGGAGATCCCCAGCCGCTGCGCCACCTCGGCATGGCTGAGGCCCTCGAACTTGTGCAGCCGGAACACCTTCTGGGTCTGCTCGGGCAACTCGGCCAGCACCGCCACCACCTCGGCCAGGCGCTGGCGGGCGGCGAGCGCAGCCTCGGCGGAGGGCTCTTCCGCCACCTCCTCGCTCTCCACGATCGTGCGGTGGCTCTCGCGCCAGGCGTAGTCGCGGGCGGCGGTGCGGCGCTCTCCCCGGATCCGGTCCAGCATCAGGTTGGAACCCAGCCGGTAGAGATAGGCCGTGGCGTTGCGCACCTCGAGGCCACGCGGAACCGCCGCGGCGCGCAGGTAGATATCCTGCACCAGGTCCTCGGCCGCCGCCTCGGACTTCAGCCGCAGGGCGAAGAACCGCACAAGGTCGGCGCGACGCGCAAGATAGGCCGCCAGCAGCGCGGAACGGGCGTCGCTCATCGCCGCCCTTGAATTAGAACGACCGGCGGATGGCAAGCCCGAAAGAGCGCGGCGGCAGCGGCGTCGACTGGGGCGCACGCGAGCGGGTGAAGGGGTTCCCGAACGCAAAGGTGTCGCCGGACTGGTCGGTGACGTTGTCGACGAACGCCTGGAGCTGCCAGTTGCGGCCCTCCAGGGTGGCCGCCAGGCGCCCCTCCCCGTTGTCGGTGATCTCCCGCGCCGCGGCCTGGTGGAAGGTGAGGTACGAGCGGCCGACGTAGGAGGCCTGGGCCGAGAGCTCGGCGCGCAGGTCGCCCAGGACCGTCCAATGGTAGGCCAGGTCCAGCGAGAGCGACTGCTTGGCCACGCCCGGCAGGCCGATATCCATCCGCGTGGGGAAGACGGTCTGGTCCGGGTGCAGGTCCGGATTGTCGAGGAGGGCGTTCAGCCGCGCGCGCCAGTGGCTGTCCGGCCGCCAGGTGGCCTCGAACTCCACGCCGGTGTTGAAGCCGTCACCGATGTTCAGAGTCACTGGCAGCCCTGACGGCCGGAACTGGTCGGTCTGCACATTACGCCAGACCGCCCGGAATATGGCCGCGCGCAGGGTCAGGGTGCGCTCGAACAGACTCGCCTCCCCGCCGATCTCGTAGCTGTGCAGGCGGTCAGGGCGGTAGTCGGGGAAGTTGTCCGGCGCGTTGGGCCGCCCGTCCGCCCGGGCCGGCACGTTGAAGCCACCGGCGCGGTAGCCGTCCTGCAGCTGGGCGTAGACCACCCGGTCGGGCGCGAAGGCGTAGGCCAGGCGCAGCTTCGGCGCAAAGCCCTCGTCGGTGAGGTGGCGATGGACGTCCGGGATCGGCGTGCGGGCCAGCTGGAAGGTGTCGGACGAGGTCTCCACCCGCGTGGCGAACAGCCGCCCGCCCGCGGTGGCGGTCAGCTTGGAGGTCAGGTCGTAGGTCAGCTCGCCGAACACCGCCGCCTCGGTCAGGTGGTCGCGGCGGGAGAAGGCGGCGCGGGTCGGGCCGCCCGAAACGCTGGCGTCGAGGATGCCCGTGCTGGTCTCCCGGGCCACCGAGCCGAACAGCCCGCCCAGCCAGCGGAACCGCCGCGCCTCGGCCGAGGTGGCCAGCGCCTCGGCCACCCACAGCTCGGTGCGCTGGGCGTCGTCGTACGCGGCGACTTGCCGCGCCGGCAGGTCGAAGGCGCCCGTGGCGTCGTAGCGGCTGGAGCGGTCGTGGTCGATGTAGGCGCCGGAGACCCGCAGGTCGACCACGGAACCAGCGTGCGCCAACGAGCCGCCCACCAGGGTGAAATCGTTGTCGTGCGGCTCCAGGATGGCGGCGCTGCGCACGTAGCGGTCGGGCCCCTGGCTGTACTGGGCGTCGTCCGTGTAGATCGACTGGCGGCTGACCGAGGCCTGGGCCTGCCATCCGCCCTCGAAATCGCCCAGCGCGGTCAGGCGCAGGCCCGAGCGGTGGCCGTGGTTGGTGTCCGACAGCCCAAGCCCCGGATTGTCCAGGTAGCCGGGCAGTTCGTCGTAGTAGGCCACGCCGCGCACGGCCACCCGGCCGGTCACCACGGGCACGTTCAGCATGCCCTCAACGCCCGAGGAGCGATCGTCGTGCCCGTTGAAGGTGCCCTCCACGGCCAGGCGTCCCAGAGTCTGCGTCGGGTCTGGGCGGGCCGGGACGATGCGCACGATGCCGCCGATGGAGCCGGAGCCGTAGAGGGTGCCCTGTGGGCCGCGCAGCACCTCCACCCGGTCGACGTCGGCGAACCGCAGGTCAGGATCGGGCGCGTTGTAGGTGATCGGCACGTCGCCGAGGTAGAGGCCCACGGTCGACTGCGTGCGCCCCGTGAAGGCCCCGTCCGAGACCCCTCGGATCAGGATCTTGTTGCGGCCGGGCCCCAGGTTGGTCTCGGCCACCCCCACGAACTGGGCCGCGGCTTCGGCGAAGCTCTTGGCGCCCAGGCGCTCGATGTCCTCGCCGCTGAGGGCGCTGACCGCGAACGGGCTGCCGCGCAACGGCTCGGGTCGCCGCTCGGCGGTCACTACCAGCTCAGAGAGGTCGCCCGGCTGCGGCGGCGTGACGGCCGGCCGCGGGCTCGACCCTGCCCGACCGCCGATGATGCGGAAGGCGCGGGTGTCGACGCGGCGAAAGCCGCAGCCGGCCGGCAGCAGCCGCCGCAGGGCCTGGGCGGGCGTCAGGGCGCCGCTCACCGCATTGCTCAAGCCCACGCAGCCGGGCGCCGGAAAACCGCCGATGGAGACGCCCGCCTGTATGCCGAACCGCACCAGGGCCGTGTCGACCGGCTCGGCCGGCAGGCGGAAGATCAGGGCGTGCTCGGCGTGGGCTGGCGCGGCCTGGAACGCGGCGCCGCACGCCGCGAGCGCCAGCAGCGCTCCGCGGCGGAAACGACGGCGGCGCCTCCGCGGACTCATCCCCTCGCTTACCTCCCGGGCGGCAGGCTTAGCACGCCCCGGGCCACTGGCGAGCGGGGCCGCGGCGCAACGGCCGCTTCAGGTCGCCGCGGACCCGCCCAGGGCCTTGTAGATCGCCACGACGTCCACATTCGCCGCCGTCTGCGCCGCCGCCAGGCCGTCCTCGGCCTCCAGGCGCGTACGCTCGGCGTCCAGCACCCGCAGGAAGTCGATGTGGCCTTCCTTGTAGCGGATGTGGGCGAGCTCGGCGGCGCGCCGCGAGGCGGCCACCTGCTGCGACAGGCTCACCACCTGGCCCTGGCGCTCGCGGTAGGCCACGAGGGCGTTCTGCAGGTCCTCCACCGCGCGCAGTACGGTCTGGTCGTAGAGCGCCAGGCTGGCGTCGCCCCGGGCCTCCTGGGCCCGCAGGCGTGCGCGAGCGCCGCCCAGGTCCAAGCCCGGCCAGCTGACCGCCGGGCTGACGGTCCAGGCGCGGCTGCCGCTCTTGAAGAGGCCCGAGAGGTCGCCCGACAGGAAGCCGACGAACCCGGTGACGCTCAGCCGCGGGAAGAGGTCGGCCGTGGCCACGCCGGTCCGGGCGGTCTCCGCCGCCAGCCGCCGCTCGGCCGCCTGCACGTCGGGCCTGTGGCGCAGGAAGGTCGAGGCATCGCCGATCGGGATCGCGGTGGGGCCGGCGCCCTGCCCCGCTGGAGCGGCCACCAGCTCCGCATCCAGCGTTCCTGGCCGCACGCCCACCAGCACCGCCAGCCGATTGGCCGCCTGGGCCTCGGCGGTGCGCAGCAGCGGAATGGCGGCCTCGGTGGCGTTCAGCCGGGCGCGGGCGCTCTCCACGTCCACCGGATCGCCCGAGCCCACCTGGAAGCGCACGTCGGTGAGCCGCAGGGTGTCGCGCTGGGTGCGTGCGTTCTCCTCGGCCACGGCCCGCCGCACCTGGGCGCCGCGGAACTCCAGGTAGTTGCGGGCCACCTCGGCCGCCACGGTCACCTGCACCTCGCGCAGGTCGGCCTGGGCGGCCTCGGCGTCGGCGCGGGCGGCGGCGACCTCGTGGCGGACGCGGCCGAAGAGGTCGATTTCCCAGGCGGCGTCGAAGCCCACGTCGGCCTGCTTCAGGTCCACCCGGGCGGTGCTGACGCCCGGCTGCTGGGCCTTGCCGCGGGTATAGGTCGCCGCGGTGGTGACCCGGGGCAGCTGGTCCAGCTGGGTGTCCTGGAACAGGGCCCGGGCCTCGCGCACCCGATCGACCGCGACCCGGACGTCCAGGTTGGCGGCCAGGGCCCGGGTGATCAGGCTGTCGAGCTCCGGGTCGCCGAACGCCTTCCACCAGTCCGCCTCGGCCGGGCTTGCGGCCAGGTTCGGATGCGCCGCCGTGAGGGCCACGGGCGTCTCCGTCGGAGGCTGGTACTTCGGGCCCACGGCGCAGGCGGCGAGGGTCGCGGCGGACGCGGCGACCAGGAGGGTGCGGATCAGGCTCATGGCGATACTCGAGGCTATTCGGCGGCCAGGGGCAGCGGCTCGGCGCCGGCGGCGCCGGGGCGCTTGCGGCGCGTGAGGCGGCGGATGGTCCAGTAGAAGACCGGCGTGAAGAGCAGGCCGAAGGCGGTGACGCCCAGCATGCCGGAGAACACCGCCACGCCCATCGCCCGGCGCATCTCGGCCCCGGCCCCCGTGGAGACCGCGAGCGGCGCCACGCCCATGATGAAGGCCATGGAGGTCATCAGGATCGGCCGCAGGCGCAGCCGGCAGGCCGCCAGCACCGCCTGGAACGGGGTGTCGCCGGCCAGCTCCCGCTCGCGGGCGAACTCCACGATCAGGATGGCGTTCTTGCACGCCAGCCCCACCAGCACGATCAGGCCGATCTGGGTGAAGACGTTGTTGTCCCCGCCCGTCAGCTGCACCCCCACCAGGGCGCTGAGCAGACACATCGGCACGATCAGGATCACCACCAGCGGCAGGGTCCAGCTCTCGTACTGGGCGACCAGCACCAGGAAGGCCAGCAGCACGCAGATCGGGAAGACGTAGATGGCCGTGTCGCCCGCCAGGATCTGCTGGTAGGTCAGCTCGGTCCATTCGAAGGACATGCCGTTCGGCAGCTCCTTCTTGGCGATCGCCTCCAGCCGCTTCTGGGCCTCGCCGGTCGAATGGCCCGGCGCCGGCCCGCCGTTGACCTCGGCGGTGAGCACGCCGTTGTAGTGCGACGTCCGCTCCGGCCCCGTGGTCTGGTGGGTGGTGATGAACGCGCCCAGCGGGATCATCTGGCCGGCGCCGTTGCGGGTCTGCAGGCGCAGGATGTCCTCCGGCTGCAGGCGGAAGCGCTGGTCGGCCTGGACGTTCACCGGATAGGTGCGCCCGAAGCGGTTGAAATCGTTCACGTACAGCGAGCCCAGATAGACCTGCATGGTCTCGTAGAGGTCCGTCAGCGACACGCCCTGGGCGCGGGCCTTCTCGCGGTCCACATCGGCGCGGATCTTGGGCACGCTGACCTGGTAGGAGGAGAAGACGCCCGTCAGGGCCGGGTCCTTGGACGCCGCGGCGATCACCCGCTGGGTGGCGTCGTACACCGCCTGGGGCCCGAGGCCGGCGTGGTCCTCGATCTGCATCCGGAACCCGCCGATGGTACCCAGGCCCTGGACGGGCGGCGGCGGGAAGACCGCGATGGTCGCCTCGGGGATGCCCGCGAACTTCTTGTTGAGATCGGCCGCCAGCGCCTGGGCCGAGAGCGCCTTGGAGGCGCGCTTGTCGAAGGTGTCCAGGGTCATGAACACCGCCCCGGCGTTGGGGCTGTTGACCAGGCCGTTCACCGACAGGCCCGGGAACGCGACCGCGTGGGTGATCCCCGGCGTCTTCATGGCGATGTCGCCCATCTTGCGGATCACCGCCTCGGTGCGGTCGATGGTGGCCGCGTCGGGCAGCTGGGCCACCGCCACCAGGTACAGCTTGTCCTGCTGCGGCACGAAGCCGGTCGGCGTGCGGGCGAAGGAGACCACCGTGAAGGCGATCAGCACGCCGTAGAGCACCAGGGCGATGGAGCTGCGGCCCAGCATCCGCGAGACGCCGCCCACGTACGAGCGCGACATCCAGGCGAAGAACCGGTTGAACGGCCCGAACAGCCAGCTGAGCGACCCCTCGATCAGCCGCTCGAAGCGGTCCTTGGGCGCGTCGTGCGGACGGAGCAGCACGGCGGCCAGGGCCGGCGACAGGGTCAGGGAGTTGAACGCCGAGATCACCGTCGAGATGGCGATGGTCAGGGCGAACTGGCGGTAGAACTGGCCGGTCAGGCCGGTGATGAAGGCGGTCGGCACGAACACCGCGCAGAGCACCAGGGCGGTGGAGACGATGGGCCCGGTGACCTCGCGCATGGCCCGGCGCGTGGCCTCGCTGGGCGAAAGGCCGAGGGCGATGTTCCGCTCCACGTTCTCGACCACCACGATGGCGTCGTCGACCACGATGCCGATCGCCAGGACCAGGCCGAACAGGGTCAGGGCGTTGAGGCCGAAGCCCATGGCCATCATCACCGCGAAGGTGCCAACGAGGCTGACAGGTACGGCCGCCAGCGGGATGATCGAGGCGCGCCAGTTCTGCAGGAACAGCACCACCACCAGCACCACGAGGATCAGGGCCTCGAAGAGGGTGTGGACGACGGCGTTGATGCTCTCGTGCACGAAGCCGGTGGTGTCGTAGACGATGTGGTACTGGACCCCCTCCGGGAAATCCTTCTTCAGCTCCTCCATGGTCTTGCGGATGCCGGCCGCCATCTGCAGGGCGTTGGTGCCGGGGCGCTGGAAGACCGGGATGGCGATGGCGGGCTTGTTGTCCAGCAGGGCGCGCAGGGCGTAGCTGTCGGAACCCAGCTCCACCCGGGCGACGTCGCGCAGGTGGGTGATCTCGCCGTCGTCGCCGGCGCGGATCACGATGTCGCCGAACTGCTGTTCGGTCTCCAGCCGGCCCTGGGTGCTGACCGAGATCTGGAATCCGGCCTGGCCAGGCGCGGGCGGCGCGCCGACCTGTCCGGCGGCCACCTGCACGTTCTGTTCGCGCAGGGCGGTGACCACGTCGCCGGGCGTCAGGGAGCGCGAGGCGAGCTTCTCCGGGTCCAGCCAGACGCGCATGGAGTACGGCCCCTGGCCGAACATCTGCACGTCCCCGACTCCGTAACTGCGGGCCAGGGCGTCCTTGACGTGGAGCTGCGCGTAGCTGGCCAGGTACAGCTGGTCGTAGCGTGGGCTGGACGAGGTCAGGTGCACCACCTCGATCAGCGTCGGCGAGGCCTTGGTGGTGGTGACGCCCACGCGCTGCACCTCGGGCGGCAGCTTGGCCAGCACCTGGGCGACGCGGTTCTGCACCAGCACCTGGGCCTTGTCGGGATCGACCCCCAGGGCGAAGGTCACGGTCAGGGCCATGGCCCCGTCCGCCGTAGCCTGGGACGACTGGTAGAGCATCCCCTCGACGCCGTTGATCGACTGCTCCAGGGGCGCGGCCACGGTCTCGGCGATCACGGCGGGGTCGGCGCCGGCATAGGTGGTGCGGACCACCACCGTGGGCGGGACCACCTCCGGATATTCGGCGATCGGCAGGGCCGGCAGGGCGATCAGCCCGGCCACGAAGATGATGATGGAGAGCACGACCGCAAAGCGCGGGCGGCTCACGAAGAAGTCGGAAAAGGTCATGGCTGCGCCCAGGGCTCAGGGTGTGCGGAAGGCTGCGGGCGCGCGCTGACGGGCGGCCCGGCCGTTTTTCGGAGTGGACGAGGTTGGGGTCAGCCCGTGGGCTGCAGGTCGGCCAGCTCGGCGGTGTTGATGCGGGCCGAGGTCTGCTTCGGCGCCACGAGATCGCCGGGCTTCACCTTCTGCAGGCCGGCCGTGACGATCCGTTCGCCAGGCGCAAGCCCCGAGGTGACGATCCGGTACTCGCCCACGGCGCGGCCCAGGGTCACCGAGCGGTACTGCACGTGGTTGCCCGCCCCCAGCACCAGCACGAAGTGCTTGCCGAGGTCGGCGCCCAGCGCCTGTTCGGGAACCAGCGCCACCGGCTGGGCCTTGTCGCTGACCAGCCGCACCCGGGCGAACAGGCCGGGGGTGAAGCTGCCATCGCCGTTGTCGAAGATCGCCCGACCGTTGATCGTACCGCTATGGGCGTCCACCGCGTTGTCGATGAACTGCAGCCGCCCGCGGTGCGGGAAGCCGGTCTCGGTCATCAGGCCCATGTAGACCGGGTTCTCCCCGCCGCGCTGGGCCTCGGCGTACTTCAGGTAGGTCTGCTCATCGGTGTTGAACGAGGCGTAGATCGGGCTGTCCGAGACCACGGTCGTCAAGAGGTCGGTGGGGCTGACCAGGTTGCCGCGGGTGATCATGGCGCGGGAGACGCGGCCGTCGATCGGCGAGACCACCCGGGTGAAGGAGAGGTTCAGCTCGGCGGCCCGCAGCGCGGCCTGCGCGGCCTGCAGGTCCGCCTGGGCGGCCTTGGCCTCGGAGGCCAGGCGCTCGGCCTCCTCGCGGGCGATGGCCTCCTGCGCCAGCAGCCGCTCGGCGCGGCCGCCGTCGGCGATGGCCAGCTGGGCCTTGGCCTTGGCGCGCTCGACCTGGGCGCGCAGGCGGTCCACCTCGGCCTGGAACGGCCGCGGGTCGATCTGGAACAGCAGCTGGCCCTTGCGGACGCGCGCGCCCTCGGCGAAGGGCGCGGCCACGATCTCGCCCGACACCCGCGGGTGCAGGGCGACGCGGTCCACCGCCTCCAGGCGGCCGGTGAAGTCGTCCCACTGGCGCAGGGTCTTGAAGGTCACCGGGGCCACCTCGACCACCGCCGGCGGCGCCTGGGGTGCGGGGGTCTGGGCTTCTGCGCCGCAGCCGGCGAGGAACAGGGCGCCGAGCAGGGCGGCGGCCTTCGTAGGGGTTATCCGGGACATGCGACGCTCTCCAGCCGGGGGCCCAACTCAACCCCCGATTTATCTACCGATCGGTATGGATGTGGGGAGCGTGCTGCACTGCGTCAATGCGTTCCAGACCGGTCGGTATATAAATTTTTTGCGTCGCCTGCGGAAGGCGGTCAGCGCCCCGGCCAGAGCGCCAGGGTGGTTTCCTTCAGCCGGCGCAGGTCCTCGACGCTGGCGCCGTTGCCCGCCTGGATGCAGAGGCCCTGCACCACCGCGCTGAGATAGCTCTGCAGAGCGGCTGGATCGATGTGCTGAGGAAGATCCCCCTCAGCCTTGGCGCGCTGGAAGCGCTCCAGCAGAGCCGCGTCGGACGAGGCGCGGCGGGCCAGCACCTCCTGGCGGATGCATTCGGCCTCGGTCCCGCAGGCGGTGGAGCTGATCACGCCCAGGCAGCCCTTGGGGTCCGAGCCGGTCTGCAGCTCGATGGCGCCCTCCAGCAGCCGCTCGGCGACGCCGCGGGCCGTGGGCGCCTCCAGCGCCGAGCGCACATAGGCCAGCTTGTCGCGCTCGTAGAGGTCCAGCGCCTTCTTGAAGAGCTCTTCCTTGTTGCCGAAGGCCGCATAGAGGCTGGGGCGGGTGATGCCCATGGCCTCGGTGAGGTCGGTCATCGACGCGCCTTCATAGCCCAGCGTCCAGAACACGCGCAGGGCCGCCGCCAACGCCGCGTCGACGTCGAATTCGCGGGGCCGTCCTCGGGCCGAAGTGCGGGCGAGCGCTTCCATACCGGCCGATACATAATGTGGCGCCTAGCCGGCGTCCAGGGTGGCCGGCTCCTACTGCGGCGCCATGGCCCGGACCGCGTCCAGGACCTCGTCGATCCGCGCCTCGACAGCGCCAGCGTCGTCGGCCGGCAGGTCCCTCAGCGCCCGCTCGCTGACCATCTGGAACTGGGCCTCGATGGCCTTGTCCAGCGCCGGCCGCGCGGTGCGGATCTGCGGGACCGCGGAGAACCACGGGTGCACACCCCAGGCCGCGCCGATCCTGACGCCGGTATAGAGGACCAACGCCTCTTCCACCGAGCAGCCGCCCTCGCGGCAGGCCTCGTAGAACATCCGGTCAGCCGCCCGCCGGTCGTCCTCGGTTTTGGCGTTGTCGCAGGCGATGTCGTGCACGATCGAGGCGCGGCGGTAGAAGCCGGTGTAGGGCGAGCCCACCACCGCCCACAGGGCCTGCGGGATCGAGGTCCCATCCACGACGCTGTCCTTCGGCGCGTCCCAGCGTCGGCCGGCGCGATCCTCGAACCAGAAGTCCTCGAGCAGCTGCATATTCCGGTCGGGCGCCGGCAGGGTCAGCCAGCGGGTGGCGGGCTCCCCCGAAAACTGGACGGGCATCAGGCGGGCTCCTGGGCAAGTCGTGAGGTGGGCGGGGCGGCGTGACTCGCCAGCTGCGCCGCGCTGGGCTTCGCGCCCGGCTGGGTCGTGTCGTAGCCCACGATGTCGGCCAGCGGCGGCTGGCTGGTCAGGGCGTGGCAGGCGAGGCGGCCGCTCATCACCGCACCCTCGACGCTGCCCACATTGAGGCCGCTGTAGGTCCAGTCGCCGGCGACGACGAGGTTGGCGAACCCGCTGTCCCACGGCTTCAGCCGGAACCAGGTGTTGCGCCTGGGGCAGCCGACGTAGCGCTCGCTGGGGTCGATGTTGGCGCGCCAGTACTGGGTGTCGAACCGGTCGAGCCCGCTGGCCCGCGGCGCGGCGGCGCTCTCCTCCTCGGGGCAGTTGAGCAGGTCGAACTCGAAGCCGAACATGTCGCCTGGCACGATCCGCTCCACCGGCGTCGCCTCGGGCAGGAGCTGGCCCATGGCCGCCTGCAGGTACTGGATGGCCTGGTACTTCACGCGGTCGGACTGGGCCTTGGGATAGGTGAAGCGGCTGAACGGCGGCGCCCGCTCGTCGTCCATCAGCGGGCCGGAGAAATACCAGAGGCTCTTGGGCCGGTTGGCCTGCGGCCAGCCCTCCTGGCCGATGAGGTCGCGGAACTCGACGTGCTGGTTGAACGGGTTGAGGTAGGTGGTGGTGATCACCGCATCGCCGGCCGGCTTCTTGATGTCCCAGCCCAGGTCTTCGGCCGTCTCCTTCAGCCAGATCTGCATGTGCTGGGTGGCGTAGGTCGGGATCTCCCGCACCATGTGCCGCCAGCGCGGCTCGGCCCGGATCAGGTCCTTGCAGAGCACCGGCACGGCGCCGATGGCGATCGCGAACACCACCTGGTCGTAGTGCTGGCCCGCCGCCAGGGTCTTGCGCCGGACCGGCCTCCAGGCCGACCAGTAGGATTCCAGGTCGAGCGGGCCGTAGGCCTTGCGCTGGGCCCGGTCCTGGGCCTGCATCGCCTTGCCCTGGACCAGCTGGTCGTAACGGGGCGCGGCCGGCCACGACGGTCGACCCCCGGGCGTGACAAGCGGATCGTACCCGCGGGCCGGATCCTTCAGGTCGGCCTGGACGTCGAAGTCGATCGCCGAGATCCGGCCATCCTCCACACGCAGCCGCCGGACCTTGTGGAAGAACTCGAACTGGACCCCGCGCTGCTTCAGCACCTCGTAGAGCGGGGCGATCAGCGTCTCGCCGCTGCCCGCCGAAAAGCGCCAGATGTAGGAGCCGAAGTAGCGCGTGGAGAGCAGCGCCCAGCGCACATAGCAGCCGGCGGCCATCCGCGGCGGCGTGGCCGGATCGCCCTTGGGGTACTGGTAGGTGATGTTGGTGTGGTTGAGGTTCAGGGGCGACTTCAGCGTCTCCTCGTGCGCCCCGTAGCGCTTCAGCCAGCGGTAGAAGTCCCAGCGGTCGAGGCGGTCGAAGCCGCGTTCGTGGACCCGGGCGCTGTAGGCGCCGAACACCAGGGTCAGCAGGTGGTCCAACGTGATGAAGTTGCGGCGCGCCGCGTCCTGCTCCCCCGCCAGCCTGCGGAAGAGCTTCTGGCCCCAGCCGCGCCAGGCCCGGTGCGCCCCGGTGATGAACGGATGGTCGCCGGGCTTGGCGAAGTGACGGCCGAGGGTCAGCGCCCAGCGCTCGATGGGCTTCTGCAGCGCGCGGCGCAGCCAGCCGCCGTCGCGACCGGTCAGCTTTTCGCCGATCTGCTCGGCCCCCATCAGCAGCAGCGTCTCGAAGACCCCGGTTATGCAGAGCTCGAAGGGCGTGTGCCCCGTCCGGGCCTCGCGCGGCTTGCGGCTATTGCGCGGGAACGCCTGCGGCCAGGGCGAGGCCGTGCGGCCCAGCCGCTCCCAGATCTGGCCGGAGTCCTGGGCGACGAAGGCGTCCTCGAACGAGCCGTAGCCCTTCTGCGGACAGGTCCTGGCCAGTTCGTCGTAGCAGCGGATCATCAGCGGCAGGGTGTTGTGATAGCTGCCCAGGAAGGCGTGGATGCCGTGCTCCTGGATGCGGTCGCGCAGCCCCCGCGAGGAGGCGCACTTGCCGCCCAGCCGCCAGCCCATCTGATAGATCGTGACGCCGGCGAAGCGCTCTTTCCAGTCCGGCAGGCTGGTCAGCTCGAAGGCGGTGGTCAGCGCCGCCATGCCGCCGCCCAGGATCACCAGGCGTTGACGCGTATCGTCCGCCGCGAGGCCGTCAGGCTCGTACATGGGCCACCCGGCTGGTCGCCGCGGCAGGCGCCATCGGCAGGATCATGCCGATCTCCCGGCCCCACCCGGCCTTCCACAGCGCCTCGAGGTAGCGCTCCAGGTGGGTAGCGTCGGTGAACGGCATGGCGCGGCCGATCATCTGCTCGGAGTATCCTGGCAGCAGCCGCTGCCCCTCCTGCAAGGCGCGCAGGGCCCGCGGCCGGTCGCCCACCGCCGCGTGGCAGGCGGCCAGCAGGTAGTGCAGGAAGAACTGGTGCGGGCTGCGGGCGCAGGCGGCCGCCGCGTGCGGGATGGCCTCCTCGTAGCGGCCGGCGATGAAGCTGGCGAGCGCCTTGGTCCGGAACCAGACGAAGAGATGCGGGTCGTTGGGGCTGGCGGCGATCGCCTGGTCCGAAAGGGTGAAGGCCTCGTCCAGCCGGCCGTCGAACAGCGCCAGGCGCCCCAGCTCGCCGGTGGCGGCGGCAAGGTACGGGTTGATCTCCCGCGCCCGGTGCTGCTCGGCGGCGGCCTGGTCGAAGCGCCCCAGGATCGTCGCGATGGTGCCCAGCACATAGTGGCCATAGGCGTCCGAGCCGTCGATCGACACGGCGTCCAGGGCCGTCTGGTAGGCCGCGGCGGCCTGGGCCTCCGGATCCGCCGCTGCGCCGCCCCAGATCTCGCCCAGCATGCAGAGCGCCAGGTGCGAGCGGGTGGGCGCGTCCTGCGGGGCCAGCTCCAGGGCGCGGGCGTAGAACTTCCGCGCCTTCTCCCAATCGGGGAACGTCGCGCGCCAGAAGTGCCAGCGGCCCAGCATCAGGAGGTCCCAGTGCGACAGCTCCCGCGGGCGCGCCGCCAGGGACCGCGACTCCTCGTGGCCCAGCAGGGCCGGCTCCAGGGTGGCGAGGATCGAGCCGGTGATCTGGTCCTGGATCACCAGGAGGTCGGAGATGTGCCGGTCGTACTTGGCCGACCAGATGGTGCGGTCCTGGCGGCCGTTCACCAGGGCCACGCTGACCCGCACCATGTCGCCGGCGCGCCGCACGCTGCCCTGCAGGGTGTAGTCCACGTCGAGCTGGGTGCAGATCTCGCCCGCGGGCCGCGCCGCATCGATGCTGAGCGAGGAGTGGCGCGAACACACGACCAGCAGGCGCGACTTCGAAAGCCCGCCGATCAGGTCCTCGGCCAGGCCGTCAGCGAGGTCCGCCTCGTCCTGGTCCGTGGAGACCAGTCCGAAGCGCAGCACGGCGATCGAGGGCCGCCGGCGCGCGGGCGGAGCCCATAGCGCCGCTGAGGAAAAGCCGGCGCCGCGTGTGACGGGCGCCGTGGGTTCCTCGCTCACGCCGCGCTGCTCGCGCAGCCAGTCTTCGAAGGCGTCCGCGCCGCGCACGTCCAGGCCCTCCAGGAAGAGGCGGCCGGAGGTCCGCCCGGCGGGCTCGCGGATGTCGACGTCCAGATGGGCGAAGTTGATCCAGGCGCGGCCGTTCTCGGAGTCGATCAGCGGCGAGCCGCCCGCCTGGGCCACCTTGCGCAGGTCGGAGAGTACGCGCCGCAGGCTGGCCTGGGCATGTTCGTCGTCGCTGCGACCCCAGAGCAGGCCTTGCAGCCAGCCGCGCGCGCAGACGCCATCGGGGCTGGCGGCCAGCAAGGCCACCAGCGCCATTTCCTTCCGCCCCCGGATTTCGATCCGCATCCCCGCGGGATCGAACAGGCCAAACGGCCCCAGCAGCTGAAGGCGAAACTTCCCCCCGTCTCCCGTCATGCGTGCGATCTAGCGCCACAATCACGCACACCACCAGTGGGCGAACATTGTTTGGCTGCATTTTTCACGATTTGCGAACGCCCCTCTCACGGCCACCGGCGGCGCCGCCGTCAGATTGGGCGGTGAACGGGGGGCAGCGGCGGCGGGCGCAAGTCCGCCCCCGCCGCGGGCCCCGCAGCCGGAACCGCTGGGGGACGAAGACCATGGACATCCGCAAGACGCCGCTGCGCCACAGCCTGATGGCCGCCAGCCTCATCGCACTCAGCGCCTGCGCGCCGTATCCGATGCGCTACCACTCGGCCACGAGCGGGGGCGCCGCGGGTCCTGGGCTCAGCGACGACTGCCTGAAGGCGCTCGGGCCGGCGGACGCCAAGGCGGGGCAGGACGGGAATTCCGCAGGCGCCCGGACGCATCTGACGAACTGCTTCGTGCAGCGCGCCACCGCCTGGGAAAACAAGGCCCGGATCAATCGGACAGCGACGCGCGGGGCTGGATCGCTCGCGATCGTCTCGACCGCCATCGGCATCGCCCTGGCGGCCGAAGGCGACCCGAACCACGCCATCGTTCCTCTGGGCCTGGCCAGCGGCGCCGCGGTCACCGGGGCGCGCAGCTATGCCTCCCCCGAGCAGGGGATGGTCAGCGAAAAGGCGGTCGCCGCCTATAACTGCCTGCTGTCCGCGGTCGCCGAATTGCAGGCCGGCGACAATGCGGGCGCGGTCGCGCTGGCGTACGGCGGCCTCAAGAGAGCCACAGCCGATGCGAAGCTGCCGGCGACACCCAGCGCCGCAATGGGCCTTGGCGCGGGCGACGGCAGGTCCGTCAGCGCAGTCGCCGCAGCCGACGCGGCAAGCATCCGCGCGGCCAAGGCCGGTCAGAAGAATGCTGTGCAGGCGCAGCTGGAGATCCTGGCGGGCGAGATCGAAACCACCGCAGCCGGGGCCGCGGCCAGTGTCGCCACGGTGGAGGCCGCACGCAAAGCCATCGCCGAGGCCAGCCTGCACGCCGACATCGCCAAGCAACAGTTCGACGTGCAGACGCGCCTGGCGGACACCCGCCTCCTGAAGCAGTCCGACCTGATCGACAACGTCGCGGTCGACCAGATCAACAAGCACGAGCCGACGGTCTACGCGGTGGCGAGCAGCGCGCACGACTCGATCCAGGACGTGGCCTCCAGGCTGAACCTCCCGGCGTCGACGCCCGACGCCAAGCCCAAGGCCACCGGCGGAAAGATGGCCCTGGCGGTTCCGCTCACGGCCGAGCAAGTCTGCGGCAGCGGCCGGCTGGCCGGAGCATGCAGCCGCCTGCAACGCTGGCGCGCCTTCGCCCGCGACGCGGCGCAAGACGCCAAGGACGCCGCCGCCACGGTGGCGGAGGTGCAGGGCGCGGCGCAGGTCTTCGACGCCGCTGTGGCCGCCAGCAAGGCCGCGGACCCGCAGCTCGGCCAGACCTGCATCGTGGCGGTGACCGAGATCCCGCCGCTGGCGGTGAGCCCGGCCAAGCTGACGCTGTCCGACCAGCGCACCGGCACGATCTACCTCTCCGGCGGGGTGACCGGCTACTATCCCGAGGCGCCGCCGAAGGGCTGGACCGTCACCGTCACCCCCAGCGGGCGGGCGGACATCGCTGCGCCCGACAGCGCCAAGAACGAGGTCCTGAGCTTCTACGACGGCAGCGCGGTGCGCAGCCACGTGAGCGTCGAGGTCAGCATGCCGGCGGCGAAGACCGATGCGGGCGCGGGCGGCGCGGACAGCGGCGGCGGCGCCCAGACCACCACGCCCCCCGGCGGCCCGAACGGCGCCGCCCCGCCCCCCGTCCCGACCCACTGATGACGCGCCCCAGGAGCACCTCGATGGCCCGCAAATCACCGCCCAAGGGCATTCGCCCGTTCGACGACTTCTACGCCGCGCTGAAGACGGCGCAGCCCGCCAGCTACCAGGAACGCGGCGCCAAGGTGCGCGGCCTGGAGGCGTTCGAGGAACAGAAGCAGCATCTGCTGGATCTGTATGCCGGGATCGAGGTCCGCCACAGCTTCCAGGACCCGTCGGGGCAGATCTTCGACTGCGTTCCGATCGCCGAACAGCCCGCGCTGCGGCGCGAGAGCCTGGCCGAGCCGCCCGAGGTTCCCGGCGCGGAGAAGGCCGCTGCGCAGAAGGCGCCGACCCAGACGGGCCCGCTGCACGAAACGCGCCTGGACGCGCACGGCAACGCCATGAGCTGTCCCCCGGGCTTCGTGCCGTTGCGGCGCATCACCCTGGACGAGCTCACCCGCTTCGAGACCCTCTCGCACTTCCGGCGCAAGAGCCCGCGCCATCCGGACCGCAAGCGCGCGCCGCAAGAAGCGCCCGGAAGCCCGGAGGAGGCCAACAGCGGCCACGAGTACGCCCATGCCCGGCAGGCGGTGCGGAACCTCGGCGCCACGACCATGCTCAACGTCTGGTCGCCCTCGGTGGCCGACGCCAGCAGCACCTTCTCGCTGTCGCAGATGTGGGTGGCCGCGACCTCTCCCACGCGCGGGGTCCAGACCGTCGAGGCGGGCTGGCAGGTCTATCCCACCAAGTACGGCCACACCCGGCCGGTGCTGTTCAGCTACTGGACCGCCGACGCCTACAAGAACACCGGGTCCTACAGCACCGAGCAGCACGAGTTCGTGCAACACAGCTCCACCTGCCCGCTGGGCTTTGCGCTCGACCACGCCAGCCTCTCCCACGGCGCCCAGGCCGAGATCGAGGTCACGCTGCTGTTCTCGCTGGGCAACTGGTGGCTGTTCGTGGGCGGTTCGACCCCCGCGCACGCCATCGGCTACTATCCGGCCTCGCTGTTTGGCCCGGGGCCGCTGACCACCGCGGCCGAGACGGTTGACTTCGGGGGCGAGACCTGCGCGACCGAGCTGTTCCCGCCCATGGGGAGCGGCGCCTTCGCGGCCCGCGGCTACAAGGAAGCCGCCTACCAGCGCCGCATCTCCTACTTCGACACAGGCCGCGCGGCCCGGATGGCGGACCTTGCGGCGCTGCAGGCCTGGCCGGCCAAGTACACCATCGAGGTGCAGCGCTCCCCGGATTGGGGCGAGTTCTTCTTCTTCGGCGGCCCCGGCGGCTAGGTCGCCGGCGCGCCCTTCGCCGCAGGCCGCGCGACGGCCTCGGCTGGGGTCAGCCTCACCGTCGCCGTGGCGCGGGCCACGAGCACCCCGTCCGCGTCGGTGAGCTGGGCCTCCAGGAAGCCGACGCTGCGCCCCGCCTGGACGACCCGGCCCTCTCCATACAGCGGGCCGGGCCGCGCCGGGCCGAGGTAGCTCACGTGCAGGTCCAGCGTCACCGGATAGAGCTGGCCGGCGGAATGGACGAACACCGCCGGGCCCATCACATCGTCCAGCATGGCCGCCAGGAAGCCGCCCTGGATGAAGCCCGCCGGGTTGGTGAACGCCTCAAGACCCTCGAACGCCACCGAGATCCGGCCCTCGTCCGGCCACGCCTCGAGCAGCCGCCAGCCCAGCAGGCGCGTGCTGGGCGACAGCTCGATGTCGTCGAGCACCGACCGTGTGGACATGCGCGCCCTCCCCTCCTCCGGGCGAACTCCGCCACGGACCCCACCCCTGATTGTCCTCCTCCGGCCCGCTCGGTTCAATTGCCAAGGCGGGATCGACACGGTCGCGGCTCGGTAGATCGCATATTGACTCGATCTACTAAATTAGATCGAAAATGGTCTCCAATAACGAATTCGCGAAAATGGGGGACGCTCGATGCAGAAGGTCAATCGTCATCGGTTCATGACAGCCGCCTCGGTCGTAGGCTTGTTGGGCGGACTCGCGCCCGTGGCGGCGCGCGCGGCCGACCCCGACGCGGCCCAGCTGGCCGAGATCGTGGTGACGGCGCAAAAGCGCGAGGAGCGTCTGCAGGAGGTGCCGCTGTCGGTGGTGGTGGTGCCCGCCCAGACCCTGCAGGCCTTCCGCATGAACCAGGTAAGCGACTTACAGCACCTGGCGCCCGGCCTCACCCTGAGCAACGCCGCCGGGCCGCGCAGCTTCGGCTTCTTCGTGCGCGGCATCGGCACCAGCAGCTTCTCCTCCGAATCCATCGAGGGCAGCACCGCTTTCGTGGTGGACGGCGTGGTGCTGGGCCAGTCGGGCGCCTCGCTGACCGACCTACCGGACGTGGACCGCGTCGAGGTGCTGCGCGGGCCGCAGGGCACGCTGTTCGGCAAGAACGCCTCGGCCGGGGTGATCAGCGTCACCACCCGCCGGCCCTCCGACACCTTCCATGCCGAGGCCTCGGGCAGCTGGGCGAGCCCGGACAACGAATGGCGCGCCAGCGGCCTGGTCACCGGCCCGCTGGGCGACCACGCCCGCGGCCTGATCTCGGCGCGGATCAACCGGCGCGACGGCTACATCGACAACGTCTTCGATCACCGCAGGCTGAACGACCAGGACGACTGGGGCGTGCGGGGCAAGCTGGAGCTGGACCCGAGCCAGGACCTGCAGGTCACCCTGATCGGCGACTACTGGAAGCGCACCGCCGACTGCTGCATCTGGACCCTGGAGCGGGTCGCCTTGCCCCCCTCGGCGGTGGAGCTGGCGCAGCTGGCGGCGGGGATCACGCCCGGGCCCGACAACCTGAAGCAGGACGTGGACGGCGACGTCTTCTCCAACTCCGAGAGCTATGGCGTCTCGGCCCAGGCCGACTACCAGCTGGGCGGCTACACGGTCACCTCGATCACCGCCTGGCGGCGGTTCCTGACCACCGATGGCCTCGATTCCGACTCCACGCCGCTGAACCTGCTGGACGTGAACTTCGCCGACTTCTCCCAGCGCCAGTTCACCCAGGAGCTGCGGCTGACCTCGCCGAAGGGCGGCTTCGTCGACTATGTGGCGGGCGCCTTCTATTTCGACGGCAAGGTCCACTCCGCCTCGGTCCAGCTGTTCCCCTCCGTGCCCCTGCCGTTCGCCAGCAAGCTGGTGGTCAACGAGGCGCGGACGAAGAACCTGGCGCTCTTCGGCCAGGCCAATCTGAACTTCACATCCCAGTTCCGGGGCATCGTAGGCGGCCGCGTCCTGCGCGAGCGGGCGGAGGCCGAGAAGGACCGCCGCGACCCGCGCTTCGGCCTGACCTCCACCGCCAACGCCGACAAGACCGACCACGCCCTCGTCTGGCGCTTGGGGGCGCAGTACGACGTGACCCATGACGTGATGGCCTTCGCCACCGTCACCCGCGGCTACAAGGGCGGCGGCTACGACACCAACATCACCATCGCCGGCCTGCCGGACGTGAAGCCCGAGAAACCCACCAACCTCGAGGTGGGCCTGCGCACCTCCTGGCCCGACCAGCGCCTGGTGCTGAACCTCACGGCCTTCCACACCAAGGTGAAGGGCTACCAGGCGGGCGCGCGCGATCCCGGGCCGCCGCCGTTCACCCGCATCTTCAACGGCGAGGGCCTGACCAAGGGCGTGGAGATGGATAGCGCCTGGAAGCCGCTGGCGGGCGCCGACTGGACCCTCACCGCCTCGGGCGCCTATGTGGACGCGCGCTGGGGATCGTTCGCCAATGCGCCCTGCTTCCCGGGGCAGACGGCGGCCCAGGGCTGCGTCGGCGCGCAGCAGGACCTGACCCACGCGCCCCTGCCCCTCACGCCGAAGTGGAGCGGCAGCCTGACCTCGCACTATGAGCGGGCGGTCGGCGAGGGGCTGCGCGCCAGCCTCGACCTGGGCGCCAACCTGCGCAGCAGCGAGCTGATGGCGTTCCCCAACGACCCGAGCACCCGGCGCAGCGGCTACACCCTGATCAACGCGTCGGTGGGTGTGGGGCCGGAAAGCCGCGCCTGGCGGGTCTCGGTGTTCGGCCGCAACCTCACCGACAAGCGCTACAGCCTGATCGACTTCAGCACGCCGTTCGGGGGCGCCTCCGGAAGCTACAGCCAGTTCATCCCCGCCGAGGCCCAGCGCCGCGTCGGGGTCGCCCTCGACCTCCGCTACTGATCGCCACCGCCGCTTCCCGCCGCGACAGGGCCCCTCTATTGTGACGGTCCCGCTCAATCCCCGGACCCGCCAGGCCTTGCCGACCAAGCTGCCCTCCGTCGCCACGTTCACCGCGCCCGGGGCCCGCTATCCTGGCGACCCCGGCAAGAACCCGACCGAGGCGGCCACCTTCTGGCTGCGGCGCGACATCGTGCGCGGGGTGTTCAAGCCGCTGGAGCGGCTGAAGGTGAAGCAGCTGACCCAGTTCTACGGGGTCGGGGCGACGCCGGTGCGCGAGGCGATCAGCCGGCTCCTGGCCACCAGCCTGGTGATCCACGAGCCCCAGAAGGGCTATCGCGTCGCCGGCGTCTCGCTGCTCGACTACAACGACGTGCTCGACATCTACCAGCGCATCCGCCGTCTCGCCCTGGAGCTGGCCATGGCCCGCGGCGACGAGGCGTGGGAGGAGCGGGTCGTGGTGCAGATGCACCGTTCCCTGAAGGCGCGCCCCGTCGACGCCGGCGAAGGGGCCGAGGCGCGGGAGCTGTGGCAGCGGGCCTATGGCGACCTGCACGCCGAGCTGGTGAGCGGCTGCGCCTCGCCGGCTCTGATCCGCATCTTCCGCGACATCGGGGCCCGGGCCGAGCGCTACGGCAACCTCTATGGCGACATCACCTCCGACCTCGCGCGCGATTTCGCCGCCGAGCATCGGGAGATCGTCGACGCCCTGATCGCCCGCGACTCCCAGCGGGTCCAGGCGCTGCTCGACGCCTCGGGCGCCCTGTCGGCCCCCATGCGCGCCTCGGTGATCGAGGCCCTGGCCGCGGGTGACGCAGGCCCAGCGCGCCGACGCCGCATCGCCAGCCGCTGACGCGGGCGTGACGGACGCCACAGGGCGCCTCTGCGTCTGCAGACATGATTAGATGTATATGTGGCCACAATACCAGAATTCGATCGAATCTGTTGACGCATCCCGACTTTGCTCCGAAGGTCTTGTTCGCAGCTTGGGAGCGGAGATGGCGAACATTCCGAACATGCAGGGCGGCGCCGGTGCGCCGCGGCTGCTCGTCGGGCTCAACCTGGCGACGCTGATGTCACCGCCCGCGTGGTCCCGTTCGCCCCGCGGCGAGCCCGGCGAGGTCCTGGCGGCGGTGAAGGCAGCCGGCTTCGAAGCCGTCCAGGGCCGCGACCCGCAGGCGGCGCGCGCCGCCGGCCTGGTCCCGACGGCCATCGCCCGGCTGGACCGGCCGCAGGACGCCCGCGGCCTGGCCCGCACCCACAAGGCCGCCGGCTGCAACGCCCTCACCCTGCACGTCGGCACGGGCTTCGAGAGCGACGACGAGGCGGTGTGTCTGGGCGAAGCGGTGGTGGAGGCGGCCGAGGCCGAGGCTTTCCCGATCTATGTGGAGACGCACCGGGCCACCCTGACCCAGGACATGAAACGCACCCTGGACCTGGTCGAGCGCGTGCCCGAGCTGCGCTTCAACGGCGACTTCTCGCACTGGTACACCGGCCAGGAGATGACCTACGGCGACCTGGCGGCCAAGCTGGAACGGCTGCGGCCGGTCACCGACCGCACCCGCTTCCTGCACGGCCGCGTCTCCAGCCCGGGGGCGATCCAGGTGGGGATCGGCGACGGGACACAGGACGCGAACCTGGAGGTTTTCCTGACGCTCTGGACCCGCTGCTTCGAGGGCTTCCTGGCCAGCGCCGGGCCCGGCGAGGTGTTCGGTTTCTATCCCGAGCTGCTGCCCGCCGGCCTGGGCTATGCCCGGCTGGTTCCCGACGGCCAGGGCGGCCTGACCGAGGACGCCGACCGCTGGGAAGAGGCCCTGCTGCTGGCGGACGTGGCGCGCGACTGCTGGCGCGCGGCGATGCGCAATTCCAGACCATCCTAGCGCCCTCCGGAGGCCCTCATGTCCGAAACCGCACCCTCGCCGCCGCGCCTCCACCCGCGCAACCAGGGCTTCAGCTGGCGTGAAACCGCCCGGCCGGGCCGGCGCCTGACCGAGGCCGAGATCGCCCAGTTCGACGCCGACGGCTTCGTGAAGCTGGAGGGCGTCTTCACCGCGGCCGAGCTGGCGGAGGTGACCGCCGCCATCGATCCGCTGGAGGCCGAGCACGAGGCCAGGGTGCGGGCGGCTGGCGGGGGCATTCGGCTGTCGTCCCTGGACGCCATCACCTTCACCACCCACATCGTCACGCGCTCGCCGGTGCTGGCCGCCTTCGCGGCCCACCCGGCGTTGAAGGCGATCTGCCTCGACCTGATCGGCCCGGACGTGCGGCTCTACTGGGACCAGTCGGTCTACAAGAAGAGCGGCAGGCCGCAGGAATTCCCCTGGCACCAGGACAATGGCTACACCTTCACCGAGCCGCAGCAGTACCTGACCTGCTGGATTCCGCTGGCCGACGCGGACGAGGCGAACGGCTGCCCCTGGATCGCGCCGGGCCTGCACCGTCTGGGAACGCTGGAGCACTGGCCGACGCCGATCGGGCTGAAGTGCCTGGAGGCTGCGCCCGATGCGGTCTGCGTTCCGGCCCGGGCGGGCGACGTCATCGTCTTCTCGTCGCTGTCGCCGCACAGGACGGGCCCGAACCTCAAGGCCGGGACCGTCCGCAAGGCCTATATCCTGCAGTACGCGCCCGATGGCGCCATCGCCTATCCGGCCGCCGGCGGCGCCGTCGCGCAGAACGACCCCGACCGGCAGTTCAAGATCCTGGACGGCGGGCGGTAAAGGAGAGGCGGACTCCTCGGAAGGACACGGCATGCGCATCTCGCCCGTCCGCCAGCACGGCGGCTTCTTCCTCGACGCCGCGGGCCGGCAGGTGATGCTGCGCGGGGTCAACCTGGGCGGCGACTGCAAGGTCCCCTACCCGGACGGCGGCACGCACCATCCCTCGGACTTCGCCGACCACCGCGAGGTCAGCTTCATCGGCCGCCCCTTCCCGCTGGCGGAGGCCGACGCGCACCTGGGCCGGCTGCGCCGCTGGGGCTTCAACGTCGTGCGCCTGCTGACCACCTGGGAAGCGGTGGAGCACGCCGGCCCTGGCGTCTACGACGAGGCCTATCTCGACTATTTCGCAGAGGTCTGCCGCCGCGCGGGCGAGCACGGCCTCTACGTCTTCGTCGACTTCCACCAGGATGTCTGGAGCCGGATGAGCGGCGGCGACGGCGCCCCGGGCTGGACGTTCGAGGCGGTCGGACTGGATTTCACGCGCTTCCCGGCCGCCGGCGCGGCCCACGTGATGCAGGCGCAGTTCGACTACGCCAGCGGCGAGGCCCGCCAGGCGGCCTATCCGCAAATGAGCTGGGGCTCGAACTACCGCCTGCCGGCCAACGGGATCATGTGGAGCCTGTTCTGGGCCGGGCGGCGGCTGACCCCGGACTTCAGCATCGGTGGCGAGAACGTCCAGGACCTGTTGCAGGGCAGTTACCTGCGCGCCATGGACCAGGTGGCGCAGCGGATCGCGGGCCTGCCGAACGCGCTGGGGTTCGACACGCTCAACGAGCCGGGGACGGGCTGGATCGGCGAGCCGCTGAGCTACCGGCATCTGGCGCCGTCAGGGACCAATCCGACGCGCCCGCGGCTCGGCCCGGCGATGTCGCCGCTGGACAACCTCGCCGTGGCCGCGGGCCTGGCTGTGACCGTCCCAGTGCTGACGCGCGACCCGGCGACCGGGGCGACGGGCGTCACCGAGACGCGGACGATCAATCCGCAGGGCGTGCGGATCTGGCGGGAGGGCGCGACCGATCCGTTCGAGCAGGCAGGCGCCTGGGCCGTGCGGAACAGCGCGCCCGTCGCCTTGCGGGAGGACTTCTTCTGCGCGGCCGACGGCCAGGCGCTGGACCTGTCGGAGGACGGCTATGGCCCGCTGTTCCGCGCCGTGGACGAGACCATCCGGCGGCGCAATCCGGACTGGTCGGTGTTCGCCGAGCTGGACCCGTTCGGCGCGGCGGCGGGGCGGCGCTTTCCGCGCGAAATGCCGGAGCGCTCGGTCAACGCCGGCCACTGGTACGACGTGGCGACCCTGTTCCTGAAGCGGTTCAACCCGCGTGGGCGCGACCCGGAGACGATCCGAACGCGCTTCGTCAGCGAGTTGGGCGCCCTGGCCGCAGCCTCGGAGAGCCTGCCCGGCGGCGCCCCGACCCTGGTGGGCGAGTTCGGCATCCCGTTCGACCTGGACGGCGGCCGCGCCTACGACGCCTGGGCGGGCGGGCAGCGTGAGGGCGTCTGGGACGAGCACGTCACCGCCCTCGGCGTGATGTACGACGCCCTCGACGCCCTGCAGCTGCATTCGACGCAGTGGAACTACACGGTCTCCAACCGCAACGATGCGCGCATCGGCGACGGCTGGAACCAGGAGGACCTGTCGATCTATTCCGCCGACCAGGTCGACGACCCTGCCGATCCCGATGGGGGCGGACGGGCGGTCGCGGGCTTCTGCCGCCCCTACGCCCAGGCGCTCCAGGGCCGGCTGGTCGAGGCCGTGTTCGACCGCGCGGGCGGCCGGTTCACCCTGCGCCTCGAAGCCGACCCGGAGATCGATGCCCCGACTGAGATCTATGTCCCGAAGATCCAGTTCCCGCAGGGGTTCGTGGTGCACACCGACGGCGCCGCGGCGACCGTCGAGGTGGACGCGGAGGCCCAGCGGGTGCTCATCGCCGCGCAGGAGGCTGGCCAGCTCACGGTGACGCTCGATCCGGCCACTTAGGCAGCGCCACGCGCCGTCAGCGGGTCCCGGCCTTGGCGAAGGCCTCGATGCGGTCGACGTTCGAGCGTTCGATGAAATAGGGGCCGGTCAGCACCGGCGCGCCGCCCCCGATGACATCGCCATTGGTGCGCAGCAGCCAGAGGGCGTCGATGGCGAGATAGCCCTGCAGGTAGGGCTGCTGGTCGACCGCCCAGGCCAGGGCGCCGGAGCGGATGGCCGCCGGGACCTGCGGATTGCTGTCGAAGGTGGCGATCCTGGCGTGGCTGCCGGCCTCCTTGGCCGCCTCGATGGCGGTGAGGGCGAACGGCGCGCCCAGGGTCACCACCAGGTCGATGGAGGGATCCTGGCGCAGCTTTGCGGCGATGGTGGAGCGCACCGACGGCATGTCCGTGCCCGCCACATAGACCTTGTCGAAGCGCCCGGCGCCGAAGCCGCGCCTCAGCCCGTCGCACCGGGCCTCCTGCGCCACCTGGCCCTGCTCGTGCGAGACGCAGAGCAGGTGATGGGCGCCGTCCGCGGCCGCCCGCCGCCCGGCTCCCTCGCCAGCCGCGCCGTCGTCCGAGCCGAAGTAGGACACCGCTCCGGCGGCCTTCCACTGCTCGACCCCAGCGTTCAGCACGACCACCGGGATGCCGGCCTCACGCGCCTTCTGCATCACGGGCGCCAGGGCCGCCGGCTTGGCCAGGGTGACGGCGATGGCGTCCACGTGGCTGTCGATGGCGTTCTGGACCAGCGTCGCCTGGGCGCCCCCGTCGGGGTCGTTGGCGTAGCGCAGGGCCACACGGTCCTTGGCGGCGGCGGCTTCCGCGCCCTTGCGCACGATGTCCCAGAAGGTGTCGCCCGCCGCCTGGTGGGTGATCATCGCCACGGTCATGGTGGGCGGCCCATGGTCGCCGGCGCTGGCGTTGGCGCCCGCCCGGCCGCCCTTCGAGCTGCAGCCGGCAAGCGCCACGGCGACGGCGGCCAGGGCCAGAAGCGTCCGTCGCCGAGGGAGCTCAAGAACCATGCGCATCGACTCCCGCAGATTGCGCCGGGCCAACCCCGCGGGCCCCGAGCTCGTGGGTGATCTGGTCCAGCTCGACCCCGCCGGCCATGCGGCGCGTGAGGTCTTCCAGGCTGATCTCGGCCTTGGCGAAGCAGCCGAGGCTGCGACCCCGCTGCAGCAGCAGGAACCGGTCGCCGACCGCGTGCGCGTGGTGCGGATTGTGGGTGATGAACACCACGCCGAGGCCGCGGGCCCGGGCCGCCAGGACGTAGCGCAGCACCACCCCCGCCTGCTTGACCCCGAGCGCGGCCGTGGGCTCGTCCAGGATCAGGATCCGGGCCCCGAAGTGCACCGCCCGGGCGATCGCCACGCACTGGCGCTGGCCGCCCGAGAGCCCGCCGATCGGGCGCTCCACGTCGACGCCCTCGATACCCATGGCCGCCAGCTCCTCATGGCAGACCTGCCGCATGCGCGTGATGTCCATGCGCCGGAGCGGCCCGCGCCCCTTGAGCAGCTCGCGCCCGAGGAAGAAGTTGGCCCACACCGGCATCAGCGGGGCGATGGCCAGGTCCTGGTAGACCGTGGCGATGCCGCGATCGATGGCGTCCCGCGGAGAGCGCAGGCGCACCGCCTCCCCCGCCACCTCCACCTCGCCCAGGTCGTTCTCGTGCACCCCGGCGATGATCTTGATCAGGGTGGACTTGCCCGCGCCATTGTCGCCGAGGACGCAGGCGATCTCGCCGGCCGATAGCTCCAGGTCGACGGCGGCCAGGGCGCTCACCGCGCCATAGCTCTTGCCCACGCCGGTCAGGCGCAACAGCGGCCCGCTCATGCCCGCGCCGCCTGCCAGCGTCGGACGCCGGCGTTCAGGAGGATGACGCCCAGCAGCAGCGCGCCCACGAAGAACTTGAACCAGTCGGGATTCCAGCCGGCGTAGACGATGCCCTGGGTGGTCATGCCGAAGATCAGGGCGCCCAGCACCGCCCCCACCGCCGACCCCTGGCCGCCGGTGAGCAGGCAGCCGCCCACCACGGCGGCGATGATGTAGTAGAATTCCTTGCCCACCCCCTCGCCCGACTGCACCGTGTCGAAGGCGAAGAGCTGGTGCATGCCGACGAACCAGGCGGCGAAGCCGACGGTCATGAAGAGGCCGATCTTGACCCGCCGGACCGGCACGCCCACGGCCCGGGCGCTGAGCGGTGCCCCGCCCACGGCGAAGATCCAGTTGCCGAAGGCCGCCCTGCGCAGGGCCCAGGTGGCCAGCGCCGCGAACAGCAGCCACCACAGCACCGTGACGCGGACGCTGACCCCGCCGACCTCGAAGCTCGAGGCGAACACCGCCCGCGCCGAGGCGAAGCCGTCCATGTCGGAGATCGAAGGCGTGGCGACGCTGCCGGTGATCAGGCGCGTTCCCGCGAGGTTCAGCCCGCCCAGCATGAAGAACGTGCCCAGGGTCACCAGGAAGCTGGGGATGCCCGTGCGGACCACCAGGTAGCCGTTCAGCGCCCCGATCCCGAGCGCCGCGGCGAGCGACAGGCCGACGCCCACCCAGACGTTGGCGGTGAGCTCGTAGCTGAGCATCGAGGCCAGCAGCGCGGAACTGACCACCGCCACGCCCGACGAGAGGTCGAACTCCCCGCCGATCATGAGCAGGGCCACGGCCAGGGCGGGAATGCCGTAGATCGAGCTGACGTAGAGGATGGTCGACAGGGACGCGAGGTCGCGGAACGGCGGCGCCACGGCGAAGAAGAACAGATAGACCAGCACCGCGCCGGCCAGGGCGCCGGCTTCGGGCGTGGCGACGCGCCGCGAGAGCGGCGGCCTTGAAGCGACACGACTGTCCACGAACTCTGGCGGCTCCCTGGCCGGGCGAACTTCCGTCGCCCTGGCATGGTCACGATATTTCATCATTCAGCAGTCTGGAAGAAATTTTCCAGCTCGCGGCGCACCTCAGGCCTGCTTCGCGATCCAGTCGTGGACCGGGTCGTTGCGGAAGATCCACTGGCGCTTGGGGCCGGCCATGACGTTGAGATAGTAGAGGTCGTAACCGTAGGGCGCGCCCACCGGGTGGTAGCCGCGGGGCACCATCACCACATCCCCGTCCTCCACGGAGATGGTCTCGTCCAGGCTGCGGTCGTCGGTGTAGACGCGCTGGATCGCAAAGCCCTGCGGCGGCCGGAGGCGATGGTAGTAGGTCTCCTCCAGCTGGGTCTCCTCGGCTGGCGAGGCCGTGTCGTGCTTGTGCGGCGGATAGCTCGACCAGTGGCCGCCCGGCGTGATCACCTCGACCACCAACAGGCTCTCGGCGGCTTCCGTCTCGGGCAGGATGTTGCGGACGTAGCGGGTGTTGGCGCCCTTGCCGCGGACCTCGCGGCTCATCCGGGCGGGATCGATTTGCCGAGGCCCGCCGCCGCCGGTCCCAGGCGCCGTGCAGACTGCGAGCTCCACCGGCCCGTTGGCGGTCACCGACCATTCGGCGCCGGCGGGCACATAGACTGCGCCGGGCGCCTTGTCCTCGAAGACGCTCGCGCGGTCGCCGACGCCGGCATAGCGCACGGCGCCGACGGTGATGTCGGCGGTCCCGGCCAGGACGACGAGGCAAGTCTCGCGGCCGGGCTCGCCGCCGGTGGCGGCCTGGCCGTCGCCCAGCCTGTGGACGGCGAAGCCCACATGCGCCCAGCCGGCGCTCTTGGGGGTCACTTCAAGCACCCGGCCCGCGGCGTCGGGCTGGTGCGGGCGGACGCGGAGGCTGGACATCAGGCGGCCTTTCGCAGGCCGGCGGCGGCCGCTTCCCGCTCCAGGGTGCGCAGGCCGATCTCGCCGTACCGCCGCGGGTCGGCGACCGCCGGGTCCTGTTCGGCCTCGACGACGATCCAGCCGCCGTAGCCGATGTCCGCTAGCGCGCGCATGACCGCGCCGTAGTCGAGCCCGCCGTCCCCGGGCACGGTGAACATGCCGGCCAGGACGCCGTCCAGGAAGCTCTGACGCCGCTCCTGGATGCGCGTGAACACCTGGGCGCGGATGTCCTTGCAGTGGACGTGGGCGATTCGCCGAGGATGGGCCCGGATCGCCGCCACCGGATCGATGCCGCCCAGCGCCGCGTGGCCGGTGTCCAGTGTCAGCCCCACGATCTCGCCGGTGGCGGCGAGGAAGGCGTCCAGGTCTTCAGGCCGCTCCACCACGGTGCCCAGGTGGTGGTGGTAGGCGAACCGCAGGCCGTGGGCCGCAATGTGCTCGGCGAACTGGGTCAGCCGCTCGCCGAACGGCTTCCAGCCGGCGGCGTCCAGCCGCGGCGTCGCGGCGAGCGGCGTCCCTCGCTGGCCGTGGATGGCGTTGCTGGTCTCCGCATGCACGAAGACGGTCGAGCCCATGGCCTTCAGCAGGCTGAGGTGGTCCTCAGCCGCCGCGATCTCGGCCTCCACGTCGCGGGTCAGCAGGGCGCCGCTGTACCAGCCGCCGACCAGGTCCAGGCCATACCGATCCAGCAGGGGCTTCAGGACCGCCGGATCGCGCGGGAACTTGCCGCCGAGCTCGACGCCGGCGAACCCGATGTCGCGCGCGTCGGTGAGGATGGTTTCGAGCGGGGTCGCGCCGCCCAGCTCCGGCATGTCGTCGTTCACCCAGGCGATCGGGCTGACGCCGAAACGGATGGACATGGTCAGTCTCCGATACGCTGATCTTTGACGGCGGCCTCGTAGGCGGCGCGGGCCTCACGCACCTGCGGACGCTCCGAGACCTCGGGCACCGCGACGTCCCACCAGGCGCCGCCGGCCTGGGTGCTGATCGCGGGATCGGTGTCGATGACGATGACATAGGTCCGGTCGCTGGCGCGGGCGCGGACGAGCGCGGCCTCAAGCTCGGCGATCCCGGCGACCTTCTCCGAGCGCGCGCCCAGGCTGGCCGCATGGGCGGCGAAGTCGATGGCCGGCGGGGTCTCGCCCCGCGCATCGGCCAGCAGGTTGTTGAACGGGATGCCGCCCGTGGCCTGCTGCAGGCGGTTGATGCAGCCGAAGCCGCCGTTGTCGAGCACCGTGATCGTCAGCTTCAGGCCCAGCATGACCGAGGTGGCGATCTCGGAGTTCAGCATCAGGTAGCTGCCGTCGCCGACCATCACGTGGACGTCCCGGTCGGGCGCGGCCATCTTCACGCCCAGGCCGCCGGCGATCTCGTAGCCCATGCAGGAATAGCCGTATTCCACGTGGTAGCCACCGGGCCGCGCGGTGCGCCACAGCTTGTGCAGTTCGCCCGGCAGACCGCCGGCGGCGCAGACCACGACGGCGTCGGGGCCCGTGGCCCGCTGCACCGCGCCGATCACCTGGGCGTCGGACGGCAGGGCGTTGCCGGGCGGGGCCGCGGTTGCCGCGTCGGCGGACGCGTTCCAGGCGCTCATCGCGGATGTGGCCCAGGTCCGCCAGTCCCGCGGCGCGCGCCAGCCGTCCAGCCGGGCCTCCAGCGCCTCCAGCACCACCGCCGCGTCGCCCACCACCGGTGTTGCGCCATGCTTGTGGGCGTCGAACGCGGCCACGTTGACCTGGAACAGCCTGCGGGCCGGCGCGGCGAACAGCGCGCGCGAGCCGGTGGTGAAGTCCTGCAGGCGCGTACCGACCCCGATGACCAGATCGGCGTCCGCGGCGGCGGCGTTGGCGGCGCTGGAGCCCGTCACGCCAATGCTGCCGAGGTTCATGGGATGATCCCAGGGGAGCGCGCCCTTGCCGGCCTGGGTCTCGGCCACCGGTACGCCCAGCGTTTCGGCGAGCCGGCCAAGGCGCGCCTCCGCCCCGGCATACAGAACCCCGCCCCCCGCCACGATCAGCGGCCGGACGGACGCCTTCAGCGCGGCGGCGAGGTCATCGACCTCGCGCGGGTCCGGCCCGGGGCGGCGGATGCGCCAGACGCGTCGTACGAAGAAGCTCTCGGGATAGTCGAAGGCCTCGGCCTGCACGTCCTGGCAGAACGCCAGGGTCGCCGGACCACACTCGGCCGGATCGGTCATCACCGCCAGGGCGCGCGGCAGCGCTGCGAGCAGCTGCTCGGGCCGGGCGATGCGGTCGAAGTAGCGCGAGACCGGGCGGAAACAGTCGTTGGCGCTGACCGCCCCGTCGCCGAAGTCCTCCACCTGCTGCAGCACCGGGTCGGGCCGGCGGCTGGCGTAGACGTCGCCGGGCAGGAACAGCACCGGCAGGCGGTTCACATGCGCCAGGGCGGCGGCGGTGACCATGTTGGTCGCGCCGGGCCCGATGGAGGTGGTGCAGACCATCGCCCGGCGGCGGCGCATCTGTTTGGCGTAGGCGATGGCGGCGTGGGCCATGGCCTGCTCGTTGTGCGCCCGGAACGTGGGGATGGCGTCCTGCCGCCCCGCCAGCGCCTCGCCCAGGCCGGCGACATTGCCGTGGCCGAAGATCGCCCAGACGCCGGCGAAGAATGGAACCTCCGCGCCCTCGACCTCGACCATCTGGCGGGTCAGCCAGAGGACGCTCGCCTGCGCCGCCGTGAGCCGCAGCGTGCTCATGCCGCCTGCCCCACCCCGGCCCGGGCCCGCCGCCAGGCCTCGACCAGGAAGGCCAAGGTCTCGGCCAGCATCCGCACGGCGCCCGCATCATCCAGCTCGCCCGAAAGCCAGGCCCGCGCCGGCTCGTGGAAGATGGTCCGGCCGACCGCGAAGCCCTTGACCACCGGCACGCGCGCGGCAGCCTCGAACGCGGCCAGCAGGGTCTCGGTCGGCTGCGACAGGCCCAGCAGCAGCACGCCGCGGCAGAACGGGTCGCGGGCGGCGATGACGCCCTCGATGTTGCGCCAGGCGGCCATGTCGTCCAGGGGCTCGAGCTTCCACCAGTCGGGTTTCACGCCCAGATCGTAGAACCGCGCGACGGCGCGCGCGATGGTGGTGGCGTCGACCGCGCTGTCTGGGGGCGCGATGATCTCCAGCAGGAGCTCGTGGCGGGTCTTGCGGCAGGCGTCGAACAGCCGCTGCACCTGGCGTTCCTGGCGCTCGCGCAGCGCCGGCTCGTCGTCCGGATGATAGAACACCAGCGCCTTGACCACCTGGTTCAGCGGCCAGGTGGCGAGCTCGGTCGCCACGTCCGCCGAACACTCGAACTCCAGCGGGCGCGACCGCGGCGTCTCGATGCAGCGCCCGATCCAGTAGGGATGGTCCGCGGCGGCGGCCAGGGCGTCGAAGCCGAACCGGCCGTCCAGCAGGATCCCGAACCGCGGATCGCCCGCCGCCACCTCGTGCAGGGCCTGCAGCGCCAGGCCCTTGAAGGCCGGGATGCGCCGCGGGTCCGCACCCACCTCGACGGCCAGTTCCTCGAACTGGATCCGGTGGTCGACGGCCAGCACCGCCAGCTCGTCATAGGTCGCCGTACGCGTCGTGGCCCAGTGGATGTGCTCCAGCTCGGTGTCCTCGCGCAGCCGGAACGGGCGCTCGCGGTCGGCCAGGAAGGCCTGCATCTCGATCCAGGTCGGCATCGCCGGCGCGCAGCCGTGGCGCGAGACCACGATGGCGCCGGCGGCGTTGGCCAGCTCGCAGCAGCGCCCCAGCGGCAGGTCGCGGAGCCAGCCGCGCAGGAACCCGCTCATGAAGGCGTCGCCCGCCCCCAGGACGTTGAACACCTCCACCTCGAAGCCGGGCCCGACCACGCCCTCGTCCAGGCTCTCCGGGATGGCGCCCGGGAAGGCCGAGCAGCCCTTGGGGCCCCGCTTGCAGACCAGCAGCGCATCGGTGCGAACGCGCACGGCCCGCAAGGCGGCGATGGTGTCGGTGGAACCGCCGAGGATGTGCATCTCCTCCTCGGTGCCGACCACCAGGTCGCAGACCGGCAGCACCTGCTGCAGGATCTGCGTGACCGCGTCATGGGCCACGAAGCGGTCCTCGCCCATGTCGCGCGAGGTCAGGCCCCACAGCACCGGGCGGTAGTCCACGTCGAACACCACCTTGCCGCCCGCGGCGCGCGCCAGGCGGGCGGCCTTCATCGAGGCTTCGAAGACCTCGGCCTGGGAGAGGTGCGTGCCGTTGATCAGCACGGCCCGCGCGGCGGCCACCTGGGCGGGGTCCACATCGTCCGGCGAAATCGCCATGTCGGCGCAGTTCTCGCGGTAGAAGATCAGCGGGAAGCTCTCGCGGTCGCGGATGCCCAGGATGACCAGCGCCGTCAGCCGGTCCGGGTCGGAGATCACGCTGGCCACGTCGACGCCTTCGCGCACCAGCTGCTCGCGGATGAAGCGGCCCATGTGATCGGCGCCGACCCGGGTGAGCACCGCGCTCTTCAGGCCCAGCCGCGCAGCGCCGATGGCGGTGTTGGTCGGGCTGCCGCCGACGTACTTGGCGAAGGAGCCCATGTCCTCCAGCCGGCCGCCCACCTGCTCGCCATAGAGGTCGACGCTGGACCGGCCGATGGCGAGCAGGTCGATCACCTTTGCGTCCTCAGCCATGCAGTCCAAAGCGGCTTCCAGCGCGATACATATTGGAATGCATATTCCAACAGAATTGCGCTCGCAACGTTCGTTTCATTGGCGGGAGGCCGTCAGGCCTTCCGCCGTTTGCGGCGCGCCTCCTCCTTGCGCGAGGCCTCGAAGGCGAAGCCGATCACCAGCGCCTGGGCCAGGCACATGGAGGCGGACAGGGAGCGGAAGGCGCGGATCTCGGACTCGCGCACCTGCAGGGTCACCGTCGCGGGCTTGGCGATCGGGCTGACCACGCTGTCGCTGATCGACAGCACGGGCGCGCCGAGGGCGGCCGCCGCCTCCACCGCCTGCACCGTTTCCTCGGCGTAGGGATGGTAGCTCACCGCGATGAGCAGGTCCTTGGACGTCAGGCTCTGCACCTGCTGGCGCGCCAGGCCCGCGACGCCGTCGACGAACACGATGCGCTTGCCGGCCTGCTGCAGCGAATAGGCGAGGTACGAGGCGACCGGGAAGGCGCGGCGGAAGCCCACCACATAGACCGCCTCGGCCGCCTCCACGAGGCGCACGGCGCCGGTGAGCTCGGCGTCGCTGACGGTCTGCGGCAGGTTCTGCAGGGCCATGGTGTTGCCCTCGACGAACTCCCGCAGGAGGTCGACGCCGCCGGACACCCCGCTCTGGTCGACCGCGCGGGAGAAGTTGCGGACGCGCTCGCCGTAGCCGAGGGCCGCGTTGCCCGAGAGCAGGCCGTCGCGGAACAGGCGCTGCATCTGGCTGGCGCCGTCGAAGCCGAAGCCCTTGGCGAAGCGCACGATGGCCGAAGGCTGCACCCCGCTGCGCTGGGCGATCACCGCCAGGGTCTCCAGCGCCACTTCGTTCGGCTCGTCCAGCACATAGCGGGCGATCTGCTGGAGGCGTTTGGACAGTCCGCTGTAGCGCGTCAGGATCGCGGCGCGCAGCTCCTCCGCGGTGACGGGGGCGGACGGGGCTTCAGGCATGCGACCTCGGACCGGATATTCCTGAACTAGAATATCTGTTCCGCGCCGGATCGCCAAACCGGCGAAGCGGGGCCGTTCCAGTCTCGCTTGTGGGCGGAAATCTTGTTCCATAGAACGGGCGGCAAGGGAGTCTCCATGCACAACATCGCCCTGATCGGCGCGGGCCGCATCGGCCGCATCCACGCCGCCAACGTGGCCGCCCATCCCGGCCTGGCGCTGAGCCATGTGGTCGATCCCGTGGCGGACAACGCCGAGGCGGTCAGCCGCGACCTGGGGGGCCGGATCGCCGATCTCGACACCGTGCTGGGCGATCCGTCCGTGGACGGGGTCATCATCGCCAGTTCCACCGACACCCACCTCGATTACTGCCTGCGCGCCCACGCGGAGGGGAAGGCAGTGTTCTGCGAGAAGCCGATCGACATGGATCTGGCCCGCGCCCGCGCCGCCGCCGCCAGCCTGCGCGGCGCGCGCCTGTTTCTCGGCTTCAACCGCCGCTTCGACCCCAGTTTCCGCGCCCTGAAGGCCAGCCTCGACGCCGGAACGGTGGGCGGGCTGGAGAGTGTGCAGATCACCTCGAACGACCCCGGCCCGCCGCCGATCAGCTACGTGAAGGTCTCCGGGGGCCTCTTCAAGGACATGGCGATCCACGACTTCGACATGGCCCGCTGGCTGCTGGGCGAGGAGCCGACCGAGGTGTTCGCCTGGGGCAGCTGCCTGGTGGATCCGGCGATCGGCCAGGCCGGCGACGTCGACACCGCCCGCACCCTGCTGAAGACCGCCTCGGGCAAGCTCTGCGTCATCGCCAACAGCCGCCGCTCCGGCTTCGGCTACGACCAGAGGATCGAGGCCTATGGCGAGGGCGGCCTGATCCGCGCCGACAACGTCACCGAGAGCACGGTCCAGGTCTGGACCGAAGCCGGCGCCCGGGCCGACCGCTTCCAGAACTTCTTCCTGGACCGCTATGCGGCGGCCTACCGCGCCGAGATGGCCCATTTCGCCGACATCCTGGACGGCGCGGCGCAACCCGAAATCACCTATGCCGACGGTCTCGCGGCCCTCGCCCTCGCCGAGGCGGCCGCAGAGTCGATGAAGACCGGACGGCCCGTGCGGCCCTGACGCGCGGCGTCGCGGCCCCTCCGGGCGCGCTGCGTCAGGTCCCGATCAAAGACTGCTCAAGAAATAGGCAATATTGCAGGCTAGTAATCAGCCGTTTGCCGGGGATTTGAAGCGGGTCTCGTCCCGTATTCGACGTCGAATACTTGACTTCTCAACAACCGAGGAGAACCTTCGCTCCAGCGTTCGCACGAGCACCCTGCTCACCCAGAAGGCATGGGCCGTGATTTTCGGGCGCGAAGGAGGATCCAGTGTTGACAATTCGTTTGGTCGTTGCCGCGGCCGCCGCCCTGAGCCTGACCGGCACAGCCGCGCTCGCCGAAACCCCGCCCACCCAGTCGGTGAGCCTGGTCGGGGTCGACTTCAAGAACCCCGCCGACGTGGCCAAGTTCTACAGCCAGCTCCGCGCGGCCGCGGCCGCGGTGTGCGACACCAACTCGGCGAATCCGCGGATCACCCAGGCGGACCAGGCCTGCGCGGCCAAGGTCCTGCAGCGGACCGTCGCGGCCCTGGACCGCAGCGTGCCCGGGTTCGGGGCCACGGCGCCGGCAGAGGCCAGCCGGCCGGTCGCCCGGGGGGAGTGAACGGGGGCGAACAGACAAACCCAGCTTCCCGTTTGGCTTTAAAGTGCTGCCGGCCCACGGCCGGTAGCTAGCCGCGGCCACGCCGCTAGCCTTGCGTCGACTTGATGCAAGGGGAGCGCGGGCGGGTGATCCGGGAAAGCTGGACGGAGCGCGGGCGGCGGACCGCCGGCTGGACGGCCGCCGCGCTTGGCGCGGTCTTGGGGCTGGCTGCGGGTGGTGCAGCGCTCGCGGCTCCGCACGCCGGCGCCAAGCCCTCCATCACCAGCCCCTCCATCACGGGCCCCTCCATCACGGGCATGTGGATTCTGAAGGCCGACGACTATGGCCGCGATGAGCGCCCGTCGCTGACGCCCCAGGCCGAGGCCGCCGCGCTTGCCGCGCGCAAGGCCACCGAGGAACAGGGCAAGGTCCTGTCCGAGCACGCGCTCAAGTGCCTGCCCATCGGCATGCCCCGCTTCATGATGAACGAGTTCGCCCTGGAGATCCTGGAGAGCCCGGGGCGGGTGACCATGATCTCCGAGAACAGCCCGCTGGCGCGCAGCATCTACCTCGGCCGCACGAGCCACACGGCCGATGCCGAGCCGGGCTGGAACGGCCACTCGATCGGCCACTGGGAAGGCGCGGTGCTGGTCGTCGACACCACCCTGCTCAACGACCGCATCAGCCACGTGCCGCGCAGCCAGACGCCGTCGGGCGCGACCCATATCGTGGAGCGGCTGAGCCTGGCCCCCGGCGGCAAGATGCTGGCCGACGAGATGACCTTCACCGACCCCGCCCTGCTGACCAAGCCCTACACCGTGACCACCCACTACGAGCGCCTGCCGGCGGACGCCGAGCTCTGGGAATACGCCTGCGAGGTGGACGCGGCGGGCTGGTCAGAGCGCTACGCCAACGACCCCGCCGCCAAGATCGGAGACCGCAAATGACCCGCATCGGCCTCGCGGCGCTCGCGGTCGGCCTCGCCCTGGCGGGCGCAGCCTCGGCCCACCACGCCTTCAACATGTACGACAACAGCAAGTACACGCCCCTGACCGGGACGGTGAAGAGCTACAGCTGGAAGAACCCGCACGTCATGATCGACTTCGTGGCGGTGGACGCGGGCGGCCAGCCGGAGCCCTGGAGCGTGGAGTGCTCGAGCCCCAACATCATCGGCCGCCACGGCTGGTCCAGCGCCTCCCTGAAGGCCGGCGACAAGGTCGAGATGGTCGTCCACCCGATGAAGGACGGCAGCCATATCGCCCTGATGGTGCGGGTGACGACGCCGGCCGGCGCGGTGCTCAAGGACAAGATGTGAGGCCGCCGGCTTCCCATCCGCTTTGAAAGTGATGGGGAAACGGGCCCGGTCGACGGGGCCCGCCGCGGCGGTCACTCTCAGCCCGAACGCAGGTTCAAGGGTAGCGTCATGAGCGTCGACGGCTTCGTGAGTTGGCTGGCCGATACCCCGGTGAGCGAGGGCATCGGCGCCCACGGCTGGATCACGCCCGCGGTCCAGACCGTCCACATCCTAGCCATCGCGGTGGTGATGTCGGCGATTCTGATGACCAACCTGCGCGCCCTGGGCGCGGTGGGCGGCGGCGAGCCGATGGCGCGCTTCTCCCGCCACTATGCGCCGCGGATCGGCGCGGCGTTGCTGGTGCTGCTGATCTCCGGCGCGACCCTGATTGTCGGGGAGCCGAAGCGGTCGCTGGAGAACCCGGTGTTCCTGCTGAAGATGGCGATGCTGATCGCGGCCCTGGCGCTGGCGACGGCGATCCACCTGCCGCTGCGCCACGATGCCGAGTTCTGGACGCCCGGCGCGCGGCGGATCGCGCTGCGGGTGATGGCCGGCGGCTCGCTGGCGATCTGGGTGGCGATCATCTTCGCGGGGCGCTGGATCGCCTACGCGGTCACGTGAGGGCTTCGGAATGACGCTGCAGCCCCTTCTGGCCGCCCTGGAGGCCCAGCCCTTCGCCCAGGCGATCCGCGAAGGGACCTTCCTGTTTCCGGCGATCGAGTGCGTCCACGTCCTGGCCGTGGTGATCGTGGTGGGCGTCGTGTTCCTGATGGACCTGCGCCTGCTGGGGGGCCGCGCGCACAGCGCCAGCCTGCGCCGGCTGCTGGCCGACGCCGTGCCCTGCGCCTGGACCGCCTTTGCGGTCGCCCTGGTCACGGGGTTCCTGCTCTTCTCGTCCTCGGCGACCACCTATGCGGCCAATCCGGCGTTCCAGCTGAAGTTCGTCGCCATGGCGGCCGCCGGGCTGAACATGGCGCTGTTCCACGGCCTGGGGCTGAAGGACGCTGCGACCTGGGACGCGGCCGCCAAGCCGCCCCGGTCAGCGCGCATCGCCGGGCTGGTCTCCCTCGCCTGTTGGGTGGTGGTGGTGGCCAGCGGCCGCTGGATCGGCTTCCTCGCGTGAGGCGCCAGCTTTCCATCCGCATTGAAAGTCCTGCTTCACCTCAGGCGTCGCGGCGCTCGGTGCGGTCCCTATACTCGCCAGCGTACAAAGCGGAGATGCAAGGCAGATGAAACGCGTCCGGCCCGGCGGCCTCGCCGCTCTCTGCGCCCTGCTCGTGAACGGCCTGATGTTCGCAGCCCCGGCGTCCGCGCACCACTCGGCGGCCATGTTCGACCACGCCAAGGTCGTGCCGCTGGCGGGCACGGTGAAGGAGTTCAAGTGGATGAACCCGCACGGCTGGATCCAGGTGATCGCGCCGGGACCTGCGGGCAAGACCACGGAGTGGAGCATCGAATGCTCCAGCATCAACATCCTGGCCCGTAAGGGCTGGACCAGCACAACCTTCAAGCCCGGCGACAAGATCAACCTGACCATGCACCCGATGAAGGACGGCTCGGCAGCCGGCTTCGTGCTGAAGGTCGACCTGCAGGACGGCCACAGCCTCAGCGACCACGACTACTGACCTCGCCGCGCGCGGTGAGGCCGATGACGGCCGCGGAGTGTCCGCGGCCGGACGATGACCCTTGCCCTCTGGAGACCCGAATGATCCGCAACACCCTCCTGGCCCTTGGCCTGGCGCTCGGCGCCGCATCGGCCGCCACGGCCCAGACCGCGCCGCCGACGCCGCCCCCGCCGCCGGCGAAGGGCCCCTCGGCCGCCCTGGCGCTGGAAGCCGCCCAGGCCGCCCTCGCGACCTGCACCACCAATGGCTACAAGGTCTCGGTGAGCGTGCTGGACGCGGCCGGGGTGCCGAAAGTCCTGCTGGCCGCCGACGGCGTCCGCGCCATGGGCGTGACCTCCTCGACCAAGAAGGCCCTGGCCACCATCGCCTACAAGAAGTCGACCGCCGACCTGGCCGAGATGGCCAAGAGCGACACCGACCTCGCCGCCAAGCTCGCGGCCGACACCACCGTCATGGCCCGGGCCGGCGCCCAGCCGCTGTTCTCGGGCGGTGAGCTGATCGGCGCCGTCGGCGTCGGCGGCGCGCCGGGTGGCGACAAGGACGACGTCTGCGCCATGGCCGCCGTGGCGAAGATCAAGGACCGGCTCTAAAACTTCCTCGTTCCGGAGCCGTTGAGGGGCGGCGGGCGCAAGCTCGCCGGCCCTCTGCTATCGGGCCTTCAGGCCGTTGAAGGCCAGGTTCAGGGCCACGGCGGCCAGGGTCGCCAGCAGGATGCCGCTGTGCAGCAGGGGCCCGAGCGCCGCCGGCATGGCCTGGAAGAACTTGTCCGACACCACCGGGATCATGCCCAGCCCCACCGAGACGGCGACGATCAGCGCGTTGTGGCGATCGGCGGCCAGATCGGCTTCGGACAGCACCCGCACGCCGGTCGCCAGCACCATGCCGAACATCACCAGGCCCGCGCCCCCCAGCACGGCCGGCGGCACGGCCGCCACCAGGGCGCCCAGCTTCGGGCTGACGCTGAGGGCCAGCATGATCGCCCCGCCCGCGGCGCAGACGTAGCGCGAGGTGACGCCCGTGACCCCCACCAGGCCCACGTTCTGGGAGAAGGAGGTGTAGGGGAAGGTGTTGAACACGCCGCCCAGGATGGCGCCCAACCCGTCCGCACGCAGCCCGTTCGCCAGGGTGCGGGTGTCGAGCGGCCGGCCGACCATCGCCCCCAGGGCCATGAACATGCCGAAGGACTCGATCATCACCACCAGCATGACCAGGCACATGGTCGCCGCCGGGACCAGCTCCAGGCGCGGCAGGCCGAAGTGGAACGGCCCCACCAGCCGCAGCCAGGGCGCCTGGGCCACCGCGTCCAGGCTCATGCGGCCCAGGCCCAGGCAGAGCCCGACGCCGAGCGCCAGGCCCACCAGCACGGCGATGTTGCGCAGGAAGCCCTGGGCGAAGCGCATGAGCCCCAGGATGGCGACCAGCACGAAGGCCGCGATCCCGAGGTTCGCCGGCGCGCCGTAGTCCGGCGCCGAGGCCTGGCCACCGGCGGCCCAGTCGATCCCGATGCGCATCAGGCTGATGCCGATGGTCAGGATCACCGTCCCGGTCACCACCGGCGGAAACAGCCTGGCCATCCGCCCGATCAGCGGCGCGGCCGCGACGCCGAACACACCCGCGGCGATGACCGAGCCGTAGATCACCTGCAGCGTCTGCGCCTGGGGCGCTCCGGCCGCCTTGCCCGCGGCGATCAGGGCCAGCATCGGCGCCACCGAGGCAAAGGTCACGCCCATCATCACCGGCAGGCGCACGCCGAAGCCTGGAAGCCCCAGCGACTGCACCAGGCTGGCCAGTCCACAGGCGAAGAGGTCGGCGCTGACCAGGAAGGCGATGTCGCCCGCCGCCAGGCCCAGCGCGTGGCCGACGATCAGCGGCACGGCCACGGCGCCGGCGTACATGACGAGGACGTGCTGCAGGCCCAGCACCGCCAGCTGCCGCGGCGGCGGGACCTGGTCCACGGGATGGACCACCTCGGACTTGGGCGACATCTGCAGCATGGCGGCTCTCCGGTTCACCGCCTGACGGTAGCGGGGCGCAGCGCCCATCCCCGCGGCCGAATCCCCGCAATCAGTTTCAAACGCGGTCGCCTACAGACCTCAGGCAGCGACGGCCCTCAGGCGGCCACGGCCGCGCTGCGCACCGGCCGCTCGATGAGCAGCCGCGTGCGTTCGACCAGGAAGTCGGCGAACAGCCGCACACGGGCCGGCAAGAGGTGCTTGTGCGGATAGAGCAGCGCCAGGCTCACCGACTCCGGCGGGCAGTCGGGCAGCACGATCTCCAGCTCGCCGCGGCGCAGGTGGTCGGCCACCTCCCAATAGGGCTTCAGCGCGATGCCGGCGCCCTGGAGCGCCCACTGGGTCAGGACGTCGCCGTCGTCGGCGTCGAACTTGCCCCGCACCAGCAGGCTGCGAGGCCCCGCCGGCGTGGTGAGCGGCCAACGGGACTGCAGGTTGCCGGGATAGCGTAGCAAGAGGCAGTTGTGGCGCATCAGGTCGTCCGGCTCGTTCGGCCGCCCGTGCTGCTCGAGGTAGGCGGGCGAGGCGCACAGGACCCGCGTGCATTCGGCGATCTTGCGGACCATCAGGCTGGAGTCCGGCAGGGCGGCCATGCGCACGGCCACGTCCACGGACTCGGACAGCAGGTCGATCACGTGGTCCGACAGGCGCAGGCGGATCTCCACCCGCGGATAGAGGTCGTGGAATTCCGAGACGAGCGGCGCCAGCAGGCGGCGCCCGAACCCCAGGGGCGCCGTCACCCGCAGCGTGCCGGTTGGCGCGCCGCTGGCGGTGGCCATGCTATTTTCGGCGCGCTCGACGGCGTCCAGCACCTCCAGCGCGTGCTCGTAGAACGTCACGCCCGCCTCGGTGGGCTGCAGGCTGCGGGTGGTCCGGTTGAGCAGCCGCACTCCCATCTGCTCTTCCAGCTGCAGGATCCGGTGGCTGGCGGCGGCGGCCGACAGGCGCAGGTGGCGCGCCGCGGCCGAGATGCTCTTCAGCTCCACGGCTTTTACAAACACAGTCAGTTCATTGAGCACGGTCGACCCCCTCGTCGATAGTTGCGGGGCGCCCGGCGCGGTTTCGTCGTCTCGGGGCCCGTCAGCCCAGTGGGCGCGACGTGAGGGGGCGGCACAAGCTGAGCCGGGGCCTGTGCGGCCTATGCCAATGTATTTGGTCTGGATTCGGGCAAATCGAGTTCGACGAACATGCGACATGCCTGTGACAGGACACCGGTCAGCTTCCAAGCCGATGTATTCGATAACATGGATTGCCACACCAAATCGGCGAACATCTTCGCCTGACGCGGTCCGACCGAGAGACTATCCGCAGGTCAGCGCGCGAATATTCATCGCACTACAGGCTGAGGTTGCGCCGATCGTCACGGCCGGGTGTCGGACTCGGCGTTCCACAGCACCCGCCCATCGGGCAGCACCACGCGGATCACACTGCCCGCCTTCGAGCCGTCCTTCATGGGGTGCATGACCACGCTCAGCTTGTCGCCGGGCTTCAGGGTGCTGATCTTCCAGCCCTTGCGCGCGACGAGGTTCGGGCTGTGGCACTCGAAGCCCCATTCCTCCGCTGGCGCGCCCTCCTGGGCGGCGGGGATCAGCATGTAGAACCAGACGTGGGGCATCTTGAACTGGTAGTCCTTCACCGTGCCGCTCACCGTCACGACCTTGTCCAGGGCGAACATGTTGAAGGCGTGGTGGGCCGAGGCCGGCGCGGCGAGCGCCAGGAACAGCAGCAGGGCGGAAAGGCCGAAGCGTCGCATCGCTGGGTCCTGACTATTTCGTGGCCGCAGGGATCTTCAGCGCCGGGTCCGTCGGACGCTGATCCGGATCGAGCAGGCGGGCGACCTCGGGATCGCCCTCCTTCACCGCCTCGAGGTCGACGGTCTTGTAGGCGTCCAGGTCCGGCTCGCACCACACCTCGAACCGCTCCTCGGAGTTGGCCATGCGGTCGAAGACGATCTGCGTCGTCCAGGGCTTGGCCAGCGACGCCGGATCCTCGGCGGTGAGCGCCAGGGTCATCACCTTGCCGTCCTTCGACCAGCTGAACCGCTCCACCACATGCGTCGCCGTCGACTTGGGCACCCCGCCCAGCAGGGCGCCGCGGCCGTTGTAGCCGACGGTGTCGACCACCAGCGTGCGGCCGTCCCAGCGGCCGATCGAGTGGCCGTTGAAGGTCGGATAGATGTCGTCCGGCTGCTTGGCCTCGTTCAGGTAGATGGTGCGCGGCTGGTTGTTGCCTTCGGTCTCGAAGATGAAGGTGATGCGCCCGAAGCCCTCGAAGATCTCGAACGGCGAGCGCACCACGAACATGGATGGGCCGCCGTTGGGCAGGCACAGCATGTTGCCGACGCTGCGCACATAGCCCTTGGCCTGCAGGGCGCCGCGCTTGGCCGCCAGGGCCTTGGCCGCCGGAGTCAGTTCCGGCCGCGGCAGCAGGGGCTGGCCCAGATAGTACTGCTCGCGCACCATCCACATGCCGGCGATGTCGGGATGGGCGCCGCCACGGACCGGCTTGGCCGCGACAGAGGGGAAACCCGCCAGAGCCAGGGCGAAAGCCGCCGCAACGGCGAGCGGCCGCGATGCGGAAGAGGCCATCGTATCCTCGCTGGTCATGCGCGGCGGCGCCGCATCCCTTCGATCATGCTGCACGCAAACCGCCGGCCGGAGCAGCGCGGCCGGCCGAGGATCACTTTCAACCGGGGTCGGAAGCTCAGCGCGGGCTGGGCGGCGGGGCGGACGTCGCCCAGGCCGGCGGCGTCCTGCGCGGCGTCACCGCCACCAGGCGGGTCTCGAGATTGACGTCGCCCTGGCCCTGGACCTCGTACAGCGCCTCGAAGCCGCGCCGGCCGCCGCCGGCCGCGGCCAGCGCCTTCAGGCCCGCCGGGCTGGTCACCTGCTCGGCCGCCGCCAGCGCGCCGATGTCGCGGGTCCCGGCGACGAGGGCGATGCGATTGCCGACCGGGCCCTCGAAAACCGACACATAGCCATAGTCGCGATAGGCGCCGCCGCGCACAGGCCCAAGCGCCGCCTGGCTGGTGAAGTGGCGACCGGTTGGAAGGTCGATCAGCTCGTCGAAGCTTTCGCCGCTGGCATATCGCGACCCCGAGAACAGGGTGTAGCGCAGCGGGCCGATCCCGCTCAGATAGCCCAGGTAGACGATGTCGTAGCTCTTGAGCATCTGCGGCGTCACCTGCGAGGCGGTGACCACCCGCGGCGGCTTGCGCTCGCCCAGCAGTCCGGTCAGCCGGCTGACCGCGGCCGCGCTGGAGGTCGGCAGGTACGACAGCCCGAGGTCGACATAGCGCGCGGCCTTCTCCGGGTGCTGCATCAGGTAGGCGTCGAGATCCTCAGTGGAGTTGACGGAATACTCCCGGACCAGGCGGTTCACCTCCATCCCGTCGTCGGACTCTCCGAAGATGTAGTAGTCGCCCACCACGATCAGCAGCGGGAAGCGGCTGGCGGCGAACGGCGCCCAGACTGGGCTCGCGCGCATACGGCCGGAGGCGCTCATGGCGCCGCCGCCCAAAAGGATCCAGGCCGCGACGTTGGCGGCCAAGACGGCGAGAAGCATCGCCGCCAGCCACCCCTTGGCGGGGCGGCGCTTGACCGCCGAGCCGGTCGGCTTGGGCGCGCCGGCGCCCAGGATCATCCGGTATTCGCCCCGCGGCAGGCTGAGGCGCGGCGTCGCTGCGGCGCCACCGGAGGCCACCAGGTCGCGACTGTGGTCCGCCAGCTTGCGGCGCAGGCGGTGGATATAGACCCGGACCACGGCGTCGTGCTCGCCGCCGAAATCGGCCGCCTTGCCGAACACCGCGTGGGCGATCTCGCTCTCCTTCGGCGCGCGCCCGGCGGCGGAGGCGGCCACCAGGTAGTCGAACAGCGCCAGCATCAGCCGCGACCGGCCGAGGACGCCGCTGGCGCGGACGGACTCCGCCTCGGCGAGCATCTCGTCCGCTCCGGAGGCGCGAGCCCCGCGGGGCGCTGTAACAACCGTTAACATCGGCTCGGACCGTAAATTACTGGCGCGACCGCCCACGCACGTGACCGTGCCGCCGGGAGGCGCCGTCGTCCGCATGGAGACGAAAGCGGCGCCTTGGGGCGGCCGATGTCTGGCAAAGTGGCAGGTGCGATCACGAAGCGGACGCTGGCGGCAGCGGTGGCGATGCTGAGCCTGGGCGTGGTGCTGGTCGCCGGCATGGCCCAGAGCCAGGCCCGCGAAGGCCGTCTGCTGCGCCTCGACCCGGACGCGCGGCTGGCCCCGGACCAGCGCACGGCCGCCCTGGCGGCGGGGCGGCGGGTGTTCCGCGCGCAGTGCGCGGGCTGCCATGGCCCGGACGGCCGCGGAGACACCGGCTATGGCGCTCCGAACCTGGCCGACCGCGACTGGCTTTATGGGACCGGCGCGGTCGGCGAGATCGAGCAGACCATCGCCTATGGCATCCGCTCGCATCAGCCGAAGGGCTGGAACCTCGCCGACATGCCAGCCTTCGGCGCGCCGCGGCCCAGCGCCAAGGAGCGGCTGGATCCGCTCTCGCCCGGCGACATCGGCGACGTCATCGCGTTCCTGAGCGCCCGGCGCGGGGCGACCGCATCGGCGGAAGCGGTGGCGCGTGGCCGCGCGATCTACCAGGGGCGCGGCGGCTGCTACGACTGCCACGGCGGCGACGCGGCGGGCGACCCGGCGATCGGCGCGCCCAACCTGATCGACGCCGTCTGGCTCTACGGCGACGGCTCGCCGCCCAGCGTGTTCCGGTCCATCGCCCAGGGCCGCCGCGGCGTCATGCCCGGCTTCGCAGGCCGCCTCTCCGCCGTCCAGCTGCGGCAGGTCTCGCTCTACGTGAAATCCCTATCGGAGGCCCCATGACCGCCACAGCCCCGCCCGCCGCCGGCGTCGCCTGGCTCGACATCCGCACCGTCCATCCCCGGCGCGCCCTGATCCTGATGGGCGCCGGCGCGGGGCTGGGCCTCGTCCTGGCCGGGGCCGCGCTATTCACGGCCAAGGGGACCACGACCCTGGTCGTGCCGGCCGACGCGGTCGCCATGGTCAACCAGCAGCCGATCTCGCGCATCGACTTCGACGGCCAGCTGCGGGCCCTGGCCGTCGACCCGGCCAAGGCGACGCCGGCGATGCGGCGCCAGGTGCTGAACGACATGATCCGCGAGGAGCTCTATGTGCAGCGCGCCAAGGAGCTGGACGTCGGCCTCGTCGACCCCGAGGTGCGCAGCGCCATGGTCAAGGCCGTGGAGGCCCAGGCGGCGGCGGACGCCATCACTTCCAAGCCGGACTCCGCCGAGCTGCGCGGCTTCTACGACAAGCATCGCGACAAGTACGCCAGCGAAGGCGTCATGGTGGTGCGGGACCTCGTCTTCCCGCCGGCCGCGGCCGCACAGGCCCGCACCGCCCTCGCCGCCGGCGCTGCCCCGGAGGTCGTGGCCACGCGGTTCGGCGGGCGGGACACCGGCAAGACCAGCGGCGAGGAGTTCTATTTCGCCGCCCGCATACATCTCGGCGAGGCGCTCTTCACCGCCGCGCGCGCACTGAAGACCGGCGAGGTGTCGGAGGCCATCGCCGACGCCGACGGCGCGCACCTGCTGGTGATGGCGCGCAACACGCCGCCCGCCCAGTACGACTTCGAGACCGCCAGGGCCCAGGTGGCCACGGACTACCAGGCCGCCGCGGTGGCCCGCTACCAGGGCGCCGAGGACGGCTTCCTGCGCCGCCGGGCCAATGTCCTGGTCGCCAAGGACCTGAAGTGAGGCGCCTCTGCCTGATGCTGGCGGCGCTGCTGGCGCTGATCGCCGCGCCCGCCCTGGCCCATACCCGCAGCGAGTCGCATTCGGTCTGGGAGATCGGGCGCGACAAGGTGGACCTGATCGTCACCTTCGCGACGGCGGAGTCCGACCGCCTCGCCAGCCAAGGACGGCCGCCCGACGAGGCCCAGCTCAAGGCCTATCTGGCCGCCCGTATGTATCCGCTTGCGGACGGGCGGCGCTGCCAGCTGCGGCCGCCGGTGGAGACGCTGTCCGCCGCCGCCGGCTTCCAGAAGTTCGACCTGACGTTCGACTGCGGCCAGGCGCGGCGACTGCAGGTGCATTCCACCGCCTTCACCGATGTCGCGCCCAGCCACCTCGACTTCGCCCAGGTCCAGGACGCGCGCAGCGGCGACCTCAGCGAGCAGCTGATCACCCGCGACCGCCCCACCGCGGATGTCAGCGGCCCGGGCGGCGCGCTTCAGGAGGCGAGCTTCCTCGACTTCATCGGCATGGGGGTGATGCACATCTTCACCGGCGTCGACCACATGTCGTTCCTGCTGGGCCTGGTGCTCATCTCGCGCCGGCTCAAGGACCTGGTCTTCGTGGTGACGGGGTTCACCATCGGCCACAGCCTGACCCTGGCGCTGGCGGTGACCGGGGTCCTGCGGCCGCACGCGGAGTACATCGATGCCCTGGTGGCCCTCACCATCGCCCTGATCGGGGCCGAGAATGTCGCGGTCGCCACCGGCCGGCCCGGCACGGTCGCGGCCGCGGCCGCCGTGGCTCTGCTGGCGATGGCGGCCCTGCGCCTGTTCGGCATCGGCGCCCTGCCCAGCCTGCTGCTGGTCGGCTCCGCGCTGTTCACGGCCAACTACCTGATGATCTCGGGCCGGCTGCCGGACGCCGGTCGGCTGCGCATGCTGATCACCGTGGTGTTCGGCCTGGTTCACGGCTTCGGCTTCGCGGCGAACCTCCTGGAGATGCAGCTGCCGACCGGGCGCATCGCCGAGCTGCTGGTCGGCTTCAACCTGGGAGTCGAGATCGGGCAGATGACCCTGGTGCTGGCGGTCAGCCTCGGCGCCTGGGCCCTGGCTCGCCTGAAATGGGCCCCGCCGCGCCCAATGGTGGTCGAGACAGCCTCCGCCCTGCTGGTCGGCCTCGGCGTCTACTGGTTCGCGCTTCGCAGCTTCTAGGCGCCGCGGCTTCCAATTTCGCTTGAAGGTGCTCCGGGCCTGGTCGGTGGGGCGGGCCGCGCGGGCCCTGTGTCGTGCACCGGTTCCCAGCCAGGGCGGGCATGCAGCCTGCAGATGGGAGTCGCCCGCGGCAAGGCGCCCAGGCCCTCGCCGGACATTTTTCTCGTGGCTGATTAAACCTAAGGCACACGGGACGGCACAAAGATCAAAGGCCGCTCAAAGGTCACACCTGGAATACCTCTGCACGAGCGACAAGACGTCACAGGACTACATCAAGTCCGATCTGCCGAGTGGGCGCAGAGTTTCAAATATTATCATCAGGTCCTCGGCTCGTCTGTCCCTTCTAATGGGATGAGACTTACGGCGCGTTGTTCGACGGGCTGCTTAACAACTGCGAGAGGGGATCATCGCAATGGTCAAGAGGCGGCTTACCGCCCTGCTGATGGGCGTCAGCATCGCTGCTCTGGGGGCGCCGCTCGTCGCCTGGGCGGCGGACGGCGCGGCGGATGCGGCGGCGGACGGCGAAGGCAATAAGGTGACCGAGGTCGTCGTCACCGGCGCCCTGCGCACCCAGAGGCTTCAGGACGCGCCCATGGCCGTCACGGCCGTGCCCGCCCAGGAGTTCACCAACGCCGGCTTCAAGGAGCCGCGCGAGCTGCAGTTCCTGTCGCCCAGCATCCAGGTGTCGATCCAGGGCGCGAACGCCATCTACATCCGCGGCTCCGGCACCAACAGCCAGAACGGCGGCACCGAGCAGTCGGTCGGCATGGTGATCGACGGCGTCCTGATGGGCTTCGTCGACGACATCGGCGGCGACATCTCCGACCTGGACCACATCGAGGTCTACCGCGGCCCGCAGGGCACGCAGTTCGCCAAGAACGCCTCTGCCGGCGTGGTTTCGGTGATGACCAAGAAGCCCGTTCTGGGGGCGACCAGCTTCGACGGCCACTTCAGCTACGGCCAGCACAACGACACGGCCGACAACATGACCGTGAACATCCCGATCAACGACACCATGGCCGCCCGCCTGACCGCGAGCTTCCAGCACCGCGACGGGGTGTTCGAGAACGCCGCCCTCGGCATCAAGCAGAGCGGCCGCGAGCAGAAGGGCCTGCGCGCCAAGTTTATGTGGCGCCCGGACGAGTCCACCAACATCTACGTCAGCGCCGACGTGCGCCAGGCGTTCGACAAGCCGAACTTCCCGCAGGCCTGGGCCAAGTGCGGCCCAGGGATCAACACGCCGTTCATCAACTACACGGGCACCAAGGTCCTGCCCGGCTGCAACAGCGCCCTGATCGCCGGGATCACGCCGTCCGACACCAACTCCGTGATCGCCGAGCGCGACGACGCCTACCGCCACACCGACGCCGGGGGCGTCTCGGTCCAGGCGGACCACATGATCGGCGACTTCACGGTCACCTCGCTGACCGCCTACCGGTTCTTCACCCGGGCATTCCACGGCCCTTCGGGGTCGGGCTATTACAACAACCAGTTCCTCAGCAACTGGTACAACGGCGGCCAGGTCTCCGAAGAGCTGCGCCTGGTCTCGCCGGCGCAGAAGAAGCTGACCTATGTGGCCGGGATCTTCCTCTACGACCGCAACACGGTGACCAAGGCGCTGTCGGCGGGCGACGCCTACGGCCAGGCCTTCGTCGAATACCCGAACACCCCGTACGGGCGGAACGTGCAGACGGCCTCGGCTGGCGGCGAGACCCGCGCGCACAACATCAACAAGAGCGCCGCGGTCTACGCGGATGGCTCCTATCACTTCACCGACAAGCTGCTGCTGAATGCCGGCGCCCGGGTCACCCGCGACGACATCTCGGCCTCGATCATCGCCTACGCCTATCCGGGGGTCTATCCGTCGACGGTCAACGCGCCCTTGCGCCCCACAGCGCGCCTGGAGACCAAGGAGACCGGCTACACCTACCGCATCGGGCCGCAGTACTATTTCACGCCCGACGTGCAGATCTACGGGACCTTCGCCCACGGCTACAAAGGACCGCTGATCGACACCGCCCTCAACGTGCTGGACGCGATCAAGCCCGAGACGGTGAACATGCTGGAGGTGGGGCTGAAGTCGAGCTGGTTCGAGCATCGCCTTACGGCCAACGTCACGGTCTTCCACCAGAAGTTCAAGAACTACCAGGTCAGCGTGCTGAACCAGCAGGTGACGCCCAACATCTTCCAGCTGGGCAACGCCGGCGGGATGCTGAGCAAGGGCGTGGAGGTCGAGCTGATCGGCCGCCCGACCCCGGAGCTCACGCTGACCGCGAGCACCGCGATCAACGACAACCACTACACCGACTTCGTGACCTCGTGCTGGAACGCCCTGGAGCCGATCAAGCAGGCCACCAGCGGCCTGAACGGCTGCTACGTCCATCCGGGCAACACCACCGCCTCGGCCAATGCGGCGGGCACGCCGTTGATCAACTCCAGCAAATACACCTACCGCCTGGGGGCCAGCTACAACCACGCCTTCGGCAATGGCTTCGTGCTGGACGGCAACGCCAACTACCTGCACCGCTCGAAGTGGCTGTCGGCTCCGATGGACCCGAACATCGTCAACCCGGGCTACGGGGTCCTGAACCTGAACGCCGGCCTCACCTCACCGGACGGGCGCTACCGGGTGGGCGTCTTCGCCCGCAACGCGCTGGACAAGTTCTTCCTGGCCGGCCGCCAGGCCAACAACGGCGGCTGGACCAACGTCCTGAACCCGGAGGCGGTCCGCACGGTCGGCGTCTCGCTGGACGTGCACATGTAGCGGGGGGCGGCGGCGGGCGCGCGAGCGAGCGCGCCCGCCAGTGGCCATGCAAAAGGCGCCGGTCCCCCAAGGGCCGGCGCCTTTCTCGCGCCTGGAGCGGATCGTCAGTGGGAGGTGGGCTTGGCCGGCTCCGCCATGGCCGTGGCGGCCCAGGCGGGATCGAAGTTGGAGGGCCGCCCGGCCGCCGCCTGTTCCTTCTCGAAGGCGACCAGATTGGCCGGATCGACCTCGCAGACGTACTCCATGAGCTCGGCGCCGGGCCCGGACTCCACGCGCTTGTAGCGATAGCGGATGTGGTACGGCTCGGCGTAGGTCACGGGATCGTCCAGCACCAGCTCGTCCACCAGATGCTGGCCGTCGGCATCCAGGAAGATCCGCTCGGTGATGTGCATCTTCTCCGAGACCCGCGGCTGGCGGCTGTTGAAGCCGATGGTGTCGACCACCAGCACGTTCGCGTCCCAGTGGCCGATGGAGTGGCCGTTCCAGCCGGGCTGGACGTCGTCGGGGTGCCGCGACTCGTCGAGATAGATGGTGCGGGGCAGGTTGCTCACCTCCGACAGGATGGTCACCCGCCCCTTGGTCTGCAGGAATTCGATGCCGAACGGCGGCTGCATCAGCCCGGGCATGCCCGCGGGCCAGCACTTGGTGTGCGCCTCGCCGATCAGGCGGTTGTTGGCCGCCGCCACGTGGTTGGCCTCGTCCATCGCCTGGTGCGCGGCGGGCGTCAGCTTCGGCGGCGGCTGATGGGTCTGCCCCGGCGGCTGGTCCAGCGCCCACATGCCGGTGATGTCGGGCTCGGCCGCAGCCGCGCCGGCCGTCAGGCAGCCGAAGGCCAGGACCGTGGTCAGGAGGAAATTGCGCGACATGGTGCAGCTCGCGGATTCAACAATGCCAAGCCCGCGAGCCTACCGGCTCCCCGTCCGCTGACGACCCCGCCAGTGGTGGCGGCACCTTAAACCTGCGTCGTAAGCTCGCCGCAGTTTCAAAATCCGTTGGAAGTGTATCAAACGCCATCGGCTTCAGTTTCGAGCCAGGGCTGCTACCGCTTCGGTATGACGGCCGCCCTCGCCTCCCTGTCCCCGACGCTCAGCCTGGAGGAGGTGCGGCGCAGGTTCGTGGACCTGGCCCAGCCGCGCCTGGGCTCCGAAGTGGTGTTCGCGACCGACGATTTCTTCGCCGACAAGGCCCGGCTGATCGCGCCCGAGGAACCCGTCTTCGTACCCGGCAAGTACGACGCCCACGGCAAGTGGATGGACGGCTGGGAAAGCCGCCGCAAACGCTCACCGGGCCACGACTGGTGCGTGATCCGCCTTGGGGTCCCGGGGACCGTGGCCGGCTTCGAGATCGACACCAGCCACTTCACTGGCAACTACCCGCCGGGCGCCCTGATCGAGGTCTGCGCCTCCGACCAGGCGCTGCCGGACGACGGCGCCCGCTGGACCGCCGTGACCCCACGCCTGGAGCTCCGCGGCGATGACCGCGTCTATGTCGAGGTCGCCCACGCCCCCGTGGTGACCCACGTGCGCCTGAACATCTTCCCGGACGGCGGCGTGGCCCGCCTTCGGGTCTGGGGGCGGGTCCGGCCGGACTGGTCCGGCCTGGAGCCCGGCGTGGCCGTCGACCTGCTGGCCATGGCCTGGGGCGGGCGCGGCGTCCTCGCCAACGACGAGCACTATGGCCGGGTTGCGAACCTGACCGCGCCGGGCCGCGGCGTCGACATGGGCGACGGCTGGGAAACCCGCCGGCGGCGCACGCCCGGCCACGACTGGGCGGTGCTGGAGCTGGGCGCGCTGGGCCGCATCGAGGAGATCCAGGTGGACACCGCCCACTTCCGCGGCAACTACCCTGACCGCTGCTCGATCCAGGCCGCGGCGTCGGCGGCTGGCGATCCGGTCTCGATCGCCGCCGAGGCCGAGCACTGGCCCCTGCTCCTGCCGCCGGTGAAGCTGCAGGCGGACCATGTGCACACCTTCCGCGATGAGCTGGCCGCCCTGGGGCCGGTGAGGTTCGTGCGGCTCAACATCTTCCCGGACGGCGGGGTCAGCCGGCTGCGCATGGTCGGCGTGCCGCACACGGGCTAAGCGGGCAGGCTCCAGCCCCTCTGCCCCTGCGATCGCTGCGGTGGGCGGAAGGAGGTCACTCCGCCCGGATCCGCACCCGCGACTGGGCGCGGCGGCCTGAGGAGTCGACCACGGTCACCCGGTAGAATCCCGGCCCCGACGGCCGCCAGACCACCTTGTCGCCCACCGCCTCGGCCGGCAGGCGGACGCCATCGACGTACCAGCTGAGATCGTCGCCACCAGCCGCCAGCGACAGGCCGCGGGAGTGGGTTCCGAAGCTCTCCACCTGCACCGTCGCGCCGTCGGGCGGGAAGATCAGGCGCGGCCCCTCGCCCTCGGGGTTCAGTCGTTGCAGGGCCGGTGGCGCGGCGCGCGGCGCGATGGGACGCGGCGCGGCGGCCGGGGCCGCCAGCAGGTCTGCGACGTCGAACAGGACGGGCAGGGCCGAATCCCGCCCGGTCACGCCGCCGCGGGCGCCCCCGTCCGGTCGTCCGGTCCAGACCACCACCACATAGCCGCCGACCACCCCGGCGGACAGCGCGTCCCGGAAGCCGTAGGAGGTGCCGGTCTTGAAGGCCATGGCCGGGCGGCTGCGCATCAGGGCCGCGGGACTGGCCCCCGCCGGTGGCGGGGTCTCGCGCAAGATGTCCAGCACTTGGCCGGCGGCGTCCGCGCGCACCAGCCGGCGGCCGGCGGCGCGCCGGGCCCGCGCCGCGTCGGCCTCGGTCCAGCTCAGCGGTTTGGCGATCCCGCCATCGCCCAGCGCGGCGTAGAGCACAGCCAGGTCCCGCAGGCTGATCCCCGCCCCGCCCAGCGCCAAGGCCAGGCCCGGCGCACGGGTCTCAGCGTTGGGGCGCTCCAGCGTCACGCCGGCGCCGGCCAGCCGCGCCTCGAACGCCTCGGGTCCGACATTGGCCAGGGTGGCGACGGCGGGCACGTTCAGCGACTGGGTGAGCGCTTCGCGCGCCGTGACCTTGCCGTGGAAGGTGCGGTCGAAGTCCTGCGGCTGGTAATCGGCGAAGCGCATCGGGGCGTCGTCGATCTGGGTGTCGGGTGCGGCGATCCCCTCCTCGAAAGCGATGGCGTAGATGAACGGCTTCAGCGCGGAGCCCGGCGAGCGGCGCACGCGGGTCATGTCGATCCAGCCGCCCTGGCCGCCGAGCCCGGCCGAGCCCACCGCGCCACGCACCGCCCGCCCGTCGATCTCCACCACCAGGATCGCCACCGTCGTGCCGTCGCCAGCCGCGCGCGCCGTGGAGGCGGCCAGGGACTCCAACCGGCCCTGCAGCGGCGCGTCCAGCGTCGAGACCACTGTCGCCGCGCCCGTGGACGCGCCCAGCGCCAGTTCCTCCGCGGCGTGCCAGGCGTGGGCCGGGAACGCGGCGCGGGCCGGGAGCGGATCGGCGGCGGCTTCCTGCGCGGCGGCGCGCGGCAGCCGGCCCATGCGCGCAAGCTTGGCCAGCACCTGCGCCCGCGCCGCGCGCGCCGCCTGCGGCCGCCGGTCCGGCCGGCGCGCCTCGGGCGATTGCGGCAGTGCGATCAGCAAGGCCTGCTCGGCGTCGGTCAGGCTCTCCGGCTCGTGGCCGAAGTACGAGAGGCTGGCCGCGCGCACCCCCTCGAGATTGCCGCCATAGGGCGCGAGCGTCAGGTAGAGCCCCAGGATCTGGCGTTTGGTGAAGCGCGCCTCGAGCTGGAACGCGCGCAGCATCTCGATGGCCTTCGAAAGCGGCGTCCGCGGCCGCGGTTCCAGGAGGCGCGCCGTCTGCATGGTCAGGGTCGAGGCGCCCGAGGTGGGACGACCATGCGCGAGGGCCGATCCGAGGGCGCGGGCCAGGGCCGCCGGATCCACGCCGGGGTGGATCCAGAACCGGGCGTCCTCAACCGCCACCACCCGCCGCAGGAAGGTGGGATCGGTGCGGTCGAGGTCGGCCCGCAGCCGCCAGCGCCCGCCCTCGACCGGCAGGGCGCGGAGCCAAGCCCCGTGCCGGTCCAGGACCACCGGCGAAGCCTGTTCGGCGCGATGCAGGTCCGGCGGGAACGCCAGGTCCAGGGCGCAGGCCACCGTCTGCGCCGCCATGAACGCCAGCAGGCCCTGAGTCAGGCGGCGGACCGCCGAGGCGCCCCGCATCACCCGTCTCCCACAGGGGGAAGGGGTCGCTTGCCGATCCTGCTCACGACCCCGGCGCGATCGCGGTGCGGCCGGCCGCGGTGCGGGCCGAGATCTGCGGGCGGTACATGTCGCGGGCCTGGGCTCCGGGCAGCAGGAAGTTGCCGGGCGTCACCGCGCGGGCGACATAGGCGAAGGTGAAGCTCTCGCGGCCGGGCAGGTCCATGGCCGCGATGAAGCGATCGTCGCGGGCCTCCTGGGCATTGGCCGCCGAGAGCTTGCCCAGGAAGCTGAACGGGCCCTTCTGGGCGTCGTCGGGCCCCAGGACGCTCTCGATCTCGAAGCCGGCCGGCAGGGCGTCGTCCACGACCAGGGCGGTGGTGCGGGCCTGGGCGGAGCGGCCCGACAGCCGCACGATCACCCGGTCGCCCTGGCGGAGGGCCGCGACGTCGGCGGTGCCGCCGTGCAGGGTGAGCACCTGCTTGGCGATGGAGACGCCGGTCGCCTGCGGTCTGGGTGCGGAGACCGGCGCGCCGGTGACCGTGACCGTGCGCCAGATGGCGCCGCGGCCCTGGTTGACGAAGCGCGCGTCCGCCAGCCGGCCCACCGACCAGCGCGGCGCCCCGCCGGCGGCCGACATCGGCGTCACGCCCCGGGCTTCGATGCGCGCCGGCCCGGAGGCGGCCAACATGAAGTGGGCGGCCTGCAGCAGGCGGGCCTGCTCCTGCGTGTTGAGGCTGTCGGGATCCTTGACCGCGTTTTCCAGCCGCGCCTGCAGGCTCCGCGCCAGGCCCGGCTCGCCGGCCTCGTAGGCGAGGCTGACCATGGCGGCGAGGTCACGCAGCGGGCTCTGGTAGAAGTCGCCGGGCTCCCTGTAGCCGAGGGCGGCCTGGGCCTGGCGGAAGGCCGAGTCGGCCCGCGCACGGTCGCCCATCAGCGCCAGTCCCGCCCCGATCTGAGCCCGCGCCAGAGGCGAGGGCTCGTCCTTCAGCTGGACGTCGTGCCACCAGCGCAGCCGGGCCAGGTCGCCGCGCCCGGCCTTGGCCAGCACATAGAGCGCATAGGCCGACGCCCGCCGCCGCAGCTCCTGCGTCGCGGCCCTGGAGGCGTCCTTGCCGGTCATCCACCAGTCCGGATAGTCCATCCGATAGGCGATGCTGACATAGCCGCTGGGCTGGGAGATCTCGCGCATGGCCGAGAGCGCCCGGTCGACGGCGGCCTGGGGCGCCGGCGCCCCCAGCCGGCGCGCCTCGATCAGGAAATCGGTGGCGTAGGCGCCCAGCCAGGGATCGGCCTGGGCGTCGCCCACATGCCAAAGCCCGAACGCGCCATCCTCGCTCTGGCGGTCCAGCAGGCGCCCGACGGCCGCGTTGAGGGCGGGCGTGGTGCGTCGCAGCTTCGGGTCGATCTCCGCGCCGTAGAGCAGCGGATAGGCGGTGGAGACCAGCTGCTCGGTGCAGCCGTAGGGATAGCGCGCGAGCGCCGCGGCCACCGGCCCGGGATCGAAGCCGCGGAACGGCGAGTAGCTCACCTGCATCGTCGCATCGCCCGCGGCAAGGCCTGCCAGCAGATCCGGCGTCGGCGCATAGGCCTGTCCGGGCTGTTGCAGCTCCACGCTCGTGCGGGTCACCGGCCCCCAGCCCAGCCGGCTTTCGATGGGAAAGTCGCGGCCCGTGGCGAAGCCTGGCCCGGTGACGCGGAACGTGACCTGCCCCACCCCCGCGCGGTTCGGCGCATCGAACGGCACGCGCTCGACCGCCCGCTGGCCCAGGGCCAGGTGGAACAGCCGCGAGATGTTGGCCAGGAAGCCGCCGCGTCCGCCGACCGTGGCCGCATAGTCGCCCGGTCGCCCCTCGACATTGTGCAGCTCCAGGGTAGCCATGGCGCGGTCGCCTGGAGCCAGGAAGCGCGGCAGCGACAGCTCCGCCACCACCGGCTCGCGCACGGTGAGCGGCTTGGAGGTCGCGCCCACCGCCTCGTCGGTCCAGGCCACCGCCATCAGCCGCAGCTCGCCGTTCAGGTCGGGCGCCGGCAGATGGATCACCGCATGGCCGCCGCGGTCGGTCTCGATCACGCCGGATCACAGGGCCACCGTGCGGATCGGCGTGGTGGTCAGGCCCTGGCCGCCGATCTCGTCGGCGCCGAAGTTGACGTTGGCGGGCGCGCCGAGGTTGGGGTCGAGCAGCCGGCCGTAGTCGTCGCGGTAATCCAGCTTCAGGGCCCGCTTGCCGAAGTACCATTTCACCGGGTCGGGGCTCTCGAACTTGGTGATCCGCAGGATGCCCTCGTCCACGGCTGCCAGGGTCACCCGCGCCCGACCGCCAAATCCGGCGCCGTTGATGGTGATCGGCACGTCCAGCACCGCCTTTGATGGCGCCTTGGCCGGCGTCCCCAGCGCCACGTCCAGCCGCCGACCCTTGGGATCCAGCGGCACATAGACGACGCCCAGCGCCCGGCGCGGCTTCGGCGCCGTCACCGCGTCCCGCGGCTGGATCACGCTCACCAGCACATAGGCCCCGCCGCCCCAGGCGGGCCCGGACCTGAACTTCACGGTCGTCCCGTTCGGCCCCACCGCGACGGTCTTGAAGTCGATCAGCCGGTCGGTCGCCACCGCCACCTGGGCTTCGCCGGCGTACGGCGCCTTGAAGGTCACCTCGACGCTGTCGCCCTGGCTGTAGGGACGCGTGCCGGCGCTGACCCGCACCATGTCGGGCGCATCCACGTCCTTGGCAGGCGCGCCCCAGCCGACGGCGAAACGGATCACGCTGTGAGCGCCGCCCGGGCCATCCAGCTGCAGGCGGTAGTCGCCCAGGCCGAGGCGGCGGGCGATGCGGGCCGTGGCCGCCACCGGCACGTCCAGCGTTCCCTTCTGCACCACCACGTCGCGGCTGGTCCGCCGCCACTGCCAGCGGCCGTCCTGCTGGAACCAGTCGTAGTTCCAGGTCTCGGCGATCAGCGAATAGCCGACGCCGCCGTGCGCCTTGCGGCGGCCATAGGGGTCGGCCGCGATGACGTCGAGGGTGACCGGCGGATCCTTGTTGTAGTCCCCCTGCCCGACATCGACCTTCGCGCCGAGGTAATAGGGCGCCGCCCGCACCTTGAAGGTCGCGCCTTCGCGCACGGGCCGCCCGCCGGGCTCGAACACCGAGGCCACGACCGCCGCCTCCAGCGGCTGGGGACTGTCGTGCGCCGCCACCGTCGGCAAGTGGAGCACCGCGTGACCGTCGGCGTCGGTGACCGTGGTCTCCAGGTCCAGGAACTGCTCGTCAAAGGGCTGCTTCTGGTCGCCCCACTGGTAGTCCTTGAACTGCGGGAACGGATTGGAATCGACGCGCAACCGCGCCTCGCCCTGGGCCTGCAGGCCGGCCCCGGACGCGCCGTAGAGGAAGCGGGCGTTCACATCTATGGTCCGGGTCTCGCCGCTTCGCAGGGGCACGGCCTCGTCGCCCTTCGCAGTGACCGCCAGGCGCTGGGGCGCGAAGTCCTCGACCGCGAACTTGAGCTCGCCGGCGGGTTTCTCGACTCCCTCGATCTCGACCGTGGCGCGCCAGCGGCCGCGCGGCGCGTTCTTCGGCAGCACCACATTGGCGGCGGCCGAGCCAAAGGGGGTCTTCTGGAAGCTGTAGCGGATCAGCTCCACGCCCGAGGGGCGCCGGAACACGATGAAGCCCTTGCGGTCCTTGACCGCCCGCGCCTCGCGATCGCGCAGCAGGGCGTTCACATGCACCGTCTCGCCGGGTCGGTAGATGCCGCGGTCGGCGTAGAGATAGGCGTCCACGGGGGCGACAGCCTTCTTCGCGGCGGCCGCCGGGCTATCGTCATCCGTCTCCCCGTTGTCCTCTTGCCGGGCCTGCCCGCCGACGCCCTGGCGCGACAGGTCCACCGGCGCGCGGCCCAGGTCCAGCACCGCCAGGTCGCCCTGCGGCCCATAGGCCATCACCATCTTGGCGCGCGCCGCGTCCTCGCCTTCCAGCAATGGACGGTCGAAGCGCACCCGCCCCATCGCATCCGTGCGCCCCGAGGCCAGGTCCTCGCCGTTCTTCGCCACCAGCGCGACGCGCAGGCCGGGCTGGGTCTTGGCGGTCTTCAACGACCGCACCACCACATCCAGCCCCTCGGAGCCGTCATAGGCGGTCAGGGCCATGTCGGTGAACATCACCCAGCGGCGCGCCTGCGCCGGCGGGTTGGCATCGTACTCGTCGCTGTCCCCGTCCTTCTTCAGGTCGCGCGGGCCCGAGGCGTCCTTGACCTTGATCAGATAGCCGCCTGGCTGCAGGTCCTTGAGCACAGCGCCCAGGGGAAAGACGCTGGTCACCCGCTCTCCGGCGCGGCCGCGCACCGCGATCTGGCCCTTCCAGATCAGCCGCCCCTCCCCGCGGGCGGAGTCCACGCCATAGTCGCCGGCGTATTCACCTTCGGCGGTGGGATCGGGGGCGCTGATCGAGCGGCGGACGAGGTTGCGATCGACCACGCGCCAGACCTCGACGTTCACGCGGGCGACGTTGACGGTTTCGATGCCGATGCCGTCGGCGTCCTCGCGCGGCAGGATCACGCCCTGGCCGGCGAAGCCGACATAGGGCGGCTTCTCGGAGGCCACGAAGGGCGCGTCGGTATTCTGGGCCAGTTTTGCGCCGCCCTTGGCGGGCAGGCCCTTCAGGAGGGTGATGGTGCGGTCGACAAAGCCCACGCCGGCCACGCACAGCTCATCGTCCTTGACCGCCACCGCCGGCTTGGCGGGCAGCGAGGGGGATACCAGCACGAAGTCGCCGTAGGATCGCGCCGGATCCAGCGGCTGGCTCATGCGGATGCAGGCGCGCGGGTCGGGTCCGGAGGTGTCGAAGCGCGTCTGCCAGACCGCGAAACCGTCGGGTCTGGGCACGCCACGGCGGCGTGCGCCGGCGGCCCGCGGCTTGCCGAACAGCGACCAGGTCCCGTGGTCGGGCGCCGTGGCGGAGGCCAGCGTGGCGGCGGCGTGCGGGCCTTCGGCCAGCCGGGTCACTGCAACGCCGCCGGCGAAGGCTGCGAGCACGAGGCCGGCGGCCAGGCCCGAGGACAACCGCCGCTCCGCCAGGCGCCTCAGCCGGGCGCGCCAGCCCGCCGACGACTCTCCGGGTCCCGACCCACCAGGATCCGACCCGCCGTCGCCCAGCGACATGACGCCCTCCGCCCTCGAATTCGGGGAGGATCGGACGCCTTGGCCATAGCGCCGTCAATGGGGTCGGCGCGCCTGACCACGAAGGTTTTGGACGCGTTGCATTGCGCACACGGCGCATCCCTGGGATGCGCAGAAGGCGCGCGGGATGATCGAACTGATTTCAGAAGCTCTTGGCCACAGAGAGCCGGCTGGCTGACCGCCAGGGGGAGAGGTTGGGCGCCGATCGGGACGCGGGCTCTTTACACCGCCCTTATGCGCCAGCCCTGAACCCCGTCTCGAAGCCTGATGCGCTTTGGCGCGATGAAGAGGCCCATCCAACCGGACGGACCTGAGGCTTCATGCTCGACCTTCTCTATCTTGCGCTGGGGCTCGGGGCCCTCGCGCTATTCGGCGTCTACGCCGCGCTCCTGAGGCGGCTCTGATGCTTGAGATGCTGATCTGGGGCGCGGGTGCGCTCGTCATCGGCGGCTACATGCTGGCCGCCCTCCTCAAGCCGGAGAAGTTCTGATGAACGGCTTCGGCTGGGCGGAGATCGCCCTCACCCTCGCGCTTACAGTCGCGGTGGCCTTCCCGCTGGGCGCCTACCTCGCGCGCGTTTGGCAGGGCGGGAAGACCTGGCTGGACCCGGTGTTGCGACCCCTCGAGAGGCTGGTCTACGCGGGTTGCGGGATCAAGGCCGCCCGGAGCCAGGGCTGGCTCGGCTACACAGGCAGCTTCCTGGCGTTCTCCGCGGCGAGCTTCGTCGTCCTCTACCTGATGCTGCGGTTCCAGAACCTGCTGCCCCTGAACCCGCAGGGGTTCGCCGGAATGTCTCCGGACCTCGCCTTCAACACCGCCGTCAGCTTCATCTCGAACACCAACTGGCAGGCCTACGTCCCCGAGCAGACGCTCTCGACATTCTCCCAGATGGCGGGCCTCACCTCGCACAACTTCCTCTCGGCGGCGGCCGGCATCGCCATCGCCGCCGCCGTGGCGCGCGCCTTCGCGGCCGACCGCGGCGAGGGGATCGGCAACTTCTGGGCCGACCTGACCCGGATCAGCCTCTATGTCCTGCTGCCGATCTCCCTGGTGATCGCTGTCGCCTATGTGGGCCTGGGCGAGCCGCAGAGCCTGGCGGCGCACGTCACCGCGCGCACGCTCGAGGGTGGCCAGCAGACCATCGCCCTCTATCCGACGGCCTCCCAGGAGGCGATCAAGCAACTCGGCACCAACGGCGGCGGGATCTTCAACGCCAACTCGGCGCATCCCTTCGAGAACCCCAACGCCTGGACCAATCTGATCGAGATCGTCTCGATGAACGCCCTGAGCCTCGCCTGCGTGGTCGCCTTCGGCCGCATCGTACTGGCGCGCAAGGACGCCCGCGCCCTCGCCGCCGTCATGGTGATCCTGGTCGCCGCCGGCGCGGGCGCGATCTATGCCGCCGAGACTCAGGCGCCGCCCGCGCTCGCGGCGGCCGGCGTCGACACCGCCGTCAACATGGAAGGCAAGGAGGTCCGCTTCGGCGCGCCCTCCACCGCCATCTGGACGGCGGCCACCACCGGCGCATCGGATGGCGGGGTCAACGGCATGCACGACAGCTTCATGCCGCTCGGGGGCGGGATGGCCCTGTTCCTGATCCAGCTTGGCGAGGTCCTGCCGGGCGGGGTCGGCTCCGGCCTCTACGGGATGGTCGTCATGGCCCTGATCGCGGTCTTCGTGGCCGGGCTGATGGTCGGACGCACGCCCGAGTACCTCGGCAAGAAGGTGGAGGCCCGCGAGATCAAGTTCGCCATGCTGGCCGTCCTGATCCTGCCGCTGTCGATCCTGGGTTTTGCGGCGGTGGCGGCGGTGCTGCCGGTGGCGCTGAAGGGCCTCGCCAACCCCGGCGCCCACGGCCTGTCGGAGATCCTCTACGCCTACTCTTCGGCGAGCGGGAACAACGGCTCGGCGTTTGCGGGCCTCAGCGCCAACACCCCCTGGTGGAACATCACGCTGGGGATCGCGATGCTGCTGGGCCGCTTCGCCTATGTGGTCCCGGTGCTCGCCATCGCCGGCTCCCTCGCCGCCAAGCCGAAGCTGGCCGCCACGGCCGGCACCTTCCCCACGGATGGCCCGCTCTTCATCGGCCTCCTGATCGGCGTGGTGCTGATCATGGGCGGCCTGCAGTTCTTCCCGGCCCTCGCCCTCGGCCCGATCGTGGAGCATTTCCAGGCGCTCCAAATGGTCGCGGCGCGCTGACCCTCCCGGACAAAGCCCATGACCATGACCACCCAACCGCTCGGCGATAGCCGCCGCAAGGCTGCGGCCCTCGTGTCGAGCTTCTCAGCCCCGATGCTGGCGCGGGCGGCGCGTGACGCGCTCGTCAAGCTGGACCCGCGCGAGCTCACCGGCAACCCGGTGATCTTCGCGACCGAAATCGTCGCCATCCTGGCCACCCTCTCAACGGCTCTTGCCATCGCCAATGGGGGCGACTGGGGTTTTGCAGTGCAGATCGCGGCCTGGCTCTGGGCGACTGTGCTGTTCGCGAACTTCGCCGAGAGCATCGCCGAAGGGCGCGGCAAGGCGGCCGCCGACAGCCTGCGGGCGAGCCGCGTGACCACCAGTGCCAAGCTCCTCACCGGTCACGCTGGCGCGATCGTCCTGACCCCGGCCCACAAGCTCGGTGTCGGTGACCTGGTCCTGGTCGAGGCGGGAGACGTGATACCGGCCGACGGCGAGATCGTGGAAGGCGTCGCCTCGGTGAATGAGGCCGCCGTCACCGGTGAGTCCGCACCCGTGATCCGCGAAAGCGGCGGCGACCGCAGCGCCGTGACCGGCGGCACGACGGTGGTCTCCGACTGGCTCAAGGTCCGCATCACGTCGGAGGCCGGCAACACCTTCCTCGACCGCATGATCGCCATGGTCGAGGGAGCCGACCGGCGCAAGACGCCGAACGAGATCGCGCTGGCCGTGCTGCTGGCGGGCCTGACCCTCATCTTCCTGATCGCCGTGGTCACGCTGCTGGGTCTCGGCGCCTATTCGGGGGTGACGCTCAGCCCCCTCGTGCTCGGCGCGCTTTTCGTCTGCCTTATCCCCACCACCATCGGCGGGCTGCTCAGCGCCGTCGGCATCGCCGGCATGGACCGGCTGCTCAAGGTCAATGTCCTGGCGACCTCGGGCCGCGCGGTTGAGGCCGCCGGCGACTGCGACACCCTTCTGCTCGACAAGACCGGCACCATCACCTTCGGCAACCGGATGGCCACAGAGGTCATCCCCGCCCCCGGCGTGCGGGCGGAGCACGCTATCGAGGCCGCACTGATGGCCTCGCTCGGCGACGAGACGCCCGAGGGCCGTTCGATCGTCGAACTGGCCCGCACCCTGGGGCAGGCTGCGGAGGCGCCGGCCGGCGCCGAGATCATCGCCTTCTCGGCCACCACCCGCCAGTCGGGCCTCACCAGCGGGCCCAAGTCCTGGCGCAAGGGTGCGGTGGACGCCGTGCTCGCCACCCTCGGGCTGAAGGCCGCCGACATGCCGTCCGAACTGGCGGGCGCCGTGGATCGCATCGCTCGCTCAGGCGGCACGCCCCTGGCGGTCAGCGCCGACGGCGCATTGGTCGGCGTCATCCATCTCAAGGACGTCGTGAAGCCGAACGTGAAGGCGCGGTTCGCCGACCTGCGCCGGATGGGCATGCGCACCGTGATGATCACCGGCGACAACCCGGTGACGGCCGCGGCGATTGCCTCGGAGGCCGGCGTCGACGACTTCCTCGCCGAGGCCACGCCGGAAGACAAGCTGCGCCTGATCCGCGCCGAACAGGCCAAGGGCCGCCTGGTGGCCATGTGCGGCGACGGCGCCAACGACGCGCCTGCGCTCGCACAATCGGACGTGGGCGTGGCCATGCAGACCGGCGCCCAGGCCGCGCGTGAGGCCGGGAACATGGTGGACCTCGACAGCGATCCCACCAAGGTCATCGAGATCGTCGAGACCGGGAAGCAGCTGCTGATCACCCGCGGCGCCCTGACCACCTTCTCCATCGCCAACGACGTGGCCAAATACTTCGCCATCATCCCGGCGATCTTCGTGGCGGCGCTGCCGGCGTTGGGGGCGCTCAATGTCATGGGCCTTCACAGCCCCAAGAGCGCGATCCTCTCGGCGGTGATCTTCAACGCCCTGATCATCGTGGCGCTGATCCCGCTGGCCCTGCGCGGCGTGAAGTACCGCGCCATCGGCGCAGGCCGGCTCCTGCAACGCAACCTCCTGATCTACGGCCTGGGTGGCCTCGTGGCGCCCTTCGCCGGCATCAAGATCGTCGACCTCATCGTCTCCAGCCTTGGACTTGCCTGATGCTTTCCCAAGCCCGTGCGGCCATCGTCTCCACCCTTTTCTTCACGCTCCTCCTGGGGGTCGGCTATCCGCTGCTGGTCACCGCAATCGGGCAACTGGCTTTCCCGGCGCAGGCCAACGGCAGCCTGGTCCGCAACCCGGGCGGCCAGGTGATCGGCTCGAGCCTGATCGCCCAGCCGTTCACCGGGGCCGAGTACCTGCACCCACGGCCGTCCGCGGCCGGCTCCGGCGGCTATGATGCGGCCGGATCCTCCGGCTCGAACCTGGGGCCGCTCAATCCGGCCCTGCTGGATCGGGTGAAGAAGGACGCCGACGCGCTGCGACGCGAAACAGCCGGCGCATTCATTCCGGCCGACGCGGTCACGACCTCCGGCTCTGGGCTCGATCCGCATATCTCGCCGGCGAACGCCCGGATGCAGGCGGGCCGGATCGCCAGGGCGCGCGGGCGCACCGTGGCGGAGGTTCAGCGGATCATCGACCGACATATGGCTCCGCCGGTGCTCGGCGTGCTCGGCCAGCCGACCGTCAATGTGCTGGAAACCAACCTCGCCCTCGACGCCGCCATCCCGGCGGCCCACGCTGGAGGCCAATGACCCAAGACGAGCCCCGCAGGCCCGATCCCGACGCCCTGCTCGCAGCCGCCCGCCCGGGGCAGGGGCGGCTGAAGGTCTTCCTGGGCATGTCGCCGGGGGTCGGGAAGACCTACGAGATGCTGCGCGCCGCCCGCCGCCGCAAGGCCGAGGGCGGCGGCGTCGTGGTCGGCGTCGTCGAAACCCACGGCCGCAAGGAGACGCAGTCGCTGCTGCGCGGCCTGGACGTGATGGCGCGCAAGCCCGTCGACTACAAGGGCCGCACGCTGCTCGAGTTCGACCTGGACGCGGCGCTGGCGCGCAGGCCGCAGCTGCTGCTGGTCGACGAGTACGCCCACTCGAACATGCCGGGCTCGCGGCATCCCAAGCGCTGGCAGGATGTCGAGGAACTGCTGAAGGCGGGCATCGACGTCTGGACGACGCTCAACGTCCAGCACCTGGAGAGCCTGGTCGACGTGGTCTGGAAGATCACCGGCGTGCGCCAGCGCGAGACCGTGCCGGACCTCGCCCTCTCCCGCGCTGACGACATCGAGCTGATCGACATCACCCCCGCCGAGCTTCGCGAACGGATGGCGGAGGGCAAGGTCTACATGGCCGAGACCGCCCGGGTCGCGGCCGACCGCTTCTTCAAGGTCGAGAACCTGACGGCCCTGCGCGAGCTGGCCCTGCGGCGCGCGGCCCAGGCCGTGGACGACCAACTGATCGGCGCCATGAAGCGGGCTGGAGTCGAGGGGCCTTGGGCCGCCGGCGAACGGATCCTGGTGCTGGTGGGGCCCGACGCCATGGCGGGCTCCCTGGTGCGCGCGGGGCGCAGGCTCTCCGACATGATGATGGATGCGCCGTGGACGGTGGCGCACGTCGAACGACCGAACGCCCCTGCGGCCTCGGCGGTGGGAACCCAGAAGCTGCGCGAGGCCCTGAAGCTGGCCGAACAACTGGGCGGCTCCATCGTCACCTTGACCGGCGACGATCTTGTAACCGCGGCGCTCGACTATGCGAGGCGCAACAACACCACCCAGATCGTGGTCGGCAAGACCCGGCGCCGGCGGCTTCCGTTCCGGCGGAACCTGATTGCCGCCCTGCTCGAGGAAGCCAGCGGGGCGGCGCTGCATGTGATCACGGAGGGAGCCGAACCCAATCCCCCCGAGCCGCGCCCTCGGCGATCCCTCCGCGATGCGCCGTGGAGCGGGCACCTTGGCGCTGTCGCCCTGGTCGGCATGGCCGGCGGCGTTTCCTACGTCGTCGACAAGTACGCCGCGAGCACGAACCTCGCGATGGTGTTCATGTTGAGCGTGCTGCTGTCCGGCCTGGCGTTCGGCTTCTGGCCGGCCGTGACGGCGGCGGCCTTGGCGGCCTTCAGCTACAACTTCTTTTTCCTCGAGCCGCGGCTGACGATCTGGATCGGCCATCCGGCCGACGTCTTCACGTTTGTGGTGTTCTTCGCCGTGGCCCTCACGACCGGATGGCTGACGGGGCGGGTGCGCGACCAGGCGATGGCGACCGCACGGCGGGCGTCGGGCATCAGCGCCGTGCTTTCGGCCACGCGGCGCCTCTCGGCCGCCGCCACCGCAGACGCCGCCGCCGCGGCGCTCGCCGAGCAGCTCGGCGCGGCGACAAGCGCCAAGGCCGTGGTGCTCACGCCCATGGACGACGACCTGCGCATCGCCGCCGCCTCGCCGGCCATCGAAGCTCTGTCGGCTGGCGACATGGCCGCGGCCCGATGGGCCTGGGAGAAGGGAGAGGCCGCCGGAGCGGGCACCGGCACCCTCCCGAACGCTGGCTGGACGTTCCGGCCATTGCAGGGGGTCAAGGCGCGATCCGGGGTGGTCGGCGTCGAGCCGAGGGCCGTGGCGACAGAGGACGGCGAACGCTTTGTCGTCGCCTTGCTCGACCAGGGCGCGGTGGCGCTGGAGCGGGCGGAGTTCGCCGCCGTCGCCGCTGATGCGGAAGCCCTGCGCCGCACCGATACCCTGCGCTCGGCGCTCCTGAATTCCGTAAGTCACGACCTTCGCACGCCGCTGTCGACCGTCCTGGGTTCCGCAACCACCCTCATCGACTACGGCAAGTCGCTCTCCCCCAGCGTTCGCAGCGACCTCCTGGCCTCAATCCGGGAGGAGGCCGAGCGCCTTAACCGTTATGTCGGCGACCTGCTCGATATGACCCGCCTGGAGGGCGGCGCACTGGTCACCCGCCGCGACTGGGCCGACATCCGCGACGTGCTTCGCGCGGCTGTCGAACGGGTGGGGCGGCGACTCGAGCACCGTAAGGTGAGGTGGGACTTCCCGGACCGGGTGACCATGGTGGTGGCGGACGCCTCGCTGCTGGAGCAGGCCCTGGTCAACATCCTGGAGAACGCGATCGCCTACAGCCCCGACAAGACGACGATCGAGGTGGCGGCCTATGAGGACCGAAGGAACGTGGTGATCAGTATCGAAGATGAAGGCCGCGGCATTCCGACCGCCGACCTGGAGCGCGTGTTCGAGAAGTTTCGTCGCATGGACGAGGCTACCGATCGCGGTAAGGGCGCCGGCCTCGGCCTCGCCATCTCCAAGGGCTTCGTGGAGGCGATGGGGGGCCGGATCGCGGCGGCCAGCCCCATCCACGACGGCCGCGGGACGCGCATCCTGATCAGCCTTCCGAAGGATCGCGCGACGCCGGAGGCCCTCCTGTGAGCGCGCACAAGCCGCGCGTTCTGGTGATCGACGACGAGCCGCGGATCCACCGGTTCCTGGGCCCGGCGCTCGGCGCCGCCGGCTATGAACCGATCCGCGCCGACACCGCCGCCGAAGGGCTGAGGGAGATCGCCCGCAAGGCGCCCGACGCCGTGGTGCTCGACCTGGGTCTGCCCGACCTCGATGGCAAGGAGGCCCTGGTCAAGGCGCGCGCCTTCTACGAAGGCCCGATCATCATCCTCTCTGCGCGCGACAAGGAGACCGAGAAGATCGATGCGCTCGACCTGGGCGCCGACGACTATGTGGAGAAGCCGTTCGGCGTGGGCGAGCTGCTGGCGCGTCTGCGCGTGGCCCTGCGCCATCGCCTCCGCGACGAGGGCGCCATGGCGGCCACGACGGTGGGCGACCTCACCGTGGATCTGGTCAAGCGCCTGGTGACGCGGGCCGGCGAGCCAATCCGCCTCTCGCCGCGCGAGTACGACGTGCTCGCCCAGCTGGTGAAGGGCGGCGGCAAGGTGGTCACCCACAGGCAGCTGCTGACGGCCGTCTGGGGACCTGCCCATGAGCAAGACGTCCAGTACCTGCGCGTCTTCGTGGCTCAGTTGCGCCAGAAGATCGAACCCGATCCCTCCGAGCCCAGCCTGATCCTCACCGAGCCCAGCATCGGCTATCGCTGGATGGCGTAAGCCGCGCCGGCAAGATCCGCATGGAACGTTTATGTCCTCGGAGCCTAGGTTCGGCCCCCTCGACCGCAGCGACCAAGGTGGCGATTGTCCGAGTCCTGGACCCATTCCGGCAGTCCTGCGCCCTTTGCCCATGAGGTCCCCGGCGCCACCGGCAGCGCGGCCATGCCGGTTGCGGCCCAGTACGGGCTGGCGCTGGTGTTCGTCGCGGTGGGCGCGCTCCTCGCGTTCGTTGTCGAGCACCTGGTCGCCGCGCCCAACCTGACGCTGATCTTCGTGGTGCCAGTGGTGATCTGCGCGGTCGCCTTCGGGTGGGGCCCGGCCCTGGCCGCCGCCATTGCAGGCGTGCTCGCCTTCGATTTCTTCTTCACCCAGCCCTACTATTCGCTGCGGATCGCCAGCCCCAGCGACCTGTGGGCCGCGGCGCTTCTGCTCATCATCGCGGGCATCGTCAGCAGCGTGACCGCAGAGTCCCGGCGGCGGGCTCTCGAGGCTCGCCAAGCCGCCGAACAGGCGCAGGCCTTGCAGGCGCTGGCCCACCTGATCATCGAGCGGCGGCCGGAGTGGGAGATCCTTCGCGCCGCGGCCGACGCGCTGCACCGGGCGTTCGGCGGCGCCGCCCTGGTCGGGTTGGCCAGCGGGGGCTCGGTCAAGGCGATCGCCGCCGCGGGCGGCGCGAGGCTGACTCGATCCGACGAGGAGGCCGCCCTTGGGGCGCTAGACACGAACATGGCGACCAGGGCGGGCGTCTATCCCCACGGTGAATCGAAGTTCGACTTCTGGCCCGTCGCGCAGCAAGCGGACCAGGGCTGGGTCGTCGGCGTGTCGTTCGGCGATCGGCCCGTCTCCCCGGAGCGGTACGTGGACGTCGTGCGGGGTTACGTGGCGGCCGCTGTCGGCGCCCCGTCGCACGGGGAAGCGTGAGCGGCTGAGGCCCCGCCGGAGTCGTCGCGGGCCTCGAGGAGCCGGCTGCAGGCTACTGTGTAACGCTCGCCGACCTTGGCACCAGTGGAGGGTCGCCGAGGGGCCCGCCCTACACCTTAGATCTCAAGCTGCTCAGCCAACTCCAGGGCATCGTCGACCTCGATGCCAAGATTTCTCACGGTGCTCTCCAGCTAAGGCGCTTCTGGTCCTGAAACCGAGCACGGGCGCGGCGTAGAGCCGGGTGGAAAGCAGCGAGGAAAACGCCGTTCGGAACGAAAAAGGACCGGGCTGAAACCCGGTCCTTTCAAGGTCTTGCGATGGTACCGCCCACCCGGATCGAACGGGTGACCTCCAGAGCCACAATCTGGCGCTCTAACCAACTGAGCTAGGGCGGCGTATCGCGAGCGGACGGTTCTAGTCGCGCGGGCCGGCTGGATCAAGCGGGCCGTCAAGGTTCCAGCAAAGGGCGTCGATAACGGCGCGAACCGGCCAGCTCCCGGCCATCGGCAAGTCGGACGGTGAAGTCGCCGGAGGGCTTGGAGTCGACCTGGGCGATCGCCGCCTGCCGCACCAGGCGCGACCGATGGATGCGGACATAGCCGTGGTCGCGCAGCCGGCGCTCCATCTCGGAAAGCGAAGCGCGGTGGAGGATCGGCCCCGCCGCGCGATGCAGCTCCACATAGTTGCCGGCCGCCTCCAGCCAGGCCACCTCGGACAGCGGCACGAAGCGCCGGCGCGCGCCCTCGCGCACCTCCAGCGCCTCCAGCGGCTCGGGGTGGGGCGCCGGGGCCGGCTGCAGACGCATCCACGCGCAATAGCCGGCGACGAGGCCGAGATAGGCCAGGAGATCCTTGCGCAGCTCGTAGGGGAATTCCGACAGCGGCCCGACCGGCGAATAGTGGGCGCCGAGGCCCGCATAGACCGCCCAGCGCAAGAGCCCCATGGCCGTGACATGGGTGAGCGAAAACGCGATCGCCCCCAGCACATGCACGACGGCCGTCCGGCGCCAGGCCGCGAGCCGCGGCGGCGCGCGGCGGGTGAGCGCCATGACCAGCGGCAGGAGCGCCAGCATCACCACGACGCTGGTCGTCTCCCAGGTCAGGGGCTCCCAGGTCGCGATCGGGCGCCCGGCCTCGGCGCGGTCGTGCGTGACGCTGAACGTGTCGACGACGACGATGGCGACGCCAAACGCGGCGGCGGCCGCGATGAACAGCCCGTCACGCCGGCTCGTGCTTGTGCTCGCGTTTTCCGCCACCACGGCTCCGTCGCCCCTGCTCCGCGCCCGTTCTACGTGGTCCCGACGCTGGGCTGAAGTGCAGGCGCCCGCGCAGCAGGCAAAGAAAAACCCCGGTCGCCAGGGGCGGCCGGGGCGTTTCTCAGTTCGTGAAGGCTGGATCAGCCCTTCGGGAGATCGAAGCGGATCGGGATCCGCACCGTGCCCCCGTCGACCGGCTGACCGTCCTTGGTCTGCGGCCGCATCTTGAAGAGCTTGCTCATCTTCATCGCGGCGTCGCCAAAGCCCATGTCGGCCGGCTCTTCCGAGAGAACGGAGCAGCTCTGCAGCGTGCCACGCGCGTCGACGGTGCAGCTGATGGTCGCCTTGCCGTTGATCTCCATCCGTTGCGCCCGGTCCGGGAAGTACCGCGCGAGGTCTTCGGCGGACGGACGACGAGCCCAGTCGGGGTTGGTGATCACCGACGGACGCGGAGGCTCCGGCGGCGGCGCGGCCGGCGGCTTCGGCTCCTCGATCCGGCGCTCGACCGGGGGAACCGGCAGCGGCGGGATCGACGGAACGTCAGGCACGGAGACCGGCGGACGCGGCTGCAGCTTCGGCGGCGGCGGCGGCGGGGTATTCGGCGGCGGCGGCGGCGGAGGCGGCGGAGGCGGCGGCGGGACGGGCTTGATCAGCGAGACGTCCGTCACATCCTCCGAGTACTCCTTGTACTTCGGCTCGAAACGCGACTTCCAGAAATACACGCCCAGGGCGGCGTGAACCGCCAGGACGATCGCCAGCCCGATGATCAGCCCCGGCCGCCGGGGCGGCTTGGGGTCATCAAACGGGTTGTGCCGAATAATGGCGTGGTCAGGTGATGTGTCAGACATGGCTCACCACCTACTTGTTGTTGTCTTCACCGACGAGAGCCACGCTGTAGAACCCGTTGTCCTGCAGCATGTTCATCACGCCCATGAAGTCGCCATAGAGCACGTTCTTGTCCGCCCGAATGAAGATCCGTTCCTTCGTCGGGTTCCGGGTCGCGCCCAGTTGCTTCCGAAGGTCGTCACCCAGGCTCGGCAGGTCGGTGCGGAAGTCCTGGATGAACAGGTTCCCGCCCGGCTGGATCGAGATGTAGACCGGCTTCGGAGGGTTTGTGCCAGGCTTGGCGACCGCCGGCGGGAGCTCGACCTTGACGGTCACGCTCGCCAGTGGTGCGGCCACCATGAAGATGATCAACAAGACCAGCATCACGTCCACGAAGGGCGTTACGTTGATCTCGGCGTTCTGGTCTTCCTGATAGCGCCCGCCCCCTCCGCTTGAGAGTTTGGCGGCCATCTAGCTTAGGCTCCCTTGTCGAGCTGCCGGGAAATCGCGTTCATCAGCTCGGCCACGAACCCTTCCGAACGCGCGCCGAAGGCGGAGATACGCGTCTGGAAGTAGTTGTAGAAGATCACCGAGGGGATGGCGGCGAAGAGGCCCAGACCGGTCGCCAGCAGGGCCTCGGCGATGCCGGGCGCCACGACGGCCAGGTTGGTGGTGTTGGTGTTCGCGATACCGATGAACGAGTTCATGATGCCGTACACGGTGCCGAACAGGCCGATGAACGGACCGTTGGAGCCGACCGACGCCAGGTACTGCATGCCACCGGAAAGGCGACGGGCAAGCGCGGCCTGAACCGCACCGACCGCCGATTGGGCGCGGTGGATGGTGTTGTCGCGGTGGTCGGGCCCGAGCAGGCCGGCCTGACGCGACAGTTCGATTTCCTGGGCGGCCGCGGCGGCCATGTCGGCCAGCGGGTTGCCGTCGAACTCTTCAGACAGCGCGATACGGCTCATGTCGTTGACCGACTTGGCGCCGCGGAACGCTTCCATGAAGTTGTCCGAGGTCTTGTTGAGGGACCGGAACTCGAGGAGCTTGGTCACCAGGATCGTCCAGCTCAGCACCGAGGCGAGAACCAGGCCGATCATGATCACCTTCACGACGATGTTCGCGTCCGCGAACATCGTGCCGACATTGAGCTTGCCAGCGTTCTTGATGGTGGGCGGAGCCGCCGCATCGGCGGCGGGGGCCGCCGGCGTCGCCGCGGGGGCGGCGGCCGGAGCGGCAGAGGCGTCCGCGGGCGCCGGCGCAGCCGGGGCTTGAGCGAACGCCGGCACGCTCACGCTCAGCGCAGCGGCGCCGAGGAGAGCGGAGAACGTGATCTTCAGTTTGTTGTCGAGCATCTGTCGCCAGTTCCTGGTTGGTCTAGCACGATTGGCCGGAGGGTCGTCGCGCGAGAGCGTCTCCACCCTAGTTGAAACAAGCCCGGCGCCCAGCCTGCTTTCGCAAGTCCGGAACGCCAGAGGCGCTGTCGCTGCGCCCGACCCTGAACGCGGAGTCCCGACATTTCGCAGGGATTGGCGTTGCAAAGGTGCGGACGGCCTTGAACTCCCGGAATGGGAACCCAAAGTCTTACCGCCTGTTAGACGAGCGGCCCGGACCCTTTGGCAACCCCTTGTCGAAGCGTCAAGGGGCAGAAGCTTCCCTGTCCGGTGCAATTTCGTGGGCCCTGCGCACTGATTGTGCGCTGCACAAGCAACATGCGCCGCCCGCCCGCCTATTCACCACCTTCGGTCGCGCAAGAATGCTGCGATGCAGCATTATCGAAAACCGGGATCGGCGATTGCGGTATGGTGGGGATGGTGCCTGGGGGCGGATTCGAACCACCGACACGCGGATTTTCAATCCGCTGCTCTACCAACTGAGCTACCCAGGCCTAGGCCCGCCTCGCGGGGAGCCGCGTCTATAAAAGAGCCGTCGGCGTAAGTCCAGCGAGCGAAAACGGGATGTTATTCGGCGTCCGGATCGTCCTCTGGACCGCTCTCGTCGTCCTGCGCGGGGACCGCATAGGCGCCGACCAGCCAGCGCTGCAGATCGACGTCGGCGCAGCGGCGTGAGCAGAACGGCCGGTAGGCCTGGACGGTGGGCTTGCCGCAGATGGGGCACGTGGCCGCGGTCATGCGACGCCGACGTCCAGGGCCTCGCGCAGGCGCGCCGGATCGGCCTCCACCACGAATCGCGCGCCGATCCGCTCGGCGAGGCGCCGCGTCAGGGGCTCGGCCGCCAAGACCACCGCCGGCGCCGCGCGGGCGCGTAGCCGCGCGCCGGGCTGCGCCGCGGCCTCCGCCTCGAGGCGGCGCACCAGCCTCTGGGCCAAGGCGCGGTCGGTCAGGCCGCCCCCGGGTTGGCGGAGGAGGTCAAGCAAGGGACGGGTGCGGCGCGGGATCGACAGCTCCATGGTCCCGAAACGCCCGACGGGGCCGATCGCAACGCCGGGATTGTCCGGGGCGAACGCCAGGCGGGCCGCGGCCAGCAGCGCGGCGCCGTCGTGACCCCGCCCCGCCAGGTCCACCACCACCAGGCCGCCCAGGCCCTTTAGCCGCAGCAGCCGCGCCGCTTCCGAGAGGGCGGTGAGATTGGCCTGGCGCGTCACCCGCTTGGCGTCCGCGCCCTTGCGCTCGCCCAGGTCGACGTCGACGGCCGTCAGCGCCCGGGTCGGCTCGATGGCCAGGCTGCCGCCGCCCGGCAGCGGATGGATCGTCTCCAGCGCCTCGGCCTCGGCTTCGTCGGCGGCGGCGCGGGCCTCGCGGCCCTCCACCGGCTCGGCCTCGGGCGCGAAGTGGCGCAGGGTCTCAAGAGCGTCCGGGCCCGCCGCCAGCAGTTGCGGCGCGCCCCTGCCCTCACCCAGCATCCTGGCCACGGCCAGCTTGCCGTCGCGCGGCTCGCTGCGGATCTCCACCTCGAGCGCGGCGCCGCGCACCGGACGCGCCTCGGGCTTGAACGGCAGGATCGCCTCGCGGCCCTCGCCGAGGTCAAGGAAGGCCGTCGCGATGGCCGGCTCGACCGTGGCCACGCGCGCGACGAGGCGCGCGCCCAGCACCAGGCGCGGATCGTCCTCGTCGCGGTAGAGGATGAGCCGTTCCGGCCGCTCGTTCAGGGTGACCACGGCCCGCGTCTCGCCGACGCCACGGTCCAGGTAGGCGCGCCGTCCACTCATCGGCGGCGCAGTCCCAGGCCGGCCAGCAGGTTCTCGGTCTCGTAGAGCGGGAGTCCCACGACCCCGGAATAGGAGCCCTGCAACTCGATGACCAGCGCGCCCGCACGCCCCTGGATGGCGTAGCCGCCCGCCTTGCCCAGGCCCTCGCCAGAGCCGACATAGGCCTCGACGTCCGCGTCGGAGAGCCGCTTGAAGCGGACCCGGGTCTCCACCAGCCGTTGCGCGGCGCGCCCATCCGGAGCGCGTACGGCGACGCCTGTCAGCACCTTGTGGGCCCGGCCGGACAGGAGGCGCAGGCAGGCCCGCACCTCGGCTTCGTCGCCAGCCTTGGGCAGGACGCGGCGGCCGACGGCCACCACGGTGTCCGCCGCCAGGACGTAGGCGTCCGGCTGGCGCGCGGCCACGTGGTCCGCCTTCGCCTCGGCCAGCCGCAGCGCCAGGCGGCGCGGCGTCTCCTGCGGTTGGGGGGATTCGTCCAGCTCGGCGGCGTCGACGGCGTCGGGCGTGAGGCCGATCTGGCTCAGGAGGTCCAGGCGCCGCGGGCTTGCGGACGCCAGGACGAGGCGCGGCTGCGATGCCAACTCTCGCGCCTCTGCCGCGTCAGCGGACGCGGAACGTGATGCGACCCTTGGTCAGGTCATAGGGCGTCATTTCGACCAGCACCTTGTCGCCGGCCGAAACCCGGATGCGGTTCTTGCGCATCTTGCCCGCGGTGTGGGCGATGATCTCGTGGTCGTTCTCGAGCTTCACTCGAAACGTGGCGTTGGGCAGCACCTCGCTGACCGTGCCGGGAAACTCCAACAGTTCTTCTTTCGCCATGCGGCTCTCAATTCCCTCGCGACTTCACATACGACGACGGCTCGCGCCATCGGGACGCGAGCCGCAGTCTGCGGTCCTAATATAGCGCATCGCCGGCGCAAAGGTCGATGGGCGCCGCTCAGCGCCGGAATCGCTGGGCGATCCGTGCGGCCAAGCCGTCGCGGACCTGCCGGTAGGACTCCAGGCGATGGGCGCGCGAGCCCTCCGTCAGTGTGGGATCGTGCGTCGGCCAGTACTCGATGTCCGCCGACCGACCGCGGGCGAGCTCCACCGCCCGGTGCTGCGCCTCGGGCGTCAGGGAGATCACGAGGTCGAAGGAATCGTCCTCGAGGTCGGCGAAGGTCTTGCAGCGGTGCCGGGTGACATCGATGCCCAGTTCCTTCAGCACCTCGGCGGCCAGCGGATCGACCTCCATGTCGTCCTCGTCGGGATCGAAGCGCGCCCGCCTCAGGCCGCAGCTGTCCACGAAGATGCGGTCGCCCATCATGTGCTTCAGCAGCGCCTCGGCCATCGGCGAGCGCACCTGGTTGAAGTTGCAGCAGAAGAGGACCGCGTCCGGCAGCCTCTTCGCAGGGTCCTCGCCCATCCGCGATCAGCCCCGCCAGTGCAGGGCGCAGATCAGGGTGAAGAGCCGGCGGGCGGTGTCGAGGTCGGTCTCGATCTTGCCCTTCAGGCGCGCCTGCAACAGCTCCGAAGCTTCATTGTGCAGGCCGCGGCGGCCCATATCCAGGGCCTCGATCTGCTGCGGCGTCGAGTTGCGGATGGCCTGGTAATAGCTGTCGCAGATCATGAAGTAGTCTTTGATCAGCGTGCGGAACGGCGAAAGCGACAGGATGTGACGGCGCTCGTAGCCCGGTCCGCGGACATCCAGCACCAGCCGGTTCTCCAGCAACCCCATGCGCAGGTCATACGGGCCGCCTTCGGCGCCTTCGGGGTGAAAGCGATTCTCCTCGAGCAGGTCGAAGATGGCGATCTGCCGTTCCTGCTCCTGGTCGCGCGAAACCGCGGCGAGCGACTCCTCGTCGAGCTCGACCGACTGCAGGCGGTGGTTTTGCGCGTCGCTGGCCATGGCGTCCCAGGCCGAGCTTTAGGACATACCGGGGGTCGGCGTCATCCCACGCCGTGCGGGGAGCGCCGCCTCATCGCGACTGACCCATCCGGATGGCGGCGCTGCGGGCGTGCGCCGGCAGGCCCTCGGCCTCCGCCAGGGCGACCGTCGCCGGCGCCAGGGCGGCGAAAGCGGCCGGGCTGCACTTCACGATCGAGGTGCGCTTGAGGAAGTCGTACAGCGACAGCCCCGAGGAGAACCGCGCCGCCCGGCTGGTGGGGAGCACGTGGTTGGAGCCGGCCACATAGTCACCGATCGCCTCGGGGGTGTGGCGGCCCAGGAAGATGGCCCCGGCATGCCGCACGCGGTCGGCCAGCCGTTCGGGGGCGTCCAGGGCGAACTCGACGTGCTCGGGCGCGATCAGGTCGACCAGGCCCGGCGCCTCGTCCAGCGGGGCGATCACCACCGCCCCGTGCTCGCGCCAGGAGGCCCGGGCGTCGTCCCCGGTGGCGAGCGCCGAAAGCTGGGCCTCGACCGCGGCCTCCACGCGGCCGGCGAAGGCGGCGTCGTCGGTGATCAGCACGGACTGGGCGGCCGGGTCGTGTTCGGCCTGGGAGAGGAGGTCCGCGGCGATCCAGTCCGGATCGTTGGCGCCGTCGGCCACGACGACGATCTCGGAGGGACCGGCCAGGGCGTCGATGCCGACCACGCCATAGACCTGCCGCTTGGCGGCGGTGACGAAGGCGTTGCCGGGGCCGACGATCTTGTCCACCGGCCGGATCGGGCCTGCCCCGTAGGCGAGGGCCGCCACGGCCTGGGCGCCGCCGACCCGCCAGATCTCGCTGACGCCGGCCGCCTGGGCCGCGGCCAGCACCGCCGGCTGCAGCCGGCCGGGCGGGGTCACCATGGCGATCCGCGCCACCCCGGCGGCGGCGGCCGGCACGGCGTTCATCAGCACGGTGGAGGGATAGGCGGCGCGGCCGCCCGGCACATAGATCCCGACGGCCTCCAGCGGAGTCCAGCGCCAGCCGAGCTCGACGCCGGCCTCGTCGACGAAGTGCTGATCGGCCGGCCGCTGGCGTTCGTGGTAGGCGCGAATGCGGCCGGCGGCGAAGGCGATCGCCTCGCGCACTTCCGGGCGACAGGCGGCGGCGCCGGCGGCGATCTCCTCGGGCCCCACCCGCAGCGTGGCTTCGGTCAGCTCGACCTTGTCGAAATCACGGGCGAAGCGCAGCAGCGCCGCCACGCCTTCGACCCGCACGGCGGCCAGCACGTCGCGCACCACGACGTCCACTGCGTCGGGCGTGCCGCGGCGCTCCGCCACGAAGGCGCTGAAGGCAGCGGAAAAGCCGGGATCATCGAAGCGGAACCTGCGCATGGCGCGCTCTTTAGCGGCGACGTCGCCGCAAGGCCATGCCGCTCAGGCCTCGTGCGCCGGCTCGCGCGGCGTCGGCCATGGCGGGGACACGTCCGCCAGCACGGCGTCGATGCACTCCACCTGCGCCCGCAGGTCCCCACCGCCCGCGAAGCTCAGCGTCACGACGCCGCCCGGGGCCTCACCGGGCTCGAACCCGATGGCCAGCAGTTCCAGAACGCCATCGCGCCGGTCGCGGCGGATACGCCGGGCCTGCACCTTCAGCACGCCGCCGAGCTGCAGGGCCGCGCGCACGCGCTGGCGCTGCCCGGCCTCCCAACGGAAGCGGTTGAAGGCGACGGTCAGCCGCCGCGCCCGCGCCTCGAACACGACCTCGCCAACCTTGGCGATGGCGTCCTGCAGGGCGGCGGAGATGACCGCCAGATCCTCGGGATCCTCGGCCAGCAGCCGCAGGGGCGTCGGGTCCGCCATCGCCTATTCGACCTCCGCTTCGCCGGGGTCGCCCTTCAGGCGACGCACCTGCGCGCCGCAGGCGCCCAGCTTCTCTTCCAGCCGCTCGAACCCGCGGTCCAGGTGGTAGACCCGGTTGACCACCGTCTCCCCGCGCGCGGCCAGGCCCGCGATGACCAGGCTGACCGAGGCCCTCAGGTCGGTGGCCATCACCTGGGCGCCCTCGAGCGACTGGACGCCGCGCACCCGCGCCTCGCCACCATGGACCGTGATGTCCGCGCCCAGACGGCCCAGCTCCGGCACGTGCATGAAGCGGTTCTCGAAGATCGTCTCGCGGAAGACGCTCTCGCCGTCGGCCAGGGTCATCAGGGCCATGAACTGCGCCTGCAGGTCGGTCGCGAAACCCGGATAGGGATCGGTGGTGACCTCGACCGCATTCAGCCTGGCCCCGTTTCGCTTCACCGTCAGGCCGTCGTTGTGGGCGGTCACGTCGACCCCGGCCTCCACCATCTTGTCGATCAACGCCTGGATGAAGTCGCTGCGCGTGCGGGTCAGCCGCACTTCGCCGCCGGCGATGGCGGCGGCCATGGCGTAGGTGCCGGTCTCGATCCGGTCGGGGATCACCGCATGGGTCCCGCCGGAAAGCCGGCTGACGCCGCGGATCTCGACGGTCCGCGTCCCCGCGCCGGAGACCTTGGCGCCCATGGCGTTGAGGCAATCCGCCAGGTCCGCGAGCTCCGGCTCGGCGGCGGCGTTCTGCAGCACGGTGTCCCCATCGGCCAGCACCGCGGCCAGGATCGCGTGCTCGGTCGCGCCGACCGAATTGATCGGGAAGTCGATCACCGCCCCCTTCAGCCCGCGCGGCGCCTGGGCGTAGACATAGCCCTCGTGCAGGTCGATGCGCGCGCCCAGCGCCTCAAGCGACTTCAGGTGCAGGTCGACGGGCCGCGCGCCAATGGCGCAACCCCCGGGCAGCGAGACCTTGGCCTGGCCGGTCCGCGCCAGCAGCGGCCCCAGCACGTTGAACGAGGCGCGCATCTGGCGGACCAGGTCATAGGGCGCAAACCCGCTCACGATCTCCCGGGTCGTGAGCCGCGTCTCGGGCCCGTCGGGCCCTTCGGTCTCCGTCACCTCGGTCCCGAGCCGGGCCAGCAGTTTTCCCAGGAAGCGGGTATCCGCCAGCCGGGGCATGTTCGTCAGTCGCAAAGGCTCTTCAGTAAGGAGGCTGGCCACCATCAGCTTGATGGCGGAATTCTTGGCGCCGCTGATCGGGATCTCGCCCTCCAGCCGCGCGCCGCCGATGATGGCGATGCGGTCCAATCGCTGTCCTTCGCGTAAGGTCGGGCCGCGCGAGCCGCGTCCGCTTCAGGCGTTATCTAGCGCGCGGGCCGGATTGCGGAAAGGCCGTCAGGATTTGGTTTCAGTGGAGGATTCTGGCGGCTTCGGTTGAGGCGCGGCCTTGCGCCGCCGAAGGTTGGCCCGCAGCGCCTGCGCCAGCTTGGCTTCGCGGTCGTCCTTCCCGGACTTCTGGGCGTCGGCCATGCCCTCAGGTGCGGCGAGCGGCCTCGCCCGTCAAGCGCCCATCCGCCAAATTGGGGCTTCACGCCGCGCCCGACGACCGCTATAGCGCCCGCCTTCGCCGCCGTAGCTCAGTGGTAGAGCGCATCCTTGGTAAGGCTGAGGTCGGCAGTTCAATCCTGCCCGGCGGCACCATGATCTCCCAACCTTTTCAAAGGGTTGGGAGATCGCCCTCACCTCCATTGCCAACCTAAATCCGGCCGAGGTTGCACCGGGGTAGCGCCGCCGGTGGGCGCGGTGCGCCCAGGTCGCTGGCCGCCTCCCCGGCGATGTCGGCGCAGCGGAGCGGCTCCAGTTGTTGAGCCGAGCCACTTTCCCAACCCGACCGAATGGTGACGTTCGGAAAGCCCACTCATGTGGCGCGGTAGTCGCGCGGGTCAGCACGGCCGCCCGCACTCGCCACCGGCGCCCGCGTCGCGTAACGTGGTTCACAAACCACGAACCCTAGTACGACAGCCAAGGAGTCTCGACGTGCCCCGCAAGCCGACGATGTTTGCTCACGTGGTCTATCGCACCCGCCGTTTCGAGGAGATGCTCGGATGGTACGAGACGGTGTTCGGCGCTCAGGTTCAGCATGAGAACCCCGCCATGGCCTTCCTGACCTATGACGACGAGCATCACAGGTTCGCGTTCCTCAACTTGGCTGTGGTCGATCCTGATGGGACGGCTGTGTCCGACAGGCGCGGGGCGGTCGGCGTGGATCACGTCGCGTACACGAACGCGACGATCACTGATCTGCTCGAGAACTACGCCGAGCTGAAGGCGAGAGGTGTCACGCCGTACTGGTGCGTGCACCACGGGCTTACAGCCTCGCTGTACTACGCTGATCCCGACGGCAACCAGATGGAGTTCCAGGTCGACGCCTTTGCCGGGGGCGGGTGCAATGAGTTCATCCGCGGCGAGGAGATGGCCCTCAACCCAGTGGGCGTCGAATTCGACCCAGAGGACTGGCTCGCCCGGCTGCGCGGCGGCACACCGGAATCCGAACTCCTCATCCGCAAGGTCCACGAACCGGTCTCTCCCATTCGCGGCTTCGCCGGCGTCCACTGAAGGCGATTCGACGGATCTGATCCCGCTGCGCGACCATGCGCGAGGCGCTGCTTTCGCTCGCGGTCGTCATCCCGCGATGGCGCCGTCAGCCTGTTCACAGCGCAGCCAGCCCGCCCCGGCTTCAGCGGCGGAGCTTGCGCCTCGGGACCGGCAGCGGCCCCCCGTTCGCCGCCACGCTTTCTTCGAGCAGCACGCCCAGCAGCCCCATGCGGATGGTGGCGCGCGACCAGACGATGCCGACGCGACGGCCCACGCAGGGCTCCGGCAGCGGCAGCCGCGCCAAGTCCAAGCCCTCCGGCCACGGCGGAGACCAGTCCGGCACCAGGGACACGCCCAGGCCCCGGTCGACCATCACCGCGATGGAGTTCAGGGCGTTGAGCTCGAAGCGCTCGACCGGCCGAATGCCCGCCTTTCGCAGGTATTCCTCGGCCCGCAGGCCGCCCCACTGATCGCGGTCGTAGCGGATCAGCGGCTCGTGGGCGAGCAGGTCATGCGGGTGGCGGTGCGCCAGCCGCTGCGGGGCCAGGACGATCAGCAGCTCCTCGCGCAGCATCGTCCAGTCGCAGGTCTTGGGCAGCAGGTACGGCGCCTCCAGCACATAGGCCGCGTCCAGGTTTCCCGCCTCGACCTCGGCATAGAGCTGGGCCGAATTGCCCGACCGGATGTGGACGTTGACCTGCGGGAACTTGGCGCTGACGCGCGTCAGGATCTCGGGGAGCATCCCGACCAGCGCCGTCGTGCAGGCGCCGAGGCGCAGCTCCCCGCCGACCTCGCCGTCATTGGCGATCCGGCGCAGTTCGGCGGCGTCGCGCAGCAGCTGCCGGGCCTGATTGAGGATGCGCCCGCCCTGCTCGGTCATGCGCACGGTGCGCCCGACGCGGACGATCAGGGTCGCGCCCAGCTCCCGCTCCAGCGCATGCAGTTGCTGTGCGATCGCCGAGGGGCTGATATTGAGCGTGCGCGCGGCCGCGGCCATGGAGCCCTGGTCGACGACCGCGACGAAGGTCTTCAGGAAGTTGATGTCGATCGCGCGGGCTCCTCGCTCGCCACCGTCCGATCGCCACCGGTGCGGATCGTCAGGCCCTCCAGCGAACCTTGCGGCGGCGGAAAGAACAGGCTCGCCGCATATCCAACTACGATCGATGTCACGATCGCAATGGCCAAGTAGAAATACGGGTGGACCAGGCCGTAGGCCCGGGCGGTGAACGTCAGCAGGGTGGCCCCGACGATGCCGATGGCGACCCCCTGCCAGTTGGCGCGGCGGGTGAACATCCCCAGCGTATAGGCGCCCGCGCAGCTACCCCCCAGGAGGCCGAACAGCTCGATCGTCAGGTCCAGCAGGGAGCGGATGTTCAGGGTCGACAGGAGGATGGCGAGCCCGATCCCGGCCGCCCCGATCACCACCGTCATCCACTCCGCGAAGCGTACGGTCTTCGTCGGCGAGGGCGTCTTGGTGAACCGCTCGTAGAAGTCCACCGACAGCAAGGTCGCCACGCTGTTGATGGTCCCCGAGAGCGAGCCCATGGCCGCGGCGAACAGGCCGGCGATGATGAGCCCCGTGACCCCGTGGGGCAGCTCGGCGCCGATGAAGGAGGGGAACACCGCATCGATCGGCAGGAGCGGATCCAGCCGGCCGGGATTGGCCCGGTAGTAGGCGAACAGCATGGTGCCCATGAGGTAGAAGATGAACCCGCCGGGCAGCAGCACCGCGCCGAACAGCCAGACGGAGCGACTCGCCTGTTTGGCGGACGAGGTCGAGAGCGCGCGCTGCATCAGGACCTGGTCCTTGGGGAACGTCAGCACGGTGTCGAACAGGATCAGGATGATGAACCCCCAGATCGTCGGCTGGGTGAAGTCGAAGCTGGTGTTCACCAGCTTGGTCTTGTGGAACTGCATCGCCGTTTCGTAGATCGGGCCGACGCCCAGGGCATGGACGATGAAGCCGATGGCGAAGATCGCCCCGCCCATCAGCACGATGGTCTGGAAGAAGTCGGTCCACACCACCGCGCGCATGCCGCCCATGGCCGTGTAGATGATGGTGCAGACGCCCAGGATGAGGATGCACAAGGCGACGTTCGCGCCGGTGATCGTCCCGATGGCGAGCGCGGGGAGCAGCAGGACGATCCCCATCCGGCCGCCCACGTGCATCATGATGCTGAGGCCGCTCACCAGCAGCCGGATCGCCGGGTGGAACCGCAGCTCCAGGTAGTTGTAGACCGACACCAGGCTGAGCCGCCGGAAGATCGGGATCACCCAGACCGCGACGAAGACCAGGCCAAGGACCGTCACGACCTTGGACATGAAATATTCCCAGTCGGTGTCGAACGCCTTGGCCGGGATCGCCAGGTAGCTGATCGAGCTGGTGTTGACCGCGAACATGCTGACGCCGGCGGCCCAGAACGGAATGGTGCGGCTGCCGAGGAAGAACTCGCTGGACGAGCCCTGCTTGGCGCGACGGTAGAAATAGAACCCCACCCCCAGCATCGCGGCCATGTAGAGGCCGATCACCGCCCAATCGAGGCCGTTGAGGGCGCGGCGTTGCAGCACGAGTTCCGCGGCGCTGAATTCGAAGCGGCCGTCCCGTCGCCACACCGAGAGCAGGCCGTCGCCGAACGGCAGCGTGGCCATCACATCGCCGGGCAGGCGCGCGCCCAGCGGGGCCCAGGCGTCGGTGATGGTGCTGTAGCCGTAGAGGCTGGCGCCGCCCTGGCCATCCCCCAGCAGGTAGAGGACATCGGCCTGGCCAATGGCGCGGCCCGAGCCCGCAACGACCGGACCAGGCGCCGCGGTCCGCGCTTGCCAGCCGTCCTTCGCGGTCCAGCGCAGCTGGCGTCGGCCTGCATCGACGGAGAGGAGGAGCCCAGCGCCTTGCGCCGCCAGGTCGTCGGGCCTTCCGGCGCCGGTCCAGGCGGACTCGGCCAACCATCGGCGCGACGCCCCGGACAGCGCCAGGCGGAAGAACCGCGGCGAGCCGTCGGCGGCGAGCCCGGCGAGGAACAGGCTGTCGGCCTGGATCGCAGCCTGCGCTGAGGCGAGCTGCGTCGGCAGCGGCGGCGCCGGTTCCACCCGCAGCGCATCGCCCTCCAGCCGCAGCAGGGCCAGGCCCTGGACAGGGCCGCGGGCCTGCCCCAGCAACAGGACGGCGCGCTGGCCCTCGGTGGCGCTGCCGGCGATCGGAAGATCGGGGTCGAGCCGCCGCCGATCGAGCGGGGTCCAGCCACGCCTGTCGGACGCCAGCACATGCGCCGCACTCCGCTGGATGACGACCGGCCTTCCGTCCAAGGCGACGAACGTCGCGGGCGAACCATCGTCCCCGAGCGGGGGCAGCGGGGTCCGCCTGACCGAGGACACGCTGTCGGCCGCGATGGCCGGCGCCGCGAGACAGGTCAGCAGCAGCAGGCATGCCAGGAGGAGCCTGCGGATGGCGGCGGCCAGCCGCCTCATCGTCCGCGCTCCGACCGGGCCAGCACCGCCTCGGCCTGCGCGATCGCCGGCCGGTCGATCATCCGTCCCTCCAGCAGGAAGGCGCCCCTGCCGGCCGCCGCGGCCTCGCGCGCCGCCGCCACGATGCGCCGCGCCCGCGCGAGCTCGCCGGCGCTTCGATCGAACACCGCATTGGCGATGGCCACCTGCCTGGGATGGATGCAGCTCTTGCCCAGGAACCCCAGGGACCGGGAGAGCTCCGCTTCGCGCCGAAAGCCGTCCTCGTCCGCCAGGTCCGCATAGGCGCCGTCATAGGCGAAACCGCCGGCTTGCGCGCTGGCCAGTCGCACCGCCCAGAGCGCGGCATGGACATGCGAGAGGTTGCCGCGGTCAATCCCGAGCGGTTCGAAGAGGTCGTTGAGCCCGACCTGCAGCCCGGCGACTGTGGGATGGGCGCCGGCGATCTCGGCCGCGCGGGCGAGCGCCTGCGCCGTCTCGATATTGGGCAACAGCCCGATGGGCGGCGCGGACCCGTCCCCCAGCGTTGCGGCCCGAGCCGCGGCCGTCTGCACGTCCTGCGCGCCGTCGGCCTTGGGCAGGTTGAGGAGGTCCACTGGCAACCCCGCGAGGGCGGCGAGGTCGGCCGCGAAGTGCGGCGTGGCCAGGGCGTTCACGCGCACGATGATCCGCTTGTCGGACCGGGCGCCGTTCGCCGCGTCCGAGCCCAGGAATCGCCGAAGGTTTGCGCGCGCCTGCGCCTTGGCGTCTTCGGGGACCGAATCTTCCAGATCGAAGGAGATCGCGTCGGCCTCGCCCGCCAGGGCCTTGGCGAAGAACTCGGGGCGCGTGGCCGGAACGAACAGCTTGCTGCGCATGACACCGTCCCTCCCCGCGCGATCTGCCGTCGCCGCCCGTCTCTGATAGCGCCGGATGGCGCGCGTGGCGCTGCGTTCAGACGCAAGCAATTCTTGGGTCTGCGCATAGGCGCCGACAGGATCGCGCCAGTTTGGCGGCGGCGCTGGCCGGAGGCGGCGCCAAGGGTAGGATCGTCAGAAACCACAAAAGCCCACGTTTGAACGCAGCGTTTGCCAATTTAATCGGCTGCGCGGCTGCCCCTACTATCGCGGCAGAAAAGAACCAAAGATTGGGGGGAAGGATGAGCAACTCTGCTCGGGTGACGCTCGGCTCGCTGCTGCTCAGCACGGTGTGCACCGCGGCCTACGCACAGGCCTCGACGGCGGCCGATGGGGGCGTGGCCGAAGTCATCGTGACGGGAACGCGCACGCCCAAGGCGGTCGACAAGATCCCCGGCGCCGTCACCGTCGTCAGCGAGACCGAGGTGAAGCGGACGCTGACCTTGACCGAGGACGCGACCGCCGTGCTCGCCCGCACCGTGCCGGGCTACTCGGAATCGAACCAGACGCTGAACACCCTGGGCGAGACCATGCGCGGGCGCACCGCGCTCTACCTGTTCGACGGCATACCGCAGAGCACGCCGCTGCGCGACGGCAGCCGCAACGCCACCTTCACCGACATGTCGACGGTGGCCCGCATCGAGGTGATCGGCGGCGCCTCCGCCTCCGAGGGCATCGGCGCGGCCGGGGGCATCATCAACTACATCTCGCGCCGCGCCACCGAGCCCGGCGTCCACTATGGGGTCACGGCCCGCATCGGCAGCCAGTTCCGCGACGACAGCGAGGTCTGGAAGATCGGCGGCAACGTCGCCATCAAGAAGGACCGCTTCGACGTGTTCCTGGCCGCCGCCTATGTGGACCGCGGCATCACCTATGACGCCCATGGCCGTCGCATCGGGCTCAGCGCGTCGAGCTCGCTGGCCGACTCCCGCCAGCGCAACATCTTCCTGAAGACCGGCTACAACTTCGGCGAGGGCGACGCCCAGCGCATCGAGGGCGAAGCCAGCTACTTCAAGCTCTCCAGCAAGGGCAACTACCACTACGTCGCCGGCAGTCGCGCCCTGGGGATCCCCGACACCGCCGAGCCCGGCCCGCCGACGGGCACCGGCGGGGTGTCGCTGGCGGGCACCGAGTTCAACGAGTTCCAGCAATATGCGCTCAACTACAGCCACGACGCGCTGTTCGGCGGCAGCCTGGTGGCCACGGCCTATGTGGCGCGCCAGGCGATGCGGTTCCCGGGCGACAACAGCGCCGACCGCCAGGACCCGCTGATCGCGCCCCTGGGCACGCTGGTCGACCAGTCCGAGATCCTGTCGAAGAAATACGGGCTGCGCACCTCGTACACGCGCCGCGATTTCCTGCTCAGCGGCCTGGAGTTGCGGTTCGGGGTCGACGCGGTCCACGACAACACCCAGCAGCGGCTCGCGCTCACCAACCGCATCTGGGTGCCGCCGCTCTCCTACACCAGCTTCGGACCCTATGCGCAGCTGTCCTACGACGTCGGCCCCGTCTCGCTGACCGGCGGCCTGCGCCATGAGGCCGGACACGTGAATGTCGACGACTACACGACCACCTATTTCCGCAACCGCGTTGCGGTGAAGGGCGGCAAGCTCACCTACGACAACGACCTGTTCAACGCCGGGGCGATCTGGCGCGTGGGCGGCGGCTTCTCGACCTTCGCCTCCTACAGCGAAGGGTTCACCCTGCCGAACGTGGGCATTCCGCTGCGCAACGTGAACGTGCCCGGCAAGTCGGTGGAGGGCCTGCTCGACCTGCAGGCGGTGATCTTCAAGAACCGGGAGATCGGCTTCAGCTGGCGCGGCAGCGCCGGCAGCATCGGCGGATCGTACTACGTATCGAAGTCGGACCTGGGCTCGACCCTCTCCGTGGATCCGGTCACGAAGGACTACATCCTCAACCGGCGTCCGATCCGCATCAACGGGATCGATTTCACCGCCGAGTACCGGCCGACCTCCACCGTCAAGCTGAACCTGCTCTATTCCCACGTGCACGGCGTGACGACGGCGGCCAACAACATCACCGCCCCGCTGGACGTCACCTTGGGCACGGTCAACATCAGCCCCGACAAGCTGACCGCGTCGGCCGAGTGGCGCTTCGCGCCGAACGGCTCGGTGATCCTCGGCTCCACCTCGATCCTCGGCCGGCATATCAACGCCGGCCAACCGACCGAAGAGCGCACCCACGGCTACACCCTGTTCGACCTCACGGCGAATTACGAGTTCGAGGGTGTCGGGACGTTCTCCCTAGGCGTCGAGAACCTGACCAACCGCTTCTACTTCCTGTCCTCGTCGCAGGTGGACATCTTCCAGAACTATTTCGCCGGCCGCGGGCGTACGGTGACCCTCACGTTCAATCGGAATTTCTGACCGGCGCCGGATGACCACAGCCAAGCCCCCGCCTTCGGTGCTGGTCGCCGGCTCCGCCAATGTCGACTTCATCGTCCGGACGCCGCACATCCCGGCGCCCGGCGAGACGGTGCTCGGGGGCGACTTGACGGTGACGCCCGGAGGCAAGGGGGCGAACCAGGCGGTGGCGTGCGCCCGCGGCGGGGGCGTCGCGACGGCCATGCTGCTCGCGCTCGGCGATGACCCGTTCGCGCCGCTGATCGAGGCGTCCTTGCGGGACGCCGGCGTCGATCTGCGCGTGGTGCGCTCCACGCGGCCCACCGGCGCAGCCCTCATCTGCGTCTCGGACGAGGCGGAGAATGCGATCGCCGTCGCGCCTGGGGCCAACGCCACCCTGGCGCCCGCCGACCTGACCGATCTCGCGGGCGTCGCGGGCCTCGTCCTGCAATTCGAAACTCCGATGGCGACGGTGACGGCCTTCGCGAAGAAGGCCCGCGCGCAGGGCGTGCCGGTGATCCTGAACGCCGCGCCCGCGGCGGCGCTGCCGGCCGAGCTGCGCGCCGCGATCGACGTCCTGGTCGCGAACGAGGAGGAGCTCGTCGTCCTCGCCGGCCGGGACGGAACCATCGCCGAGCGGCTGCGGTCGCTGGACGTCCCTTGCGCGGTCGCGACCCTGGGCGCGCGTGGCTGCTGCGCGCTGGCGGACGGGGCCTATTGGCTACAGCCGGCCTTTCCGGTCGCGCCGGTCGATACCACCGGGGCCGGCGACACCTTCTGCGGCGTGCTGGCGGGCGCCCTCTGTTCCGGGGCTCCGCTGGCGGATGCGTTGCGGCGGGCCAGCGCGGCCGCGGCGCTGGCGACCACGCGGCTGGGCGCGCAGGCAAGCGCGCCGACCGCCGCGGAAATCGAGGCGCTGCTCCACGGGCGCCAACCCGACGAGAGCGCCCTCGCCGGCCTCGCAGCCTATTGCGGCGTGACCGAGTACAACCTTGCAGGACGGCCCGCGGGCCAACTTTCGGACCCCGCCTGACATGACCTCCTCCCCGATCCGGAGCCTCAGCGACTACACCGCCTCCCACGCCCTGACCGGCCCCTACCTGCCGCCGCCCGGCAAGGCGCTCGGCTGGCCCTTCGCCGAGATGGGACGCTGGAAGATCGACGTCGACGGCGCCGTCGACGACTGGGTGCGCGGCTTTGCGATGTGGCGGCGCGAGCATCTGATCCGGATCGGGTTCGACGACGCGCTCTACCGGCGCCCCGAGCTGCAGTGGGCGCAGCGCAACTTCGTGCACACCCTGATGATGGTCGAGGACCGCTACGTCTACGACCCCGACACCGGCCGCTACACCGTGGACCGCTATCTCGACGACCTCGAGGCCCGCTTTGGCGGCGTCGACAGCGTGCTGATCTGGTCCATCTATCCCAACATCGGCGTGGACGATCGCGGCCAGTTCGACCTGGTCGAGGACCTGCCGGGCGGGCTGAAGGGGCTGAAGGGCGCCATCGCCGACTTCCACCGGCGCGGGGTCAAGGTGTTCCTGCCCACCATGCCCTGGGACAATGGCACCCGCGCCGACGACCGCCCGGACTGGGAGCGCATGGCCGCCCTGGTCAAGGCGACGGGCGCCGACGGCGTCAACGGCGACACCTACAGCGGCGTGCCGCGGGCGTTCCAGGAGGCCTGCGACAGCCTCGGCTGCCCGGTCGTGCTGGCGCCGGAAACGACGGCCCAGGCCGGCGACCATATCCTGTCCTGGAACCTGCAGAGCTGGACCAAGCGGGTCCCCAACGAGCCGATCCCGGTGGTGTTCAAGCTGAAGTGGGTCGAGCCGCGGCACATCATCAATATCGAGAACCGCTGGAGCCGCGACCGCAACAACGACCTGCAGCACGCCTTCTTCAATGGCGTGGGCTACACGGCCTGGGAGAACGTCTTCGGGCTCTGGAACCAGTTCACCGAGCGCGACGCCGAGACCTTGCGCCGCGTGGCGACGGTCCAGCGCCAGTTTGCCGGGCTTATCGTCAGCCCCGACTGGCGGCCCTATGAGCGCACGCTGCAGGCGGGGGTCTTCGCCAGCCGTTTCCCGGGCGACGGGCAGACGCTCTGGACGCTGATCAACCGCAACGAATACGAGGTCGACGGCGAGCAGATCGCCCTGCCCCACGTCGCCGGCACCGCCTATTTCGACGTCTGGAACGGCGAGCGCCTGGAGCCGCGCACAGACGGAGATCGGGTGGTCGTCGCCCGCCGCCTGGAGCCCCACGGCTTTGGGGCGATCCTGGCGGTGGCCCCGGGCGTGGAGTCGCCGGGCGTGGAGCCCTTCCTCGAACACATGCGGAGCCTGTCGCGCACGCCGCTCGCCTCGCTTTCCACCCGGTGGACGCCGCTCCCGCAGACCCTGACGCCGATCCAGCCCACGCCGCCCCTGGGGCAGGCGCCGGAGGACATGGCCGCCATCCCCGCCGCCGACTTCGACTTCGTCGTTCGCGGCGTGGCCATCGAGGGCTACGCGAACGAGGGGGTGGACGTCCAATATCCGTGGGAAACCAGCCCGCGGCGCAACCACCGCCATCGCCTGCGCATCGAGGCCTTCTGCATCGACCGCTTCCCGGTGACCAACGGCCAGTTCAAGGCCTTCCTCGACGCCAGCGGCTATCGGCCCGCCGACGACAGCGGGTTCCTGCGCCACTGGCGCGGGGGGGCGCCGCCGGCCGGCTGGGACAACAAGCCGGTCACCTGGGTATCGCTCGAGGATGCGCGGGCCTATGCGCGCTGGGCCGGCAAGCGGCTGCCCCACGAGTGGGAGTGGCAGTATGCGGCCCAGGGGGGCGACGGGCGGCTCTACCCCTGGGGCGACGCGTGGGATTCAGGGGCCGCACCCGAGCCAGGCCTCGGCCGGTCGATGCCCGTCCCGGCCGACGTCGACGCCCACCCTTCCGGCGCCAGTCCATTCGGGGTCATGGACCTGGTGGGCAACGTCTGGCAGCTGACCGACGAATATATGGACGCCCACCAGCGCGCCGCCGTGCTGCGGGGCGGCAGCCTCTATCAGCCGCAAGGCTCGCACTGGTACTTCCCCCAGGCCTATCGGCTCGACGAGCACGGCCGGTACCTCTTGATGGCGCCCTGCAAGGACCGCTCGGGCGCGATTGGATTCCGCTGTGCCGCGGACCTCTGACAGCGCCATCGCCGCCGGGCCGGCCATGACCTTCGCGCGCCCCGGCGCCGTGCGGCTGGGCGGCATCCTGGGCGAGGCGCTCGCCGCCAATCACCAGGGCCGCCTCTCGCACTTCATTGTCGATGAGACGAGCCCCGCCATCGCCCTGTTCGACCCCGAGGTCGTGGCCCGGAACGAGGCCGGCGACTGGTATGGCGAGCACGCCGGCAAGTGGCTGTGCGCGGCCAGCCGGGCGGCGGCGCGGACCGGAGATGCGGAGCTGCTGGCGCGCGCGCGCCGCGTCGCCGATCACCTCGTGGGGCTGCAGGACGCCGACGGCTACATGGGCAACTACGCCCCTGCGCGCCGCTTCATGCGCAAGCAGCCGCCCAAGCCCGTCACCTGGGACGGCGCGCCGGCGCAGCGGACCTGGGACATCTGGACCCACAGCTACCTGATCCTCGGCCTCGTCGAGCTGCATCGGCAGGCCGGCGAGGACCGCTACCTTCAGGCGGCCCGACGCATCGGCGATCTCTGCTGGCGGACGCTGAGCGCCGGCGGCGTCGAGATCACCGACCTTGGCAATCATTTCGGGCTGTCGGCCACGATCCTGATGGACGCCGCCGCCGAGCTCCATTTCGCGACGGGCGAGCCGCGCTATCTCGACCTGGCGCTGCTGGTGGTGGAGCAGGCCGAGCGCGAGCCGCGGAACGCCCTCCTGACCGCCGCGCTGGCCGGCAAGGATCCCTCGGAGATCGCCACCGGAAAGGCCTATCAACTGCTCTGGAACCTGGTGGGGCTGGCCAAGCTCCATCGCGCCACCGGCGAGGACCGCTTTCTCACCGCCGTGCGCAACCTCTGGAGCGCGGTCCGCGCCCATCACCTGACCCTGGGCGGCGGGCCCTGGGGCGGGGTCGCGCACCGATCGCGCGAGGTGTTCAACCCGCCGCATGTGTTCAGCCCACATGGCTATGTCGAGACCTGCTCAACCATGGCCTGGATCCAGCTAAACCGCGAACTGCTGGCCATCACCGGCGACGGCGCCTTCGCGCAGGAGATCGAGCGCAGCGCCTACAACGACCTCCTCGGCGCCCAGGCGCCGGACGGGGAGGACTGGTGCTACTATTCGTTTCCGAACGGGCGGCGGGTGCACACGACCTTTTGGCGCTGCTGCAAGTCGAGCGGCGCCTTGGCGCTGGAGGAGCTCCCGGCGCTCGCCTGCGCGGTGACGCGCGATGGCGGGGTGGCCATCAACCTGCTGGGCCCGTTCGAGGCGGAGCTGGTCACACCGGCGGCCGGGCTGGTGCGCCTTCGCCAAGAGACCGGATATCCCTTCGATGGCGCCGTCAGGATCACGGTCATGCCTGAGGCTAGCGCGGCCTTTCCGCTCGACATCCGGATCCCGGACTGGGCCTCGGACGCCACGCTGACGGTCAATGGCGCACCGCAGGCGCCGGCCCCGCCGCCGGGGCGGTATGCCCGCATCCAGCGGCAGTGGCAGGCCGGGGACGTGATCGCATTGGACCTGCCCATGCGGCCGGCCGTCCATCGCGCCAGCGCCCGGAACGTGCAGGAATCCCTCACCCCCGACGGCGAGCCGGTCGCCCAGGAGGTCATGCGCTTCGACTACATGGCGCTCAGCCGCGGTCCGCTCGTCTACGCCACCGGCCTGGTCGACGGGTTCAGGACCGAGGAGACGCTGCGCTTCGACGCCGCGGCGGGGCTCCCAGACTGCGCACCCGCCGCCGACGGGGGTCCCGGTCCAGACCTCTGGCTTCGGGCGAGCGGTCGCGCGCCGATCGCGTTCCAACCCTACTATCGCGCCGGCGGCCGGACGGATCGCAGCTGGCGGCTGACCTGGATGATGCTGGCGCCGGAGTGATGGCATGACGACACCGCCTTCGGTCTTTCGCAGCCGTCTGCGGACCGGCGCGCCCGGACCGCTCAGCGGCGTCAAGGTGCTGGATCTCAGCGCCTATATCGCCGGCCCCTACGGTTGCGCGCTGCTGGCCGACCAGGGCGCGGACGTGATCAAGGTCGAGCCGCCTGGCGGCGACAATCTGCGGCAATATCCTTCGACGCTGGCGGGCGAGAACCGGGCCTTCCTGGGCGTGAACCGCAGCAAGCAGGGCGTGGTCCTCGACCTCAAGCAGCCCGAGGACATGGGCGTCCTGCTGGACCTGGCTGTGGAAGCCGACGTGCTGGTCCACAACTTCCGGCCCGGCGTGCCCGAACGGCTGGGGATCGGCTACGAGCGGCTGGCCAGCCTGAACCCGCGATTGATCTACTGCGCGGTCACCGGCTATGGCGAGGAAGGGCCGCTACGGGCCAAGGCCGGCTATGACCAGGTGCTGCAGGCGATGACCGGCATGTGCGCCCTTCAGGGCAAGCGCGACGGCCCGCCGGAGCTGACCTATGGCTCTCCGGTGGACTACTACGCGGCCGCGCTCGTCGCCGGGGGCGTCGCCTCCGCCCTCTTCGAGCGCGAGCGCAGCCAGCAGGGGCAGTATGTCGGCGTCTCGCTGCTCCGCAGCGCGCTGGCCATGCAGTCGGCCCGCATGGTCGAGGGCGAAGGCGAGGCGCGGGATGTGCCGCGGGACATGCGCTCGGGCGGCGTCACCGGGCTCTACCCGACAGCCGACGGCTACATCTATATCTCCGCCAATACGCCGAGGTTCTGGAAGGCCCTGTGCGAATTGACCGGCCTGGCCGCCTTCGCGGACGATCCCCGCTATGACAGCGTCCGCAAGCGCGCGGATCGGGCGGGCGAGATCGTGCCCAAGCTGCGTGAAGTCCTGCTGTCGCGGCCCGCGGCCGAATGGGAGCGCCTGTTCAACGAAGCGGTGCCCTGCTCCAGGGTGCGCCCCGTGGAGGACATGTTCGACGATCCCCAGGTCGCCGCGGAGCAGATCATCGCGCCGATTTCCCACCCGACCCTGCGGAGCTATCGCGGCGTCACGCGCGCGATCAAATTCGGGCGCACCGTGGGTCCGGAACCCTTTGCCGCCCCCGCGCTGGATCAGGACGCCCGGGAACTGCGAAGGCGCCGAGGGCGGCCATAGGCGCGCGGCGCGCCGAAGGCGCCGATGGTGAAACACCGGTAGCGGCGGCCGCGCGGAACATCATCGCGAAGCTCTTGGCGCCGGAGGGCCGCACCCACAGACCGAAGCCCATGACCGTGGAATCCCAGATCACATAGTCGCTGGTGGCGGGGGCGGCGGCATCGACAAGCCAGCGGGTAAGCGTGCAGCGTTTGCGCGACATGATGCGAACGATCTTGACCGGCCGCCGCCCCCCGGGGTAGCAACTGTACTGAAACAACCGCGAACAAGACGTACTAGACTTGGATTTTCTCAAGTTTCTGCCGAATATATGATAAGTATTATCAGTTTCAGCAAGTATTCATGCCACCCAGTAAGGCTGAGGTCGGCAGTTCAAACCTGCCGGGCGGCGCCATGTTTGCGTAGGGTGTCAAAGCCCTGGGGACACGCCTATCGCCCCGAAGACCACTCGGCGGCGATGGACCGGCTCGGCGCCGTCGCCATGCGGGCCGCGATTGCGATCGGCGATATGGAGCGCCCATGCCGCCCTCCGACACGTTCACGGCCTTCCTGGGCGCCCGCCAGCTTGCCACGGGTGACCTATCGACGGTCGCGCGCGCCGCGGCCGATGCCGACGCCAACGTATCGATCTTCAACGACGCCACGGGCCACCCCGTCGACCTCGACCTCCGCTTCGGTCCCCAGCCGGCGGTCGAGGCTTACCTGGCGCGCAGCGCCCCGACGGAGCCGTCTTCGAGCGGCAAGGGCCGGGGCCGCCCGCGCCTCGGCGTCGTCGCGCGCGAAATCACCCTCCTGCCCCGCCACTGGCAGTGGCTCGCAGCCCAGCCTGGCGGCGCGTCGGCCACCCTTCGGCGACTCGTCGAAGAAGCCCGGCGCGCGACGACCTCGACCGACCGCCATCGGCAGTCACGAGACGCACTCTATCGCGTGATGTCCGCGCTCGCGGGCGACCTTCCGGGCTTCGAGGAGGCTTCCCGGGCGTTGTTCGCCGCGAACGACGCGGCCTTCGACACCCTGGTCACCGCCTGGCCGGCGGACATCGCTGGCTATGTCCGGCGGCTGGCGGAGGCAGAACGCGCCGCCCGGCCCGACCGCTAGCGGCTGATACCTCCCCGCCGCTTACCGCGCGCTGCGTCCTCCAGCTCATGCTCCGCCTCATGGGTCTGCACCGCCAGGCGCCGGGCCGCGTCGCAGGCCAGGATCTGCGCGCCGCGCGTGGCGTAGCCGACCTCAAGGTCGGCCTGGGTCGGCGCCGGCGGCAGACGGTAGAGGTCGCACGGGCGGCTCGCCTCCGCCGGCATGTCCACCCTCGGCGCAGCCGGCAAGGTCGGGCGCAGCGCGGCACAGCTGCTGGTCGTCAGCGCGCAGGCGGCTGACGCGAGCGGGATCCAAAGGCGCATGGGCGTCCTCCGATTTCAGGGCGGCTTCAGTGAGTTGCGCGACGCTGCGGACGGCGTCCTCGCGCTGGCGGACCACGACCTCGACCCGCTGGGCGCTCTCGGCCGCGCCGCGGGTCTCCAGCCCCGCGACAGCGGCCTGGGCGACCGCGGCCTCCACCTTCGGACGCTCGCCCGCCGCGCCCTCGAGCCGGCCCTTCCAGTAGAGACCGAGCGCTGCCGCCAGCACGGCCCCCAGCCCGACCAGGGCTGCGATCGTGCGCGGCATCACGACGGCAGCCCCAATTCGTATCCGCCGCCGGCGCGGCGCGTCAGCACCTGCCGGCGCATGCGCGGATCGAAGGAGACGTGCGTCCACGTGCCTTCCTCGATGAGCTGGTCGAAGGCCAGGTCCGAGCCCGCGATAGCCCGGCACACCGCCTGGGGATCGCCGAAGCTGTAGCAGTTGAAATCGACCGCGTGGCCAGTGAGGTGGGCGGACGCTCGCGCCCCGCCGACGGCCCGGTTGAGCTGCGGGCAGCGATAGCCGCTGGACACCGAGATCACCCGGTCCCCCAGCAGCCTGCGCACCTCCTCCAGGCGCGCCGAGGTCGAACGCAGCACCGCCACCACGTCCGGCGGCGGCCGATTGTCGATCTCGCGATGCTGTGTGCACGCGAGTTCCTCCAGCGCGAAGTGCGCCGATAGCGGTGTGGTCATGTCGATGTTCCTGAGGGTTCGGATCAGTCGGCGGCGTGGCGGGCGGCCGCGGCCAGCTTGGCCCAGTCGGTCACGGTGGCGCCGGCTAGATAGAGGGTGGCGGTCGCCACGTTCGCGCCCACCAGCGCCAGCCCCAGCCACTTCAGCGCCTCGGCGTCATTGATGCGCCAGATGATGGCCGTCACGCCCGCGCTGTTCAGCAGTGTCGCGGCATAGGTGTAGACGCGCCGCCAGAACCAGCGGACCTCAACGGGCGGCGACACGGATGGCCTCCTGCGTATGGGGCGCCCGGGCCTCGAGCCGCTCGATGCGGACCGCATTGGCGCTCCACAGCTGCGCCAGCGCCCAGGCCAGCAGAGCTGCGGTCACGCCCCAGGCCCTGCCCTTGAGGCCCTCGACCGCCCGCAGGGTTGAGGCCGAGGTCGCCTTGATCTCGGCGAGCCGCTCCTCGCAGCGCGCCTCGTGGTCGCCCAGCCGCTGCTCCACAGCGGCCAGGCGTTCGGATTGCGTGGTCATTGAGGTCTCCTGGCGGCGACGAAGCGATCAGCCCACCGGAACAGTCAGGCCAGCGTTGGCCTTCACGGTCGTTCCACTGCTCTTGCTCTGGCTCGAGCCGCTGGTCGTGGTCGTGCTGTTCTCGTTGGCAGTGGTGTCCGTGTTGCTCGTCCCGGTCTGCGAGGACTGGCCCTGCGCGTCCTGGCCCACGAACAGGTTGATCGGCAGGCCACTTAGCATCGCCACCACCTGCTGAGTGTTGGTCACCGGCGCCTGCCGCAGGTCGGTGTCGATGCCGCGCAGCACGCCGCCCATGTTCGCCTGGGTGGCGATGTTGGCTCGGGCGTTGTCGTCGTGGGCGTTCGACAGCTGCACCAGCTGGTTGGCGGCCTGCAGTTGTTGCTGTTGGCCCTGGAAGCCGAAGCCGGCCTGCTGCGCGCGGTTCTGCAGGCCCAGCTGGGCGTTGGTGATGGCCGCCTGGGTGCTGCGATCGGCATCGCCCGCCGCCGCGCCCAGCGCGGTGTTGAAGCCTTGCGAACGCAGGCCCGAGAGCGTGGAGGCGCGCGCCCGCGCCAGTTCGCCCTCGGTCATGCTCTGGGTCAGGGCGGCGCCCGAACCCCCAAAGGCCCCGGAGCCGGCCAAGTCCAGCGCTTGCTGCGCGCGCACCTGGCCGGCGTGCGCGTCGAAGTCCGCCGCGCTCGAATCCACCACCTGGTTCAGGTAGGGGTTCATGTACTGATTGAGATAGCTGGACGCCTGCCCAGCCGCCGCTGATGGCGCTGCGCTGGTCATGAAGGGGTGCAGCCAGGAGGTGTCCCCCGCACCGCGCGTCAGGTCGGCGGCCTTGTCATAGTTGAACTCCAGGTTACCCAGTCCGCCGGCGTTGGCGATGGCCTGGTGCTGCAGCCCGTTCTCCGGCGCCACCAGGCTCTCCGGATTGAGGTTCAAGAGGCCGCCGACCCGCCCGGCCGCGCCCTGCACCAGCGACGAGCCCCACTCCGGCACGACCGGAGAGGTGGTGTTGTGAAACGTGCCGTTCTGATTGGTGTTGGTGATCGAGCTGCTGTTCGAATTCGCGACCGTGTTCGAGTTCGAATTGAAGTTCGACGAGGTGTTGCTGTGTTCGGCGCTGCCGCCGAACGACAGCCCAAGGTCGGGCATTCTGCAATCTCCTGCTGAAACTAGCGGTTAGCCGAGCCCCGCGGGCGCGACGTCGAAGACGGGCTTGCCGATCCGGCAGCCGGTGGGGGCGCTCTCGCCCGAAAAGCGAATGCGGAAGACCCGACCGCTGGCCAACAGGTCCGCCTTGGGCTCGCCCGGGGCCATGGCCACTGCGGCCGGCGGCTGGCCGCTGTCCTGCGGATGCAGCCGCGCGGCGAGCCTCACCGTCACGGGCCCGATCTGGTCCTTGAAGTCAGGCCACAGGCCCCGCACGAGCAAGGTCCGCTCGGGATCCAGGTAGGTGTCCGCGGTCTCGACGAACCAGGCGAAGCTGGATCCGTCCGCCGAGCGCCCCTTTTCGTGCAGGAACACCGAACCGTCGAACGCAGCCCCGATCGGATAGGCCGAAGGCCCGGCGTCTACGAACGCTGTCCGCGCCATCTGCCCGCGGTGCCATGCGCCGGCGTCGGGACCGTCCACGGCCACCGCCAGGAACCGGCTGTTCTCATAGCCGTCGCGGCGGTCCGGGTAATCGAACCTCACCTCGGCGAACTCAGCGTTGGACGAGGCCACCACCTTGTCGCCCTGGCTCGCCGCCAACTCCTCGGCGAAATCGCGTCGGATGGGACAGGTGACCGGCTCCGGCTGGCCGCCGGGCGAATAGCGGTAGAACTGGCGGTCGGGACTGGCCCAGAAGGCCGTCTGTCCCACCACCACCGCCGCATTGGGCCCGATCAGGCCGCAGTTGCGCCCCACCCGTTCGAATCGCCACGGCTGGTTCAGGGCGCCCACGAACGCCCCGAGGAACAGGGCGTCGCCGGTCCAGACCAACATGTAGGGCCCGCACATCCGCCCGGCGACGATCCGGCCCCCGCCGGTCAGCACATACTCCCGCGCCGTCGACCCTGACGCGCTGGTGCTCCATTCCGTGTTGTTGCGGATCGACGAGTGGCGGATGCACAGGGGATTGAAGACCCCCGAGACCTCCTCGTTGCAGCCCAGGGCGAAGACCTGGTAGCCGCCGTCCTGGGGCGCCACCAGCATGTGGGTGACGTTGGCCGGCGCGTTGGCCAGGGCCTGCGCCGGCTGGGCGGTGTTGTTGGTCCAGGCGAAGATCGTCTGGTTCCGCGGACTGGCCAGCAGCTGCTGGCCCCAGGCGCCGAACGACCAGGTCAGCGGGAAATAGTCCAACGCCGAGGAAAGGCCGTAACCGCCCACGCCATAGCCGCCGGTGCCGTAGCCCGCCGAGCCCGCCCCATCGATCGCGCCCGCCGCAAACCCGCTGGCCGGCGTGACGTCGAACAGGGCCCCGCCGCGCCAGAGCTGCAGCTTCGAATGGGTCCCGAACGCCACGTTCAGGACGCCGCCGTTGTCGGTCCAGGGGAACACCGCCCGGCAGACGCCGGTCAGCGGCTCGCTCATCAGCCGTTCCCAGCCGCCGATCGTCTCGGGACGGCCCAGCCTGAACCGCACGTTCGACCCGTCGGCCCAACGGCCCGCGGCCCCATAGCTGGTGTCATCGCCGTTCAGCCCCGGCGGTAGCTCGAGGGGTATCTTCATCTTGCTCTCGCTGACGCCGCGCGCGCGGCTTGTGTCGGCGGCGCGAACGCCGCATTGATCCGGCCCTCGCAGCAGACGCCGTGGAGCCCCGTGTCAGAGCCTTCTTCCCCAGTCCCGGCCACTGCGGTCGTCCGGGCCGAGCCGGACGCCTACGACATGGCCAAGCCCAAGCTCATGGGCCGCCAGGCGGCCGGCTATGGCTTCCTCAAGGCGGCGGTCCAGGCGCGGGGCCAGGCCTCCGTCTACGGGCTGGTGCGCACCGCCCAGCTGGCGTCGGGCTTCAACAAGATCGTCCAGGAGATCGACCCGACCGCACCGATCGTCGCCATCCCGGCCGACGAGATTTCGCGCGTGGGCGAAGTCGGCGTGCTCTATCTGGCGGACATCACCGTCGCGACCCATTCGCGCCTGCGCCTGCGCAGCGGACCCGCCGCCTTCTCGCTCTGCGGCGTCACTCACACCACCGCCAGCGCCGGCTCCATGGACGAGATCGTCGGCCTGCTGCGCGAGCCGGTCGAGCCGTGGGACGCCCTGGTCTGCACCTCGTCATCGGTGGTCGAGACCATCCGCCGGGTTCACGAGGCCGAGACGGACTACCTGCGCTGGCGTTTCGGCCCGGCGGTGTCCATCCCCATGCCGCAGCTGCCGATCATCCCGCTCGGCGTCCACTGCGACGACTACGCCATCACGCCCGAGGCGCGGGCGGCAGGCCGCGAGGCCCTGGGCCTCGCGCCCGACCAGGTCACCGCCCTCTTCGTCGGCCGGCTGGTGTTCCACGCCAAGGCCCACCCCTACCCGATGTTCCACGGCCTCCAGGCCGCCGCCAGGCGCACCGGCCAGCGGATCGCGCTCCTCATGTGCGGCTGGTCCCCCAACGACGCGGTCGCCAAGGCGTTCGCCGACGGCGCGGCCCAATTCGCCCCCGACGTGGACGTCCGGTTCGTCGAAGGGCGCGATCCGATCCCCCGCGGCCACGCCTGGGCCGCGGCCGATCTCTTCGTCTCGCTCTCCGACAACATCCAGGAGACCTTCGGCCTCACGCCGATCGAGGCGATGGCGGCCGGCCTGCCGGTCGTGGTCACCGACTGGGACGGCTACAAGGACACCATCCGCGACGGCGTCGATGGCTACCGCATCCGCACCTGGTCACCCGCTCACGGCTGCGGCGCGCCGCTCGCGCGCGGCCATGAGATCGGCATTGTCAGCTACGACTACTATTGCTGGTACGCGGCGACTACGACTTCGGTCGACCTCGACCAGCTCGCCGAAGTGCTCTGCGGCCTCGTCGAAAATCCCGATCGTCGCCGCAGCCTGGGCGAGGCTGGCCGCCGCCGCGCCCGCGAGGTCTACGACTGGGCCGTGGTCTATCGCCAGTACCAGGCGCTCTGGGGCGAGCTGAACGCCCGCCGCGCCGCCGCGGCTGCCGACCCGGACACCGCCGGCCGGCTCCAGCGGGCGCCTCAGGAGGGCTCGGCCCGCCTCGACCCATTCCATGCGTTCGGCCATTACCCCACGGCGCGCATCGGCGAAGCCACCCGGCTCAGCCTGGCGCCCGGCGCGACGACCGCGGGCCTCGACGCGGCCCTGGCCAGCATGCTGTTCAGCGATCTTCCGTCCGCCAAGAGCCTCCTGCAGCGCCTGTTCGCCCTGATCGCCGCAAGCGACGTCACCGTGGCGCAAGCGGCCGCACAGCTGAACCTCCAGGCTGCTGCCGTCGTGCGAACAGCCGGCATCCTGGCCAAGGTCGGCGCGGTCCGGCTGGGTTGATGCCGGTTCCAGCCCTCGGCTCCTCGCCGCCCCAGGGCTCGCCTGGCGTGCGACTCCGCCGCTAGACTGAGCCTATGGGCGAAGACCTGGCCAGCGCCGCCGACCCGATCGCGCTCTTCAACCTGGGCAACCGCCTGTGGCGAACCGGCAATCCGGCCGAGGCCGCGCGCACCTATGAGCAGGCCCTGGCGCTCGGCTTCACCCACGCCCGCCTGAACCTCGGAAACGTCTACCTCTGCCTGGGACGCGACGCCGAGGGCTGGCGCCTCTATCAGGCGCGTGACGAACGCCGGAACTCCCTCGCCAACCGGCTCGGCTTCCCCGAATGGCAGGGCGAACCGCTCGACGGCAAACGCCTCTTCATCTGGGTCGAACAGGGGCTCGGCGACCAGATCTTCGCCGCGCGCTTTGTCCCTCTCGTGCGCGCCGCCCAGGTCACGCTCGTGACGTGGCCCGAATTGGCGCCCCTCTTCCAGGGCTTCCCGGCCACCATCGTCCCGCGCACCGACCCGGTCTCCGTCTCGCCGGAGTTCGACTACTGGACGCTCCCACTCAGCCTGCCGCAGTGGGTCAGCCCCGTTCCTTGCCCCTACCTCTCGGCGCAGCCGCGTCCCAGCGGCGGCCGCATCGGCGTCATGTGGAAGGGCAACGATCGCCCGGACCCGAACCGCAGCCTGCCCGCCTCCCTCGCCCAGCGACTCCTCGACCTGCCGGGCGCGATCAGCCTGCAGCCCGAAGACACCGGCGTGCGCGACTTTCGGGAGACCGCCGAGATCGTGGCGGGGCTCGATTGCGTCGTCACCATCGACACCTCCGTGGCGCACCTCACCGGCGCACTCGGCAAGCCCGGCTTCGTTCTGCTCCAGAAAGACCAGGCCGACTGGCGCTGGCGAGAAGCCGCCCCCGGCGTCGCCGCCTGGTACCCCTCGCTGCGCCTGATCCGCCAACCCTCCCAGGGCGACTGGCACGGAGCCATTGATGCCGTGCTGGCGGCTTTGGACGGCGCGATATAGTCGCGCGGCGCCTTCTGCCGTGTGTGGCTCAAATCTCGTCTGCTAGAAGCCCATCCATGAGCACCGACCAGGTTGTGATGACGGCGCGTCAGCGCCTCCACGAGCATTTTCGAACCCTGCTCGCGCAGAGTCCCCTGGCGGGCATGTCCGAATGGGTCGCCACGGGCGCCCCGCCGCCCCGCGCCACGCTCGAGATCGATGGGCGCCCGGACCTGCGCTGGGCCTTCAACCAGGTCTGGGGCTTCTCCGTCCCCTGCGCCGAGGCGGTCGCCGCCCTTGTGGAACTCTCCCCGTTGGTGGAGATCGGCGCCGGCTCCGCCTACTGGACCGCCCTGCTGTCGGCCGCCGGCGCCGACATCATCGCCACGGACCTTGCCCCATCCGGCGTCGGCGAACATGGCTTCGAAGTCGCCGCCTATGCGCCCGTGGAACAGCTCGGCGCGGTAGAAGCGGTCGAGCGCTATCCGGACAGGGCGGTCTTCTGCTCGTGGCCGACACAGGGGGCCGAATGGTGCTTCGAAGCTGTTGGCGCTCTTCGGCTAAGAAGACTCTTCGCGATAATTGCCGAGCCCCCAGATGGAATTGCAGGCTCAACTTCGCTCTTCGAGCTTCTTGAGCACGATTTCAATATTCTACAGCGCGTGGCCCTGCCTCGCCTGTACGATCGAAGAGACAGCTTGACTATCTATCGCCGGACCTAAATCGAACCATCAAATTGGCGCGCAATAACGCAAAGGCCTGAACCGGCTTGAGCTGAAGAAGAGCCGGCCGCCGCCCCCCGACTATTTCCGTTGCCTCCTCGGAAGACACCAATCCGAGTGACACGACCCGGCGCTCCAGCTGCGCCGCCAGTGCCTGCATCGGCAGTGCCTGAACCACCTGCCGTTCCGTTGCCGTTTCCGCCAGGTTGCCCGCTGCCGCCCGCAGTGCCATTGGAGCCGCTTAGATTGAAATCTCCCCCGCTCGCAGTCCCGCCCACACTCGCGTTTGCAGAACCCGCGGTCAGAACAGCGCCGTTAGGAAACGTGGCTGAACTGGCACCCGCCGGTGCGCTCAGTGAAACGACCAGCGCAACGCTCTGCCCCGCCGCGACGAACGCTACTTTCTCCACGTAGGCACCGCTACCTCCGGCTATTCCGCCCACTAGAGTGTCACCGGATCCCCACAACACGAACCGATAAAACCCCGACCTGGGACAGGTCCACGTGTAGGTCCCCGGCGGAAACGTATCCACCTCCAGCCCCGGTTTGCGCCGGACGCCCGTGAGGCTCTGCCCCAGCAGGCCTCGAAGCTTCTGCCCCATCAGTAGTCCGCCCATTCGGCGACGGCGTTGACGCTCACCGACTGGCCCTCGGCCATGTAGATCCGCTCGTTCGGCTGCAGGATCAGCGGATTGTCGTCCGAGTAGCCGAAGTCCGTCGTCGGCGCCTCCGTGGTCTGGGCCATGGCGTAGGTGGCCATCAGGGCGCTGTCGGAGAAGAACTTCGAGGCTCCCGCGGTGCCCGCGTCCCGAAACATCTGGATCTGGTTCGCCGTGGCGACGCTGGCGCACGGAATCGCCTGCAGCTTGGTCAGGCGCGCGCCGTTCGGCCCCGCGGTGACCAGCAGCTGGCTGTTGGTGGGGCTGGTCCCATAGCTCGAGTTGGCGGTGGTCAGGTTGACCACGTTCGACTTCGGCGTCTGGGGCGTGATGATGCTGTTGGCGGTCACCGCCATGGTCGGATCTCCTTCTAGAGGGCGACGGCGAACGCCAGGGCCAGGCCCTTCACGGCGGTCGCGTAGTCGGAAAGGTCGGCGGCGGCGACCGGCTGCCAGCTGGCGGTGGTCCCGTCGGTCTTGACGAACTTGCCCGCGTTGCCGGCCTGGGCGGGCAAGGCGCCGGCGTTGTAGGACCAGGCCACGCCGGACACCCAGTCCTTGATCGAGGCGCCGCCGTAGCCGGGCGTCTTCACCACGCCGCCGTCGGTGGCGGTCCAGACGATGTCGCCGGCGTCGATCGTCACGGCGCCGCCCGCGCCCGTGGTCAGCGTCACCGGGCCCGCGCAGGCGTTCCAGACCAGATAGGCCTTGCTCACTGGCGGCAGGGTCACCGTGAACGGCCCCGCCCCGCCCGTGAACTTGATCATCGCCGCGCGCGCCTCGTCGTCGCCGGCGTTGGCGGTGCTGAGCGCGGTGGCGCCCGTCAGCGGCTTGGTCAGCCAGCCGGCCACGGCGTAGTCGGCATGGCCGAGCACCGCATTCAGCTTCTCGCCCCACAGGTTGATGTTCTCGCCGGTGAACTGCAGCTCGAAGCGCAGCGAAGGGGACCAGGAGGACGGCATCAGACGATCACCGCGCCGGTGTCCTGGCGGATCCAGTGGGCGCCGTCGGAGTGGGCCAGGATGTTGAGGTCGGTCACCAGCGCCAGGGTGCGCGGATGGTCGGCCGCGCGGGGCAGCCCCGCCTGGGCCGTGGCGAACAGGGCCGTGGGCGCGCCCGGCGCCAGCAGGCGGCCGACCGCGTCGTGGAGGGATTTCAGCACGCCGCGCACCGCGGCGGGAACCTCCGGTCCGATGGGAACCAGCATCTAGCAACTCCTCTTGAGCATCAGGTCGGACAGTTCGCTGCCTAGGGTCCGAGGCGCCCGGCTGCGGGCGTCCTTGGCGTTCAGCGCGGCGATCGCGCGTTCCAGCTTGGCCTCGTAGGCCTCGGCCAGGTCGCCATCGCGCAGGAAGGGGCCCGCCTCGGACAGCGTCGCGAACAGATAGACGTCCGGCGCCTCGGCGAGGAGCGGGTTGGTGGGCGCCGCGTCCGACAGCGCGAACGCCTGCAGCATGCGCAGCACCAGCCCATAGGCCTGGTCGCACGGCCGCTCGAACGCCAGGTTCGCGCCGTCGATCGCCCAGCTGCGCGGCCGGCCCTGCAGCGAGGAGGCGCCGATCAAGCTGGCCTCCATGAACCGCAGCGGAAGCCGCCCCTCCGGCAACACGATCCAGAGCGCCAGCGCCTCGGCGAAGGCGGCCGGCAGCGGCAGGGTGCGCGCCCCGGCCACGGTGGTCAGCGCCGCCTCGCTCTCCGCCAGCCGCACCCGCAGCTCGCGGTTCAGCCGCGCCTCGGCCAGGGAGATGAACTCGGGGATGCGCGCGGTCAGGTCCGCGCGAACCAGCCAGTTCGCCGCCGCGGCCTGCAGCTCGGCATAGGTGGTGATCGCCATGTGGGGCATCCGGATAGGGCCGCGCAGCAGCCCGCAGCCGCAGGATCGCGGCCGTTGGAGGGGTTCGGAAATTCTCTCGGGGCCGGCAGGGCCCGTTGCTGTGGCGGCGGCCGGACGCAGTGCGCCCGGCCGCCCGCCCGCTAGTTATTGGCCAGGCGGCACGCCAGCTGCGGCCGAATGGTCTTGTAGCCGTAGAGGACATCCAGACGGCACGGGAACTTGTCGTTGTTGATGTCGTACTGGCGCACGATCCGCATGGAGACGCCGTCGAACACCTCGCGACTGGCGAAGTCGACGCCGTGCGGCATCACCATGTCCGCCGTGGCGAAGGCGAAGGCCCCCTTCTGGTAGGCCAGCGACACGCCGTAGTTGACGCCCGCCCCGGCCACCTTGCCGATCGCCTGGCCGGTGGTCGGCGAGGCCGTCACGTTCTGCAGCGCCCCGCTCGTCACGATCGCCGGCGAGATGGGGATCGCCGTGCCGTTCGTGGCCACGTCGGCCGTCACCACGAATTGCTGGGCCAGGCCGGTGTCCGCCTTGGTCTCCGGGTGCACCCGGTTCACACCCGGCAGGGTGATCACGTCGCCGGCCTTCAGCGTCTTGGACGACGGGTTGGTCACCGTGACCGTCGAGCCGGTCTGGCCGGCGCCGCTGACCAGCAGGGTGCCGGTGTCCGTGCCCGACGCCTGGCGTGGCCACAGGGTGTTCTCCATGAAGTCGAACCCGGCCGTGCGGCCGAGGTAGCCCTCGCGGTTCTGCTTGCCCATCGTCGACTGGTCGTTGAACAGCCCCTTCAGGTCGTTGACCATGTCCACGTTGTCCTGGGTGTTCAGGTTGCACGTGCGGCCGTTCAGCGGCGCCAGGTTGTCCACCAGCAGCTTGCGGCCCTGCAGCACCTTGGCGAAGTTCGCCGCGGCGCCGACGTTGTGCACCTGGTTGTAGACGTCGCGGTACATGTTCATGGCGTCCGCCTCGATATTGGCGGCTAGCACGCTCATGGCGGGCTCCAGGATGCGTTCGGAGAAGTCGTCCAGGGCCATGGTCAGGTCGACCGAGGTGAAGTTCAGGTCGACGCCCTTCTGGGTCTGCACCTTCAGGTCCACCGAGCTTTCGGTGGTGTCGTTCAGCGTGCCGCCATTGCCCAGCGTCGCCCCGGTCCGCACCACGTACTGGTTCGGCAGGCGAACCTTCAACGTGTCGCCGATCTTGGCGCCCTGGCGGGCGAAGCTGTCGTCGTAGTCGCGCGTGATAGTGCCCACGAAGTTGAGCTTCTGGTGCAGCACGCGCAGCGCCTCCCGCGTCACCGCGGTGGCGGTCAGGATGGAGTTGGCCATCTTGGGTCCTTGTGAATGGGTTGGGGTTCAGGTCCGCACGAGGCCGGATCGCCGGGCGTGTTCGGGCGGGGGGCGGCGGCGCGGCGGAGTGCTCCGGTTGCGGAGTCCGCGGCGCTTGCGGCCAGATTGCAGCTCGGCTAGAACAATTAAAGAACGCCGCCAGGACGCGCCGCGATGCGACACTACATTGGACCTGGGCTTGCGCTCGCCGCCGGCGCCGCGCTCGCGTGGGCCGGGTTCGGGTCGCCCACTTGGGGCGCGGCGGCCTACGGCGCGGGGGCCATCTGGTGGGTGATCGCCGCGGCCCGCAGCCAGCCTCCGCTCTGGCGGGCCCTGCTCGCGGTCTGGGTTCCGGCCGTGGCTCCGCTGGTCCTGCTGGTTTCGGCCTTCGCCGACGCCAGCAAGGACGATACCGCGGTCCTCGGGTTCCTCACCGTGGCCGGGCCGACGACGGCCTTGCTGATCGCCTCTGGCCTGGGCGCTGTGGTCATTCTCATGCGCATGTCCCAGGCGTCCTTGGACGGCCAGCGTCGCGGGGATCAGAACAACCGCGGATCCTTGAACGCCTGAAGGTCAGGCTGGCGCAGGCCCGGGGCGTCCTCGCGAAGCACAGTGTCACCGCCCCAGGTCCGATCGTCACCGACCCGGCAACCGAACAGGCTCTCGACCACATCGGCCGCAAAGCTGTTGGACGAGGAGTCGCGGCGATAGTCGTTGCGCCCGCGGTTCACGCCGGCGGCGTGATCCTTTGCGGGCTGGACCGCCTCCACAGCGCTTTGCCCGGGAAGGAACCCCTCGAACATCAGCCGTCCGCCGCCGCGCGCGTCCGGACTACGGTCGGCGGGGTCGACACGCCCCGTCACGGTCAGGTTGTCGGCGCGCAGGCCGCCCAGCATGCCCGCGCCGTCCGCCGAAGGGCCACCGCGCGCGATGAACCGGTTCGAGCCATCGTCGAAGGTGACGTACATGTGGTCGGCCCTCCCCCCCACGTTGCGGACGGGATAGGCCCGAACGGTGACATCGGTCCCGGCGCCCCGCGCCGGAAGCCCTTGGGCGGGCGGGCAGCCCGGCGCGGTGGACACCAGCCGAACTGCGCCCTGGCGCGGCGGATATCGCGGGGCGCGGGCGAGCGAGGCCTGCTCTGGCGGCGTCAGGAACAGCGGCGGGCTTAGCGCCGTGCCCGAGCCGGGCGGAAGATCCAGGAACCTGGCCATCAGCGCGCCCGCGCCAGCTGGTCGTTGCGCCGGCGCATCCACTCCTTGGTGCCCAGCTCGTCCCGGACGCCACCCGCCCCGGCCCCGCTCCCGGCCAAGGTCACTGCCGGCCGGACCGCGACGGCCGCGCCCGAGGCCGCACCCTGCCCGGCCGCATCGGCCCGCCAGCCCTTGTGCAGCAGCTTCCACAGCCGCGCGTCGGCCGTCTGGGCCAGTTCGTCCGGGCGGATGCCGAACGCCTGGGCGTAGTCCACCAGCTTGGCCGCGACCTCCGGCGACCAGCCGTCGATCTCCCGCCGCAAGGCCTGGCCGGTGTCGGCCATCTTCTGTGCGTGGTTGCGCGCGGCGTGCAGATGATCGCGCTCCTGCGCATGGGCCACGGCCTGGGCCAGCTGCTCGCGCGCCTCCGCCATCGCCTGGAACCGCGCCCACAGCGCCTGCGCCCCGTGCGGGTCCTGTGCGGCATAGGCCTTCCAGTCCACGCCCTGCAGCTCCGCCAGCTGATGGTCCAGGGCCGCCAGGCGCAGGCGATCCTCGCGGCCGTTCGCCAGGTCCTGGGCATGGGCCGCCAGCGCCTGGCGGTCCGCCTCCAGGGCCCGCCGGTGCTCGGCCAGCTCCTGGGTCTTGCGGGTATAGTCGGCCTGGCGCAGGAACGCGCCCTTCAGCGCGCCGGGCAGGCTGTGCACCTGGCCGTCCAGCTCCACCTCGAAGGCGTCGTCCGGCGCCTCGTCCGCACCGTCGGGCAGGGTGTCCGCCGCCTCATGCGCGGCGTCGTCGGTCTCTTGGGCCTTGTCCATGATCATTCCCTTGTGGAGATTTCGATGCGGTCGCGTCGCGCTGTCACAGGCCGAGCTTGCGGCGCACGTCCGCCTGCCGCTGGGCGATCCACTGGCTGGTGGCGTCCTGCGCGCGGCGGATGGCGGCCTGGTGGTCGTCGTAGAATTCCGTGGCCAGCTCGTCGCCCGCCGCCGAGCCCAGCACCGCGCCGATAGGCGCCGCCACGCCGCCCGCGGCCGCGCCCAGGGCGCCGCCGGCAAATCCGCCGGCCGCTTCGCCTGCAAGCCCGAACAGCGCGCGCGTCCTGTCCTTCGCGGTCAACACATTGGTGATGTCATAGGCATAGCCCGGCGCCCCCGCGACGCGCTTCAGCACGAACCGGGTCGCCTTGGGCGCGGCCTTCAGCATGTGCTCGGCGCCGGCGCCCATCAGCTTGCCGCCGGTCTCCAGCATGCCTCCGCCGACCAGCTCGGACGGCTCCTTGGCCGTTTCAGACCGATATTGCGGCAAACGCCCCTCCCACAGTCTTGTCGGCTGCCGCGAATGCGGTAGCCTTGAACAAATGAAGAACTATTTCGAACCGCCGCCGCCCGCGGCCGTCTCGTCGGACGCCGATTCCCGGTTGGAGCGTGTGGCGCTGCTGCCGATCGCCCTCTATCCCGTCGCCCTCTTCCAGAAGGACGGCGAGCTGCTGGGCGGCACGTTCGCGCTCTGGGCGTTCTGCGTGGCGTTGATGACGCCCTGGATGGTCTTCCGGACCTGGCGCGCCGGTGGAAACCGCTCGCCCCGGGCGGCCGCGGTGCTGGCGCTCGGCGCGGCGCCCTGGCTGCTGTTCCTGCCACCCACCGGGCTTTGGCTGCTCAGTCGCCAGGGCCTCAGCGTGGCCTTCCCGTTCTTCTACGTCTGGGGCGCCGGGGCCTTCGCCATCGTCGCCATGGACTGGCCGCCGATGCGGGCCGCGGGTCGCGGCCTGCGCCTGCTCGTGGCCGGCGCGGTCGTCTGGCTCCTCCTCGCCCTCGCCTTGCTGGCCGTTATCGCGCGCATCGAACTCACCCGCCCGGGACGCGAGGACCTGGACATGGTCGCCGGCGGCCTGGCGCTCGCCTTCGGCGGCGGCGCCCTCTTCGGCGCCATCAAGCTCACGCTCGAGGCCGTTCGCGCCTGGAGCCTCCGCCGCGCCTGAGCCCGATGGCGCATCAGGCGGTGCGCGCGCCCATCGCCCGCATCCGATTGGTCTCGGCCTCGAAGGCCTCGATCTCCAGCTTGCGGGCCGCGTTCGCCTGGTCCTGGCGCAGGGCGGCGATCTCGGCCTTGGCCGCCGCCAGCGCCTGGCCCACCTGGGCCAGCTGGGCCTGGGCCTGCTGCGCCCCCGGCGCCACGCCCTTCACCTGTGGCGGCAACAGGGCCGAAAGCCGCGTCGCGATCTCGTCGGCTCCCGGCCAATCCAGGTTCCGCGCCAAGAGGTCGCCGATCACCGGCGCGGCCGCCGGATAGGCGCGGATCAGCTCGATCATCTGGGTCGCCGCCTCTTCCCGGCGGCTGGTGAAGCTGGGGCCCGAGCTCACGGTCAGGTCGTAGCGGCCGGCCGTCAGGTCATAGACCTTCTCCACCTTGCGCAGCGGCCCGGCCGGATCGGCGGCCCCAGGCGCCGCCCCCACGCCCACACCCTGCGTCTTGCCATCCGCCCCCAGCACTCGCACCACCCGCGGGCTGGAATAGACCCGCGGGATCAGGTCCAGCAGGATCCGCCCCGCGTGCCGGATCGCCCGGCTAAGGTTGTCGATGTAGTGGAAGGTGGAGACGTCCCCTTCCCGCTGCCGCGCCATGATCGCCCGGCCCGAGGTCTCGTTCGACCGTGCGCCCAGGCTGGCGTCGTACAGCCCCATGATCGACTTCATGTCGTCCGAAGCCGAGAGCGCCTCCTGCATGGCCCCGGCCGGCGGACCGGCGAAAGACTGGCGGATCGGCGGTTCGGGCCCGTCGTACTCGATATAGGCATGGGTCTGGGTGTTGGCCGTCGCCCACTTGGCGCTGTCGGTCTCGAACGCCCCGCGCCGCCCGATGAACGGCGCCTTGGGGGCCAGCGCCACCAGCTCCGTCGAGGTCGTCCGCCAGTAGTTGAACATCCGCTGCGGATCCTTGGCGTCCCGCACCAGGCTCCTCAGCCGCCGGCGCCCGTCGATCATCACCTCGTCGCCATAGACCGGCACGATCGGGATGTAGCGGCCCGACCAGTCCACGGTCTCCAGCACCTCGGCGCCGGTCAGGATCCGCTGGGTGACCTTGTGGCTCGCGGTCTGCCGCGGCCGACCCACGACCGACACCCCCAGGGCGTCGAACATGGCCTTCTGGGCCTTGTAGACCGCCTCCTCCACCACCTGGCCGTCCGACAGGGCCAGGATGGTCCGGCTCACCGCCTCGCGCCGCCAGTATTCGGCCACCAGCACCCGCTCGCCGTCCAGCCACGGCCCGCTCAGCCGGCCGTAGTCGTCGGCCTCCCAGTCCACCGGGTCGGCGCCCTTCCACCGCGCCTCGAACTGCGCCTTGGGCACGGTGTCGATGACGAAGGCGGTGTTCCAGTCGGCGCTGTCGGCGGCCGTGGAATCGGGGTCGCCATAGACCGAGAACGGGTTGGCCACCCGCTCGATCGCCAGGTCCTGGTCGAAGCTGTCGTCGTCGGCCCAGCGGGTGTTGATCCGGAAATAGCCGAACCCGCCCGTGACCGCGAAATCCAGCGCCGTGTCATAGGCGACCTCCGCGTCCGAGCTCTGCTCGATGTGGCGGATCAGGCCGCTCATCACCTCGGCGGTCTCGCGGTCGGCCCCGTCGTCCACCGGATGCACCGTGATCGCCGGCTTGTTCTGCCGCGCGTCGTTGACCACCTGGCGGATGAAGGCCGGCATGCGGTTGATGGTCAGGCACGGCCGCCCCTCCCGCTCCCGCTCGCGCCGCACCTTGTCGGGCCACTGCTCGCCCAGCCGCGCGAAGCGCAGGTCGTCCAGCGCCTCGCGCCGGTTCTCCGCCTCGGCGTCAGCCGCCAGCTCGAAGGCGGCGCGCGCCACCTCCAGGATATCGTCGTCGGACAAGATGGACGCCCCATGGCAAAGGGCCCGCGCGAGCAGGCCCGGCGGATTGAACCGCGGATTGAACAGCGGATTGAACAGCAGGTGAAACAACAGCTTGAAACGAGAGGTGGAACGACGGGCGGGCGGCGGTCCCGCACGCCATCAGCGCCGGTCCACCCAACCACGTCGCAGCGCCAGAGCCTCAGCCCGCCGCGGCGCGCGCACTCATCAACGCTGGCATTACTCTCTCAAATTCCCGCGCGAATGTCAAGAACAAACGATGAACAAATTCCCTGACGCCCAGCCCCGGGGTCGCTACGCTCGAGACCTCGGAGGCCTCGACAATGCGCGCAGTCTTCATCGCCATCGGCCTGTTCGCCCTGGCAGCCAGCGGCGCCCACGCCAGGGCGCGCGCACTGCACATCGCCGGCGCGCCCGCCTATGCCGCAGCGCGACGCCAGCTGATCGACCAGGGCTTCGAGCCCATCAAGGTGCTTGCTCAGGACGACGGCGACGGTGGCCGCGATCGTTGCCTGGACGCCGACAGGATCTGCCGCGCCTTCCCCGAACGGGTCTCGTGCGCCGCCGATGCGCCCGCGTGCTATTTCCTGTTCCGGCAGCGTGCCGACAACGCCTACTGGCTGGTCTTCACGCGGGGCGTTCCGGACGACTACGCGCCGCCCAGCCTTCGGCACGTTCGCTACGCCGACGCGAGACCCGCGAAATCCACCGATCTCGACGGCCTCCTTCTGCGCCTGCCCGATGGACGCCGCGTCAGCTTCATCAAGCCGCTGCCGCCCTGCTCAGCGACCGTCGTCACGAACTGCCGCGCCGCGCAGCCTGGAGCGCGCCCGTCCCGGCGGCGATGAGCAGCTACTAGCCCTTGAGCACAAGGCCTGTGAAGGAGGCCGGAAGCTCAGCCCGCGGCGGCGGGCGCAGTCATCCGCTCGTTCACACGAACACGGTCGAAGGCTCGTTCTCGATCTTCAAGCGCGGCATGCGCGGCGTGTATCAGCGCTGCCCCAAGAAGCATCTGCACCGCTATCTGGCCGAGATCGACTTCCAGTATTCCAACCGGTCGGCCGCGGGCGTCGAGGACACCGAGCGGGCCGCGCGCGCTGGTGGGCGCCGTCGGTAAGCGCCTCACGTACCGGAGGCCTGACGGCGGGGTTAACCGAAGCGGCGTCCGACGTGCGGTCGTCATATTTGGTTGCGGCATCGAGCAGGCAATCTTGATAGGCCACCTCGGCCTTTGTCAGCCGCGCTGTGTCCAGGTCGTCGGCCGCCAGCGCCACCACAATGATCGCCGTCAACATCGCACCCCCCTTCAGGCGCGCCGATCCTGCGCCTCAGCTTGGCCTATTTGCAAAGTACACAATCGCCCGAGAGAATTAAGAACAAATCACGAACATTATCCCTGGCGTCCGTCCTGAGCCCGCGCTAGTTTCCTCCGGTCGGAGGCCAACCATGCGCCTGTTCGCTGCCGTTCTTGTCGCGGTCTGTGCGAGCGCGAGTCTGGCGCGCGCCGCCGACGGCCTGCCCAAGCTGCGGCCGCTCACACCCTATTCCACGGTCCGCTCAGCCTTGGCCGCAGCGGGCTTTCGCCCGATCGCCTTCCGCGGCTACGCCAAGGACGATGTCTGCTTCGGCCACGCCGAGGTCTGCCGCCGCTATCACGAGGTGTACAATTGCGGTCCCTACGCTTGCGACTTCCTCTTCGCGCGTCGACGCGATGGACGAATGGTAAGGGTGATCTCCGTAGTCGACGGGCGGGCCCGGGGCCTCGAGAGGCTGGAATGGCTGCCCGCCTATGAGGCCGACGATCTCGCGAAGAATGACTTCGCCGACCCCCGCGACCAGCGCCGGCTGCGCCAGCTGGCCGAGCAAGAGCGCAACAGGCCGGTGAAGCCTCCGAACCTTCCCCTCTGCTCCAGCGACATCCGCTGGGAGTGCTGGGTCAAGCCGCCCGCCGGCTATCGGTCCCCTCGTCCCGCGCGACCTTAGGGCGCTCAGCGCCAGCGGCCGCCCGGCGGGGGTTCCTGGCCCGCGTCGATGTAACTGTCCCGGATTCGGTCCGCCTCCTGCGCCGCCTGCGCAATCGCCGCCTGGAACGCCATCGGAGTCACACGCGGCACACGCGTCCGCACACCGTCGAATTGCGGCGCGGCGTTGGAGTTCGGCAACGACGGCCATTCGTTGACGAGGTTGTCTTGAAACTTCGCTAGGTCCGCGGGCTGCTTGGGGCTTGCGAGATAGCGATCATAGCCGCGATAGGTGAGCCGATCGCGCATAATCCGGTCCTGCATCGCCGGAGTCAGGACTTCCGAGCCCGTCAGGTTCATGCGCCGCTTTGCGTCGGCAAGAAGACCTGGCTTGAACTGATAAAGACCCACCGCGTAGTTGCCAGCAGCCCGGGTCATGTCAGGCGCCATCCGGATCGCCTCGTCGATGGTGAGCTCGGTCGGCTTCTTCCAACCAGACGGGTAGTATCGGCCGCTGCCGTCGCCATTGCGATAGCTCGCGTCGTAGCTGGTCGTGCCTTCGCCTCGCGGCACGAGGTCCATCAGATAGTGCGCGCCGTAGTCTCGCGCTGCCGCGCGCTGGGAATCCTCAGGCCCGGCCGCAGTCAACGGCGGCTTCGCGTTCGGCGCGGCGCTGTTCGCAAGCGGATCGTTCTTCGCCTGGAGCAGGCGGTTCTTCCCCACCATCTCGTTCCAGGCCTCAGCCAGAAGATCGGGCACGGAAAAGGGACCTTTCGGATCCGAAGGCACCTCGAATCTCCAGCAAGGAAGTCAAAAGGTGGCGCCCGCGCTCGTCATGACGACAAGGCCGGTGGACATGCCATAGACGCCCGAGGCTCAGCCCCCGATGGCGGGGCACTCTTCGACGCCGACAGAAACCTACCAAAATCCGGACCGAATGTCAAGAACAAAACACGAACATCTCCCCCCTCACTCCTCCTCCGCATCCAGCTCTGCCACCAGCCGGCGCAGGCGCGCCCGGTCCTGCGGCGACAGCACCCGCTCGCGCGCCAGGTGGGCTACCAGGGGCGCGAGTTGGCCACCGAACAGGCGGTCCAGCAGGCCCTGGCTCTCGGCGGTCAGCCAGGCCTCGCGCCGGACCAGCGGCGCATAGACCACCAGGCCGCGCCGCCGCTCGGAGCACAGCGCCTTCTTGCGCACCAGCCGGTGGATCAGGGTGCGGACGGTCGCCTCGCCCCAGCCGTTGGCGGGGCCCACCGCCGCCAGGATCTCACCCACCCCGGCGCCGTCCGCGGCCCAGACCACGTCCATGACCTGGCTCTCGGCCCCGGTGATCGGCGGGCCTCCAGTGATCGGCGGCGGCGCGGTCATCAGGCGGCGGCGCGTCGGATCCGGCCCTCCAGGTGGCGCTCGCACACCACCGCCACCGTCGTCGCCAGGAGGCCCAGCATCACCGCCAGCGCCGCCTCGGCGAAGCCGGGCGCCAGCACGGTCAGCGACGGCGCGGGACGCACATTGGCCATGCCCAGGAAGCAGGCGAACAGGGTGTAGCTCGCCGCCAGCAGGCCCAGCGGCGCCCCGCCGGAGCGCACGATCCGCAGGCGGCCCAGCGCCACCGCCACGCCCTTGGCGTCGCCGCCGCCGACCTTACCCAGGCTCATCGCCCAGACGGCCACCGCCGCCACCGCCGCCGCGATCAGGATCGCGAACGCCGCCTGCACCGCCCCGGTGGCATGGGCCAGCACCCCAAGCACCGACAGGCGCTCTGCCGGCGGCGCCCAGGTCAGGGGCTCCGCCACCGCCCGTCCCGCCGCCATCACAAACGCCGCCACAAACCCCGTCGCCACGGCCACGGCCGATCTCGATCCACGCATGTCGATCCTCCCGGTTTCTTACATCTGTAGAAACTGATTGGTACACGCGTAATATTTGCCGTCAAGGGGCGCTCAGTACGACCGCGGGTCCGAGGTCATCAGGTTGAGGTAGAGGACGATCACGACCGCCAGGGCCACCGCCTCCATGGGATGGGCCTCAGCCAGCGTCAGGGCGTGCCGCACGAAATCCGGCATCCGCGGTCTCCCACCACGGCGTCCCCCGACATGCCAACGGTATCCGATCGCGCTTAACGACCTCTCAACCGTTCAGCTTAACCAGGAGAGTTCGCCCATATGCCGCCGGACGGGCTCGCGCCGCGGCCCCGCCCCGCCCAGGCGGTTCATGGCGAACTCGCCGAACGCGTCCGCGCCGTGGCTGGCCTGGTCGTGCAGCGGTCCCGCATAGCTCGCCGTCGCCCGGCTCCAGCGCTTGCGATAGGCGCGCAGCCGCTCCAGCCCCAGGGCGCAGCGCCCGGCGTCGAACCAGCACATGGGGATCATCAGTCGCCCGGCGTTGATCCGCTCCTCGGGGTCGGCGGCGGTCCCCACCTGGATGTTCGACAGCCCCAGCGAGCGCAGGGTCTCGTAGCGCGAGCGGCCGGTCGCCAGCTCGCGCACCATCACGTCGTGCGGCAGGTGGTGCGCGCCCCAGAGGTAGCCCTTGGCGGCGATCGCCTGGCCCACCACCGCCGGCAGCCCCTCGCCCGAGGTCTCGAAATAGTCGACCACCCGCACCTCGCGCCCCACCTGCTGGAAGAACCAGATCGCCGTATAGTCGTCGATGCCCAGGTCCCAGGCGGTGTCGACCCGCAGCGACGGATCCACCGGCACGCCCCCGATGCGGCCCGCCCCCGCCGCGTCATTGAGAAGGCTCGCATAGTAGGCGCCGGGCGTGGCCGCATCGAAGTCCACCAGATATTCCGAGGCGAACCGCGCCAGCCCCTCCTCCGTCGACCCCAGCTCGGCCACCAGCTCGGCCTTTTCCCGCTCCAGCTGCTCCGGCGTGAACACGTCCGTCTCGGTCGCCGGCGACTTAGCGGTGAACCAGGCCGGATCGCGCATCCGGCTCTCGAACGCCCGCGTGGCGTGGTTGCGCCCCCGCGGCGTCCACAGGAACAGCGCCCAGCCGTCGTTCTCTAGGAGGATCGGGCGGATGAACTCCCAGGCCTGCGGCTTGGCCAGCGACCACTCCGACAGCACCACCCCCAACGGCGAGGACCCCACCAGCCGGTCGTAGTTGTCCGAGCCCACCACCTGCCAGACCGCGCCATTGACCAGCTCGATCTTCATCTCGCTTTCGCTGGTGCGGGCGCGGAACGCCTCGGGGAAGGCCTCGTCCAGCCGCCGCCGCCCGGTGTGCGGGTTCACCGCGTCCCAGATCGCCTTCTTCCCCTGCGAGGCCTCGGGCAGCATGTGCCAGTAGGTGGCCGGGCGGGTGGAGGCGCAGGCCGCCGTCCAATGCAGCGCCACCTCGTCCTTGCCCCAGCGCCGGTGCGCCACCACGTCGGCCCGCCGCCCGCCCCCGTGCAGGTGCTTCCAGAGCTCGGCCTGGTAGCCGCGCGGGACCCAGGTCAGCGGCAGTCGGAACGCCTCACTCATGGTCGATATGGCTCCCGTCCGCCAGGATCTCCCGGGTGATCAGCCGCCCGTCCGGCGTCCGCACGGGCACGAAGTCGCGGATGGCGATGTAGATCACCTTGGGCTTGCCGGCCTCCGCCAGGGCGAGCTCGGCCGCGGCCAGCCGTTCCGCCCGCGCCATCGCCCGCTCCAGCCGCGCATCCGCCCGCGCCGCCTCGCGCTCCGCCCGCGCCGCCAGGGCCAGGCGCGAGGTGATCCGCACCTTGTCCTGCGCCAGGGTCGGCGGCGTCGCCGCGTCGGCCACCAGCACCGCGTCCTCGGCCAGGGCGTCGCCCTGCAGCTCGCGGGCGATGCGCAGGTTCTCGCCGAACTCGGGATGGCGGTCGCGCCAGCGGTAGATCGTGCACCGCGCCGGCATCTGCGGATCCCGGGCCAGCTCGGCCAGCAGCACCCCGGCGGAGAGCGCCTCGCAGATCCGCTCCCCCAGCGCTTCGGAAAACTGCACGCGCGGCTTGGCGGGCGGAAGCTTGCGCGTAGCCCGCTTGCGCCCTGGACTCCTGGCCATGGCTCTACTCCTTACAGATTGTGTGAACCGGGCCGCCGCCGCTGCTGCGCGATCGGCCCGCGGTAGGGTTCAGCCGGCCGACGCCCCGCCCCGGCGCACGGTCTTCTCGACCCGGCGGTCAGGGATCAGCCACGCCAGCGCCGCGCCCAGGTACAGAAGGTCCGCCGCCGTGGGGCTGGCGAAGGCCAGGGCGACGCCGCCCAGGTAGACGAACGGCGACAGCTTGCCCTTCAGGTCCCGCCCGATGGCCTGCGCCAGGGGCGAGTCCGGGCCCTGCCGCCGGATGATCGCCGCCTGCATGATCACCCAGGCCAGCGACGACATCAAAAGCGAGCCGCCATAGAGCGCGGTCGGCGCCGCGGCGAAGTGGTTCTCGCCCATCCAGGCCGTGGCGAAGGGGATCGTCGACAGCCAGAACAGGAGGTGCAGGTTGGCCCACAGGATCCCGCCATCCACCGCCTTCACCAGGTGGAAGAAGTGGTGGTGGTTGTTCCAGTAGATGGCCACGTAGACGAAGCTCAGCACATAGCTCAGGAACACCGGCCACAGCGCCACGAGGTCCGCGAACGCCGCCCCATGCGGCGGCTTCATCTCCAGCACCATGATCGTGATGATCACGGCCAGCACCCCGTCGGTGAACGCCGTCAGCCTGTCGCGGTCCATGGGGTCTCCAGGCGCTTTGCGTCGCCGCGCGCAGGATGCTCAGCCGGCGCACGGAAAGCCAGGGTCCATGCGCCGCGCCCGCACCCCCGATCGGGGGAGGCGCGCGGCGGCCAGCCGCGCTTTCCTGGCGCTACGCCCCGGGCCGCTCGGACTGGGGCGGCGTTCAGTCCTTGGGGGGTTCCTGTCATGCGTTCCATCGTCTTCGCCGGCGCAGCTGTCGCTGCGCTCGCTCTCGCGGCCGCCGCGCCCGCCAGCGCCGCGGCGCTGATCCACGCCTACGACTTCTCCGCGGACGTCGGCGGCTACGTCATCGACCACGCCGGCTCCGCCGACGGCCAGCTGCTGGGCGGCGCGGCCGTCTCCGGCGGCGTCCTGCACCTCGACGGCGTCGACGACTACGTCCAGTTCGGCCAGCACATCGTGCCGAACGCCGGCGCGGACTTCTCCGTCCTGCTGCGGGTCCAGATCGCCGCCAGCCAGGCCGGCATCGCCGAGATCATCTCCCAGGGCTTCTCCGGCGCCTCGGGCTTCTACATCGGCACGAACGGCGGCGCGGGCTTCCGCCTCACCGACGCCCATGGCGCGCCCGGCGTGGCCCTGCCCAGCGCCGGCGCCTTCCACAACCTCTTGCTCACCAACGGCGCCGACGGCTTCAACTTCTACATCGACGGCGCCGCGCCCGCCTTCACCGCCGGCAAGGTCACAGACTTCAACACCGGCACGGACACCCGCCTCGGCCGCCAGTTCGGCGGCTACAGCGAGTTCCTGGGCGGCCAGATCGACACCCTGAAGATCTACGACGGCGTCGTCAGCTACGACGCCGCCACCCGCGTCTCCGCCGCGCCCGAGCCGGCCAGCTGGGCGCTCATGATCCTCGGCTTCGGCGGCGCGGCCACCCTCCTGCGACGCCGCCGCCGCGACGGCGGCCTGCCGCAGCCGGCCTGAGGTCCGACCGGCGTTCCGAGCGCCATCGCGGCGGCTCCCAGGGGCCGCCGCACCTCCTCCTCCATGGAGGAGGGCGGGGTGGTGGTGTGCAACGCGTAGATGCAGCCGATGCAGCCGGCGCCGGCCCCCAACCGCGCCCATCGCCTCGTCGCCGTGGCCACACCGCCGCCCCGACCTTCCTCCATCGCCGCGGAAGGCTGCAGAGCGCCGTGAGGCCGCACCCAGCCCCCTTCCGCGCCCTTCCTCCAGGAAGGGACCGCCCCTTCGATCCCATGGTAGATTGCGGGCCCGCCTGCTCCGCCCATGGGATGTAAGGCGCAGAGTGGGCGCGCCAGCTGCTGCGCCGCCGCCTTCCGCAAACGCCCAGGTTGTCTTCCACCGATCAGCCGCCATCTCTTTCCGACCGGGGAAGCGGGCTCAATCGCGGAGGCGCATACATGACCAAACAGGATCGGGTGTGGTTCATCACGGGCGCGTCGGCCGGCTTCGGCCAGGCGCTGGCCCAGGCGGTGATCGAGCGAGGCGAGCGCGCCGTGGTCGCCGCCCGTCGCCGCGAACGCCTGGCGGAGCTGCAGGCCCTCGCCCCCGACCGCGTGCTGCCCCTCGCCCTCGACGTCACCGACCCCGCCGCCCGCCAGGCGGGGATCGACCAGGCCCTCGCCCGCTTCGGCCGTGTCGACGTCCTGGCCAACATCGCCGGGCGCGGCTCGCTCGGCGCCGTCGAGGAGTTCGCCCCTGACCAACTGCGCGACCAGATGGAGCTCAACTTCTTCGCCGCCGCCGAGATGACCCGCGCGACCCTGCCCGCCATGCGCGCCCAGGGCGCCGGCCACATCCTCAACCTCACCAGCATCGGCGGCCTGATCTCCATCGGCGGCTTCGGCCCCTACTGCGCCTCCAAGTTCGCCCTGGAGGCCTGGACCGAGGCCCTCGCCGACGAGGTCGCCGCCTTCGGCATCCACGCCACCCTCGTCGAGCCCGGCAACTTCCGCACGGAGTTCGCCGGCGACGTGAACATGCGCCCCAAGGCCCCGATCGAGGCCTACCGCCCGGTCATCGCCCCCATCGAAGAGTTCCTCTACGGCCAGGCCGGCCGCCAGCCGGGCGATCCCGCCAAGGCCGCCGCCGCCATGATCGCCGTGGTCGACGACCCCAACCCGCCCCGCCGCCTGATCCTCGGCCCCGACGCCTACGAGGTCCTGGACCGCACCTACGCCGCCCGCACCGCCGACATCGCCCGCTACCGCGAGATGGGCGAAGGCACGAACTATCCCGACGCGGAGGTGAGGGCGATCGGGGTGGGGTGAGCGGGCGAATCTCAACAACCCCTTGAATCACTAAAGCTCGTCATGGCCGGGCCTGTCCCGGCCACCCATGCACACCTGATGGTGCAGGACGCCCACAGCACCCGCGCCGCGCCTCTTCAACCAGCATCGGCGTTCATGGATCACCGGGACAAGCCCTCTGATGACGAGCAAGAAGATGATTGCGTCCCGAGGCGGACCTCGCTGAGGGCCACGTCTTGCCGGCGCCGGACTTCCGCCACTGCTTGCGCAGCGTTGCGCCTAGCTTTGCCAAATGAGGCCGCGGCACAGTCGCGCGGACAGGAATGTGCCGATATCATGAAGCATGGGGAGCGTTACCGCCACGATCCGTCGCAAGGGCAAGGTCATTGGCCGAAGCGTCGTCACGACCGATGGCCCAGTATCCCCCGAAGCCATCAAAGCGGCGGGCGATGCGGCCCGCTCACAAGCCAAGGCCGCCGAGGTCGCGCGAAATACGGGCAAGAAGGCCTTTCGCCAAAAGCGCAATCCTAAGGGGAGCTAAAGCGCCCCTCGATAGCGAGACCGACGCGAACGACTTCGACAGCGAACAGTGGGCGTCGGGACCCACTCATCAATCTTGGCAGAACCCTACCAAATTCCCGCGCCAATGTCAAGAACAAACCACGAACATCAACGCCCCTCCTCCCCCGCCAGGATATCCAGCGCCACCTTCAGCACCGCCTCCAGCCGCAGCGCCTCGCGCTCGTCCCCCGTCGCCTCGCGCGGCGTCTTCTCCTCGCCGCAGATCAGGTCGCAGGCCGCCACCAGGTCCGGCTGGCGCAGCAGGCGGGCGCGGAACTGGGCCAGCTTGCGCCGCGCCAGCTCCGTCCCCTCCCCGTGCGCCAGAACCGCCTCCAGCGGCGGGGCGCCCGCAAAGCCGCCGCCGGGCCGCACGTCCAGGGTCGAGCGGATCGAGCCCTCCAGCTTGGCGCGGCGATAGGCCCAGCCATAGCGCTCGCCTGCCGCCCGCGCCGCGGCGGTGATCCGCCCCTTGCGCGCCAGCCACGCCAGCCCCTCCTGCCGCCGATAGGCCCCGCGCCCGGGGCCAGCCGCCGGGGCCTCGATCGCCGAGCCCCGCGCCCGCGACAGGGCCACGGTCTCGGCGACGCCCTCGGCCACCGCCTGGCCCTCCTCCCGCGCCTTGGCCCGCTGCTCCAGCCGCAGCAGGCGGTCCCGCGCCTCGCGGGCCGGATCCCTCACCCGCGGCATGCGCGCGCCACCACCGCATCGGCCAGGCGATAGACGGCTTCCGACGCCTCAGCCTCCCCCTCGATCACCACCAGCCCCGCCGCCGTGTGCGCCAGCAGCTCGCGCAGGAACCGGCCGCGGTCCTTGGGCCCGCGCCGCGCCAGCGCCCCGGCCACCAGCGTGGCCGCCTCGTCGGTCCCGCTCATAGGGGCAGCGCCGGGAAGCCGCCGGCCGCGCGCGTCGCCGCCACATGCCGGTCATGCCGGGCGAACCGCGGACGCATGGGATCGCCGCCCTTGCCGGGCCGGCGCACCTGGAACAGCGCCTCCTGGGTGCGGCCGCTTGCGCAGGCCAGGCCCAGTTCGGCGCTGGCCCGCTCGGCTGACGCGCCGCCGTGGCGCAAGACGAAATAGCTTTGCCCGAGCTCGGCTCGGCGATCTGCAGGGTGAGGTTTCATGTCCATGATGTATAAAACCTACAGTTGGTTGCCGCCAAACTTTCTGTAGTTTATCTACAGTCCCGCTCAGCATTCAGGATCAGAGATGGACGGTCGCGCCCAGAGGCTCCGCCAGGCCCGCATCGACCGCGGGTTCGAGACCGCCGCCGCGGCGGCCGACGCCCACGGCTGGAGCCGCAACACCTACGCCTCCAACGAGAACGGCAACGCGCCCTTCTCCTACCGGCGGGCCAAGGAATACGCCCAGGCGTTCGGGGTCAGCGCCGAATGGCTCTATGACGCCGGCGGCGCGATGCAGCCGGGGGCGGACACGGGCGAGATCCCGGTGATCGGCCGCGTCGGCGCCAATCCGGACGGCACGGTGCTGTTCGCCCTCGGCCAGGACCCGGCCGAGCTGGCCCCCATCCCCCCCGGCGGCACCGACAAGGCCCGCGCCCTGCGGGTCGTCGGGCACTCCATGCGCGGCCTCGCCGACGACGGCGCCCTGATCTACTTCGAGGACCAGCGCACTGCGCCCACGCCCGACATGCTGGGCCAGGTGGTGATCGTCGAGACCGACACCGACGAGGTGCTGGTCAAGCGCCTGCTGCGCGGCTCGCGCCCTGGCCTCTACGACCTGGAGAGCATCGCCGGCCCGATGCGGCATGACGCGCGCCTGCGCTGGGCGGCCCATATCACCGCCATCATCCCGCCGTTCCAGGCGCGGCGGATCGTCCGCGGCGCCGCTTGATCGATATTTTTTATACAGCCCCATCACGCGATCAGTCTGCATCAAACCTACGACACTTGCGGACGTAGCCGGCCTCGGTCTCGATGGGGCCATGTGCAACGAATTCCGGTTCGAGACCGCGCTCGCCGACATCATGGAGGCGTTCCGTCAGCTCAAGATCCCACTCACCTGGGACGGCGGCGCGCCCAACCTCGAACCGCGGCCCTCGATCCGCCCCACCGACCCCGCCTATATCCTCACCGGCCAGGACGGCGCCGCCCACCTCGCCCAGCTCCGCTGGGGGTTTCCCGGCCCCCGCGGCCCGGTGATCAACTTCCGCTCGGAGGGCCGCACCTTCGCCCAGGGCCGCTGCCTGGTCCCGGCCGACGGCTTCTTCGAGTTCACGGGCGACAAGGCGCCCAAGTCCAAGTGGCTGTTCGAGCCCGCCTCAGGCCCGTTCCTGGCCCTGGCCGGCTTCGTCCGCGACGACCGCTTCACCCTGCTGACCTGCCCGCCCGGCCCCGACATGGCCCCCTACCACGAGCGCCAGATGGTCATCCTGCCGCCCGAACACTGGGGCGCCTGGCTGGACGTCACGAAGCCCCAGCCCCCCTTCGGCCCCCTCCCCGCCGGCAGCCTGAAGGTGACCCAGGTCCGCAAAGGCGCCGACGCCCCGCCCGCGACGCCGCTGGGGCTTTAGAGGTCCGGCCCTGAAGGCGCCGGCGATGTCGGCTTCCGCGGTTCTCGTTCGTCCTTGCGATGAGACGGACGGTCTCCCGAGAGAAAGGAAGAGATCCATGAGCCAGAGCGGTCAGTCCAACGGGACGACGAAACCCACCACGGTCGCGCGGAAATCCGATCGCGAGCTGGTCGTCACCCGCACCTTCGACAGCCCGGTCCGCGCCGTGTTCGACGCCTGGACCCGCCCCGAGCTCTTCAGGCTGTGGTGGTCGCCCAAGTCGATGGGCGCGACCCTCAGCGCCTGCGAGATCGACGCCCGCACAGGCGGCGGCTATCGCATCACCTTCGGCGGCGACGGGTCGGACTCCATGACCTTCTTCGGCAAGTACCTCGAGGTGACGGCGCCCGCGCGCCTCGTCTGGACAAACGAGGAGAGCGCCGACGCGCCGGTCACGACCGTCACCTTCGAGGACGACGGCGAGCGGACCCGGCTGGTCCTGAGCGAACTCTACCCCTCCGCCGAACCCGTCGCCGACGCCCTCGCCGGCATGCAGGCCATGTCGTCCGAGCAATTCGCCCAACTGGACGAGCTTTTGGCCGCGCGGCGCCCGTCAGCGTGAGGGAAATCGCGGGAGGCAAGTCCGCTTCCACCCATGACCGACGGCCGGACAGTCCCTTTCCAACTCCCGTCGTCCGGATGGGGACCGGGGCATAAATCTCACGGTAGATGCGAGCCTCGAGGCAAACTGGCCGCCATGAGATTTAAGCTGGGCTGAGCCGCACAGCGGCCGGCGCTTTCGCGCTGCACCTCATCGATCCCCCAACAGCTGTCATCCCGGTTTTCGCCGCAGGCGAAAGACCGGGACCCATTGAGCTCTGAGGCCGTGTTGGAGTGCGGCGTCGAATGTGCCTCATTGCCAGCCCGGCGCTGAATGGGTCCCGGTCTTCGGCGTCGCCCAAACCGGGATGACACAGGTGGGGTTCAGCAGCGCGCTTTCCGCTAGAACAAAACAAGAACATGGACGGCCTGCGACTATGCCTTCTGACCGCCCTGCCTAACGATGAATCAGAGACGCGGGTGCGAAATCCCGCCCCTACGGCAGATCCTCGGCCAGGATCGCCATCTCGAACATGAACGAGCCGTCCTCGTCCTCGTCCTGGAACACCACGCCGATGAACTCCTCGCCGACATAGACCTCGGCGGAGTCCTTCTGCTTGGGACGCGGCGTGAGCGTGATCCGCGCATTGGCGAAGGTCCCGCGCAGATGGCCTTCGATCCTGCGGATGGTCTTCTCGTCCACGCCAACGCTCCTCGGCTCAGTTCGGCGCGAACCTATAGAAAGCGCGAGGCCGGCGAAACCTCAGATCACGTAGTCGTACACAGCATCGGCCAGGGTATGGTCCATGCTCTTGGCCGGCTCCTCGCAGGTCGGGCAGTTCACCAGCCGCGCGGGCACCCCGGCGGCCGTGCAGCCGGCCGGCACCGGCTTCAGCACCACCGAGCCCGAGGCGATCTTGGCGTAGTCGCCGATGACGATATTGCCCAGCACCTTGGCCCCGGCGCCCAGCAGGACGCCCTTGCCGATCTTGGGGTGGCGGTCGCCCCGCTCGGCGCCGGTCCCGCCCAGGGTCACGCCCTGCAGCATGGAGACGTCATCCCCGATCACCGCGGTCTCGCCGATGACGATCCCGGTGCCGTGGTCCACGAAGACGCCGCGGCCGATCCGCGTCGCCGGGTTGATGTCCACCTGGAACAGCTCGCTGGAGCGGCTCTGCAGGTAGAAGGCCAGGGTCTCGCGGCCCTCGCCGAACAGCCAGTGGGCGACCCGGTGGGTCTGCAGCGCCAGGAAGCCCTTGAAGAACAGGAACGGCTGGACATAGCCCTTGCAGGCCGGGTCGCGCTCGAACACCGCCTTCAGGTCGTCCTCGGCCATGGCCACCAGCCCGGGGTCGGCCTCGTAGGCCTCCTCGCAGATGTCCCGCAGGCTCATGGCCGGGAACTCCTGGTCGCCCAGCTTGCGCGCCAGCTGGTAGCTCAGGGAGTCCCCCAGGCTATCGTGGTTCAGGATGACCGCGGCCAGCAGGCTGGCCAGCGAGGATTCCGTCTTGGCGGCCGCATAGGCCTCGTTGCGCAGCGCGGCCCAGACGGGCGGCGGTCGGGTGGCGTTCACCACCTCCAGGCGCTGCGACATAGGTTCCTCCCGGCCCATTAGGCATCTCCCTAGCCTATCATGGCGCGCGCCAGCGCGGGCGCCAAAAGCCCTTCACGAGCCATATGGTAAGCCTTGAGCAGCATCGCCACTGTCAGCACGTCGGTGAGCTGGCCGGCCATGGCCGCGTCCAGCGCCTGGCGAAACGGGACGCGCGCCAGCTCCAGGGCCTCGGTGTCGTCCGCATGCGCCGCGCCCGTCGCCGGCGAGAGGCCCAGCGCCAGGTAGCCGATCGCGCGCTCGTCGCTCACCGAGTTCGACAGCTCGGCCCGCAGCACCTCGCGCCACTTGGCGGCTTGCAGCCCGGTCTCCTCGGCCAGCTCCCGCTGGGCGCTGGCCAGCGGATCGTCCGCCAGCGGCCCGCCGCCCTCGGGGATCTCCCAGCTGTAGGTCGCCAGCGGAAACCGGTGCTGGCCCACCAGCACCGTGGTCCCGTCGTCGAACAGCGGCAGCACCGCCACGGCGAAGTTCTTGTAGCTGACCAGGCCATAGGTAGCCGGCTGACCGGTCGGCGCGGTCGCGGCGTATTCCGTCACCCGGATCCACGGGTTGTCGTAGACCACCCGGCCTTCGCCGCGTGTCCAGGGCCGTCCGTGCGCCCTCAGCCAGGCCGGCTCGTCGCCCATCTCGTGCCCCCGCCTTGCGGTCCGCGCCTGCGCCCCCATAAAGAGGGTCCCGTATCGGTATCCTTAAAGCCCCGGATCTCCCTTGAGTTCAGCCCTGCCGCCTGCGCCCGAGTTCGGCGCCCCCCTCCCGCTCGCGCCTGCGCCGGAGGTCCTGCGCTTCCTGGCGCTGCGCCGCTCGGCCTCGGCCCTGACCCTGGTCGAGCCCGCGCCGGGCGGCGAGGCGCTGGCGGACCTGCTGCGCCTGGCCGCGCGGGTCCCCGACCATGGCAAGCTCGCCCCCTGGCGCTTCGTGGTGATGGCGGGCGCGGAGAAGGCCGCCTTCGCCGCGCGCCTGGAAACCGTGACGGCGGTCCGCCAGGATCCCGGCCTCGTGGCGAAGCTGGGCAAGCTGAAGGTCCCGCCGCTGGCCGTGTTCGTGGTCTTCTCGCCCAAGCCCGGCGCGATCCCCGAGTGGGAGCAGCAGCTGTCCGCGGGCGCGGTCTGCGTGAACCTGCTCTACGCCACCCTGGCCGCCGGGTTCGGGGCCAACTGGATCACCGACTGGTACAGCTATGACGCCGAGGCGGGCGCAGTCCTCGGCCTGGGAGACGGGGAGCGGGTGGCCGGCCTCGTCCTCATCGGCACGCCGCGGGAGCCGCCGCTGGAGCGCGAGCGGCCGCAGGTGGAGCCCCTGGTCACCTACTGGAAGCCCTGACAGCCCCGGCCCGTGGTTCAGATGCACGGCCCAGATGCACGACTCCTCAGATACACGACGGCCGGACGATGCATTCGCACCGCCCGGCCTGAGGTGACACGCCCGAGGAGAGTTGGGCAAGGTCAGGTATAGGCCCGCGGACAGCTTTTGGGAAGCCCGAATGGCTCGACATCAGGCCCTCGCGCGCTTTCCCCTCTCGCGAGAGCAGGACCCAGCCATCATCGCGCCGGAGTTTGCTGATCGAATTTTGTGCACGACAGACCAGGTCCCAGGCGCTTGCTTCGAACACCCAAGTATTCGAAAGCTCTGACTCAGGCCGCCAACTCAAACGAGAGGCGACCTCTGTTCATCCGCGGCCGCGGTAGGGTGCAACGCCCTGGTCCGGCAGCCAGAGTCCTTCCGGGGCCGGACCGCTTTGCCAGAAAACATCGATCGGAATTCCGCCGCGCGGATACCAGTACCCGCCGATCCTCAGCCATTGCGGCGACAGCTCGGCGCAGAGCCGCCGGCCGATGGCCACCGTGCAGTCCTCGTGGAACGCGCCGTGGTTGCGGAACGCCCCCAGGTACAGCTTGAGTGACTTCGATTCGACCAGCCAATCGCCGGGCGCATAATCGATGACCAGATGGGCGAAGTCCGGCTGCCCGGTGACCGGGCACAGCGAGGTGAACTCCGGCGCCGTGAAGCGGACGAGATAGGTCGTGTCCGGATGCGGATTGGGCACGCGCTCCAGGACGGCGGCCTCGGGACTGTCGAAGCCCCGCGCCTGCCGGCCGAGCTGGGTGAGGTGGGTCTCTTCCATCCGCGCGCCTTTAGACGCTACTAGGTCTTCGAACAACAACAGGGGGAAGACGCCATGGCCGAGGGCGCGTTCAAGGACTTCGTGGTGGTGGTGACCGGCGCGTCGAGCGGCCTGGGCCGCGCCGTGGCGCTGGACGTGGCGCGCCAGGGCGCCAAGGCCGTGGTGATCAACTACGCCCACAACCTCGAGGACGCCGAGGAGACCGCCCGGCTCTGCCAGGCCGAGGGCGCGCAGACCGTGGTCGTCCAGGGCGACGTGGCCCAGGACGCCGACTGCCGTCGCATCGCGGCCGCCGCCGAGCCCTTCGGCCGCATCGACGCGCTGTTCAACAACGCCGGCACGACCAAGTTCGCGAGCCACGCCGACATGGACGCCGTCTCGGCACAGGACTTCCTCGACCTCTATGCGGTCAATGTCATCGGCGCCTACCAGATGGTCCGCGCCTGCCGCGCCTTGCTGGAAGCCGCGCCCCAGCCGGGCGCCGTGGTCATGACGGCCTCCATCGCCGGCGTCACGGGCATCGGCTCCTCCGTCCCGTATGCGGCCTCGAAGGGCGCCCTCAACACCATGACCCTGTCGCTCGCCCGCGCGCTGGCCCCGAAGATCCGGGTCAACGCCATCTGCCCGGGGTTCATCGACACGCCATGGTTCGGCAAGGGCCTGCCGGAGACCGCGGTCGACCGGATCCGGGCCAATGCCGCCGCCGGCACGCCGCTGAAGGCCGCGTCCAAGCCGGAGGACATCGCCGCGGCGGCCGTCTTCCTCGCCTCCCCGGCCTCGCGCCACGTCACTGGCGAGACCTTGCTGGTGGACGCCGGCTCCCACCTGGGCTTCGCGCCACTGGTCGCTCGTTAGGCGCCACGCCGCCCCGACGCTTCCCGACGCCCTCCAACGCCCATCTGAAGGGCGCCGGCGCCCCCATCTGCTCAACAATGTGGCAGTAAGCGCGCGTCGGCCTCCGGCATGGCGCCGTTCGTTGATCAATTGCGCGGCGCCCCGACCATGGCTGCGCACGGTCGCCTTGCCGCTCGCGGTGAGGATAAGGCCGGGAACGAGGGGATAAAGAGAATGAACGTCCTGAAGACCACCTGGCTCGCCAGCGCGGCGACCCTGGCATTTGCCATGGCCGCCCCCGCGGCCCACGCCGACGCGCTGTCGACTCCCGCCATGACGCCGCCGCTTTCGGCCAACGCCGATCCGCTCAGCATCGACGTGGCCGGCAGCAAGATCTACTTCACCGGCCAGCTCACCGGCATGGGCTTCACCCAGAACCATTCGATTCCGGGCGACAAGAAGAGCCGCGTCGACCTGACCAACGCCCAGGTCGAGATCCAGAAGACCGACGGTGTCTTCCAGTTCTACGTCCAGGCCGGGGCCTACTCCCTGCCTTCGCTCGGCGCGCCCTACTTCAAAGCCAAGGACCTGCCGGACCTGACCTACCACTATGTGCCCAACGCCTATGTGAAGATCGTGCCGAATGCGACCTTCAACATCGAGGCCGGCATCCTGCCGACCCTGATCGGCGCCGAGTACACCTTCACCTTCCAGAACATGAACATCGACCGCGGCCTGCTCTGGAACCAGGAGCCGGCGATCAGCCGCGGCGTCCAGGCGAACGTCACCCAAGGCCCGGTCACCGCCTCTTTCGCCCTGACGGACGGCTACTATTCGAGCCACTACTCCACCGGCTCGACCCTGATCGCCTACACCGTCAGCAAGACCGACACGGTCGCCTTCGCCGGCTCGGTCCAGTTCAACAAGACCACCAAGGCGCGGTTCGCCACGCCGGTCACGCTGAACAACGGCGACATCTTCAACCTGATGTGGACCCACTCCGAGGGCAACTGGATGGTGGAACCCTACCTCCAGTACGGCCATGTGCCGAAGTACACGGCGGCCGGCATCACCGACTCCGGCTCCACCTACGGCGCGGCCGTGCTCGCCAAATATACGTTCAGCCCGATGTTCAGCCTGGCTGGGCGCGCCGAGTACGAAACCTCCTCGGGCGGCACGCCCCTGCTCTACGGCCACAAGAGCAAGGCCTATTCGCTGACCGTCACGCCGACGATCCAGCTGAAGACCTTCTTCGTCCGCGGCGAGCTCTCCTACACTGGGGTCAGCAGCATCGCGCCGGGCGCCGGCTTCGGCCCGGCTGGGACCTCGAAGTCCCAGACCCGCGCCAAGGTCGAGACCGGCTTCCTCTTCTGAGTTAATATCTTCGGATAACCAAAGCTTAGCCTTAGTCGGCGTAGAGGAGCCCGCATCCCTGGATGCGGGCTTTTCCGTTGCTTATGGGGGCGCCTGTTCCTAAGGTCGCCCTCGCCCGCCGGTCCCTGGGGGAGCACGCGTTTCGGGCGCCTGCCGGCGGAAGAACATCCGCTGACGATCTTTTGGTGGAAGCCTGGCTGATCAGGCTATGGTTGGGAATCAAGACGTGAGCGGAGTGCGGCGCATGGAGCGGATGGCTGTCCGGGCCCAGACCGTCGTGTTCGACGTGCTCCTGGCCGCGGCCGCCTTCGCGGTGGCCTTCTTCGTCACCCCCACCCAGCCGCAGCTGGGCTTCGGCGAGGTCGGCGCCCTCAGCTTCTTCCAGCTGGCCGCCCTCTATGCCGCCATCGCCGGCGCCTTCACCCTGATCTTCCGGCGCGAGCTGTCGCCCTGGCGGTACGTCTCGATTCCCGACGCCCTGGTGCTGGCGCGCTGCGCGGTGCTCACCGTCGGCGTCTTCCTGCTGGCGGTGTTCGTGCTCGACCGCGGCAAGGGCCTGCCGCGCGCAACCCTCGTCATGGCGCCGCTCTTCCAGATGGTCGCCTCCATGGGCGTGCGGATCGTCCGCCGGGCCCTGCATGAGCATGCGCTGGAGAGCTTCTCCGACCTGAAGTCGCTCACCCAGGCGCCCTCGCTGCTGCTGATCGGCCCGCCCTCGCTCGCCGACACCTACCTGCGCGACGTGGCCCGCAGCCATGACCGCGCCTACACGCCGGTCGGCATCATCGGAACCGACCGCCGCGACGTGGGCCAGCAGGTCCGCGGCGTGTGCATCATCGAGGCGCTGGACCGCCTGGACGAGGCGCTGGCCGACCTGCGCCGCTGGAACCGCTATCCGCGGGCGGTGCTGTTCCTGGAGGAGCCGGGCAAGCTCAAGGGCCTCACCGCCGACCAGCTGGGCCGGCTCAAGAACGACGGCATCCGTCTCCTGCGCCTGCCCTCCATCGTCGAGCTCAGCCAGCACGACGGCCTCACCCTGCTCCCGATGCGCGACATCAACATCGAGGAGCTCCTGGCGCGCGAGCCGATCGAGCTCGACCGCCGCGCGGTGGGCCGGCTGATCCAGGGCCAGCGGGTGCTGATCACCGGCGCCGGCGGGTCCATCGGCGGCGAGCTCTGCCGCCAGGTGGCCGCCTTCGGCTGCGGCCAACTGATCCTGCTCGACTTCTCCGAGACCGCGCTCTTCGAGATCGAGCGCGAGATCCGCGAGATCTACCCGCACATCTCGGTCAAGGCGGTGCTGTGCGACGTGCGCGACGCCGCCCGGATCGACGCGGCCTTCCATCGCGAGCGCCCCGACCTCGTGTTCCACGCCGCGGCGCTGAAGCACGTGTCGATGGTGGAGCACCATCCCAGCGAAGGCATCCTCACCAACGTCCTGGGCACCTGGAACGTCGCCGAGGCGGCCCGCGCCTGCGGCGCCACCCAGATGGTGCTGATCTCCACCGACAAGGCGGTCGACCCCACCAACGTCATGGGCGCCACCAAGCGCCTGGCCGAGGCGGTGATCCAGGCCCAGCAGTCCACCAACGACGGCACCCGCTTCTCGGCCGTGCGCTTCGGCAACGTCCTGGGCTCCAACGGCTCGGTGGTGCCGATCTTCAAGTCGCAGATCGAGCGCGGCGGCCCGGTCACGGTCACCCATCCGGAGATGACCCGATTCTTCATGACCATCCCCGAGGCGGCCCAGCTGGTGCTGCACGCCACGGCCACCTGCCATGAGGACGACAGCCCGACCTCGCGCCTCTTCCTCCTGGAGATGGGCGAGCCGGTGCGGATCATGGACCTGGCCCAGCAGATGATCGCGCTCTCCGGCCGCAAGGGCGTCGAGATCGAGATCACCGGCCTGCGCCCCGGCGAGAAGCTGACCGAGGCGCTGCTGGACGAGACCGAGTTCGCCGTCACCTGCGCGCCCAAGGTGCTGGAGGTGATCACCAATTCGGCGGTGCGGGTGACCCCGCGCCATCTGGAGGACCTCGCCGCCGTGGTCCAGGTGGGCGACATCGAGGCGGTGCGCGGCGCGCTCTTCGACCTGGTCGCCCAGGTGCGCGGCGAGAAGCCGGTCGGCCCGCCGAACCTGCGGGTCGTGGCCGGGGGCTGAGGCCGGCGGTCTATAGCTGGATCGGGAAGGCCGCGGGGTCGTCGGTCCAGGGATTGAAGGCCGGCGTGGCAAGGGCGCGGACGTCTCGGACGTTCCGGGTGGCAAGGTAGAGCCGGTTCCGCTCGGCGGTCGCCGCCAGTAGCGCATCTACGGCATGCGCCTCGCCGCCGAACTCCCGGCGATAGCGCCCCGTCATGGCCCCCCAGGTGCGCACGACGTCATCATCCAGAGAGAGCACCCGGCCGACAAACCGCGCTTCCAGCAACCCGCGAAAAGCGGAGAGCTTCGAGCGTCGTCCATCATCCGGGCGAAGCGCCTCGATGCCCTTCCCGATCTCACCGATTGTCAGGATGCTGATGAAGGTCCGATCATTGGGCAGCGCGCTGAGCCATGCCAATACCCGCGCATCCGGATTGGGCCGGACCGGCTCCGAGACGACATTGGTGTCGAGCAGCCAGCCTCTCAAAGATCGAGGTCACGCATCAGGTCGCCCCGGTGTTCGAGTTCGACCTCGATCGGGCCGAGTTCGAGCAGCGCCTCGACCCAACCACCCTGGTCCTTGGCCTCGGTCATCCGCTCGAACTGCTCGGCGGAGACCACCACGGCCGCCTTGCGGCCGCGAACGGTGATGGCTTGCGGTCCCTCAGCCTGCGCCTGGCGCAGAACCTCGCTCAATCTCGCCTTGGCCGTCTCGAGCTTCCAAGCGCCCATGGCCGCCTCCACCTAGTCAGCTGACTATATGGCGACGCGGAGGCGGGCGCAAGGATCGCCGTATCGCTAAGCCGCCACGATCTCTTCCGGCTCGGCTGCGGCCTCGAGGCGGGCCACCAGGGCCCGGTACTCGTCCCACAGCGCCTCGGGCAGGTGCTCGCCGAAGCGCTCGTAGAAGGCGGGGATCAGCGAGACCTCCTGCTTCCAGATCGCCGGGTCCACAGTCAGCAGCAGGCTGAGCTGGGCGTCGGTGAGCGACAGGCCCGCGGTGTCCAGGCTGGCGCGCGCCGGCACCCGCCCGATCGGGGTGTCCACCGCCTCGGCGCGGCCATCCAGCCGGTCGAAGATCCACTTCAGAACCCGGCTGTTCTCGCCGTAACCCGGCCAGACGAACTTGCCGCGCTCGTCCTTGCGGAACCAGTTGACGAAGAAGATGCGCGGCAGCTTGGCCGCATCGTGGGTCTCGCCCATCTTCAGCCAGTGGCCGAAGTAGTCGCCCATGTTGTAGCCGCAGAACGGCAGCATGGCGAAGGGGTCGCGCCGCAGCTCGCCGATGGCGTTCTCCGCCGCCGCCGTGCCTTCGGAGGCCACGTTGGAGGCCATGAACACGCCGTGACGCCAGTCGCGGGCCTCGGTCACCAGCGGCACCGCCGAGGCGCGGCGGCCGCCGAACAGGATCGCCGAGATCGGCACGCCGGCGGGATCCTCCCACTCGGGCGCCGCCACCGGGCACTGCGCGGCCGGCACGGTGAAGCGGGCATTCGGGTGGGCGGCCGGCTCGGCGCTCTCCGGCGTCCAGTCGCGGCCCTTCCAGTCGATCAGGTGCGCCGGCGCGTCGGGCGTCAGGCCCTCCCACCACACGTCGCCGTCGTCGGTCAGAGCCACATTGGTGAAGATCGAATTGCCCCAGAGCGCGTCGATGGCGTTCTTGTTGGTTTCGATGCCGGTGCCGGGCGCCACGCCGAAGAAGCCCGCCTCCGGATTCACCGCGTAGAGCCGCCCATCGTCGCCGAAGCGCATCCAGCAGATGTCGTCGCCGATCGTCTCGGCCTTCCAGCCGCGCAGCGTCGGCTGCAGCATGGCCATGTTGGTCTTGCCGCACGCGCTGGGGAAGGCGGCCGCCACGTACTTGGTCTCGCCAGCCGGTGAGGTCAGCTTCAGGATCAGCATGTGCTCGGCGAACCAGCCCTCGTCGCGGGCCATCACCGAGGCGATCCGCAGCGCGAAGCACTTCTTGCCCAGCAGCGCATTGCCGCCGTAGCCCGAGCCGTACGACCAGATCTCCCGCGTCTCCGGGAAGTGGACGATGTACTTGATCTCGTTGCAGGGCCAGGCGACGTCCTGGACCCCGTCCACCAGCGGCATGCCCACGGTGTGCACCGCCGGCACGAAGAAGCCGCCCTCGCCCAGCTGCTCCAGCGCCGGCTGGCCCATCCGGGTCATGATCCGCATCGAGACGGCCACATAGGCGCTGTCGGTGATCTCGACGCCGATCGCGCTGATCTTCGAGCCCAGCGGGCCCATGCAGAACGGCACGACGTACATGGTCCGCCCGCGCATTACCCCCGCGAACAGGTCCTTCAGGTCGGCCCGCATCTCGGCGGGATCCAGCCAGTTGTTCGTCGGGCCGGCGTCCTCGGCCTTCTCGGAGCAGATGAAGGTGCGGCTCTCGACCCGGGCGACGTCGCGCGGGTCCGACGCGGCGTAGAACGAATTGGGGCGCTTGTCGGGGTTCAGCCGCTTCAGCGTCCCGGCCGCCACCAGCTCCTCGGTCAGGCGGTCCCACTCGGCCTGCGACCCATTGCACCACACCACCCGATCCGGCTGGGTCAGCGCTGCGATGTCACGCACCCACTGGACAAGCTTGGCGTGCTTGGTCGGCGCGGGCTCCAGTCCCGGAATGGCTGCCTGACTCATTCGACGACGACTCCCTCGAACCCAATTTGGCACAACGGGCGGCGCCGCCCGGGTGCGTTTGGAGAATTTCATAATGTGAGAACGGCCGTCTGCATACCTCGCGCCAGGTCAGGGTCCTTCGCGTCCGCGTGAACTCAAGGTCACGCCTGGGATTGCGGCGCTGGGCGCCCGGCGCGCAGGCGCAAGGGTGAGCGCATCGAAGCGTTCGGACTGGCGAATCGCAGGTGGAGATGGACGTGCGGACCGCTCCCCCGCGATCCGCACGCCGTGACGCCGCTCCCCACGCCGGCAGCCTTCCGGCGCCGTCAAACCGCGGAACGTCGATGACAAGACGCCGCCGAGCGCGCGCACCCCCCGCTCCCCTTTCATCGGCCGAGGTTGGCGCATGGCGCGGAATGCGTCATGTCTTGGGACCGCGTTCCATCGGTCGTCCGTCATGCCGTTCAACAGCCTGCGCCCCTGCGTGCGCCCACCCGCGCGACGCACCCCGCGCCGGGGCGGCCAGGCCCGCGCATGAACGTCATGACCGACCTCGGCGCCCAGCGGCCCACCGACCCGCTCCTGGAAATCTATCTCGAGCGCCGCGCGAACCTGGTCCGCTTCTTCGCCGCCCGCTGCGGCTCGCAGGTGGTGGCCGAGGACCTGGCCCAGGAGCTCTATCTGAAGCTCGCCACGCGCGACCAGTCGGTGACCGCGGGCAACCCGGTCGCCCTGATCTACCGCATCGCCACCAACGTCATGCTGGACCGAGCCCGGGGCGAGGCCCGCGCCGCCGCCCGCGACGCCGCCTGGCGACGCGTGGCCCACGCCGCCGTGGGCAGCGAGGATGTGGCGGACGAGGCCCCGGCCGACGACGCCGTCGCCGCCCGCCAGCGCCTGCGCCAGCTGGTCGACGCGGTCGCCGACCTGGCCCCGCAGATGCAGCGCGCGTTCCGGTTGCATAAGCTGGAGGGCCGCAGCCACGCCGAAACCGCCCAGGCCATGGGCATCTCGGTCAAGTCCGTCGAAAAGCACATTTCGGCCGCGCTCAAGGCCCTCACCGCAAGGCTGGCCGATGATCCACCATAAATTGTGGGACTCGACCTGGGGGTCGGCGCCGGCGGTGGCGTCTATGCATGCGACGGGCCGCCGCAGTCGGCCGTGGATGGCGCGATGATTCCGGTTTGGCGAAATGACGAGGACGCGCGGCGCGAACACGCCGCGGCCTGGGTCGTGCGCCTCGAGGCCGGCGATCTCAGCGAGGCCGAGGCCATCGCCTTCGACGGCTGGCTCTGCGAGGCGCCGCAGAACGCCACCGCCTTCGACGCCGCGCTCGAGGTCTCCCAGGCCTATGCGCGTCGCGCCGCGCCCATCACCCGCCTGCTGTCCGAACGCCGGCTTGCGCCGATGCGTCGCGGCGTCGATCGCCGCGTCGTCATGGGCGCCGGCGCCATGGCCGCGGCCGCCGCTGCGGCGGTGGTGATCGCGCCCGAGCTGCGCGGCCCAAGCCCCGGCGAGCTCTACGCCACCGCCAAGGGCGTTCGCCGCCGCGTGCAGCTGGCCGACGGGTCCACCGTGGACCTCAACGCCGGCACGCGCCTGACCGTCCGCTTCGACGGCGACGCCCGCCACGTCAGCCTCGATGGCGGCCAGGCGGTGTTCGACGTGGCCCACGACGCGGCCCGACCGTTCCTGATCGCCGCCGGCGACCGCACCATTCGCGTGGTCGGCACCCAGTTCGACGTGCGCCGGCGCGATGGCCGGCTCGCCGTCACCGTCGCCCGGGGCGCGGTGGAAGTGCGTCCGGCGGAGGGCGCTCGCGGCAAGGCCTATCGCCTGCACCCCGGCCAGCGGCTGGAGCATGTGGAAGGCGCGCCCGACGCCCTGATCAGCGCGGCCGAGGCCGAGGACGTCCTGGCCTGGCGCACCGGCCGACTGGTCTACCGCGGCCAGCCGCTGGGCGAGGTGGTGGCCGACCTCAACGAGCAGTTCCCCACCCCCATCCGGATCGAGGACCCCAGCCTGGCGGCCGAACCGATCTCCGGCGTGCTGGTGCTGGACAACCAGGCTGCGGTAATCCGTCGCCTGGCCTTGCTGGTTCCCATAAGAACGGTACGTTCTGGCGCGGGCGTGGTCCTGCGGCGCGATGCGGTGTCGGGCCGGTGACGGGGATATCGAGCAATACCCAGACGGGGCGTGTCTCTGCGGGCGCTTCTGGGCGGTGTGGCCTTCGCCTGCGTGGCGGGGCGCGCTGAGGCCGCCGATTCGTCCGTACGGCTGTCGATCCCGGCGCGGTCCTACTCGGACGCCCTGATCGAGCTGGGCGTCCAGGCCAACATCTCCATCCTCGGAACGGCCAACTGCGGGGCCGACGGCCATGCGGGCCTCTCGGGCCGCTATCCGCTGGACGAGGCGCTGCGGCGGTTGCTCACGGGCGCGCCCTGCACCTATCGGATCGTGGACGCGCGGACCGTGCGTATCGTCCCCATCCTGCCGGCCGCCGGCGAGGCGCGACGCGAGCCGTCCCGCGCCACCAACCTCGTGGCCGAGCTGGTGGTCACCGCCACCAAGCGCCCCGCGGTGCTGGACACCCTGCCCGGCGGCGTCAGCGCCCTCCCCCGCGAGCAGCTCGCGGCCTCCGGCGCGGTGGAGGTGGGCCAGACGGTTGGCCAGCTGGCCGGCGTGGTCACCACCAACCTCGGGCCCGGCCGCGACAAGCTCCTGATCCGTGGGCTCTCGGACGGCGCCTTCACCGGGCGGGCCCGCTCGACGGTCTCCACCTACCTCGACCATGCCCCGATCAACTACAACGCCCCGGACCCTGACCTGCGGCTGGTCGACATCGACCGGGTGGAGGTGGTGCGCGGGCCCCAGGGCGCCCTCTACGGATCCGGCGCCGTCAGCGGCATCTATCGCATCGTCACCCGCAAGCCCGACCTGGAACGCCCCGAGTTCGGCGGCATGGCCGGCTACGCCACCACCCGTGGCGGCGACCCGAGTCGGGAGTTCGAGGCCTATGCCAGCCTGCCGCTGATCAAGGACCGCCTGGCCGTGCGCGTCGCCGGCTACGACGACGTCCAGGGCGGCTATCTCGACGACGTCAACCTGCGCATCGCCAACGTCGACCAGACCCAGCGCCAGGGCGGACGCGTGGCCCTGCGCCTGCGGATCAGCGAGAACTGGCGGCTGGACGCCCTGGCCGCGACCCAGGACCTGAAATCGAACGACACCCAGTACGTCACCGCGATCCCGCCCTCATTGCACTCTGTGGTGGGCGAGGCGCTGGAGTCGCCGGGCGACGGCGGCGGCGGCGCGCCCGACCAGCGGGCCAACCGGGTGCGCGAGGGCCACCGCAACAACTTCGACTACGTCGGCGGCCAGCTGCAGGGCGATTTCGACTGGGGCAGCGTCAGCTCGTCGGTCAGCTACGTGCACCACGTCTATTCCAGCCAGTACGACGCCTCGGCCACCCTCGATCCCCGCGGCGCCTTCGCCAGCACCCAGGCGAACCTGGGCGTCTATACCGAGGCCGCCCACGCCGACATGTACGTCCAGGACTTCGTGGTCCGGTCCGCGGGCGGCGGGCGGTTCAACTGGCTGGCGGGGGTCTATGCGGCGCGCACCAACGAGCGCAGTCCCTCGGTGCTGGGCCTGCTGTCCGCCGCGCCGGGCGGCCAGGCGCTGGTCGCCACCGCCTACACCGAGAACCGCAAGGACCGGACGTCGGAGGTCGCCATCTACGGCGAGGCGACCTACAGCCTGGGCGGGGGCTGGAGCGCCACCCTGGGCGGCCGCCTCTTCCAGACGCACGTCCACACGACGGCCGACATCTTCGCGATCAAGCCCTATGACACCCGGGCCCTGGACGCGGCGCGCACCTTCGACGGCGTGCTGCCCAAGCTGTCCCTGCAGCGGACCTTTTCGAACGGCGACCTGGTCTATGGCCTGATCACCGAGGGCTACCGGCCCGGCGGCTTCAATTCGAGCGGCTTCTTCGCCGTCAACGGCGCCCGCGCGGCCTTCCAGCCCGACCGCCTGCGCAACTACGAGGTCGGCGTCAAGCTGCGCCGCTTCGACGGCCGCCTCGCCGCCCGCGCCACCGCCTATTTCGACGAGTGGCGCAACATCCAGACCGACCAGTATCGGCCCTCCGGCCTCGCCTATACGGCCAATGTCGGCGACGCGCGGATCGTGGGCCTGGAGACCGAGCTGGAGCTGCGGCTCGCGCAGGGGCTGTCGCTGCAGGCCAACGGCCTCCTGTCGGATTCCAAGATCCGGGACCCCAACCCCCTCTTCGCGCTGCAGGTCGCCGGCGCCCTTCCCGGGGTGCCCAAGGCGTCCGGCGGCCTGCTGGCCATCTACCAGCGCCCGCTCTCCGAGCGCTTCACCCTGCGGGTGGTGGGCGAGACCAGCTACGTCGGCTCCGCGGGCCTTAGCTTCGACGCCACCCTGCCGCCGCGGATGGACCACTACTGGCGCACCAGCCTCTCGGCGGAGGTCGCCACCGAGCACTGGCGGCTGATGGGCTATGTCACCAACCCCTTCAACGACGCCGGCGACACCTTCGCCTACGGCAATCCGTTCAGCTTCGGAACGGTCCAGCAGTCCACGCCCCAGCGGCCGCGGACCATCGGCGTGCGACTCGCCGCCGCATTCTGAACAAATTCTAAACGCGGCGCTGGGGGGCCTCGCGGCAGGGCGGCGTCTTAACCTGTGAGGGGCGGAGCGCTGCGGACGATGAGCCAGTTTGGCTCACGCTGGCGGACCGACCCTTGCAGGGCGGAGCCTTCGGAAAGTTCGGGTGACCCGAAATGGCTCTGGGGACGGGAGCGGGTTCGTTGGTCAGGCTATCAGCGCTTGTTTGCGTGCAAAACCAGGATGCGCAGCTCTCGGAGTGCCTGCGCAAGCTGTCGTTCTGCGACGAGGTCGTAGTGGTCGCGGATCGCTGCACCGACCGCAGCCAGGAGATCGCACGGCGCCACGGCGCGGTGGTGATCGACGGCATCTTCCCTCTTGAGAATCACCGCAAGCAGGCCGGCGTCGACGCTTGCACGGGCGAATGGATCCTGGAGATCGACCCCGACGAGCTGGTGGACGCCGCCCTCGCCTGGGAAATCCGCTGCGTGCTGCAGATGCGCCCCGCAGGCGACTGGTACGAGCTTCCCATCGACAACTACGTGGGCCCGGCCCTGGTCCGTGACGGCTGGGCCGGCGGCCTCTCCGCCCGGCTCGAACCGCGCCTCTACAAGCGCGGCCTCAAGGCGTGGGAACCGCGCCGGCTCAATGCGCCGGCGGTGCTGGCCGGCCAGTCCGGCGGGGCCCTGAAGGGCGCGATCCGCCGTTCGCTGGGCCGCGACGTGGGCGGGCTGGTCGAGCGCCTGAACCGCCTGGCGGCTCTGGCCGCCGAAGACCTCGCCGACGCTAGGGCCGACTCCGGGGCCAAGACCGCGGTCCCGGGCGGCGTCGCGCGCGGCGTGGGCGCCTTCCTGAAGGGCTATGTCGCCAAGGGCGGCTGGCGCGAAGGCCGCCTGGGCCTGCTCGTCGCCATGCTGTCCGGTCTCCTGCCCCTGCTGGCCGAGTTGCGGGCCGCGGACGTGCTGGAGGCCCGCCGCGCCGCCCTCGCCGAGCCCGCCCGTCCAGCCCGCATCCGCGAAGTGGTCGGCCTCGGCCGCTGATCACCGGCGGCCGCAGCCCCGTCGACTTCGACCCCGACGCCCGCTACGGAACGGGTCCGCGCATGTCCGTGCGGGTCCGTGGAGCGCGCCCTTGGCCATCCTCGTCACCGGTTCCGCCGGCTTCATCGGCTTCCACCTGAGCCTGCGGCTGCTGCAGGCCGGTCACGCCGTCGTCGGCCTCGACAACCTCAACGCCTACTACGACCCGTCGCTGAAGGCGGCGCGCCTGGCGATCCTGGAGGCCACCCCCGGCTACACGCACGTCCGCCTGGACCTGGCGGACCGCGACGGCGTCGCCGCCCTCTTCGCCGACGTCCGGCCCAGCGAGGTGGTCAATCTCGCCGCCCAGGCCGGCGTCCGCTACAGCCTGGAAAACCCCGAGGCCTATGTGGGGTCCAACGTCGTGGGCTTCCTCAACCTGCTGGAAGCCGCCCGGGCCCACCCGCCGGCGCACCTGGTCTTCGCCTCCACCAGCTCGATCTACGGCAACCACGCCAACATGCCGTTCAGCGTGCATGACGCCGCGAGCCACCCGATCACCCTCTATTCCGCCACCAAGGCGGCCAACGAGGCCATGGCCCACGCCTACGCCCACCTGTTCGGGCTCCCGGCGACCGGCTTCCGCTTCTTCACCGTCTACGGGCCGTGGGGCCGGCCGGACATGGCGCTCTTCAAGTTCACCGACGCCATCCTGAAGGGCCAGCCGATCGACGTGTACGGCGAGGGCCGCATGCAGCGCGACTTCACCTACGTCGACGACATCGTCGACGGCCTGGTCGCCGCGCTCGGCCGCCCGCCCGCGGCCAACCCCACCTGGGACGCCGCCCACCCCGACCCCGCCACCAGCGCCGCGCCCTGGCGCGTCCTCAACCTCGGCGCGGGGCGCAAGGTGGAGCTGATGCGCTACATCGAGGTGCTGGAGGAGAAGCTGGGCAAGAAGGCCGTCCTCAACCTCATGCCCATGCAGCCCGGCGACGTCACCGCCACCGACGCCGACATCACCGAGACCCGCGCGGTGCTCGGCTACCAGCCCAAGGTCAATGTCGAGGAGGGCGTCGGCCGCTTCGTCGACTGGTACCGCGACTACTACGCGGTCTAAACCGGCTCCTCGATCGACTTCGAGGGCTCCGAGAACCACTTCGGGCCCGCCTCGGTCATGTGGAGGCAGTCCTCCAGGCGCACGCCGAACTTGCCCGGCAGGTAGAGGCCGGGCTCGTCGGAAAAGCACATGCCGGCGGCGATGGGGGTGCGGTCGTTGCGCACGAAATAGGCGGGCTCGTGCCCGTCCAGCCCGATGCCGTGCCCGGTGCGGTGCGAGAGGCCCGGCAGCCTGTAGCCCGGACCATAGCCCAGGCCCTCGTAGTAGCGCCGCACCGCCTCGTCGACGCTGCCGCAGGGAGCGCCCAGCTTCGCGGCCTCGAAGGCCACCTGCTGGCCCTTCTGCACCTGGCCCCAGACCTTGCGCACCTCGGCCGGCGCCTCGCCGTGCACGAAGGTCCGCGAGACATCCGACTGGTAGCCCTGGTAGGTGCAGCCGCAGTCCATCAGCACCACCTCGCCCGGCTTCACCGACTGCGGCTTGCCCGAGCCGTGCGGATAGGCCGCCGCCTCGCCCAGCAGCACCAGGGCGAACTCCACGTCGCCGCCCAGCGCTGTGGTGGCGCCGTTCATGATCGCCGCGATATCGCTTGGCCGCATGCCGCCCTCCACCCGAGGGATCGTGTAGCGATAGGCGGCCATGGTGATGTCGGTGGCGTGCTGCATCAGCGCGATCTCGGCGGACGACTTGATCATCCGGCAACCGCGCACCACGGCCGCGCCGCTGCGGACCGTGCAGGTGGGCAGGTTCCGCTTCAGCCCGTCGACGATGAAGTAGCGGTCGGTCTCCTCGATGGCGATCGCGCCCTTGCCGAGCCTGTGGTCGCGCAGCCAGCCGGCCACCAGCTTCAGCGGATCCTCGTCCTCCTGCCAGCTGCGCACATCGGCCGGGACCGCCAGGGTCTCACGCACGGACGGCTCCTCGAAGAAGGGGGTCACCAGCCCGATCTCGCCGTCGGCCGGAATGATGGCGCAGGTCAGCCGCTCGCTGCGATGCCAGGCCACGCCGGTGAAGTAGATCAGGCTGGATCCCGGCTCGACCAGCAGGGCGGAGATCCCCTGCGCCCGCATCAGCCGCTGGGCCTTGGCGATCCGGCCCAGGCGCTCGGCCTGGCCGATGGGCGCCGGCGGGGCGGGCAACTTGCCCAGTTCGGGGGCGGCGGCGGCAGGGACGGCGGCGGCGCAGGCCAGGCCGGCGACACCGAGGGCGAGGAGTTGGCGACGATCCATGACGGCCAAGCTCGCGCGACTCCGGGCCCGGCTCAAGTCACCGCGAGGCCAAGCACTTTTTCGCGTCTCGCGCGTATTGGTCTTGAAACGCCTGGATTCGCGCCGATTTGGTGAAGGTAGCGCCGGATTCGTAGGCGCCGATGAGAGGGCGGCTCAAGCCGTCCCAGTAGGGAGTGATGCCATGAAGCGTCTGATCGCAACCGCCGCCGCCCTGGCCGTGCTGGCCGGGCCCGCCGCCGCCCTCGCGGACGGCCCTGCCGCCACCAGTTCGCGCGCCGTCAGCGCCTCCGGGCTCGACCTGTCCCGCGCCACCGACGCCAACGTGATGGCCATGCGGCTGGACCGGGCCGCCCTGTCGGTCTGCGGAGCCTCGGAATTCAGCGCCCGCGACGTGCAGACCGACGTGCGCCGCTCGGCCTGCTACCGCGACGCCATGGACCGGGCGCTTTCCGCCCTCAGCGCGCCCGCCGTGAGCGCGGCCCTGCGGGGCCACGCCCTGGCGCGGAGCTAACCGACTACTTCTTCTTGGCGGGCGCCTTGGCCATGGCCGGCTTGGCCGGGGCCTTGGCCGCCTGCGCCTCGATCTCCACCAGCAGCCCCGGACGGGCCAGGGCCACCACCTGCGAGGTGATGCGCGCGGGCTTGTTCTCCAGGCTGCCGTAGAACGAGTTGTAGCCCTCCATCATGCCCGCGAAGTCCATGGTCCCGCCCTTGGCCGGGTCGCCGACCAGCAGCACCCGCATCATCACCACGTCGCTCAGCGAATAGCCCTGGTCCTCCAGGGTCTTCTTGATCTTGCCGAGCACGCTGATGGCCTGGGCCTTGGTATCGCCGAACTGCGGCTGGGCGCCGGCGGCGGGCGGCGCGACGGGATCGGGCGTCAGGCCGCTCACATAGATCATGTCCGAGCCGGCCGGCACGGTGACCGCCTGGGCGATGAAGCTCTTGGTCGGATTGATGTGGACGATCTCCGCCCGCGCCGCGCCGGCGGCCGCGAACGCGGCCAGGACGGCCGGAATCAGGATCTTGCGCATGAGAGTTTCCCTCGAAATTTGCTCAGGCGGCGGGCAGGACGCCGCCGCAGTCCGCGCCGGACTGTGACACGCGCGCGGGCCAAAGGCCTAGCTGCGACGCACCCTCAGGCACGGGCCTAAACGGCCCAGCTTGCGCCGCCTGGCAAGCGGACCGGCGGGCAAACAGGCGCCAAGGCCCTCGCTGAGGAAAGCAGCGGCGCCACGAGCCCAAGAATTCGACAATTGACGTTGGCGTCAGTTTTTCAAAACGCAGAATCCAACATGCGCGTCAAATCTTCCTCGACGTCGATTCAAGTAATCATGGCGCGATATTGCGCGCCGTTGGTCCAAATTTGACCAGCCCACCTACGGCCAAGCTTACCGAAGATCGCTCTTATTGACTTGTGTCTGTCCAGACATGGTTCTGGCCGCGTTCGCGCATGTCGCGAGGGGGGAAGCGCTGAGAAGGGCCCACATCGAAAACGAGGGGACCTATCGTGAAGAAGCTACTTGCAGGCGCCAGCGCCCTGGCGCTCTGCGCGCTGGCGGCCGGCGCGGCCTACGCCGCTGACGCCGCCGCGTCGTCCAGTTCGACCGAGGTCGACACCATCATCGTCACCGGCACCCGGACCACGGGGCTGAAGGCGGTGGACAGCCCGGCGCCGATCACGGTGCTGGATTCCACGGCGCTCGCGCGCGTGGGCCAGACCGACCTGATCCAGGCGATCGCCCAGAACGTGCCGTCCTTCAACGCCCAGGCGTTCGGCGGCGACACCGCCAACCTGACCCTGTCGGCGCGCCTGCGCGGCCTGTCGCCCAACCACGCCCTGGTGCTGATCAACGGCAAGCGCCGGCACGGCACGGCCAACCTGGCGGTCCTGGGCGGGCCGTTCCAGGGCGGGGCCGCCGCGGACCTCAACTTCATCCCGCTGGCCAGCGTCGGCCACATCGAGGTGCTGCAGGAAGGCGCCGCCGCCCAGTACGGCACCGACGCCATCGCCGGCGTCATCAACATCATCCTGAAGAACGACACCCACGGCGGCGGCGCCACCGCCTCGATCGGCAAGTACATGGCCGGCGACGGCCAGACCGCCGACTTCAGCGCCAATATCGGCATGGCGCCCTGGGATGACGCCTACCTCGATCTGACCTTCCAGACCCGCTACCACGACCACAGTTTCCGGGGCGACGTGGACCCGCGGGCCACCAACACGATCTACAACATCAATTCCTCGTCGCGCCTGACCCGCTACCCGCAGCTCACGAGCGATCCGGATTTCCCCTATTCGAACCAGATCGCAGGCGACGCCGAGTACCGGATCCAGCAAGGCGCCTTCAACTTCGGCGCCCACTACGGCGAGCTGGAGGTCTACGCCTTCGGCACCTACGGCCATAAGTTCGCCGACGCCTACGAGAACTGGCGTGTGCCGAACCTGATCGTCGGCAAGGACGGCACGATCCCGCGGCCGCTGGGCTTCAAGCCCAAGGAAGTCTCCTACGAGGACGACTACGCCCTGACCGGCGGCGTCACCTACGACCTCGAGGGCTGGAAGGTCGACATCGCGTCCACCTACGGCAAGGACGACGTCAACATCCACACGATGGATTCGCTGAACCGGTCGCTCTACATCGACACGTCCACGGCCACGACGCCCGGCCAGTCGCCCACCGACTTCTACGCCGGCGCCTTCATCGCCAGCCAGTGGACGACCCAGATCGACATCAGCAAGGACCTGGACCTGTTCGGCTTCGCCAAGCCGACCACCATCGCCTACGGTGGCGAGTTCCGGCGCGAGACCTATGAGATCAAGCCGGGCGATCCGGCCTCGCGCTACAAGGAGGGCTCGCAGTCCTATCCGGGCTTTGCCCTCACCGATGCCGGCAAGCACAGCCGCAAGAACTACGCCGGCTACGTCGACGTCGCCCTCAGCCCGATGGACGCCCTGAAGCTGGACCTGGCGGCCCGCTACGAGCACTTCACCGACTTCGGCAACAAGGCGGTGTTCAAGGGCACCGGCCGCTACGACTTCAACGACATGGTCGCCGTCCGCGCCACGGGCTCCACGGGCTTCCGCGCCCCGACCCTGGCCGAGGAGTACTATTCGGCCACCAACGTCTCCCCGACCTCGGCCTTCGTGCAGCTGCCGCCCAACTCGGCGGCCGCCCGGCTGGTGGGGGTGAACGGCCTGAAGCCCGAGAAGTCCTTCAACATCAGCGGCGGCTTCGTGGTCCACCCGGGCCATGGCATCACCGCCACCCTGGACGTCTACCAGATCAGCATCCACGACCGCATCGTCGGCTCCGGCTCGCTGTTCGGTTCGGGCGGCACGGTCAACCTGCCGGCGGTGACCCAGGCGATCCTCGCCAACGGCAACGTGCTGGACCCCACCGTCACCCAGACCGGGATCAACATCTTCACCAACGGGCTGAACACGCGCACCCGCGGCGCCGAGTTCGTGGCCACCACGACCACCAACCTCCAGGACTGGGGCATGGGCGACTGGGGCTCGGTGCAGTGGTCGCTGACGGCCAACTACAACACGACCAAGGTCACCAAGATCAAGGCGCCGCCGGCCCAGCTGGCCGGGGCGTCGCTGTTCGATCTGTCGTCGATCTCGACGCTGGAGAAGGCCTCGCCGAAGTTCCGGGTCGTCGCCGGCGCCCTTTGGACCTGGGACAAGTTCTCGGTGAACCTGAAGGAGTCGTTCTACGGCAAGGCCTCGCAGTACCAGAGCCGCACCGGCTGCCCGCTGGCCGCTGCGCCGATCGCCACCTGCTACCTGGTGACGGTGGACGCCGCAGCGATCACCGACCTGGAGATCAGCTACAAGATCATTGAGCCGGTGAAGCTGACGATCGGGGCCAACAACCTGTTCGACAAGGAGCCGAACAAGATCAACCCGGCCCTGCGCCAGGACTACCTGCAGGCCAATTCCAACGGCTACGTGACCCAGTACCCGACGTTCTCCGCCTATGGGATCAACGGCGGCTACTACTACGGCAAGATCACCTACACCTTCTGATCGCGCCTTCGCCGGATCGGCGAGCGCAGAGGCCGCGGGGTTCGCCCCGCGGCCTTTTCTGTGCGCCGGGCGTCGCCCGATGCGGCCAGGAAGCCGATGCGGCAAAGAAAAAGCCGCGCCTTTCGGCGCGGCCAGTTAAGGGAGGAAACGCCCCAAAGGGCAGGTGAACCTTGGCTGTAGCGGCGACGGCTGGGAAGCCCCGGGCGCGCCTGAAACCGCACTCTTCCGGAGGCGCCTGCAAATCAGGCAGATCGCACGAAATCTGTGCGCCGCCCTCTAGAGGCGCAGGTCCGCGGCGCCCTTCGGGAGCATCGCCTTGACGTCGTAGAGCACCGCGTCCGGCCGGCCCAGGGCCCGGATCCGCTCCGGCCCCAGCTCCACGAACTGGCGGTGCGCCACGGCCAGGACGACGCCGTCGTAGGCGCCTACTTCTGGCTCGGCCACCAGCTCCAGCCCGTACTCCGCCCGCGCCGCCGGCGCGTCGATCCAGGGATCCCAGACGTCGACCCGCGCGCCGTAGTCCGCCAGCTCCTCGACGATGTCGATCACCCGGGTGTTGCGCAGGTCGGGCGTGTTCTCTTTGAAGGCCAGGCCCATCACCAGGACGCGCGCGCCCTTCACCAGCACCCCGCGCCGGATCATCGCCTTCACCAGCTCACGCGCGACGTGCCCGCCCATGCCGTCGTTGATCCGCCGACCGGCCAGGATCACCTCGGGCCGATAGCCCAGGGCCTCGGCCTTGTGGGTCAGGTAGTAGGGGTCGACGCCGATGCAGTGGCCGCCGACCAGGCCCGGTCGGAACGGCAGGAAGTTCCACTTGGTCGCCGCCGCCGCCAGCACCTCCTGGGTGTCGATCCCCAGGCGCTGGAAGATCAGGGCGAACTCGTTGACCAGGGCGATGTTGAGATCGCGCTGGGTGTTCTCGATCACCTTGGCGGCCTCGGCCACGCGGATCGAGCTGGCCCGGTGAGTGCCGGCGCGCACGATCGAGGCGTACAGCGCATCGACGAAGTCCGCCGCCGCCGGCGTCGAGCCGGCGGTCACCTTGACGATGTCGGCCAGCCGGTGGTTCGGGTCCCCCGGGTTGGCGCGCTCAGGGCTGTAGCCGGCAAAGAAGTCGCGGTTGAACGCCAGGCCGGAGACCTGGGCCACCACCGGCACGCAGTCCTCCTCGGTGGCGCCCGGATAGACGGTGGACTCATAGACCACCACGCCCCCCGGCCGGATTGCGCCGCCGACCGTGCGGCTCGCCGCCATCAGGGCCGAGAGGTCCGGCCGCTTGTGGGCGTCGATAGGCGTCGGCACGGTGACGATGAAGACATTGCAGCCGACCAGGGCCGCCGGGTCGGCGCTGAACGACAGCCGCGTGGCCGCCCGCAGATCTTCGGCCGAGACTTCCAGGGTGCGGTCCTGGCCGGCCGCCAGCTCGGCGACCCGCTCGGCGCTGACGTCGAAGCCCACCACCTCGTGCTCCGCCGCGAAGGCCACGGCCAGCGGCAAGCCGACGTAGCCGAGGCCGATCACGGCGATCCGGGCGGGGGCGTTGGCGAAGGGATTCAGCACCATGCGCCGGCCTCTAGCACGCCCGCCGCAGTTCGCGGACCGCCAGGTACAGGTGATAGAGCGACGTCGCCGGCGAAGACTCTTCCAGGAAGCCCCCGTCCGGCCGCATCCGCTCGCGCCAGACGCCCCGCGCCGGGGTGTCCAGATAGGTCATCAGGCCGTTCGCCGCCTCCAGCGCCGCGGCCGGCGCGCCCAGGACCAGCGCGGCCTTGATATGCTCGGTCTGCGGCCAGAGCCGCGCGCCCGCGTCGCGCACCGAGAGGTCGTCGCGCAGCGCATTGACCACCACGCCCCGGCGCCGGTCGAAGCCGCCCCGGCCCGTCGCGAACAGCCGCCGGGCGGCCGCCTCGCCCCGCGCCTCGCCGCGCCGCCGGCCCCACTGGGCCAGCAGCCAGGCCCATTCGAACTGGTGCCCCGGCTCGATCAGGCCCGCCTCCCCCGTCAGCCGCCCCCAGTCGGCGTCGTAGAACTCGGCCAGGACCCCGCTGGCCGGATCGACGAAGCGCGCGAGCGCCAGGGCCGCGATCTCGTCGGCCAGCATTGCCCAGGCGGGATCGCCGCCGGCCACGCCCTCCCAGGCCAGGGCGGCCTCGAAGAGGTGCATGTGGGCGTTGGCCTGGAACGGGCGCTCGCCCACTTCGCGGAAGCCGCCGGCCGCGTGGTGGAACCGCTCGAGCCGGCTCCGCAGCGCCGCCGCCTCGCGCGCGGCCTCGCCGTTCCCCGGATCAGCGCGGTGCAGCCCCGCCAGCGCCAGGAGCACGAAGGCGTGCTCGTAGAGCCGCGCCTCGGGATCGGCCTGGCCGCCCGCCAGATCGAGGGTCGCGGCGAACAGGCCATCCGGCCGCCGCGCGTGGTGGACGAAATGCTCCAGCCCGGCCCGCGCCACCGCCAGCCACGGGCCGGGGATCCCCTCGGCCGCGGCGTCGGCAAAGACGAAGGCCTGCCGCGCCTGCACCCGCGCCCGCCGGCGCGGATCGTCCGGCGCGCCGGCCCAGGTCAGGGCCTCGCGGAATGCTCCGGTCGCCGGGTCGACGCCCACGGTGGCCCAGAGCGGCAGGGCCGCGGTGCGCAGCCACCGGTCCAGCCCCTCGGCGGCCTCCGCGAGGCTCGCGAAGCGCGGGGATGGCCCCGCCCCCGGCTCGCGCACGGACTGGGCCGCACCGGGCCCGCAGACCAGCACGGCGTCCGGCTCCACCACCACGATCGTTCCGGGGGCGCCGACTACGCTGACCCGAACGCCGGGAGGGGCGCGCACGAACGGCTGGTCGGGACTGCGGCCCTCCGCTGCGGCCACCGCGTCCCAGGCGCCCAGGTCGGACCAGGCGAAATCCACGGCCAGCACCGCGCCGCGGGCGGTCTTCTCCATCACCGCCCGGTCGAAGGCGATCGCCGGCGCCTCGGCGAAGCGCGGGCCCAGCCGGCCATCCGGCGCGATCGACGCCACCGCGGCCTCCGCTGCGGCCGCCACCTGCGGGGCATGGCGGCGCAACTCGCCCAGCAGGCCGCCCACCGAGCCGACGAAGGTTCCGCTGTTCCAGAGCGCGCCGGCGGCCACCAGGTCGGCGGCGGCGTCAGCCGGCGGCTTCTCCACGAAGGCCGCGACCGCCCGCAGCGGCCCCCGCCCCGCGGCCGGCTGAATATAGCCATAGGCCGTGGCGGGCGATGTCGGGGCGATCCCGAGCGTCACCACCGCGCCGCCCGCAGCCGCGGCCAAGGTGCCCGTCACCGCTGCGCGGAAGGCCGCCTCGTCCGGGATGTGGTGGTCGGCCGGCAGGATCACCGCGATGGCGTCCGGCGCGCGCGCGGCGATCCAGGCGGCGGCGGCGGCGATGGCGGGTGCGGTGTTGCGGCCCACGGGCTCGAGCAGGACCTGTGCGGCCCGGCCGTCCAGCTGCGCGGCGATCAGCTCGGCATGGGCCGCCGCCCCGACGACCACCAGCTCGCCGCCGCCCGAGGCCAGGGGCGCGGCGCGCGCCACCGCCGCCTCGAACCCGGTCCGAGGTCCCGCGAGCGCCAGAAACGGCTTCGGCCGCCACGGCCGCGACAGCGGCCACAGCCGCTCGCCCACGCCCCCGCAGAGGATCACCGGATAGACGGGCGGCAGGGCGGAGACCTCCATCAGCCCAAGGCGTCTAGCCCCTTCGGCCGCGATCTCAAACCGCCGGCGCGAGGTCCGCGTCGAGCTCCCCGCTCAGGCGAGTTCGATTGACCCCCTTCCGCCCGGACGGTTAAAGGGTCTTAAGTATGCGGGATGTGAGGGGTTTTCTGGCGGCTTGTGGCCGCTTTTCAGCTGAACAGAGCGCGTAGACCGAGGCCGATGCCCGCCCATAGGGCGAGCGAGGCGCACGCGCCGATCGTCAGGCCGAGCCCGATCGGCAGACGACGGAGCGGCTGGGCCTCGGCGTGCTGGGCGACTTCGAGCGAGACGTCGGTCGGCATGCAGATCTACTCCGACATCGCCCAGTTGTTGGGCTGTGTCACATTAGTTGCCGATGAGCGTGAAAAGTTCGTTGGGATAAATGGCTAACAAGGCGCCAATTCGGACGGCTGGCCCGATCCTCTAGGCGCCGAACGCGTGGGACGATCTTTCGGATGACCGACGTCATCGTCAGACCCGTAAGGCCGATCTCGCAGGCGGATACGTCTGCGGTCGATCTGCGCGCGCAGCTGTTCGTGCCCGAGCGCGCGACCGTGGCCGCCAGCCCTGGCAAGCGGGCGGTGGATATCTTCGGCGCCCTCGTGGCCCTGCTGATCTTCCTGCCCCTGCTGCTCTGCGTCGCCCTGATGGTGCGGCTCGAATCACCCGGTCCGGTGATCTTCCGCCAGCGCCGCACCGGCCACCAGGGCCGGGTCTTCACCATCTACAAGTTCCGCACCATGACGGTGACCGAGGACAGCGCCAATGTCCGCCAGGCCACCCGCAACGACGCCCGGATCACCGCGGTCGGCGCGCTGCTGCGCAAGCTCAGCCTCGACGAGCTGCCGCAGTTCCTGAATGTGCTGAAAGGGGACATGTCCCTGGTGGGCCCGCGCCCGCACGCCCTGGCCCATGATTCCCAGTACGGCGCGGCGATTCCCGCCTACTCCGACCGCTTCCGCGCCAAGCCGGGCCTCACCGGCCTGGCCCAGGTCAACGGCCTCCGCGGCGAGATCCGCGACCTGCGCTGCATGCGCGACCGCATCGACGCCGACAATCTCTATATCGACAGCTGGTCCCTCGGCCTCGACATCGCGATCCTGGCGAGGACCGCCCTGATCATCTTCCGCGATCCTCAGGCGTACTGACGCCTCCGAGCTGACGGCCGCGAGCTGACCGCCGCGAGACCGGCCGCGCCACGCCGCGGTCATATTTTATCAACCCTGATGCAACCGTCCGGCCGCCCGCCCCGAATATAGTCCAGGTCGCGCGGGGTTACGCGACAGAGCCGTGGCGCGGCTCTTGCTCTGACCCCTGCGTGTCGACGGGGCGATCGGGGACCATGTCCGGATATGAGACGCGGCTTGCAGCAGACGGCGGTGCAGAGCGCATCCAGCCCTGCAGCCTTGCCATCGCCGCCGCGACTTCCGCCGGAGCCGCCAGCGATGAATAGCGTCGCCGAATTCCATACCCACGCCGACGCCGCGCCCTGGCCGCAGGCCGAGGCCGTGCGCTCGACGTCAGCCCCGCCGCCGGCGCCCGCGCTGGCCGCCGTGGCCGCCAGCCGCCGCAAGCGGGCCTTCGACATCGCCATGGCCCTGGCCGCCCTGCTGGTCTTCCTGCCCTTGCTGCTGGTCGTGGCCGCCCTGGTGCGCCTGGAGAGCCCCGGCCCCGCCCTCTTCCGCCAGCGCCGCACCGGGCTGGGCGGGAAGATCTTCACCGTCTTCAAGTTCCGCACCATGACCGTGGCCGAGGATGGCGCGACGGTGCGCCAGGCCACGCGGGACGACACCCGCGTCACGACCCTGGGCGCGATCCTGCGCAAGTTCAGCCTGGATGAGCTGCCGCAGCTGCTGAACGTGCTGCGCGGCGAGATGTCCCTCATCGGTCCGCGGCCGCACGCCGTGGCGCACGACGAGCAATGGCGCGCGCAGGCCCCCGGCTACGACCGCCGGTTCCGCACGCGGCCCGGCCTCACCGGCTACGCCGCCGTCTGCGGCTTCCGGGGCGAGGTTCGCGACCTGCAGTCGATCGTCGACCGGGTCGAATCCGACAACGAATACATCGACACCTGGAGCTTCGGGCTCGACATGAAGATCGTGTGGCGCACCCTGCCCCTGATCTTCGGCGACATCCGCGCCTACTGATTAACCGATCGCTCAGCCGCAGCCGCTAGGGTCCGCCCCAAGAACGGTGGGGATGGCCAGAATGGCGGACGATACCGGCGCACACCGCGCCAGCGCCGAGCAGGAAGTCCCGGGCCGGGAAGTCCCCTCACAGCACCGCCGTGGTCCGTTGCGCCCGGAACGGCTGCAGAGCGTCCGCAACCGCATTTCCGGCCCCAGCCTGGCTCGCCTCTTCCAGTTCGGCGACCTGGCGGGCCTGGCCCTCGCGTCCCTGGCCGCCACCCGCCTCGTCACCCTGCCCGAGATCATGTGGCTGGGCGCGCCGCTGGTGGCCCTGGTGCTGCTGGTCGCCACCGGCGCCTACACCATGAACCCGCGCGAGGGATCCGAGCGCAAGCTGGGCCGCCTGGCTATCGCCGCCGCCGCGGCCGGGGGCGCCGCCGGGATGATCTGCGGCCTCTACGACCCGCGCTTCCCCGCCCTCGGCATCGGCGCCTGGGTGGCCATGGCCGGCACGGCCCTGGCGTTGACCCACCTGGTCTGGGGCCAGGTGCTGCGGACACTACGCAAGCGCGGGCTGCTGACGCCCAACCTGGTCATCGTCGGCGGCACGCCAGCGGCCCAGCGGCTGATCCGCCGGGCGCTGCGGACCCGCGACATCAACATCCTCGGCATCTTCGACGACCGCCGCGAGCGGGTGGGCCCCGACATCCTGGGCGTGCCGGTGCTGGGCAAGACCGCCGACCTGATCGACCACCGCATCCTGCCCTTCGTCGACCGGATCGTGATCACCGTGCCGCCCAAGGCCAATGCGCGCATCGCCCAGCTGATCGAGCGCCTGGCGCCCATCCCGAACCCGGTCTCCCTGCTGCTCGAGGAGGCCGACGACGAGACCGAGGCCCAGGCCCTGGGCCGCATCGCCGACTTCGACCTGATGCAGGTGGCGGGCCCGTCCGAGCGCTCCGGCTACCTCGCCGCCAAGCGCGCGCTGGACCTGGTGCTGGGCGTGCTGGGCTTGATCGCGCTCGCGCCGCTGATGGCGACCGTGGCCCTGGCGATCCGGCTGGACAGCCCCGGCCCGATCTTCTTCCGCCAGAAGCGCCACGGCTACATGAACGAGGAGATCGTGGTCTGGAAGTTCCGCTCGATGCGGGTGGAATCCACCGACCACAAGGCCGTCCGCCAGGTCAGCGCGGGCGACGATCGCGTCACCAAGGTGGGCCGCTTCATCCGCAAGACCAGCCTCGACGAGCTGCCGCAGATCTTCAACATCATCAGCGGCGAGATGTCGATCGTCGGCCCCCGCCCGCACGCCATCGGCATGCTGTCCGGCGGCGCCGAGGCCAGCAAGCTGGTGGAGACCTACGCCCACCGCCACCGGATCAAGCCGGGGCTTACCGGCTGGGCCGCCGTCAACGGCTCGCGCGGCCCCGTCGATACGCCCGAGGCCGTGCGTCGCCGCGTCGCCCTGGACCTGGAGTACGTCGAGCGCCGCTCGTTCTGGCTCGACATCGCCATCATCCTGCGCACCGCCCCCTGCCTGCTGGGCGACGGCGAGGCCGTGCGCTGATTGGAGAATCGGCCCCGCCGGCGCAGCATCGCGCCATGAGCCGGACCCTGCCGATCGCGGCCGCCGTCGCCGCCCTCGCCGCGGCCGGCCCGGCGATGGCCGGCGAGGTGTTCGCGGGCGTCTATGCCCACGACGTCGACGACGGCATCTCCTACGGAAAGTTCGAGCACGGCGCCCAGATCGTGGTCGGCGCGCGCACGACCGCCCTGGACGAGCTGCGCCTGCTGGGCCGGCCGCGGGTGCACCTGCTGGTCGGCGTCAACACCGACGGCGACACCGACTACATCGCCGGCGGCCTCTCCTGGCGCTTCCGCTTCGCCGAGCGGTTCTACATCGAGCCGGGGATCGGCATCGCGGTCCAGGACGGCAAGGTGGGCCTGCCCTCGCCGGACGAGCCGGGCCTGACGCCGCAGCAGCGGCTGGAGCGCCTGCACGACTACCAGACCAAGCTCGACCTGGGCTCACGGGTGCTGTTCGAGCCGGAGCTGTCGCTGGGCTACCGCGCCACCCAGCGCCTGTCGCTGGAGCTGTCGTGGATCCACATGAGCCATGGGCGCCTGGCGGGCAGCTACAACCCCGGCGTGGCGGACGTCGGCCTGCGGGTGCTCTACCGCTACGGGCTGGATCGCTGACGGGGGCGGCGCGCCAGCGGCCCGGCGCCGGCTAGGTTTCCGACTGCTGCGGCGCAGGCGCCGCCGCCGCGACGGGCGCAGGCCGCAAGGGCCAGGTCCCCAGCCGGCCCTTCAGCGCCAGGCACCGCTTCTCGATCACATGCCAGCTGACGTAACCCAGGATCAGCGACCCGATCAGCGTCAGCAGGGCGTGGACCAGCAGCGGGATGTCGCGCCAGTACCACAGCAGCAGCGTGGCGATCGGCCAGGCGTAGAGGTAGACGCCGTAGGAGATGTCGTCCTTGGCGTTGATGGTCCGCAGCGGCCGCCAGGTCGCCTCGAACGCGATCCAGAACAGCACATAGGCGCCCAGGGTCATCAGGGCCACGCTGGCCAGCGCCGGTACGAACAGGGCCGCGACCAGGGCGGCGGCGGCCAGCAGGGCGTAGGACGCGCGATAGGTCTGGGGATAGAGCCGCAGCAGGGCCCCGCAGGCGAAGGCGCTCGTCAGGCGCACCGCCTCGCGCGGCTCGCCCAGCACCACGTTCAGCGGCCGCGCCAGGTGCTCGATGACCGCGCCCACCGGCAGCAGGAACAGGAAGTTCGCCGCCAGCAGCGCCACCGTCAGCGCCAGATACATCCACCGCCGCCGGTAGAAGCCCAAAAGGCCCACGGCGGCCGCCATCAGGTAGCAGCGGAACTCGTAGCTGATGGTCCACATCGAGCCGTTCAGCGACGGATAGGCGAGGCCCGGGAAGACCCCCGGCGCCACCGGGGACTTTAGCATCAAGAGGTTCGCGACCAGCTTCACCCAGTCCTTGGGCGAGAAGGCCGAGAGGTTCGCCCCGCCCAGCGGCGCCACGATCAGCACGCAGGCCAGGTAGCAGATCACGAACGCCGGATAGATCCGCAGGACGCGCTTCCAGATGTAGGTCCGTGCGTCCGAGATGAAGCTGGCGGTGATCAGGTAGCCGCTGATGAGGAAGAAGCCGTCCACGGCCAGTTCGCCGAAGCTGATGGTCCCGAACAGCATCCGCAGCGGCTCGCGCGCATAGGTGCCGTCGAACATCTGCGGCGAGTGGGAGGCGATCACCAGCGACGCGAACAGCAGCCGCAAGGACCCAAAGGCATTCTGGCGATCCGCCTGGGCAGTCACTGGGCCCCTCCGCTCAGGGCGAAAACTAACGCTTGGAAAACTAACGCTTGGTCGGGAATTTCAGGCCGAAGGGCTTCAGCACCAAGGCGATGTAGATCAGGACCGCCAGCACGATCAGGAACGAGGCGATCTTCTCACCCTGGTTGCCGAGTTTGTCGCCCTCGTTGCCCACATAGTTGGCGACCGCGCAGCCCACGGCCGGCGGCAGATAGTGCAGGATGGTGTCCTGGGGCTCGCCGGCTTGGACCGAGCGGTGCAGGAACAGCACGACCAGGCCTCCGAAGATCGCCACGGTGATCCAATCGTAGACCGTCTCCACGCGCGTCCTCCGTTCGCACACAAGGTGTTCTAACTATCAGGAAGCCGGGCCTTCGCAAACGCGACAAGCTGCGGATCCTGGTCCAAACACGCACGTCACAGCGACATGCAGGGGCCCAGGCGCAAACCCCGTGCCAAAGCGGGCGACCTTCGACATAGATGGCGCGATGGGTCGGATGGTCGCGCAAGCATCGAGCGCCGGCGGGCGTGGGACGGCAGGCGCGAAGGGGCGTGGTCGGCCGGCCTGGGCCCTCGCGCTCGCCGCCGCGGCGCTGCTGGCCAGCTGCGAGGCCTCCGATTCGGCCGCGGCCCTCAGTCCCGGCAAGGGCGTCCGGCTGCCCGACCACCGCACGATCAACTTCCGGTGCGAGGGGACCGGCGCGCCGACCGTCCTCCTGGAGTCGGGCTTCGGGGCCGACTCGGGCGCCTGGTTCAAGGTCCAGCCGGCCCTGGCCCGCACCACCCGGGTCTGCGCCTACGACCGCGCCGGCTACGGCTACAGCGACCCGGGACCACTGCCGCGCGACGGCGCCGCCATCGCCCGCGACCTCGACCAGGCCCTCGTGGCGGCGCGGATCGACGGGCCCTATGTGCTGGTCGGCCACTCGGCCGGCGGGCTCTATGCGCGCCTGTTCGCGGCGCGGCGGTTGCAGGACGTGAAGGGCCTGGTGCTGCTGGATCCAACCGTGGAGACCCACGTGGCGGATCCGGCGAACGACGGCCTGGAGGGCATCCGCAACCGGGTCCAGCGCTGCCTGGCCGCGGCCAGCGCCAGCCCGCAGCCGCCGCTGGAAGACCCGCAGTGGCAGGGTTGCATCCCGGCCCGCCGCGATCCCCATCAGATCGAGGTGGCCCGCCGGCCCGACAGCTGGCGCAACCAGCTCTCGGAACTGGACGCCATCTTCGGCCGCACCTCCGACCAGGTGATGCGGATGGGCGACCTGCTGCGGCCGATCCCGGCCTACGTCATCACCGCCTCCGACACGGCCGCGGCCGCCCAGAAGCTCGGCTATGCGTCGCAATCCCTGTGGGAGCTGCAGCACATGCGGCTAGCCTACAGCTTCGATCGCGGGGCCCAGCGAACGGTGCTCTCCTCCCACCTGGTGATGATCGACCGGCCCGAGGTGGTGATCGAGGCGGTCCAGTCCATGCTCGCGGCCATCCGCGCCGGACGGCCGCCCGACGACCTGCCGCCCAGCGAGACCGCCGCGCCGCCGGGCGGCTTCGCGCCGGACGCGGATATCGAAAACCCCGGCGCGACAAAGTGATCTGGCCGCCCGCTGCGCTGATGGTCTAAGCTGGCCGCCTCAAGTTGGGGCGTTACATGGCTCGCGAGGGCTTCCACCTGACCATCGCCGGCGCGACCGCCGCGCTTGTCCTCGGACAGGCGCCCGCCGCCTTGGGCCAGGTGCTGGACATCCAGCCCGATGGGGGCGTGGTCACCTACGCCGGGCCCGCCGTCTATACCAGCGACGGCGCGCGCCCGATCCTGGCGCCCGTCCCGACCGGCGGCTCGCGCCAGGCGCCGCCTGAAGTCGCCGCTGCGATCCAGGAGTCCGCCGCCCGCCACGCCCTGCCCGCCCCGGTGGTCGAGGCCGTGGCCTGGCAGGAATCGCGCTTCAACCAGCAGGCGCTGTCGCCCAAGGGCGCGCGCGGGATCATGCAACTGATGCCGGCCACCGCCTCGGTGCTGGGCGTGGACGCCGCGGACCTGCGGGCCAATATCGACGGCGGCGCCGCCTATCTCGCCAGCCAGATGCGCCGCTTCGGCGACCTGTCGCTGGCGCTGGCCGCCTACAACGCCGGCCCCGAGGCGGTGGACCGCTTCGGTGGCGTGCCGCCCTACGCCGAAACCCAGGCCTATGTGCGCGCGATCTTGTCGCGCGTGGCCGCCACCTCCGTCGCCGCCGTTCGCGCCCCTTGAGGTCCATGACAGCCCGATCCAGATCCCTCGTCCTCGCCGGCTTCGCCGGGCCCCTGGCCGCTCTCGCCGCGGCGGCGCCCGCCCATGCCCAGGCCGCCGCCGACCCGGCCGGCTCCTCGCCCCTCTTGGCGGCGCTCACCTGGGTGCAGGGCACCCTGCTCGGCAACATCGCCACCAGCGCCGCGGTGATCGCCGTGGCGGCGGTGGGCTTCCTGATGCTGACCGGCCGCATCGACTGGCGGCGCGGACTGACCGTGATCGTGGGCGCCTTCATCATCTTCGGCGCGGTCTCGATCGTGGCCGGCATCCGCTCCCTGGCCTCGGGGCTCTGAGACCGTGAGCCGGCTCGCCTCCGACCCTGTCTTCGCGGCGCTGACGCGGCCCCAGATGATCGGCGGCGTGACCTATCCCTATGCGGTGCTGAACCTGATCATCACCGGCGAGATGTTCCTGATCACCCGCTCGTTCTGGACGCTGCTGGTGGCGGTCCTGATCCATGCGGTGGGCTATGTGGGCTCCCTGCGCGAGCCGCGGTTCTTCGACCTGTGGATGACCCGCCTTCGCGCCTGCCCGCGCGTGAAGAACCACAGCTTCTGGGGCGGGAACTCGTACCGGCCATGACGGGCGGGCTCTTCACCACCGGCGCAGCCAAGGTGCTGGCGCCGCGGGAGGCCTCGGTCGGCGACCGGCTGCCCTACCTGGGCCATGCCGACGACGTCACCCTGCGCACCCGCGACGGCCTGCTGGTCCAGACGCTGCACCTGGCCGGCTTCCCGTTCGAGACCGCGCCGGACGAGGAGCTGAACTACCGCAAGTCCATCCGCGAGACCGTCCTGCGCGGCGCGGCCAGCTCGCGCCTGGCGATCTACCACCATGTGGTGCGCCGGCGGGTGACGCCGCAGTTCCCGGGCTCGCCCGACGAGCCGTTCTGCCACGCCCTCGACACCCGCTGGCGCGAGCAGCTGGCCGGCCGCCGGCTCTATGTGAACGACATCTTCCTGACCCTCGTCCTGCGCCCCACCCAGGGCAGCGCCGGCTTCGTCGAGCGCCTGCTCAAGGGTCCGCGGGCCCGGGATGGCGACATCACCCGCGACCTGCGCGACCTGCATGCGGCGCGCGAAGCCTTCGCCGCCGTCCTGGCCCCCTATGGCGCGCGCACCCTGGGTCTCTACGACGGTCCCGGCGGCGCGCGGCGCTCCGAGCCGGCGGAGTTCCTGAGCCTGGTGCTCAATGGGGACCTGCGCCCGATCCTGGCCCCCACCGGCGACCTCGGGCAGGCCATCGCCGCCCGACGGCTGAGCTTCGGCCTGGACGCCATGGAGAGCGGCGGCGGTCCGGGCCCGGCCCAGTTCGGCGCCATGGTGTCCATGAAGGACTATCCGGCCCGCACCGCCCCCGGGATGCTGGACGGCGTGCTGCGCCTGCCCATGGAGCTGGTGCTGACCGAGAGCTTCGCCTTCGTCGATCGCCAGGCCGCCCTGGAGCGCATGGGCCTGGCCCTGCGTCGGCTCAAGGCGGCCGAGGACGACGCCTTCAGCCTGCGCGGCGAGCTGGCCCAGGCGCGCGATGACGTGGGCGCCGGCAGAGCCGCCTATGGCGAGCACCACCTGACCATCCTGGCCAAGGCCGAGAGCCTGGAGGAGCTGGACGCCGGGGTCGCCGACATCCAGTCGGCCCTGGCCGAGATGGGCGCCGTCGCGGTGCGCGAGGACGTCAATCTGGAACCCGCCTTCTGGGCCCAGTTTCCCGGCAACTTCAAATACATCGCCCGCAAGGCCCTGATCTCGACGGCCAATTTCGCGGGCCTCGCCAGCTTCCACAATCACCCCACCGGCCAGGCCGAGGGCAACCACTGGGGCCCGGCGATCGCGGTCCTGGAGACCACCGCCTTCGGGCCGTACCACTTCAATTTCCACCACGGGGACCTGGGCAACTTCACCGTCATCGGGCCCTCAGGCTCCGGCAAGACGGTGCTGCTCACCTTCCTCCTGGCCCAGGCCGAGCGGCTGCAGCCGCGGATCGCCTATTTCGACAAGGACCGCGGCGCCGAGCCCTTCATCCGCGCCATCGGCGGCCGTTACGACGTGATCTCGCCGGGCGAGCCCACGGGCTTCAACCCCCTGGCTCAGCCCGACACGCCCGGCAACCGCGCGTTCCTGGGCGAGTGGGTCGCCCAGCTGCTGACCGCCGAAGGCGGGGCGCTCGATTCCGAGGATCGCGCCATGATCGCAGACGCGATCGACGCCAACTTCGCCCAGCCGCCCGGCCATCGCCGCCTGCGCTACCTGCGCGAACTGTTCCGCGGCGCGCGGCGGCCCAGCGCTGGCGATCTGGCCTCGCGCCTCTCGGCCTGGTGCGAGGGCGGCGACCACGCCTGGCTGTTCGACAACGCCGACGACCTTCTGGACATCGAGACCCGCATCGTCGGCTTCGACATGACCAAGGTGCTGGACGCCCCCACCGTGCGCATCCCGGCGATGATGTACCTGTTCCACCGCCTGGAGCAGCGTCTGGACGGCAGCCCCGCCCTGATCGTGGTCGACGAGGGCTGGAAGGTGCTGGACGACCCGGTGTTCGTGCGCCGGATCAAGGACTGGGAAAAGACCATCCGCAAGCGCAACGGCCTGGTCGGCTTCTGCACCCAGAGCGCCTCCGACGCCCTGGAGAGCCGTATCGCCTCGGCGATCATCGAGCAGGCCGCGACCCAGATCTTCTTCCCCAACGCCCGAGCCAAGGCGGCGGACTACATTGACGGCTTCGGCCTTTCCGAGCACGAGTTCGAGCTGGTCCGCAGCCTGCCGGACACCTCGCGCTGTTTCCTGATCAAGCGCGGCGACCACAGCGTCGTGGCGCGGCTGGACCTGGCGGGCCTGGGCGGCGAGCTGGCCGTGCTGGCCGGCACCGAACGCTCCGTGCGCCGCCTCGACGCCATCCGCCGAGAGGTCGGCGACGAGCCCGCGGCCTGGCTGGCGGCCTTCATGCAGGATCGGAGCGCGGCATGACGCCTGGCGCCTGCGCCGCCATGGTCGACGACGGCGTGATCCGCGGCGTACTCGCCACGGTGGGCTGCCAGACGCGCGGCTATGCCGAGAGCGGCTACCTGGCGCTGACCGCCGGCTCGGGCGTCTTCCAGACCGCGCTCACCGCCCTCCTGGTGATCTATGTGGCCCTCATGGGCTTTCGCCTGCTGTTCGCCCAGGGCGGCGCGCGGGTGTCGGACATGCCCATGGCGGCCTTCCTGGTCGGGGCGATCCTGGCCCTGGTGACCAGCTGGTCGACCTTCCAGACCCTGGTCTTCGACCTGGCCGACCGCGCGCCCGTGGAGATCGCCGCCATCGTCTCCGGCCCCCTGCAGGGCGGCGGAGGCTCCTCTCTGGCGGCCCATCCGGTGGACGGATTGCAGGCGGCCTATGACGAGCTCACCGCCACGGGCGCGGCCTTCGGCAAGGTCGCCGGCGGGGCCGCCAAGTCCTATTCCAGCCCCGAGGCCGCCGCCGCCGAGGCGACCTCCGCCGCCAGCGGCGTCCTCTTCCTGGCCAGCGCCGGGGTGATCTCCGCCGCGACCCTGGCCATCGGCGTGCTGACCGCCCTGGGCCCGATATTCATCGCCCTGGCCCTGATCCCCGCGACCCGCGGCCTCTTCCTGGGCTGGGTGCGGGCCCTGGCCGCCGCAGCCTTGACGCCGATGGTGGCCTGGTTGCTGGTGGTGCTGATGCTGGCGGTGCTGGAGCCCTGGCTCGGCACGCTGGCCGAGCAACGCCGCACCCTGTCGCTGCAGCCCCAGACCGCCATGAGCGCGGCGGCCCTCGTCTTCGTCTTCGGCGCCGGCCAGGCGGTGCTGGTCGCCGGCGCCTGGATCATGGCCATGGGCTTCCACCTGCCCAGCTTCAGCCGCGAGCGGGCGCAAGGCGCCGCCAGCGCGCCCGCGCCGCAACTCCAGCCGGCCGCCGCCCTGCTGGTCCCCTCGCGCGCCGAGCGCCTGGCCATGGACCTGCAGCGCGACCAGGCCCAGCACGCCGCCCGCGCCCGCTCCGCCGCCCTGGCCGCGGCGGTCGCCGGGCCCAGCCGGGCTGTCGCCGCGCCGGTCGAGGCGCCGCCGCGCCTGGGCGAGACCTACCGCCGCCCCGCCTTCGCCCCCCGCCGCGCGGAGTCCGCCCGATGATCCGCCGCGCCGCCCTCCTCGCCGCCCCGGTCGCCACGGCCCTCGCCCTCCTCGCCGCGCCCGCCTCCGCCGTCGTCCCCCGGCCCGGGCCCGGCGATCCGCGCATCCACGTGGTCGAGTACGACCCGGCCGAGGTGGTCGAGCTGCATGGGGTGCTGGGCTATCAGCTCTCCGTCGAGTTCGACCCCGCCGAGCGCATCGAGAACGTCGCCATCGGCGACTCCCTGGGCTGGCAGGTGACGCCCAACCGGCGCGCCAACCTGCTGTTCCTGAAGCCGATGTCCAAGCGCCCCGACACCAACATGACGGTGGTCACCAACCTGCGCCGCTACAACTTCCAGCTCAGCGTGCTGGGCAAGCCGCGGGGCAGGGCCACCCCGTTCAGCGTGCGCTTCCTCTATGCCGAGCCGGCCATGGCGGTGGTCGCGCCCCCGCCGCCGCCGCCCCCGCCGGTGGAGCGCAACGCCGCCTACTCCTACCAGGGCTCGGCCCACACCGTGCCCGCCAAGGTGTTCGACGACGGCCAGGACACCTATTTCGCCTTCCGGGCCGACGAGGACATGCCGGCGATCTACGCCGTCGACCCCGACGGCGGCGAGGCGGTGGTCAACACGCGCCAGTACCAGGGCTATGTGGTGGTCGACCGCGTGGCCCGCGCCTTCGTCCTGCGCCGCGGCAGCGAGGTGACGCGCATCTTCAACGACGGCTTCCTGGTCACCCAGGCCACGGCGCTGCCGGAACGCAAGAAGGACCCATGGTGGCGGCGATGACACCTGACGATCCCCGCGCCTCCCCGCCGCAGCCGGCCGGTGGGCTGAGCCCCGTGTTCGCCCGCGACAAGACCCGTCCGCGGGTGCAGGCCCCCTCCTCCCCGGTGACCGTCTGGGCCGGGCTGGTCGGCGCCGGGGTCCTCGGCCTGATGGTGTTCAACGGCCTGTCCTCCAGCCGCCAGGCCCACGCCCAGACCGCGCCCCCCGCCCCGGTGCGCGCGCCGGCGCCCGCACCGCCCGTGATGGCCGCCCAGGCGCCCGCACCGGCGATGGCCCCGGCCGCGCCGATGGTCCAGCCGGCGGTCGCGGAGTCCCCCGATCCCTCCGAGGCCCACTGGCGCGCGCCCGCCATGGTGGTCGACTTCTCCGGCGCGCCGGAGGCCGCCCCCACCCAGCTCGCCCAGGCCGCTGCCCCAGGCGTCGCGCCGGGCCCGGCCGCCAATGAGGTTCGCCAGTCTGCAGACGAGCGCTTCGCCGCCCGCGTGGTCGGCAGCAACGCCGACACCGCCCACGCCGTCCAGATGCACGACCTGGGCCGCACGGTGCCGCAGGGCTCGGTCATCGCCGCCACCCTGGAGACGGCCATCAACTCCGACCTGCCGGGCTCGGTCCGCGCCGTGGTCAGCCGCGACGTGCGCAGCTTCGACGGCAGCCGGGTGCTGATCCCGCGCGGCTCCAAGCTGGTGGGCCAGTACAAATCCGCCGCCGCGGTGGGCCAGACCCGCGCCTTCGTGGTCTGGAGCCGCATCATCAGCCCCACCGGCGTCAGCATCGACGTGGGCTCGCCCGCCACCGACCGCCTGGGCCGGGGCGGCCTGGACGGCGAGGTCGACGACCACTTCTTCCGCCGCTTCGGCGCGGCGATCCTGCTGTCGGTGATCAACGCCGGCCTGACCGCCGCCGCCAACAACAGCCACGACAACACCACCCTGGTCATCGCCTCGCCCACCCAGGCCAACCAGGTCGCCGCCATCGCCCTGCAGAAGCAGATCGACATCCCCGAGACCATCAAGGTCGCCCAGGGCGTGCCGGTGCAGGTGTTCGTGGCCCGCGACCTGGACTTCGGCGGCGTGGTGCGCTGAGCCCGCGACCCCGATGACGGCCAACGTCTACCTTTCGGCCTACCTCGCACCCCTCGCGCCCTGGCTGTCGCGCCCGGACGTCACCGACGTGCTGGTGAACCGGCCCGGCGAGGTCTGGGTCGAGACCACCGGCGGCGCCATGTGCCGCGAGCCGGCCGACGAACTGGACGAAACGGCCCTGCAGCGCCTGGCGCGCCAGATCGCCGCCGCCAGCCACCAGGGCGTGAACCGAGAGCAACCCCTGCTCTCCGCCACCCTGCCCGACGGGGCGCGGGTGCAGATCGTCGCGCCGCCCGCCACCCGCGGCGGACTGGCGCTGGCGGTGCGCAAGCACCTGATCTCGGACCTGTCGGTGGGCGACCTGGCCCGGGACGGGCTGTTCGACGCCGCCGGCCGCACCGACCCGGCCCGCGACAGCGAAGCGGACGTCGAACTCGAGGCCCTGCTGGCCGCCGACGACCTGGCCGGGTTCCTCAAGGCCGCGGTGCGCCGCCGCAAGACCATCGTGATCTCCGGCGGCACCGGCAGCGGCAAGACCACCCTCCTGAACGCCCTGGTCAAGGAGATCGACCGCAGCGAGCGCCTGGTGGTGATCGAGGACGCCCCCGAGGTGCGGCTGGACCACCCCAACAGCGTCGGCCTGGTGGCCGTGCGCGGCGAATTGGGCGAGGCGCGCGTCGACGCCGACATGCTGCTGGCCGCCGCCCTGCGCCTGCGCCCCGACCGCATCCTGCTGGGCGAGCTGCGCGGCAAGGAGGCCTTCGCCTTCCTGCGCGCGGTCAACAGCGGGCACCCGGGCTCGCTGACCACGGTCCACGCCGACAGCCCCGCCGGCGCCCTGGACCAGATCGCCCTCCTGGCCCTCACCTCGGGCGTCGACCTGGGCTGGGACAAGGTCCAGACCTATGTCGGCAAGGTCATCGACGTGGTGGTCCAGCTGGACCGCACGGCCGGCGCGCGGCGGGTCAGCGAAGTGGTCTTCCAGCGGCGTTAGCGCACAGGGACGCGCCCGGCCGCAAATTCGCCGCCGCCAACTTCCCATCAATCAGTCTGAATTAGACTGACTGGATGACACGCCCCATGCCAGCATATGCCGAGCGCCGCGGAGAACCGCGCACGCCCGTCCGCGCGGCGGGTCGGGTGATGTTCGGCGACAAGCTGGGCCTGTGGGCCGACTGCGTGATCCGCGACATGAGCGCCAGCGGCGCCAAGATCGAGCTGTCGCAGCTGGTCAAGCTGCCGCCGCGCTTCCTGCTCATGCATCTTTCGGACGGCGTCGCCTTCGAGGTGGTGCTGAAGTGGCGCCGGGGCGACCTGGCCGGCATGGCCTTCGAGAAGCGCCATCCGCTCACCGAGGCCGTCGAACCCCGGCTGGAGCCGGTGCGCACGGCCTGGAAGGCCTTGATGCCGGGCTTTACGCCCAAGCCGCAGGGCTGAGTCAGCCCTAGAGCACGATGACTTTTGTCGGAATCGACAAAAGTCTGAATCGTGCTCGTCGACTAAAAAGTGGCGAGCCTGTTCCTCCCGCTTTGATGGTTCCATCAAAGCGGGACAGGCTCTAGACAAATCCCAGGTAGCGCGTGCGGAAGTTGCGGAGGCGCGGGAAGATCACATCGATGTCGCTGTCGGACACCCCGAACCAGCGTCCCAGCGTGGCGCCATACTGGTCCACCGAGGTGGTCGGGATCAACGCGCCGGCCACGTTGTCCGGATTGTTGAAGCCGTTCACGTCGACGCCCAGGGTCGGATACTGCCCATAGATGTCGCCGCCGCGCACGGCCCCGCCCATGATGAAGTGGTGCGCGCCCCAGGCGTGGTCGGTGCCGTCGCCGTTGGTGGTGAAGCTGCGGCCGAAGTCCGAGGCGGTGAAGGTGGTGACCTGGGCCCGCCGATCCAGCCCACCGATATTGGACAGGGCGCCGTCGAAATAGGCGAGCGCGTGCGCCACCTTGGCCAACAGGACCGGTTGCACCGCGTTCTGGGTGTTGTGGGTGTCCCAGCCGCCCAGGGCGACAAAGAACACCTGGCGCGAGAGGCCCAGCCCCGAGCTGGCGGCGACCATCCGCGCCACGGTCTGCAGCTGCTGGGCCAGGCTGTTGGATTCGGTACGGCCCGTGAGCGGGTTCACGAAGGCGCTGGCGCCGGGAACGGCGGTGACGATCCCCTGGCCGAACGCGCTGTTGATCGTGGACGAGGCGGAGAGCGAGCGGGCGGTCACCGCGGCGTAGTCGGCGGCGAAGCTGCTGGCTAGGCCGGTGTCCGTGATGGTGGCCCGCAGTCGCGACGGCCCCAGAGAGGAGCCGAACAGGCTCGAGCCCTGGACGCCGCTCACCGCCACCGCGGGCAGGGCGTTGTTGGTGAGCTGGTACTGCACCACGCTCTGGCCCGACAGGAACACCGTGTTGCCGGCCGCCGAAACCGCGGTGAACAGGCTGTTGGCCCCATTGGCCGAGGCCATCAGGTCTGCGAACCGGCCGCCCCAGCCGGTGCGCGCGCCCTCGATCGACAGCGCCTGCCAGGTGGACTGCTGGTCGTTGTGCGAGAACAGGCTGGCCGGGATAGCCACCGAGCGGGCCTGGTATTGCCCCTTGGTGGTGGGCTCGATCAGCGTGCCCACATTGGCCAGCACCGCCAGGCGGCCCTGCTGAAACAGGCCCTGCATCGGGGCCATGAACGGGTGCAGGGCGAAGGCCCGCGCGGTCGCATTGGTGCCCTCCGGGACGGCCTGGGCTGTGGCCGGCGTGATCGGCAGCACCCCGCCCCAGGCCTCGGGCGAGCCGGCGTCGGACACCCGGCCGGTGATGGCGCTCACCTGGCCCGGCGCAACCGGAGCCTCGCCCGCAGGCATCAGGGCGATGGGGTCGTCCCCCGAGTTGCGCTCGGTGAAGTAGCGCCCCCAGCTGTCGGCGTCGGTGGCGAGCACCGTGTTGTGCGCGTCGTTGCCGCCCACCAGGAAGATGCAGACCAGGGCCTTGTAGTCGGGCGCCGATTGCCCGGCCGCCGCGCCGGCCGCCGCGAGTTGCAGGGCGAAGGGCGCGGCCACGCCCAGCCCGCCCAGGGCCCCGCCCAGGCGCAGCAGGCGCCGACGGTCCATGGCCGCGCTCATCGCTGCACCAGGTATTCGGGCGAGGCCATGGTCATGAAGACCGCCAGCTTGGCGCGGTTGAGGAGGGCGGTGTTGATCGTCGCCTGGCTGCCGGAGGACGGCACGCTGATCGATCCCACCGCCTCCACCAGCCGCCCCCGCAAGCCCGCCGACATCTGGCCGTTCAGCAGCAGCAGGCTCATGCGGTCGGCCAGGGCGTTGGGGTCGCTGGCGAGGGCGGTCTCCGCGGCGTACGCGCTGTGGACGTCCTTGCCCGTGCCGATGCCCTGATCGATGGCGGTCTGCATGGTGTTCAGGTAGCCGGCGGTGGTCACCTCATCGACGATCTGGAACTCAGGGGCCAGCAGGGCCTGTCCGCCCAGCCGCGCCGTCGGTGGGGAATAGCCGGGCCGGTAGAAGTTGAAGACAGACGGGGCGGTCAGGAAGGACTCCCCAAGGGAGGTGTTGCCGCTCGTGCTGGGGATCAGCCATCCGCCGCTGTCCGAGGTGGCGTTGAACGCCCGCGCCCAGTGGCCGAGCCGAACCAGCGGCTCACGTAGCTTTCCGTAGTTGGGATCCGCCGCCAGCGTGCTGCTGCGCGCCTCCGGATCCAGCAGGATGGCCCGCACCACCGCGGCCATGTCGCCACGCACGCCCTTGCCATTGTCGTTGAAGACGCCGGCCACGCGGGCGACGTAGGCCGGGCTGGGGTTGCTGGTCACCAGTCGCTGGATCAGCTGCTTGCCGATGAACGGACCGACATTCGGGTGGTTGAACAGGGTGTCCAGGGCGATCTTAAGGTCGCCAGCCGGATCGGGTGTCGTGGTCGCTGGAATAGTGACGCCAAGGAAGCTCTTCGCGCTGGTGGAGTGGTACTGCGGATAGGGGATCATCGCCCGGAACTTGGCGTCGGACGGTAGATTGCCGCCGCCGAAGGTCACGACCGTCGGCTTCGGCGAGTAGTAGCTGTAGCCCGTGAACACCTTGGCCAGGCCGCTGATGTCGTCGGCGGTGTAGGTGGGCAGAGGCCGCCCCGACGGGTCGGTCTTCACCGTGCCGTCCAGGTTGAGTTGGTACAGCCCGATGGTCATCAGCTGCATGACCTCGCGGGCGAAGTTCTCATCGGGGTGCTGACCCGTGGCCGGATTCTCCTTCTGATTGGCGCGCCAGGTCAGGTAGTTGCCCATCTGCGGGTTGAGGGTGACCTGTTCCAGCAAGGTCCGGAAGTTCGCGAAGGCGTAGGCGCCGAGCAGGTCGTAGTAGGCGCCCGCACCGATTTCGCTGACCCCGCTGTCGGTCATCGAGATCACGAAGATTTCGGAGAGCGCCAGCTTCATCCGCTGGCGCAACTGGTCCGGCCCGGTCACCGCCTGGCGCCAGACCGTGCCGTAGACATCCGTCGCGGTGATCGAGGACTTGTTGAGCGCCGTCAGGTCCGCCAGGTGCGTCTGTTGCGGCATGACCATCTGCTGGTCGATCCATTGGGAGTAGCCGCTGGCGCGGACCTGGCTGATGGCCTCGTCGGTGGCGCCGTAGCTGGTCTGGCTCAGAAAGCGGGCAGCCTCTGCCGCCGTCGGGGGCGCGCTGTTCGACCCGCCGCCCACGCGCGCGCCGCTGCAGGCCGCCAAGACGAAGGCCGCCGCGAGGACGCCTGGCCAGCGCAGGGCGCCGCGCCGCATTGAATCCCCCCACGTCTCAAGTCCGTCCCTGGTCGCAAACCTTCGCTATTCGGACGGCTATGTCCACATCTACGGTCGCGCTGGCGCGCTGGACGTCGCAGGTTGGGCGTAATCGCCGCAGGCGTGGCTTGTGTCGATCACGCTGCGAGCTAACATCGCGCACAAGGGGGCCCACGCATGGCGAACTTCACCGCCGGCGCGTTCGGCGTCGACTTCGATCAGCTGGACTTTGGAGCACTGGCCACCGCGGCCCAGTTCGGCGTGACGCCCACGTCGCTGGGCCTGATCCTTGGCGGGCACGTCACCGACTTCTTCGGCGGCGGCTTCCAGTTCGCCGCGACCGGTCCGGCCACCGACGGGCTGATCGCCATCATCATCGTCGATCCTGGCCCGCTGCAGGTCTACGAGATCACCAATCTCGCCCTCTCCGCCTCGCTGTTCCGCGGCTGGGTCCTGGCCGACGACAACGCCAGCGCCAAGGCTGCGATCTTCGCCAGCCCGGACCAGATCCTCGGCTCGGCCTTCGACGACCGGCTGCGCGGCTTCGCCGGCGACGACGTGATCAATGCCGGGGCGGGGAACGACTTCGTGGACGGCGGCGATGGCGGCGACCAGCTGTTCGGCGAGGCCGGCAACGACACCGTCGTCGATCCCGGAGGCGCCAACTATCTGCGCGGCGGCGAAGGCGACGACCTCGTCCTGGGCGGCGCCGGCTTCGACGACATCAACGGCAACCAGGGCAATGACACCGCCTCCGGGGGCCCTGGCGACGATTGGGTGGTAGGCGGCAAGGACAACGACGTCCTCTCCGGCGACGACGGCGGCGACCTGGTCTATGGCAACCTCGGCGACGACACCCTGGACGGCGGAACCGGCGCCGACACCGTCCGCGGCGGCCAGGGAAACGACAGCCTGATGGGCGGCGCGGGGGCGGACTTCGTGTCCGGCGACCGCGGCGACGACACCATGGCCGGCGGCTCGGGGGCGGACATCTTCCACTCCTCCAGCGACGCCGGGATCGACCGGGTGCTGGATTTCAGCGTCGCGGAGGGGGACCGGGTGCAGCTGGACCTGGGGACCGCCTACACCATGGCCCAGGTCGGCGCCGACACCGTCATCACCATGTCGGCCGGCCAGGTCGTCCTGGTGGGCGTCTCGATGTCGAGCCTTGCGGCGGGAAGTGTCTTCCTCGCGTGAACGACCCTTAAACGGTCGCCCTGGCATGGATATTGCGGACGAACGCGCCAACCGCTCGTCCATCGCGGGCCGTGGCCCGTACTGGCTTGGCAGTGGGCAATTGTATCGTCGACGGACCGGCGGGTCCGATTCAGGAGCACGCATGCTAACCATCACTCGCGAAGATGTCGTCGCTCAGCCGTTCCCGCACGTGATCAAGGACGGCATCCTCCCGGCCGACTTCTACAAGGCGTTGCGCGCGGACTTCCCGAGCGTGGACGTGTTCGAGGAACAGCGGGGTGCTCACGGCCGGCTGGGCAGCCGCACCGGCGCCGGCTTCGACATCTATCGGGGTGAGCCGGCATTCGACGCCCTGACCCGGCGGTCCGAGGCCTGGCGCGAGTTCGCCGGCTGGATCAATTCCGAAGCCTTCGCCGACAAGTTCCGCGACGTGTTCGCCGACCACCTTGACACCATCGGCCTGCGGGTCGACGTGCGGGACTCGCACGTGAACAGCGACTATGCCGAGCCGCGGGAGCTGCTGACCGAGACCGCGACCTTGGGCGACAAGGTGGCGGCCGTGGCCAATGTGGTCACGGGCCCCTTCAAGGCCAAGAAGCCCGTCGAGCTCTTCACCCGGTTGGACATCCACAAGAGCACCAGCGGCTACGCCAAGAAGCCGCACTGCGACCGCCCCAATCGGCTCTGCTCCCTCATCATCTACTTCTGCGACGCGGAGGAGCGCGGCCTGAAGGGTGGCGACCTGCAGATCTTCGCCCATAACGACAAGAAGCCGGTCGAGAACTACGAGCGCCACCCGCACCCGGAGAACGTGGCCCAGGTGGCCCAGCTGCGCCCGCGGGAGAACCTGGGCGTGTTCTTCCCCTGCCAGAACAACAGCTATCACGGGGTGACGCAGGTCGAGAGCAGCGGCGTCGAGCGCGACTTCCTGTACATCAACGTCTCAGGCCGCACGCGCTGGCTCTGGTAGGGCCAACGCGGCTTGGGCCGGCGACGGGCGTCTGCTAGACCGCCTCGGGCTGGCTCCTTACGCGAGCGCCCGACGCCAGGAATCCGACATGCGCCCAAGACACAGCTGGCTCGTCCTCTTCGCGCTTGTGGAAGCTGCGGCTGGCGGCTGTTCGGCGCGGGCCAAAGGCGATGTCCGCCAGTTCCGCGCCACTCCCGATACGTTGCAAAGAGTCTTCGACCGCGCCCAATCGGGTGACACCATCGTCTTGCAGCCCGGCGTCTACAACGACGTGAAGCTGGGCAAGCGCAGCTTCGAACCGGCGATCACGATTCAGGCCGACGGCGCCACGATCGCCGGCTTCAGGGCCGGCGGCGTCTCGGGCCTGCACATCGTCGGCGGAACCTTCACCGTGCCCGCCCCCATCGCCAAGGACAGCGGCAAGTTGGCCTATGGCGCGGCGATGCGCTTCGACGAGTCCCAGCACATCACCGTGGAAAAGGTGCATGCCTCGGGCCCCGGCGCGCCCCCAGGCGCGGCGGACGGCCCGTTCGGCGAGGGCTACGGCGTCCAGGTGGTGGGCGGCTCCGACATCAACGTCATCGGCGGCTCGTTCCAGGGCCTCAAGGTCGGGATCGTCGTGGGCCGCGTGACCGGCTTCCGCATCGCCGACAACGAGCTGGCCGGCCTGCGCTCGGACGGCATCGACGTTGCCGAGAGCCGCCAGGGCGTGATCGAGGGCAACAGCTGCCGCGACACCCGCGTGCGCGACACCGAGCACCCCGACTGCATCCAGCTCTGGTCCCGGCCCACGTCGCCGCCGACTGCGGACGTCATGATCCGCAAGAACCATGCGACCGGCCACACCCAGGGCATCAGCCTGTTCAACCACACCCGCGACGGGGTCAACGACGGCGGCTTCGACCGGATCACCATCGAAGACAACGAGGTCGAAGTGGCGTTCCCCAACGGAATCGCCCTGACGGAAGGCCGGGACTCCCTGGTCCGCAACAACAAGGTCCGCACCCTGGCGGGCGCGCAGTACATCGCTCGGATCACCACGGGCGACGGGACGATCCGCTGCGGCAATCGCGTGGCGGCTGGCGCCGGCAAGGCGGGCGGCGACGATCCCCCCTGCTCACGGTGACCGCTTGAGCCGCGTGAAGGGCCGCAAGGCCTACTTTGCCGCCAGCCTCGTCGCACAGGTCTCGGCCCTGCTGCGCTATGTCATCCTGGCGCGCGTGCTGGGCCAGGAGGAGTTGGGCCTGGCGGCCATGCTGATCCTGACGGCCCAGTTCTTCGACTCCATCAGCGACACGGGCAGCGACCGCTTCATCGTGCAGGACGCGGACGGGGATTCCCCGACGCTGCAGGGCGTCGTCCAGCTGGCGCTGGCGGCCCGCGGCCTCTTCATCGCCTCGGCCCTGCTGATCTTTTCCGGCCTCCTGGCCTCGCTGTATCACCAGCCCGAACTGCGCACGCCCCTGATCGTCATCGGCCTCGCGCCGCTGATCGCGGGGTTCGTGCACCTGGACCTGCGGCGGGCCCAGCGCACCCAGGACTTCCGGCTCGAGAGCCTCGACATCCTGACGTCCGAGACCGTCAGCCTGCTGGCGACGGCCACCGCCGCCTTTCTCACCCACAGCCACAACGCGGTGATCTTCGGGCTGGTCCTGCGCGCCATCACCCTGGTGATCGTCTCGCACGTCACCGCGCGCCGACCCTACCGCTGGGCCTTCGGCCGGGCCGAGGTCGCCCGCTTCTCCGCCTTCGCCATGCCGCTGTTCCTCAATGGCCTGCTGCTATTCCTGGGCTCGCAGGGCGACCGCCTGGTGGTGGGCAGCACCCTGGGCGCCGCGGTGCTGGGCCAGTACAGCGCCGTCCTGCTGCTGGCCTACTACCCCACCAGCATGCTGACCCGCTTCCTGGCCGGCATCCACCTGCCCCAGGTGGCGGCGGCGCGCATCGAGCCCGACAAGATCACCAGCGCGCGCGAGCGCCTGGCCTCGCGCACCCAGGTGCTGACCATCGGCATCGCCCTGGGCTTCGCGGTGGTGGCGCCCATCGCCGTGCCCCTGCTGTACGGCGGCAAGTTCAAGGAGCCCCTGCTGCTCACCACCCTGATCGGGGTGCTGCAGGCGGCCCGGTTCATGCGGGTCTGGCCCACCACCCTGGCCATCGGCGCCGGCCGCAGCCTGTTCGTGATGATCAACAATATCGGGCGCATGGTCGGGCTGCCCATGGCGCTCTTCGCCTATTCGCAGTTCCACACGCTGTGGGCCGTGACCATCGGGTTCACCACGGGCGAACTCACGGCCCTGCTGGTAGGGCTCGCCCTGCTCTACCGCACCGGCCACCTGGAGCCGTTCCGCGAATTCAAGCGGGTATTCCTGTTCTGCGTCGTCGTCGCCCTCACCATCGCCGCGACCTGGTTCCTCGACGACAAGCGCTACACCCTCGCGGCCGTCAGTGCGGCGGCGATGCTGCCGGCCCTCGCCGTCATCGCGGTGCAGGAGCGCGCCACCCTGGCGGAGGCCTTCGGCATGGCCGAGCGGTATCTCGGCCGCCTGAGGCCGCGCCGAGCCGCGAGCTGATCCGGAGCGATCAGGCGGTCAGATGGTCCGACAGGCGCAGGGCCAGCTGCAGGATCGTCAGGGTCGGGTTCGAATGCCCTGACGAGGAAAATACCGAAGAGCCGGCCATGAAGAGGTTCTTCGAGCCGAACACCTGGCAGTTGCGGTCGACGACCCCCTCGCGCGGATTGTCGGCCATGCGGGTGCCGCCCATTAGGTGCGGACCGCCGAGCTCGTCCTGCGAAGGATAGCCACCACGTCCCAGCACCCAGGGCTCCAGCCGCAGCCGGCCCAGCTTGCGGCTGGTCAGCCACGCGTTGAACTGCAGGGCCGTCGCGCGCAGGGTCTTCAAGTCCAGGGGCGCGTGGCGCCAGTACAGCGTCGGCGCGGGGATCCCGAAGCGGTCCTTGCGCGACGGCGACAGCGCCACGCGGTTGTCGAACACCGGCGCCGCCTCCCAGGCCGCCCGGATGCGGATGCCGCAGTTCATCGAGCGGTGCGCCAGGCTGGCCGCCCACTCGCCCAGCGCAGGGGCGACGCAGACCAGTTCCTTGATCATCCGCTGGGTGTGGTCCTGGCTGGCCGGTTCCAGCCGAAGGCCGCAGTTCAACACCCCCAGCTGCATCTGCTTCTGCGGCGTCAGCCCGAAGAACCGCCGCGCCGCCGGCGCCTTGAAGCTCACCAGGGCCCCGCCGATCGTGTAGTGGGGGTGATCCATCCAGTAGCGGCCCAGCGGCGCTTCGGGGCTGCAGATGTTCCCCGGGCTCCTGGCGGCGTGCCACAGGAGCTGGCGGCTGTTTTCGATACCGCCCATCGCGAACACGTACTTGTCGGCGACGATGCTCTGGTTCTTCTGGTTGTACGACTGGAAGATGCAGGACGTGATGCGGCCGTCCTTGGCCTCCACCCCGACGAGGTTGGCATTGAGCAACAGGGTGATCGTCTTGGAGGCGACGATCGGCTTCCTGTACTTGTCCCCGAAGCGGACCGGCGGGCGCGAGAACGAGAAGAAGTCCTCCTGCAGGCCCAGCTCGGGCGCGATCACGCGGCTGGCCGGCGGCGGCTTCACCTGCACGACCGCGCAGGCGTCCGCGAGGTAGGGGTCCAGGTCCCGTCGCTCGATCGGCCAGTGGGCGTCCGGGTTGATGCGGTCCTTGCGCAGGAAGTCGATCTCGTCGAGGGGCCGGCAGTAGCCGGTCCAGTGGCCGCTGGTGCCACCGAAATAGCGCAGGCGGATGGCGTCCAGCTCCAGGTACGGATCGCCCACCCAGGCGCCCTTGTAGTTGTCCTGCGACAGCTGGGTCAGCTCGAAGGCCCCCGCTTCGCACAGCGCCACGCGCTTGTTCTTCTTGGCCAGGTCCATGGCCAGGGTGATGCCCGCGGGGCCTGCGCCGATGACGCAGACGTCGAAGCGCCCGGGCGCGGCCAGCGGGCCGCCGTTCAGGTCGTGAAGCATGCGCGGCTCAGAGGTCTTCGGGCGTGAGCAGCCAGCCGTCGATCTCGACGAACCGCCCGATCCGGCGAACGCGGCCCATCAGCAGGAACGACAGGGGCGCAAGCAGCGCCAGGGCGAACAGGGTTCTTCGCTTCATCCGCGTGCTCCATCAGCTCTGGGCGCCGCTGCCGCCGCGCCGGCCATCCTCAGGTGATTGCGCGGGGCCTGCAAGGCGGCGTCCACCGGCTCATGGCCGCGGCCGTGGCCCTGCCCCATCAGCTTCTGCAGCAGGAATTTGTGCGCCGGGAACGGGTTCTCGATCACCGCCCCGCCGAACGGCGCCAGCAGGGAGAAACACAGGACGGCGACCAGCCACGCACGACCGAACTGCACGCCCCGCGCATCGGCGTAGGTGACCAGCAGCAGGATCGCCATGTCCGCCGACAGGCCCACCCAGCGGTAGAAGTCCGTGGCCACGAGGTAGACCACCAGCGGGGCGAGGCTGGCGCCGGCCAGCGCCGCCTTCCAGATCAGCCCCCGCTCCTGGCGCACCAGCAGCGCCACCAGCGTCGCCAGGTAGCCGATGGGAATGGCGATGTAGACGAACTTCTCGGCCAGGTGGCGCAGCAGAAAGCCGGGCGTGCGGGCGTTCTGGTCCACCGAGGAGCTGACTTCGAAATAGCCGCTCCACAGGTCGATCTTGTGGGCGGCGTGCGGGATCAGGGCGGCCATGGTGGCCTCGTACTGCTCGCGCGACAGGTGGCAGGCGCCGAACAGCTTGATCAGCAGCGCCGCGATGGCCGCGGCGGCGACCGGCGGACCCAGGGTCCGCAGCGCCTCGCCCCGACGCCCCACGATGTCGAGGTCGCGCCGGACATAGAGGGCGATCAGCTGCGCGGGCACCGTGAAGAGGAACAACTCGTGCACCAGCACGCCCAGCACCAGCAGGGCGCTGAACAGCCAGAGCCTTCGCACCAGCAGCACGTTCGCCGCGACGATGGTCACCACGAACACGTCGAGGGAGCCGGTGGTGTAGGCCGACTGCAGGATGAACGCGGGCGAGAGATAGACCACAGCCTTGAACAGCAGGCTGTGCTGCGCCTTCGTGCGGATGAAATAGGCGGTGGTGACGATCACCAGGGCGACGATCGCCAGGTGCTGGGCGAAGATCGCGAAATAGTACTCGTTGGCGAACAGGCGCGAGGCGCCGGTCATCTGCAGCAGGGTGCCGACCAGGGCCCGCCGCGTGAAGCCGAAGTCCGCGTAGTTGACGAACAGCTGCCAGATGCGCCCGTAGGCCAAGGGGTCGAGGCCGGTGACGGTCCAGCGGTCCAGCACGAGCAGCGCCGTCGCCAGGGCGAACGCCGCCAGGACCAGGGTCTCGAGCTTCCCGCGGGCCGCCGTCATAGCTTGGCGCGTTTGAAGATGGGTTCGGGCAGGTGGCGGATGATCAGCATGATCAGCGCCCAGATCGGCTTCACATAGACCACGTCGCGGCGGCGGCGGACCGCCCCCTCGATGGCCTTGGCCACAGCATCCGGCGAGGCCGTCAGCCGCGCCGGCAGGTCCATGCCTTGCGTCATCCGCGTGGCCACGAAGCCGGGCTTGACCGTCACCACATGGACGCCCGTCTTCGCCAGGCGGTTGCGCAGGCCGGAGAGGAAGGCCGTGAAGCCCGCCTTGGCCGAGCCATAGACATAGTTCGAGGCGCGGCCCCGATCGCCGGCCACCGAGCTGATCCCCACGAGCACGCCCGAGCCGCGCGCCGCGAACCGGTTGGCCAGCTCCCCCAGGATCAGGGCCGGCGCTTCGTAGTTGCTCCGCATCACGCGCGCCGCCTCGGCGAGGTCCCCCTCCGAACGGCCCTGCTCGCCGAGCAGGCCCACGGCGCACACCACGACCTCGGGCAGCGGGCCGAGCGCCTCGAGGAACCGCCCGAACGCGGCCGTGTCCAGCGCATCGAACTCGTGGAGCGTGACGCTGGCGCCGTGGCGCAGGGCGATGTCGGCGCGGTCGGCCTCCAGCGCGGCGGCGTCGCGCGCCGCCAGCTGCACGGGGCGCCCGGCGGCGGCGAACCGGTGCGCCACGGCCAGGCCGATGTCGGATCGGCCGCCCAGCACCAGCACCGGGCCGCGGGTCACGCTGTCGCCGCTCACAGGCCCAGCCTCTGCGACTGGACCGAGGCGAAGGCCAGGGCCCGCGCCTCGCCGCCGCGCATCGCCACGAAGTCGGCGACCCGGGGGTCCGACTGGCGCAGGGCCTCCGGGCTCATCCGGCTATCCTTGGCCAGGTACTGTCGGCCGCCGCAATCAGCCGTGATCCGGTCGAGTTCGGACATCAGGCGCAGGCTGCGGGGGTTGGCGGGGAAGTCGAGAGCCAGGGTGTAGCCTTCCATGGGAAACGAGAATGCTCCGCTCTGTGACCCGAAGCGCTTCAACACCGCAAGGAAGGAACCCTGCCCGGCCTTCGAGGTCGCCTTGAGGATCGCCTCCAGGCCGCGTTTCGACTCCGCGAGCGGCAGGGCGCACTGGAACTGTGCAAAGCCGCGGCGGCCGTAGATGCGATTCCAGCTGAGGATCGAGTCCAGCGGATAGAAGTAGCTGTCCCAGCCCACCAGGCCGACGCCGGCGTCCATCCGGCCCTTGGCGTAGTAGGCGGCGTTGAACAGGCCCACGGTCAGGCGGTTCAGGGCGAACGAGGGCGCGTCGATCGGCGCGGTCAGGCGCGGCCGGGCGGGCGTCTCGAACGGCGCGCCGCGCCGGGCGGCCGGCAGCTCGTCCACCGTCGCATGCTCGCCCAGGGTGACGATCGAGCGCCCCAGGGACTCGCCCGAGCTCAGGCAGTCGATCCAGGCGACGGAATAGGTGGCGTCGGCCGCCGATTCGAAGGTCTCCATCGCCGCGGCCAGGTTGCGGGTGGGGATTGTGGTCTGGCGGATCCAGGCCGTCTCGACCGGCCGCAGGCGCAGCGCGACGCGCAGGATCACGCCGGTCAGGCCCATGCCCCCCAGCGTCCAGTCGAACAGGCGGTCGTTGTCGCCGGGATAGCAGCGGCGCACCTGGCCGTCGGCGCCCATCAGGTCGATCCAGTCCACGAAGTCCCGGAAGGAGCCGTCGTGGTGGTGGTTCTTGCCGTGCACGTCGGCGGCGACCATGCCGCCCAGGGTGACGAACTTGGTGCCGGGCGTGACCGCGGGGAACCAGCCGCGCGGCAGGAACACCGAGATCACGTCGGCCAGCATCACCCCGGCCTCGGCGACCAGCTGGCCGCTCTCGGCGTCGAACGACAGCATGCGATTGAAGCCGCGCATGTCGAGCGTGTTGCCAGGGTTCAGCGCGCTGTCGCCATAGGCCCGGCCGTTGCCCCGCGCGATCAGGGCGCCCTCGGCAATGAGGTCGCGGACGTCCGCCTCCGACCGGGGCCGGCTCACGCGGCAGTCGCGCAGCGGAAAGCGGCCCCAGCCCGAGATCATCATGCTTGGGTCTTGGCGGTCAGGGCCGCGTCGGTGAACACGAAGCGGCGGTCGAGCTGATACTTCACGACGTAGCCGACCGCGAGGCCCAGGCAGGCCCCGGCCTCCCGCATCAGGTCGGTATGCCAGACCGCCCAGAAGCCGGTCTCGAAGCTCCAGAAGATCGCGGTCGTCACCAGGCCCATGGCCGAATAGAGCGTGAACTTGCGGCCATGGGAGGTCAGGCCGGTCGAGCCGTCGTAGAAGATCCAGCGCTTGTCGAGCACGTACTTGATCGCCAGCCCGACCCCGGTGCCGGCCACCACGGCGGCGGCGAACACCAGCGGCGCATGGCCCGCCAGCAGCACGAGGCGCTGGGCCGCCAGGTTCGCCACGGTCGCGACCAGGGCGAAGGCGCCGTAGCGCAGGACGAGCTGGCTGCGCGTCACGGCCAGAGGCTCGCCGCGACCAGGGCCGCAATGATCAGCAGGCAGAAGTGGCTGATCCGATCCTTGACGGCGAAGACCACCGGGTCGTCGTGCATCCGCCGCCGATGGGTGATCATCACCATCCGGCTGATCCAGTAGAACAGCACCAGGCAGACGCCCCACAGCGGATAGGCGTGGCGGTAGAGCGAACTGATGTTGGACGAGGTGGTGTAGAGCGCCATGACCAGGACCGACACATAGCCCGAGCTGATGGCCATGCTGGTGATCAGCTGCAGGTCCTCGGCGCGATAGCCGCGGCCGCTGGCCTCGCGCTTGTTGCTGTCGAGGGCGTCGGCCAGTTCGGCCTGGCGCTTCACGGCCGCCAGCGAGAAGAAGAAGAAGATCGAGAAGGCCAGTAGCCAGACCGAGAGCGGCACGTCGGTCGCCATGCCGCCGGCCAGGATCCGCAGGGTGTAGAGGCCCGCCAGCACGCAGATGTCGATGACGATCCGGCGCTTCAGGTGCAGCGAATAGGCCATGGTGGTGGCGTAGTAGGCCAGCATCACCAGGACGAACTTCAGCCCCAGCGGCACGGCCAGCAGGAAGCCTGCGGCCAGGAGCAGAGGCGCGAGGATAGTCCCGTGCGAGAGCGGGATCAGGCCGGCGGCGAAGGGCCGCTTGTGCTTGCGCGCATGGTTGCGGTCGGCCGAGAGGTCCAGGAGGTCGTTCAGCAGGTAGACGCTGGAGGCCACCATGCTGAACACCACGAAGGCGGTCACGGCCTGCAGGATGGTGACCGCCGAGAGCTGGTGCGCCGCCATCATGGGCAGGAAGATCAGGGCGTTCTTCAGCCACTGGTGCGGCCGCAGCGCCTTGGCGTAGGGCTTCAGCGAGACGCCCTTTTCCACCAGGTGCCGGGTCGGCGGACCCAGGCCGTCGACCTTGGCCCTCAGGCTGGACGAGGCGGTGGCGGTGATCGCCTCATTGGCCCGCTTCCACACCGGCAGGTCGGCCGTGGCGTCGCCGATATAGGCAAAGCCGCCCTCCCCGAAGCGCTCCGCCAGGAACTGCGCCTTGCGCGGGCCCTTGAGATTGGTGACCCCGTCCGAGCCGTACACCTCGTCGAAGATGCCCAGGTGCTCGGCCACCCGATCGGCGACGGCCTGGTCGGAGGCGGTGACCAGCACGGTGCGTCCGCCGTCGGCGCGCCACTGGCGCACATAGGCCACGATGGCCTCGCGGTAGGGCAGCTTCTCGATGTCGACGTCCGCCAGGGCGCCGAGCCGCGACTTCAGGGCGGCGCGGCCGGCGGCCAGGCCGCCCAGCGCCACGAACGGCGTGGTCCAGTTCCGCGAGAAAGCCGACCAGAAGGTCTCGTACAGCATGTCGGTGCAGATCAGCGTGCCGTCGAGGTCGACGGCAAGGACGCGGTTCTGAACAGGCGCTTGAGCTAGCATCGACCTTCCGCTTTCGCGCTTTCGGCAAGCGCCAACTCTCATGAACCCAAGACCTTAAGCCGACATGGAGCCCATCCGGGCCTCACCTCGGCGCACGTCATTGAGGTGCGGGGAAGATGACGGCTGCAACCTCGGGGACCCCGGGCCGAATCCGCCTGAATGTCCGCCCCGCCGCGATCGTTCGGCCCCCTCCTGAACCTCGCCTCTTAAGCCCGCGCCACCTGGGCATGGTTCAGCACACTGGCCAGCGGGCTGCCCACGAAGGCCATCCGTAACGGCGGCGCGATCGCGCGCAGCAGGTCGGGGACGAACTGGTCCAGCGCCTGGAACGAGGCGTCCGGCTCCCCGACCAGGGAGGCGCGCATCAGGATCCCGTCGGGGATGAAACCGTGGATCGAATTGGAGATCCGTTGCGCGCGCTGTTCCTCGCCGCTCTGCGGCAGGGCCTCGCCCATGCGGGTCCAGTAGACGATGTTCTCGGTGCGGTCCTGCATCTGGGCCACCACGCGCCGCACCGGCAGCTTCGCCCCGTCGCCCAGGTCCAGCAGGGCCGGCTCGCTGCGCTTCAGCGTGAACCCGACCGCCGGATAGCAGCTTTCGGGACGGTGCAGCTGCAGGAGGTCGCTCTGGGTGTCGCCATAGGCGGCCAGCAGCATGATGTCCGCGCCGGTCTGCAGGTTGGTGTACTCGCGCATCACCAGCTGGCTGTAGAGCGCGCGGGTGAGCCGCCCGGCGGTCGCCGGATTGATGAGGTTGTCGCTGTCGCGCGCCGACCAGTGGCCGAACTCCACCGGCAGCGCCGTGGCGATGGTTCCGCTCTTCAGCAGCATCAGCTTCTTGCGGGGCCGAAGCGCCTCGCCCACGCCCAGGGCCGCCAGGCCCATGGCGCCGAACACCAGGTCGCGGCGCTTCATGCCCGCGCTCCGCTGCGGCGCTTCAGGAAGCTCGAGATCGCGCTGTCGATCGTGAACATCAGGACCAGCGACACGGCGAAGAGGAAGAGCCCGGCCGTCACGTGCAGGAAGCCCTGGCCGACCGCGTCGCCGAAGAAATAGGTCAAGAGGATCAGGGTGATGATCCGCAGCACGTTCGCCAGAATGGCGATCGGGATGATCAGGCACACGAGGACCAGCGAATAGCGCCAGCTCGCGTTGCGCAGGAGGTAGATATAGAACGTGGTCACCGCGATCAGGCCGATCAGCGAATTCAGGCCCGAGCAGGCGTCCTCTACCAGTAGCTGGTAGGGCCCCACCGTCATGGTGACGCCCTCCTGCACCAGCGGGATGCCGAACGGCAGAACGATGTCGGACGCCACCGTCGTGACCAGCAGCTTGAGCGGCGCGGTGAACTCGTCCAGCGCCCAGCCCGGGACCGGCAGCAGAAGGCCCAGGTAGAGGAGCGGGAACCAGTTCTTCAGCATGGCCTGAAGGCCGAAGCGGTCGTGCAGCACGCTGAGACAGAACCCATAGAGGCCCGCGGCCTCGAAGCTGATGATGTCGTAGGCGCGTCCGATGATGTAGATCGGCAGCGAAATCAGCAGGCCCAGGACGGTCAGCGGCAGGGAGCCGGGCTTGGCCTCCAGGCTCATCGACGGCAGCTTGCGCCAGACCAGCCACAGGCCGGTCGCGAGCACGATCGGCCCGTGCGCCCCGCTCTCGCGCGACCAGACCTGGTCGCCCAGCCGGTAGAACGTCGGCGCGGCAAACGCCAGGGCGAGGGCGACGAGGGGCAGGGACCCCAGGACCCGCCGCCAATCAACCTCGGGGTTCTGCTCCGCGACCGTCACCATCTGGACTCAAGTCTCATTAAGGACCGCACCAATCAGATTGGCGCCGTCCTCCTGCAATTGTTTTGCCAGCTGCGAGACATCCTTCATCAGGGTCACGTTGGTGCGGGCGACGACGAGTGCATAGCCGATCACGCTCGCCACCCGCAATCCGTCCGAACTGTCGCTGGCCGGCGGCGTATCGATGATCGTGAACTCGAAATCCCGCAGGCAGCGCTCCATCAGCCGGCGGAAGTTGTCCCCGCCGAGCAGTTCCTCGGAACTGCGCGCCAGATCGCCGGCGTAGAGGACCGACAGGTCGGGCAGGACCTCCTGGTGGATGCGCTCCAGGGGCGTGCGATCGGCGTCGACGGACCGCGGCTTGGGAGCCTCCGGCTGGATGAACGATTCCAGGCTCGGTTTGCGGAGGTCGGCGTCGATGATCAGCGTCGCCACCCCCACCTGGGACAGCGCGACCGCCAGGTTCACGGCCGTGAAGCTGCAGCCGACGCCCGGCTTGGCGCTGCAGACCGCCAGGCCCCGGCGTCCGTCGTCGATGTGGCGCGCGATGATGTGGGTTCGCAGCGTGCGGACCGCCTCGGCCTCGGCCGGGTGGCCCTCCGCCAGGGTCACCAGCTGAGGCGAGAACCTGTATCGCAGGCTGTCGACAGGGTTGGCCGTCGGCTGGCCCGGAGGTGTGGGATCGGACATCAGCTGCTCGCCGGACGGGCGTGACGCAGGCCGCGGGCCGGGACGCGCGGCAGGTATTCCACCCACCGCTTACGCTTGCGCTCGCTGCTGCGGATGACGGCGAGCACTGGTGCGCCGGTGATCGCGGCGACGTCGTCCATCCCGCGGATGCGGCGGCCGACGAACTCCAGCAGCAGGGCCAGCACGAGGCCGAGACCCAGCCCCCCTGGGATGGAGGCGCCGATGATCAGCGGCTTGTTCGGGAACGCCGCCGACAGCGGCATCACGGCCGCGCCGAGTGGCGTCACGCCGCTGACCGCGACCTCGGCCTCCTGGCGCAGCTGGGCCGCGCGCTGGATCGACTGGTTGTATTGCTCCTGCCGCAGGTTCACCTGGTCCTCGAGGAGGCGAAGCTGCTCGACCTTCTCGCGCTGGGCGACCACCTTGGCCTTTTGCTGTTCCAGCAAGCCCGCGACCGCCCGCTGCGCGCTGGCGGCGGCAGCGGCGGCTGCGCCGGACGTACCGGTGTCGTCGATCGCCTGTTTGGCCAGCAACTCGCGGCGGCGCTTCATCTCCACCAATTGCGGGTGATTGGGCCCGAGGGTCTTCGAAGCCGCAGCGATGTCCGCGTCCAACTGCGCGAGCTGCATCGAAGCACTGGACGTCCCGGAGGCCGTCGGCATGATCGTCGGACCCGCGCCTTGCCCGGCCAGGGCCGCCAGGCGCGCCGAATCCAGATCGACCTTGTTGTCTTGCAGGATGATCCCGCTGCTGCGTTCGAACTCGGCCTTCTGTTGCTCCGCCTGCAGCAAGGCGATCTTGGTCTTCTCCGCCTGTCCTTCGTACCATTCCGCATTGCGGCGCGCGGTCTCGCGACGGCCCTGGAGCGCCATGTCCACATAGGCTTTGCGCAACGCGTCGGCGACTTCCCGCGCCCGAGCCGGCGAGCCCGAGCTGTACTGGATCTCGAGGATGTTCGAGCCTTCGATCAGCCGGGCGTCCGTGCCCTCGACCACCTGCTGCGCAGCCCAGTGGCTGAAGTCGAGGCGCGAGCTCGCCTTCTGCGAACGATACCACTGCTGGATCCCGGGGTTGTTGGCCCAACCGAGGTCGTTGACCACGCGGGCCGCGATCTGGTTGTCCTTCACCAGCTCGACCTGGGTCTTGGTGTAGGCCTTGAGGAACGCCGTCGCGATCACCTGGCCGGTCACCGGGTCAGGCTTGACCACGTCCAGCATCACCCGCGCCTGGGCCTCGTAGCGGGGCTTGGCGATCTGGACGAAGACCACCGCCGCGCCGAAGGCGACCAGGACGCAGGCGAGGATCGTGAGCCGATAGGCCCACAGGATCCGGAGGAATTGCAGTACGTTCATCGTGAAGCCTCAGAACAGGCGCTGGCCAATCTTAAGTACGTCGCCAGGCAGCACCTTGGCTGACGGATCGAGCTTAATTTTCTTGCCGCCCCGTTCGACCTCGACCTTGCCATCCGAGCCGTTCTCCGTGATCCCGCCCGCGCGAACCAGCGCCATCCGCACGGTCATGTCGCTGGTGAGCGGGAAGACGCCCGGCGATTTCACCTCGCCATAGACGTAGAATGTATCCGCGGCCGGCGCGTAGATCTTGTCCCCCGGCTGGACGTAGGGATCCTGGCTGATGTCGCCCGTGGCGAGGTCCCGGATGAAGAGCTTGCGCTCCTTGCCGTCCGTCGAACGGACCTGCAGGTAATCGGCGCCGCCTTCGCGCACGCCCCCGACGCGGGCCAGGATCTCCGAGACCCGGTACGGCCGGTTGATCGGCACCATGCCGGGGGTGCCGACCGCGCCCAGCACCACCACGTAGCGGCTCGCGTAGCCCACCACCTCGATGGAGACCACCGGATCGGCGAAGTAGCCGCCCTTCTGCAGCGCCGCGCGGACCATGTCCGCGACTTCGGAGGTGGTGTGGTCGGCGACCGCGAGCTTGCCGATGAAGGGCAGCTGGATCGTGCCGTCGGCCTGCACGCGGGAGCGACCGCCAAAGTCGCTGCGGCCGATCAGGCTCACCTCGATCACGTCATCGCGGCCCAGCACATAGGCGGAGGACGCCGACTCGGTTGGGCCCACCGGCGCAGCAGCAACGCCTCCGGCGGGCGCGGCGCCCGCGCCCTGGGCATAGGCGCCGGCGGCCGAGAACAAACCGGCCAGCAGCGCAACTAGGAAGGTGCGGATGTTCATGGGCGCCTCTCGTCAGTTCAGGTTCGCCTGGGCCGTCAGCCCAATACGGGTCGAAGTATAGTTAAACTGTGGCAGGTCCGCAGTCCGGTCGTCGTGTCGCACCGAGAGCGCGACGGACCAGCGGCGGGTCGGCGAATAGGTGGCCGACGCAGAGACCGACCGGGTCTTGGATTGGGTCACGAACAGGCCGGGCGGCAGGGTGGAGTCGACGTTCGAGTCCTGCTCCTGCTGCTGCGCACCGAGGCTGAAGCTCAGGCGCGGGCTGGCCTTGTATTCGATCTTGCCGTTGAGGTTGGTGCTCTTGTCGTACGACTTGCCCAGCTGTTGCGAGGGCGTGTAGGCGCGGACCGCGGCGCCCTCGATCTTGATGCGTGGGCCCAGGCCATAGGAGACGTCCACGTTGTAGGTGGCGCTGTTGAAGCTCTGCTTGACGCCGGGCGGCGCAAATTCGCGCTTCACATGGGTCAAGCCACCGCTGCCGTTCACCTGCAATCGCGAGCCGAACTGGCGCTGGTATCCCGCCACATACGAGGTGGTGAAGAAGCTGTCCCCCACCGGCCGGCCCGGGATGATCCGGTTCGGGTACTGGGTCCGCGAGTAGCTGTAGCCCAGCGAGAACGCGCCCAGGTTCGGCCGGCCATAGCCGATCTGGCTGCTGAGGGTCTCGATGTCGGCGTCTGAGGTCCGCCGGGTGGCGTCCGCGTTCTTGACCTGCGACCGTGACCCGAACGCGCCGATCCCGATCCCGCTTGGCCGCGCGCACTGGAAGCCCGCGCCCGTGGTGGTGGTGTGCTGCACGTTGGTGACGCTCGCCAGGTCAAAGCTGGTCAGTTCGGTCTGCGAGGCGCTGTAGGCGCCGGTCAAGGCGACATTGCAGCTTGAGAGCTGTGAGGTGAGCCCGCCGTTCAGGCTGGTGTGCTGGCTGTCGAGCTCAGGGTTGTACTTGTGGAAGACATAGCCGATGTCCCCCTGCAGGAACGCGGTCTGGCGGCCGAACGGCTGGACGATCGAGACCGTCGCGGCCGGCGTGGCCAGATAGTCCGACAGCTTCAGCCCGCGCAGCGCCGCCACGGCCTTGTTGGAGTGGGAAACGTTGGTGTCGTAGGAGCCTTCGACGCGCGCGCCGAGCTTGATCTCGCGCTTCGTCGCCACCGTCGGCATCTGCGCCTGCTGGGCTCCGGCTTCGTGCGCCGCGAACACGCCGCTCGCCGCGACCGCTACGAAGGCCCAAGCCTTGAGGCGCATGTGACTCCATTCCCCGCTTAGGGGTTTGTTTGATGCACGAAGTCCTAACTATCAACTAAACCGCGAGACTGTATAGCAGCCCCCCGGCCGCTTCAGAGCCGACTGCGGCGGCCTTGCAACGTTCTGCGCAGAGTGCCCAGGAGGTTGCGAAGCGCCTCGGGCGCAGAGGCCTTCCGCGCCGCCGCCCCCACTTTCAGGCCGGCCATTCGGGGCCGCGGCTGGCCCACCAGCGGCAGGGCCGCGGTCCGCGCCAGCACCAGCCGCTTCCGTCGCGCCTGCGAGGGCTGCATCTTGTCGATCTCCCGCGGATCCAGCGGCTCGGCCTGCAGCGCCTGCGCCCCCAGCGCCGCCGCCAGCAGCCGGCTGCCGGCTTCGGTGCGCGCCACGATCAGGCTGCGGCCCTCCTGCTCTTCGAAGCTGGGATAGCCGGACTCGTCGCCGTACCAGGCGTCGGCGCAGGCGATGTCGGCCACGCCGCCCACCGCATCAGGACAGATCTTGCACCGGAACTGCACCTCCTTGGACAGGTGCGCGCCCCAGCTCTCGCGATAGGTGAGTTCCGCGCGGGCGCCGTCGGTGGTCTCGGCGACGCAAAGGCCAGGCCAGCCCTGCCCGCGATAGCGGAAGGCGCTCAGCGGCTGGCCCGACACCTTCATCGCCCGCAGGATCCGCTCGACGCCGTCGTGGCTGGGCACGCCGCCGCAGAAGAACGAGATCATCAGCGGGACATGGGTCGCCACGCGGGGATCGGCCTTGGCCGCCTGGCGGAGGGCCGAGACGTCGCAGGGCTTGCCGATGAACGCCGCCCGCCCGCCCTCGGCCAGGATCGCGGCCAGGTCCGCCAGCGGCGAGGAAGCTGTGTAGCGCGACCCCGCCCCGGCCAGCACCTCGGCGGGGCTGCGCGAAACCAGGGTGCGGTTGCGGGTCGGGGCGGCCAGGTCGGCGCCCACATGGAGCACCCGGTCCACGAGGCCGCTGGTCAGGGCGTGGATCGCCAGGGCCGAGACCACGCCGCCCGACGAGCCCTGGAAGCGCACCGCCGGATCGACGGCGGCGCCAGTCATCACCTCCCGGAGGGGGCCCCAGTACGGGTGGACCTGCGGCGCGTCCTGCCAGGCCGCCACCGCCGCGCCCGGACAGGCGGCGGCGATCAGGCGCTCAGCGGCCGCATCGACCGGCCCCACCACCTCGGGCCGGTTGTAGCCGGGCGCGTCGTCGCGCATCCGGATCGCGCCGCCCGACACGCCGGCGCAGAGGCCGCAGCCGCTGCACAGTTCTCCGGCCAGCACCCGACGCACGGTGGGCGATCCGGATTGCGAACTCGACATGCGTCCCCACGAGCTTCAAAGGGGCCGAGCAGCCGCGGCCCACGATAGCGAAATTGGCGTCGCGGCACGCATATCGGCCAGTTGTTCACCGGTCCTTTACGGCCCGCGCGCGGATGAGTACGCGGAAGCGCAACAGGGCGCCAGATGACCACGACACCAGACCAGCCATCCGGGCGCCGGCGCCCCTTGAAGATCTGCCTCGCGGCGTCGGGGGGCGGCCACGTGCGCCAGCTGCTCGACCTGCAGGCGGTCTGGTCGCGATTCGACCACTTCTTCGTCACCGAGGACACCGCCCTCGGCCGGACCCTTGCGGACAACCATCGCACGTACTTCGTGCCCCACTACGCCTGGGGCCAGGCGAAGTTCGGGACACCGTTTCTGATGCTGTCGCGCGCGTTCGTCAGCTTCTTCCGCACGGCGGGCCTGCTGCTGCGCGAGCGGCCGGACCTGGTGATCTCCACAGGCGCGGGGGCGGTGTTCTTCGTCGTCCTGCTCGGCCGGCTGTTCGGCGCGAAGATCCTGGTCATCGAATCGTTCGCGCGCTTCGAGAAGCCCTCGCTGTTCGGGCGGATCGCCGCCCCCTTCGCCCACGACATGGTGATCCAGTCGGCGAAGCTGGCGCACGCCTATCCCAAGGCGCGCGTGTTCGACCCCCTGCGCATGTCCGACACGCCGCCCCCGCCGAAGCAGGACCTGTTCTTCGCCACCGTGGGCGCCACCCTGCCCTTCGACCGGCTGGTGGACTCGGTGGCCGAGGCCCATGCGGCTGGGGAGATCACCGAAAAGGTCATCGTCCAGACCGGAGAGGGCGGACGACGTCCTGACGGCCTGGAGACCCATGAGACCCTGCCCTTCGACCGCGTGCAGGAGATCCTGCGCGACGCCTCGATCGTGGTCTGCCACGGCGGCACCGGCTCGCTGATCACGGCGCTGCGGCAAGGCTGCCACGTCATCGCCCTGCCCCGCCTCTTTTCCCTGGGCGAGCACTATGACGACCACCAGCTGGAGATCACCCAGGCGTTCGAGGCCCGCGGCCTGGTCCGGGTGGCGCGCTCGGTCGACGAACTGCGGGCGGCCCTGCGAGACGTGCGGGGCCGGCCGCGCGTGGTGGCCACCACCGACCCGCGGGAATTGATGGCCTTCATCGAGGACCGGCTGGCCGCCGTCGCCAGGGCCTGATCCGCCATGGCTCCGCTTGATCCCGACGCGCCATCGGCTAGACAAGCCTCCGCGCCCAAGCCTGGGTCCGCGCGCTCGGCGACGCGTGGGCCATATGCGGGGGATATCTTGCGGGAGACTTCTTCCGGGCAAGGGGCTGGAGAGAATGACGAATCCACGCGTCCGCCATCGCGAAGACACAGTAACTTTACGGCTCCGGACTACTCCCCACGCACGTCTGCCGAATCACGCCAGATCCGCTTTGAACCGCCGCGCAAGGTGACCGAATGTCTTCCGCTGAAATCCTGAACGAGCTGCGCGAGATCATGATCGACGTGTTCGACGTCGACGATCTGGAGGTCACCCCCGCGACTACGGCCGAGGACGTCGAGGAGTGGGACAGCCTCAGCCACGTGCGCCTCGTCGTCGCCGTCGAGCGCAAGTTCAAGATCAAGTTCAAGAATTCCGAGATCGAGGCGCTGAAATCCGTCGGCGACTTGGTCAACCTCATTGAGGCGAAGACGGCGGCCTGACCGCCGGCTGGAGCGACCGTCATGCTCTCCGACCTTGCCTGGCTTCCCGCCCCGTCGGCGGACTTCCGCGAACGCCTGCGCGCGCTTCGCGCCGAAGCGGCCCAACCGGGCGAAGCCTATTACGAACGCGTCCTGACCCTGGCCACGGCGGCGCTGGACGAGAACCAGCTGGGCCAGCTGGCCCGCCTCGCCGGCTCCGTGGCTGAAGGCGGTGCGGCCCCGGCGCAGTTCGGCCGGGTGAAGCTGGGCGTGGTCGGCGACGGCACGCTCTCGCTGCTGGCGCCGGTGATCGCCGGCTCCGGACTGCGCCACGGCCTCCTCGTGGACGTGGTCGAGGGCGCCTACGGCAGCGCCGTGCAGCAGGCCATGGACACCTTCGGGCCGCTGCACCGCGCCCGCCTCGACATGCTGCTGGTGGCCAGCGACGTGCGCGCCCTGGGCCTCAGTCGCGCCGCCGACTCGCTGGCCGACGCCGAGGCCCGGGTCGCCGGCGCCCTCGCCCAGCTGAAGATGGTGGTGGACGGCTTCCGCCCGTCGGTCGGGGCGGCCATCCTGGTCCAGACCGTGCCGCCGCCGATCGAGCCGCTGTTCGGCAGCTTCGACCGCGTGGAGCCGACCTCGAGCTACGCCATGGTCACCGCCTTCAATGCGCGGCTCGCGGCCTGGGCGTCGGAGGGCCAGGTGGTGCTCCTCGACATCGCGCGGCTGGCCGAAACCATCGGGCTGGAGCGCTGGGATGCGCCCCGCCACTGGCACGCCTCCAAGCTGCCGTTTGCGCCCGAGATGGCGCCGGTCTACGGCGACGTGGTCGCGCGCACCGTGGCCGCCCTGCGGGGACGGGCGAAGAAGTGCCTGGTGCTCGATCTGGACAACACCCTGTGGGGCGGCGTCATCGGCGACGATGGCGTGGCCGGCATCCAGCTGGGCCAGGGCTCCGCCGCCGGCGAGGCGTTCCTGGCGATCCAGCAGACGGCGCTGGAGCTGCGGCGTCGCGGCGTTGTCCTGGCGGTCTGCTCCAAGAACGAGGAAGCCGCGGCCCTGCTACCCTTCCGCGAGCACCCCGAGATGGTGCTGAAGGAGGACCACATCGCGGTCTTCCAGGCGAACTGGACCGACAAGGCCGCCAACCTGCGCGCCATCGCCGAAACCCTGAACATTGGCATCGACGCCCTGGTGTTCCTCGATGACAACCCGGCCGAGCGCGCCCAGGTGCGGCGCGAGCTGCCGGTGGTGGCGGTTCCCGAGCTCCCCGATGAGCCGGCGCTCTATCCGCGGCTCTTGATGGCGGCGGGCTATTTCGAGGCCGTGGCCTTCACCCAGGACGACCGCGACCGGGCGGCCATGTACCAGGCCAACGCGGCCCGGGCGGCGGCCGTGCAGGCCTCCGGCGACCTGGACAGCTACCTGGCCTCCCTGGACATGGTCTGCACGATCCGGCCGGTGGACGCCGTCAGCCGCCCGCGGGTCGCCCAGCTGATCAACAAGTCCAACCAGTTCAACCTGACCACCCGCCGCTACACCGAGGCGCAGGTCGAGGCCGCCGAGCGCGATCCCGACCGCCATCTGGCCCAGATCCGCCTGGTCGACCGCTTCGGCGACAACGGCATCATCTGCGTGCTGATCGGCGAGCGCCGCGGCGACGCGCTGGAAATCGACACCTGGCTGATGAGTTGCCGCGTGCTGGGGCGCCGGGTGCAGGAAGCCGCTCTCGACCACCTGGTCCGCGTGGCGCGGACGGCCGGGGCGCGGCAGCTTGTGGGGCGCTACATCCCCTCGCCCAAGAACGCGATGGTGGCCGGCCACTACGCCTCGCTGGGCTTCGCCCCGGCCGGCGAAGAACCCGGCGGCACGACCGTCTGGACGCTGGACCTTGCGGACTACACCTCGCCCGAACTGCCGATGGTCATCGACGACACGGCGGTGGGGGCCCCGACACCGGAGCTGCAGGCGTGAGCGAGACCGCATCCGATCCCCTGGCCGAGATCCTGGCCGGCCTGCCGAACACCCGAGCGGTGATCGACAGCGTCCTGGCCGTGTGGCCCGAGCACGCCGCCTACCTGGCCAAGAGCCTGCAGGCGCGCACGCCGGCCATGCTGGCGGCCACCGAGGCCGCCGCCACCGCGGTCCGCCGGCTGACGGCCGGCAACGAAGCCACCGTCGCGGCCGACTACCGCTGGACCTGCGACCGCCTGCGCGAGGAGGAGCTCTTCTTCCACCGCGAGGAGCGCTATCGCCTGTCGACCTTCGCCGAGGCGATGGCCGAGGTCTATTCCGACCACGCCTACATGGCCCGCTACGTGAACGGCCTGTTGCTGACCCAGGTGCTGTGGTTCAACCACGTGGCCACCTTCGAGATGTTCCTGAACCGGGTGCTCGGCGCGCAGACCCAGCCGTTCGACTACCTGGAAGTGGGCCCAGGCCACGGCCTGATGGTCTATTTCGCCGCCGCCTCATCCCTGTCGCGCAGCCTCGAGGCCTGGGACGTCAGCGCGGTCTCCCTGCGCGAGACCGCCGCGGCCCTCGACAAGATGGGCGTCGAAAAGCCGGTGTCGCTCACCGAGGTCGACATCCTGAAGGCGGGCCAGTCCGAACGGCGCTACGACCTGATCGTGATCTCCGAGGTGCTGGAGCACCTGGAGCGGCCCGAGCAGGCGCTGCGCTTCCTGACCACGGCCCTGAAGCCGGACGGCCGCATCTTCGTCAACGTGCCGCTGAACAGCCCCTCGCCCGACCACATCTACCTGCTCTCGAGCCCGGACGAGGTCACCGCCCTGGTCGAGGGCGTTGGGCTGAAGGTCGAGACCATGGAGCTCTACGCGACCCAGGCCAAGAAGCTGGAGTCGGCGCTCCGGAATCGCATCACCGTCTCGGCCGGCCTCGTCGCGCGACGAGCCTGAGGCGTGGACAGAGGACGGGGCGCAGGTTTGTTTCGGGAGAGGTTCCTTAGGTTGGGCCTTGGCTTGAGCCTTGGGTTGAGCCTTGGGCTGGGGAGCCGCTAGGTGCTCTTCAACTCCTACATCTTCATCTTCGGGTTCCTGCCGCTCGCCCTGGCGCTGACCTATCTGGCCGGGCGGTTCCTGCAGCCGCTGGCCAAGCTGACGCTGACGCTGCTGTCGCTCGGCTTCTATGCCTTCTGGCGGCCGGTCCACCTGCCGATCCTGCTGTTCTCGATCGTCTTCAACTATGTGGTCGGCGGAATCATCCAGCGCGCCTATGCGGCCGGCAAGGAGCGCACCGTCCGGGTCTGGATGGTGCTGGGCCTGCTGGTCGACCTCTCCATGCTGGGCTGGTTCAAGTACGCCAACTTCGTGGCCGAGAACGTCGCCAGCCTGACCGGCGTCCCGGACCCCCTGCCCCACATCATCCTGCCCCTGGCGATCTCGTTCTTCACCTTCCAGAAGATCGCCTACCTGATCGACTCCGCCCGCGGCGACGCGCGGCCGATGAGCTTCCTGGACTTCTCGCTGTTCGCGGCGTTCTTCCCCCAGCTGATCGCCGGCCCGATCGTCCACTACAAGGAGGTCGTCCCGCAGATCCAGGCGCGGACGTTCGGCCGCCTGATCTCGCGCAACCTGCTGGTGGGCCTGACGATCTTCGCCATCGGCCTCTTCAAGAAGACGGTGATCGCCGACACCCTGGCCAGCCAGGCCAACCCCCTGTTCGAGGCCAGTGGCGCCCACGCCTTCAACCTGGCCTCCGGCTGGATGGCGGCGCTGCTCTACACCTTCCAGCTCTATTTCGACTTCTCGGGCTATTCGGACATGGCCATCGGCCTCGGCCGGATGTTCGGCGTCAAGCTGCCGCTCAATTTCCACTCACCGCTGCGGGCCGCCAGCGTCATCGAGTACTGGCGCCGCTGGCACATGACCCTGCAGCGCTTCATCGTGGCCTACATCTTCCAGCCGCTGTCGGTGCCGCTGAACCGCTATGCGGCCGAGAAGGGCCTGCAGGGCTGGGGCGCGTTCGGCGTCGCGGTCGCCGTGCCGACCTTCGTCACCTTCGTGGCCGTCGGCGTCTGGCACGGCGCGGGCTGGACGTTCGTCGCCTTCGGGGTGATGCACGCCATCTACATCTGCGTGAACGAGGCCTGGCGCGAACACCGCAAGCGCGTGCGCCGCAAGCTGCGCAAGCAGGGCAAGACCCTGGGCGAACCGGCCGCGCCGGAGCGCGTGAGCTATCACCTGCTGACCCTGCTGGGCGTGATCTACGCCAACGTCATGTTCCGCTCGAAGTCCGTGGGCGACGCGATGGAGGTCTGGGCCGGCATGAGCGGCTTCCGCGGCCTCGACCTCAGCCTGCCGGCCGCCCTGGGCTGGGGCGTCTGGTCGGCCCTGGCGCTGGCCTTCGGCCTCGTCTTCCTGGCGCCCAACACCCAGCAGATCATGGGCCGCTTCGACCCCGCCTTTAACTGGCGCGAGTGGAAGGATGCGGCCCCCGCGCCCATCCGCTGGACGTGGCGGCCCGACACGGCCGGCCTCGTCTTCGCTGGCGTGGTCCTGATCGCCGGCGTCCTGATGGTGCAGCGGGGCCGCGCCATCTTCCTCTACTTCAACTTCTAGCGGAGCGGCCGATGCGACCCTTGCACGCCTTCCGCAAGACCCTGGCGATCCTGGGCGTGGCCCTGGCGGTCGCCGTGGGCCTCAGCCTGCTGCCCGAGAACCCGTACCAGCGCTGGAAGCTGCTGGCCGGCACCATTCACGCCCGCTCGCAGTGGATCTACGAGCGCAGCCACTTCGACCCGCAGCCGGTGGACGTGGTGTTCCTGGGCCCGTCGCGGATCGGCGCCGGCGTCGACGCGCCGCGCCTCGGCGCCGCCCTGGCGGCGCGCGGCCTGCCCTCCAACGTCGTGAACTTCTCGCTGCCGGAGGCGGGTCGCAACATCAACTGGATCATCTTCCGCGAGCTGATGCAGACCAAGCGGCCAAAGCTCGTGGTCATCGGCGTCATGGAAAAGCCCAGCCGCTTCGGCCACTCCACCTACAAGTTCCTGGCCCCGCGCGCCGACATCGTGAACCCCGGCTATCCGACGGACTTCAACTACCTCTCGGACCTGGTCTACCTGCCCTATCGGCAGGCCGAGCTCTTCGTGGCGGACCTGGCCCCTGGGGTGCTGGGCCCGACCAAGACGTTCGACCCGGCGCACTACCGAGGCCACACGGTCAACACCACAGGCGACGTCGTGTTGCCTGGCGGCGGCATCAAGCACGCCAGCTACCCCGCGACCATGAGCGAGCTGATGCGGGGCGTGAATAAGTGGAATGCGGGCATCGTTCCGCCGATTCTGCCGCGGAAGTACGCTGACTATGAGTTCGGAGACGAACGTTATTACATTCGCAAGATCGTTACTCTGGCCCACGCTCGTGGAGCCCAGGTGACGTTCCTGTTCTTACCCTACTATACAGGGGCGACGGAGCTGCAGGAGCAGGACTTCTACGACCAGTTCGGGCCTACCTGGAATGCCGGTTTCGTGGCGGACCACTCGGAAATGTTCGCGGACTATGGCCACCTCACGAGCCCCGCCGCCGACGACCTGACCGACTGGCTGGTCGCGCCGGTGGCCGAGGCGCTGCAAGGCAAGGCGCAACCGCGATGATCCCCTCCCCGCCCCTCCACCACGTCGGCATCGTCCAGCCCAGCGAGGAGGACGCCGCCACCCTGATGGCCATCATGGGCCTGCAGGAGGACTATCGCGGCTTCGTGCCCCAGTGGTCGGCGCTGTGCATCTTCACCAAGGCTGCGAGCGGCTCCCCGATCGAGTTCGTGGTGCCCGACGGCGGCCCGCTGGCCCGGTTCAACAAGGGCGCCGGCGGCCTGCACCACATCGCCCTGCAGGTGGCCGACCTGGACGCCGTGGCCCGCGACCTGGAGGCCCAGGAGATGAAGCTCTTGGAGCCCGAGCATGTGAAGGGCGCCGGGCCGTTCATGTGCAACTTCCTGAGCCCGATCTACACGCGCGGCGTCCAGATCGAATACGTCCAGCTGCTGGAGCCATGATGTCGAGCCGCGAGATCTCGGTCGGACTGCTCTGGCATGGGCGCGGACCCGGCAACCTGGGCATCGGCGCCCTGACGGTCGGCAACCTGATCGCGGCGCGGGCGGCTGCGGAGCGGGCGGGCGTCACCCCGCGCTTCACCCTGCTGGAATTCGCCAACGACCTGGAGACGCCCTACGTCGAGGGGCCCGATATCGACGCCTTCGAGATCACCACGCGCTCGATGCTGTCGCCCGGCGGCTACGCCAGGACCGTCCGCGGGCTGGACTGCATCCTGGACATCGGGATGGGCGACAGCTTCACCGACATCTATGGCGCCAAGCGGTTCGGCTTCCTGTTCCTCTCCAAGCTGATCGCCGAGGGCCTGCGCGTGCCCCTGCTGTTCAGCCCCCAGACCATCGGGCCCTTCAGCAAGCAGCCGCAGACCGCCCTGGCCGCGCACACCATGCGCCGCGCCGTCGCCGTGGTGGCGCGGGACCCGCAGTCGTTCGCGGCGATCAAGAAGATGGCGCCCGGCGCGCGGGCGGTGCAGTCGATCGACGTGGCCTTCCGCCTGCCTTTCGAGCGGCCGCCGCGCGCCGCGGACGGCTTCGACGAGATCGGGGTCAATATCTCGGGCCTGCTGTTCAACGGCGGCTACACCGGCGCCAACGAGTTCGGGCTGCAGGTGGACTACGCCGAGCTGATGCGCCGCTTCGTGGCCGAAATGCTGAAGCGGCCCAGGACGCGGGTGCACCTGATCTCCCACGTCACCGGCAACGCCCTGCCGATGGACGACGACGGCCGCGTCGCCGACCGGCTGGTGGCGGAGTTTCCGGGCGCCATCCGCGTGCCGAATTTCCCCTCGCCGTCGGCGGCCAAGTCCTGCATCGCGGGCCTGGATTTCCTGGTGGCCGGCCGCATGCACGCCTGCATCGCCGCCTATTCGTCGGGCGTCGCCGTGGCGCCGGTGGCCTACAGCCGCAAGTTCTCGGGCCTGTTCCAAGGGGTTCTCGGCTACGAATACGGCGTCCCCGTCTCGGGCATGTCGACAGATGAGGCGCTCGCCTATCTGATCGGCTGCGTGAACGAGCGCGCACCGCTGCAAGAGGCCGTCGCGGCGGGCCAGGCCGTGGTGGCCGACGCCCTCAAGGCCTATGATGACGAACTCGTCGCGCTCTTCACGGCCGTCGCGGAGCGGAAGCAGACTTGAGCGAAAAGCCGAAACCGCCAAAACCCGAGCGCCGGCGCCGTGACAAGGCGCCGAAGCCCGCTCGCACCAAGAAGGGCCCGCGCGGCGAGCCGCGGGCGTCCCTGCTGTCGCGATGGCGCGGGCGCTCGGCGCGCATCCAGGCGGCGCGCGACGAACGCGCGTTGCTGGCGGGCTACCGGCGAGGGGTCGGCTCGCGCACCCTCGGCATCGGCTTCCTGGTCGCCCTTGCCGTGCTGGCCCTCGTCTGGGGCTTCGCCTTCGGCATCAGCGCGCCGTTCTACATCATGCCCCTGATCGCGCCGCTGCCGGTCCTGGCGCTGCTGATCATCTGGACCCTGCCCCAGGGCGAATACGCCCCGACCAAGGCGCTCGAGCCGTTCTATCTCGCCTTCCTGGCGGCGCTGACGCTCTGGCCCAACTACATCTGCGTCGCCCTGCCCCACCTCCCCTGGCTGACCCTCCTGCGGCTCACCGGCATGCCGATGGTGATCATCCTCCTGATCGCCACGTCGGTCTCCAAGGGGTTCCGGCAGCACATGCACAAGACCCTGCTGAGCGATCCGATCGGCTGGAAGATGTTCCTCGGGTTCATCGTGATCCAGACGCTGTCGATCGCCTTCTCCAGCCGTCTCGCGCTGGCCAGCAACAAGTGGATCGTCTTCCAGACCAACTGCACGGCGATCTTCTTCGTCAGCGTCTACGTTTTCACCATCCCCGGCTTTGTCGAGCGCTGGGCCCGGATGCTCATCGGGCTCTGCTACTGCGTTTGCTTCATGGGCCTGTGGGAGAGCGCCATTGCAACCCTGCCCTGGGCGGAGCACATCCCATCCCTGCTGAAGGTGGACGGCGAGCTGATCGACAGCCTGCTCGCGGGTTCGGCCCGATCGGCGCTGGGCGTCCACCGCGTGCAGAGCACCGCCACCACGCCCTTGGGGCTCGCCGAGCTGCTCGGCTTGGCGGCCCCCTTCGCGCTCCACATGGCCATGAGCCGAGGGCCGGCCTATCTGCGCGTCGCCGGCGCCGTATACCTGCCCTTGGCGCTCTACCTGATCCTGCTCGCGGACTCGCGGCTCGGCATCGTCGCCCTGATGGGCTCGGTCATGGCCTATGCGCTGATCTGGGCGTCGCTGCTGTGGCGGCGCAACCGCAACAGCTTGCTCGCGCCGGCCATGGTCCTGGCCTATCCGGTCCTCCTGGCCATGACCGTCCTCGCCACCTTCGCCGTGGGCGCCCTGCGCGACAAGGTGTGGGGCGGCGGGGCGCAGCAGGCCAGTACGGAGAGCCGAAAGATCCAGTGGTCGCTGGCCTGGCCGCGGCTGTTCCATGCGCCGTGGGGACACGGCATCGGCGAAGCCTCGCGAACCATCGGCTTCGTCAGCCCCAACGGTCGGGGCACGCTGGATTCCTACTACATCACGATCCTGATGGACTTCGGCATCCTCGGCTTCATCCTGTTCTACGGCATGTTCCTGCGGCTCGCCTGGACGGGCGGAAAGGCCGTCGTCCAGCTGAAGCCCGAGGGCGAGCTCACCATGCTGCTGCCCCTGGCCGTCTCGCTCATCAACTTCGTGATCATCAAGTCGGTGTTCAGCCAGGACGCCAACCACCCCCTGGTGTTCATGATGCTGGGCGCGTCCTTCGCCCTGACCTACCGCGCCCAGTTGCAGGCGCGGCAGGTGGGCTACGCGCCGACGACGCCGTCGATCACCCGGCGATAGGTCTGCACCACGCCGTCGCGGGTGTAGGGGGCAAGCCCGCCGCGCTTGTGCAGCTGGGCGATGCGGGCCTTCAGGCTCGCCTCTTCAGCCACCAGGTGCTCCAGGCCGCGACGGATGTCCTCGTCCTCGGAACTGCGACAGGCATAGCCCACGTCCGCCGGATCGAAGAGCCCGTCGATGCTCCAGTCCTTGGTGTAGAGGACCGGCAGGCCGCAGAACAACGCCTCCACGAACACCATGCCGAAGGTCTCGCGCAGGGTCGGCATGACGAAGGCCGCATAGCTGCCGAGGATGGCGGCGAACTCGGCCTGGGGCAGCCGCCCCTTCAGCGTGACGCGCCCCTCCGCGCCGGCGGCGCGGATGATGTCGGTGACCTCGCAGAAGGCCTCCGGCCCGCCCACGCCCCAGACGTCGAGCGAGATGTCGGGGACCGCCTTGGACGCCGCCATGACCGCCCGCACCAGGCCGGCAAAGTTTTTCCGCGCATGGACGTTCAGGTTGAACAGGGTCATCAGCCGCGGCTGGCGGACGGGCGCCGAGCTCTGGAACGTGTCGCGCTGCACGATGGGGGGCAGGACCACGGTCTTGGCTCGGTCCAGGCCGAACCGCACAGCGAACTTGTCGGTGGCCCACGGGGCGCAGGCCAGCACCGCCTCGGCCTTCGACAGGATCTCGCGCCACTTGGGCGCCAGGTCACGACGGGCCTCGGTGATCTTCAGGTCGGTGTCGCCCCAGATGTCGCAGACGTAGGGCTTGCCCAGCGCCGCGCCGAGATCCAGGGCGATCAGCCCCTCCACCGACATCTTGTGGGCGTGGATGATGTCGGGGCTCACCCCGTTGGCGCGCAGGTCGTCCAGGATCCAGGCGGTGACCGGCTTCAGCCGCGTCGCGTGCAGCAGCCCCTTCGGCGGGGCGCCATAGGCCAAGGCCGTGCGGTCGGGCGCGAAGCGCAGGGGCACCACCCCGCTCTTCCAGTTCGCCCGGTTCAGCGAATAGACCACGTGTCGGTACCCGCCGGTATTGTCGACGAGGTTCAGGACCGAGCGGGTCTTGGCCTCCGCCATCGGATCCGGAAAGTCGGCCGTGACGTGGACGATCGTCTTCATGATCCCTTGCCGCTCGCTGGTTTCGGACGCCCTGTATCCGGGGGAGTTCCTACGGGCGCCTTAAGGCCGCCACGTGCGGATCGGATCAGCGCGGCAAGGAATCGCATGGCTTGTCCGCAGTCAATGCCGGCGGCGACCGAAGCCCATTCGGGTTTGCTTTACTGCCTGCGCGATACCTGCTTTTGGGGGCGCAAGGGCGCGTGGCGGAGCAGCGGATGTCGATGATCGTGACGGGTGCGGCCGGGTTCATCGGCAGCCAGCTCGTCGACCGCCTCCTGGCGCAGGGCCACAGCGTCGTCGGTATCGACAACCTGAGCCGCGGCACACGGGAAAACCTCGCGCTGGCGCTCCCGCATCCGGGGTTCCGGTTCGTGGAGGGCGACGTCTCGGACGCGGCCGCCGCCGTGGCCGCCATCGGGCCTGTGCCCGGCGCCGACATCGTCTGGCACCTGGCCGCCAATTCCGACATCGCCGCGGGCGTCGCCGACAGCCGGATCGACATCCGCGACACCTTCATGACCTGCCACGGGGCGCTGGAGATCGCCAAGGCGACCGGGGCGCGGCGGCTGGCCTTCGCCTCCACCTCGGCGGTCTATGGCGACGTGCCCGAGCCCTTGGTGGAGACCCACGGCCCGATGCTGCCGATCTCCAACTACGGCGCCATGAAGCTGGCGGGCGAGGCGCTGATCAGCGCCGGCGCGGAGTCCCACTTGGCCCAGGCCTGGATCTTCCGCTTCCCCAACGTGGTCGGCGGCCGCGCGACCCACGGGGTCATCAACGACCTCTTCCTGAAGCTTCGACGAGACCCGACGGAGCTGGAAGTGCTGGGCGACGGCAAGCAGAAGAAGCCCTATCTGCACGCCAGCGAGCTGATCGAGGCCATGCTGTTCATCGTCGCGAACGGCGGCGAGGCCCCGCGGCAGATCTACAATATCGGGCCGGAAGACGACGGCTTCGACGTGGCCGGGATCGCGGCCGGCGTCATCGCCGCCTCCAAGACCGGCGCGCGCATCCGCTACACCGGCGGCGACCGCGGCTGGGTGGGCGATGTGCCGCGCTTCTCCTTCTCGGTCGAGAAACTGGCCCGGCTGGGGTGGCGGCCGACCCTGTCGTCGGCGGCGGCGATCGCGCGGGCGATCGGCGAGATCGCGGTGGAACGGGGCTTCGCATGACCCAGGTCGTGATCCTGGCCGGCGGCATGGGCACCCGGCTGCGCGAGATCACCGGGGACCTGCCCAAGCCCCTGGCGCCGGTGGCCGGCACGACGCTGCTGGGCCGCCAGCTGGACCTGGTGGCCGCCTCCAGCCTCAAGGACGTGGTGATCCTCTCCGGCTATCGGGCGGACCTGATCGCCGACTATTGCGGCGACGGCTCGCGCTGGGGCCTCACGGTGCGCTGCATCGCCGAGGGTGAGCCGCGCGGCACTGCGGGCGCCGTGCTGGACGCCCTGCCGCAGCTGCAGGACAGCTTCATCGTCATGTACGGCGACGTGGTGCTGGACGTGGACCTGGACCGGCTGGTGGAGGCCCATCGCCGCCACGGCGCCGCGGCGACCCTGCTGGTCCATCCGAACGACCACCCGTTCGACTCCGACATCGTCGAGCTCGACGCCGACAACTACGTCACCCGCATGCGCGGCTATCCCCATCCCGAGGGCATCGACCTGCCGAACCTGGTGAACGCCGGGCTCTATGTGCTGGAGCGCGCGGCCCTGGCCCAGGTGGCCGACCTGCCGGCCAAGCCCGACTTCGGCAAGCACGTCTTCGCCGCCATGGTGGCCCAGGGCCAGCGGCTCTACGGCTACCGCAGTCCCGAGTACATCAAGGACGCCGGCACCCCCGAACGCCTGGCCAAGACCGGCCGCGACATCGCCTCCGGCAAGGTGGCCGGGCTCTCGCTGCGCACCCGCGCGCCGGCGATCTTCCTGGATCGCGACGGCGTGCTGAACCAGGAGGTCGGCCTCATCTCGCGGCCACAGGACCTGGCGCTCTATCCCGGCGTCGGCGCGGCGGTGGCGCGGATCAACCGCTCGGCCTACCGCTCGGTGGTGATCACCAACCAGCCGGTGATCGCGCGCGGCGACACCACGGTGGAGGGCCTGGCCCAGATCCACGCCCGCCTGGACACCCTGCTGGCCCGCGACCACGCCTATGTGGACGCGCTCTACTACTGCCCGCACCATCCGGACAAAGGCTTCCCCGGCGAGGTGTCGGAGCTGAAGTTCGTGTGCGAATGCCGCAAGCCGGCCACGGGGCTGATCGACCGCGCCGCCGAGGAGCTGCAGATCGATCTTGGGCGCTCCTGGCTGATCGGGGACACCACCATCGACGTGGAACTGGCGCGGCGCACCGGCGTCCGGTCCATCCTGGTGGGGACGGGCCACGCTGGAAAGGACGGCCGGTTCGCGGCGGAGCCCGATCTGCGGGCGCCCGACCTAGCCGCGGCGGTCAGCCTCATTCTGGGAGATGAGGTCGCGCCCGCCGGCTGATACAGCTGACATGGTTCAGACGTAGGTAAGAGGCGGCGCCTAAGGTGTCGCGGCTTTGCGCCCATCGGGCGCCTTGTGGGGCTCGCCCATTGACGGTGCGTGGTCATTGGATGAGGGGTGTGGTGGATGATCATCAGTAAGACGCCGATGCGTTTGAGCTTCGTAGGCGGCGGCAGCGACCTGCCCTCGTACTACCGCGAGAACGTCGGCGCCGTGCTCAGCACCTCGATCGACAAGTTCGTCTACGTCACCATCAACAAGCGCTTCGAACAGGGCATCCGCCTCAGCTACTCCAAGACCGAGGAGGTGCTGCGCGTCGCGGACATCGAGCATCGGATCGTCAAGGCGACCCTCGACAAGCTGGGCATCGATGGCGGGGTCGAGATCACCTCGGTGGCCGACATCCCCTCCCGCGGCAGCGGCCTGGGATCCTCCAGTTCATTCACGGTCGGGCTGCTGCACGCGCTCTACGCCTACCAGGGCCGCTACCGCCCGAAGCTGTCGCTGGGCGAGGAGGCCTGCGAGGTCGAGATCGACCTGTGCGGCGAGCCGATCGGCAAGCAGGACCAGTACGCCGCGGCCATGGGCGGCCTGAACATCATCAAGTTCTTCCCCGACGAGACCGTCACCGTCGAGCCGGTGGTGGCGCCCGCCGGCGTGACCGAGACCATCCAGTCCGAGCTCTTGATGTTCTACACGGGCATCGTGCGCTCGGCCTCGGGCGTGCTGAAGCAGCAGTCGCAGGAGGTGGACGCGGACCCCGCGAAGAAGGCCGCGCTTCGCCGCATGACCGACCTGGTGGACGTGCTGCGCGACGAGATCTCGGGCGGCAACACCGAGGCCCTGGGGGAGATCCTCCACGAGAACTGGACCCTGAAGAAGAGCCTGACCAGCGCCGTCTCCACCGGCGAGATCGACGACCACTATGCCCGCGCACGCGCCGCGGGGGCCCGCGGCGGCAAGCTGCTGGGCGCCGGCGGTGGCGGCTTCATGGTGTTCTCCGTGCCCAAGGAGCGCCACGGCGAGGTCATCAAGGCGATGTCGCACCTGCGCCACGTCGACTTCGCGTTCGAGAACATGGGCTCTAGCATCGTCTTCTATCAGTGAGGTTGCCCGGATGACCTTCTTCCCCGACCGCCTGTTCGATGACGCAGGCGCCTACGCCACGGCCTATTTCGACCTCTACCGGAACGCGGCCGCCAGCGTGGACGCTGGGGCCCTCGCCCGCGCGGGCGAGCTCGTGGGCCAGACCGTCGCGGAGGGCCGCGCGATCTACTCCTGCGGCAATGGCGGGTCGGCCGCGATCGCCAACCACCTGGCCTGCGACTGTCTGAAAGGCATTCGCACGGGCACGGCGCTGCGGCCCAAGGTCTTCAGCCTCTCGACAACCGTCGAGCTGATCACCGCCATCGCCAACGACATGAGCTACGAGGACGTCTTCTCGTTCCAGTTGAGCTCCCTGGCCCAGCCCGGCGACCTGCTGATCGCCATCAGCTCGTCCGGCTCCTCCCCCAACATCGTCAAGGCCCTGACCTGGGCCAAGGACAATGGCCTGCGGACCCTGGCCATGACCGGCTTCTCGGGCGGCGCCTCGGCCTCGATCGCCAACGTCAGCCTGCACGTCCAGGCCGAGAACTACGGCGTGGTGGAGGACATCCACCAGTCGCTCATGCACCTTCTGGCCCAGTACACCCGGCACCGGAACCTGACGGATCCGGCCGACCTCGGCCGCCAGAAGTTCTGAGCGCGACGCCCTTGCACGTCGCCGTCCTGATCGTCGGCTATCGCAATCCGGACGACATCGTCCGGTGCCTCGCGGCCCTTTCGGCCTCGACCCACGCCGACTTCTCGGTCTTCGTCTGCGAGAACGGCGGGCCGGAGGCTTTCGCGCGGCTGCAGGCCGAGTTGCCCGCCACCCTTCCCGGCGGCCAGGCGGTCACCCTGCACGAGGCCGCCGGCAACCTGGGCTTCGCCGGCGGGGTCAACGAAGGCCTGAAGCACAATCCCGCCGCCGATGCCTGGTGGGTGCTCAATCCCGACACCCAGCCCGACCCCGGCGCCCTGGCGGCCATGGTCGCTCGGCTGGCCCGGGGCGACTGCGACGCGGTCGGCTGCACGCTCTATCGCCCAGACGGCTCGGTGCAGTCCCACGGCGGCCGCTGGCGGGCCTGGCTGGCGCGCGCGGAGTCCCTGGGCAATGGCGAACGGGTCGACAGCCCCATCGACGCCGCCCAGATCGAACAGGCCCAGTCCTACCTGAACGGCGCCTCGATGCTGATGGGCCGCCGCTTCCTCGAGACGGTCGGGCCGATGCGGGAGGACTATTTCCTCTACGCCGAGGAGAGCGAGTGGTGCCTGCGGGCGCTGAAGCGCGGCATGCGGCTGGGTTTCGCCGCCGAGGCGCGGGTGATGCACGCCCACGGCACCACGACGGGCGCCAATGAGCCCATGCGATCGCGCCGCCGGCTGCCGATCTATCTGGACACGCGCAACCGCATCCTCCTCACGCGCGACCTCTTCCCGGCCCGCTTGCCGGTGGCTGCGGCCGCTGCCCTCGCGCAGGTGCTGGTGCGCTATGGCCGGCACGGCGCCTGGGCCCAGCTGGGGTTCGGGGTCTCGGGCTGGATCGCAGGCCTGCGCGGCGAGCGCGGTCCCCCGGCCTGGGCGCGTTAGGTCCTCCGGCGCACGCCCCCTCAACCCTCGTTGAGGATCGTGCCGATGACCTCCACGCGATTGATCTTCAGGTCCCGCGCCAGGGTGGCGAGGTCGGTGGAATAGGTCCGGTCGCGCCGGGCCACGAACGCCGCATAGCCGGTCACCGCGGCGATCCGCCGGCTCTCGGCGAACCGGTTGGCGGGCGGTGTGTCCACCAGCACCAGATCGTAGCTGCGCTGACAGTCGCGGATGATCTGCTCGAAACCGGGACCGTCGAACAGCTCGGCGCCATTCTCGTCTTCGCCGCCGGCGTACATCAGGGACAGGTTCGGCACCTGTTCGTACCGCTCGATCGCCGAGACCAGGTCCGCCTCACCCCGCAAGACCTGCAGCAGCCCCGCGCCAGCATGCTCCGGCGGCGGAAACATCACCTGCATCTGCGGCCGATGCAGGTTGGCGTCGATGATGAGGATGTTGCCGCCGTCCAAGGCGAGGGTGACCGCGAGCGCGGCGGTGACGAAGGTGACCCCCGCGCCATATGCGGGCGCGCAAAGCGCGAGGCCCCGACGGCCCCGTTGCATGTGTTCCTGCTGCAGAAACAGCGCAGTGGTGCGCAGCGGGGCGCCCTCCGGCGCGCGGGTCGCGAAATCGATCAGGGGCGCGGGGGAGATCTGCAAGCGGAATTCGGTGATGGCGCGCGGGGGACTAGGGCTCAACCTTCGACCGGACGAAGGCGCCGCCGCCGCAGCAAGCGGAACCGCTGGCGGGGCGGGGCGAGCCTTGGAACGCTGCCGATGGTCGGCAACTGCGTCGCGGCCTCGGCGCCCCAGGCGGTACGGACCCGAAGGTTGAACATTTCCACCAACAGCGCGATCAGGACGCCCGCGATCAAGCCGATCCCTCCGGTTCCGCCGAGGATGAGGGCCTTGTTGGGGAAGGTCGGCGCGTCGGAGCCGGCCACGTCGCCCACCGGCGTGAGCCCGCTGTCGTTGGTGTTGGCTTGTTGCCGCAGGTCCATCACCATCTTCATGACGGTGTCGTAGGCGTGCTGCTTGCCGGTGATCTCATCGCGCAGCAGGTGGGCCTGGGCGACGTCGTTGCGCTGGGACAGCACCTTGTTGGTCTGTTCGGCAATGATCGAGGCCTGCTGGCGCGCGGTATTGGCGACCATCGCTTGCGAGGCCGAGCCGACCGCCGATTCCTGGGTGACAGCCTGCGCCATGGCGGCCCGGCGCCGGTGCAGCTCCAGCAATTGGGGGTGCGCCGGTCCGAGCGTCTGGCTGGCCTGCGCGATCTGCGAGTCCAGCTCGATGAGCGCCTGGGCGGACGGTCCGCCTGTCTGGATGATATCGCTCCCCCGTATGACCCGCTGTCCCGTGACCAGGCCGGACAGGCGCTGGCTTTCCATGTCGACCGGGTCGGAGCCGAGGATGATGCCGGTCTTGCGTTCGAACTCGACCTGCTTGGCCTGAAGCTCGACGAGTTCCTTGGCCATTACGTCCGCACGGGCCTTCTGCACCTCCGCCACTTCGATGGACTGCTGGCGCTTCCCGGCGACGCTGGCGCCGAGGTAGGCGTCGCGGATCGCACCGGCCATGGTTCGCGCCAGCTGGGGCGAGGAGGCGCTGAACCGGATCTCCAGGATGTCGGTGTCATCGACGGGATAGGCCTGGACACTTGGCGCCACGCGCGCGGCCAGCCAGGTGAGCATGTCGTTCTGGTCGCTGGCCGGGCGGGCGTTGTACTGGGCGATCACGTCCGGATTGTCGGCCCATCCGACGGTTTCGATGGCGCGACCCACCACCTGGACATCACGGATCATGGCCATCTGGCTTCCGACGTAGGCGTCGACGGTCTTCCTGGAGACCTTCATGCCGCCGACCGTGGGCCGGCTGAGATTCAGCGAAACGCGCGCGGTGCCGTCATAGCGAGGCGCTGCGGTGAGGACCACGACCAGGCCGCCGATCAGGGCGCACCCCAGCGCCGTCAGGACGATGGCCCGCTGGGCCCATAGCATTCGGCCGAGGACTGACCAGAACATCCGGATATCCGAGATCGACGTGTTCGCGGCATGCAGACAGCCATTCGAGCGCCAATGCAAGTCTCGGTGGCCATTGGACGCACGGCGCCCAAACGAAAACCGCCGCCCGTGAGGGCGGCGGCTCGAAGCTTACTAGAAGTCGTTTTGTTTAGGCGGCGACCGCTTGACGGCGGCGGCTGCGGATCATGGCGCCAGCGCCACCGAAGCCCGCGATCATCAGGGCCCAGGTCGCCGGTTCCGGAACGGCGATGCCGCCGAACGAGCCGGAGACGCTGTTGCCCTTGAAGTTGTTCAGCGTGCCGCTGGTGACGCTGAACGCCGGGTGGGCCAGGGTGAAGCCGAACTGGGCGCTGTCGCCAGTCACGTAGCTCAGATCCACCACGTCCGAGGTGAAGTTCGCCGTGCCGGGACCCGAGGTCACGTTGCCGGAACCGGTCTGGCCCAGCGTGCCCTGCAGCCAGTAGTCCGAGAAGGAGCCAGCCAGATAGGTGACCGTGCCGGCGAGGTTGGTGAACTTGAAGGTGCCGTGCAGGCCAGCCTGGGTGAAGTTCCCGCCCGAAGTGGTAAGGTTGCCCACGCCCGCATCCGACGTGCCCGTGAAGGTCAGGAGCGCGTCTTCGCCGGCGCCGTCATTCCAGACGCTGTCGTCGAAATTGATGTGGGTCGTGACCGCATTGATCGCCAGCGTACCGCCGCCGACCGCGGTCTTGGTCCACGAGATCTGGTCGGTGCCATTCCCGGTCGAGCCCGCGACGTTTACGAAAGTCATAGCGTTCGCGGCCGAAGCGGCGAGGCCCATGGTGAGAGCGACCGCTGAGGTCGCAAGGATCTTAGTGATAGCCCGCATGTCCATTACCCCTGTTAACTTGCTATTCACCCTAGGCGGCCCGGAAAACCCTGTCATCCGGCTTCCCCTAGCAGGCGAGTACGAAAACCCTGTGACCCGAATTTGCGCGAATTTGCGCTGCAATTGAGACACACTTAAGCAAAGGTAAACGCCCAAGTGGAGGGGAATGCAACCTCCATGCCACTTCGGGCGTCCAAAAAGAGGATTCGGAGCGGCGGCCCGCCTCGCGACAGCGTTGACGATTCCTGCCTCAGATTCGACCTCGACGTGCGATTAAGCAAACGGAAGGTAGAGACGGCGCACTAAGGGCGTCCGCGTACGGAACGCGCCCGTAGCGTTCCATAGTTTCGTCCGCGGCAGATGGAGATCGACTTGGCCGGCTGGAATCCTTTCAAGCGGAAGTCTCCCGCGAAGGCGGCGCGCCCGGACGCGACGACGAGCGCGGTGGTGAAGCCCCTGATCCGCGAGGCGCACCGGCGCGGCGCCGAGCTGGGCGGCCTGCCGCGGTTCAACACCACGGCGAGCGACCAGGTCAGCTCGCGCGGCGGCGACCGCTTCAGCCTGGTGCGCGCCAAGCTGCGCCACGCCTTCACGCCCTCGCAGCCCGTCGCCGACCGCCGGCTGTTCGCCGGCCGCGACGAAGTGCTGAAGACCATCATCCGCTCGATCGAGGACCAGCGCCTGCACGTGGTGCTGTATGGCGAGCGCGGGATCGGCAAGACCTCGCTGATGCACGTGCTGACCCAGGCGGCCACCGAGGCGCGGTATATCGTCGTCTACACCTCGTGCGGCGCGAACTCGACCTTCGACGAGACCTTCCGCGCCGCCGCCGAGCAGATCCCCCTGCTCTTCCACTCCGGCTTCTCGCCGACGGCCACCGAGACCGAGAAGGGCTCCACCCTCGCCGACCTGCTGCCCAGCGAGCCGCTGACGCCGCGCAAGTTCGGCGACCTCTGCGCCAAGCTGACCGGCACGCGGGTGCTGATCATCCTGGACGAGTTCGACCGGGCCGAGTCCGGCTCCTTCCGCCGCGACGTGGCCGAGCTGATCAAGAACCTGTCGGACCGCCTGGGCCGGGTGCAGCTGGTGCTGGCCGGCGTGGCCGCCGACCTGACCGAGCTGGTCGAGCACATCCCCTCCATCCGCCGCAACATCTTCGCCCTGCGGGTGCCAAAGATGAGCGAGACGGAGGTGCTGCAGATCGTGGCCAACGGCGAGCGCGAGGCGGACCTGAAGTTCGACACCCAGGCCGCGGCCTTCGTGGTCGAGGTGGCGCGCGGCTCGCCCTATATCGCCAACCTGATCTGCCACCACGCGGGCCACGCGGCCCTGGACCAGGGCCGCAGCACCGTGCTGCCTTCCGACGTGGCCACCGCCGCCGACCGCGCCATCCTGGAGTTCCAGGGCCGTATCCCCACTCCCGCCCAGATCCAGGTGCGCCGCCTGTTCGACCAGGGCCGGCAGGACGCCCTGGCCATGACCGCCCGCGGGGCCCTGGCTTCGGACGGTGTGTTCGGCGCCCCGGAGATCGAGGCGACCAACGGCGTCATCGGCAAGAAGGCCCAGGACGCGTTGGACGTGCTCCTGGGCGAGCGGCTGCTGCGCGAGGTGCCCGCCGAGGGGCCGATCCTTCGCTACGCGTTCGTCGAGGAAGGCCTGCCGACCCTGATCTGGATGATGTGGGCGCAGCGCAACCTCAACCAGCCGACCACGCGCGCCGCCACGGCCTCCTGACCAACCCATAGAAAAAGGGGGCGAACCACCGGCTCGCCCCCTCGTTCGATCGATGCGTCGCCGGCGGCCCTCGGAAGGACCGCCGCTTTCGTCTATTTCGTGGCCGGCGCGGCGGCGGCCGGGGCCGCGGCGGCGGCCGGGGCCGCAGCGGCAGGAGCCGCGCCAGCGGGAGCCGCCGGCGTGGCCGGAGCGCCCGGCTTGGCGGCCGGCGTCGGCTCGGGCTTGAACGCGGCATTGTAGGTGATCTTCGAGTCCGCGGCCCTGCGCATGTCGGTGACCTGCTTGCCGACCGTTTCCTGGACGCGCTGGTTGCGCAGGATGTTCATGGCGTAGGTCGTGGCCAGGTCGCCGCGGAAGGGCGTGGCGCGCGAGCCGGTGACCTGGTTGAAGATCAGCGCGCCGCCCTGCGGCACGACGAACACCTCGTTCGGCGGCAGCGACGCGATCCCGGCCACCAGCCGCGGATCGGCGGTCAGGGTGTCGAGGACCACGGCGCTTTCCTGGTACGGCACGCTTTCGCTGTCGAGCAGGGCCTTGACCTCGGCCAGGGTCTTCAGCGGCCGGAAGCGGTCGGGCGAGATCTTGTTCTGCTGGGCGATCACCTGGTCCACGAACAGCACCTTGCGCTCGCCGAACATCGCCGGGTGGCTGCTCACGAAGGCTTCGGCGTCCTGCTTGGTCGGCTGGTTCACCTGGGTCGCAAGCTTGCGCTCGTAGAGCTGGGCCAGGAGGGTCTCCTCCCCGCGCTTGACCTGCAGGGTGTAGTCGAGGCCCTTGTCCAGCTTCTCCTTCTTGGCCGCGTCGGACAGGAGGCGGCGCAGGATGATGCGCTGCAACGCCTGCTGCTGGGCGGCCTTCATGACCTTGGGGTCACGCGAGCCGAAGTTGCCCATCTCGGCGCGCAGCTCGAGGCTGGTGATTTCCTTGCCGTCAACGGTCGCGACGACCTGGCCGCTCGGCTTGTTGCCGCCCACCAGCTTCTTGACCTGGTCGCAGCCTGACAGAGCCAGGCTGGCGCTCAGAACCGTCACGACGATCAGTGAAGTGCTCTTCAACCGCCCCTCCCTAGAGCCATGCCCGTGCCATTCAGAGGCACGAAGGCTCGATGATATGCCCATCTTTGCAAGTCCCGGACCGCCCCCAATGAGCCAAATCACGCGATCCGGGTCGTGGCCCATGGGTACCAGCGTCGCGCAGTCCTGGCGAGTGGATTACCCCCCGGCCAACTCGCGCAGGTAGCGGCCGTATTCGCTCTTGGCCTGCACCTCGGCCGACTTCAGCAGTTCGGCCCGGTCGATCCAGCCGTTCTCGAAGGCGATCTCCTCCAGGCAGCCGATGCGCAGGCCCTGGCGCTGCTCATAGGTGCGGATCAGCTCGCCGGCCTGGATCAGGCTGTCGTGGGTGCCGGCGTCCTCCCAGGCGAAGCCGCGGCCCAGCAGCTCCACGTGCAGCTGGCCCTGGCGCAGGTAGAGGTCGTTCAGCGCCGTGATCTCCAGCTCCCCGCGCGCGGAGCGCGTCAGGGTCTTGGCCATCTCGCTGGCGTGGCCGTCGTAGAAATAGAGGCCGGTGACCGCATAGTTGGACTTCGGCTTGGCCGGCTTCTCCTCGATGGAGAGGGCCTTGTTGTCGGGCGAGAGCTCGACCACGCCGTAACGCTCCGGGTCGTGCACGGGGTAGCCGAACACCGTCGCCCCGTCCTTGCGCGCGTCGGCCGAGCGCAGCATCTGCACGAAGTTCTGCCCGAAGAAGATGTTGTCGCCCAGGATCAGCACGCTGGGCTCGCCGTGCACGAAATCCTCGCCCAGCAGATAGGCCTCGGCGAGGCCCCCCGGCGTGGGCTGGATGATGTATTCGAAACGCGCGCCGAAGCGCGAGCCGTCGCCGAGCAGACGCTTGAAGCCCGCCTGGTCCTCGGCTGTGGTGATGATCAGGATCTCGCGCACGCCGGCCAGGAACAGCACCGACAGCGGATAGTAGATCATCGGCTTGTCGTAGACCGGCAGCAGCTGCTTGGAGACCGCCATGGTCAGGGGGTGGAGCCGGGTGCCGGCCCCGCCGGCGAGGACGATGCCCCTTCTCACGCCTTCACGAGCCCCAGCCGGTCGGAGTGGAAGCCGCGCGTGCGGATCCCCTCGACCCAGCCGTAGTTCTCCACGTACCAGCGCACCGTGTCCTCCAGGCCCTCGGCCAGCGGCATGGACGGTTTCCAGCCCAGCTCGCGCTCCAGCTTCGAGGAGTCGATGGAGTAGCGGAAGTCGTGGCCCGGCCGGTCCTTCACGAACTCGATCTTGTCGGCGTGCGGGGTGTTGGCCGGCGCCATCTTGTCGAGGTGGCCGCAGATCAGCTTCACGATCTCGATGTTGCGCTTCGTCGCGTCGCCGCCGATGCAGTAGGTCTCGCCCAGGCGACCCTTGGCCAGCACCAGCAGCAGCGCCTCGGCATGGTCGTCCACGTGCAGCCAGTCGCGCACCTGGCGGCCGTCGCCATAGACCGGGATCGTCTTGCCCTCCAGCGCCCGGGTGATCACCGTCGGGATCAGCTTCTCGGGAAACTGGTAGGGGCCATAGTTGTTGGAGCAGTTGGTCAGCACCATCGGCAGGCCGAAGGTATGGGCCCAGGCGCGCACCAGGTGGTCGGCCGAAGCCTTCGACGCCGAATAGGGCGACTTGGGATCGTAGGGCGTCTCCTCGGTGAAGTCGCCGTCCTCGCCCAGGGCCCCGAACACCTCGTCGGTGGAGACGTGATGGAAGCGGAAGGTCTGCTTCTTCTCGCCCTCCAGCTTGTTCCAGTAGGCGCGCGCCACCTCCAGCAGCACCGCCGTGCCCATGATGTTGGAGCGCACGAAGTCCAGCGGGCCCTCAATGGCGCGGTCGTTGTGGCTCTCGGCGGCCAGGTGCATCACCGCGTCGGGCTGATGCTGGGCGAACACCGCCTCCAGCTTGGGCCGGTCGCAGACGTCCACCTGCTCGAAGGCGTAGGCGGCGTTGTCCGCCACGCTGGCGACGTTCTCCAGGTTCGCCGAATAGGTCAGGGCGTCCAGGTTCACGACCTGGTGGCCGTCGCGCACCGCCCGCCGGACCACAGCCGAGCCGATGAAGCCGGCCCCGCCTGTAATGAGGATCTTCAAGCACGCCCCCGGCGATGAAAAACGACCGCTTCCCTTACTATGAAAGGCCACCGGTTCAAGGCGATAGATTGTCGGGGGAAGGCCCTAACGGCCAGTGACCAGGCTGAGGTCCAGCTTGGCGGGCCGCGTGTCGGCCGGCCGGCCATAGCGCCGCTCGATATCCTTCTGCAGGGCGCCTGCGGCGAAGGCGTGGCCGGTGAAGAGCGTATCGGCGGCCCAGCCCACCACCGGGACCCCCGAAGCCACGGTGTTGAGGCCCAGGTAGACGCACATGCGCGTGATCGTCGCCTTCGAGGCCTCGACCTGCAGCGCCTCGTGCAGCAGCAGGGCCCCCGCGGCCAGGGAATAGGCGGTCCCAACCACCGGCGCCCAGGCCAGCACGCCGTCCAGGCCCAGGCCCCAGGGGCCGATGCCGATCAGGCGGTCGGACAGCTGCTTGATGCGCTCGGCCCGTCGCCAGGCCTGGTGCGCCCGCTCGCGGTCGGGTTCCATGGCGTGCGGAACGTCCGTGGCCATGGGGCGGGTTCCCTGGAGGCGTCCGAATTCGGCCGGTTCAGATCATGTCGCCGGCGGCGGCGTCCAGCAGCAGGAAGATGCGCCCGCTCTCGGCCTCCAGCAGGTTGCCCAGCACGAAGCCCTCGGGATCGCGGCCGATGGCGTCGTCCACCAGGGTCTTGTAGCGGCGCACATAGACCTCGGTGCGGCGCTTCACCTCGTCATCGGTGAAGAGCCGCCGCGCGATGCGGCGGGTGGCCGCCGGGGCCAGCTTGCGGACCACCTCGCGCGCGCCATCCACGTCGCCGGTCTGCAGGGCCGCGGCGATCTCGTCGATCCGACCCTTGGGCAGCAGCTTGCCGGCGTCCACGCCCATCTGCGCCAGCTCGGCCCCCAGCACCTCCTCCAGGCGCTCGCCGTCCCCGTCCGCGCCGTCCAGCGACGCCAGCAGGTCCTTCCAGGTCCAGGTCTCGCCCCCGTCCTCGGCGTCCTCGCCCTCGGCGACGGCGGCGGCCGGCCGGGCCCCGCCCGCAGCCTCGAACACCGCGCTGAACTCGCGGTCGGTGGCGGTGGGGGTCAGGCGGATGCGGCTGCGCAGGCCCAGGCGGTCCGCGGCCGCAGCGCCGGCAGTCGGCGCGGAAAGGTCCGAGAGCTCCAGCGGAGCCTCATCGTCCTCGTCCTCAGTCTCAGGATCAGCCACGGGCGCCGCAACTGGGGCCACCGCCCTCGCCTTGCGCGCCGGCCGTTCAGGCAAGGCGGCGGGTTCAGCCCGGGGCGCGACGGCGGCGACGCCCATCAGCCGCACGGCCTCGGACAGCATCTCGAAGTTCTTGCGCACCCGCTCCTGGAAGGCCGCGTCGATCGCCTCGGCCTCCTCGGCGGTGCGGCGGGCCTGGGCCATCAGCTCGTCCATGCCCTCGGTGACCGCGGCGCGGACCTGGTCGGCCTGGCCCCGGGCGGCGGCCGGCAGGCGCGCGGCCCGGGCCTCCACCTCCGCCAGCATGGCGGAGAGCTCGTCCAGGGTGGCGCGGGCGGCGACGGCGCCCTGCTCCAGCTTGCGGGCGGTGGTCGCGCCCGCCTCCTCCACCATCTTCGACGACTGCTCGACCAGGGCGCGGGCCTCCTCGAGCCGGGCCTCGAACACCTGGTTGGCCTTCTGGCCGGCGCTGAAGGCGGCCTCGGACAGCTGGTCCACCTGCTCGCGCGCGGTGGCGGCGTGGCGGGCGGCGGCGGCGCGGGTCTCTTCGGCGGCCTTGGCCAGGGCCTCGATGGCGCCCCGGGTCTGGGCCTCCAGCTTGGCCCGCTGGTCGGCGGCGGCGGACGATACCGACTCCAGCGCCTGCAGGGTGGACTGGCCGAACTCCTCGCGCTCGGCCTTGGCCGTCTCCGAGAGGTCGCGGAACTGCAGGGCCGCGTCCGACATCAGCCGGCGCAGGGCCTCGCCGCCGCTCGCCGCGCGCTCGGCCATCTCGGTGGCGCTGAGGCGGGTCTCGGCGATGAACTCGCCCAGCTTGGCGGCATGGGCCTCGGCGGTCGTCGCGAAGCCCTCGTGGTCCGCCCTCAACGCATGGCTGAGCGCAGCCAGGGCCGCGCGCTGTTCGGAGAGGCCCGAGCCCACCACGGTCACCTGCTGGGCGACGCCGGCGCCGGCGGTCTCCAGGCGCACGATGTGGCGGTTGAGGTCCTCGCCGGCGGTGCGGGCGGCGTTGCTGGCCTCACCGGCCGCAGCGGCCAGGTCGGCGGCGCGGGCGGAGAGCGCGGTCTCGGCCTCGCGGATCTGGGTCTCCGCGACGCTGGTCGCCTCGGTGACCATCCGCGCCTGCTGGGCGATGGCGTCGGTGACGCGGGTGGCCTGCACATCCAGGGTCTGGGCCAGGCCCTGCATCTGCGAGCGCTCGCGGCCCAGGGTCTCGGCAAGTTCGCCGGCGGTGCGCACCGACTGCGCCGTCGCCCCGGTCAGCTTGTCGGTCTCGAAGGCCAGGGCGTCGCGCAGGGCCGTGAGGGTCTCGCGCGCCTCGTCGGCGGCGGCGCTGGCGCGCAGGATCTCCTCGCGCACCACATGGGCGACATCGCCGGCCCGCGCGGCGGCCACCAGGGCCGGGCTCAGCATCTCTTCGGCCATGGCCTTGGAGCGGCGGGTTTCGTGCGCCAGCTTCTGGCCCTGGCGGATCAGGTACGCCGCGCCCAGCACGAAGAACGCCGGGCCGATGGCCAAGAGGGCGAACACCGCCAGGGCGAAGGCGTCGTCCTGCAGCGGCGAGACCTTGTTGCGGTAGCCGATCGCGAAGGCCACCGGCCCCAGGGCCCAGAGCAGCGAGATCCCGACCGCGATCACCCAGGTGGGCCAGCCGGACGGGGCGGGCTCGACCTCCACCGCGCTCACATGGGTTTCGGGAAGTGGGTCATGGCGCATGGTCGCGAGGGGATGGGCGTGCAGCGGCGGATGAGGATCGTGGTCCAAGGGGCGAAATCCCACCGGCTGCGGCTCGTAGAGGCGGGTCGGCGCAGGCGACTGGCCTTCCTCCGGCGCGTCCTCGTCCACGCCCCCGAAGACCGTCGGTTGGGGCCGCTTGGAGAACTTCACCACAACCCCGCTCCTTCCGTTCCTGGGCTCGCCGGCGACGGCGCCGCGCGCCGCCCTGGTCAGCGCCCGATCGCGCCCAAGTCTGAGCCTGAAGGATTACCCTCGCCGGAGCGTCACGCAAACAGCCGCGACAACCGCGGCGGTCGATTGGGCGGGAATGTCGCGCTCACGCGCCGGTTGAGGCGCCTTACGCCTTCACCACCCGCGCATGCGGCGCGTCAGGACAGGTGGAGGCCCGCTCGAACGGACCCAGCTTGACCGCATGATTGCGGCTGCGGGCCACCACGCGCTGTTCGGCGGGCGCCACGGCCGTATGGGGCGCGGGCTCAGGCGGCACGTCGAGGGTGACGCCGAAATGCGAGAACGCAGCGGCCGACGAGTGCACGACAACCGCGGCCACCATTTCCGTCAATGTGGTCATGGGAGCGATCCCGATTCAGCCTATCGCCGGTATAGGACAGAGCGCGGCCGTGGGCGAGGTCGGCGAACGTGAATTCTTCGTCATTTTCGCTGACGCAAAGGCCTGTTCCTGACGCAAAGGCGTGCGGCGCGTCGTTCCGCAGAACGCGCGCCGCACCTTTGACGATCGACCTTGCGGTCAGAGAATGAAATCGCCCGACTGCAGGGTGTTGACGCCCAGCAGCTGGATCTTGAAGTCGGCCAGGCCGTCGCCGTTCAGATCGCCCATGACCGTCGCGTTCCCGCCGCTCACTTCGTAGCGCAGCTCGCCCGCCACATGGTGAAAGGCGCTGACCCCGATGAAGGCGAAAGCCTGGTTGCCCGCGGCGTTCGCGTTCGCATCGATCTGGTTCAGGACGATGATGTCGTGGTCGGCGTGGGAGAAGTCGGTGATCTGCTCCACGTGCATCGGCATGGCGCTGAAGCAGAACTGGTCGGCTCCCGCACCGCCGGCCAGGGTGTCGTCCCCCAGCCCGCCGTCGAGGATGTCATTGCCGGCGCCGCCTGACAGCGAGTCATTGCCGTCGCTGCCGTTCAGGCCATCGTTGCCGGCTTCGCCCACCAGGGTGTCATTGCCGGCGCCGCCGGTGAGGCCGTCGTTGCCGTCGCCGCCATTGAGCTGGTCGTTGCCGTCATTGCCGAGCAGGTTGTCGTCCCCGCCCATGCCGAACAGGGTGTCGTCGCCCGCGCCGCCCGCGATCTTGTTGGCCAGGCCGTTGCCCGTGCCCATATGGGCATCGTTGATGAGGCTAAGCTTTTCGACATTGTCGGGCAGGACGTAGTCGACGCCCGCCTGCACCCAGTCGTAGCCGCCGTCGGCGTTTTCCACGACGACATTGTTGTCCGAGTAGATGACGTAGGTGTCGTCGCCCGCGCCGCCGATCAGCTGGTTGTGGCCCATGCCGCTGCCGATCAGCAGGTCGTTGCCGGCGCCCGCGTCGATGACGCTGTCATGCGACTTGTCGACATTGAGGGTGTCGGCCCCTGCGGTGCCGTGGATCGTGGTCAGTTGCGCCCGCATGGCGTCGATGTTCGCCACCGACTTGTCCGCGCTGGAGGCCAGGGCGGTCAGGGTCGGCGAGGCGCCGGTCGCGGCGTGCGTCGCGAAATAGAGGCTTTCGATGGCCTTGCCGCCGTCGTTGGCCGCGCTGATCACCGAGTCGCCCTTTTCGATGAGGTTCGTGTCCCCGTTGAAGACGAAGGTGGTCGCCAGGTTGTTCGACGCGGTGACGTTGGTCGAGCTCGTGACCTTGATCCAGGAGGTCTGGTCGTTGAAGGCCTGGACGATGTTGCCCGTGACCACGGCGCCGTCCGTGTGGTCGACCACAAGGCCGTTGTAGAGGCCGCCGACGACGAGGTTGTCGGTCACCTTCACGTTCGAGAAGGGCAGTGTCCCCACCTCGTCGCGCATGAAGAGGCCCTGGATCGGCGCCCCGTCCCCGCGGACGACGATGTTCCCCGACACCGTGATGTCGTGCGACGAGACCGTTTCACCGCGCGTCCAGAACTGGATGGCGTCGGCATGGTCGAGCGCGGCGGGGTGGAAGTTGGTGAAGTAGTTGCCGGAGATCGTGATGTTGGACGTGCCGGCGCCGTGCACGCCGTCGGTCCGGATGTCGTGGAAGTTGTTGCCGGAGATCGTCACCTTGGAAGAGTCGACGTAGGCGACGCCGTTCTGCAGCTGTTGGAACTCGGAGTTCGTGACGGAAACGCCGGTGCTGTTGCGGATCAGCAGCCCGGACTGGTCGTTGCCCGGGTCCTTGTCGAGGCTGCCGTGCATGCTGATCTTGTCGAACGCAATGTTCGTCGAGCTCAGCACTTGATACGGATTGTCCGCCTTCGCGGGGTCGACCAGCATCTCCACGTTCTTGAAGGTCAGGCCCGAGGTGTTCGACAGCACGAGGCCATTCATCTTGGCTTCGTTGGCCAGGTCCTTCGAAACGACGGTGACCATCCCATCGACATGAAGGTCTTTGACCGTCAGGGCTGAATAGCTGCCAGCCGACAGCTGAATGACGTCCCCGGAATGCGCCCCCTTGAGCGCGGCCAGAAGACTGGTTGAATCGCTTACGACAGTTGTCGTCACCTACGCCTCCAATAAGCTTGTCGCAGGTGCAGTCGACGATCTTCGCCGTCGATCTCTGACACCCCACCAATTGATGGAGACAATCTCAGGAGGCGCTTTCAGTTTGGTTTAGCGACTGAGTTAATGGTTCCCGAATAAATACCTTGTTAACCTAGCATGACACTGACTTTTACTCGAAAAACCGTCGTTCGAAGAAGCTTTACAGCAAAGCTTGACGAAGGCCGCCAAGGGCCTGCATCCCTAGGGGATGGAGCAATACGCCCTGCTGATAATCTTCGGCGCGATGGTGGGCCTTTGGTGGTTCGCCTGGCAGCCGTGGAAGAAGCGGCCCGGCCCGGAGACCGAGCAGGATCCGCCGGGGCGCGACGAGACGCCGCGCTAGCTGCGACCGACGCCCGGTTAGCTGGGCGGGCGCGCGGCATTGGCGGCCGCGCCCCGGCCCGGCCCGGCCTCAGCCCTGGACGCCCTCGTGCTGCAGCAACCAGCGCTTGCGGTGCAGGCCGCCGCCGTAGCCGGTCAGCGAGCCGTTGGAGCCGATCACCCGGTGGCAGGGCACGATCAGCGCGACCGGGTTCGAGCCGTTGGCCAGGCCGACCGCGCGGACGGCGGTGGGGCGACCGATCCGCTGGGCCAGGGTGGCGTAGCTGATGGTCTCGCCGGCGGGGATGGCGCACAGCTCCTGCCAGACCCGGCGCTGGAAGGCCGTGCCCACGCCCTCCCAGGCCACGTCCTCGAAGGCGTCGACCTGGCCGGCGAAATAGGCCGCGAAAGCCGCCCGCAAGGGCCCCTCGCCTTCCACGAGCGAGACCTTGGGATAGCGCTTGGCGATCCAGGCCAGCATCTGCGGCTCATAGTCCGTCCAGTTGAAGGCGCGGAGCACGCCATCGCCGTCGGTGACCACCAGGGCCGTGCCGATGGGCGTCTCGATCCGGTCGAGGGTGAAGGTCTCAGGCTGCGCGGCGGGCATCGGTCTTGGTCCTCTTGGGGGTCTTGTCGTCGGTCTTGGGCGCGCCCTTGGCGGCGAGGCCCGGGTCGGCGGCCCACAGGTGTTGGGCGGCATAGGCGCGCCAGGGCCGCCAGGCCTCGCTGCGCGCCAGCAGCTGCTCGGGGGTCGGGCGCAGGCCGGCGTCGTCGGCCATGGCGCGCATCAGCCCGATGTCGGCCTGCGGGAAGGCGTCCGGCTCGCGCAGCTCGCGCAGGGCGATGTACTGCGCCGTCCACTCGCCGACCCCAGGCAGAGCCTTCAGGGCGGCGATGGCGCTCTCCAGGTCCGCGCGGGGCGTGAAGATCGTGGGGTCGGCCGCCACCGTCCGCGCCAGCGCCTCCAGGGCCGCGCCGCGGGCGCGCGGCATGCCGAGGGCGGCGATGTCCTGCCCCACCAGCCGGTCGGGCGTCGGGAAGACGCAGCTCAGGCCCAGCTCGGCGGCCACCGGATCGTCGATGGGCTCGCCATAGGCCGCCACCAGCTTGGCGGCGAGGCCGCGGGCGGCGCTGACCGTGATCTGCTGGCCCAGGATCGCCCGCACCGCCAGCTCGAAGCCGTCCCAGGCGCCCGGCGCCCGCAGGCCGGGCCGCGCCGCCACCAGGGGCGCCAGCGCCGGATCCTGGCTGAGGTGGGCGCCGATCAGCGTCGGATCGGCCGAGAGGTCGAAGACGCGCCGGATGCGGGCGATCACCGCCGGCAGGGCCTTCATCTTCGGGAACCGGATCTCGGCGCTGAGCGCGCCGTCCTTGCGCGGCGTGACGATCACCAACCCGCGGGCGCCATCCACGTCCAGGGTGCGGGCGTAGCGGCGGGGCTCAACCCGTTCCACGCCCGGAATCGCCCGATCCGACAGGAAGCGGATGATCGCGTCCCAGTCGTAGGGCGGCTTGTACGGCAGGCGCACAGTGATGCCGTCCGCCGCGGCGGTCTCGGCCTTGTGGCTGCGGCGCAGCTCGCCGGGCGGGCGGCCGAACAGCTGCTGGAAGGTCTCGTTGAAGCGCCGCACGCTGCCGAAGCCGGACGCCAGGGCCACCTCGCTCATGGGCAGCCGGGTCTCCTGGATCAGCTGCTTGGCCAGCAGCACCCGTCGGGTCTGGGCCACCGCCACGGGCGAGGCGCCCAGGTGCTGGCGGAACAGGCGGCGCAGCTGGCGCTCGCCGACCCCCAGCCGGCCGGCCAGGCCATCGACGTCGCCGCCGTCCAGGGCGCCGCCCTCGATCAGGGCCAGGGCCCGCGAGACGGTGTTGGACGTGCCGCGCCAGGCGCCGAGGTCGGGCGAGGCTTCCGGGCGGCAACGCAGGCAGGGGCGGAAGCCCGCCTCCTGCGCCGCGGCCGCGCTCGGGAAGAACAGCACATTCCCCGCCTTGGGGGTGCGCGCGGGACAGATCGGGCGGCAGTAGATGCCGGTGGTCTTCACCGCGCAGAAGATGCGCCCGTCGAACCGCGCATCGCGGGTCTGGAAGGCGCGCCGGCAGGCTTCGAAATCCATGTCCATGCCGGGAAGATGGGCGCGGGAGGCGCCAAAGTCTCGCGGTTTTCGGACTCGTCCGTCGGGCTAGGAGGACCGGAAGATCAGCCGCTTCGTGGCGAGGAAGTTCACCATCAGGCCGCTGACCGACCCGCAGGCCACGCCGAAGTAAGGAAGCAGCGTCGCCGCAAGCGTGCCTTCGCCAAGGTGGGCGCGTCCCACCGCGACGATGGCGCTGAAGACCCCGAGGTTGACCACGCCGCCGCCCGCGCTGATCACGATGTACCGCAGCCATTGCGAGAACAGCGAGGCCTGGGTCCCGCCGCGGAAGGTGAACTTCCGGTTCACCGCCCAGGTGAACGTCGCCGCCGCCAGGTAAGAGAGCAGCCGCCCCGCATAGGGGCCGACCATCAGCACGTTCAGCGCCAGCGCCAACACGCTCATGTCGACGAGGGCGCCCGCCGCACCGACGATCGCGAAACGGATGAACTCGCCGGTTACGGCGCGATGACGCAGGGCAGACAAGACCAGGCGTCTCAGAGCGAGATCGGATCGAAGATCGGCGCCGGATATTCGAGATAGCGCAGGCGCTTGGCCTCACGCCGGCCGTGGGTGACCGTGTCGAGGATCAGGCCGCACGCGCCGGACAGCACGGAGAGGATCATCAGGCCGGTGGCCAGGATGGCGGTCGGGAACCTCGGGACCAGGCCGGTCTGGTAGTAGGTGAAGATGATCGGCAGGGCGAGCGCGATGGCGAGCAGCGCCATCACGGCCGAGACCAGCCCGAAGAACGCCAGCGGACGCTCTTCCTTGATGAGCACCCCGATCAGCGCCAGGATTCGGAAGCCGTCCTTGAAGGTGGACAGCTTGGAGAAGGACCCCTCCGCCCGGTCGCTGTAGGCGGTTTCGAGCTCGCCGATCGGCATGCGCATGTCCAGGGCGTGGACCGTCAGCTCCGTCTCGATCTCGAAGCCGGTCGTGAGCAGCGGGAAGCTCTTGACGAACCGGCGCGAGAACACCCGGTAACCCGACAGGAGATCCTCAGTCTGCCGGCCGAACACCATGGTGACGAGGGTGGTCAGGAGCACGTTCCCGAAGCGGTGGCCCCGGCGGTAATGCTCCCAGGCGGTCTTGCGCGCGCCGGTCACCATGTCGAGCTGGTTGTTGATCAGCTCGGCCACCAGCCGCGGCGCAGCGGCCGCCTCGTAGGTGTCGTCGCCGTCCACCATGACGTACAGGTCGGCGTCGATGTCGGCGAACATGCGCCGGACGACATTGCCCTTCCCCTGGCGCCGCTCGGTGCGGACGATGGCGCCGGCCGCCGTTGCGATGGCCACGGTGTCGTCGCTGGAATTGTTGTCGTAGACGTAGATGTCGGCCTGCGGCAGGGCCGCGCGGAAGTCGGCCACGACCTTCGCGATCGAGGGCGCTTCGTTGTAGCAGGGCACCAGGACGGCGATCCGCGGCGCGTGCGCAGTCATCGACTGCGGTCGCGGCGTCTCGGCCGCGTCACGCGAAAGCACCGACGCATTCATCAGAGTCATTGTCCCAGCCCGATCCCGTTCTCAGTGGCCCTGCTCAAGGCTGCAAGAACCATGCACGCCGCAAAGCGATGGCCCGCCCGCGGCAAGCCGAGCGCCGAACCACGGTGCTTTACGCCACAATGATACGGAAGCTCGCCCGAAATATATGACGCTTGTTAGCTGCGACCGCTCGAAAAATGGGCTCAGCCGGGGAGGATGGCGGCCAGGCGCCTGTCGCGGCTGATCGAATAGGACGCGGCGATGTGGGCCAGGATCGTCAGGCCGATCACTGGCAGCAGCGCCGCATAGCCATAGGCCAGGGCGTTGGCGCCATGTTCGGCCTCCATGGCGTCGGCGATGCGGCCCACATAGACCGGCCCCACCCCCAGCCCCACCAGGTTCAGCACGAAGAGCAGGATCGCCCCGGTGATGGTGCGGCGCGCCGGCGGCACGGCGTTCTGGGCCACCGTCAGCGCCGGGGCCAGGTACATGTTGTTGAGCAGCGCCGGGCCGGCAATGAACAGGATGGCCAGCTGCCAGGTCGGCGCCCACAGCACCCCGATCCAGAACGGGATCGACAGGGCGAAGGCCACGGCCGGGACCCAGGCGAACCAGCGCCGGTCCTTCTGGCCCAGGCGGTCCACCAGCCAGCCGGCGCCATAGGTGCCGATGACCCCGGTGACGCCCAGCACCAGCGCGTACCAGGTGGCCACGTCGGCCTCGCTCATCTGCTTGACGTTCTCGAGGAACTGCGGGTTCCAGACCAGGCCCGCATAGCCCACGAAGGCCGAGAGGCCGCTGGAGATGGCGGTCAGCACCAGGGTGCGGTTGGCGAAGAAGCCGGCCACGGCCACGCCCAGCGAAGGCGGCGGCGGATGCGCAGCGCCGTCGATCACCACATCCAGGCCGCCGCGCTTCGGCTCGCGCACCACCAGCAGCATCAGCACCGCCAGCACGATGCCCGGCGCGGCCACGGCGAAGAAGGCGCTGCGCCAGCCGTAGGCCACCGCGATCTTGCCGCCCGCAAAGGCGCCGATCATCGAGCCCAGGGGCACCCCCAGCGAGTAGATCGCCAGCCCCTTGCCCCGGTCCTGCGCGGGGAAATAATCGGAGATCAGCGAATAGGACGGCGGCGAGCCGCCCGCCTCGCCGAAGCCAACCCCCATGCGGAACAGCAGGATCTGGGCGAAGGTCTGCGCCGTGCCGCAGAGCGCAGTGAACAGGCTCCACACCGCGCAGGCGAAGGCGATGATCCAGGCGCGGTTGGCGCGGTCGGCCAGGTAGGCCACCGCGATGCCGCAGGTGGTGTAGAGCAGGGCGAACGTCGTGCCGCCCAGGAAGCCGAACTCGGTCTTGGTCAGGTGCAGCTCATGCGAGATCTGCTTGCCCAGGATCGAGACGATCTGCCGGTCCAGGAAGTTCATCGTGTAGATGAGGGCCAGGAACCAGACGACGAAGTTGCGGTAGGCCCTCGAGCTTCCAGCGTTTCCGGCGCGCCCGGCCGCATCGACACTCATGACCCCAAGGCCCCCAGACCTGCCCGCCCGGCCGGTGTTCCGGCTCGAAAAACGGGTATGCGTTTCCGTCCCTGCCGTTGTGGCATGCGCCCCTTCGAGCGCCAAGCCGCATTGCGTTTCAGGGCTGTAGCGCGGCGCGGCCGCCCAAATCCCCTGTGGCGGACGTGAGAATAACTGGGGGCCGATCGCCTTGCCGCGCCGGGGCGCCGCCGCTAACTCCAGGGCCGGGGCCGCCCCGCCCGCCGTTTGCGTGCGGGTCCAGATCCGTTTGATGTAAGGTCCAGCCGCAGTGCTCGGTGATCCCGTCCTGACCCGCCCCGCCAGCCCGGAAGGCGCCTTGTCCGCCCAGACCCTCACCCACCTGCAGCGCCTGGAGGCCGAGAGCATCCACATCCTGCGCGAGGTGGTGGCCGAGTGCGAGCGGCCGGTGATGCTGTATTCCATCGGCAAGGACTCGGCCGTGATGCTGCACCTGGCGGCCAAGGCCTTCTATCCGTCCAAGCCGCCCTTCCCGCTGCTGCACGTGGACACGACCTGGAAGTTCCGGGCGATGTACGAGATGCGCGAGCGCATGGCCCAAGAGCTCGGCTTCGAGCTGCTGGTGCACAAGAACCCCGACGCCGTGGCGCGCAACATCAACCCGTTCGACCACGGCAGCGCCGTCCACACCGACATCTGGAAGACCGAGGGCCTGAAGCAGGCGCTGGATAAATATGGCTTTGACGCCGCCTTTGGGGGCGCAAGGCGCGACGAGGAGAAGTCCCGCGCCAAGGAGCGCATCTTCTCGTTCCGCTCGGCCCAGCACCGCTGGGACCCCAAGAACCAGCGGCCGGAGCTCTGGCGCCTCTACAACGCCCGCAAGAACCCCGGCGAGAGCATCCGGGTGTTCCCGATCTCCAACTGGACCGAGCTGGACATCTGGCAATACATCCATCTGGAGCAGATCCCGATCGTGCCGCTCTATTTCTCGGACGTGCGGCCGGTGGTGGAGCGCGACGGCGCCCTGATCATGGTCGACGACGAGCGGATGCCGCTGAACCCGGGCGAGACCCCGATGATGAAGTCGGTCCGCTTCCGCACCCTCGGCTGCTACCCGCTGACCGGCGCCGTGGAGAGCACCGCCACGACCCTGCCCGAGATCATCCAGGAGATGCTGCTCACCACCACGAGCGAGCGCCAGGGCCGCAAGATCGACCACGACCAGGCCGCCTCCATGGAGAAGAAGAAGCAGGAGGGGTATTTCTGATGGCCGCGCCGTTCGCAGTCGCCGCCCCTCGTTCCTCTCCCGCTTCGCAGGAGAGGAACTAATGGCCCACCAGAGCGCCCTCATCGCCGAGGACATCGACGCCTACCTGCACCAGCACGAGCACAAGTCGCTGCTGCGGTTTCTGACCTGCGGCTCGGTGGACGACGGCAAGTCGACCCTGATCGGCCGGCTGCTCTATGACTCCAAGATGATCTTCGAGGACCAGCTGGCGGCCCTCGAGGCGGACTCCAAGAAGGTCGGCACGCAGGGCGGCGAGATCGACTTCGCGCTCCTGGTGGATGGCCTCGCCGCCGAGCGCGAGCAGGGCATCACCATCGACGTCGCCTACCGCTTCTTCTCCACCGACAAGCGCAAGTTCATCGTCGCCGACACCCCCGGCCACGAGCAGTACACCCGCAACATGGTCACCGGCGCCTCGACCGCCGACGCCGCCGTGATCCTGATCGATGCGCGCAAGGGCGTCCTGACCCAGACGCGCCGCCACAGCTACCTGGTGAGCCTGCTGGGCATCCGCCACGTGGTGCTGGCGATCAACAAGATGGACCTGGTGGGCTGGTCGCAGGAGGTGTTCGACCAGATCCTGGCCGACTACCACGACTTCGCCGCCCAGATCGGCATCAAGGACTTCACCGCCATCCCGATGTCCGCCCTGAAGGGCGACAACATCACCGAGCCCAGCCCGCACGCCCCCTGGTATGACGGCCCGCCGCTGATGCGCTGGCTGGAGGACGCGCCGGTCGAGGACGACCTGCAGGCGCGGCCGTTCCGCATGCCGGTGCAGTGGGTGAACCGGCCGAACCTGGACTTCCGCGGCTTCTCGGGCCTGATCGCGTCGGGCGTGGTCAAGCCCGGCGACAAGCTGAAGGCCCTGCCCTCGGGCCGCGAGAGCACGGTCGAGCGCATCGTCACCTTCCGGGGCGACCTGTCCCAGGCGGTGGCCGGCCAGTCCGTGACCCTCACCCTGAAGGACGAGATCGACGTCTCGCGCGGTGACGTGCTGGCCGCGGCCGCCCAGCCGCCCGAGGTGGCCGACCAGTTCGAATCCACCGTCGTCTGGTTCGACGACGAGCCCCTGCTGCCCGGGCGGCCCTATCTGATGAAGCTGGGCGCGCGCACCGTGACCGCCCAGGTCGCCGAGCCCAAGCACAAGATCAACGTCAACACCCTCGAGAAGCTGGCCGCCACGCGGCTGGAGCTGAACGAGATCGGGGTCTGCAACCTGTCGCTCTCGGCCCCGGTCGCCTTCGACCCCTATGCCGAGAACAAGGACCTGGGCGGCTTCATCCTCATCGACCGGCTTTCCAACCGCACGGTCGGCGCCGGCATGCTGCATTTCGCCCTGCGCCGCAGCCAGAACATCCACTGGCAGGCGCTGGACGTGGACAAGGCCGCCCGCTCGGCCGCCAAGGGCCAGAAGGCGCGCGTGGTCTGGTTCACCGGGCTTTCCGGCGCCGGCAAGTCCACCATCGCCAACCTGGTGGAGAAGCGCCTGCACGCCGAGGGCCGCCACACCTACCTGCTGGACGGCGACAACGTCCGCCATGGCCTGAACCGCGACCTCGGCTTCACCGAGGAGGACCGGGTCGAGAACATCCGGCGCGTCGCCGAGGTCTCCAAGCTGATGGTGGACGCGGGCCTGATCGTGCTGGTGTCCTTCATCTCTCCGTTCCGCGCCGAGCGGGCCATGGCGCGGGAGCTGATGGGCGAGCGCGAGTTCGTGGAAGTGTTCGTCGACACGCCCCTCGGCGAGGCCGAGAAGCGCGACGTGAAGGGCCTCTACGCCAAGGCCCGGGCCGGCCAGCTGAAGAACTTCACCGGCATCGACAGCCCCTACGAGGCGCCGGAGAACCCCGAGATCCGCATCGACACCACGGCCCTGACGCCGGAGCAGGCCGCCGAGCAGATCTTCGCCTGGCTGGAAGGCGGCGGATTCGATCCCGGGATCTAAGCCCGGCCCGACAAAAGAGAACGCCGTTCTTATGTCTGGCTCTCGACATAAGATTCAGCCTAGCTTGCATTCCACTCTGCGGGGTGGGTTCGAATGCCAAAGCTTGTGTCGGGCGCGCTGGGCGCGTCCCGCTGGGCGCGGCTCGCTGGGGTCGTGGCCTACCTGACGGTGATGCTGCTGGTGGCCGCCGCCTCGTTCCACGGCGCCTACGAGAAGTGGGGCTTTCGCGACGGCGCCAAGCGATTTGGCGTCGAGGCGATGCTGGCCGGTACGGCCTATCGGCCGTTCGTTTACCGAGCCCTCAACCCCTGGATCGCCAATGCGGTCGTCGAGGTGACGCCCCCGCCGACGATGGCGGCTCTGCGCCAACGCAGCATCACCACATCCGGCCACTCCAAGATCGGGCCGGACCGGATCGCGATCGCGCCGCCCGCCACCTTCGTCCGGTATAACCTGTTGTATTATTTGACATTCCTGGAGTGGTACGTCGCCGTCCTGGCCATGGCCGCGCTGGGCGCGCACTACACCGGCCGGGGACCGGGCGCGGCCGCCAGCGCCATCCTCGCCCTGGCGATGCCCATACTGATGAGCGGCGGCGGCTATTTCTACGACACGACCGAGGTCATGTTCCTGGCGGTGGCCACCTATGCGGCGGTGCGGGGCTGGTTCCCGTTGCTGGCGGCCGCGGCGGTGATCGGCGCCGTGAACAAGGAAACCATGGTCCTGTTCCTGCCGACGCTCCTCCCCTTCGTTCGCCAGAGGATGAAGACCACGACGACGACGGCGGTCCTCACCTGCGCCCTCATGATCGGCGCGGCCCTGGCGCACGCTCTCGTCCGAAGCTTCTACTACGGCAATCCTGGGGTCGAGGCCGAGGTCCACCTGTTCGAGAACCTTCGCTGGTACCTCGACCCGCGCACGCTGCTCGGCGTGGAGAAGACCTACGGCCTGCTCCTGTTCTCGCCCTATAGTCCGCTGTTCCTCGGGCTGGTCCTCATCCTCGGGATCTCTGGCTGGCGCAGCGCCTCACCGGCTGTGCGCCAGCATGCGGCGCTGGCGCTTGCTGTGAACATCCCGCTGTTCCTGGCGCTGGGCTTCAAGGGCGAGTTGCGCGGCCTCAGCCTGGCCTATCCCGCCTGGACGATCCTGTCGGCCGTCGCGGTCCGGAACTGGATGCTGTCCGCCGCAGCGCAGCCGCTGCCCCACGAGGCGTCGCCGCGCCGGTTCGATCTCGGCCTCGGCGGCGTGGTCGCGCGGCTCCGGCGGACAGCGTCAGCCTCGGGGCCGATCGGCGTGTCGCCATCGCCGCGTCCGACGCGTCCGCCGGCCGGGTAGAGCGGCGAAGACCCCGCGAACGGCCGCTGCGCACCCATGCCTGCGGCCCTACCGCCGCCCGACGTCCAGGAAGTCGCGGGCGCTGAAGCCTTCCGGGCTGGCCACCTCGACGATGGGGTCCGGGCGGTCGTCCCACTCCAGGCTGAGCGCCTTGGTCATCACCGCGTGCATGTCATAGAGGCACGTGATGTAGGTCAGCTCCAGGATCTCCTCGTCTGAGAGGAAGGTCTTCAGCGTGTCGAACACCGCGTCCGGCGTGCGTCCGGCCTGCAGCACCAGGCAGTCGGCGTAGCCCAGGACGGCCCGCTCCCGCGCATCGAAGCAGGTCGCGACCTGCCAGTGCGGCACAGCGCCAATCTTGTCCTCGGCGACGCCCAGGCCGCGCAGCGACTTGCAGTGCTGGGAGAACACGAACTGGCTGGCCTTGGCCCAGCCCGCCCGGGTCTGGGCCAGCTCGCGCAGCACCGGGTCCAGCTTGCGCCGGGGGTTGCGGTAGAAGGCGAAGCCGCGGTTGCAGTGGTCCAGGCAGTCCGGGACCAGGGCGAACACGGTCCACCAGTCGCCGCGCGTGCCGGTGGTCGTGCCGGGCTCGGCCACCGGGTCGCGGTCGCCGAACAGGAGGTCGTAGGTCTTGCGCACCACATCGGTGTCGGCCTCGGCCCGGGTGACCTGGCGCAGGCGCGGCGCCATCAGGCGCGCTCCACGGCGCGGGCGGGGGCGTGGGCGACATCGCCGGCGTGGAAGTCGCGCAGGGTGGCGGCGAACTCCAGCATGATGCCGTTCGGGTCGCGGAAGTAGACCGAGCGGATCCACACTCCTTCGTGCCGTTCCCGCGCCACGCCGGCGGGGCTGTCGTCGTGGTTCACCACTACCGGGGCGGAGACGTGCACCCCGGCGGCCTTCAGCCTGGCGATCGAGGGCTCCAGTTGGTCTTCGTCCATGTGGAAGGCCACGTGGTTCATCGAGCCCACCGCCGACTTCGGCTTGGCCGGGAAGTCGGCCACCGAGGCGATCCCGGGCGCGGCGGCCGGGCTGTCGGGCCACCAGAAGAAGGCCAGGAGCGCCCCGCCCCCGCAGTCGAAGAAGAAGTGCTGGCCGCCATCCGGCAGGGCCACGGTCTTCACCAGCGGCATGCCGAGCGCGCCGGTGTAGAAGTCCACCGTCTCGGCCATGTCCCGGCACACCAGCGCCAGGTGGTTGATGCCCTTGGTCTGCATGGGTCCTCCCTTGCGGTCTTCGCCGCCTGCCCGCCCGTCAGAACTGCAGCACGATCTTCCCGAAATGCTCCCCGCCGCGCATGGCCTCGAAGGCGGCCTTCGCCTCCGTCCAGGGGAAGACCTTGTCCACCACCGGCCGGATCTGATGCAGCTCGATCGCCCGGCACATGGCCTCGAACATGTCCCGCGAGCCCACCGACACCCCTTGCAGCCGCGCCGAATTGCCGATCAGGGCGGCCGGGTTGAACGGCTCGCCGCCACCCGCAACGATGCCGATGATGGCGATGTGGCCGCCAATCCGGACCGCCTTCATGCTCTCCTGGATCGTGCCGCCGCCACCGACCTCCATGATGAAGTCCGCGCCGCGTCCACCGCTGGCCTCGCGCACCGGCTTCGCCCACTCGGGCGTCGCCCGGTAGTTGACCAGATGGTTCGCGCCCAGCGCCTTTGCGCGGCTGAGCTTCTCATCGGAGGACGAGGTGATGAGCGTGCGCAGGCCCGCCGCGTGGGCGAACTGCAGCCCGAAGATCGAGACCCCGCCCGTGCCCTGCAGCACGACCAGGTCCCCCGGCTCCAGCCGCGCGTCCTCGAAGAGGCCCCGCCAGGCGGTGAGCGCCGCGCACGGCAGGGTCGCCACCTCCTGGTCGGTGAGGAAGTCCGGGACCCGCGAGAGCCCCTCCTCGCTGAAGGTCTGCAGCTCGGCGCCGGCGCCGGGCACGGGGAAGCCCAGCGATGTGGAGAGCTTGGCCAGGGTCGGTGGGCCGGATATCCAGCCCTGGAAGAACAGGGTCGCCACCCGCTCGCCCGGCTTGAAGCGGCTGACGCCCTCGCCCACCGCCTCCACCACGCCGCAGCCGTCCGAGAAGGGCGTGATCGCGTCGCCCGTCGAGGCCCCGCCGCGGCCGTACATGCCGTTGACCATCAAGAGGTCGCGGTAGTTCAGCGACACCGCCCGCATGCGCACCAGCACCTCGCCGCGGCCGGGCGTCGGATCGGGCTTTTCCACCACCTGGATGGCGTCCAGGCCCCAGGGGGCGGCGACGTTCAGAGCGCGCATGGTGTCCTCCGGGCGCGATTAGGCGCCCGCCCCGCGCGGCCCGCAAGCGTGCCCCGACGTCAGGCCCAGGCTCAGGTGCGCGCGGCCGGCAGCACCGCAGCGCCGCCCCACTGGTCCGGATCGTGGCCGAACACCATCACCGTCCCTGCCTCGCGCAGGGCCAGCAGGCGGTCCAGCGAGCGGTTCATGGCCGCCCCGTCGGAATAGGTCGGGAAGTCGCGGGTCTCGACGACGCGGGCGTTGTAGCAGGCGTCGCTGACCAGGATGTGGTCGCCGCGGTCGCTGCGCACCCGCAGCGACTGGTGGCCGGGCGTGTGGCCGGGGCTGGGCACGCAGGTCACCGCGCCGTCGCCGAACAGGTCGTGCTCGCCGTCCACCAGCTCGACCTTGTGGCCCAGGTCGAAGTAGCGCTTGCGCAGCCCATAGTGGTTGGCCACGTCCCGATCGAACCCGGCCTCCCACTCGCGCCGCTGCACCACCACCGTGGCGTTCGGCAGCTCCTTCAGGCCGCCGGCGTGGTCGAAGTGCAGGTGCGAGATCACCGCGAACCGGACGCGCCCGGGATCAATGTCCAGGCGCTCCAGATGGCGGGTCACCGTCTCCTCCGGGGTCAGGCTGGCGTCCAGCCTCTGGGTGCGCAGGGCGACCCGGTAGCTGTCGTCAGGATCGACCATGGCCGCCGGCAGGCCGCAGTCGAACAGGGCCACGCCGTCCGGATGCTCGATCACATAGAACGGCACCGGCACGCTGACCTGCTCCGGCCCGCCCATGCCGAGGCCGGACGCCGGACCGTGGAACTGGCCGCAGACGCAGCCGAACAGGCCGATGCCCATGCGCAAGTCCTCCCCAAGGGCCTTCAGGCCGGATCCAGCCGCCGCACGCCGTAGAGCCGCAGCGCGCCGATCAGGCCCGCGACGCAGATCGCCGCCATCAACAGATACCCCTTGGCGCCGAAACGGTCGAACAGCGGGCCCGAGGCCATGGTGGCGAGACCACTCAGCACGCCGCCGGAGAGCGCGGAGTTGATCGCCTGGGCGGCCGAGGCGTTGCGCGGCGTCGACAGCCGCTCCACCAGCTGCAGGGAAGCCAGGAACGTCGCCGCATAGCTCAGCACATGCAGCGTCTGCAGTGGGAACAGCAGCCACAGCGGCGGGGTGAAGGCGAGCGCGCTCCAGCGCACGATCGCCGCCGAGCCGCCCAGCAGCAGCAGGTTGCGCGGGCCCACCCGCCGCCGCCAGGGCTCGAAGAACCACATGAACGCGACCTCGGCCGCCACGCCCGTGCCCCAGAGGATGCCGGTGAGGCTCTCTGGGATCCCCTGCTGCTTCCAGGCCAGGGTGGAGAAGCCGTAGTAGAAGGCGTGGGCCGACTGGATCAGCCCGCACGACACCACCGCGGTCATGAACGACGGATCGCGCAGCAGGTCGCCCAGCCCGGCGAACCCGGCCGAGGCCCCGCCCAGCTGGCCCTCCTCGCGCACCGGATCGGGCGGCAGCAGGAAGCGCGCGGCGACTGAGGTCAGGGCGACGGCGGCGGTGATCCAGACCAGCACCAGCTCCGGCGAACCCCGCGCCAGCAGCGCCCCCACCGTGACGTTGGCGACGATGAACGCGGCCGAGCCGATGCCGCGCGGCCAGCCGTAGTTGAAGCCGTCCCGGCGGGCCCGGTTCAGGACGATGACGTCGGTCAGCGGCGAGATCGTGGAGACGGCGGAGGAAGCCGCGAACCAGACCACCGCCCAGCCGGCGAAGCCCAGGGGCAGGGCCAGCAGGGCGTAGGCCGCGGCCACGGCCAGGCTCATGAAGATCAGCGCCGTGCGGCGCAGGCGGAAGCTGTCGGCCCAGACCGCCAGCAGCGGCGCGGTGAACGCCCGCGCCAGCATGGGCAGCGACAGGATCAGCCCGATCTGCGCGCCGTTCAGCCCGTGGTGGTGGAACCACACCGGCATGTAGGGCGAGCTGGCGCCCGTCCCGACGAAGATCGCCGAATAGAAGAGGCCCAGCCGGATCGGGAGCGACATGCCCGCGATGTACAGGGAGTCGAGATCAGGGAGTCGAGATCAGGCGAGAGCGCAGGAATCCGGCGCGGAAGCGAGCCCGGGCGGCTCGTTCAGGCCCAGGCTTCGGCGTCGTCCGCGTCGTCGTTGTCGTTGGCCTGGGGCAGTTCGCCGTCGTGCAGGTCGAGCGCCAGGTTGTGCCAGTGCATGGCCTCGTCGATGAGCCGGCCGCGCTCCTTCATGTTGTCGGCCCCGGCGGCGAGCTTCAGCAGCGCTTCCGCCCGCCGGCGGTACTCATCTTCACGCGTCATTACGTCTATCCCCTGTGTCGGGTACAGAACACGGCCGGTCGATCAATGTTCCACCGCCGCCACCCTCAATTGCTGGCGCCTGCGGACGGTGTGGCTGGACGGGGCGGCAGGCGCAGCTAAGGTCTTCCTGAACAGCGATAAGGGAGACGCGGGATGGCGGGCGCCAACAGCCGGGATCGGGAGCTGCGCGAGCGCGCGGCCGCGGTGATCCCCGGCGGCATGTACGGTCACCAGTCGGTCGGCCTGCTGCCCGACGACTACCCGCAGTTCTTCGAGCGTGGCGAAGGCGCGCACATCTGGGACGTGGACGGCCGGCGCTACCTGGACTTCATGTGCGCCTACGGCCCGAGCCTGTTCGGCTATGCCCAGCCGGAGATCGACGCGGCCTATGTGCGCCAGCTGGGCTTGGGCGACACCCTGACCGGCCCGACGGCCCTGATGGTGGAGCTGGCCGAGGCCCTGACCGGCATGGTCAGCCACGCCGACTGGGCGATCTTCTGCAAGAACGGCACCGACGCCACCACCATGGCCCTGACCACGGCCCGGGCCCACACCCGCCGGCGCACGGTGGTGCGGGCCAAGGGCGCCTACCATGGGGCGGCCCCCTGGTGCGTCACCCGGCCCACCGGGGTGATCGAGAGCGACCGCGCCCATCAGATCCTCTGCGATTATAACGACGTCGCCAGCCTGGAGGCGGCGGTCGCCGAGGCCGGCGATGACCTGGCCGCCATCTTCGCCGCGCCGTTCAAGCACGACGCCTTCGTCGACCAGGCTGAGCCGGACATCGCCTACGCCCGCCGCGCGCGCGAGCTCTGCGACCGCACCGGCGCCCTTCTGGTGGTGGACGAGGTGCGGGCGGGCTTCCGCCTGACGCGGGACTGTTCGTGGAGTCGCCTGGGCGTGCAGCCGGACCTCTCCAGCTGGGGCAAGTGCCTGGCCAACGGCCACCCGCTCTCGGCGCTCCTGGGCGCGGACAAGGCGCGCAAGGCTGCCGCCTCGATCTATGTGACCGGCTCGTTCTGGTACCAGGCCGCCCCCATGGCCGCGGCGCTCCAGACGCTGCGCCTGGTGCGCGAGACCGACTATCTGGAACGGATCACCGCCCTCGGCGGCGAGCTTCGCGCCGGCCTGGACGAGCGCGCCAAGGCGGCGGGCTTCAGCCTGCGCCAGAGTGGCCCGGAGGTCATGCCGCTGTTCCTGTTCGACGACGACCCGGACCTGCGCAAGGGCTTCTGCTTCTCCTCCGAGATGCTGGCCCGCGGGGTCTATGTGCACCCCTGGCACAACATGTTCCTGTGCGCCGCCATGACCGAGGCCGACATCGCCGCCGCCCTGGACGCCGCCGAGGGCGCCTTCGCGGCCCTGAAGCGCCAGGCGCCCGAACTGGCGCCGGTCGATAAACTCGCCTTCCTCTCCGCGGGAGCCCGCTGATGAAAGACTATTCCGAATACGACGGCCTGGGTCTGGCCGAGCTGGTCCACAAGCGCGCGGTGACGCCGGGCGAGCTGGTGGAGGCGGCCATCGAGCGGGTGGAGCACCACAACCCGACCCTGAACGCGGTGGTCTACAAGGGCTTCGACGACGCCCGCAAATGGGCCAGCGGCCCGCTGCCGGATGGTCCGTTCAAGGGCGTGCCGTTCCTGATCAAGGACCTGGGCATGCCCGTGGCCGGCTGGCCGCGCAGCCATGGCAGCAAGTTCGCCCGCGGCGTGATCGATGCCGAGGACGGGGGCCTCACCCGCCGCTACCGCCAGGCCGGCGTCATCCCGATCGGCAAGAGCAACACGCCGGAGTACGGCATCACCGGCACGACCGAGAGCGCCGCCCTGGGACCGTGCCGCAACCCGTGGAACCCCGCCCACATCTCCGGCGGCTCGTCCGGCGGGGCGGCGAGCGCGGTGGCGGCGGGCATCGTGCCCCTGGCCCACGCGTCCGACGGCCTGGGCTCGATCCGCATCCCCGCGGCCTGCTGCGGCCTGGTGGGGCTGAAGGTCACCCGCGACCGCAATCCCAACATGCCCGACGGCTTCGACTATGCGCTCGGCAATGTGGTCGACCACGTGGTCAGCCGCACGGTGCGCGACAGCGCGGCCATGCTGGACGCCACCGGCTATCCCGAGCCGGGCTCGCCCTACCCGGCCCCGCCGAAGGAGCGGCCCTACGTCGAGGAGATCACCCGCAGTCCCGGCAAGCTGCGCATCGCCTGGTCCTCGGAGACCCCATCCGGCCGCCCCATCGACCCCGAGATCCAGGCGGCGCTGGAGCGCACCGCGGCCCTCTTGAAGGGCCTCGGCCACGAGGTGTTCGAGAGAGGCCTGGGCATCGACTACCGCGCCCTCTACGCCTCCCGCGGGCCCGCCGCGGCCGGCAACTTCGCCGCCGGCATGGACCGCCTGATCGCCCTGGTCGGCCGCGAGCCCGAGGAGGACGAGCTGGAGCCGCTCACCTGGGCCACGCTGAAGGCCGGTCGCCGCCAGACCGGCGCCGACGCCATGCGCTCCCTGCAGGAGACCCGCATGCTGAACCGCCAGACCCTGGCGTTCTTCGAGGATGTGGACGTCTACCTGACCCCGGTGCTGGGCACGCCGGTGCCGGAGATCGGCTTCATCGACCCGGTGAACCTGGAGCCCAAGGAGGTGAACCGCCGCCAGGGCCGCACCTTCCCCTACACGCCGCCGTTCAACTATTCCGGCCAGCCCTCGCTGTCCCTGCCCCTGGAGATGGACGCGGCCGGCCTGCCGATCGGCATGATGTTCAGCGGCCGCTACGCCGACGAGGCGACGCTGTTCCGCCTCGCCGCCCAGCTGGAGAAGGAAGCGCCCTGGAAGGATCGTCGGCCGCGGGTGTGGGGTTGAGCCACGTCTGGAGCCGCCGCAACTGGATGACCCTGGCGGCGGTGGGCGGATTCATCGCCGTGGCGGTGGGCGCCTTCGCCGCGCACGGCGTCGCCGACCCACGGGCCCAGGAGCTGCTGCGCACGGGGGCCACCTACGGCTTCATGCACACCATGGCCACCTTCGCCTGCGCCACCTTCATGCAGGTGGGCGCGCGGCGCGCGCGGTTCGCACCGGCCTTCTTCCTCTCCGGGGTGGTCCTGTTCTCAGGCTCGCTCTATGCGCTGGCGGCCGGCGCGCCGCGGATCGTGGGCGCCATCACCCCGGTGGGCGGCCTGCTGTTCCTCACGGGCTGGGCCGTGCTGGCGTGGGCGGCGCGCGGCGTGGATCCGCAGCCCTAGGCCCGCTTCGGCAGGGCCAGGGCGTGGAGGAAGATCGCCGAGCCGGCCAGCGACAGCATCATCACCAGCGACATCGACTGGGCCGGGTCGCCGTGCAGGGCCCCCGCCAGCGTCGAGGCCAGGGCGCCGGTGCCGAAGCTCGCCGCGCCCAGCAGCGCCGAGACCGAGCCGGCCCGCAGCGGATCGACGCTGAGCGCGCCGGCCATGGTGTTGCCCTGCATGAAGCCGAGGCTGGCCATCACGCAGAACAGCAGCGGCAGCACGCTCCAGCGCCCCGCGATGCCGGTGAAGGCCGCCAGCGTCAGGGCCAGGCCGAAGGCCAGGGCCACCACGCTGGCGCGGGCCAGCACCTGGTCTGTGGTGAAGCGGCGCAACAGGAAGCGGTTCACCTGGTTCCCGCCAATGATGCCCACCGCGTTCAGGCCGAACAGCCATGGGAACACCGCCACCGGCACGCCGTACTTGCCCATCAGCAGGCCCGGGGCCGAGGCGATATAGGTGAACAGCGCCGCACCGTTCAGCGAGCCGGCCATGGCGTAGCCCACCAGCCGGCGGGCCCGCATCAGGGCGAGGTAGGCCTGGAACGGGTTCTCCGCCGCCGCCTGGCGCGCCGTGGCGGCCGAGCGCGACTCCGACAGCCGCAGGACCACCGCGCCGCCGACGGCCAGGCCAAAGGCGGCCATGAACCAGAAGTTCAGCCGCCAGCCGCCGACCGTCAGCAGCGCCGCGCCCAGCAGCGGGGCCAGGATCGGCGCCAGGCCCATGATCAGCATCATCAGGCTGAGCATCCGGGCCGTCTCGGTGTGGTCGAAGCGGTCGCGCACCACCGCCCGGGCCACCACCGCCCCGGCGCAGGCGCCCAGGGCCTGGACAAAGCGGCCGATCAGCAGCTGGTCGATGGAGGTGGCCAGGGCGCAGCCGGCGGACGCGAGGATGAAGATCGCCACGCCCAGCAGCACCGGCGCGCGCCGGCCGAAGCGGTCCGAGGCGGGGCCGTAGAACATCTGGCCGATGGACATGCCCGCCAGGAACGCCGCCACCGTCGCCTGGGTCTGCGCCGGACCGACCGCCAGGCTGCGGCCGATCGCCGGCAGGCTGGACAGGTACATGTCGATCGCCAGCGGCCCCATGGCGGTGAGGGATCCCAGGAGGATCACCATGCCCCAGGGGGTTGCGGCGGAAACGGATGGCTGGGAAGCGGGCTTGGCGGACGTCACGACAACTGTGACCTACTGGCTTCACCTGTGCCGGGGCAACGGCAATCGCAGTTCCGCGCCAAGCTCGACCGGAGAACCGCCCATGTCCGTGCAGATGGCCGCCTCGGCCCTCGAGACCCAGATGCCGCCCGTGCAGCGCGCGGCGGTGAACGGCGTGGAGATCGCCTACTACGAGGCCGGACCGCGCCAGGGCGTGCCGATCGTGCTTTGCCACGGCTTCCCCGAGCTGGCCTTCTCGTGGCGCCACCAGATCAAGGCCCTGGCCGACGCGGGCCGCTGGGTGATCGCGCCGGACCAGCGCGGCTATGGGCTCTCGTCCAAACCAGAGGCGGTCACCGACTACGACATCGACCGCCTCACCGGCGACGTCGTCGGGCTGCTGGACCACCTCGGTGTGGAGAAGGCGATCCTCTGCGGCCACGACTGGGGGGGCATCGTGGTGTGGCAGGCGCCGCTGATCCATCCGGACCGTATCGCGGGCGTCATCGGCCTCAACACGCCGTTCATGCCCCGCGCCCCGGCTGACCCGATCGCCATCCTGCGCGCCCGCTACGGGCCGGACATGTACATCGTCTGGTTCCAGACCCCGGACGAGCCGGAGGCGGTGCTGGGCGCCGATCCGGACAAGACCATGCGCTTCTTCATGCGCAAGCCGGCCGCCCTTACCGCCGCCGTCGCCCAGCCCAGCGCCTCCGGCTCCACCTTCGCCTTCAAGGACCTGCTGCAGGGCTGGGACGGGACGGGCGGGGCCGGGCAGTTGCTGACGCCTGGGGAGCTGGCGGTCTTCGTCGAGGCGTTCCGCGCGGGCGGCTTCCACGGGCCGGTCAGCTGGTACCGCAACTTCACCCGCAACTGGGCCCGCGCCGAGACGTTGCCCACCCGGATCGACGCCATTCCCTGCCTGATGATCACCGCCGAGCTGGACGCGGTGCTGACGCCGGAGATGGCCGAGCCGATGAAGGCCTTCGTCGGGGACCTGGAAACCCACATGGTGCGCGGATCGGGACACTGGACACAGCAGGAGAAACCGGAGGAAGTGAACCGCCTGATGCTGGACTGGCTGGCGAGGCGCTTCCCGAAGTAAAAGGCCGCATGGACCGAAACACCGCCGCGCCCGCCGTCTCGACCGCCCAGAACCGGCGCGGCCTGTTCCCGGACAACGAGCCGTTCGCGAGCGGCTTCTTGCCCACCGGCGGCCCGCACGAGGTGTTCTACGAGGAATGCGGCAATCCCAACGGCAAGCCGTGCGTGATCCTGCACGGCGGCCCGGGCGGCGCCATCAATCCCACCATGCGGCGGTTCTTCGACCCCGCAAAGTGGCGGATGGCCCTGTTCGACCAGCGGGGCTGCGGCAAGAGCCGCCCCAACGCCAGCCTGGACGACAACACCACCTGGGCCCTGATCGAGGACATCGAGCGCCTGCGCGTGCGCCTGGGCGTGGAGAAGTGGTGCGTGTTCGGCGGCTCCTGGGGCTCCACCCTGGCCCTGGCCTACGCCATCACCCACCCGGAGCGGGTGGAGAGCCTGGTGCTGCGGGGCATCTTCCTGCTGACCCAGCGCGAGCTCGCCTGGTTCTATCAGGACGGCGCCTCGATGATGTTCCCGGACGCCTGGGCCCGCTTCTGCGCCCCGATCCCCGAGGCCGAGCGCGGCGACATGATGGCCGCCTACCACAAGCGCCTGGTCCATCCCGACCGGCGCGTGCAGGCCGAGGCCGCCGCCGCCTGGAGCCAGTGGGAGGGCGACACCATCTCGATCCGCGGCCCCGAGGCGCGGCCGTCGAAGTTCAACGAGATTGACTTCGCCATCGCCTTCGCTCGCATCGAGTGCCACTTCTTCGTCAACGGCGGCTTCTTCCCGACCCCCAATTGGCTGCTCGAGAACGCCGACAAGCTGAAGGGCATCCCCGGCTGGATCGTCCAGGGCCGCTTCGACGTCGTGACGCCCATGGAGAGCGCCTGGAAGCTCAAGGGCGCCTGGCCGGATGCGCGCATGGAAGTGGTCTGGGACGCCGGCCATGCCTCCACCGAACCCGGCATCGTCGACGCCCTGGTGCGCGCGACCGACCAGGCGCTGCGGGTGTGAGGACGGCCGGCGATTGCGCCGGCGGCTTCCTGGGCCTATGTGTATGATCCGGCCCTGGAGTACACATCCATGCGCACCAATATCGAAATCGACGACGCGCTCATGGCCGAGGCGCTCGCGGTGTCGCGCGCCAGGACCAAGCGCGAGGTGGTCGAGGACGGACTGCGCACACTGATCCGCCTCGCGCGCCAGGCACAGTTGCGGGATCTGCGCGGCAAACTCGCCTGGGACGGCGACCTCGAAGCGATGCGCCTCGATTGATCCTGGTCGATTCCAGTGTCTGGATCGACTTCTTCCGCGGCTCGGCGACTCCGGAGGCGGAACGGCTCGACCAACTGCTCGGCCAGCAGGACCTGGCCATCGGGGACCTGATCCTGACGGAGGTGCTGCAGGGCTTCCGGACGCAGGCGGCCTTCGATCTGGCCCTGGGGCGCCTCAGCGCGCTTCACCTTGTCGAGATCGGCGGCCGCGAGGTGGCGATCGCCGCGGCGCAGAACTTTCGCCAGCTACGCGAACTCGGCGTCACCGTGCGCAAGACCATCGACACCCTCATCGCGACGCGCTGCATCCTGGACGGCCACGCCCTGCTCTACAGCGACCGCGACTTCGACCCGTTCGGGCGTCACCTGGGGCTCCGCTCCGCAAACGTCGGAACGGCCTAGACGAACGTCCCCTTGCCGCTGGTCACCTCGGCGTAGCGGTGGACGCGCACGGACTGCACCAGGCCGAAGCCGACCATCACCGTCACCATCACCGTACCGCCGTAGCTGAGCATCGGCATGGGCACGCCCACCACCGGCGCGAGGCCCATGACCATGGCCCCGTTGATCATCACATAGAGCGCGAAGGTGGCGGTCACACCCGCAGCGGCCAGACGGCCGAAGTGGCTGTGGCTGAGGTAGGCGGTCCGCAGCGCCATGAAGATCACGGCGCCATAGAGGATCAGGATCGAGACGCAGCCGACGAAGCCGAACTCCTCGGCCAGGGTGGCGAAGATGAAGTCGGTCTGTTTCTCGGGCAGGAAGTTGAGCTGGCTCTGCGAGCCCAGGCCGTAACCCTTGCCGAGAAGCCCCCCGGAGCCCAGGGCGATCATCGACTGCAGGATGTGATAGCCGGTGCCCGACGGGTCGTTCTCGGGGTGCAGGAAGGTCAGGATCCGCTCGCGCTGGTAGTCGTGCATCACGAACATGAAGAACGGCGGCGCCACGGCCAGCGCGCCCAGAACGCCGACCGCGATGACCCGCCAGGAGAGGCCCGCCAGCACGACGATCACCGTCCCGGTCAGGGCGATCAGCATGGCGGTGCCCAGGTCAGGCTGCTTGGCCACAAGCAGCACCGGCACGGCGATCATGCCCGCCGGGATCAGCAGCCACCAGGAGAGCCGCGCCCGCTGCGCGCCGGCCCCGTGGTAGAGCCGCGCCAGCGCCAGCACGATGCCGATCTTCATCACCTCCGACGGCTGGAAGCTGAAGGGCCCGACGCCAAGCCAGCGGGTGGCGCCCAGGCGCGTCTGGCCGTGCACCGCCACCGCCACCAGCAGCAGCAGGCCTAGGCCGTAGATCGGATAGGCGAGCGCGAACCACACCCGCACGTCCAGCACCGCCAGCACGATCATGATCGCGAGCAGCAGGGCGTAGCGGATCAGGTGCGGCGCGGCCCAGGGCGTCCAGGACGATCCGGCGATGGAGAACAGCATCAGCCCGCCGGCGCCGGCGATCAGCGTCAGCACGGCCACGAACAGCCAGTCGATCTCGGAGAGCTTGACGATCAGCCGGTCGCGTTCGCCGGGCCGGGTCAGGGCGGAGACGGTCATGTGGGCTGCCCTGGGGTCGGAATCGGATCGGCCTCGGGGCCGTCCGGCAGGTCGTCCTGGTTGCGCTCGGCCGGCGGCACCTCCGGCAGCGGCGCCGGCTTGGTGATCTGGGCGGTGATCTCGGGATCCTTGAGCATGGCGACCCGCATGATCTCGCGCGCCTTGGGCGCGGCGGCCGACGCGCCGAAGCCGCCGTGCTCGACGAGCACGCTCATGGCGTACCGCGGATTGTCGAATGGCGCGAAACAGATGAACCACGCGTGGTCGCGCAGACTCCATTCGCCGACGGCGCCGTGGGCGCCGGTGCCGCCGCCGTAGCCCCGCGACTGCGCCGTGCCGGTCTTCCCCGCCATCAGGAACGAACCCAGGCCCAGGTCCGCCTGGCCAAAGCCCGTCGCGCGGGCGATGTGCTCGCCGTTCGCGCCCGTCACCGCGCCCATGCCGTTGTAGACGAATTCCAGATGCTCGGGCTTGAACGGCAGGTCACCGAACGACGAGCCGGCCGGCTGCTCGACCCCGCCGATCGACTTGATGAGACGCGGATGGAGCGCCTTGCGCCGATTGGCCAGGCGCGCCACCTGCACGCAAAGCTGCAGCGGGTTGAGGTGCGTATAGCCCTGGCCGATCCCCATGCTGGGGGTCTCGCCCGGGTGCCAAACGGGATCCTTCGGAAACACCCGGCGCTTGTAGGCGGTGTCCGGCACCAGGCCCGGCTTCTGGCCGGGGATGCCGATGTCGAAGGTCTGGCCGAGCCCGAAGGCCCTGGCGACCTTGGCGATCCGGTCCGGTCCCACGGCCAGCGCGCACTGATAGAAATAGATGTCGCAGGAGGTGGCGATCGCCGTGTGCAGCGTCTGCGGGCCGTGCGCCTGGTCGCAGTGCCAGACCCGGCCGCCCCAGGCCCAGGTCTTGCCGCAGGAATGGACGGTGTTGGGATCGTACCCGCTGTCCAGCGCCGCCAGCGCCACCATGGTCTTGAAGGTCGAGCCAGGCGGATAGGTGGCGGTCAGCGCCTTGTTGAACAGCGGCTTGCGCTCATAGAGCGCCAGTTCCCGGTACTCCGCCCCCGTCAGCCCGCGGACGAACTTGTTCGCATCGAAGCTGGGGCCCGAATACATGCAAAGGACGTCGCCGGTGCGGCAGTCCATCATGACCGCCGCGCCGCTCTCGGCCCCGAACACCTCCTCGGCGCGCAGCTGGACGTCGGCGTCGATGGTCAGCTCGATGACCTTGCCGGGCACGGCCGGGATGTCGCCGTTGGGGTCCTGGCGCACCTCGCGGCCGTTGGCGTCCACCTCGACCTTCTGGGCGCCGGCCTTGCCGCGCAGGGCCACGTCGAAAGCCTTCTCGACGCCCTGCTTGCCGATCCGGAAGCTGGGGTGGAGCATGATCGGGTCGGGGTTCGGGCCCGCCGCGTCCACATCCTCCTTGTTCACCTTGGCCACATAGCCGATCACGTGGGCGAAGGCGCCGCCGTGCGGATAGACCCGCACCTCGCCCATGTCGGCCGTGACTCCAGGCAGCTCGGGCGCGCGCACATTCAGGGCGCTGAACTGCTCCCAGGTCATGTCTTCCATGATCTGGACGGGCGCACGCTTGGGCGCGGCGTTGATCTCACGCAGGTAGCGGCGCTGGCGCGCGTCATCCAGCGGCACGTACTCCGCCAGGGTCTTCAGCGTGGCCTCGGGATCGACGCCCTTGTCGCGCGCCACCATCAGCCGGAAGTTCGGGCGGTTGGCGGCCAGCACCGCGCCGTTGCGGTCGACGATCAGGCCGCGCGGCGCCGGCAGGAGCTTGAAGTTGAACTGGTTGGAGGCCGACAGCTTCTCGTAGCGCTGGGTCTCCACCAGCTGCAGGTAGCCCAGCCGTCCGCCCAGGGCGCCGAGGCCCAGGCCGGCGAACGCGCCCAGGAGGATGGCGCGGCGGTGGAACACGCCCTGCCGCTCGTTGACCTCCTCGAAGAAGATGGCGGGTTGGGTCATCGCGTTAGCGGAACCTCACGTCCGCGTCCTCGAACCGCTCGATCAGCCGGTCCGCGAACGGATAGAGGATCACTGTGGCGAGGAATTGGTAGCCCACGGTCAGCGGGTCCGGGGCGTTCTGGGTGTCGAACATCGTGAAGATATAGCCCGCGCCCAGCGCCACCGCGGTGGCCGCGCCGAACCAGACCCACATCATCAGCCGCCCCTGCCCGGCCAGCATCCCACGGCCCGCCAGCACCATGCCGTAGGGCAGCAGCAGGCACACCGGCCACAGCCCGGTCGGGCTGCCCCACACCAGGTCCAGGAAGAGGCCCAGCACCATCACGCCCATGGGCGCCAGCATCGAAGGCCGGATCACGGCCCAGGCGAACACCACGGGCAGGGCGAAGACCGGCTCCGGCAGGCCATAGCCCCAGAATCGCAGGGGCGCGAGGAAGAGCAGCGTCATGCCCGCCGCCTGCAGCGCCGGCAGGCCGAGCCAGCGCCAGGGGGTCAGCGGCTGGGCGCCTCCGCGGCTAGCCATGCACAGGCTCCGCAGGCTTGGTCGCATGGGCCTTGGCGTCGGTCGGCTTCTTGGCGTCGGTGGGCTTCTTGGCGTCGGTGGGCTTCTGCGTCGATGCAGCGCTCGCCGAGGGCTTGGCGGCCGTCTTGCCGTCGGCGGGCTTCTTGTCGGTCGCAGTCGCCTTCGCCGCCGCCGGGGTCTTTTCGGCCGGTTTCTTCTCCGCAGCCTTGCCCTCGGAGGGCTTCTTGTCGGCGGTCGCCGCCTTGGACGCAGCGGGCTTGTCGGCCGCCGCCTTGTCCGTGGACGACTTGGCTGGCGTCGCCGCCGCCTTGTCGTCCGGCTTCGTCGCAGAGCCGTCGCCCGGCTTGGCGGCGGGCTTGGCGGCGCCGGTCGCCGCCGGGGCCACAGCCTCAGGCGGTGGCAGGGTCGACGCCCCGGGGGTCGGCGGCGGCGGCGGCGCGCGGTCGAGGCCGGCGCGGTTCACCAGCTGGGTGAAGTCCTGGAACAGCAGGATGCGCACGTAGTCCACCGGCGCGCGGTCCGAGGCCAGCACCACCCGCCAGCGCCCGTCGAGCCCCTTCACCGCCACGCCCACCGGCAGGCCGCGGGGGAAGACGCCGCCGTCGCCGGAGGTCAGCACCCGGTCGCCGTTCTTCACCGGATCCAGGCCGCGCAGATAGGCCAGCTGCGGATTGGGGCCGCCGTCGCCGGTCAGGATGGCCCGGGCGTTGGTGCGGTCGATCATGACGGGCGTGCGCGAGGCGACGTCGGTCAGCAGCAGCACGCGGCTGGCTCCCTCGGTGACGCCCACGATGCGGCCCACCAGGCCGTTCTCGCTCATCACCGGGTTGCCCGGAAGGATGCCCTTCTCCGAGCCGGCGTCGGCCAGGCGGGAGTTGGCGAACGGGCCGCGGCTGTCGGTGACGATGCGGGCGGTGGCCATGGGGATCGGGGGGTCGGTCTTCAGGCCCAGCAGGGTCTGGTAGCGCTCGTTGGTGTCGCGCAGGGCGATGGCCACGTCGCGCCACTGGCGCATGTCCTTCAGCTCGGCCTTCAGCCGCTGGTTCTCGGACACGGCGAAGAAGTAGCCCTTGACGCTGTCGACGCCCGCGCCGGTCCAGCGGCCGGGTGCGCTCAGCACCTCGCCCACCGGCGCCATGACCTTGTCGGACAGGGTGCGCGGGTGGCCATAGGCGTCGGTGTCGAACCCTTCCCGGCGATCGGTCAGCAGGATGGCCACCGAGGCGATCAGCACCACGATGAACACGATGCCGGCCGTCCACGTAAGCGGGACCTTCAGTTCGCCGAGCGGGTTGTCCCTCAAGGACATCTCGAAAACTCGCCCTTACCGCGTCCCCCGACGCGCCATCCTACGCCAAGGTGGATTCGAGGACGCCCTTCATCCACTTCGGATGCTCGAGCACTTTGCCGCAGCCCAGGGCCACGCAGCTCAGCGGATCGTCGGCCACGGTCACCGGCAGGCCGGTGTGGTCGCGGATCTCGGCGTCCAGGCCGCGCAGCAGCGCGCCGCCGCCGGTCAGCATGATGCCCTTGTCGGCGATGTCGGAGGCCAGCTCCGGCGGCGTCGCCTCCAGCGCCATCTTCACCGCATCGACGATCTGGCCCACCGGCTCGCTGAGCGCGTCGGAGGCCTGCTTCTCGCTGATCCGCACTTCGCGCGGCACGCCCTGCATCAGGTCGCGGCCCTTGACCTCGATGGAGAGGCCCTCGCCGTCGGCCGGCGCGCGCGCCGTGCCGATCTCCTTCTTGATCCGCTCGGCCGTGGTCTCGCCGATCAGGAGGTTATGGTTGCGGCGCATGTAGCTGATGATCGCCTCGTCCATCTTGTCGCCGCCGACGCGGACCGAGCGCGAATAGACGATGCCCGAGAGCGACAGCACGGCCACCTCGGTGGTGCCGCCGCCGATGTCCACCACCATCGAGCCGGTGGGCTCGTGGATGGGCAGGCCGGCCCCGATCGCAGCGGCCATCGGCTCGTCGATCAGGCCCACGCGGCGGCCGCCGGCGTTCAGGCAGCTGTCGTTGATGGCGCGGCGTTCCACCGCGGTGGCGCCCGACGGCACGCACACGATCACCTTCGGGTTCACGAAGCCCTTGCGGTTGTGAACCTTGCGGATGAAGTACTTGATCATCTCCTCGGCGACTTCGAAGTCGGCGATGACCCCGTCGCGCATGGGGCGGATGGCTTCCATGTGGCCCGGCGTGCGGCCCAGCATCTGCTTGGCCTCGATGCCCACGGCGTGGACGACCTTGCGCCCGCCGACGTTGCGCAGCGCCACCACCGAGGGCTCGTTGAGCACGATCCCCTTGCCCTTCATGTAGATGAGGGTGTTGGCCGTGCCGAGGTCGATGGCGATGTCGTTGGAGATAGCGCCGAAGAGCGAAGAGATCATGCAGGGCCCTGAGCGAATAGGGGCTGAAGTGGCGTTCCGACAGGGGGACACAAAGGCGAACCGTCTGACGCGGCAGATTGCGTCGAGTCGCTACGCTTTGTCTGGCGGGCTTTCATGTCCCTCTGCCCTGCTCATTTGGGCATTTCAAGGCTTAAAGCGAGGTATGCGCTTTCGCGTCGCGCGCGAAATAGTCTGCGCCCTTTCGCCTCGGAAAGGCCAGAATCCCGGCGGGTGGCCAAAATCCGGTCTACCGAACGTTGAATTCGGGCCGCGCGATGCGCCGTTCCAGGCGCAACAGCGACAGCACCACGACGAAGCCGAACAGCAGGAGCAGCGCCGCCATCAGGTGGGCGCGCCCCCACGCCAGGGCCTCCACGTCCCGATAGATCTCCACCGACAGCACGTTGGTGACGCCCGGGATCGCGCCGCCGATCATCAGCACCACGCCGAACTCCCCCACCGTGTGGGCGAAGGTCAGGATCGCCGCGGCGGCATATCCCGGCGCGGCCAGCGGCAGGGCGACGCGCCAGAACGTGGAGAGGCCCGAGGCGCCCAGGGTGGCCGCCGCGTCCAGGTGGTCCTCGCCCACCGCGCGGAAGGCGGTGCGCAGCGGCTGCACGGCGAACGGCAGGGAATAGATCACCGAGCCGATCACCAGGCCGGCGAAGGTGAAGGCCAGGGTGCGGACGCCAAAGGCGTGCAGCGGCGCCATCAGCGGGCTCCGCGGCCCCAGGGCGATCAGCAGGTAGAAGCCCAGCACGCTGGGCGGCAGCACGATCGGCAGGGTGGCCAGGGCGCCGGCGACCTGGGCCCACCACGCCCGGCTGCGGGCCAGCCACCACGCCAGCGGGGTCGCCAGGGCCAGCAGGATCAAGGTGGTCAGCGTCGCCAGCTTCACCGTCAGCCAGAGCACCTGCGCCATGTCTCAGCGTACCCCTGCGGGGAGGCGGTGCGGCGCAGACGAGATGGGCGGTGATCTGCGGGCCATCCCGCGTTATGTAGCTTCACTGCATATCGGAGGAAAGGCATTGGCGGACGGCCTGGACGCCCTGGTGCGGCTGCCCCGGGTGGCGGTGGGCCGCATGGCCCTGCTGGAGGCGATCGGCGCGCGGGGCTCGATCAGTGCGGCGGCCCGCGACGTGGGCCTCTCCTACAAGGCGGCCTGGGACGCCGTGCAGGCGCTGAACAACCTCTTCGATACCCCGCTGGTGGCGGCCGCGCCGGGCGGCGCCAAGGGCGGGGCGGCTGAGGTCACGGCACGGGGCCAGGGCGTGCTGGCCGCCTTTCGCCGCCTGCAGGGCCAGATGCAGGCCGCCCTCGCGCGGCTGGACCGCGACCCCGACGCGGACATCTTCTGGAGCCTCGGCATGAAGACCAGTGCGCGCAATGCCCTCCGCGGCCGCGTGGCCCGCATCGTCCACGGCGAGGTCAGCGCCGAGGTGGCGCTCGACCTGGGCGGCGGGGCCGAGATCGTCGCGGTGATCACCGCCCGCAGCGTCGAGGAACTGGGGCTCGCGGTCGGCGGGCCGGCCATCGCCCTGATCAAGTCCAGCTTCGTCGTCCTGGCCAAGGGCCAGGGCCTGCGCACCTCGGCCCGCAACCAGCTCGCGGGCGTCGTGGCGCGCCGCGAGGACGGGGCGGTGAACTGCGAGGTCGTGCTGGACATCGGCGCCGGCAAGACGCTGGCGGCCACTATCACTCTCGAGAGCGCCCGGTCGCTGGAGATCGAACCCGGCGATGCGGTGACGGCGCTGATCAAGGCGCCGCACGTGATCCTGGCGGTGGACTGAGCGGCTATCGCCAAACCGTCAGCAGCACGCCCACCGTGGCGAGGCCGCCCCCGACCCACTGGCGGACGGAGAGGCGCTCCCGGAAGAGCCGGCGGCCCACGGCGGCGGCGATGGGCGCCTCGATCACGCCCACCGCGCGGACGGTTCCGGCCGGCGCCAGGGCCAGGGCGCCGAACCAGCAGGCGGAGGCGGCCGAGCCGAAGAAGCCGGCCCCCAGCGACGCGCGCCACGACGCCGCCACCGACCTCAACGCGCCCGGCCGGAACACCGCGAGCAGGCCCGCCAGCAGCACCGACTGCAGCGCCTGGGCGATCAGCAGCCCCGCGAGCGCCGAATAGATCGGGTGGTGGACCTCGAACGCCAGGCCCGACCGCCGATAGCTGTTCAGGGCGATGGCGAAGGCGACGCCGGAGCCCAGGCCGAAGCCGGCGCCCTGGAGGCTCGCCTTCATGTCTTCCGCCTTGGGCCACGACAGGATCGCCAGCCCGGCCGTCGCCAGCGCCAGCCCGACCCAGGCGGCCGGCGGCAGGACGTCGCCGAGGACGAGGCCCAGCAGCGCCGCCAGCGGCAGGGACGACTGCTGCATCACCGTCGCCACCGCGAAGCCGGCGCGGTGCATGGCCATCAGCAGGAAGCCGGTGGCCGCGAGCTGCGAGAGCGCGCCGATCACCACCCAGGTCCAGAAGTCCGCGTGCGGATCGGGCCGCGCCCCGGGCGTCAGCGCGGCCACCACTCCGAACATGGCCAGCGAGAACGGCAGGCCGAACAGGAAGCGGACCAGCGTCGCGCCCCACGGGCCGGCGTCGCCCACCAGCCCGCGCTGCAGCGCATTGCGCGCCACCTGCAGCGGCGCCGCCGCGATGGTCAGGAAGATCCAGAGCACGTGCAGCTCCTTTCCCTCCCTTGATGGGGAGGGACAGGCGGCGTAGCCGCCAGGGTGAGGAAGCGTGGGCTAGGCGCAGGCGTGGGCGCGCCGAAGTGTGGGCCAGGTGGCGGAGTTGGAGCTTGATCCACACTCCCTCACCCTGGCTCCCCTCCGGCGAGCCTGTCCCTCCCCATCAAGGGAGGGAAGACTTTAGAACCCGCTGGCGACCTTGGCGTCGGGGGCGCTCTTTTCCTTCCTCGCGAAGAGGTTGTTGAGCGCGTTGACATAGGCCTTGGCCGACGCCGTGAGCGTGTCGGTGTCGGCCGCCGTACCGGTGGCGATCCGCCCCTCGTCCTCGAGGCGGACCGAGACCTGGGCCTGGGCGTCGGTGCCCTCGGTCACCGCGTGCACCTGGAAGAGCCGCAGCACCGCCGCGTGCGGCACCACCGCGTGGATGGCGTTGAACACCGCGTCCACCGGGCCGTCGCCCGTGGCGTTGGCGGACTTCTCGACCCCGTCGATGGTCACCGTCAGGAAGGCCTCCTGCGGCCCCTCGGTGCCGGCGATCACCCGCAGGTGCTTGACCTGGACCTTGTCGGCGGCGCTGGCCAGGGCGTCGTCCACCAGGGCCACGATGTCGTCGTCGAAGACGTGCTTCTTCTTGTCGGCCAGGTCCTTGAAGCGCTGGAAGGCCTCGTTGAGCGCGTTCTGGCCCAGCTCGTAGCCCAGGTCCTTCAGCTTCTCGCGGAAGGCGTGGCGGCCGGAGTGCTTGCCCATCACCAGGTTGGAGCCGCCCTGCCCCACCGTCTCGGGCGTCATGATCTCGTAGGTGCCGCGGTCCTTCAGCATCCCGTCCTGGTGGATGCCGCTCTCGTGGGCGAAGGCGTTCTTGCCGACGATCGCCTTGTTGAACTGCACCGGAAAGCCGGTGATGGCCGAGACGTAGCGGCTGGCGCGGGTGATGTGCTGGGTCTCGATGCCCGTGAAGAACGGCAGGGTGTCGCCGCGCACGCGCAGCGCCATGACGATCTCCTCCAGGGCCGCGTTTCCGGCCCGCTCACCGATGCCGTTGACCGCCACCTCCACCTGCCGCGCGCCGCCCTGGACGCCGGCCAGGCTGTTGGCCACCGCCAGGCCCAGGTCGTTGTGGCAGTGGGTGGAGAAGATCACCCGGTCCGCGCCGTCCACATTGGCGATGATGTCGCGGAACATCTCGGCGTACTCGGACGGGTACGAATAGCCCACCGTGTCGGGCAGGTTGATGGTGGTGGCGCCGGCCTTGATCGCCGCGTCCACGCAGCGGCGCAGGAAGTCCTGCTCGGTGCGGGTGGCGTCCTGGGCCGACCACTCCACGTCGCCGCACAGGTTGCGCGCATGGGTCACCGACTTGGTGATCATCTCCAGGATGTCTTCCTGGCTGGCGTGCAGGATGTGGTCGCGGTGGCTGGGGCTGGTGGACAGGAAGGTGTGGATGCGGCCGCGCTTGGCCTTCCGCACCGCCTCGGCGCAGCGCTCGATGTCGGCCATGCCGGCGCGGGCCAGGCCGCAGACGATGCTCTCCGACACGATCTCGGAGATGGCGCGCACGGCCTCGAAGTCGCCGTTGGAGGCGATCGGGAAGCCGGCCTCGATCACATCGACCCTCATGTCCTCGAGTATCTTGGCAAGTTCCAGCTTCTCGTCGTGGGACATGGAGGCGCCGGGCGACTGCTCGCCGTCGCGCATGGTGGTGTCGAAGACGATGACCCGGTCGCGTGCGTCAGGCGCAGCGGGGGCCGGGGTCGAGTCGGATACGGAAGCGGTCATGTCGGTCTCGCGGTGTGTCGGTTCTGGGCGGAGGTTCGAAAAAGACCCCTGGTCGCCCGGCCGCGAGGATGCGCGTGCCTAGAGAGGCGCCCAGGGGCGGCTAAGCCCCAGCGAGAGAAGAAGCAGGCTTTCGAGCCGCGTGCGCATGGCCCGGTCTCTACCGAAAGGGGCGCCGCGCCGCAAGCTTCTTGCGTCTCGCGCGGCCTTACGCCGCCTGCAGGGCAAGAACCTTCCCCACCGCCGGCCGCGCCCGCACCCGCTCGCGATGCGCCAGCACCCTGGGGAACAGCTTGGGGTCGACCCCGTCCTCCTCCAGCCAGTCCGCCAGGGTGAAGAGGTAGGCGTCGCAGATCGAGAACGTCTCGCCCAGCACGTACGGGCCCTTGAGCAGCCCGTCCTCGATCAGCCGGAAGCACTCGGTGATGCTTTCGGGGACCTTGCGGCGCATGTCCTCGAACGAACTCTCCTCGGTGGCCCAGCGGTAGCCGCGGTGGCGGTGGGCGTGGGCCACGTGGACGGTGGAGCCGAGGTAGCTGTTGAACGCCTGGGCCTGGGCGAAGTCCCAGGGGTCGGTCGGCGCCAGCCGCGCCTGCGGGAAGGCCCCGGCGATCCAGGCCAGGATGGCCAGGTTCTCGGTCAGCACGCCGCGCTCGGTCACCAGGGCCGGCACGCGCCCCTTCGGATTGAGCGCCAGGTACTCCGGCCGCCGCTGGTCGCCGTCGCGGGTGCTCATCACGGCCAGCTCGTAGTCGGCGCCGGCCTCCTCCAGGGCGATCAGGGACGCCAGCGAACACGAGCCCCAGGCGTGGAACAGCTTGATCATCCGGCCTCCCCTTCCCGTCGGCGCAGCCAGCGGCGCGCGAACCAGCCAATGCCGAGCCAGATGGCGATTATCGCCGCCAGTTCCAGCCAGTGGCCGGCGATTTCCCCGCGCATCAGCTGCACGATCGAGGCGCCGGCGAAGGCGGTCAGCACGATCTTCGGCACAATCCCGACGCCGGTGCCGAGCGCGAAGCTCCAGGCGGACATCGGCGTCACCCCCGCGGCCATGTTGACCACGATGAACGGCGCCGAGGGCACCAGCCGCACGATCAGGCTGGCCAGGAAGCCGTTCTTGCCCACCAGCCGCATGAACCGCTGCATGCCCTCGCCCGAGAACCGCGCCAGCACCTGCGCCCCGGCGCCTCGGCCCAGCCAGAACCCCACCAGCGCCGAGACCATGGTCCCGACCCAGCTGTAGGCCGAGCCCAGCCACGGTCCGAACGCCACCACCGCCGCGGCGATCAGCACGATCTGCGGCGTGCCCAGGAACGCCAGCGCCGCGAACGCCGCCACGGCCACCGGCAGCGACCACGGGCCCCGCGCAGCGGTCAGCCACCCCTCCAGCTCCCGCGCCGAATCGATGCCCAGCAGCTGGGCCCCGAACACGAACACCACCCCCACGCCGCCGAACAGCACGAAGGAGACCAAGAGCGTGCGCCACGCCTGGGCGTCCATGTTCGAAAGGAAGGTCCACAGCCGGCGCATCGCTGGCGGAGGCCTCGCCGATCCGGCCGCGGGGGTCAAGGAAGCCCGCGTTGGGCCGCGCCGGCGCGACTGGCCGTTTGAATGCGGCGCAGCATGGGCTAAACCCCCGGCCGTTCCCTTTGAACCTCAGCTGGAGGCCTTGTCCGCCATGTTCCTGGAATCCGCCGCGCTTGCCCGCGTGAAGCCGTCCGCCACCCTGGCGGCCGACGCGAAGGCCCGCGAGCTGAAAGCCCAGGGCAAGAACGTGATCGGGCTGGCCGCGGGCGAGCCCGACTTCGACACGCCGGACAACATCAAGGAGGCCGCGATCAAGGCCATCCGCGACGGCAAGACGAAGTACACCAACGTGGACGGCATCCCGGAGCTGAAGGAGGCCATCTGCGCCAAGTTCGCGCGCGAGAACGGCCTGACCTACAAGCCCTCCCAGGTGAACGTCTCCCCGGGCGGCAAGCCGGTGATCTGGAACGCCATGATCGCGACCCTGAACCCGGGCGACGAGGTGATCGTGCCCACGCCCTACTGGGTCAGCTACTGGGACATCGTGCTGCTGGCCGGCGGCGCGCCCGTGGCCGCGCCCACCAGCGCCGCGACCGGGTTCAAGCTGCAGGCCGCCGACCTGGAGGCCAAGATCACGCCCAAGACCCGCTGGGTCCTGCTGAACTCGCCGTCCAACCCGTCGGGCGCAGCCTACACCCGCGCCGAGCTTAAGGCCCTGGCCGAGGTGCTGCTGCGCCACCCGCAGGTCTGGATCCTGACCGACGACATGTACGAGCACCTGGTGTTCGGCGACTTCGAGTTCAGCACCATCGCCCAGGTGGAGCCGGCGCTGTACGAGCGCACCCTGACCATGAACGGGGTTTCCAAGGCCTATGCCATGACCGGGTGGCGGATCGGCTACGCCGCCGGCCCCGAGCCGCTGATCAAGGCCATGGCCAAGGTGATGAGCCAGACCACCTCCAACCCCTCGTCCATCTCGCAGTGGGCGGCGGTGGAGGCGCTGAACGGGACGCAAGAGTTCATCAAGCCGAACGCCAAGCTGTTCGAAGGGCGGCGCGACCTGGTGGTCTCCATGCTGAACCAGGCCCGCGGCATCCACTGCCCGACGCCGGAGGGGGCGTTCTACGTCTATCCGTCGTGCGAGGGGCTGCTGGGTCGCACGGCGCCGTCGGGCAAGGTGATCCAGTCGGACGAGGACTTCGCCGTCCAGCTGCTGGAGACCGAGGGTGTGGCGGTGGTGTTCGGCGCGGCCTTCGGCCTCTCGCCCCACTTCCGCATCAGCTACGCGACCTCGAACGCCAACCTGGAAGACGCCTGCCAGCGCATCCAGCGGTTCTGCGCCAACGTGAAATAGGGCCTCAGGCCCGCGCGCCTACGGCTGGCCGCCGGGGTTCCAGGCGGGCTTGAAGTCGCTGTTCAGCAGCCAGTCGACGGGCCCGGCCAGGGACTGGATCACGTGGATCATGAAGGCCTGGTCCAGGTGGGCCAGGTCGTCGCTGGGTTGGTGGTAGGTCGGCGGCTTGGGCCAGGCGCTGATCGTCTGGGCGACCACCCCGCGCCGGGCGAGCTGGATGTTGTCGGACCGCTCGAAGAAGTGCTCGTCCGGGTCGATGTCGGGCCCGATGGCCGCGCCATGGGCCTCCAGGGCCGGGCCCAGGTTCGAGCGCTCCCAGCCGGTCAGCATCAGCCGCTTCGGGTGGCGTGGGTCGACCGCCCCGATCATCTCGAACTCCAGGTTCACCGCCACGTCGGCCAGCGGCGCCGACGGATGGCTGAGGAAGTATTTGGCGCCGTGGCCGCCCGCCTCTTCGCAGCCGAACAGGGCGAACTGGGCGGTGCGCCGATGCGGCGGCGCCTGGGCCAGCATGCGGGCGAACTCGAGCACGGCGCTGGTGCCCGAGGCGTCGTCATTGGCGCCGCGGTAGGTCTGGCCCGCCACCAGGCCGAGGTGGTCGTAGTGCGCCGTCAGCAGGACCGCCTCGCGGTCGGCCTGCGGACCCCGGCCGGGCAGCCGGGCCAGGACATTGTAGGTGGTGTGCAGCACGGGCTCGCCACGCGGGGCCAGCAGCCGCGCCGTCTGTCCCTCCGCGGCGTTCAGGGCGGCCATGGCCTCGGGCCGGACGAACACCAGCGCGTGGTCGGCGACCGGCGGCGGCTCCGCGTCGACGCCCAGCACCTGCACGCCATCCGGCGAACGGGCCGCGATCTGGCTCCAGGACCGCAGCGCCCGGTCCGGCGCCTGGGTGATTACCGCGCGCGCCCCGGCCTTCAGGAAGAGGCTGACCGCCTTGAGATCGTAGGGCGCATCGTACAGGGCCACCTTGCCCGCCGCCGCGTCGACGTCGGCGAGTCCCACCCGCGCCAGCGGCGCAATGATCTCCGGCGCCGTCTGGACCGCCAGGATCTCCCCGCCCTGGACCATGCGCAGCCCGCCCACCTCGAGGGTCGGCGGCTCGCGGTAGGTGCTCTCGCGGAACTGGACGGTCTGCAGGAAGCCGCCGTCGGGCGCCGCGCCCGCAAGGCCATAGGCCTTCAGCTGGGCCGCCAGGAAACGAGCGGCGGCGTTCTCCCCGGCCGAGCCACAGCCGCGGCCCGCGAACTCGTCGCCGGCCAGCCGCGCCTCGTTGGTCCTCACGCACTCCGCGCAGACCCTCGGCGGCGCGGCGGACGACGCCGGCGCGGCCGCCAGGACCGCGGCCATTCCCAGGAACGCCAGACGCTTCACCGCAACTCCCCGACCTCTCGCGGCCGAGTCGTCCGGCGCGCCGGCGTCAGCTTGTCATGGCGCCCAGGCCGGCGCCACGGAACCTGGCTAGTGCTTCTCGCGCCAGGACGCCTTGGCCGCTTCCCGGGTCAGGTTGAGCCGGACCGTATCGTCCTCGATGGAGTCGACCCAGCTGAGCGGGATCATGTGGTGCTTCAGGCCCGACTGGGTGTCCAGCTTGGTCAGCTCGATCTCGTCGCCCAGCACCTTGTCGACCCGGCCGACGTGCTTGCCGTCGGAGCCTTCCACGTCCATGTGCTCGCGGATCTGGGACGTCTGGATCATATCGATCTCCTCGTCTTAGGGTGGGGACGAGGGTAACCCGCGCGGAGCGGTCGAGGTTTCCAGATGGCCGAACTGATCAACCTGAACAGGGCCCGCAAGGCCAAGGCGCGCGCCGACGGCAAGGCCCACGCGGCGCAGAACCGCGTCGTCCACGGCCAGAGCAAGGGCCAGAAGGCGGTCTCCAAGCTGGAATCCGAACGCGCCCGCCGCGAGCTCGAAGGCAAGAAGCGGGAATAGTCCCTCCCTTGATGGGGAGGGACAGGCGCCGCAGGCGCCAGGGTGAGGGATCGTCGATCAGGCTCGGCGCCCGGCCGTGGCCGCCTCACCCTGGCTGCTGCGCAGCCTTTCCCTCCCCATCAAGGGAGGGAATTAAGCCCCCTGGGGCACCGCGCCGTCGCGGGCTTCGGCGGGGATCGCGTCGTAGATCGTCGGGGGCGTGATGCCGAGGCGCTTGCGGGCGGCCTCCAGGGGCTCGGCCATCAGGCGCTCGTAGTCCTCGCCCTGCAGCCAGGCGGCGGCCTTGCCGCGGCGATAGCCCTGCCAGATCGCCTTCACATACGGATAGCTCTTGTCCTTGCGGCTGCGCGAGGCGGCCCCCAGGGCGATCACCGCCCAACCGAGGCTCTTGGTCTGGGCGTAGGAGAAGGCCACCAGGCAGGCCTCGCCCAGGGCGTCGCGGTGATAGCCCGAGAGGATGTGCCAGATGTCGTGCACGTCGCGGGTGCGCCGGCCGAACCAGGCGTAGGGGTGCGGCTCGTCCACCCCCTTGGCGCCCTCGCGGCTGACCTCGGCCAGGCCCTCGGCGGAGAGCTGTTCGGTGCGGATGAAGGTGCGGTAGGCGGCGCCGACGCTGCCCTCGGGCAGGCTGTCCAGCCAGGCGTCGTCCATCAGGCGCTCGGCGAACTCCTTGCGCTCATAGGCGATCCGGCCGCCCTCGAGCGTGGACAGCAGGCGCTGGTAGCCCTTGGCCGTGGAGGCGCCGTTCAGGGCGCGCATGATCTCGAACACCTGGCGGGTGTCTTCCTTGTCGTTCAGCAGCCGGCGCAGCGAGCGCAGGGCGTGGACGAGGTCGAGCTTGGTGGACACCGTGCGCGGTTGCGCTTGCGGCGCAAACTCGGCGGTGGTGTCGGCGGCCATGGTCATGTGCGGGAACCTGGAGGCAAGAGTGTCGCTCACAAAGATGACGCATGCGTCACTTTTTTGCAAGGGGTATCCCACCCTGCGGCGAAGCTCGTAAACAAAGCCCCTCATGCCCCGCCTGAAGAAACGCTCCGTCCTGCTCAGCGGCCACGCCACCTCCATCGCGCTGGAGCCCGAGTTCTGGGCGGTGCTGGATGAGATGGCTGAGGCGCGGGGCCAGAGCCTCGCGGCCCTGATCGTCAGCCTCGACCGCGGCCGCGGCGAACGACCCCTCGCCTCGGCCTGCCGCGTGGCGGCGCTGGCGTGGGTGCGTATCCCTCCCCTTCATGGGGAGGGTGGCGAGCGCAGCGAGACGGGTGGGGAATAGTCGACCGGGCTCAGCATCCGGTCGTGGCTTCCCCACCCCGGCTTGGCTGCGCCAAGCCTGCCCCTCCCCATAAAGGGGAGGGATTGTGCTACATATGTTCCGATGTCCTTCGAATCCTTCGATCCTGCCGCGCCCCGCATCAGCGACCTCGCTCGCGCCGATCCCCGCCCCGCCGAGTACCTCGACGGCCTGAACCCCGAGCAGCGCGAGGCCGTGGAGGCGGTGGACGGCCCGGTGCTGGTGCTGGCCGGCGCGGGCACCGGCAAGACGCGCGTGCTGACCACCCGGCTGGCGCACATCCTGGCGACCGGCCGGGCCCGGCCCTGGGAGCTGCTGGTCGTCACCTTCACCAACAAGGCCGCGCGCGAGATGCGCGAGCGGATCACCCACATCATCGGCCCGTCCGCGGAGGGCTTGCGCTGGCTGGGCACCTTCCACTCGGTGGCCGCCCAGGTGCTGCGCCGCCATGCCGAGCTGGTGGGCCTGAAGTCGAACTACACCATCCTCGACACCGACGATCAGGAACGCCTGATCAAGCAGATCCTGGAGGCCGAGAACGTCGACGCCAAGCGCTGGCCGGCCAAGATGCTGGCGGGCCTGATCGACCACTGGAAGAACCGCGGCTGGCGCCCGGACCAGCTGCCGCCCGCCGAGGCCGGCCAGTTCGCCAACGGTAAGGGCCAGGCGATGTACCGGCTCTACCAGGAACGGCTGCGCATCCTGAACGCCTGCGACTTCGGCGACCTCTTACTGCACAACCTGACCATCTTCACCGGCCATCCGGACGTGCTGGCCGAGTACCACAACCGCTTCCGCTACCTCCTGGTCGACGAGTACCAGGACACCAATGTCGCCCAGTACCTGTGGCTGCGGCTCTTGGCGCAGAAGAGCCAGAACCTCTGCTGCGTGGGCGACGACGACCAGTCGATCTACGGCTGGCGCGGGGCGGAGGTGGACAACATCCTGCGCTTCGAGCGCGACTTCCCGGGCGCCAAGGTTGTGCGTCTGGAGCGCAACTACCGCTCCACCAGCCACATCCTGGCCGCGGCCTCGGGCCTGATCGCCGCCAACAAGAGCCGGCTGGGCAAGACCCTCTGGACCGAGGCGGAGGGCGGCGAGAAGGTCGTGGTCCGCGGCATCTGGGACGGCGAGGCCGAGAGCCGGATGATCGCCGACGAGGTGGAGCGGGCCAAGAAGGCCGGCCGCCGCTACCGCGACATGGCCATCCTGGTGCGCGCCTCGTTCCAGATGCGGGCGTTCGAAGAGCGGTTCGTGCTGTTGCAGATCCCCTATGTGGTGATCGGCGGCCCGCGGTTCTTCGAGCGGGCCGAGATCCGCGACGCCCATGCCTACCTGCGGCTGATCCAGTCGCCCGACGACGACCTCGCCTTCGAGCGCATCGTCAACACGCCCAAGCGCGGCATCGGCGACACCACGGTCCAGAAGCTGCTGCAGGTGGCGCGGCTGAACGGCGTGCCCGCCAGCCATGCGGCCCGCCAGCTGGTGCTGACCGACGAGCTGTCGGCCCGCACCCGCACCGCGCTGGCCAACTTCCTGCGCGACCTCGACCGGTGGCGCGCCCTGGCCGCCAACACCCACCACGCCCGCCTGACCGAGGCGGTGCTGGAGGAGAGCGGCTACACCGACGCCCTGAAGCTGGACCGCTCGCCCCAGGCCCAGGGGCGCCTCGAGAACCTGAAGGAGCTGGTCCAGTCAATGCAGGCCTTCGAGACGCTGGAGGGCTACCTCGAGCACGTCTCCCTGGTTCTGGACCTGGACCGCGGCGCGGCCGCCGACAGCGTCCAGGTGATGACCCTTCACCAGGCCAAGGGGCTGGAGTTCCCGCTGGTGTTCCTGCCCGGCTGGGAGGAAGGCGTCTTCCCCTCGCAGCGCTCGATGGACGAGAAGGGCGAGAAGGGCCTCGAGGAGGAGCGGCGCCTGGCCTACGTCGGCATCACCCGGGCGCGCGAGAAGGCGATGATCTCCTTCGCCGCCAACCGCCAGGTCTATGGCCGCTGGACCAGCCAGCTGCCCAGCCGATTCGTGGACGAGCTGCCCCTGGCCAATGTCGAGGCCAGCTCCGAGACCGGCTACTACGGCGGCGGTCCCGGCATGCAGCAGCACGGCAGCCGCTGGGACGAGGACACCAGCTTCGGCGCCGGCTACAGCTCGCCCGGATGGCGCCGGGCCCAGGTCAACCAGTACCGCGGCAGCCATCCCGGCCGCCAGCAGGTGATCGAGGGCGACGGCCGCCTGGTCGCCACCTCCGCCCCCGAAGCCGCCAGCGACTTCAAGCGCGGCGACCGCGTCTTCCACCTGAAGTTCGGCTACGGCGCCGTGCGGGCGGTCGAGGGCAACAAGCTCACGGTGGAGTTCGAGAAGGCCGGCGAGAAGAAGGTCATCGACAGCTTCGTGCAGAAGCAGGCGTAGCGGGGAGACCAGCGCCCCCTCCACCGCTTCGCGGTCCCCCTCCCCCGTTGACACGGGGGAGGAACTAGCCGCGCTGGCCTCCCCTGTTCCTCCCCCGCGTGCGGGGGAGGGGGACCACGAAGTGGTGGAGGGGGCGCGCTGGCGGCTCTGATCTGCAACCCTCCAGTTGCGCCCAGCCCCGCCTTGCCCTCTCATCCCAGCGGGGAGCACCGCATGACCATCGCCGCCGCCAGGGTCTATTCGGAGGGGCACCGGCTGCGGCACCTGCGGCTGGACGATCCGCACGACCGGCAGGTGCAGGACCACCAGTTCGCCTGGATCGGCCTCGTCGACCCCACCGCCGCCGAGCTGGCCCAGCTGCAGCAGAAATTCGGCCTGCACCCGCTGGCGCTGGACGACGCCCTTTGCGAGCATCCGCTGCCCAAGGTCAGCGTCTATGGCGACCAGATCTTCGTGGCGGCCCGCACGGCGTGGCTCGACGGCGAGGAGATCGTCTATGGCGAGACCTGCGCCTTCCTCTGCCGCAACACCATCATCACCCTGCGCACGGGCTCGGAGCGGGCCCATACCGAGGTGCGCCGCCGGCTGGAGGCGTCCCCGGCGCTGATGCAGGTGGGCGTGGCCTATGTGCTCTACGCCCTGCTCGACTTCATCGTCGACGGCTACCAGCCCATCGTCGACGACATCGAGGAGGACGTGCTCGCCATGGAGCGGCGGGCGCTGGACGCTTTCCTGAGCCGCCAGGACGTCACCCACCTCTTCAACCTGCGCCAGTCGCTGATGCGGTTCCGCCGCATCCTCGGGCCCATGGAGGAGGTCTGCGCGCGGCTGGAGCACCTGCACCTGCCGTTCATGGACGAGCGGGTGCGGCCCTATTTCCGCGACGTGGGCGATCACCTGCGGCGGGTGTCCAGCAACGTCGAGGCGCTGCGCGACGTGCTGTCGTCGGTGTTCGAGGTCTCCAACCTGTTCGAGCAGCAGCGGCAGGGCGACATCACCCGCAAGCTGGCCTCCTGGGCGGGTATCCTGGCGGTGCCGACCATGGTCGCGGGGCTCTACGGCATGAACTTCGAATTCATGCCCGAGCTGCACTGGCGCTACGCCTATTTCGTGGTGCTGGGCCTGACGGTGGTGGTGTGCGCCGGCCTCTATTTCGCGTTCCGGCGGGCCCGCTGGCTGTAGCGCTGAAACCAATGCCGGCGTGGCGCGCTATCCGGCGCCAATGGACATCCAGTTTGACAAAAGAGAGTCCCGGATGCTCGCCGCCGGCGCGGCCGTGGCGGTGGTCGCCGGCGTGCTGATGGGCGCGGCGATGAAGCCCGACTTCGGCCAGGAGCGGGTCCTCGGCCCGCAGTACTTCTCCGCCGACGGCGGGCTGCACCAGGCGAGCTACACGTCCGACCCCGGCGTCAGCGTCTACCGCGGCCGCATCCCCGACTATGTGATCGGCACCGACTGGACCCGGCCGCGGCGAGAGACGGCCTATGCGCCCTCGTCCACCGAGCCCCGCGAGGAGCCGGTGGCCTTCACGGCGGAGGACGAGCCGCCGCCTTCCCCGATGGTGATGACCTACCGGACCTGGCGCGAGCCCCCGCAGGAGGCCAGTTCCTACCCATCGGTGGACGGCGACGTGCGCTACCGCAGCGAGGCGTGGGGCGATGACCGCTATCGCCCCGAGCCGCGCGACGACCGCTACCGGCCCGACGCGCGCAGCGAGCGCTATCGCGACGAGGACCGCGACCCCTATGGCGAGGCTGACGAGCCGCCGCCCACCTGATCCCAGCAACTGATCCCCCTCGCCTTTCCGCCGCCGGACCGGTAGAGCCTCGCGCCCATGACCGACGAGGCCATCCAGATCATCGCCCGCGGCCCGCGCGCCGACGCCGAAGCCGCCGCCGCGGCGCTCGAGGGCGACGCCGCCACCGAGGCCCTGACCTTCTCCATCCTGGAGGAGGACGAGGACCACGACGTCTGGCGGATCGACGCCTTTCCGACGCAGGACACCGAGCCGCCGGCGATCGCGGCCGTGCTCGCCCGGTTCCCCACCCTCCGGGTGACCACCGAGGTGCTGGCCGACGCCGACTGGCTGGCGATGGCGCTCTCGGGGCTGCCGCCGGTGCGCGCCGGCCGGTTCTTCGTCTATGGCGCCCACGACCGAGGCCTCGCGCCGCCCAGCACCGTCAACCTGCGCATCGAGGCGGGGGCCGCATTCGGCACGGGCCACCACGGCACGACGGTGGGCTGCCTGCTGGCCTTCGACGAGCTCCTGAAGCGGCGGCGGTTCGCGCGGGTGCTGGACGTGGGCTGCGGCACTGGGGTGCTGGCCATCGCCGCGGCGCGCACCGGCTCGCCGGTGGCCGTCGGCACCGACATCGACCGCGTCTCCGTGCGGATCGCCAACGAGAACGCCATCCTGAACGCCGCCCGCGCCCGCTTCGTCCACGCCAGCGGCCTCGACCACACCGAAGTGCGGCGCGACGGGCCCTATGACCTGGTGTTCGCCAACATCCTGGCCCCGCCCCTGGTGGCCCTGTCGCAGGACATCAAGCTGGCCCTGAGGCCCGGCGGCCTGACCATCCTTTCCGGCCTGCTCCGCACCCAGGAGCGGCGCGTCCTGGCGGCCTACACCTCCAAGGGCTTCCGCCTGGTCCGCCGCCTGCACCGCGACGCCTGGGCAACCCTGGTGCTGAAGCGGAAATAGGGCCGGATAGGCCTCGACGGCCGGGGGCTTCCACGGTTCTATGCGGGCAGAGAGACGCGCGGGGGATCGCTTGAAGCGCACCGGATTGGATCGTTACCTCGGCGAGGCGGAGGCCTTTGCGGCGCGCTGGGAGCCGCGCCTGGTGTGGGCGCTGCTGGGCCTGGGCGGCCTGTGGCGTCTGGCCTGGGTGTTGAGTGGGGGTCGACTGGCCCCACTGCGCAGCGAAGTCCGCAATGTGGCGCTGACCTATGCGCGGACGGGCCAGCTGGCCGACGCCTTCGGCTATGGAACGGGACCGACAGCCCACGTGGCGCCGACGATGGCGATCTATGAGGGGCTGGTCTATCGCTACCTGGGGTCGACGACCCAGGCGGAGCTGTTCCTGGCGGTCGTGGCCATCCTGCTGGCCTGCGCATCCTTCTACTTCACCTACCGCGCCTTCCGGTTGCTGGCGGTTCCCCCGCTGTGGGCGCTGGCCGGCCTCGCCGCGGCCTGCCTGATCCCGCTCAACGCCATGATCGAGGTGCGCCAGCTGCGCGGCTTCGAGGGCATGCTGGCGACGGCGCTCAGCACGGGGATCCTCTGGTGGATCCTCGCGCTCGCCCGGCGTCCAGAGGTGAAGGTGCTGGCCCTCATACCCCTGGCGCTGGTGATGGCGTTCCTCGCCCTGACAACCCAGGCGGCGGCGCTCGGGGTCTACGGCGCCGCCGGACTGCTGGTGCTGCTGCGGGTCAGGTGGCTGAAATGGCCGGCGGCCGGCCTGGTTTTCGCCGGCGCCCTCGCCGTCTTCCTCGGGCCCTGGGCGATGCGCAACGAGCGCGCCATGCACCACCCGATCCTAACCCGCAGCAACTTCGGCCTCGAGCTGTCGCAAGCCTATTATCCGGGCGCCGTGCACCCGGCGAACGCCCTGCTCGAATTCAAGCGGCGGCACCGCGAGATGCACCCCATGGCGTCGCCCGAGGCGGTGCGGGAGCTGCGACGGGTCGGCGAGGTGGAGTACGCCGCCTCCCAGGGGCGCGAGGCCATGGCCTGGATCAAGGCCAACCCCGCGGACGCCGCCACGATCGCGGTGCGCCAGTTCCGGAACTATTGGTTCCCCGATCCCTGGCTGTGGCAGGCGTTCGACCAGGACGTGAAGGCGCAATACCGGATGAAGTCCTATTTCCTGTGGGTCGTGACGGTCCTGGGCCTCCTGGGGCTGATGTCGGGGCTCGCGCGGGATCTCCGGACGTGGATCTACGTCGCGCCGGCGCTGATCCTTCCCTCCCTGCCGTACATCCTGACCCAGCCGGTCATCCGCTACCGCTACCTGGTCTCGACGCTGCTGTTCTTCCTGGCAGCCGAAGCGGTGCGCAGGCTCTGCGAGTTCGCTGCGACCGCCCCGGAGCCGGCCAGGCGCAAGGCTGAGGCCGCGTAAAACGGCGCCCGCCCGCAAGGGTGGCTGATTTTCGAGCGCGCAGGCCGTAGTTGCGCCTGCAATTTCATCGCGCCGCCATGGAGTCGCTGGGCCAGCGTGAAGATCTATTGACATATCCTTGTTTTCTCATCCAAAGCGTTGGCCACGACGTTCGGGGGGACAGTCGATCGTGCCAACATTCCGTCAACGGGCCATCGCGCTCGGCGAACGCCTTGCGCCCTGGGTGATGCTGGCCGCCATCGGCGCCGGCGCGGCGTGGCGTCTGGCCTGGGTGCTGAGGCCGGCCATGCTGGCGGCGCGTCCCAGCGAGGCGCTCAACCTCGCGACGACCTTTGCGCACACCGGGGTACTCGCCGACGCCTACGGGCCTGGTCTTGGGCCCACGGCGCACCTCTCGCCGGTGATGCCGATGCTCGGCGGCCTGGTCTACAGGACGCTCGGGGTCACGAACCGCGCGGAGATCATCCTCGTCGTGATCGCGATAAGCCTCGCGTCGGTCTCGTTCGTTTTCGCTGACCAATGTTTCAAGCGGCTCGGCATGCCTCGCCTGTGGCGGCTGGCAAGTTTGGCTTTCGTCGCCCTTGCGCCGATCAACGCCGTCATCGAGTTGCGCCAGCTTCGCCTGTTCGAGGGGCTGCTCGCAGCGGCCATGAGCACGGGCCTGCTGCTTTGGATATTGACGCTCTCTGAGCGGCCGCGCCTCACAATTCGAGACCTCGCGCCGCTGGCCGTCGCGGCCGGCTTCCTGGGCTTCGTGAACCAGGCGGCGGCGCTCGGAATCTATGGCGCAGCGGCGGTTCTCGTCATGCAGAAGGTCGAGCTTCGTCGCTGGCCGCTGGCCGGCCTCACCTTTGCGGCGGCCCTGGCGGCGTTTCTCCTGCCATGGGGCCTGCGGAACGAGGCCGAACTTCATCACTTCGTACTGACGCGCAGCAACTTCGGCCTGGAATTGGCCCAGTCCTACTATCCTGGCGCCGTCAATCCACCCGACCCGGGCGCAGAGTTCCGCTCGCGGCACGACACGATCCATCCCTTCTCCTCACCGGCTGCGCTCGTGGTGGTGCGCCGGGTGGGCGAGACCGAGTACGCCGCCGCCTTGGGTCGGCAGTCGATGGACTGGATCAGGGCCCATCCCGGGGACGCCGCGCACATCGCCCTTCGCAACCTGCGCCAGTTCTGGTTCCCCGATCCGTGGCAGTGGTCCCCGTTCGGCGGCGCGGTCGTGCCTGAGTACATGGCCAAGTCGATCGCGACCTGGATCATCGGAGTCCTCGGCTTCTTTGGCCTGATGCTCGGGCTGCGCCAGGATTGGACGCGCTGGACCTATGTCGCCCTGGCCACAGTCTTGCCCTGCGCGCCGTATCTGCTCGTCCAGCCGGTTCCGCGCTACCGCTATCTCGTCTCGACGCTCCTGGTTTTCCTGGCCTTCGAGGGCATTCGCCGCGGGCTGCGTCTTGGTAGCTCGCCGGAGGCCGACACCGTCGCAACAGGGGAAGGCGTACGGGTTCCGGTGTGAAGAAGGTCTAGCCGATCGCTAGATGGCGGCGCCTGGGTCACCCGACGCTCCGTCACCCTGACCCGCCACGCGTCGATTGGTCGGTCGAAGACGCGGTAGATGATCGCCGCGAGCGCCAGCGTGCCACCGATGATCAACGGCTTTTCGAGGCGGCTTCCCGCGGCCACCGAATGCACGACGCCGAAGATGACGACCTGGTGGAAGAGATAGACCGGAAAGCTCAGGTTCCCGAGGTCGCGATCAAACGCGCCCGAGCGGATGGTCAGCGAATTCGCCACATATGGCAGTAGCGGCAGCAGCCAAAGGATGGCCCAGACATCGCGCGAAAACGGATCGGGCGTGGTCTTCAGCAGGAACGGCGTGAAGGCCGTCAACGCGGTGAAGGCGACGAACCCCGCCAGCGAGATCAGGGCCGCGCGCTCCGATGGCCGCCACTTCTGGCCGTATGTCAGACCGCCCAGGATGAACGGCAGGCAGAACTTGGCCAGGCCGAAGCCGTAGCGCTCGTGCATGGCAAACCCCGCCACGGTGAGTGCGAGGCCGACAGCAAGGGTCTGCCGCGGCGCGGTCACGAAGAACACGGCCACGAAGGGCAGCAGGAGATAGAACTGCGCCTCCAGGTCGAGCGACCACGACACCAGGGTCGGATCGTGGCCGGTGATCGAGAGCCCGAAGAGCGTGAAGTTGGTGAGGCCCAGCGGCGTCTCGCGGGCCCAGGCGCTGATGAGGGTCGCCAGGAGGAACAGCGGGAAGATTCGCAGATAGCGCGAGGCGTAGAACATGCCCCTGCGGCCTTCGCCGAACTTCTCGGTCCAGATCCGGGTGACCCAGTAGCCCGACAGATAGAAGAAGAGCAGCACCGCCAGATGGCCGATGTCGAGCGCGGTGATGTGCGCGATGACGACCGCGAGCGCCAGCAGGAGCCGGAATGCGCCAGGCGACAGGATGATCGACGATGCCAACGAAACGCCCCCTACGGCGAAGCCTTGGGTGTTCAACCTCCGGGGAGCGTGGTTTGTTGCACCGCATGTCGGCGCGTTTGGCTTTCCTTGTGGGGCGCCCCACCGGCCGGCGGTCGCTAGCTGCTCGAGACGCGCCCGGAACCGCCACCGGCAACCCACGTTCTTTCGCCCAACGGCCAAGCCGGCCATGAGGAGAGAAGGACGCGAACCATGTCCGAGGAATACGAACGCACGACCGTGACCCGCGAGCCCGAGCGCGTGGTGGTCCGCCGCAGCGGCGGCTCCGCCGGCTGGTGGATCGCCGCCGTGGTGGCGGTGGTCGCCATCGTGGCGGTGATTTTCCTGGTCAACAATAGCGCGAGCCAGGACCAGCTGCAGGCCGCCCGCGACCAGGGCGCGGCCGAGGCCAGCCTGGCCAGCGCCGCCTCCAACGCCCAGCAGGCCGCCTCCACCGCCGCCCAGTCGGCTCAGGACGCCGCCGCGACCGCCGCCAGCTCCACCGAGCGCGCGGCCCGCGACGCCTCCACTGACGCCCAGCGGGCGGTGAACGCCACCACCGACGCCGCTCAGGACGCGACCACCACCGAAGCGCCCCCGCCGCCGCGGTAGGGGCCGCTAACCCGCCGCCCGGCCGGCCCCCAGCGCGTCGCGCCAATGCCGCTCGCGGGCCTTGAGGGCATCGGCCAGGCCCAGCGGCGTCAGGTCTTCGTCCTCGATCCGCTCCAGCGGCTCGTAGGCGAAGGCCGCCGCGCCGTGCGCCGCCCAGGCCGCCTGCATCGCCCGATTGACATGGCCGCCCGTGGAGAGCCCGAACCAGACGCTGTTCTTCTGGGCGTCCAGGTTGCGGGTCGCGCCCACCCAGACCTCGCCCGAACCCGCGCAACGCACCGCATAGACGCCCGCCGGCGCCTTGCGCTCCTTGTAGTCGCGGAGGATCTGGCGGCGGCTCGACTTGTCCATGCGCTCCCCTAGCCGGACGCGCCACGGACGTCAATTATACCCGGGTAAATTCATGCGATGAGCGGCCCTTTGCCCGCGCGGCGCGAAGGGCTACATCGCAAGGATGCGCCAGACGTTCGACGAAACCACCGACCGTTCCTTCGGCCCTCGGCACGTGCCGCTGATCCGCGAAGCCATGGCCCGCCAAGGCCTCGACGGCTTCCTCGTGCCGCATGAGGACGAGCACCAGAACGAATACCTGCCCGCCGCCAACGACCGCCTGGCCTGGGCCACCGGGTTCACCGGCTCGGCCGGGGCGGCGGTGATCCTGAAGGACAGGGCCGCGGTCTTCGTGGACGGCCGCTACACCCTGCAGGTGCGCGACCAGGTGGACGGCCAGCTGTTCGAGATCCGCGACCTCGTGGAGGGCGGCGTGCCCGCCTACCTGGAGGCCGCCGCGGCCCGGGGCCAGAAGATCGGCTACGACCCGCGCCTGCACAGCCCCGACGCCCTGGCCCGGCTGCGCGAGGCCGCCGCCAAGGCCGGCGCCGAGCTGACCCCGGTGAACGACAACCCGCTGGACCAGGCCTGGGGCCAGGCGCGCCCGCCCCAACCCACGGCCCCGATCGTGCCGCATCCGCTGGAATACGCCGGTGAAGACTCCGCGGCCAAGCGCGCCCGCGTGGGCGCCCAGCTGGGCCAGCGCGGGGCGGACGCGACGGTGCTGACCGCGCCATCGTCCATCGCCTGGCTGTTCAACGTCCGCGGCGGCGACGTCATCCGCTCGCCCCTGCCCATCGGCCAGGCGATCCTGGCGAAGGACGGCACGGCGCGCCTGTTCCTGGACCCGGCCAAGGTGACGCCGGAGCTGCCCGCCTGGCTCGGCAACCAGGTCCGCCTGGAGACGCCGGCCGACCTGCCCCAGGCTTTGGCCGAGCTGAAGGGCCAAAGGGTGGTGGTGGACCCGGCCCTGTCCTCGGCCTGGTACTTCAAGACCCTGGAGGACGCCGGCGCCGCGGTGATCCGCGCCGATGACCCCTGCGCCCTGCCCCGCGCCTGCAAGAACCCGGTGGAGATCCAGGGCGCGCGCAGCGCCCACGCCCGCGACGGCGCGGCCCTCTCCCGCTTCCTCCATTGGCTGGCCACCGAGGGCCAAACCAATCCGCCGGACGAGATCACCGCGGTCTCCAAGCTGGAAGGCTTCCGCGAGGCCACCGGGGCGCTGAAGGACCTCTCCTTCGACACCATCGCCGGGGCCGCCTCCAACGGCGCCATCGTCCACTACCGGCCGACCGAGCGACTGAACAAGCGCGCCGAGAAGGGCTCGCTGCTGCTGATCGACTCCGGGGCCCAGTACCTGGACGGCACCACCGACGTGACCCGCACCGTGGCCATCGGCGAGCCCAGCGCCGAGATGCGCGAGCGCTTCACCCTGGTGCTGAAGGGCCACCTGCAGCTGGCCATGATCCGCTTCCCGGCCGGGACCAGCGGGTCGGCGCTGGACATCCTGGCGCGCCAGGCCCTGTGGATGCATGGCCTCGACTACGACCACGGCACCGGCCATGGCGTCGGCAGCTACCTCGGCGTCCATGAGGGCCCGCAGCGCATCGCCAAGGCGCCCAATGCGGTGGCCCTGAAGCCGGGCATGATCCTCTCCAACGAGCCCGGCTACTACAAGGAAGGCGCCTACGGGATCCGCATCGAGAACCTGCAGGTGGTGACCGAGGCCGCCCCGATCCCGGGCGGCGAGCGGCCCATGCACGGCTTCGAGACCCTGACCCTGGCCCCGATCGACCGGCGGCTGATCGTGGCCGAGATGCTGACGCCCCAGGAACGCGCCCACCTCGACGCCTACCACGCCCGGGTCCGCGAGGTGGTCGGGCCGCAGGTGGAGCCGCAGGTGCAGCGCTGGCTCGCCGACGCGACGGCGCCGCTGTGATGGATGAAGCCCCCAATGCGGCCCCCAACGCTGCTCAGGCCGAATACTGGAACGACGGCGCCGGCCCGACCTGGGTCGAGATGCAGGCGCCGCTGGATCGCCAGCTGCAGCCGCTGGGTCGCCTGGCCATGGCCGCGCTGTCGCCGCGGCCGGGCGAGCGCATCCTCGACATCGGGTGCGGCGCCGGCGAGACCACGCTGGAGCTGGCTGATCGGCTGCAGCCCGGCGGTCTTGCCACCGGGCTCGACATCTCGGCCACGCTGCTGGCGCTGGCGCGCCGACGGGCGGCGGGCAGGAGCGGCGTCGAGTTCCTGGAAGCCGACGCCCAGACCCATCCGTTCGCGCTGGGCGGCTACGATGCGGTCTTCTCGCGGTTCGGGGTGATGTTCTTCGCCGATCCGGCGGCCGCCTTCGCCAACCTGCGCCGGGCGCTGAAGCCGGGTGGCCGCCTCGCGTTCGTCTGCTGGCGCACGCCGGCGGAGAACGAGGTCATGACCTTGCCGATGGTGGCCGCCTCGGCCTTCCTGCCGCCGCCGCCTCCGGCCGAGCCCGGCGCGCCAGGCCCTTTCGCCTTCGCCGATCCGGAGCGGGTGCGCGGCATCCTCCGCGCGGCCGGCTTCGCGGACGTGGACCTGGCCCCGCACGACCTGAAGATCGGCGCCGGCAGCCTGGAGGACGCCCTCGGCCTGGCCCTGCGCGTCGGCCCGCTGGGCGCGGCGCTGCGGGAGCACCCGGACAAGCGCGAGCGGGTGGTGGACGCCATGCGCGCCGCCCTCGCCACCCGCGACGGGCCGGACGGCGTGAAGCTGCAGTCGGCCACCTGGGTCGTCACCGCCCGCAACGAAGGCTAGGCTCGCCTTTTCGGGGGACGTCACGATGAAGCGCTGGATGCTCGCGGCCGGATTCGCCGCCGCCCTTGCCGCCGGCCCGGCGACTGCCGCCACGCCCGATCCCCAGGAAGCGGCCGCCATCGCCACGGTGCAGGCGTTCTTCGACGCCATGGCCTCCCAGGACGCCGACGCGGTGCGCGCCGTCACCCTGCCCGGCGGCATGTACACCTCGATCCGCCCAGGCGCCGCGGGCGCGACCACCGTCAGCCGGGTCACGGTGGAGGACTTCGCCCAGCACCTGCGGCCCGGGCTCCACGAGCAGATGTGGTCGCCGCGGGTCAGCCTGCGCGGCGCGCTGCTGGCCACCGTGACCGGTCCCTACGAGTTCCAGCTCGACGGCAAGACCACCCACTGCGGCATCGACGTCTTCGACCTGGCCAAGGTCGAAGGCCGGTGGCGCGTCGCCTCGGTGATCTGGACCGCCGAGCCGGACAGCTGCGCCGAGCTCAAGGCCCGCAAATAGTCCTCACCGCGGCGGCAGGGCGTAGGCCACCAGGGCGTCGCTGACCGGCGTCTGCATGAAGTGGTGCCCGCCCGCCATGATCACCACGTACTGCCGCCCGCCGGCGGTGTAGGTCATCGGCGTCGCCTGGCCGCCGCCCGGCAGCTTGTCCTGCCAAACGGTCTTGCCGCTCTTCAGGTCGATGGCCCGCATGAGGTCGTCGGTGGCCGCCGAGATGAACACCAGCCCGCCGGCCGTCACCACCGCCCCGCCGTTGTTCGGCGTGCCGATGTGGAAGGGCAGGCCCGAGGGGATGTCGAACGGGCCGTTGCGGCGCGCCGTGCCGAACGGGCGGTCCCAGAGCGTGCGGCCGGTGGCCAGGTCGATGGCGCGGATCCCGCCGTAGGGCGGCTCCTTGCACAAGAGCTTGGTCCAGGGCATCCGCCAGCCGGCGTTGACCTGGATGGCGTAGGGGTCGCCCACCTGCGGGTCGCCGGCGCCTTCGGAGCCCTCGCCCAGTTGGCCGCCCCGGTTCTGGCCGCGGGGCGCCCAGCCCATCCTGTCCGCCTGGGCGCGGGGGATCAGGCGGTTGTAGTTGGGCATGTCGTTGTAGTTGGCGACGATCACCCCGCGAACCGGGTCGACCGCGATGCCGCCCCAGTCGGAGCCGCCGTTGTAGCCGGGGTATTCCACCCAGCGCCGCGTGGTCTCCGGCGGCGTGTAGAAGCCCTTGTAGGAGGCCAGCCGGTACTGGATGCGGCAGGCCATCTGGTCGATGGGCGACATCCCCCACATGGACCGTTCGGTGAGGTCGGCCTTGCGCAGGGTGTTGAACAGCGAATGCGGCTGGGTCGGGGACCGCATCGCGGGCTCCACGCCCCCCTGCGGCGCAGGTTCCTCGCGCACCGGCGTCAGGGGACGGCCGGTTCGGCGGTCCAGGACGTAGAGGTCGCCCTGTTTGCTGGGCACGATGATCGCGGGCACGGGGCCGGCGGGAGTCGGGTAGTCCACCAGGGTGCCTTGGGAGCCCAGGTCGTAGTCCCAGACGTCCATGTGCACCGTCTGGAAGGTCCAGGCCGGCTTGCCCGTGGCCACGTCCAGGGCCACCAGGGACGAGGAGACCTGCTTCTCCAGCGGACCGCGGCTGGAGCTCCAGTAGTCGCCGGCGGTGTTGCCCATCGGCACGTAGACCAGGCCCAGCTGCTCGTCGCCGGTGGACGTGGTCCAGCTGTTGGGCGTGCCGCGGGTGAACATGTCGTTGGGCGCCGGCAGGCCGGTGAGGTCCGGACGCTGCACGTCCCAGGCCCACTTCAGGGCGCCGGTGACCGCGTCATAACCCAGGATCACGCCGGAAGGCGCGTCCCGCCGCTGGCCGTCCAGCACCTGGTGGCCGGTGACCACCACGCCGCGGACGATGGTGGGGGCGGAGTTGATCGACACCATGCCGGGCGTCACCGGGCCCATGCCCACCTTGATGTCCACCTGCCCGCCCTGGCCGAAGCCGCTGCAGGCCAGGCCGGTGCGGGCGTCCACGGCGATCAGTCGCCCGTCCAGCGTGCCCCAGATGATCCGCGTGGCGCAGGCGCTGCCGGGCGCCGCGCCCGGCACGGCGTAATAAGCCACGCCGCGGCAGGCCGCCGTGTAGGGGATCCAGATGTCGGCCACCTTGGGGTCGAAGCGCCACAGCTCGCGGCCGCTGCCGGCGTCCAGGGCGATCACCCGGCTCTTGGGCGTGCAGACATAGAGGCTGTCGCCCACCTTCAGCGGGGTGTCCTCGGCTCCATAGGTGTTGGCGGCGAAATGGCTGGGCAGGTCGCCGGTGTGGAACACCCAGGCGCGCTGCAGGCCGGTGACATTGGCCGGCGTGATCTGGGCCAGGGGCGAATAGCGCTGGGCCGAATAGGCGCCGCCATAGGCCGGCCAGTCGGCGCCCGCCGGCATCGGCGAAGGATCGCGCAGCGCGTAGTGTGGACCGGGCAGCGGCCGCGCCGCCGCCGGGCCGTCCACGGCATAGACGACGCCGCTGAACACCAGGGCCGCGACCACGAAGCCCGCCAGGGTCAGGCCGGCGGCGCGCCGCCCTTCCCGCCCCTCGCCCAGGCCGATCGCCGCCCACAGGACCAGCGCCATCAGCACGGCCGGCCCGAACAGCCGCGGGATCAGGCCCCAGCCGTCCAGCCCGACCTCCCACAGCGCCCAGATGAAGGTGAGGACGAAGACCCCGGCGTAGATCGCCACGCCCGCCATGCGCATCCGGAACAGCATCACGCCCGCGGCGATGAGGCCAAGGCCGGCCAGGACATAGTAGGGCGAGCCGCCGATCGCGGCGAGCCAGAGGCCTCCGCCGGCCAGGATGAGGCCGATCAGGGCGAGGACCACGCCCAGGGCCTTGATCGCCACACCGCTGGCGCGGCCCGGCGTGCGCACGCTGGCCAAGGTCATGACCCGTCCTCCTGGCGTTCGACCGCCAGGGTAACCGCGGGCCTGCGTCGGGGTTCCGACCCTAATGGATCGCTATACGATCTTTTTTCCGCAAAATGCCGAGAGGCGGTCCTGGCCTAGACGCCCGCCTCCGCGCCCGCGGCGGCGATCTGCGCCAGGGGATTGGGCGTCGGCTCCCCGACCTTTACCAGGGCGTTGCGGTCCCGGTGGCGGAAGGGCGCCGCCGCGCCGCGCACCGCCAGCATGGTGTCGGACACATATGACCAGCCCCCGTCCGCGTCGAAGGTGATCTCCAGCCGGTAGGAGTCGGTGCGGAAGGCATGCTCCAGGAAGGCGGTCGAGGCGATCCCGAACTCGGTGGAGCCGCGCGCAGCCTCCACCACCAGCGACACGCCGTCCGCCGCCGCCCGCCCACCCGCCAGCACCACCTGGCCGCGCGGAATGGCCACGGTCTGCATGACGAGGCCGGTCGCCGGCTCCCACAGCCAGTAGCCCACCTGGTCGTGGAAGGTGCCGTCCTCGTCGGTGGCGATGATGTGGATGTGGTAGCGCAGGCCGTAGAGCAGCTGCGGGCCGTTGGCCTGCGGGTCGATCGGCTGCATCTCGATGCGCTCGATATATTCCCGCCGCTCCGGACCCTCGGCCTTGGGATTGAGGTCGATCCCCTTGCGGCCTTCCCAGATCCCCGCCAGCCGCCGCAGCGGACCCAGGTTGTCGAGGGTGTTGGGATCGACATCCTCCGGCTCGGTGAAGATGTCGTCGGGGAACGGGTTCATCGCTAAGCTCCGGCTGGTGCGCCAGCGATGCCTAGAGCGCGCCGGACGGTCAAGCGGGAGGCGGCGGGAAAGCCATCATCCCCCCACCAGGGCGATCCACTCGTCCTCGGTCATCACCTGGATGCCCAGTTCCGCCGCGGTCTTCAGCTTCGAGCCGGCGCCCGGCCCCGCCACCACGATGTCGGTCTTCTTGGACACCGAGCCCGAGACCTTGGCGCCCAGCCGTTCGGCCTGGGCCTTGGCCTCGTCGCGGGTCATGCGCTCTAAAGCGCCGGTGAACACCACGGTCTTGCCGGCCACCGCCGTGTCGGTCTTGGGCTGTTCGGCCGGCTGCACCTGCAGCTGGGCCTTCAGGTCCTGGACCATGGCGCGGTTGTGGTCCTCGGCGAAGAACGCCGCCGCGGCCTCGATCACCGCCCCGCCGATCTGGTCCAGGGCGTCCAGCTCCTCGACCGCCTCGGGGTCGCGGGCGGCCACCTTGTCCATGGCCTCCAGCAACGCCTCCACCGTCCCGTAGCCGCGGGCCATGACCACCGCCGTGGTCTCGCCGACGTGGCGCACGCCCAGGCCGTAGATGAACCGGTCCAGCGAGATCGTCCGCCGCGCCTCGATATTGGCCAGCAGATTGGTGACGCTGGTCTCGCCGAAGCGCTCGGTCTCCAGGAGCTCGGCGCGCTTCTCGTGCAGGCGGAAGATGTCAGCCGGCGAGCTCAGCCAGCCGCGCTCGGTGAAGAGCGTCAGCTGCTTCTCGCCCAGGCCCTCGATGTCGAAGGCCCGACGGCTGACGAAGTGGCGCAGGTGGGCCAGTTTCTGGAACGGGCAGGCGAACTCGCCCGAGCAGCGGCGCACCACCGTCTCGGCCCCGGAGGCCGTGGTCTCGCGCACCACCTCGGTGTGCAGCGGGCAGGGGCAGGCGTGGGGGAAGTCGTAGGGCTGCGCGTCCGCCGGCCGCTCCTCGGGAACGACGGCCAGGATCTGGGGGATCACGTCCCCGGCGCGCTGCAGGATCACCGTGTCGCCGATCCGCACGTCCAGCCGCGCGATCTCGTCGGCGTTGTGCAGGGTGGCGTTGGTCACCACCACGCCGCCGACCGTCACCGGCGTCAGCCGCGCCACCGGCGTCATGGCCCCGGTGCGGCCGACCTGGATGTCGATCGCCTCCAGCACGGTGCGGGCCTGTTCGGCCGGGAACTTGCGGGCCACGCCCCAGCGCGGCGCGCGGGAGACGAAGCCCAGCCGTGCCTGCCAGTCCAGGCGGTCCACCTTGTAGACCACCCCGTCGATGTCGAAGCCCAGGTGCGGCCGCGCCTGCTCCATCTTCGCATAGGCCGCGAGCAGGCCCTCCGGCCCCTTCACGCACTCCGACTGCGGGGTGACCTGGAAGCCCCATTCCCGGAGCTTGCGCAGCGCGGCCCACTGGGTCTCGGCGAACGGCGCGCTGATCAGGCCCCAGGCATAGGCGAAGAAGCGCAGCGGCCGGGCGGCGGTGATCTTCGGGTCGATCTGGCGCAGCGAGCCCGCGGCGGCGTTGCGGGGGTTGGCATAGGTCTTCTGCCCCGCCGCCTCGGCGGCCGCGTTCAGGGCCGCGAACTCCGCATGGCCCAGGTAGACCTCGCCGCGGATCTCGATCACGTCCGGGAAGCCGGTCCCCGACAGCCGCTTGGGGATCTCGGTCACGGTGCGGACATTGGCGGTGACGTCCTCGCCCACCCGCCCGTCGCCGCGCGTCGCGGCCTGGACCAGCACGCCGTTCTCGTAGCGGATCGAGCAGGACAGGCCGTCGATCTTCGGCTCGGCCGTATAGCTCACCGGCTCGTCCAGCTTCAGGAACCGCCGCACCCGGGCGTCGAACTCGATGGCGTCGGCGTCGGAGAAGGCGTTGTCCAGGCTCAGCATCGGCACGCCGTGCGTCACCGGCGCGAACTGCTCGGCCCGCGCGGCGCCCACCCGCAGGCTCGGCGAATTGTCCCGCACCAGATGCGGAAAACGCGCCTCGATCTCCGCATTGCGCCGCTTCAGCGCATCATAGTCGGCGTCCGAGATCGTCGGGTCGTCCTGCTGGTGATAGCGGATGTCATGCGCCGCGATCTCGTCGGCCAGCGCGGTCAGCTCGGCGAGGGCTTCGGGCTCGGTGAGGTCGGAGACGGGGGTGAGGACAGTCGCCATGGCGCAACGTCTAACCTGCCCCGAGGCGGAGGCGGAAGCCCTAGCCTTGACCAGACGCCAACTTTTGTTCATGATTTGTTTCAGTTCCTCTCCCGCATGCGGGAGAGGGGGACCGCGCGCCGAAGAGCGCGGGGTGGAGAGGGAAAGCCGCCTGCATGGCCCCCCGGACATCCAAGTTGATCGTCGCCCGCGCCCGGGCGTTCCGTAAGGCCATGACCGATCCGGAAGTCCTACTCTGGACGCGCCTCAAGGGCCGGGCTCCAGACAGGCCAATCTTCCGCCGGCAGTTCGCCTACGAGTCCATGATCTTCGACTTCTATTGCCCTGCGGCCCGCCTCGCGGTCGAGGTGGACGGCGCGACCCACTGAGACGACGAGAAGCAGGCCAAGGACGATGCGCGGGATCGCTGGCTGGACAGCCGTGGCATCCGGGTGTTGCGCGTTGCGGCGGGAGCCGTCTATCGCGACCTCAGCGGCGTCACCGACGCGGTCATCCTGACGGCGCTGGAGCGGGTGGCGAGCCGGTAGGCTGCGCTTTCCCTCTCCACCACCCGCTCTTCGGCGGGCGGTCCCCCTCTCCCGCAAGCGGGAGAGGAACCTAGGCCTCCATCAGCGCTCTCGCCGCGGCGCGGGCGGCGTCGGTGATTTGGGCGCCGGCGAGCATGCGGGCGATCTCTTCTTCGCGGTCGGCGGGGGAAAGCACCTCGACGGCGGTGCGCAGGCGCTCACCATCGCCGGCCTTGGCGATGCGCCAGTGGGCCTCGGCGCGGGCGGCGACCTGCGGGCTGTGGGTCACCACCAGCACCTGCGCCGCCGCGGCCAGCCGCTTCAGGCGCAGGCCCACGGCGTCGGCCACCGCACCGCCGACGCCCTGGTCCACCTCGTCGAAGATCATCAGCGGTTGAGCCCCCGCCGCGCGGCCGGCCAGCGAGGCCTTGAGCGCCAGGGCGAAGCGGGCCAGCTCGCCGCCCGAGGCGATGGCGCCCAGGTCTCCGAACGGCGCGCCGGGGTTGGTGGCGATCTCGAAGGCCACCCGGTCCAGGCCCGCGACGCCGGCGCGGTCCTCGGCGAGCGGCTCCACGGCGACCCGGAACCGGGCCTTGTCCAGCTTGAGCGGCGCGAGTTCGCCCATTACCGCCGCCGCCAGCCGCTCGCCGGCCGCGCGGCGCGCGTCGCTGAGCCGCCGGGCGACCTCCAGATAGGCCGCCCGCGCCGCCGCCACCGCGGCCTCCGCCGCCTTCAGCGCCGCCTCGGAACTCTCCACCGCCCGCAGGCGCCCGGCGAAGCTGAGGCGCAGGCCCGGCAGCGCCTCCACCGCCACACCCAGCTTGCGCGCCAGGCCCCGCAGGTCGAACAGCCGCTCCTCGGTCTTCTCCAGCCGATCGGGTTCGAAGTCGAAGGCGCCTGCGGCCGCGTCGATGGCGGCCTCCGCCTCGGTGGCCTCCACCAGCACCCGGTCCAGGGCCTCGGCCGCGGCGGCCACACGGGCCACTGCCGAGCCGTCCGCCGCCGCGCCCGCGGCCAGGGCCCGCTCGCGCGCCCGCTCCAGGGCCCGAATCGCGGCGGCGACGCGGCCGCCTAGCCCGTCGAAGGCCTCGCGCGCGCTGGCGATGTCGGTCAGGGCCTTCTCGGCCGCGCCCAGCACGGCGCGCTGTTCTGCGAGCTCGGTCTCCTCGCCTTCGCGCGGGTCCAGCCGGTCCAGCTCGGAGAGGCGGAAGGTCAGCTCCTCGGTCTCGGCCGCCGCGCGCGCCACGTCCGCCCGCAGCGCCTCGGCCCGCTGGGCCGCCTCGCGCCAGGCCCGCCAGCCGGCGGCGACCTCGGCGCCAAGCCCCTCCAGCCCACCGTAGGCGTCCAGCAGCGGTCGGTGGGTGCGCGCGTCCAGCAGGCCCACGGTCTCGTGCTGGCCGTGCACCTCCAGCAGCGCCTCGCCCAGCTCCTTGAGCACGCCGACGCCTGTGGCCTGGTCGTTGACGAAGGCGCGGCTGCGGCCGTCGGCGCTCAATGTGCGGCGCAGGACCAGGTCCTCGTCGCGGGCATAGGCCAGGCCCTTGTCCTCCAGCAGCGCCCAGACCGGATGGTCGGGCGCGGGGGCAAAGACTGCGGCGGCCACCGCCTGGGGCGCGCCGCGCCGCACCAGGCCCGCGTCGCCGCGCGCGCCGGTGGCCAGGCCCAGGGCGTCCAGGATGATCGACTTGCCGGCCCCGGTCTCGCCGGTGAGCGCAGTGAGGCGCGGGCCGATGGACAGGTCCAGCGCCTCGATCAGCACCACGTCACGGATCTGCAGGCCGATCAGCATCAGGGCCAGGATCGTATGGAATCAGCGCCGGTTGAAGCGCCCTCGCCTACTTCGTGAACGGCAGGTGGAAGCGCTTCTTCTTCGGCTGGGCCGGCGCGGGCGTTTCGGGCGCAGCCGCCGGCGCCGCGGCAGCGTCCGTCGTCGGGGCCGCGGCCTCGGTCGTGGCGGCCGTGGAGCCGGCGTCGGCGGTCTTCACCGCCGGCGCGGCCTGGGGCGGGCGGACCGTCTGGCCCTTGTCCTTGCGGAACGGCAGGTGGATCAGGCCGTGCTTGCCGCCGCCCTTGGGCTCGACGGCGGGCTTGAGGCCCTTGCTGGTCAAGAGCCGATAGGCGTCCGAGTACCAGGGATCGCCGGGATAGTTGTAGCCCAGCACCGCCCCGTTGCGCTTGGCCTCTTCCAGCAGGCCCAGGGTCAGGTAGCCCTCGACCAGGCGGTACAGCGCCTCGGGCGCGTGGCTGGTGGTCTGGTAGCGGTCGACCACGGTCTTGAACCGGTTCACGGCCGCCAGGGTGTCGCCCTGGCGCAGGTACCAGCGGCCGATGGTCATTTCCTTGCCGGCCAGCTGGTCGTTGACCATGTCGATCTTCAGGCGGGCGTCGTGGGCGTATTCGGTGGCCGGATAGCGCTGGGCCACGTCGCGCAGGGCCTCCAGCGCCTGGCCGGTGGAGGCCTGGTCCCGGTTCACGTCGACGATCTGCTCGAAGTAGCAGACGGCCTTGATGTAGTGGGCGTAGGCGGCGGCCTGGTTGCCGGGATAGAGCTGGATGAACCGATCGGCGTCGGCGATCGCCTCGGAATAGTCGTTGGCCTCGTAGTGGGCGTAGGCCTGCATCAGCATCGCCCGCCGCGACCACTCCGAATAGGGGTGCTGGCGCTCCACCTCCTGGAAGTAGTCGACCGCCTGGGTCCACTGGCGCTTGTCCAGCCGGTCCGCGCCCGTGGCGTAGAGCAGCTCCACGGGGCGCTCCTCATAGGCCAAGTGGGGCTTGTTCTTCTTGGAGCGGCCGGCGCAACCGGCGACGGCAAGGGCGCACATGGTGGCGACCAGGGCCACCTTCGCGGATTTGGAAACCAGAGACACCTTCACCTCAAGACGATCGCGCGCCCCCACGCGGAGAGTCGCTTCTACACTAGCGAGTGTGGCGCGCAAACGGCGGCGCAGTCGCATCGGGGAGTCGTGTTCCCTCCCTTGATGGGGAGGGACAGATCGCGAAGCGATCAGGGTGAGGAAGCCACGACCGGGCTCAGCGTCCGGTCTTGGTCTCCCCACCCGTCTCGCGAAGCCTGTCCTCGGGCTCGCCAAGAGGCCGGACCCGGGGGCTCGCCAACCTCCCCATGAAGGGGAGAGATAAGGAAATCCTAGACCGCCTGGCGCAGCTCTTCGGCCAGGGTCGTCCAGCGCCAGGCGTCGGGCCGGGCCAGCAGGGCGCGAACCAGGGCGTTGTTCAGGCCATGGCCGGCCAGCACGCCCTCGAAGCGGCCCAGCAGCGGGCCGCCCAGCAGGTAGAGGTCGCCGATGGCGTCGAGGGCCTTGTGGCGCACGAACTCGTCGGGGCGGCGCAGGCCCTCCGGGTTGAGGATCCGGTCGCCGTCGATCACCACGGCGTTCTCCATGGAGCCGCCGCGGGCCAGGCCCATGGCGCGCAGGGCCTCCACCTCGCGCAGGAAGCCGAAGGTGCGGCAGTCGGCCAGTTCGGTGCGGAAGGCCGCCTCGTCCATGAAGAGGTCGATGACCTGGCGGCCGATGGCGGCGGTGGGGAAGGCGATCTCGAAGGCGACCTCGAAGCCGTCGGCCGGCCGCAGGGTCGCGCGCTTGTCGCCGTCCACCACCTCGACCGCGTCCAGGATCTCGATGTAGTCGCGGGGCGCGTCCTGCAGGCGGAGGCCCGCGCGGTCCAGGACGCGCACGAAGGGCGCCGCAGAGCCGTCCATGATCGGCATCTCGGGCCCGTCCAGCTCGACCACCGCATTGTCGACGCCCAGCATGGCGAAGGCGGACATCAGGTGCTCGATGGTGGCGACGGTGACGCCGTCGGCATTGCCGATCACGGTGCCCAGCTGGGTCTTGCACACCGCCTCGCCCATCGCGGGCACGCGGTTGTCGCGGTCGCGGACGTCGGTGCGCACGAAGACGATGCCAGCGCCGGCCGCGGCCGGGCGCACGGTGACGCGGGTGTACTCACCCGTGTGGACCCCCACCCCCGCGAACAGCGCGGGCGCGCGGACGGTCTGTTGGAAAACCGGTGCGGCCAAGGTGGACCTTCCTGCAACGATACGCGGTGCTGAGACCGTGCCTTGTCCCCCAACGCCCGAGCTAAGCTGCTTGACGCAACGCAGCAAAACACTTGGTGTTTCGCAATGTTTCGCTTCAGGATCCGTTAACCCGCGGACCCCGCAAGGCCTTGATCTGGCAAGGGTTTAGGCGCGCAGCAAAGCGCGGCTGCAGGGCGGCGTCAACCTTTGGGAAAGGGGTCGCGAAAGGCCTTATGTGGCCGGGTAGAGCTGGGTCCCGACGAGGTTGCGCGCGCGGTCCAGGATGCGCACCTGCACCGCCCGGCCCAGCTTGGCCAGGCACTGCGCCAGCCGCTTGGCCTGGGCCTCCGCGCGGCCGCCCGAGCGGAACACCAGGGGCTCGATACCGGCGCACAGCACCGCCCAGCCATCGGCCAGGGGCGACACCAGGATGATACGTTGGTGGCTCATACGCGTCCTCCCGAACTCCGAGGCTCGGAAGGATTCTAGCGGTTTTCGCGTTCCGGCGGTGTGACGTTTTCGAGGAGATTTGCCGTCGGCGCGCCCCGTTTGTGACGCGCCGGCAACCCTATCGACAGATCGCGTTCCGCGAGCTCAGTTCGCCAGGCGGCGCAGGAACGACGGGATCTCCAGGTCCTCGGCGTGGTCGAGGTCCTCCGCAGGGACCTGGGCCTCCAGCGGCTGGGCGCCGCCGCGGACCGGGGCCGCCGAAGCGACCGGACGCGAGGCCGGCGCGGACGCCATCGGAGCCGGCGCGGGCTGCGAACTGTCGTAGCGCGGGCGGCCGCCGAAGATGCTGAGGAACCCGCCGCGCGGACGGCGCGGCTCGAAAGCCGGCTCGGCGAACAGCGGCTCGTCCAGCTCGTCGGCGTCAGCCACGGCCGGGTCGACGATGCGGGTCATGGGCTGCACGATGGCCGGGGCGGGCTCGGCCGCCGCGGCGAAGATATCGGGCTGCTCCTCTTCGAGCGCCGCCTCCAGCGGGGCCTCGGCCTGGGCCATCAGCGGCGCAGGCTCCAGCTCGGCGGCCACCGGCTCGGCCGCGCGCGGCGTCACCGTGGCGCGCAGCGGCTCGGCGGTGAGCGAGCGGCGCTCCAGCTTGGGCTCGATGGCGGCGATCGAGGCGCCGTCCATGCCGGTGGCGACCACCGACACGCGGATCATCCCCTCCAGCGTCGGGTCGAACGCCGCGCCGAAGATGATGTTGGCTTCCGGGTCCACCTGCTCGGAGATGGCGTTGGCGGCCTCGTCGACCTCCAGCAGGGTCATGTCCAGGCCGCCGGTGACGTTCACCAGCACGGCCTTGGCGCCCTTCAGGGAGATCTCGTCCAGCAGGGGGTTCTGGATGGCGTTCTGGGCGGCCATCAGGGCCCGGTCCTCGCCCGCGGCCTCGCCGGTGCCCATCATCGCCTTGCCCATCTCGGTCATCACCGTGCGGACGTCGGCGAAGTCGAGGTTGATCAGGCCCGGCAGCACCATCAGGTCGGTGATCGAGCGCACGCCCGAGTGCAGCACCTGGTCCGCCATGCCGAAGGCCTCGGCGAAGGTGGTCTTCTCGTTGGCCACCCGGAACAGGTTCTGGTTGGGGATGACGATCAGGGTGTCGACATAGCGCTGCA
>JAEKKJ010000034.1 GCA_019510435.1 Caulobacterales bacterium | reverse complement strand
CTTTTGATGGCTGTGAATTTCATGCGCTTAAATCCCCTTGTCCTTAAAGCGCCGCTGCGCCGGTCTCGCCCGTCCGGATGCGAACCGCTTCCGAGACGTCGAGCACGAAGATCTTGCCGTCGCCGATCTTGCCGGTGGCGGCCGCGGCCTTGATGGCCTCCACGGCCTTGCCCGCCGCGGCGTCGTCCACCACGGCCTCCAGCTTCACCTTGGGCAGGAAATTGATCTGGTATTCCGCCCCCCGATAGATCTCGGTCTGGCCTTTCTGCCGGCCATATCCCTTGACCTCCGAGACCGTCAGCCCCTCCACGCCGGCGCCGACGAGCGCTTCGCGCACGTCGTCCAGCTTGAAGGGTTTGACGATCGCCATGATGAGTTTCATCCGCTCGCACTCCCGCGTCCGGCCCTAAAGGGTGGGCCAACCCCTCTCGATTGCTCTCGCGACCGCCGCCGTTGATCTTCTTGAAGTTCCCCATAGCGCCGGTCGGCCGAACGCTATGTCGGGGGGCGCCCGGGGCTGGCGCGCCGGCTTGACGGTTCGATGAAGAAGCCGATGCCCGCCCGTTTCTTGGGCGCCGAATGGTCAAGGCGCCGTAGAATTGATCAGATATGGCCTACGGGAGGTCATATCCTGAGCTTGACGGGCGCGCTGACGGTCGTAAATCCGGCGCTTTCCACGCCTAGTCTTGCGGTGCATGCCGCGGGAACCGTCTTGGCCTATCCAGCGTATCCCCGCGGTCCGTCCGGTCCGCCCGCACACTGAAGGAAGTTGAATGTCGCCGACCCGTCTCCTCACCGCCGTTTCCGCTGCAGCGCTCCTCGCCGCGCCCGCCCTGGCCCACGCCCAGGCCGCGGCGCCGAAGACGGAAGCGGCTGCCAAGGCGCAGACCGGCAAGGCCACCACCGACGCGCCGGCCGCCACTGCCCGCCAGGGCACGGCCGCCGCGGTCAGCCAGGCCGCGCCGTCCGCCACCGCCGCCGCCAAGCCGGCCGGCGCCCAGGCCCCCGCCCCGACGGCCGCCGCCCCGGCCGCGCCCGCCGCGGGCCTTGCCAAGCCGGTGGTCGTGAACGGCGACCTGATGGACACCCTGAAGCTCAACGGCCAGTTCACCACCTTCGTGAAGGCCGTGGACTCCACCAACCTCACGGGCCTCTTGAAGACCAACAAGAACCTCACGGTCTTCGCCCCCACCGACGCGGCCTTCGCCTCGCTGCCGGCCGGCCAGCTGGACAAGCTGATGGCCGACAAGCCGGGCCTGCAGAAGTTCGTGCTGCTGCACATCGTCAACGCGCCGATCCCGGCCTCGAAGATCAAGGGCGCCAAGGGCCCGGTCCCCTCGGCCGCGGGCCAGCAGATCCTGCTGGACGGCAGCGACGAGAACGCGCTGAAGGTCGGCGGCGCCGACATCCTGCAGTCCGACGTCCAGACCGCCAGCGGCCTGCTGCAGGTGGTGGACCACGTCCTGACGCCCGCCGACGCCATGGCGGCCGCCCCGGCGGCCCCCGCGACCCCGGGCGCCTGACCTCACGAAAAGCGGCCCGGGCTGGGAACCAACGCCAGCCTGGGCCGTAGTGCGTCAGCACATCGAGGATGGGGCGGGAATGCGCCCATCAATCGGAGTTCTGACGATGAAGCTCTCCTATCTCGCCACCGGCGCGGCCGCCGTCACCCTCCTGGGTGGCGCAGCCTATGCGCAACAACCACAACCAGCGGCCGCGCCGACGCCCGGCTCGGTGACCGGCGACTGGAACGGTGCCCACGCGCCCACCGACGACAAACAGTACCAGGACAAGGTGACCGTGCCGCTCGGCTCGGCCCCGGCGGACCAGAGCTCGGCGACCACGAGCTCGACCACCGTGTCGTCCGGGACGTCGACCGACGTCACCGCCCAGGCCTCCGCCCCCTCGGCCACCAGCTACGCCCAGGGCGCCAGCTACACGGCGACCACCCTCACCAACGGGCCGATCCCGGACACCCCGCAGAACCGCAGGAAGTACGGCCAGCCGCTGTCGAACGCCGGCAAGCACACGGCCGCCCGGGGCAACTGACCCCCGCGACACGGCCGCCCAAAAACACGTCCCCAGGGCGGTTGAAGCAAAGGTCGGCGGGCCCTATGGTCCGCCGACTTTTTTTGCGCCTGCGAACAAGCCACCCCAGATGCCCGATCAACCGCTGTCATTTCAGGGCCTTATCCTGAAGCTCCACGACTACTGGAGCCGGCAGGGCTGTGCGATTCTGCAGCCCTACGATGTGGAAGTCGGGGCCGGCACCCTGTCGCCGATGACCGTGCTGCGCACGCTGGGCCCCAAGCCGTGGAAGGTGGCCTATGTCCAGCCGTCGCGGCGGCCGGCCGACGGGCGCTATGGCGAGAACCCCAACCGGCTGCACCAGCACCACCAGTACCAGGTGATCCTGAAGCCCAATCCGCCGAACCTGCAGGAGCTGTACCTTTGGATGGGAGGTCTGGTGCGACGGGATGGAGATCACCCAGTACACCTACTTCCAGCAGGTGGGCGGCCTGGACGTGTTCCCGGTGGCGGGCGAGCTGACCATCGGCCTGGAGCGCCTCAGCCTCTATCTGCAGGACGTGGAGAACGTCTACGACCTGCGCTTCAACGACCAGTTCAGCTACGGCGACATCTACCTGCCCAACGAGCAGCAGTTCTCGGCCTTCGAGCTGGAGGTGGCGGACGTGGCCACCGCCAAGCGCCACTTCGAGGACATGGAGACCCAGGTCCGCTTCATCCTGGGTCACAGGGGCCGCCAGGGCCAGCCGCTGGCGCTGCCCGCCTACGACCACGTGCTGAAGGCCAGCCACCTGTTCAACATCATGGACGCCCGCGGCGCCATCGCCGTGGCCGAGCGCCAGAGCTACATTGGCCGCATCCGCGACCTCTGCAAACTGTGCGCCGAGGCCTGGGTCGCCGAGCAGGGCGCGAACTAGCCATGCCCCAGCTGCTTCTCGAACTCCTCAGCGAGGAAATCCCCGCGCGCATGCAGGCCGGGGCCGCGCGCGACCTGGAGCGGATGGCGCGCGAGCGCCTGGCCGCCGAGGGGCTGCTGCCCGAGGCGCTGAAGACCTTCGCCGGCGCGCGCCGCCTGACCCTGGTGGCCGAGGGCCTGCCGCCGGCCCAGAAGGACCGCCACGAGGAGCTCAAGGGCCCGCGCACCTCCGCGCCCGACCAGGCGCTGGACGGCTTCCTGCGCAAGAACGGCCTGACCAAGGACCAGCTCACCGAGAAGGACGGGGTCTGGTTCGCCACCCTGCACCGGTCCGGCCGCGCCACCCCTGCCATCGTCGCCGAGATCGTCGAGGCCATCGTGCGCGACTTCCCCTGGCCGAAATCGATGGTCTCGGGGGTCTCCAAGCTGCGCTGGGTGCGTCCGCTGCGGGGCATCCTCTGCGTCTTCGACGGCGAGGTCGTGCCCTTCGCCATCGACGGCCACGAGAGCGGCGGCTCCACCGTCGGCCACCGCTTCATGGGTGACGCCCAGCCCTTCCTGGCCAAGGACTTCGAACACTACCGCGACGGCCTGGAGCGCCGCTACGTGGTGCTGGACGCCGACGAGCGGAAGACCCGCATCCTGGAGGCCGCCAAGACCCTCTGCTTCGCGCGCAACCTGGAGCTCGTGGAGGACCAGGGCCTGCTGGACGAGGTGGCGGGGCTGACCGAATGGCCGGTCCCGGTGCTGGGCGACATGGACCCGGCGTTCCTCGACCTGCCGCCGGAGGTGATCCGCACCTCCATGCGCGTGCACCAGCGCTATTTCGCCGTGCGCGACCCGGCCACCGGCAAGCTCGCCCCGCACTTTGTCTCGGTGGCCAACATCGCCGCCCGCGACGGCGGCGCCACCATCGCGCGCGGCAACGCCAAGGTGCTCTCCGCCCGCCTCTCCGACGCGCGGTTCTTCTGGGAGGAGGACAGGAAGGTCCGCCTGGAAGACCGCCTGGAGAAGCTGAAGGGCGTCACCTTCCACGCCAAGCTCGGGACCATGTACGACCGCGTCCAGCGGATCGTGAGCCTGGCCGAGACCCTGGCGCCCTATGTCGCCCCGGGGGACGACACCGTGCGCGCCAAGGCCGCTGAGGCCGCCAGCCTTTGCAAGGCCGACCTCGGGACCGGCGTGGTCGGCGAGTTCCCCGAACTGCAGGGGATCATGGGCGGCTACTACGCGGCCGGCGAGGGGCTGGACCCGGCCGTCGCCACTGCGATCCGCGAGCACTACAAGCCGCAAGGCCCGAGCGACGAGGTCCCCTCCGACCCGGTGGCGGCCACGGTGGCCCTGGCCGACAAGCTCGACACCCTGGTGAGCTTCTTCGGCATCGGCGAGAAGCCGACCGGTAGCCGCGATCCTTTCGCCCTGCGCCGCGCCGCGCTGGGTGTGATCCGCATCGTGCTGGCCAACCAGTCGCGCTTGCCCCTGAAGGCCTTCGCCGCCGACGACCTCATCGCCTTCCTCGCCGACCGCCTGAAGGTCCAGCTGCGCGACGAGGGCCAGCGGCATGACCTGGTGGACGCGGTCTTCGCGCTCGGCGACGACGACCTGGTGCGGATCGTGGCGCGGGTGCAGGCGCTGGGCGCGTTCCTTGGGGCCGAGGACGGCAAGAACCTGCTCGCCGGCTACAAGCGGGCCGTGAACATCCTCAAGGCCGAGGAGAAGAAGGGCCCGCTGCCGGTAGGAGCTCCGCAGATCTATCCCGGCATGGACGGGACCGAGCAGGCGCTGCTCGTCCACGTCAGCTCGCTGGATGAGCCGCTGACGCAGGCCCTTGCCGCCGAGGACTTTGCGGGCGCCATGCGCATGCTCGCCGGCCTCCGTGCGCCGGTCGACGCCTTCTTCGACAAGGTGTTAGTGAATTCCGAGATATCGACGGAACGGGAAAACCGCCTCCGCCTTTTGGCGAAGGTCCGCGACGCCATGGGGCAGGTGGCGGATTTCTCGCAGGTTACGGGCTAGAGCACGATGACTTTTGTCGGCATCGACAAGAGTCTGAATCGTGCTCGTCGACTTAAGTGGCGAGCCTGTTCTTCCCGTTTTGATGGAACATCAAAACGGGACAGGCTCTAGCAGAGGGACGAAGACGTATGGCCGAGACGATGGTGAAGACGCGTTGGGTCTATGCCTTCGGCGGCGGTTCGGCCGACGGCGACGCCTCGATGAAGAACCTGCTGGGGGGCAAGGGCGCCAACCTGGCGGAGATGTCGTCGCTGGGCCTGCCGGTGCCGCCGGGCTTCACCATCACCACCGAGGCCTGCACCCACTACTACGCCAACGGCCGCAGCTACCCCGCCGACCTGAAGGAACAGGTGGAGACGGGCCTGGCCAAGGTGGAGCAGATCACCGGCAAGAGCTTCGGCGATCCGGCCAACCCGCTGCTGGTCTCGGTCCGTTCGGGCGCGCGCGCCTCGATGCCGGGCATGATGGACACGGTCCTCAACCTCGGCCTCAACGACGAGACAGTGGAGGGGCTGGCCAAGCTCTCCGGCGACCGCCGCTTCGCCTTCGACAGCTACCGCCGCTTCATCCAGATGTACTCGAACGTGGTCCTCGACCTGGACCACCACATGTTCGAGGAGATCCTGGACGAGCATAAGGACCGCCTGGACGTCTACGTCGACACCGGGCTCTCCGCCGAGGACTGGGAGGCGGTGGTCGCCGACTACAAGTCCGCCGTCCAGAACGAGCTGGGCAAGCCCTTTCCGCAGGACCCGCACGCCCAGCTGTGGGGCGCCATCGGCGCCGTCTTCGCCAGCTGGATGAACGACCGCGCCAAGTTCTACCGCCGCATGCACGACATCCCGGAAAGCTGGGGCACGGCGGTCAACGTCCAGTCCATGGTGTTCGGCAACATGGGCGACGGGTCCGCCACGGGCGTGGCCTTCACCCGCAACCCCTCCACCGGCGACAACCGCCTCTACGGCGAGTTCCTGATCAACGCCCAGGGCGAGGACGTGGTGGCCGGCATCCGCACGCCCCAGCCCCTGACCAAGGTGGCGCGCGAGGAGATGGGTGACGCCAACCCCTCGATGGAAGAGGCGCTGCCCGAGGTCTTCGCCCAGTTCAAGCAGGTCGTGGAAAAGCTCGAGAAGCACTACCGCGACATGCAGGACATCGAGTTCACGGTGGAGCAGGGCCGGCTCTACATGCTGCAGACCCGCAACGGAAAGCGCACCGCCAAGGCGGCGCTGAAGGTGGCGGTGGACCTGGCCAGCGAGGGCCTGATCACCAAGGGCGAGGCGGTGATGCGCGTCGAGCCCGCCAGCCTGGACCAGCTGCTGCACCCGACCATCGACCCGGCCAGCCCGCGCGACGTGATCGCCACAGGCCTGCCGGCCAGCCCCGGCGCGGCCACCGGCAAGGTGGTGTTCACGGCGGAGGAGGCCGAGAAGCTGGGCGGCTCCGGCGAGGCGGTGATCCTGGTGCGCGAGGAGACCTCGCCTGAGGACATCCGCGGCATGGACGCCGCCCGCGGCATCGTCACCGCCCGCGGCGGCATGACCAGCCACGCGGCCGTGGTGGCGCGCGGCATGGGCCGGCCCTGCGTCTCCGGCGCCGGCGAGATCCACATCGATGCGCGGGCCGGCGAGTTCCACGCCCGCGGCAAGACCATCCGCGCCTACGACATCGTCACCATCGACGGCTCCACCGGCGAGGTGCTGCAGGGCGCGGTGAAGATGATCGAGCCCGAGCTCTCGGGCGACTTCGGTACGCTGATGGGCTGGGCCGACGAGGTGCGCCGCCTGAAGGTGCGCGCCAACGCCGAGACCGCGCTCGACGCCCAGACGGCCCGCCAGTTCGGCGCCGAGGGCATCGGCCTCTGCCGCACCGAGCACATGTTCTTCGACCCGGCCCGGATCGCCGCCGTGCGCGAGATGATCCTGGCCGACGATGTAGCCGGTCGCCGTCTGGCCCTGGCCAAGATCCTGCCCATGCAGCGCCAGGACTTCGTGGAGCTGTTCAAGATCATGGAGGGCCTGCCGGTCACCATCCGGCTGCTGGACCCGCCGCTGCACGAGTTCCTGCCGCACAACGAGGAGGACGTGGCCGCGGTCGCCGAGGCCACGGGCCTGGACCCCGCCAAGCTGCTGCGCCGGGCCCAGGAGCTGCACGAGGTGAACCCCATGCTGGGCCATCGCGGCTGCCGCCTGGGGGTCTCCTATCCCGAGATCTACGAGATGCAGGTGCGCGCCATCATCGAGGCCGCCTGCGAGGTGGTCGCGGCGGGGCGGCCCGCGCCGATCCCGGAAATCATGCACCCCCTGGTCGCCAAGGGCGAGGAGATGAAGTTTCTGCGCGAGCTCACCGACCGCACGGCCAAGGAAGTGATCGCCGAGCGGGACTGCCCCATCCAGTACATGGTGGGCACCATGGTCGAGCTGCCCCGCGCCGCGATCCGCGCCGCGGACCTGGCCGCCCATGCCGAGTTCTTCTCCTTCGGCACCAACGACCTGACCCAGACCACCTTCGGCATCAGCCGCGACGACTCCGGCCGGTTCCTGAACGCCTACATCGACAAGGGCATCTTCGACAAAGACCCCTTCGTCAGCCTGGACCAGGAGGGTGTGGGCGACCTCATCCGCATCGCCGCCGAACGCGGCCGCGCCGCCCGGCCGGACGTCAAGCTGGGCATCTGCGGCGAGCACGGGGGCGACCCGGCCAGCATCCAGTTCTGCGAGAGCGTCGGCCTCGACTACGTCAGCTGCTCGCCCTACCGCGTCCCCATCGCCCGCCTGGCCGCGGCGCAAGCGGCCTTGGGCGAGCGCGAGAAGGATCGGTAGGTCATCCGGCGTTCCTCTCCCACGCAGTGGGAGAGGGGGACCGCCCGCCGAGCGTCGCGGAGAGCGGGGGGTGGAGAGGGCAGGCGTCAAGCGCGGCGTTGGCGCTGCTTGACCACCGTCGCGCCGCGGCCTGCCCTTCCCACCGCTCGCTCTGCGGCGAGCGGTCCCCCCTTCCCACTTTGTGGGAAGGGAACAGGGGCCGCTCTACCAGCTCCAATCGCCTGCGCGGTTCCGGCACCCTCCGTCTTTCCAGCCGGTCCAGCCGCGGCCGCGGACCACTTGGCCCGGCCGCGCCGCGGTGGCCTCGCCGTGCTCCAGGGCGAGAGACCCATTGACCACCACCGCCTCGACGCCGGTGGCGAACTGGGCGGGTTTTTCGAAGGTGGCGTGGTCCTGGATCGCCGCCGGGTCGAAGACCACCACATCGGCGAAGTTCCCGGCCTTCAGCGTGCCGCGGTCGTGGAGCCCCAGGTTGTGGGCGGGCAGGGCCGAGAGCTTGCGCACCGCGTCGGCCAGGCTGGTGCGCTTCTCGTCGCGCACGTACCGCGCCAGGAAGCGGGCGAAGTTGCCGTAGGCGCGTGGATGCGGCGCCGACAGCAGGAACGGACCCTCCGGCGCCTGGCCGGCCTCGTCGGAGCCGAAGCTGACGTAGGGCAGGGCGGTCTGGCGGGCGACGTTCTCCTCGCTCATCAGGAAATAGGCCACGCCCACCCGCGTGCCGTCCTCGATCACCAGGTCGATGGCGGTGTCCTCCGGGCTCTCCCCGCGCATCTTCGCCACCTCGGCCAGGGTCTTGCCCGTGAGGGGTTTCAGCTTGGGGTTCTTGAAGGCCAGCAGCAGCGTCCCGTCGGCGCCAGCGTGGTGGTAGAGGTTCTCGTAGGTCGGCTTGTCGGCCCGCATCTCGGCCAGCACCTTGGCCCGGGTGGCCGGGTCCTTCAGATGCTCGATCCAGGCCTCCAGCCCGCCGGACTGCACCCACGGGGGCATGGCCGCGTCCAGGCCGGTGGCGCCGGCGGTGTAGGTGTACATGTCGGCCGTGATCCGCTGGCCGCCGGCGCGCGCGGCGTCGATGTGGGCGAGGGCGGTGTCCAGCTTGGGCCAGTTGGACCGGCCGGCCGCTTTCAGGTGGTAGATCTCCGCCGGGGCGCCGGAGCGCTTGGAGATGTCGATCAGCTCGTCCACCGCCTCCACCAGCCGGTCGCCCTCCGAGCGCATGTGGCTGATGTAGAAGCCGCCGCACTTGCCGGCCTCGGTGGCCAGGGCGACCAGCTCGTCAGTCTTTGCGTAGTTGGCCGGCGAATAGATCAGCGACGAGCCCACGCCCATGGCGCCGTCCTGCATGGCCGCCTTCACCAGGCCGCGCATCTGCGCCAGCTGGGCCGGCGTCGGCTGCACGTCCTCCTCGCCCAGCACATAGGCCCGCACCGTGGTCGCGCCGACGAACGAGGCCACATTCACCGAGACGCCCTTGGCGGCCAGGCCGCGCAGATATTCGTCGAGGCTGGTCCAGGTGATCGGATAGCGGATGTCGGACTGCCGCTGCACCGCCAGCGCCTTCATCTTCGGCGTCAGCGGGCCCATGGAGTCGCCTTCGCCCATGACCTCCAGGGTTACGCCCTGCTTCAGCTCCGAGAGGCCGCGGCCGTCCTCGATCAGGCTCTCGTTCGACCAGCTCAGCATGTTGATGAAGCCCGGCGCGACGGCCTTGCCGCGGGCGTCGACAACCTTCGCCGCCGGGCCGGGCGCGTGCGGGCCCACATAGACGATCCGCTGGCCCTTCACCGCCACGTCGCCCGTGAACGGCGCCCCGCCGGAGCCGTCGTAGATCGTCCCGCCGCGAATCAGCAGGTCGTAACGGGGCGGCGGCGCCCCCTGCGCGGTCGCGGCGGCGAGCAGGGCGGCGGCGAGCGGGCCGGCAAGGCGCAGAGTCATGTGATCCTCCCCAGGGAACACCGACCTTAGCGCGAATTTCCCCCAGACAAGCGCCCCGGTCTGTGGTCACGCTTGGCCGGTGGGAGACCTGCGATGACACCTGGCTTCGATCCGGCCGCAGCGACGGCGGCCTATCTGGCGACCATCTCGCCGGCCGCGCACGCCAAGGCGCTGGCCTATACCCACGGGGGTTACTGGCTGCTGCTGTGGGACGCCGTGGCCTCGGTGGCGGCAGCCTGGATCGTGCTGCGGACCGGTGTCCTGGTGCGGCTGCGGGCGCGCCTGGAGCAGCGCCGGCCGCGGCCGTTCCTGGTGGTCTTCGCGGTGCTGGCCGTCTTCCTGCTGGCTGACTTCGTCCTCGAACTGCCCTGGAACGCCTACGCCCACTGGTGGCGCGAGCGGCAGTACGGAATGACCAGCCAGGCGCTGGGGGGCTGGCTCACCGAACAGGCCGTCGGCCTTGGGGTCGGCCTCGTCATGCTCACCGTGCTGATGGAGGCCCTCTACCTCCTGATCCGCCGCGCACCGCGCAGCTGGTGGCTGTGGGGGACGGGCGTGACGGCAATCTTCATCCTGGGCGTCTTCGTGCTGCAGCCGCTCTATATCGAGCCGCTCTACAACACCTACCGCCCGGCGCCGCCGGGGCCGGTGCGGGACGCGGTGGTGCAGATCGCCGTGGCCAGCCACATCCCGCCCGACAAGATCTACGTCTACAACGGCTCCAAGCAGTCCAATCGCTACACCGCCAACGCCGCGGGCCTCTTCGGCACAGCCCGCATCGCCATGAGCGACACCATGTTCCGCGAGGGCGTGGACGTGGCCGAGGTGAAGGCCGTGGTGGGCCACGAGGTCGGCCACTATGTGATGCAGCACGCGCTGCGGGACTCGGCCTTGCTGGCGGCCCTGGCGCTGGTGGGCTTCGTGCTCACCGACCGGCTGTTTCCCTGGGTGGCGCGGGTGGCCGGCGCCCAGGGCGTGCGCGGCATCGCCGACCCGGCGGGCTATCCGGTGCTGGTGATCCTGGTGGCCGTGCTTGGCCTCCTGGCGACGCCGCTGGTCAACGCCATCACCCGCGCTGCGGAGTCCGAGGCCGACACCTACTCGCTGCAGCATGTGAACGAGCCCGACGGCTTCGCCCGCGCCCTGATGAAGACCGTCGCCTACCGCGCCGCCACGCCGGGCCCGCTGGAGGAGGCGATCTTCTACAACCACCCCTCGGTGGGCAGCCGCCTGCGCAAGGCCATGGACTGGAAGGCGGCGCATCCGGCGCCGCCCAGCGCGCCGCCCGCCGCGAGCGCCGCGCCAGCCGGCTGAGCCTTCACCGCTTGCGGACGAACACGGTCCCTGCCGAATAGCCGGCGCCGAACGAGCAGATCAGGCCCGTCTCGCCCGGGGCGAAGTCGTCGTTGGCCTTGTGGAAGGCGATGATCGAGCCGGCCGACGAGGTGTTGGCGTATTCGTCCAGGATGATCACGTTCTCGCTCGGCGCCGGCTCGCGGCCGAGGACCCGGCGGCCGATCATCTCGTTCATGTTGATGTTGGCCTGGTGCAGCCACAGGCGCTTCAGGGCGGTCGGCTCCAGGCCCAGCTCGCCGGCGTGGTCGACGATCATCTCCGAGACCATCGGCACCACTTCGCGAAACACCTTGCGGCCCTCCTGCACGAAGAGCTTGTCCGTGGCGCCGATCCCCTCGGGCGCGCAGCGGTTCAGGAAGCCGAAGTTGTTGCGGATGTTGTTGGAGAACTGGGTCTTCAGCCGCGTGCCCAGGATCTCCCAGCCCACGCCGGGCGCCGCGGCGTCCGCTCGCTCCACGATCACGGCCGTGGCCACGTCGCCGAAGATGAAGTGGCTGTCGCGGTCGCGGAAGTTCAGGTGACCGGAGCAGATCTCGGGATTGACCATCAGCACCGCGCGCGCCGAGCCCGACGCCACGAAGTCGGCCGCCGTCTTGATGCCGAAGGTGGCCGAGGAACAAGCGACGTTCATGTCGAAGGCGAAGCCGTCGATGCCCAGGGCCTGCTGCACCTCGATGGCCATGGCGGGATAGGCGCGCTGCATGTTGGAGGCGGCGCAGATCACCGCGTCGATCTCGCTCGCCGGCTTGCCCCAGCGGGCCAGGGCCTCGCGCGCCGCCGCCACCGCGATCTCGGCCAGGACCGAGATCTCCTCGTTCGGCCGCTCAGGGATGTTGGGCGCCATGCGGTCGGGATCCGTCAGCCCGGACTTGTCGACCACGTAGCGGGCCCTGATGCCCGAGGCCTTCTCGATGAACTCGACGGAGGAGGGGGCCAGGGCCTGGACCTCGCCGGCGGCGATCGCCTCGGCGTTGGCGGTGTTGAAGCGCGCCACATAGGCGTTGAAGGTCTCGACCAGCTCAGCGTTGGAGAGGCTGTTCGGCGGGGTGTAGAGCCCCGTGGCGGCGATCACCGCGGCAGTCATGAAACGCGTCCTTCCCCGAAAGACGCGACTGATAGCACGCCCGGCGACGGCGTCATCGTTGGCGTCGCGGAGCGTCGCAAGCGCCTGTGGCCGCAGGGCCACAGATACAAACTCACCGCACCGCCGCCACAGAACCGACCGCGGCGAGCCGCGTTTGACGCCGATCCAAGACGGGCCTGGGTGGGCTGTTGGACTGAGTAACGGAGTTCCTCCCCAAAATGAAAAACGCTCTCATCGCCGCGGCCTCGCTGGCCGCGATCGGCATCGTCGTTCCCGCTTGCGCCAATGCCCAGGACGCCGCCGCCGTGAACACTGGCGCCTATGGCAACCTCAACCTCGGCTACACCGACGCCGGCCAGGCCAATATCTGGGGCGTGCAGGGTCGCCTGGGCTATCGCTTCAACAACTGGCTCGGCGCCGAAGGTGAGCTGGGCACGGGTCTGAAGGGCGACAACAACACCGTCGCCGGGGACCGGGTGCACACCAAGCTGCGCCACGAGGAGGCGATCTACGGCGTCGGCTTCCTGCCGGTCGCGCCGGGCACCGACATCCTGGCCCGGGTCGGCTACGGCAACAGCCGCATCAAGGTGAACGACGAGACCGCCGGGTTCTCGGACGCCTTCAACTACCACTCCTGGAACTACGGCGTCGGCGCCCAGCACCTGTTCGACGGCGCCAACGGCATCCGGGCGGACTTCACCCGCCAGGAGTTCACCCACGACCGCGGCCACGCCAACGTCTGGACCGTGGGCTACGTCCGGAAGTTCTAAGCCTTAAGTCCCCGTTCGGACCCGGGCTCGCTCCCAGTCCCCCCAGGACGCCTGGGTCCAAGGGAAGGCCGCTCCCGGCGGGGAGCGGCCTTTTCCTTGACCGCGCTCATGTTTCGCGACCAGTTTCGACGGTTCCGTCAATGGAGGCCGCCGCCTTGAGCCCAGCGTTCCTGTTGCAGCTTGCCGGCTCGGCTGTGGCGGTAGGGGCCCTGGTCGCCACGGCGGCGTGGGCGAAGATCGCCAAGCCGGCCCCGCCGCTGGACGACGCCCGCGCGCGTGCCCTGCTGGCCGCCGAGTTTCCGGGCCGCACGCTTGACGGGCTGTGGGTCGCCACCGACGGCGTGGGCGCCCTGGCCAAGTCCGGGGGGCTCGCGCTCGTGCTGTGCCAGGTGGGGGACGGCTGGGCGGCGCGGCAGATCCCCTGGGCCCAGGCCATGGCCGCCAGCTTCCGCAACGGCCGCCTCTCGGTGGACCTGGCCGACGTCGCCGCACCGCGGGCGGTGCTGACCTTCCCCGCCTGGCCGCCCACGGACCTGGCCGCGTGATCAAGCCGCCGTTCGATCCGGTCACCCTGGCCACGCCGTTCTTCATCCTGACGGTGATCGCCGAGATCGTGCTGGCGCGGTTCGGCTGGGCCAAGGCGCGCTACGAGACCAAGGACACGGCCGCCTCGCTGCTGATGGGCCTGGGCTCTACGGTCGCCGGCGTCCTGACCGGCGGCGCGGTCGCGGCGGCCACCCTCTGGGTCTGGAGCCACCGGCTGTTCGATATCCCGATGACGGCGGTCTGGGCCTGGGTCGCGGTCTTCCTCCTGGAGGACCTGACCTACTACTGGTTCCACCGGATCAGCCACGAGCGGCGGATCTGGTGGGTCAGCCACGTGAACCACCACTCCAGCCAGCACTACAACCTCTCCACCGCCCTGCGGCAGACCTGGACCGGCGCCCTGAACGGCTCCTTCGCCCTGTGGCTGATCCTGGCGTGGCTGGGTTTCCCGCCGGCGATGATCGCGATCCAGAAGGGGATCAGCCTCGTCTACCAGTACTGGATCCACACCGAGGCGATCAAAAAGACCCCGCGCTGGTTCGAGGCGGTGTTCAACACGCCCTCGCATCACCGCGTCCACCACGCCCGCAACGCGGTCTACCTGGACCGCAACTACGCCGGGATCCTGATCGTCTGGGACCGGCTGTTCGGCACCTTCCAGGCGGAGTTGGACGAGGAGCCGTGCCGCTACGGGCTGGTAAAGAACCTGGCCACCTTCAACCTGCTGCGCGTGGCGTTCCACGAGTGGATCGCCATGGCCGGCGATGTCGTCCGCCATCCGCGACACGCGCTGGGCTATGTCCTCGGCCCGCCCGGCTGGAGCCATGACGGCAGCCGCGAGACCAGCACCATGATCAAGGCCGCCGCGGCCCCTGGAGCGCTCAAGCTGGCGCCCGCGGAGCGGGAAGCGGCCTGAAAACACTCGTCTGCATGGCACGGGGCTGAGCGCCGCGCGTTCTGGCCTCCGGGAGTCCTGCGCGGCCGGCGCCGCGCCATGCGAAGGCGGCGTCTCATGGCCAAGCGACCTCTGCCCGGCAGCGAACGCAAACCGCTCCGCGACGCCCGCGCCATTGGGCGGACCGATCCTGAGCAGCGGCTGGAGGTCACCATCCTGCTGCGCCGGCGGGACGCGGCGGGCCTGCGCACCCGCCTGGCCGACCTGGCGCGCGGGGAGGCCGGGGGTCACCTCGCGCCCGAGGCCTTCGCCGAGGCCTATGGCGCAGACCCTGCCGACCTCACCAAGGTGGCCGACTTCGCCCGGGCGCACGACCTGGCGGTGGTCTGCGCCGACCCGGGCCGGCGAACGGTGATCCTCTCGGGCACGGTGGCGCAGCACGAGGCCGCCTTCGGGGTGGAACTGCAGGACTTCGAGTTCGACGGCGGCGCCTACCGCGGCCGCACCGGGCCCCTGCACGTGCCGGACGAACTCCACGGCGTGGTGGAGGCGGTGCTCGGCCTGGACAATCGTCCGGTGGCCCGGCCGCATTTCCGCCGCCGCGGGGCTGAGGCCCGGGCCGGCGCGGGCGCGGCCTTCACGCCGCCGGAGCTGGCCCGGCTGTACGGATTCCCAGCCGGCGATGGAAAGGGCCAGTGCATCGCCCTCATCGAGCTGGGCGGCGGCTATCGCCCGGCCGACATCAAGGCCTACTTCGCCGGCCTCGGCATTCCGGCGCCGAAGGTCCGGACCGTCGGCGTCGACCATGCCGCCAACCGCCCCACCGGCGATCCCAACGGGCCCGACGGCGAGGTAATGCTGGATATCGAGGTCGCCGGCGCGGTGGCGCCGGGCGCCGCCATCGCGGTCTATTTCGCGCCGAACACCGACGCGGGCTTCCTCAACGCCATCACCACGGCCGCCCACGACACGCGCAACAAGCCCTCGGTGATCTCGATCAGCTGGGGCGGGCCGGAATCCAGCTGGACGGCCCAGTCCCTGGCGGCCTTCGACAGCGCGCTGCAGGACGCCGCGATCCTGGGGGTGACGGTCCTGGCGGCCTCGGGCGACAACGGCTCCGGCGACGGCGTGAACGACGGGGCGGCGCACGTGGACTTCCCCGCCTCCAGCCCGCACATCACCGCCTGTGGCGGCACCCGCCTCACGGCCGCCAATGGCAAGATCGCCGCCGAGCAGGTCTGGAACGAGGGCCAGAGCGGCGGCGCGGGCGGCGGCGGGGTCAGCGCGGCCTTCGACCTGCCGGCCTGGCAGAGGGGCCTCAAGGTCACGCCCGCGAAGGGGACGCCCAAACCCCTGGCCAAGCGCGGCGTGCCCGACATCGCCGCCGACGCCGACCCGCAGACCGGCTACCAGATCCGGGTCGACGGCCAGAGCGCGGTGTTCGGCGGCACCAGCGCCGTGGCGCCCCTGTGGGCGGGCCTGGTGGCCATCGCCAACGCCAACAGCGGCAAGCGCGCGGGTTTCCTCAATCCGGTGCTGTACAAGGCGCCCAAGGCCCTTCGCGACATCACCGCCGGCGACAACGGCGCCTTCAAGGCCGCCGCGGGCTGGGACGCCTGCACCGGCCTCGGGACCCCGGACGGCGCGGCTGTGGCCAAGGCGCTGGCGGGGTGAGGCGCCGGCCGTCCGATCGGGCGGCCGGCGCATCGCTCGCGGTTCAGGCCTCCGCGGTCTCCTCGGCCTCCGCCGGTGCGCTGCGTGGCGAGCCGCCCAGCACCGGCAGGTCCAGCTTCTCGGCCATGAGCAGCGTCATCAGAGCCTGCAGCACGCCGCCGGAGGCGCCCGCAGAGCCGCCGTCGATCTGCACCTTCGGCACCACGTCGACGCCACTCGTCTCCAGAGCCTCGGCGAACCGCTCCGCCACCTGGCGGGCCAGCTGGTAGCGCGGGCCGCCGGAGGCCTCCACCTGGCTCTCGATGGCCTTGGCCTGGGCCAGGCCCACCTTGGTCACCCGTTCGGCCTCCGCGGCGGCCAGGGCCACCACCTTCTTGGCCTCGCCCTCGCCGAGATAGCGCAGGCGGTCGCCCTCGGCCTTGGCCAGGGTCCGGGTCTGTTCGGCCTCCTGCTCGGAGCGGGCCAGGTTCGCCCGGCCGGCGTTCTGCTGGACCTTGATCGAGAGCTCGGACTCGGTGATCGCCGTCTGCTGCTTGGCCAGCGCCTCGGCCTCGCGCAGCTCGCGCTCCTTCTGGGCGGCGAACTTCTGCCGCTCATAGGTGCCGACCTGCTCGTCGGCGATCTGGCGCTGGCGCAGCTGCATCAGGATGCGCTCGATCTGGTCGTCGCCGCTGGCGCTGGGCCGCGGGGTGCCGATCAGCACCTCCTGGAGGTCCAGGTTGTAGGCGGCGAACTTGACCTTCATGTCCTCGGACGACAGCGATTGGATCTCGCTGCGGTCCTGCAGCAGCTCGATCAGGGTCCGGGTCTGGCCGATGTTCTTGAAGTAGGCCGAGACCATTGGGTCCAGGGTCTGTTCCACCAGCTTCTTGATGTCCCCGAAGCGCTGGATGACCAGCGGCGCCTTGCGATAGTCGATGTGCACCACGACCGAGACGGGCAGGGTGGGCTCGAAGGCGTCCTTGGTGATCAGCGAGACCTCGGCGAGGTTCTCGTCGAACTTGTGGCTGCCGACCGCGGCCGTCTCCCACTTCAGGATGAAGTTGGTGGTCGGCACCATGGTGATGCGCCCGGCGTAGGTGTTGAAGGCGTACTTGCCCGGGAGCAGCGGGTCCTTCCACACGCCGCGCCGGCCGGTCTCCACCAGCTCCCCGTGACGGTAGCCCTCGCCCGAGGTGTCGACGCCGGCCTCGCCTGTGTAGGAGACCACCACGCCCACCTGGCCCACCTCGACCACGGTCTTGGCGATCGGCTCGACCGTGGCGAACAGGCGGTTGATGAAATAGGTGCCCTCGACCAGCACCTGCAGCTGGCGGCCCTTGCGGCCCCCGGCGGCCAGGAACTTCTCGGGATCCTGGAAGCTGTTGTGGAAGGTGGACGGCTCGGCCGGATCGGCGCCCACGGTGGGCGCGATGATCTCGCCGGCGGCCAGCCCCGGGCCGTCGTGGACGGTGACCACGCCGATCTGGTCGTCAGCGTCCTTGATCACCACGGGCTCGAAGCCGTGCCGCTGCTCGATGATCTCGGACATCTGGTCCAGCAGGGCGTCGTCGGCGCTGTCGAGCTTCAGGGCGAAGGTCTCGTCGCGGGTGACGACCACGAACTGGGCCAGGTTGATGGCGTAGGAGCCTTCGCGCAGCACCTGGCGCTGCGGGCCCTTCTGGCCGGCGCCCTCGAGGAACGCGCGGGCGTCCTGGAAGTCGGTGCCGGCCGGGTTGGCCGCCAGGGTCTGGTCGGCGGCGAGCGGGCGCCCGCCGCGGGCGAAGACATAGCCGATCCGGCCCTGCGGGATGGTCACCAGCGAGTGGACGTGCAGGCGGAACTGGAACGGCATGAAGAAGTGCAGGCCACCGCGCAGCACGTCGGGCTGGAAGCCGGCCTCGCCGTCCATGGCGATGACGCCGGCGCGGATCGAGCCCTTCTGGCTCCACAGCTTCTCGACCACCGCGACGCGGTTGTTGGGGATGTAGCGGATCGCGCCCGATGCTCGGATCAGCAGCAAGAGCAGGACGACGACAATGAGCGCGCCGAAGTACGGCGCGTAGTCCGATAGGATGTTCATGTTAGCCCCTTTGAGCGAGGTCTGGCGGTCATCTGCCGCCACGCTCGCGGGTAAAATGTGGGGGTCCGGCCGCGCGCGGAGGAGGGCAAAAGCGTTCCAGTCGCGCAATTGTGAAGCTTGTTATGCTGTAACACAGGCATCGGTTGCCGCGCGCCGATCGGGCCTCGCGCGTCGCGCTTCAAGGCCAACCGGTTTTTCGAAGACGCCCGACTCCTCTAGGAAACGGACGGACGTTCGATGGCGCGGGAACCAGGCTTCGGTGGCTGAAAGGGACGCGAGGGGGCAGGCGAGGGACCTGGAACTGCTGCGGCGGCTGCTGCGCGCCAGGGACCGCATGGACGCGGCCTCGCACGAGGAATGGCCGGTCCGCCGGCTTGCCCAGGTGAGCGGGGTCTCGGAGGCGCACTTCGCGCGCTCGTTCAAGGAGGCCTTCGGCCTGCCGCCCCACCGCTACCTGCTCACGCGCCGCATCGAGCGGGCCAAGACGCTGCTGCGCGACACGGACCTGCCGATCACCGAGATCGCCTTCGACACTGGCTGGAACAGCCTGGGGACCTTCGGGCGCGTCTTCCGCGACATCACCGGCGAGAGCCCGGGCGAGCTTCGGGCCCGGGAGCGGGCCGCCCCGCACGCCCGTGACCGCGTCCCCGCCTGCTACCTCAGCGCCGCCCACCGGCCCGACCTCACAATCGCAGTTTCGGAGAAGCGGCGGCAGGAGGCGGCGGCTAACAACGGCGACGAAGAAACGGAGGCCCCATGAACCAGGGTGTAAGCGTTGCCGGGATCTATGTCCGCGATCAGGACGAAGCCCGTGATTTCTATGTCGAAAAGCTCGGTTTCCGCGTCCACACCGACGCGCGAAACGGCGACTACCGCTGGCTGACGGTGCAGCATCCCGACCAGCCGTCGTTCCAGCTCGGCCTGTTCACCCCCCAGGCGCCCCTGGTGGACGCTGCGACCGCCCAGACCCTGCGCGAGGCGGTGGCGAAGGGCGCCATGCCGCCGCTGGTGCTGATCGTCGAGGATTGCCGCGCCGCCTACGAGCGCTTCAACGCGCGCGGGGTGGAGTTCACCCAGGAGCCGATGGACCGCTACGGCGCCGTCGACGCCTCGTTCCGCGACCCGTCCGGCAACGGCTGGAAGCTGATCGAAGGCCGCTGAGCCGCCGCCGCAACAACGTCTTCGGAGGAGATTTCCCTTGAGCAAGCTGGTTCGCCAGATTCACCGGTGGCTGTCCGTCGCCTTCACGCTGGGCTTCGTCACCAACACCATCGTCATCTTCGGCCTGGGGCAGAAGACGCCGGCCTACTGGGTCTATCTGCTGGCCCTGGTCCCGCTGTTCGCCCTGTTCTTCAGCGGCCTCTACCTGTTCGCCCTGCCGTATGTGGCGCGCTGGACCGCTCGCGCGCCCGCCTTGGCGAGGCCGTCATGATGCGCCCGAAGAGCGCCCCGCCCCTGACCGGGGCCGCGGCCAGCCAGCACATCGACGCGACGATCGCGGCGCTCGGCGACTGGCGCGGGGAGACCCTGGCGCGGTTGCGCGCGCTGATCCGCCAGGCCGACCCGCAGGTGGAGGAGGAGGTCAAGTGGGGCCGCACGCCGGTCTGGTCGCATGGCGGCATCATCACCACCGGCGAGACCTACAAGGAGGTCGTCAAGCTGACCTTCCTGAAGGGCGCCTCGCTGCCCGATCCTGCGGGTCTGTTCAACTCGAGCCTGGACGGCGCCGCCCGCCGCGCCATCGACGTCCGCAAGGGCGACCCGATCGACGAAGCGGCCTTCATCGCCCTCATCCGCTCCGCGGTGGCCCTGAATACGGCGGGCAAGGCGAAGGGCTAGCGGCCGCTCAGTCCCTGAGCAGCGGCAGCGACAGCCCCCCCACCGGCCGGGCGCCCAGGATCTCGCGGCGGAAGCGGAACAGCTCCGCCGGGCGTCCGCCGGTGTCGGCGTCCAGGCGGCCCAGGCCCTCCACCAGCTCGGCCCGCTCCAGCGCCCGGCGGAAGTTCTGCTTGTGCAGGGGAACGCCGGCGATGGCCTCCACGGTGCGCTGCAGGGCCGAGAGGGTGAAGGCGTCGGGCATCAGCTCGAAAACCACCGGCCGGTACTTCAGCTTGCCGCGCAGCCGGCCGAGGGCGGTGGCCAGGATGCGCCTGTGGTCGGAGATCATCGGCTCGCCCAGGGCCACCACCAGGGCGTCGGAGCGCGAAGGCGCCGCCTCGCCACGGTCGCGCGCCGCCTCGGGGGCCAGGCCGGCCTCATAGAGCAGCTCGTAGCGCTCCAGCACCCGCTCCTCGTTCCAGGGCGCCCCGTCCAGGGCGAACAGCAGCCGCGCGCGCGCCAGCCGCTGGGCGTCGTTGCCGGCCCAGCCGCGCAGCGCCGTCTCCACCGCCTCGAACGCCGGGGGCCGGCCCGCACGCCAGTCCTCCCAGGGGAAGATCCGCGACCAGGCCCGCCACTCGCTGCCGGCGAAGTGGGTGTCCACCGCCGCCGGCGCCAGCGCCAGGTAGCCCACCGAGATCACTCGGGCCGCCGCGTCGCCGTCGCCGAGGTCGGCCAGCGGCGCGTCGCGGCCCTTGTCGCCGAAGGTGTAGAGCTGCTCCACATAACCCAGGTCGAACCGGGTCTGCTCGGTCACGAACGCCCGCAGCGCCAGCTCGAAGGTGCGGTGGCCGTCCGGGTCGAACGGGCCGAACGGCAGGCCGGTGGGATCGCCGCCGGAGCCCTTCTGCCGCACGGTGAGCGCCACCGCCTCGCCGTCGCGGATGGCCACCACCACCGCCGAGAGGCCGATGACGAGGGTGCTGCTCATCGCAGGAGGCCGTGGGGCGCGTGGGCGGTCATTCGGTGTCGAACGCCTGGGCGTGGGACCGGTAGCCCGCGGCCTCGCTCAGCACCTCGAAGCGGCGCAGGTAGTGGGCCTGGGCGTCGAACGGCGCCTGGGGTTCGATCTTCAGGCTGTAGCCGGCCGGCGGGGCGCCGAAGAAGTCCAGCGACTCGGCGTGGCCGAACCCGGCCAGCTGGGTCGCCTCGAAGAAGGCGCAGGCCCGGTCGGCCTGTTTGATGAGCTTCTTGATCGCCGCCGGGACCTTGGCCGGCAGGCCGAAGCGGACGTGGATCGCCGTCTCCAGCCGCTCCTCGAACTGCTTGTAGTCCACCCCCAGGGCCGCCTTGAACGGGCTGATCATGTCGCCGATCACATATTCGGAGGCGTCGTGCAGCAGGCCGGCCAGCCGCCAGCGCGGCTCCAGGTCGGGCTGGATGTGGGCCATGATCTCCTCGACGACCACCGAGTGCTGGGCCACGGAGAAGGCGTGCTCGCCCACCGTCTGGCCGTTCCAGCGGGCGACGCGGGCCAGGCCGTGGGCGATATCCTCGATCTCGATGTCCAGCGGCGAGGGGTCGAGCAGGTCCAGCCGGCGCCCCGACAGCATCCGCTGCCAGGCCCGGGGCGGAGCGCCCGCACGACGCAGCCCTTTCCTCAAACGAGCATTCCTTCCACTGTCGAGGTCGAGACCTGACGCAGGACCTGAGAAAGATCAATCCAGGCGGGCGGAAGTTGCGTCAGGATCGCGAATGAGAAGGAGAAGCGCATGAGCTGGGCTCGGATCATGGCGCCGCTGTCGGGCGGGCAGGGCGACGCTGCGGCCGCGGCCGCCGGCGCGATCATCGCCGAGCCGTTCGGCGCGGAGCTGGCCGGCGTCTATACGCCCGCCGACGTGGCGGACGTCATGCCGTGGATGGGCGAGGGGTTCCTGGGCGGCGTGCAGACCACGGCGCTGGAGTCGCTCAAGGAGGCCACCGCCACCGGCGAGGCCCACGCCCGCAAGGCCTTCGAGGCCGTGGCCTATGCCAAGAAGCAGTTCGTGAGCCTGCAGACGCCGGTCTGGGCGGGTCTCTCCGCGGAAAGCCGCCTCTCCGACGTGGTGGTGTTCACCACCGATCCGTCCCGCGGCCGCGGGCCCCTGTCGGAGGCCTTCCAGCAGATGGTGGCCGACGAGCAGCGCCCGGTGCTGATCGCCCGCCCGGGGCTGAAGGTGGGCGGCGTCGTGGCCGTGGCCTGGGACGGCGGCAAGGAGGCCTCGCGCGCGGCGCGCCTGGCCACGCCGCTGCTCGAAAAGGCCGCCAAGGTGGTGATCATCGCCGCCCCCAAGGCCAGTTCCCGCAGCTTCGACCCTTCGCGGCTGCAGGCCTACTACGCCGCCCGCGGCATCGCCGCCGACCTGGAGCTGCTCACCGACGTGGGGGAGGCGGCCCCTGCGCTCCTGCACGCCAGCGCCCGCCTGGGCGCGGACATCCTGGTGGCTGGCGCGTTCGGCCACCCCAGGCTGCAGGAATTCATCTTCGGCGGCGCCACCCGCACGCTGCTGAACTCGGACAGCCCATCCCTGTTTCTATCCCACTAGGGCGCTTATCTAGACCACCAGGAGACTGACCAAATGGCCCTGTCGCGCATCGTCATGCGGCTTGCCCGCAACCCCGGCACCGAGTTCGCAGGCGGCGACGACCACCGCGGCTATGCGCTGACCGCCCCGCTCACACCCGACGGGCACCTGGACGAGGCCGCCTACGGCAAGGCGCGCGACGCCTGCACCGTGCGCCGTTTCGCGCCGGACGAGGATCCGGTGGACGGCCGCCTCGCCCGCAAGGGCCAGCGCTGGTTCTTCGACTACGACGAGGACGACGTGGCCGACGACGAGCCCGTCCACCGCCTGGGCCAGCACCGCTTCGCCGTGGGCGAATATGTCACCGTCACCGACGAAGACGGCCGCCCGCTGACCTACAAGGTGGTGGAAGTCCAGCCGGCGGGATGAACCTGTTCCTATCCCACGAAGTGGGAAAGGAACGACCTCGCTGCTCAAACCCCGCCGTTGAGGCGCACCAGCTTGGTGATGTCGGACTGGATGCGGCCGCCGTCGGCGTCGGCGCTCTTGGACTTCACCACCGCCACCACGATGGGGCCGGTTTTGGGGCCGCCCGCTTCGTAGCCCACGTAGCGGTAGCCCTCCGGCAGGTCGTCGCCGTGGTAGAGGAACATGGCTCGGAAGCCGCGCTTCTGCGGGTTCAGCGCCTCGCCGCGCAGGCGCACGTCGTGCTTCATCCGCACCGTGGCCTTGCCTTCGCCGGCGTTGATGTTGATCGGGCCGACCTGGACGTGGGCGGTGTCGTTGTCGTCGTCCGCGGTGATGTGGATCCCGGGCAGGTTCACGTGGGTCGCGCCATGGTCGTGGGTGCTGACGCCCACATGGCCGTTCTCGAGGCTGACGTCGGCGCCATGGGCGTCCTCGGCGGCTTCCTTGCGGGCCTTGTCCGCGTCCTTCTCGGCCGCCGCGGCGGTCTTGTCGGCCGCCTTGGCGCTATCCTCGCTGTCTCCTTTGGCGCCCTTGACGTCCTTCGCGTCAGCCGCATCCGCCTGGCGGCCCGCCATCAGGGTGTTCTCAACGGAGGCCAGCGTGCCGTCGACCCCGCCCTGGACCGAGACCAGCTGCAAGGTCACGTCGGCGCCGCTGGAGGTCACGTAGGTGCAGGTCTTGCCGTCCGCCGCCACCGAGGTGCGGGTCAGGTCTCCCCGGGCCGCCGGGCACTCCAGCGTCGCGCGCGGCGGCGGCGCCTGGGTGCAGGCCGCGGCCGTCAAGGCCAGGCCCGAGGCGGCGAGAAGAAGAGGCAGTCGCATGAAAAAGGGCTCCGTCCTGTCCCTTGGAGGGTGGCCGGAGCCCTTGGGCTTGGCGAGTGAATTCGGCGTAACGCCGAACCCCGCGGCTGTTACTGGCCGGGCCGGGCCGCTCCCTCGCGCCGCGCCAGGAAGGCCAGGCGCTCGAACAGATGCACGTCCTGCTCGTTCTTCAGCAGCGCGCCGTGCAGCGGCGGGATCAGCTTGGTCGGGTCCTTCTCGGCCAGGCTCTCGGCGTCGATGTCCTCGACCATCAGGAGCTTGAGCCAGTCCAGCAGCTCGGAGGTGGAGGGCTTCTTCTTCAGGCCCGGAACCTTGCGCATGTCGTAGAAGATGCGCAGCGCCTCGGCGACCAGCTTCTGCTTGATCCCCGGATAGTGCACGTCGACGATCGACTGCATCGTGTCGCTGTCGGGGAAGCGGATGTAGTGGAAGAAACAGCGGCGCAGGAAGGCGTCCGGCAGCTCCTTCTCGTTGTTCGAGGTGATGATCACGATCGGGCGGACGGCCGCCTTGATCGTCTCATTGGTCTCGTAGACGTAGAATTCCATCCGATCGAGCTCCTGCAGGAGGTCGTTGGGGAACTCGATGTCGGCCTTGTCGATCTCGTCGATCAGCAGGACAGGGCGCTTCTCGGCGGTGAACGCCTCCCAGAGCTTGCCCTTCTTGATGTAGTTCTTGACGTCCTTCACCCGCTCGTCGCCCAGCTGGCTGTCGCGCAGGCGCGTCACCGCGTCGTACTCGTAGAGGCCCATGGTGGCCTTGGTGGTCGACTTGATGTGCCAGGTGATCAGCTCGGCGCCCAGGGCGTTGGCGATCTCGTAGGCCAGGACGGTCTTGCCGGTGCCCGGCTCGCCCTTGATCAGCAGCGGGCGCTCCAGCGCGATCGCGGCGTTCACCGCCACCTTGAGGTCTTCGGTCGCGACGTAGTTGTCGGTCCCTTGAAAACGTTGGCTCATCCAGGCTCCCTACGCAGGCCCCGGCCCGCGTTCGAACAGTTGTTTGTCTGCGCCAGCCTATAGGTCGCGGCCAGATGATCAAGGCCGATGAGGTGCGGCGGCTTGACCATGGCCGTATGACCCAGGGGAAGGCGCAGCCGGGCTGTCCACGCCCATTGTCGAGGCGCGCGGCGCGCCATAGTCCTCTAGGCGGGCGGAACATAGGAGGGCGAGCCGCGTGAACCTGGCCATCCTGCAGGCGCGGATGTCGTCGACGCGGCTGCCCGGCAAGGTGCTGGCGCCGGTGCTGGGCGAGCCGATGATCGGCCGCCAGCTGGAGCGGCTGGCCCGCTCGGCGCGCCTGGACCGCATCGTGGTGGCCACCAGCACCGACCCCAGCGACGACCCGCTGGCTGCCTGGTGCGAGGGGCGCGGGCAGCCGGTGTTCCGCGGCGCCCTGGGCGACGTACTGGACCGGTTCCATGGCGCCTTGGCGCTGGTTCCCGAGGCCGACACCGTGGTGCGGCTGACGGGCGACTGCCCGCTGGCCGATCCGGCCGTGATCGACGCGACGATCGAGCGCCACCTGGCCACCGGCGCGGACTACACCAGCAACACCCCCGCCGTGCGCACCTATCCGCACGGGCTCGATACCGAGGTGATGCGGCGCACGGCGCTGGAGGCGGCCTGGCGGGAGGCCAAGGACCCCTACGAGCGCGAGCACGTGACGCCCTTCATCTACCGCCACCCCGAGCGCTTCCGCATCGAGAGCCTGTCGCGCCAGCCGTCGCTGGCCCATCTGCGCTGGACGGTGGACTTCCCGCAGGACCTGGCGTTCGTGCGGGGGGTCTACGAACGGCTCTATCCGGCCAAGCCCGCCTTCACGTCTGATGACGTGGCGCAGCTCAGCCCCAACAGCTCGGAGCTCCCGCCATGAGCGCCCCAACGATCACCCTGCGCGACGTGACGGCAGAGGACAGCGCGCGTCTGCTGGCCTGGCGCAACATGCCGGAGGTCTCGGCGTGGATGTACTCCGACCACCTGATTTCGCCGGATGAGCACGCGCGGTGGTTCGAGAGCGCCCTTGCCAATCCGGCGCGCCGCTACTGGATCATCGAGATGGACGGCCTGCCGGTGGGCCTCGCCAACCTCGCCGACATCGACCTGGTCCACCGCAAGTGCGCCTGGGCCTACTACCTCGCCGATCCGGCGGTGCGGGGGAGGGGCGTGGGCTCGTTCGTCGAGTTCTGGATGATCGAGCACGTGTTCGCGGACCTGCGGCTCAACAAGCTCTGGTGCGAGGTGCTGATCGGCAACGAGCCGGTCTGGAAGCTGCACGAGAGCTACGGCTTCCTGCGCGAGGCCCTGTTCCGCGCCCACGTCTGGAAGGACGGCGAGCCTATGGATGTGGTGGGCCTGGGCCTGCTCGCCGCCGACTGGGCCGCGCGCCGGGCCGACCGCCTGGCGCGGCTGAAGGACAAGGGCTTCGACGTGGGCGCCTGGGCATAGTCCCTGAGGTCCGTCAGGTCCGTCAGGTCCCGTCGCGCTTGGCGCGGCCCTGGGCGTCGGAATAGCCCAGGTCCTCCAGGTCGTCGTCCGAGGCCGACTTGGCCTCATAGTCGGTGAAATCGTCCTCGCCGCCTTCCGCCTGGTCGGCGTCCGCCACTTCGCTGAGGCCGTCGATCTCGGAGCGGGCGATGCGGTCCTCGTTGAAGCCGTCCTCCGGCCCCTGGCCGTCGAGGTCGTCCTCGCGCTCCTGCGTCGCCGCGCGATAGTCGGTTTCGTTGTCCTCCTCGGTGTCGCCGTCGTCCACGGCGTCCGGGTCGAACTCGTCGGCGTCGAGGGCCAGGGCCTCGTCGTCGTCGCGGTCCCCGGCGACCTGGGTCAGGTCTTCGACGTCGGGCAGCTCCTCGAAGGTGCGGTCCTCCAGGTCGGTCTGGCCGGTTTCGTCATCCAGGAGCGCGTCATAGGCCTCCGCGCCTTCCTGGCCGTCGAGATCGGGGGATTCGGACATCGGGACACCTCGCAGGGCGCAAGCCGCGCCTGCGGGATCAATCCCTGGCCGCCCTCAGTGTTCCGAGACGAACGCCTGCAGGGCCTCGCCCACCGAGGCCATGACGGGCTCCCAGGCGCGGTAGGCGGCCGTGGTGAAGGTGCGCACCTGGGGATACCAGGGGTAGCGCTCAGTCCCGAGCCGGGGCCATGCGCCGGGGGTGGAGATCAGCCAGGTCGGCACGCCGCAGGCGGCGGCGATGTTCAGGGTCGCGTTGGAGAAGCCGAGCACCAGGTCCATGGCGCAGCAGAGGGCGGCCACGTCGTCCAGGTCCTGCTTCAGGTCGATGCCCGGCGGGGTCCAGATCTTGACGCCCAGGGCGCGCTCGGCCAGCGCCAGCTCCTCGGCGCAGTCGCCGTACTGGAGGTTCACGAAGCAGGCGCCCTTGACCTTCAGCACCGCGGTCCAGTGGTCGAAGGGGGAGAAGAAGCGGTGGCGGGCGTCGCGGTTGATGGCGCTCTTCCAGAGCAGGCCCACCTTGGGGCCGGCCGGCGCGCCCTCCAGCACCGTCTTCCAGTGCGCCACGCGCGCCGGATCCGGGGTCATGAAGCCGCGGCGGGCGGGGAAGGCGTCCAGGTCGCGGCGGAACTCGCGCAGCAGCGAGGCGATCGGCGCCCAGTAGTCGACCTTGTCGAGCTCGTTCAGCAGCGCCGGCACATAGCGGATGGTCTTGGTGGCCACGATGTAGGTGGCGTGCGCCTCGATGCGCGCCTTGGGATAGGTGCGCCGGTAGAGCGGCACGAGGCGCGGCTCGACCGCGAGGATCAGGCGCTCTTCCGAGCCCAGCCGCTCGATCAGGTCTGGCACGACGTTGGAGAACAGCACCTCGTCGCCCAGGCCCTGCTCGCCGAGGACCAGCAGGGTCTTGCCCGTCAGGTCGACGCCGGGCTCCCAGCGCGGCTGCTCGAACAGGAAGTGGGTGCAGTCGTGGAAGCGGCTGTGCAGGCGCGCCTCGTACCCGTCCCAGCCTTCGCCCACCCGGCCGAGGTTCAGGAGGATCAGGGCGCGCGACAGCAGCATCATCTGCCGCTCGTCCTCGGACCGCACCTGGGTCAAAGCGCCCTCGACCGCGGCCAGGGCGGCGTCGTTGTCGCCCAGCGCCAGGCGCGCGTTGCCCATGTTGAAGCGGGCGCGGAAGAAGTTCTGGTCCAGCCGCAGCGCTTCCTGGAAGAAGAGGTCCGCGTTGGCGAAGTCGCCCTGCTCGGCGACCACGGTGCCCATGGTGTTCCAGAGCAGCGCGTTCTCCGGGTTCTTCAGGATCGCCGGGCGCAGGACCTCGATCGCCTCCTCGTAGCGGAACTGGTCGCGGATCACGCAGGCCAGGTTGTTCAGCGCCTCGGGATGGTCGGGGTACATGGTCAGGAAGTGCTGGAAGAGCTTCTCGGCCTCGACCTTCATGCCCATGCGCGAGGCCAGACGGCCCAGGTCGTTGGCCACCTCGGCGTGCTGGGGGATGAGGCGAAGCGCCGCTTCGTAGGCCAGGATCGATTCGGCGAAGTCGCCGAGGCGCTCGCGCACGATGGCGAGCAGGTACCAGCCGAAGCCGCTGTCCTTGTCGCGCTCCAGGGCCTTGGCGATCAGCTCGCCGGCGGCCATCCAGTCCTCGGCCTGGATCGCCGTGACCGCGCGGTTGAGGATCGGCTGGGCGGCCAGCGACTTCAGCTCGGCCATGGCGCTGGTCAGGCGGGCGAGCGCGTCCTTCGAGCCGGCCTGGCCCACCGCATCGCCCGCCAGCTTCAGGGGCTTCGGCGCCGCCGCGGTCTCGAGCGCGAGGGCGGAGGCGGCGCTGGGCGCGGCTTTGGGCAGCATGCGGACGGGACTCCGGAAAGATCGTCCCGCAATTGGCCGCATTATGCTTAATCTTTGGTTTCGACGCGCGCCTGCGACGCCGGCAACGGCGCGTTAACGCGTGCTCGATAACCCTGCCGTGCGTTCGCGGAACGGGACGGCGAATATGGTTCATCCGAATCGAGTCGCCGTTCCGCCGGCGCGCAAACGTGGGGGCGGGCCTTGCCGCTGAAATTGTCGCTGAAGCCCGGGGAAAAGTTCGTCCTCAACGGCGCCGTCGTGCAGAACGGCGACCGCCGCTCCGTGCTCGTGCTGCAGAACAAGGCCTCGGTCCTGCGCGAGAAGGACATCATGCAGGGGGACGAGGCGAACACGCCCGCCCGCCGCATCTATTTCCCGGTCATGATGATGTACCTCGAGGAGGCGTCGGCTGACCGCTACTACGACGAGTTCGTCCGCCGCATCACCGAGTTCATGGGGGTGATCTCGAACCCCTCGGTGCTGGCGGACTGCGTCAACACCTCGCGCCTCGTGATGGCGCGCGAGTACTACAAGGCGCTGATGTTGTGCCGGAAGATCATCGAATACGAAGACGAAAGGCTTGGGCATGTCCCTTCAGGCGTATCAGCAGGCGGCGACGCGGGCTGAAAACCCGCGCGACATGGAATATCGTCTGTTTGCGCAGGTCACCCGCGCGCTGATGGACGCCGCCCAGCTCGACAAGACCGAGATCGGCAAGCGCGTCGATGCGCTCGACTGGAACCGCCGCCTGTGGTCGACCCTCGGGACCGATTGCGGCCGGCCGGACAACCAGCTGCCCGCGGCGCTGCGCGCATCGATCATCTCGCTCAGCATCTGGGTGGCCAAGCACACCTCGCTGGTGATCCGGAACCAGGAGGAGATCGAGCCCCTGATCGAGATCAACCGGATGATCATGCAGGGCCTGGCCGCGAACCCGGCGGCCGCCGCGGCCGCCTGAGGCCACCCGCCTTTTCGACCCTGCAAGGCCGCGGACTCCGCGGCCTTTTTCGTGCCCGTAGCGGCGGCGTAGCGCCTGGCCCGGCAGCTCTTGCCGGTCGGAAAAAATGGCTAACGCCGGCATACCCGCGGTAGTTGCCGCGGTCAGATAAAGATCAGCAAAATCAGAGTTATGACTTCTGAGGGCTGTGGTTAATCCATGGCCCGCCGTTTGCGAGGCCGTCCCTGAGCGAAAAATCGCTCGCCGGCAAAAGCCGGGACAACCCCTCCAGAATGGACGGAAAAAACCATGACGAACTCTGTCAACACGAACGTGGGCGCCCTCGTTGCGCTCCAGAACCTCAATGCGACCAACGCGCAACTCGCCACCACCCAGGGGAGGATCAACACTGGTCTGAAGATCGCAAGCGCCAAGGACAACGGCGCGATCTGGGCCATCGCCCAGAACCAGCGCGCGACGTCCACGGCCCTGGACTCCGTCAAGGAGTCCCTGCAACGCGGGATCTCGACGGTGGACGTGGCCATCTCGGCCGGTTCGACCGTCTCCGACCTGCTGACGCAGATGAAGGCCAAGGCGCTGGCCGCCGCCGACACCTCGCTCGACACCAACAGCCGCAACGCGCTCAACGCCGACTTCAAGGCGCTGCGCGACCAGATCGCCAAGACCGTGGCCAACGCCGACTTCAACGGCGTGAACCTCGTGAAGGGCACTGGGGCTACGTCGATCGCGTCCCTGGCGAACGCCGATGCGACGTCGAAGATCACCGTGAACGCCCAGGACCTCTCGCTCTCCAGCGCGAACCTGGCCGCGATCGGCGCCAACGCCTCGATCGGCTCGATCGCGACGGCCTCGGCGATGATCACTTCGATGAACACCGCGATCGCCAACGTCTCGACCGCGCTCAGCAAGCTGGGCACCGGCTCGAAGGCGCTGTCCCAGCACCTCGACTTCGTCGGGAAGCTGCAGGACTCGATCGACGCCGGCGTGG
>JAEKKJ010000043.1 GCA_019510435.1 Caulobacterales bacterium | reverse complement strand
TGCCGTTGGAGACGATCTTGAAGCCCACGCTCTGCAGGCTGTCGGCCAGGGCGCGGGCGTTCTCGATCACCCGCTTCGCATAGGTCTTGAACTCCGGCCGCAGCGCCTCGCCGAACGCCACCGCCTTGCCGGCGATCACATGCATCAGCGGACCGCCCTGCAGCCCGGGGAAGACGGCGCTGTCGATCTTCTTCGCCAGCTTCTTGTCGTTCGTCAGGATCAGGCCGCCGCGCGGGCCGCGCAGGGTCTTGTGCGTCGTGGTGGTGACGATGTGGGCGTGGGGGAACGGGTTCGGATATTCGCCCGCCACGATCAGGCCCGCATAGTGGGCCACGTCGCACATCAGGATCGCGCCCACCTCGTCGGCGATCTCGCGGAACTTGGCAAAGTCGATGGTGCGCGAATAGGCCGAGCCGCCGGCGATGATCACCTTGGGCTTGTTGGCGCGCGCCACCTCGGCGGCCTCGTCGTAGTCGATCAGGTGGTCCTGGGCGCGCACGCCATAGGCCACGGGGTGGAACCACTTGCCCGACTGGTTGACGCTCTTGCCGTGGGTCAGGTGGCCGCCGTGGTCCAGGTTCATGCCCATGAAGGTGTCGCCCGGCGTCATGGTCACCATGAACACCGCCTGGTTCGCCTGGCTGCCGGAGTGCGGCTGGACGTTGGCGTACTCGCAGCCGAACAGCTGCTTGGCCCGCTCGATGGCCAGGCGCTCGACCTCGTCCACCACCTCGCAGCCGCCGTAGTAGCGCTTGCCCGGATAGCCCTCGGCGTACTTGTTGGTCAGCACCGAACCCTGCGCGTCCAGCACCGCCTTGGAGACGATGTTCTCCGAGGCGATCAGCTCGATCTGGTCCTGCTGGCGCTTGAGCTCGCCCGACAGGACCGCGGCCACCTCGGGATCGGCCTGGCCGACGCTGGCGGAGAAGAAGGTTTCGGTGTCGGGCTGGGATTGCACGTGCAGGTTCAAGGGCGGACCTTTCGCGGGGGCGGATGAGTCTGGAGGCGGCGGAGGCTCCCTTTACTCCCGAACGCGGTTCGATCCAACCGCGGGCCGACCATCTGCGCGCCCGCCCGCCCGAGCCTTGGGAACCATCGGCAAAGACCGCGCGTTAACCGGCAAAGGCCGGAAGGCGGCATTGCCGCCCCGCATGCGTTTGGCTTGTCGAAAAGGGGCGGTGGATGAGCGTAGGACCCGATTCCGACGGACCTTCGGGCGAAGACCTGATGCGCCTGGGCGCCGGAATCGTCTCGGCCTATGTGAGCCGCAACGCCGTCCCGGCCGACGCCGTGCCGGAGATCATCCGCTCGGTGCACCAGGCCCTGCAGCAGCTGACGGGCGCCGCCCCGCCCGCGGTTCCCGAGGAGCGGCCGAAGCCGGCCGTGCCCATCGGCCGCTCGGTGCAGCACGACTATCTGGTCTGCCTGGAGGACGGCAAGCGCCTGAAGATGCTGAAGCGCTACCTGCGCTCCCGCTACAACATGAGCCCGGACGACTACCGGCGCCGCTGGGGCCTGCCCCCGGACTATCCCATGGTGGCGCCGGCCTATGCCGCGCGGCGCTCGGACTTCGCCAAGAAGATCGGTCTCGGCCGAGGCGTTCGACGGAGGAAGTAATGCCGGCGCTGAACGGCGCGTTCGGGCCCTTCCGCGGGAACGGCTACGAGGTCCTGGATGCGGACCTCGAGCGCAGCCGGCAGCTGGCGATCGTCTCGGCCGACCCCATGCCGCCGCAGCTCGGCGACCTCTTCACCGTGGAGACCCGCGGCGTGGTGCACGAGGTGGCGGTGGTGCAGCTGGCCTGTTTCGAAGGCGGCTGGAGCGCGCTCTGCCGGGTGACCGACGTCTTCTGACGGATCTCGTCCGGCGCCTGGAATGAGAACGCCCCTGGGTCACCAGGGGCGCTCGGGACCGTTCCCGTGTCGGGTTGTGGGCGGGTCAGATCCTGATCAGGAGTTGAGCATGACTCTCGCATGCTGGCGTTCGGCCAAATTGCCGCGCTTGATTTGGCCGCAGCCGAAAGCGCCTTCGGTTTGACTTAAGTCAATGCCGATCGACTGGGCGCCGCTTCCGCCCTACGCCGCGACGCCGCCGACGCGCTTGACGTTGCAGCGGACCCAGAGGGCTTCGAGCACCTCGGTGAGGTGGTCCATCATGTCGTCGGTGTGGCCGGGGCTGGGGGTGAAGCGCAGGCGCTCGGTGCCGCGCGGCACGGTGGGATAGTTGATCGGCTGGACGTAGATCCCGTGGTCTTCCAGCAGCACATCGGAGA
>JAEKKJ010000033.1 GCA_019510435.1 Caulobacterales bacterium | reverse complement strand
TCCGCCTGAAGCTGAACATCACGGTCCTGATCCTCAACGACGGCAGCTACGGCATGATCCGCTGGAAGCAGGCCAACATGGGCTTCAAGGACTGGGGGCTGACCTACGGCAACCCGGACTTCGTGGAATACGCCAAGGCCTATGGCGCCAACGGCTTCCGGATCGACTCGGCGGCGTCCCTGCCCAAGGTGCTGCGCGGCTGCCTCGACACGCCGGGCGTCAACCTCATCGACTGCCCGGTCGACTATTCCGACAACGACACGATCCTGAACAAGAAGATCAAGGAACTGAGCGCAGCGGTCTGACCGCGGCCGTAAAGCCTGGGACCGGAGGACAATGGCCGCGCTGAGGGACTCGTACCCGCTTTACCTCGCCAACGAGGCGAGGACGCCGAACCTCGACCTGGAGGTGACGGACAAATACACCGGCAAGGTGGCCACGCGCGTGGCCCAGGCGGACTATGCCACCATCGACGCAGGCATCGCCGCGGCGGTGGAGGCGGCCGAGCCCATGGCGCGGCTGCCCGCCTATGCGCGCCAGGAGGTGCTGGCGCACTGCGTCAAGCGCTTTCAGGAGCGCTATGACGAGCTGGCCTATGCTCTTTGCATCGAGGCGGGTAAGCCGATCCGGGACGCGCGCGGCGAGGTCACCCGCCTGATCGACACCTTCCGCATCGCGGCCGAGGAAGCGGTGCGGATGACCGGCGAGGTCCAGCCCCTGGACATCTCGCCCCGGGCCAAGGGCTATCAGGGCATGTGGAAGCGGGTGCCGATCGGCCCCTGCTCGTTCGTCTCGCCGTTCAACTTCCCGCTCAACCTGGCGGCCCACAAGATCGCCCCGGCCCTGGCCGTGGGCTGCCCGTTCGTGATGAAGCCGGCCTCGCGCACCCCGCTGGGCGCGATCATCATCGGCGAGGTCCTGGCCGAGACCGACCTGCCCAAGGGCGCCTTCTCGATCCTGCCGGCCCATCGGGAGGGCGCGGACCTCTTCACCACCGACGAGCGGCTGAAGCTCTTGTCGTTCACCGGCTCCCCTGGCGTCGGCTGGGACCTGAAGGCCCGGGCCGGCAAGAAGAAGGTGGTGCTGGAACTCGGCGGCAACGCCGCGGTGGTGGTGGACGGCGATATCCGCGGCGCGGACCTGGACGACGCCGTCGAGCGGATCATCTTCGGCGCCTTCTACCAGTCGGGCCAGAGCTGCATCGGCGTCCAGCGGATCATCATCCACGCCGACATCTACGACGAGCTGAAGGCGCGGCTGGTGGCCAAGACCAAGACGCTGATCGCCGGCGACCCGCGCGAAGAGTCCACCTTCGTCGGCCCGATGATCGACGAGAAGGAGGCCAGCCGCCTCGACAACTGGATCCAGGCCGCGGTGGCGGACGGCGCCACCCTGCTCTGCGGCGGCAAGCGCGAGGGCGCCATGCTGGAGGCCACCCTGCTGGAGGGCGTGGGGCGCAAGGCCAAGCTCTACGCCGAGGAGGCCTTCGGGCCGGTGGCGATCCTGTCGAAGTTCACCGCGTTCGGGGACGCCCTCGACGAGGTGAACGATTCCAAGTTCGGCCTGCAGGCCGGCATCTTCACCCGCGACCTCTTCAAGATGTTCGAGGCCTGGGACCGTCTGGACGTGGGCGGCGTGGTGGTGGGCGACGTGCCCAGCTATCGCGTCGACAACATGCCCTATGGCGGCGTGAAGGATTCCGGCCTGGGACGCGAAGGCGTGCGATTTGCCATGGAGGACATGACGGAAATTCGCAACCTGGTCATCCGCCGCCGGTGAGCTTGCGTATCTATTCGGGACAGTGCGCGTCGCTTGGGGAGGCGGCCTTGTGTTGACGATCGCTCAGATCACAGATCTGCACGTGACCACCGAAAAGGATCCGCTGAATCAACGGCGGAATGAAGCGCGCCTGCGCCAGGTGTTGAACACGATCCATGGGCTGCGGCCCCGTCCGGTGGCGATCATCGCCAGCGGCGACCTCGTCGATCGTGGCGAACCCGAGGAGTACGACGAGCTCAAGCGGGTGATGGCCGACTGTGAGATCCCGGTCTTCTACGCCCTGGGCAACCACGACGACCGCAAGACCTTCCTGCAGGTGTTCGACGGGCCCGACGCGCGCGTCGACGAGAACGGCTTCGTCCAGTACGCGGTGGACTTCGGCCCGGTGCGGGTGGTGGTCTGCGACACCCTGGAGGGGCCCAACGACGGCGACTACGATCCGCTGCGGGCCGACTGGTTGGCGCGCACGCTGGACGCCGAGCCGGACAAGCCCACCGCCGTCATCCTGCACCATCCGCCGATTCCCAGCGGCATCCGCTGGATGGACCCCGACCCTGAGTCCGAGTGGATCAAGCGGCTGCACGACGTGCTGCACGGCCGCCGCCAGGTGAAGATGCTGATGTGCGGCCACATCCACCGCGCCTTCAGCGGGGTCTTCGCCGGCCATTCGCTGTGCGCGGCGCCCGCCACCTCGATCCAGCTGACGCTGGACCTCACCGAGGTGGACATGCATCGGCCCGACGGACGCGAGATCCTGGTGGAGGAGCCACCGGGCTTCGCCCTCCTGATGGCGCACGAGGGCCATCTGACCACGCACACGTGCCTGGCCGGCGCCTTCAAGCCGGCGGTCACCTACAACTTCCCCTTCCGGACCAAGGCCTAGGGCGTGCCGGGCACGAAGCCGCAGGGCCTGATGCGCCGGGTGGTGGCGGCCATCGAGCGGCTGCGCGCCGCGGGCGGCAAGCGCTGGGGCGATGCGATCATCACCGCGGTGGTGGCCCTGGTGGCCGCCGGCGCGGCCCTGGCGCTGAACACCACCACCCCGATCCGGTTCGTGGAGAACCTGACCTACGACCTGCGCCTGGCCATCGGCGCGCCCAAGGCCCAGCCCGACTTCGTGATCATCAAGATCGACGATGCGGCCACCAGCGCCATGCGCGACGCCTCGCCCTGCCACTGCCTGGCGCCGATCAACAAGGCCTGGCTGGGCGACCTGATCGCGGCGCTGGACGCCAAGGGCGTCAAGGCGATCGGCGTCGACTACCTGCTCGACACCTGGTCCTCGCCCGAAGAGTTCAACGACTTCCAGCAGCGCGTCGCCCCGGTGAAGGCGCCGATCGTGGTGGTGGTGGACCCGCAGCTCAAGGCCGGCGTCGACTATCCGATCTCCCCGAAGCTGCACTACTCCGACGCCCGCGCGCTGATGCACGTGGACTACGACGACGTGATCCGCCGCTACGACCCCAAGCCCAGCGCCAACCGCGCCCTGGCCGCCGAGGTGGGCGTCGCCGCCGTGGGCCTCAAGCCGCCGACCAAGTCGTTCCTGATCCGCTACCGCCAGCCCGACCCCAACGTCCAGGCCGAGAACGCCGGCGCCATCTCGCCCTCCTACTCCGCCGCCTTCGTCCCGTTCCTGCCGGCCAACCTGCTGCGCGGGAAGATCGCCTTCATCGGCAGCGTCACCCGCTCGGCGACCGCCGATTCCGACACGCCGAAGGAGGACATGCACACCACGCCGCTGCGTTTCCTCAAGGGCCACGACCAGGGCACGCCCGGTGTCGAGGTCCACGTCCACGCGCTGTCGCAGATGATGGCCGGCGACCGGGTGCGTGAACCGGGCCTGGTCTGGACGCTGTTGATCGTGGCCGCCTGCGCCCTGGCCGGCGCCCTGCTCGCCCGCTCCAGCGAGCGCTGGTGGCTGTCGGTGGTGGTGGTGGTGCTGTTCATGGCCGGCGGCAGCGTCCTGGCCTACCTGCTCTATCGCTACACCGCCCTGATGCTGCCGATGGTGGCGCCGGGCCTGAGCTTCGCCTTCAGCTTCTTCCTGTTCAGCCGCCTCGCCGCCGCCGAGCTGCAGAACCAGCGGGCGTTCTATTCCTCGACGCTGGAGCGCTATCTCGCGCCGCAGGTCATCGACCGCATGGTCGGCGGCCAGGAGGAGGTGAAGATCGGCGCCGAGGAGCGCGAGATCACCGTGATGATCTCCGACCTGGAGAACTTCTCCAACCTGGTGGCCAGCCTGGACCTGGAGACCTTCTCCGAGGTGATCAACGAGTACTTCGACGGGGTGATCGACATCCTGTGGAAGCACGAGGCGATGATCGACAAGATGACCGGCGACGGGATCATCGCCATCTTCGGCGCGCCGGTGGCCTCCACCGACCACGCCGACCGCGCCATCGCCTGCGCCCGCGAGATCGACCTCTATGCGCTGGAGATCCGCAAGCGGATGATCGAGCGCGGCGTCCGCTTCGGCTACACCCGCATGGGCCTGTCGTCGGGCATCGGCCTGGTCGGCAACTTCGGGGGCGAGCGCCGCTTCAACTACACGGCCTATGGCGAGGTGGTGGTGATCGCCGCGCGCCTGGAGGCGGCCAACAAGACCTTCGGCACCCGCATCCTGTTCTCCGCCGACACCCTGCGGCTGGCCAAGATCGACGTGCCCATCCGTCCGGTGGGGGAGATCGACCTCAAGGGCGTGCCCATGCCCATCCCGGCCTACACCACCGTGACTGAAGAAGACGTCGCGCCGGCGTGAGCATCTGTTCCTCTCCCACGAAGTGGGAGAGCGGCGCCTTTTTCCTTTCCCACAAAGTGGGAGAGGGGGACCGCGCGCCGAGGACGCCGTCAGGTGGCCGTAGAGCGGGTGGTGGAGAGGGCAAGCCTCATCTGCTGAATCAGTTGCAGCCTGATCGCTCCGCCCTGCCGGCCGCCTGCCCTCTCCACCAGCCGCTCTTCAGCCGGCATGCGCCGGCTTCGGCGGCCGGTCCCCCTCTCCCACTGCGTGGGAAAGGAACGAGGGAAAGGAACAGCTCTTACCGGTCCGCTTGCTGCGAGGTCCTGGGCGCGATCCGCGGGCCCAGCCAGGCGCTCATGTCGGGCGCATCAGTCACCCGGTACGGCCGGCCCCAGGGGTCGGTGAAGAAGCGTTCCATCTCGGGCCGGGTGAAGGGCCGGGAGCCCAGGCGGCCGAAGATCGCGATCTGGCCGCCGGTCTCGTCCACCGCCCGGTCGCGGTCGAGCCCCTTGGACAGGGCCAGCGCCGGCGACGGCGTCCGCGCCCAGGCGATCAGCTCGGGCTTGGGCGCAGGCGAGAAGCCGTAGAGGTTCGGCTGGCTGGCCGGGCTGGTCAGCTGCAGCACCTTCAGCCCGTTGCGGCCGTCGGCCACATAGCCGAACAGCGAGGCGTTGGTGGAGCCGATGACCACGTCCTCGGCGTCGTTCAACTTGCCGCCGGCGGTGAAGGCCATGTAGGGCCGCGGCCGCTCGGGGTTCTTCACGTCGACGATCACCAGCCCCTCGCCCTTGGCCGCGACATAGGCGTAGGTGCGCGCCACATAGACCCGGCGGGCGTCCTTGATCGGGAAGGTCGCGCCCGCAACCAGCTGCGGCTTGTCGAGGTGGGTGACGTCCAGCACCTCCAGGCCCCGCGCGTCGGTGACCCAGAGGTAGCGGAACTGCAGGGCCGAGGCCCGCACGTCCGGCAGGGCCACGGTGGCGGCCAGCTTCGGGTGCAGCGGGTCGGCCAGGTCCACCACCACCAGGCCCGCATCGGCCGCGATGTAGGCGTAGGAGCCGCCCAGGGTGATGTGACGCGCGCCCTTCAGCACATTGCCGGGGTTCCAGGTGACGGCGCGCTTCAGGCTGTTGTTGCGCGGATCGCGGTCGGCCAGGGTGTTGACGTTGACCAGGATCAGCCCCTCCTCCGCGTCGGTGATCGCCGCATAGGAGTAGATGGGCAGGAACTTCTGCTCCTGGTTCACCTCAAGCAGGCTCGGCTCGCCGGCCTTCAGCGGCTGCAGGGCGCCGTTGACCTTCTGCATCATCTCGTTGCGTTCGGGCGCGATCGGCTGGTCGGTCGGCAGCGCCATGCAGGTGGCGTTCTTGCTGGGCACGTGCGTGCCGTTGCCCAGCGGCGAGAACGGCGCGGTGATGATCTTCTCGGAGATGCCCTTGTTGGCGATCGAGGCCACGTCGTAGGCCCGGAAGCCGCCCTTGCCTTCCGCCACGAACATGTACTCGCCGCGCAGCTGCAGGCACTGGGCCGCGCCGCCGGTCTTGTGGGTGGCGTTGACGATGTCCTCGTAGGCCTCGGCCTCGCCGCCCTTCAGGCCCTTGGCGAAGGGCTTGCCGCGCCGCCAGGTCTTCAGCTCACGTCCGTTCTGCTCCACGTGCAGCTTGTAGAAGTCCGGATAGGCGTACTTGTGCAGGTAGGAGCCGAACACCGCCTGCGGCTCGCCCCACTCGCTGACCCGCACCGCCTCGATCCCGCCGTCCAGGCCGACCCAGGCGTTCTGGCCGACGAAGTTGACGAAGTTGGTCCCCAGCAGCAGCAGCTGGGCCATGATGGCGTTGTTGTCGTTGTCCGCCGAGACGTGGCAGTCCGAGCAGGTCTTGGTCTCGGTCGTCCGCACGGTGTGCGGGAAGTGCGGGGCGAAGGCCTGGCTGGAGAAGCCGGGCGCGGCGATCGGCGCCTGCTGGGAATAGATCCGCTCGCGGTTGACGTTGGTGGACGACAGCACCAGGGCCGAGGACGACCGGATCGGGGCGATCGTGGCGCCCTTGGTGGTCATGTGCTTGCCCAGCTGGAACATCTCGTCGCGCGCCACCTGCGGATTGTAGGTGGCGTAGTTGCGGGTCTCCTCGCCCTCGTACTTGTGGCTCGTGGTCTTCCAGTTGGCCTCGATCGGCAGGTGGCAGCCGGCGCACGCCGTGGTCCACGAGGTGTGGCAGGCGAAGCATTCCATCTCGTCGTCGTTGTGCGCGCGGTTCTCCTTGGCGACCCCGGGACCCCATTCGAACGGCTTGCCGTTCTGGCTGATCTTGGACATCAGCTTGGCGCGGGCGGCCCTGGCGTTGAAGTCGGGACTCGCGGGGTCGACGGTGTCCTTCACCAGGTGGATGCGCCACTTCAGGTTCGGGTCCAGGGTCGAATGCTGGATCAGCACCTGGCGGCCGCCCTCCTCCACCCACTCGAAGCGCGGCTGGCCGTCGGGGTTGCGCAGCAGGGAAAGGTCGTTGCCCTTCGGGTCCGCCGCCGGGCCCGAGGTCTTCAGGGTCGGATAGGCCGAGGTCGAGCCGTGGCAGTCCTTGCAGCGGATCTCAACCGCGTTGGCGACCTCGCCATAGATCAGGCCCGAGCCGTGGCTGTCCTGGGCGAAGTGGCAGTCGGCGCACTGCATGCCCTTCTCGGCGTGGATGTCCATCATGTGGACCGCCTTGCCCTTGTTGACCGCCGTCTCGGCCGCGGGGGTGTCGCCCTTGTCGTCGCTGGTCGGGTAGATGTCCTTGGGCCACTTCTCGGGGCCCGTGGCGGTCACCGGCTTGCCCTCGGCGTCCAGCAGATTGCCTTCGCGGTCGCGCTTGAAGATGGCCCGGAAGTTCCAGCCGTGGCCGTGGTAGTCGGCGAACTGGGTGTCGTTCAGCTTCGGGTTCAGGTCGTAGACCCCGCGCAGGAAGTCGAGGTCGGCCCAATTGCCCTTGGGCGAGGCGCCCTCGGGGTTGCGGTCCAGGACCTTCCGGATCTCCTCGGTGGTCGGGTACTTCTGCCGCTCCGGCCACATGAAGGGCGCGTCGGCCTCGTAGTCCCACATGGTGTAGCCGAGGTAGGTGTTCACGAACATGTTCGGCTGGTGCATGTGGCAGTTCATGCACTGGGCCGTCGGGATCGAGCGGCTGAACTGGTGGCGGATCGGGTGGCCCGGCTCGGCCTTGTCGATGGTCGGGTCGACCGTCTGGCTCTGCCCGTCGTGGCCGAACTTGGCGTAGGTCAGGCTGGCCTGGGGCTGGCGATTGTTAGCGTAGATCACGTGGCAGCCGGCGCAGCCCGACGAGCGGTAGTCGCCGGGCTGGTCGTTGGTGCCCATGAACCACATGAAGGGGTCGTTCAGGCGGGTCTTGTGGATGTTGAGCAGCGGGATCGCCACGCGCAGGCCCGTGCCCATGCCGCGGTTCGACTGCTTCAGGTCCGGCCGGCCCGGCTCCTCCAGCCGCTGGATCGCGCCATTGGGGTCGGGCAGGCCCACCTCGGCGAACTGGGTGTTGATGTTGCGCCCGCCGCGCTCGAACACGCGGAACACGTCGGCCGGCGGCGTCACCTGCCAGGTGGGCGCCGGATAGATCGCCGCCAGCGCGCCGCGCTTGGCCTGGGCCGGCGTCACCGTGCCCGGCGGATTGCCCGGCGACAGCACCTTCGCCGGCTCGCCGTGGGTCGTGTAGGCCTCGCCCAGGACGTAGTTCTTATAGGGCAGGATGCCGTTGTTGTAGGACGCCCCGCCGAAGAACATGGCCCCCGTCGACATCAGCGACCGCTCGGCCCGCTCGATGATCTCCATGTGGCAGGCGCCGCAGGACAGGCGGGCCACCCGATAGTCCGACGGGTTCACGAAGCGCACGAACTCCGGCGCTTCCTTGTTGAGCAGGGTGTAGCTTTCCTTGGGGTTCGCCGCGGTCGGGATCCAGGCGTCCTTGGCGGCCTTGTCGCGCACATAGCCCCAGGTGCGCGGATAGCGCGGCAGCACGTGGGCCCGGTCGCGGGCGTCGGCATAGGCGCGGGACTTGGGATCCAGGCCCGCGGACACGGCCACATTGGCGTCGCCCCCGTGGCAATCGACGCAGCCCAGTTTCACCGAGGCCGCGTTCTCGTGCATGTTCGCTGCGTCGGAGGCGGTGTGGCAGGCCACGCAGCTGGTGCTGTGGGCCTGGACGTCGGCGTCGGTCAGTCCCAGCTTGGCGGGCGGCGCGGCCGCATAGTGGCGCGCGACCGGCTTTTCCGGCTCGCTGGCCTGCAGCGACAGGGGCGCGAGCACGGCCACCGCCGCCAGCGCCCCCCACCTCAGCCATTTGCCCAGCAGCGTCCGCATCTTGCCCCTAGAACGTCAGAATCGCGTTCAGCAGTATGGAATAGTACCGCTTGTCGCGGTCGTAGTTCGTGAACAAGTCCTTGAAGCCGCTGCCCGGCTGGAACACCGCCAGCGAGGCGCGGAACACCAGGTTCTGGGTCATCTGCGGTCGGTAGATCGTGGACACCGACGCGTCCCAGCCGATCGACTTCGGGATCGACCCCTCCGAGCGCAGCACCTGCAGCACCGAGGTGTCCACGAACGACAGATGATTGATGTTGGTCGAGACGCGCAGCTGCGGCAGCACGTCGAAGTCCGCCCCGCCGCCCAGCAGCACCGTGCCCGGGTTGTTGAAGTTCGACTGGCCCTCGTCCTTGGACGAGCGCAGGTCGTTCAGCACGCCGTTGCGGCCGTTGATGCCGATCACCCGCCCGCCGCCCGCGAAGGGGATGGTCTGGCGGATCCAGTAGCTGGTGTCCGAGCCGGCGAACTGCGGGTTCTCGTAGATGGCGTCGAAGCCGTGCTCGGTGTTGTCGTAGGGGTTCTTGTCGCCCGAGGCGTAGAGCCCGGACAGGCGCACGCGGACCCAGTCGAAGTCCATCGACGGCTCGGCGGCCAGGAAGTAGCTGCGGATCTTGGCCTTGCGGCCGGTGAAGATGCTGTTCCGGTCCGAGCCCAGCGCATAGTAGGCGCTGGCCGTCAGGTTCAGCCGGTTCCAGTGGCCGTCGGCGTTGTAGCCCAGGTAGGTGACGTCGTAGTCGCGGCCGCGCAGGTCGCCGATCAGCGCCGGGCGCACCGGGAAGCCGTTGTGGTCGATGTGGATGTCGCCGGCTTCGCGGTTGCGGTTGTAGACCACCGTCAGCTGCGAGGTCAGGCCCGGCACCGGCAGGTCCTGGCGGTACAGGTTGGCCACGAAGACGTAGTCGTCGCGCAGGGACTGGCCCACGTCGTTGAGGCCGGAGTTGGTGTCCTTCTCCAGGCGCTTGAAGACCGCCAGGTTGTACTGGAAGCGGTTGTTGTCGCGGTTGCCGAACAGGCGCGCGCCGAACTGGTTGTCCTGGAACAGGAACCCGCGGAAGTCCGTCGAGAACGGCTGGATGCCCACACGCACGCTGTCGAAGTCGTAGCGGTCCGAGACGTTGCGGATGTGGTAGTCGACGAAGGCCTCCTGCACGCCCACGAACGCATCGTTGCGGTGGCTGGGCTTGCTGGGCTCGACGTGGAGGATCCGCTTCTCCGGGACGTTCACATAGTTGTCCTGGAACGCCAGGCTGAGGCGGAACTCCAGCTCCGGCGGCTTGAAGGCGGTCGAGCCCTTGATGAGGGCCAGGCCCGTCACGAACGTCTGGGCCAGGACCAGGCTGTCGTTCTTGCCGAAGGTGTCCAGGCTGCCCGGTCGCTCGGTGGTCTGCACCCCCACGGGAATCGGGAAGCTGCGCGGCTCGACCACGGTGTCGGAGACCCCGGTCAGCTCGAAGAACCAGCCGGGCATGGCCTTCAGGGGGATGTCGCCCTTCAGGAGGTTCTGGTTGTAGGGGTCGAACCAGCGCGGCTGGGTCAGGCCCAGGGCGCCGGCCAGCCGCCAGCGGTCCGGGATCGGGATCTGGTCCGTCGGGAAGGCTTCCGGCGGCGGAGCGCGCACCGCGCCGGGATTGTCCTGGATCGTCGGCGCCGGCGGCGGCGGGGGCGGCAGGCCGGGACGCGTGCGCCCCTCGAGCGGCGCCTGGTCGACGGGCGGCGGCGCAGACTCCGTGGCCGGAGCGCTATCGGGTGCTGGCGGCGGCTGGTCGGCGGCGTTGCGGGCGGCCAGCTGCACCGAGGGCGCCGGCGGGGCGCACAGCCGGTCCAGCAGCTGGTCGATGCTGGCGGGGGCGGCCGCGACCGCCGTCGTCCGCTCCGCCCCGATCAGGATGTCGTCGATGGTCAGGGTCACGGGGACCGCCGCACGCGCCGGCGTCCGCCCAGCCGCCTGCGCCGCGCCCGCGAGGGCGGCGACGGCGGTCAGGGCGAGGACGGGCACGCGGCGCACGCCTATTTCCCCTCGCAGACGTTCTGGTCGTTGTTGTCGAGGAACGGCGCGAACGGGCAGCCCACATAACGCAGCCTGGTCTTCGTGGGCCCGACCAGGAGCTGGTCGGCGCGAATGGCCGGCGTCGCGTTGGCGATGCTCCCGACCCGGCCGCCGCCGTTGTAGAGCCCCAGGAACGAGATCATGTCGTCCTGGTCGATGCCGTCGCCGGAGACGCCGATGGCGCCCACCAGCCGTGAGCCGCGGTAGATCGGCACGGCGCCGGAGAAGATCTGCATCCCGTTCTGCAGCCGGTTCTGCCCGGGCGCCACCTGCGGCAGGGCCGTGCAGACCGCCGGCGTGTCCGTGGCCGCCGCGCCGCCGACATAGGTCAGGTGCTGGATGAGGTTCTGCACGATCAGCGCCGACTGCAGGCCGGTGGAGAGCGGGCTCCAGCGGTTGATCGGGCGCGAGAACGGGCCGTTCGGCTGGTCCACCTGGCCGTCCGGGAAGAACGGGCGCGAGAGGTTGCCGATCGACTTGGCGGCAAAGGCGGTCTGGCCGGTGAAGGCGTTGGGATCCGGGAAGAACGCCCGGGCGGCCGGCAGGAAGGTCTTCACGTCGCCGTCGGGATCGGAATTGAGGTCGTTCGCGGCCGTCCCGGAGAGCAGCGCCACGGTGCGCGCCTTCTGCGCCGAGACGTCGATGCCGAAGATCGGCGCGTCCGGAGCCCGGACCAGGCCCAGGATCTGGCCGCGGCTGTCGACCACGGTGATCGAGACCTGCGCGCGGCTGTCCACCGGCCGGCGGATCTGGCCGCGGGCCCGGCTCATGATGGTGAAGGCCTCCTCCAGCACGGCGCGGACCTCGGTGTCGGAGAGCGGGCTCAGGCCATCCGCCGCATCGGTGCCGCCGCGGATCGGAAAGCGGTCGCCGCCTGCGCCATTGGTCAGCACCATGGCGCTGGGGATCGAGAATTCCGAGGTCGTGGCCAGCCGCAGGCCCGAGGCCTCGGTGCCGTAGGCCACGCCGTTCAGGGCCCCGCCACCGGCATAGTAGCCGGTCACGGGCGTGAAGGCCCCGGTAGCGGGCGGCAGGCTCGCAAAGGCCGGCGCGCTGGAGGGCGTGCTCTTCAGAGAGCCGGTGGTGGCGTCGGAGTAGCGTAGGGCCGTACCGTCCACCGTGATCTTGTCGGCGCGGATGGCGTCCGGCGCGTCGAAGCCCACGGTGCCGGCCAGGGCGATGTTTTCCTCGGCGTCGTCCTCCACGTCGAGGATGTTGGTGTCGAAGCCGTAGTCGTTGTCGCCGACCACGCCGACGGCCCCGACCAGGACGCCGTTCTTGTAGAGCGGGAAACCGCCCGAATCGGCCGAAAGGCCCAGGGGCGAGCGGCGCGGGCCGACCGAGATGCTGGCGGTGCGCGTCACCACGTCGGAACACGGCAACTGCGAGAACTGCACGCCGAACAGCGGACCGCCCTCCAGGCCCACGGTCGAGGGGCTGGGCGGGAAGTGCTGCTGCACGATTTCGCTGGCGGTGCGGGTCGAGAACGCATTGCCGCCGGACGAGGAGAGGTAGGCGCCGGTGATGGCCTTGGCGATGGCGGCCGCGGTGGCCGGCACGGGCAGGCCCTGGACGTCGGTGTTGACGCCCGCCGGGCCAGGTCGGGTCAGGGTGGTCGCGCGTGCGCCGGCCATGGAATAGACCGCCAGCACGTCGCCGACCCGGTCGGTGACTGCGATCACCACGGGCAGGTTGCGCGCCTTGGCCTCCGCGATGGCCTGGGACAGGACCTTCTGCACGTCCGCGCTGGTCAGGGCCTCCGCAGCCGGGAGGGTATAGACCCCCTGGCCGCCACCGGTGGGAGGCGTCGGCGGCGTGACGGGGACGCTGCTGCCCCCGCCCCCGCCGCAGGCCGAAAGCGCCAAAGCGGCCACGAACACGGCCCAGCGCGAAAACAACTTCATTTCAACGACCTCGCGGCTTGCGCCACCTTGCCGAGCGCGTCCCTGAACTCGGCGGGACGATAGGTGTTCGGATCGCGGACCCGGGCGTAGGCCTCGTCCAGCGCCGGGCGCATGCGCGCGGCCGCGCCACGGTCCACGTCGCCGCCGCTGACCAGGCCGTTCAGCAGGGTGTCCACCGCCATCACCGCCTGGGCGCTGCCCTCGTAGTCGGTGAGCCGCCGGGCGACGTCGGCGCCGAGCACGGCGTCCAGCATGGCCAGCTTCTGGGCCTTGGTGAGCGGGCGGCTGTCGAACCGCTCGGCCAGGGCGCGGGCCGTGGCCGCGAGCTTCTGGGCGGCGGCCGGCGCGGCGGCCCGGTCACGCGCCAGCGCAGTGTGGAAGGCCGACGAGTCCGCGTCGAAGCGGGCGGCGAGGTCCGGCGCCGCCACCTTCGCGGCGGCGGCCAGCATGATCATGTTCTCGTCATTGAACGGCGGCTGCCCGGACGGGATCGGCCGGCCCGGATTGGCCTCCCACGCCGGGCGGAACGCCCGGTCGTCGGAGATCTGCCGGTGGCAGCTCTGGCAGTCGAAGAAGTAGAACTCCGGGAACACGCCCTGGCCGCGGCCGGGCTGGGCGAACAGCGACAGGGCGCGATCCACCGCGAGCGCCTGACCCACCGCCCAGGTGGTGACGCCGCCGGCGTAGCGCTTGTGGCGCTCCACGACGTAGTCATGGTCCACGGTCCAGTGCTGGACCAGGCTGGAGAACAGGTCGAGCTCGAACGAGACGCGCGGATGGCCCGCGGCCATGATGTCGTGGCTCACGAATTGCGCCGGCCGGGCGCTGCCGAAGTGGCAGTCGAGGCAGACCTCGGCGCGCGCCTTGGGGCTGTCCAGCGGGCGCATGCCGCGGCTGAGGTTGTTGGCGTGGGTGCCCTCCACCGCGCGGTGGCTGGCGAGCCAGTCGCTGGAGCCGCCGTGGCAGGCCTCGCAGCCGACGCCATCGGCGACGTTGTACTGGCCCTTGGGGTCGGCCGGGCCCGGGTCGGCGTGGCAGCCGGCGCACTTGGTGCGGATGGTGTCCGCCGGCGCTCCGCCCAGCTTGCGCAGGATCGCCTGGCCCCGCGAGTCGCTCAGCGCCCGCCAGGCGCGGCTGTGGGCCCCGGCGCGGCCGGGGTCCTTCCAGGTGATGATCTCGTTCTGACGGACGTTGCCGGTCGTATCGACCTGGCGGCTGTGGCACGTGGACCCGCTGCACGAGGCCACGCCCTCGTGCAGTCCGCGCAGCCCAGGCGATTCGGTCGCGGCCACGGCGACGCCGGCGGCCACGAGCCCGAAAAGCCAGACGGCCATGGCCAACGCGACCCTCAGCACGTCACCACGTCGCGATGGTCGTGATGCCCCCATCGTCCCTCCCCGGCGCACCCCTGCGACTCTTAGCTGCGCCGCGGCGCCTTCGGTAGCCTGAATGCGGCTCTCGCGAAGGAAATTCCTCCGCCTCGCCCCAATCAGCGGTGGCGCTTGCCTGCCTGCGGGGTTTAACAACATGATATACGACGGGTAAGTCGGCGCCGTGGGGACGGCGTTTTGGGGGTGCGTTATGGGTGGGGGTGGTAAGAGGGCGCGTAGCGTCGGCCGGGGGTCGCGCGCATGCCTGATTGCCTTGGCGGCGACGGCCTTGACGCCACCGGCGGTGTCTTGGGCCCAGGCCGCGGCTCCTCCGCCCAACGGCTCGGGCGTCGCACCCGGAACCAGCGCCGCCGAGCTCAACCCCAACAGCCGCGTGAAACAGGCTCCGCCCAGGCGTGGCGGCGGCGCGTTCACCCCGGAGCCCCCCGGCCCCTGCCCACTGGAGAATTCCCAGGTCCAGGTGACGCTCTCGTCGGTCACCTTCCGCGGCGCGACCGCCGTCAGCGCTGACCAGTTGCGGGCCGCCTACGCGGACCTCCTGGGCAAGCCCGAGCCGGTGTCGGTGATCTGCCAGATCCGCGACAACGCCGCCCGCATCATCTTCGACGACGGCGTCCTGGCCCGGGTCGAGATCCCGGAGCAGCGCATCAGCGGCGGGTCGCTGGTCCTCGAGGTGATCGAGGCCCACGTGGTCAACGTCCGGGTGCGGGGCGACGCCGGCGCCGCCCAGGCGGCGATCGAGCGCTTCGCCGAGAAGCTGCGGGGCATGAAGCCCTTCGACATGGGCAAGGCCCAGCGCTACCTGCTGCTGGCCTCGGACGTGCCGGGCGTGCGGGTGCGCGCGGCGGTCCGCCCGTCCACCAGCCCGGAGCGCGGGGCGGTCGACATCGACCTGACGGTGGCGCGCGAGGGGCCGGACGTCTTCGTCAACGCCCAGAACAGCGGCTCCAAGGCCGTCGGCCGCTGGGGCGGCCTGATCCGGGGTGACTTCACGGGCTACACCCAGTTCGGCGAAAGCACCTCGCTCACCGCCTTCCACACGCTGGACTCCAACGAGCAGTGGCTGGTCCAGTTGGCCGAGACGGCGCGGTTCGGCGGCGAGGGCCTGGTGGGCCGCGGGTCGATCACCTACGGCCAGAGCCGGCCCGGCGACGTGCTGAAGCCCCTGGGCCTGAAGAGCGATTCCATCGTCGGCACGGCCGAGGCGGCCTATCCGCTGATCCGCTCGCGCAACCGCAACCTCAACCTGGTCGGCGGCCTGGACGTCATCGACCAGAAGACCGACGTCTCGGGGTCCGCGACCAATCCGCTCAGCCACGACAAGCTGCGCATCTTCTACGCCCGCGCCGAGGGCGACTACCGCACCGAGCTGGGCGAGCGGCCGGTGCTGACCAGCGGCTCGCTGGCGCTGCGCAAGGGCGTGTCCTGGTTCGGTGGCAGCCAGGCGGGCGACGGCGACCTCACCCGCAAGTTCGCCGAGCCCGAGGCCTGGGTGGTCAAGGCCCAGGGCGGGCTCGACGTGGCCTTCACCGGACGGCTGATCGGCATGGTGCGGGCCCAGGCGCAGTACTCGAGCGACTCGCTGCTGCCCTACGAGCAGATCTCGCTGGGCGGGCTGACGGTCGGACGCGGCTACGACCCGGCCGCGCTGCTGGGCGACAAGGGCGCGGCCGCCTCGGCCGAACTCCGCTACGGCCCGCTGCAGCTGCATCCGAAGGTGCAGGCCGCGCCGTATGCCTTCTTCGATGCCGGCTACGTGGCCAACAACAACGCGGGGGCCACCGGGCTGGCCAGACACAGCCATCTGACGTCCATCGGCGCGGGCGTGATCTTCCGGGTCTTCAACCGCGCCAACCTTGAAGTGACCTACGCCCACCCGCTGGATTCGCTCGGCTCCGGCCTCAAGCGTCCCGGCGATCGAGTTCTGATCCAGCTCACGGCAAGCCTGCTATGATGAGCCGGGGGAGTACGATGTCCGAGCCATCCCGCCCGTCCGCGACCCTGGCCAGCGACCGTCGCTGGCTGCTGGCGCGCACCGCCCTCTGCGGCGTCCTGTGCGGCCTGGGCTCGATGGTTCCCGGGGTGGCGCTGGCGGTGCCGGAAGGCGGCGTGCCCGTCGTCAACGCCGGCGGCGGCGTGCCGACCATCACCCTGGGCCCCGACACCACGGTCAACCTGAAGGCCCCGCGGACGGTGATCGCGTGGACCACCTTCAATATCAAGCCGGACGAGTCCGTCACCTACAACTTCGCGAACCGGAACTGGATCGTCCTGAACCGGATCGTGGGGCTCGGCGACACCAAGATCGAGGGCTCGATCGTCGGCAAGGTCGGCTCCGAGTTCGGCGGCAACATCTGGTTCGTCTCCCAGAGCAACATCATCTTCGGCAAGACGGCGACCTTCGACGCCGGCGGCCTCTTGGTGGCGATCGGCGCGCCGGACTCGGACAAGTTCCTCGACCCCAACAACACCCTGTTCTCGTTCAGCGGGGATGACAACCTGCCCGGCTCCCGGGCGATGGTGCTGTCGGGCGCGAAGATCAACGCCCACGGCGGCCTGGCCGCCTTCACCGGGCCCAGCGTCGTCACCCGCTACAACGCCACCATCACCGCCTCGGACGGCGGCAGCGTGCTGTACGGCGCGGCCAAGACCTACTCGATCCGCCTGGCGCCGGGCGCGGGCGGCGACTTCGACCTGGTGGACTTCATCGTCCCCAGCGCCAACGCGGGCACCGACGCTCCGGTCGCGGCCGACCTGGCGGCCGACACCAAGGCCAACTCCATCTTCGTGGCCGCGGTGAGCCGCTCGACCCTCGGCAGCGCGGTGATCAACCTCGAGGGGATCACAACCGCCCAGGCGGCCAACGCCGATGGCGGCGACATCGTGCTGTCGGGCGGCGGCGGGATCGTGGGCCGCCAGGCCGGACCCAGCCTCCCGGGCGCCTCGCCGACCGACGTCTATCTGAAGGCCGCGACCGCCTCGCGCGACTTCACCGTCAAGAACGTGGGCCAGATCATCGCCCACCCCTGGCCCCGCCCGTTCGAGGCGATGCAGGATCCCACAACCCTGCAGCAGGACCAGGACAAGGCCGACGCCGACTGCTCACGCACCAGCAGCTGCGACAACGGCTTTGGGAACGGCAACGGGAACGGCAACGGGAACGGCAACGGCAACGGAAACGGCTTCAACGGCGGCCCGGGCGCGCCGCTGCAGTCGGTGGACGTCTCCAGCAAGCTGCTGGCCAGCCTGTTCAACCCGGACGCCATCTCCACCATCTCGGTCGGACGCGACACCAAGATCACGGCGACCGCCGGCATCGAGCTGGGCCGCATCGTCTCCGGCCATGACCTCAGCGTCGGCGGACCGAGCGTGCGGGCCAACAGCCTGATCGCGTCCGGCGGCCTCTCGGCCAATGCGAGCCAGGGAGACGTGCTGCTGGCCGGCGTCGGCGTCGGCGGGGCCGGCGTGATCACCGGCACGAACGACGTGATGATCGATGCGATCTCCGCGCCCAAGAGCCTTTCGGTCACCGCCGGGCACAGCATCACCCTGGGCGACGGCACGTCCGACGTGTCCGGGGCGATCACCCTGAAGGCGACGCAGGACGTCACCCTCCAGCTCAACACCGCGAAGATCGACAGCGTGGTCGCCGGCGGCACGGCGGACCTGCGCGGCGGCTCGCTGGACATCGGCAGCGTCACCGCGCCCCACATGCTGGCCCGGGCCGGCAGCGTGAAGATCGGCTCGGCCACCAGCACCGGCGACATCTACGCCATCGCCACCGGCGGCGACGCCAGCGTGGGGTCAGCCTCCGCGGGCGACGACGTCTACGTCATCGCCACCCACGGCACGGCCTCGCTCGGGTCGGCCACCCTCACGGGGACCGGCCCCGACGGCATCGGCTTCGATTTCGCCGGCTCACCCGACGTCTCCGGCAACGGGCGCGTGGTGCGCGTGGAATCCACCGACCTCGACGCCAGCCTGGGCCAGGGCAAGGGCTCGGTGACCGGCGCGACCGCCATCGTCGTGAAAGCCGGCCAGGACGCCATCGTCGACGTCGCCAAGGACCTGCCGGGCACGTTCCAGATCATCGCCGTCCGCGACGCGACCCTCAAGGCGCCCACCGTCAAGCTGGACGCCATCACCGCCGGGCGCGACCTGACCTTCGCCACGACCAGCGGCGACCTGACGCTGACCAACAACCTGACGGCCACCCGCAACGTCTCGATCAGCGCCGGCGGCGCGCTGAAGGTCGCCGACGTGCGGGCCGACGCCGGCTCCATCCTGCTCAGCGGGACCACGGTCACCGCCGGCGCGGTGTCCGCCAGCGACGACCTGACCCTCAAGGCCACCTCAGGCGGGGTCACCACCACCAGTTTCAAGGTCGGCCGCGACCTGATCGTCCAGGGCTCCAGCCTGTCTCTCGGCTCGTCGATCACCTCGGTGACGCGAGATCTTTCAATCACTTCGCTTGGGAACTTCACCGCCTCCAGCGATCTCGCCGCCGGCCGCAACCTGATCCTGACGGTCAGCGGGTCTGGCACGTTCAAGAACCTCACCGCGGCGGGCGTCACCATCAACGTGAGCGGCGCCGGGACCGTGAACAGCATCACGACCACCGGAAACCTGGGCCTCACCATCGGCGGCCCGGCGCAGGTCGGCTCGCTTTCCGGCCCGACCATAACCGTGGCGACCGGCAGTTCGGCCGCGTTCGGCGCGATCAGCGGCGGGTCGGTCAATGTCAGCTCCGCCGGGCCTGCGTCCTTCGGGAGCGTCAACGCCTCGGGCGGCCTGACCATCGATGTGGCGGGCAAGGCTACGCTGGGGACGACCACCGCCGGCAGCGCCCGCGTGGCGGCCGGCGACCTCGACCTCACCGGCATCTTCACCGCGCCGAACGCCCAGATCGAATCTCGCAACGGCGCGATCCGCGTCGGCGGCGCGGCGGGCGACACCGCCGGCATGCTGACGCTCGATTCCAACGACTTCAGCCAGCTGCGCGTCAGCGGGGCGCTGAAGATCTACGCGGGCTCCACCACCTCCAGCCAGCGCGGCGACCTGACCTTGCAGTCGCTCACGGTGACGCCCGGATCAACCCCCAACGTCATCTTCGAGGTCGGGTCCGCCAACACCGCCCTCGTGCCCGGCGTGGTGACGCCCGGGGCGGCCGGCGGCGGCGTCATACGCATCGGCGACGCTGCCAGCGCCAGCTGGCGGCCCACCTCGATCCAGGTGACCGGCTCGCTGGGCGCGGCCACCTTCACGGGCGGGACCTATTCCAACATCGCCGCCTTCGACGAGGTGCACCTGGCGGCGACCCAGGACATCCTGATGGGCTCCCAGCGCTTCATCAGCCTGATCCAGGGTACGGCCCTCGCCGACATCGACACGGCGGCCGGCAAGCCGACCGGGGTCGCGCCCACCGGGGACGAGGTCAACCGCGTCTTCGTGGCCACCGGCAAGCTCGAGGTCTCCGCCGAGAGCAAGGTGGTCCAGCAGAACACCTCCCTGACCCTGGGCGTGCAGCCTGTGGGCGTGTTCTTCACCGGCAAGTCGGCCACTGCCCTGGTGATCGATCCGCCCAAGGTGATGCAGCTTTGGGGCGCCTTCGCCGGCGCGGACGGCAAGGTGGTGACCGGCGCGGCCGCCGGAGGAACCCTGAGCTTCGTGGTGGTCGACAGCAACGGCCAGCCGATCAGCAAGCCGGACGGCGCCAAGTACAGCTTCAACAGCTGCGATGTGGGCACCAGCAACTGCTCGGCCGCCTCGGTGGCCTCGGGCAGCGGCTCGGCCGATCCGGTGGTCTCGGAGATGAGCTCCGGGGTCCTGACCGCCCGCGACACCCTCGCCAACAACGGGGTGCTGGGCGGCGATTCGAACTCGACCTCCTCCGAGACCTCGCAGGAGGCCGGCGAGGCCAAGGTCTCCGCCGCCACCCGCCTCACCAGCCCGCCGGTGCTGCTGGCGGTGGCGCCGGTGGAGGCCGAGGAGATCGTGGTCGATCCGGTGGTCACAGGCGCGGGCAGCGAGGAAATCTGGCGCCAGCGCAGGCAGAAGCAATGAGCATGCAGCGTATCCGTCTGGCCCGCACTCTTCTGGCACTTGTCGGCGCCGCCGCCCTGGCCGCGCCGGGCGCCGGCCACGCCCAGACCCGCGCCGACCTGATCCCCCTGGGCAGCAGCGGCGCCAGCGGCGCCGTGTGCCAGGCGTTCCGCGACTACGACGACCCGGTCGTGCAGGCCCAGGGCCGCCGCGCCTGGAATATCCGCTGCCGCGGCTGGGAGGGCAGCCTGGGGCGGCTCTACGCCCTGCCGAAGGCGGCCGACGCGGGGGTGTGGCAAGCCGCGCTGTCGAACCGCGCCGCCTGCACCGACCCCAAGTCGCAGGCCGTGGACGGCGTCGGGCCGGTGACGCGCCGCGCCTGCCGCACCTCCAGCGGCAAGGCGCCCTATCTCGCCTATGACGCGCGCAAGGGCGGCGGGGTCTATGCCGCCGAAGGCGCCGCCCAGATCGCCGACGTCCTGGAGACCGGGCTGAAGGTGATCTCCGGCGCGGCCAAGCCGCCCAAGGCCTCCGAGGTGCAGAGCTCGGCCGCCAGCGCCGAGATCGCCGCCGACTTCGGCGGGGCCACCGGGGGCCTCGCCCGTTCGCAGGCCGCCGCCGCCACCGATCCCGCGCGCCTGCGGGCCCGCGCCTATGTGCAGAACAACGAGTGGCGCTTCGACCAGGCGGAGACCGACTTCCAGGCCCTGGTTGCCGACGCCGAGGCGCGCCACGCGCCCCCGGCGGAGCTGGGCGAAGCCATCCTGAACCTGGCGCTCAACGTCTCCAACAACGGCCGCTTCGGCGAGGCCGACCGCCTGTTCGCCGACGCCGACGTCCAGGTCGCGGCGGCCAACGACCCGTTCCTCGCGGCCCAGTCGCGCACCTACCGGGCCATGCACCTGCGCAACGCCGGGCGCTTCGCCGACGCTGTGGTGGCCGGCCAGGCCGCCTTGCAGGCCAGCGCCCAGGTCCGCGCCCAGCGGGGCATCGCCCCCGCGGGCGGGCCCATGGTGGTCCAGACCTCGGCCGGTGAGATCGCCATCGGCGGCGACCTGGCCGCCGCCCTCAACGCCCGGCCGGCCGGCCGCGACGTGCTGGGCGGCAGCAAGGTCTCCATGGCCGACCGACTGGTGGTCCAGGACGCCCAGGCGCTGGAAGTCGTGGGCTCGTCCCTCGCCGCCCAGGGCGACGCCGCCGGGGCCCGCGAGGCGCTGGCCCGGGCCACGCGCATGCTCACCACCGCCGAGGCGGACGGCGCCCTGAACGTCTGGCTGCGGGCGCGCATCCAGGCCGACCTCGCCGACCTCGACATGGACGCCGGCCAGCCGGGCCAGGCGGTCGCCAAGTACGACGCGGCGGTCAAGGTGATCCGCCTGCGCCACGCCGACACCGCCGCCGAGGCGGGCCTCCTGATGGACCTGGGCCGAGCCCAGATCGCCGCGGGCCAGCCCGATGCCGCGCTGGCCACCTACGCCCGCGCGTTCGAACTGTTCCAGACCCAGCGCGGCTCGCTGGGCGCCTCGGCCGACGCCGCGGCTCCCTACTTCGATCTGCTGATCGCCCGCATCAAGTCCGATCCCGCCAAGGCCCAGGACTACAAGGCCCGGTTCTTCTCGGCCGCCGAGAGCGTGGTGTCCAACGCCACCGCCCAGACCGTCTCCAAGCTGGCGGCCCGGGTCGCGTCGGGGGACAGCGCCGTCACCGGCCTCGTCCGCGCCCTGGAGGACACCCGCCGCGAGCTGCGCGCCACCGAGGCCCAGGTGGCCAACCTGCAGGCCCAGAACGCCTATGCCGGCCAGGACCGCACCGACCTGGAAGCCAAGCTGAAAACCCTGCAGGACCAGTCGGATACGCTGGAAAGCCAACTGCTGGCGGCCAACCCGCGCTATTCCCAGCTGGTCTCCTCGGAGGCCTCGCTCGCCGACCTGCAGAAGGCGCTGCGGCCGGACGAGGTCTACGCCAAGATCCTGCTGCTCAGCGCCCGCGGCTATGGCGTGCTCGTCTCCAAGACCGACGCCACGCCCTACGCCATCGAAATGAACCGCGGCATGGCCGCCGCCGAGGCGGTCGGCCTGCGCGCGCCCTTCGAGTCCGAAGACACCCTGCCCCCGTTCGACGTGGCGCGGTCCTATGGCATGTTCCAGCGGCTGTTCGGCCCGGTCCAGGCCCAGCTGATGGCCGCCAGGCACCTGATCTACGAGCCCGACGGCGCCCTGATCTCCCTGCCCGTGGCGGCCCTGGTCACCGCCGACCCGTCCGCCGTGCTGGCGGGCGTGGCGAAGACCAAGGATCCGGACTACCGCAAGATCGCCTGGCTGGGCGCGCGAACCGACTCGGCGCTGGTGCTCTCGGCGGCCAGCTTCATGCAGTCGCGGGCCTTCGCCCCGTCGCGCGCCAAGCAGCCGTTCCTGGCCTTCGCCGACCCGGCCACGCCCGCCAAGACCAACACCCAGGCCTACGCCTCCGTGGTCAAGCGCGGCATGCAGATCCGCGGCGTCGGCCGCGACCTTTCCAGCATCTGCGAGAACACGCGCCTGGCGCTGCTGGAGATGCCGCCCCTGCCCGACACCGCCGACGAGGTGCGCCAGGTGGGCGCCAGCATCGCCGGCGCGGGCGCCGCCAGCGGCGACCAGATCGTGGTCGGCGGCGCGTTCACCGACGACACGGTCAAGGCGCGCAAGGACCTGTCGAACTACAAGGTGCTCTACTTCGCGACCCACGGCCTGTTGCCGCAGCCCTCGGCCTGCCTGCCGGAGCCGGCGCTGATGACCTCGGTCGGCGGCGCCGATTCCGACGGCCTGCTGGACTCCAGCGAGATCCTGGACCTGAAGCTGGACGCGGACCTGGTGGTGCTCTCGGCCTGCGACACCGGCGGCGCCGGGGCCAACGACCCCTCGGCCACCGGCCTGCAGGGCGGCGGCGAGGCCCTGGGCGGACTGACGCGGGCGGTGATCTACGCCGGCGGCCGCTCGCTGATCGTGTCGCACTGGTCGGTGGACTCGGTGGCGACGGTGCGGCTGATGACCGGCATGTTCTCCTCCGGCGCGCCCAGCGAGGCGGCGGCCCTGCAGAAGGCCCAGGCGGCCCTCCAGCAGACCGAGCAGTTCTCGCATCCCTACTTCTGGGCGCCCTTCACCATCGTGGGCGACGGGTCCAAGCCCCTGCCGGCGGCGGCGTCGCAGCAAGCCTCGCGCTGAGCGGCGGCGTCCCCGCCCCGCCTCGCCCCATCCCGACTCGCATGGCCAACGCGGCGATCCAACTCAACAGCGAGCCCTACGACGCCTCGATCCCGCGGCCCATGGGCCGCAACTCGGCCGGCGAAGGCTTCCTGCGCGGCTTCCTGCGCCACGCCGAGGTCGAGCGGCTCTACATGTGGAACGCCTACGAGCAGGACCGCGCCGAGCTGGACGCCCTGCTCGAGCGGCTAGGTCCGCCGCGCCAGCCGGTGGAGTGGCTGGGCAAGATGGACCGCCCCCGCCTCGCCGAGGCCGGCGCGCTCTACATCCCCACGCCCGAGCTGCGCAACGAGGCCTGGGCGCGGCGCGCCTCGGGCGGCCACGCCTACTCCCTGACCGGCGTCACCCATACGATCGCCGAGCCCTACATCATGGACGAGATCGCCCACCTGCTGCTGGCGCCCGTGGAGCCGTGGGACGCGCTGATCTGCACCTCCGAACCGGGCCGCCGGGCGGTGGAGACCCTGCTGGAAGAGGTGGCGGGCTACCTGCAGGCGCGGCTGGGCGCGACCCGCATCCCCCCGGCGCAGCTGGTGACCATTCCGCTGGGGGTCCACGCCGACGACTTCCGTCACGAGCCTGAGGCGCGGCGCCTGTGGCGGCAGAAGCTGGACATCCCGGCCGACGCTCCGGCGGCCCTGCACCTGGGCCGCTTCAGCGTCGGCACCAAGATGCACCCCGGCCCCATGGGCCTGGCCCTGCAGGAGGCCGCGCAGCGCCTGGGACGGCCGGTCTATTGGATCCTGTTCGGCGGCGCGCGGCGCAACGACGAGGAGGCGGCGTTCCAGGCCGCGGCCGCCGCCTTCTGCCCTGACGTGCAGCTGCGCCCCGTGGGCGACACCTCGGCGGCGACGCGCGACGCCGTGGTCTCCGCCGCCGACGTCTTCCTGTCGTTCTCCGACAACGTCCAGGAGACCTTCGGCCTGACCCCGCTGGAAGCCATGGCCGCCGGCCTGCCCTGCGTCGTCAGCGACTGGGACGGCTACCGCGACACCGTCCGCCACGGCGTCGACGGCTTCCGCATCCGCACAATTTCGCCCCGCCCCGGCCTCGGTTCCGACCTCGCCTACGCCTACGCCCACCGCCTGATGAGTTACGAGAACTACGCCGGTTCGGCCGCACTCTTCACCGCCGTCGACGTGGGGGACGCCGCTGAGGCCCTGACCGCGCTCTTCGCCGACCCGGACCTGCGCCGCCGCATGGGCGCCGCCGGGGCCGAGCGGGCGCGGGCCGTTTTCGACTGGCGGGTGGTGATCCGCCAGTACCAGGCCCTGTGGGCGGAACTGGCCCGCCGTCGGCAGGCGGCCGCGGCCCAGCCGCCGCTGGACAACCCCTTCCGCCTCGATCCCTTCAAGATGTTCGCGGCCTATCCCACGGCGCCCCTGACGGCCGGCGATCTGGTGGCGCTGGCCCGTCCCCTGGCGCCCGGCGAGGCGACGGAGCTGCTGTCTCGTCCCTCCGTGCGCAATCCGCTGGCGCGCCTCCCTGCCGCCGAGGAGGCCGAGGTGCTGGTGGCGATCCTCAGCCAAGGCCCGATGACCGTCGGCGACCTGGTCGCCCAGGCGCCGGTCGACCGACAGCCGTTCGTGGAGCGCGGCCTCCTCTGGCTGGCCAAATTCGGCCTTGTGCGTCTGCGCGGCCAAACGTCGCGTACCTCAGGGCACGAGTGATGGGTTCAGGTACCGTTCAGGCCTCGGGTGTGATAGGTCTGAGCTCTGGGCGCCATCGAAATGCGACGTCTACGGGGGTCAAATCCTATGCGTAAGACACTGATTGGTATGATGCTTTCGCTTGCCTTCGGCGGCGCCGCCATGGCCAGCGACTACATCGTCGTAAGTTCCACCGACCCGGCCATCCAGCGCGGGCAGGCCTATGACGCCGGGGCCAAGGTGCCGCTCGGCGCGGGCAAGACCGTGACGCTGATGCGCGCCTCGGGCGAGGTCACCACCCTGAAGGGCGGCCCCTCCGGCGCCACCATCCCCGGCGCCAAGCTGGCCGCCGCCGACACCGCCCGGTTCGACACCCTGCGCGCCCTCGTCGAGCCTCCGCCCCAGGGCCGCACGTTCGGCGCCCGCCGCGGGGGCCTCTGCCCGGCCCTGGAAAGCCTCACCACCCTGGACGACATCGTCCACGTGGCCGAGACCAGCGGCTGCAAGACCGTCGCCCGCCAGGCGCTCGACGCCTATCTCGCCAAGACCGGCGGCGCCCAGCCCCAGAACTGAACCGCCCGCCACGGGACGCCGCAGGGCCGGTGGGATCGCATCCCACCGGCCCTTCGCGTTTCGGCCCCTTCGGGTTTTGATGGAAATCTCCAGAGGCGCAGCGCGCGCGGCGCGGTGCGGCGGAGATTGGTAGGCCGGGTGAGGTTCGAACTCACGACCATTCGATTAAAAGTCGAATGCTCTACCACTGAGCTACCGGCCCCTCGACGCGAGGGTCTCCCCCGGGCGAAGCGGCGCGGAAACTAGAGGGCGCGCAGGCAAAGGGGAAGCGGCTTTCGCGCGGCGCCCTTAACACCGTCGCAGGAGGCCGGCTATGGTGGGCTCATGCGACCGTCCGTGCTCCGCCTGATCGCCATCGTGCTGGTGACTGCAAGCGCCGCAAGCCTTGCCGACGCCGCCGCTCCCAAGACCGCCGCCAAGACGCCGGCCAAGCACATCACGCCGCCGCCGCCGGCGCCGCCTCCACCCCCGCCGCCGCCTCCGCCGCCCCCGGAGCCCGCGGACCACATGCTGACGTCCGACGAGGCCAAGAGCAGTAGCGTCAAGGGCGCGGTCACCGCCCCCTTGCGCGACTTCAACGTCGTCAAGACCAAGATCCCGCCGGTGCTGCTGTCGGCGCTGACCGACCCCTACGAGCGTCCGCCCGCGAAGTGGAAGTGCAGCCAGCTGATCGCGCTGATCGAGCCGCTGAACAACGCCCTGGGCCTGGACATCGACCAGCTGCCGCCCGGCGACGAGAACCTGATGGACCGGGGGCGCTCGACGGCGCTGGGCGCGGCGGCCGACCTGGCGTCTGACGCGATCCCGTTCCGCGGCTGGGTGCGCAAGCTCTCCGGGGCGGAGGCGCACGACAAGCTGGTGCAGTCGGCGATCATCGCCGGCAACGTCCGCCGCGGCTATCTGAAGGGCCTGGGCGAATCGCGCGGTTGCCCGCCGCCGGGCACGCCGTCGCACGAACGCGCCGGCACCGCCCCCGCCGAGGACGTGCAGCGGCCGCCGTCCTTCAGGCCGAAGTATCCGATCCGGGACTCTGACGCGCCGCAAACGAGCGGCGGAACGCCTCGATCCGGCCCGCCGCGATAGCCGCGCGCAGCTCGGTCATCAGGGCCTGGAAGAAGGCGAGGTTGTGCCAGGAGAGCAGCACCTGGCCCAGGATCTCCCCCGACTTCACCAGGTGGTGCAGATAGGCCTTGGTGTAGTCGCGGCTGGCCGGCACGTCGCTGGCCGGATCCAGCGGCGCCTCGTCCTCGGCGAAGCGGGCGTTCTTCAGGTTGATCGGCCCGTCCCAGGTCCAGGCCTGGCCGTGGCGGCCCGAGCGGGTGGGCAGGACGCAGTCGAACATGTCCACGCCGCGGGCCACCGCCTCGACGATGTCGATCGGCTTGCCGACCCCCATGAGGTAGCGGGGCCGCTCGGGCGGCAGCATGGCGGGCGCGAAGTCCAGCACCTCCACCATCGCCTGGTGCCCCTCGCCCACCGCCAGCCCGCCGATGGCGTAGCCGTCGAAGCCGATCTCGACCAGGCGCTCGGCCGACTCCCGGCGCAGCGCCTCGTCGACGCCGCCCTGCTGGATGCCGAATAGGGATTGACGATCACGTTCGCCGAACGCGTTCTTTGAACGCTGGCCCCAGCGCGCGGAGCGACGCATGGCCTCGGCCGCGGCTGCGGCGGTGGCCGGCAGGGCCACCAGCTCGTCCAGCTGCATGACAATGTCCGAGCCCAGCAGGTCGGCCTGGATCTCGATCGACCGCTCGGGCGACAGCACGTGCCGGCTGCCGTCCAGGTGGCTCTGGAAGGTGACAGCCTCCTCGGTGACCTTGGAGATCTTCGACAGCGACATCACCTGAAAGCCGCCGGAATCGGTCAGGATCGGCTTTTCCCAGCGCATGAACCGGTGCAGGCCGCCCAGCCGGCGCACCCGCTCGGCCGTAGGGCGCAGCATCAGGTGATAGGTGTTGCCCAGGATGATGTCGGCGCCGGTGGCGGCCACCTGGTCGACCGTCAGCGCCTTGACCGTGCCCGCCGTGCCGACCGGCATGAAGGCCGGCGTGCGGATGTCGCCGCGGGGCGTGGACAGGACCCCGGTGCGCGCCCTGCCGTCGGTGGCGGCGATGGTGAACGGGAAGGCGGCCATCAGGCGGCCCGCCAGAGCAGGCTGGCGTCGCCGTAGGAATAGAAGCGGTAGCCGGCGGCGATGGCGTGGGCGTAGGCGGCGCGCATGGTCTTAAGCCCCGCAAAGGCGCTGACCAGCATGAACAGGGTCGACTTCGGCAGGTGGAAGTTGGTCATCAGCCCGTCCGCGACGCGGAAGCGGTAGCCGGGCGTGATGAAGATCGCCGTCTCGCCCGCGAAGGGCTGGATGACCCCGTCCTCGGCTGCGGCGCTCTCCAGCAGGCGCAGCGAAGTGGTGCCGACACAGACAATCCGGCCGCCCGCCGCGCGCGCCGCGTTCAGCCGCTCGGCGGTGGCCGCGTCCACCTCGCCCCACTCCGGATGCATCCGGTGCTCGGCGAGGTCGTCGGTCTTCACGGGCAGGAAGGTGCCGGCGCCCACATGCAGGGTCACCCGCTCCAGCCCGACGCCGGCGTCCTGCAGGCGCGTCAGGAGCTGCGGCGTGAAGTGCAGGCCCGCCGTCGGGGCGGCGACCGAGCCGTCCTCGGCGGCGTAGACCGTCTGGTAGTCCGTGCGGTCCTGCTCGTCCTCGGTCCGCTTGGCGGCGATATAGGGCGGCAGCGGCATGGCCCCCCGCTCGGCGATGGCGGCCATCAGGTCCGGGCCGGAGAGGTCGAAGGCCAGGGTCACCTCGCCCCCCTCCCCCTTCTCGCGCACGGTGGCGTCCAGCCGCGTCAGGGCGCAGGCGCGGTCGGAGGCCTCGGCGAAGGCGATCCGGTCGCCGGGCGCCAGGCGCTTTCCGGGGCGCATGAAGGCGGTCCAGACGTGGCCGGAGAGCTGGCGGTGCAGGGTCGCCTCGACCGCCACCCGGCTGTCCTCCCGCTCGCGCACGCCCTTCAGGCGCGCCGGGATCACCCGCGTGTCATTGACCACCAGCACATCGCCGGCCCGCAGCAGGCCCGGCAGGTCGCGCACGTGCAGGTCCTTCAGCGCCTGGCCGGGCTCCACGAGCAGCAGGCGCGCGGAGTCGCGGGGGCTCGCGGGGCGGAGGGCGATCCGGTCGTCCGGCAGGTGGAAATCGAAGTCGGCGAGTTGCATGGAGGGCGGGTGAAACGCATGGGCGGCCGGCGCCGTCAAGTCAGGCGGCAGCTCTGGCCTTCGCAGCCGGCAGGCCGCATGAAGGGCGCATGACGGCCAGGCGGCGCCGTCGGCGGCGTGGCGAGGACGGGGTGGCGAGGCTGTCGAGGTCGGGACCGTTGCGCCGCCTGCCTCAGCTGCTGTCCGCCGCCGCGGCTGTCGCGGCGCTGGCGGCCAACGGCGGCGGCTTCAGCCGGCGACTGGACCTCCTGGCCCATTTCACGCCGATCTACGCGGCCATGGCCCTGGCCGCCCTGGCGCTGATCGGGCTGGCGCCCGGTCGTCGTCGCAGAGTCGCGGCGCTCGCCCTGGTGGCCCTCGCCGGCAGCGCCGTGCTGATCGCGCCCGAGTTCACCCGCGACGCCGGGCCGACGGCCCCAACCAATGCGCCGGGACAGATCAAGGTGATCCAGCTCAACGCCCTGCGGACGAACACCGAGATCGGAAAGGTGGCGGACTGGCTGATCGCCCAGCACCCGGACGTGGTCACCCTCACCGAGACCCAGCCGGAGCTGCGCGAGCTCCTGGTGCGGCGGACCGGATGGGCCATCGCCGGCATCCACTCGCCGCTCGTCATCTTCACGCCGCGCCACTACGTGGTGATGAACCGCCCGCCGACCGACGAGGAGGAGGCCCCGTCCTTCGTCAACGCCACCTATGACAGCGCGAGCGGGCCCATGGAGGTCGTTACGGCCCACCTGGACTGGCCCACCGAGGCCTACGTCGCCGGGCAGGAACGCACCCTGGCCGAGATCCTAGGGCAGCTGCCGCGCCGGCGCACGATCCTCACCGGGGACTTCAACGCCGCGCCCTGGTCGGCGGAGATGCGGCGGCTCGACCGCGCCTCGGGCCTGATCCGGCGCGACCGCGCGCTGCCCACCTGGCCGGCGCAGGTGCTGGGGCGCCGATGGCCGTGGCCCTTCGTGCCCATCGACCACGTCTACGCCGGCAAAGGCTGGGCGACGGTGAAGGTCGAGCGCGGGCCGTGGCTGGGCTCGGACCACTATCCGGTGGTGGTCATCCTAGCGCCTGTCGCGCCGCCTTGAGCTGGGCCTCCAGGCGCGCGCGGTCGGCCCCGTAGCGGGTTTCGAGCGCCTCGCGCTTGCGGTCCAGCTCCGCCAGGGCGCTGGCGTGGGCCTCGTCGGCGGCGGCGAGCCGGGCCTCCAGGTCCGCGACCTTCTTCAGCTGCGCCTTGGTCGGCCCCTTGGGCTTGGCGGGGGCCTTGCGCACGGGCTTCAGCTTGGCCAGGGCCGCCCGGGACCCGGCCGGCCGCCGCAGCACCTCGCCCGGCTGAGCGCGCGCCGCCTGGCCGAGCTCGGGATCGTCCGTCTCGTGGGCCAGGCCGGTCTGGAACAGGTCCTGATGCGCGCCCCAGGCCGCCAGGGCCTTGGGGCGCGACGTGGCCGCTACGACGTAGTCGGTCAGGCCGTCCGAGGTGACGAACACCTTGAGCCGCGCGGCCATGGTCCGCCTCAGGCGTCCGCGGCGACCTTCATGGAGACGATCTTGCCGGGGTTGCGCGGCGGCTCGCCCTTGGGCAGGGCGTCGACGTTGTCCATGCCCTCAACCACCTCGCCCCACACCGTGTACTGGTTGTCCAGGAAGCGGGCGTCATCGAAGCAGATGAAGAACTGACTGTTGGCCGAGTTCGGGTTGGCGGTGCGGGCCATGGAGCAGACGCCGCGCACGTGCGGCTCCTTGGAGAACTCGGCGGGCAGGTTCGGCTTCTTGGAGCCACCCATGCCGCCAGGGTGTTCTCAGCGTCCATCTCACTTCACCTCGACAGGCAGGTTCACGTCACAGGCGGAGAAGTCCGCCCCTTTGGCCGCGCGGGCGCGGGCGATCTCGGCCTTGAACCAGGGTCCGGCCGGGTCGATCACGCGGATCTTCGGCCGCTCCTTCTCCGGGATATCGCTGAGCAGGCGAAGGCGTTCCATCCGGTCCTGCGGATCGGCCACCGGTTCGCCCACCTTGATCTGCTTGACCACGTCCTGGCCGGCGATCACGCGGCCCCAGGCGGTGTAGCGCTTCTCCAGCGAGGGATAGCCGTCGCGCATCAGGAAGAACTGGCTGTTGGCGGAGTCTTCCTGCTCGCCGCGCGCCGCGCCGGCGACGCCGGGGCAGAACAGGGCCCAGGCCGAGATCTTGCCGTCCTTGGTGAGCGGGGCCAGCATCATCGACTGGCTCATCACCGGCAGCGACTTGATGAAGCCCACCTCGGCCACGCTCTGGTCGGCGGCCAGGACGAACGGCGTCTGCGGGCCGCGGCGGAAGGTGAACTCGGCTCTGAGGTCGGGCTTGTCGGAGCCGCCGGTGCCGCGGTTCTGCGGGTCGCCGGTCTGGTCCATGAAGTTCTCGATCACCCGGAAGAAGGTCTGGCCGTCGAAGAAGTGGGCCTGGGCCAGCTCGCGCATGCGCTGGGTGAACAGCGGCGCGGCCTCCGGGACCATCTCCACGACAATCCGGCCCTTGTTGGTGTCGATCACCAGGACGTCGTCGGGGTTGGGCGTGCGCCAGTCGGTGGGGCCTGGAGCGGCGGGCGGGGCCGGCGCGGCCGGCGCTACAGGCTTGGCGGCCTGCGCGGGCGGCTTGGGCGCGGCCACGGCGGAGGCGGCAAGCGCGGCCGCCGCGGCGGCCAGGAACAGGGTGCGAAGCGTCATGGGGCTCTCGTAGCGGCCTCGGCGGGCCGGCGCCAGGGGCTCAGACGCGGCCGACCTTGGCCATCAGCCGGTCCTTCACGGAGGGGCTGACGAAGCGCGCCACCTCCCCGCCCAGCACCGCGATCTCCTTCACCAGCTTCGAGGCGATGGCCTGGTGGCGGGGGTCGGCCATGAAGAAGACGGTCTCGATATCGCGGTCCAGCTGCTGGTTCATGGCGGTCATCTGGAACTCGAACTCGAAGTCGGCTACCGCGCGCAGGCCGCGGACGATCACGCTGGCGCCGACGTCGCGGGCGAAGTGCATGGTCAGGCCCTCGAACGGCTGCACCACGATTTCGGCGAGGTTGCGCAGGGGCGCCACGGCCTCCTCGACGATGCCCACCCGCTCATCCAGCGAGAACAGCGGGCCCTTGCCGGCGTTGATGGCCACGCCGATGACCAGGCGGTCCACCAGCTTGACGGCGCGGCCGATGATGTCGGTGTGGCCGTTGTGGATGGGATCGAAGGTGCCCGGATAAAGGCCGACGCGGGTCATGCGCTTCCAAGTCCCCCAACACGACCTTCGCCCTTTCGCCGTAGCTCGGGCGTCTGGCAAGGGGAATTTCGCGGGAAGCTGCGCGCGCCTGCCGCCGCGGCGCCCGGGCGCGGCCGGCGGGAGCGCCTTGGCGGAGGCCCTGCAGGCCATGCTATGGCGGCCTGGTGAGCCAGCTCGACAGCCTCTTCGCCGCGGCCTTCGCGCACCAGAAGGCGCAGCGGTTCGACCAGGCGATCCCCCTCTACCAGACCGTCGCGCGCCAGGTGGTGACCACCAACCTCGCCAGCAACCTGGCCTTTTGCCTGGCCATGACCGGTGAGCTGGACGCGGCTCTCCACTGGCTCGGCCTGGCCGCAGGGCAGGCGCCCAACCAGCCGGCAGTGCTGGAGGCCAGCGTCAAGCTGGCCAGCGCGCTGCTGGCCGCGGGCCGCTACGCCGAAGGCTGGCCGCTGATGGAGGCTCGGATCGCGCTGCATCCGCGCCTGATCCCGCCCGTGGACCTGCCCTATCCCGAGTGGCGCGGCGAGCCCCTGGCCGGCCAGCGGGTCCTGGTGTGGCTGGAACAGGGGTTCGGCGACCAGATCATGTTCGCAAGGTTTGCCCGCGACCTGGTCGCCCGCGGCGCGCGCGTCACCCTCGCCTGCCGGCCGCCCCTGGCCGAGCTGTTCCGGGCCATGCCGGGCGTCGAGGCGGTGGTCGCGGTCGCGGTGGGCGCGCAGGTCTCGGTCCCGCCGCACGACTACTGGACGCGCTACGGCTCCCTGCCGCTGCATCTCGGAGTGACGCTGGAGAGCCTGCCGGACGGGCCGTACCTGCAAGTTCCGCCGGACCGTCCCGCGCCGGCGAAACCTGCCGGCGGCGTCGGGCTCATGTGGCGGGTCAGCTCGACGGGCTTCAACGCCGCGGCCAAGGCGCTGCCGGAGGCGCAGGCCCAGCGCCTGCTCGCCGCCGGCTGCGTGAGCCTGCAGCCCGAAGACACCGACGCCGCCGACTTCGCGGACACGGCGGCGATCATCGCGGGCCTGGACCTGGTGGTCAGTGTCGACACCGCGGTGGCGCACCTGGCGGGGGCCCTCGGAAAACCCTGCTGGACCCTGCTGCCCTCCAGCGGCCTGGACTGGCGCTGGCTGCACGACCGCGACGACAGCCCCTGGTACGCCTCGATGCGCCTGTTCCGTCAGCCGCCCGGCGGCGACTGGCCCGGCCTGGTGGACCGGATCATCGCCGAGCTGGCGCGCCGATAGGCGGAGCCGTCAGGCCTCGGGCGCACCGTCTTCCGGGCCAGCTTCCGGCCCGCTGTCGATGTCGCCGGCAACGTCACCGACCACCTCGTCCTCGTCGCCGCCCGCGTCGGCCAGGCGTTCCACCGACACCACGTGCTCGTCGGCGCTGGTGCGGAAGATGGTGACGCCCTGGGTGTTGCGGCCGGCCAGGCGGACCTGGCTGACCCGGGTGCGGATCAGCTGACCCTGGTCGGTGACCAGCAGGATCTCGTCGCTCTCCTCGACCGGGAAGGACGCCGCCAGGCGCCCGCCCCGCTTGGTGAGGTCCTGGGCCAGCAGGCCCTGGCCGCCCCGGCCGGTGCGGCGGAACTCATAGGCCGAGGTGCGCTTGCCGAAGCCCTCGGTGGAGACCGTGAGGATGATCTCCTCGGCCCCGCCAAGCTCCGCGATCCGCTGCGGCGTCAGGCTGACCGCCTCGTCGCTCTCGTCCACGTCCTCCTCGACGGCGGCGGCATCTTCAGCGCCGTCGCCCTCGCCGGTGGCGTTGCGCAGCATGCGCACGTGCTTGAGGTAGGCCGCCCGCTCAGCGGGGGTGGCCGCGACGGCCCGCAGGATGGCCATGGAGATCACGCTGTCGCCCGGCGCGAGGCGAATGCCGCGCACGCCGGTGGAATCCCGCCCGGCGAACACCCGCACCTCCTCGGTGGCGAAGCGGATGCAGCGGCCCAGCGCCGTGGTCAGCAGGATGTCGTTCTGCTCGGCGTTGCACACGCCGACGCCGACGATCGAGTCGCCCTCGTCCAGCTTCATGGCGATCTTGCCGTTGCGCTTGATGCCGATGAAGTCGCTGAGCTTGTTGCGCCGCACGCCGCCCGAGCGGGTGGCGAACATCACGTCGAACTGGTCCCAGGTGGCCTCGTCCTCGGGCAGCGGCAGGATCGAGGTGATGGTCTCGCCCGGCTCGATGGGAAGCAGGTTCACGAACGCCTTGCCGCGCGAAGTGGGCGTGCCCACCGGCAGGCGCCACACCTTGAGCTGGTAGGCCTTGCCGCCCGAGGAGAAGAACAGCATCGGCGTATGGGTGTTGGCCGAGAAGACCCGGGTGACGGCGTCCTCGTCCTTGGTGGCCATGCCCGAGCGGCCTTTGCCGCCCCGGTGCTGGGTGCGGTAGAGGCTGAGCGGCGTGCGCTTCACATAGCCGCCGTGGGTCACGGTGATGACCATGTCCTCGCGGGCGATCAGGTCCTCGTCCTCGACGTCGGCGTCGCCCTCGACGATTTCGGTGCGGCGCGGCACGGCAAAGCTGGCCTTCACCTCCTCCAGCTCGGCGCGGACGATGCCCATCACCCGCTCGCGCGACGCCAGGATCTCCAGGTGGCCCTGGATCACGCCGGCCAGCTCGCGGGCCTCGCCGAAGATCTCGTCACGGCCGAGGCCGGTCAGGCGCGAGAGCGTCAGGGCCAGGATCGCCCGGGCCTGCTCGTCGGTCAGCCGGATCTCGCGGCCCTCGATCACCAGGGTGCGCGGGTCGGCGATCAGCTCCACCAGGGGCAGCATGTCGCCCGCCGGCCAGTCCTTGGCCACCAGTCGCTCGCGCGCCTCGGTCGGGTCCTTGGACGAGCGGATGATGTGGATGAACTCGTCGATATTGGCCACGGCGATGGCCAGGCCCACCAGCACGTGGCCGCGGTCGCGCGCCTTGCCCAGTTCGAACTTGATGCGCCGGACCACCACCTCTTCGCGGAACTCCACGAAGGCGGTGATCATCTCGCGCAGGCCCATCTGCTGCGGGCGGCCGCGGTTCAGCGCCAGCATGTTGACCCCGAAGGAGGTCTGCAGGGGCGTGAAGCGGTAGAGCTGGTTCAGCAGCACCTCGGGCGAGGCGTCGCGCTTCAGCTCGATGACGATGCGCATGCCCTGGCGATCGCTCTCGTCGCGCAGGTCGGAGACGCCCTCGATCCGCTTCTCGCGCACCAGCTCGGCGATGCGCTCCACCAGGGCGGCCTTGTTCAGCTGGTAGGGGATCGAGGTGATGATGATCGCCTCGCGGTCCTTGCGGATCTCCTCGACCGTGGCCTCGCCGCGCATGATCACCGAGCCGCGGCCGGTCATCAGCGCCTGGCGCGCGCCGGTGCGGCCGATGATCTGGCCGCCGGTGGGGAAGTCCGGCCCCGGCACGATGTCCAGCAGGGCGTCGAGCCCGATGTCCGGGTCGTCCACATAGGCCAGGCACGCATCCACGACCTCGCCGAGGTTGTGCGGCGGGATGTTCGTGGCCATGCCGACCGCGATGCCGCCGGCGCCGTTCACCAGCAGGTTCGGGATGCGCGAGGGCAGCACCACCGGCTCCTGCTCGGAGCCGTCGTAGTTGTCCTTGAAGTCGACCGTGTCCTTGTCGAGGTCGGCCAGGATCGCCATGGCCGCCCGCGTCATGCGGCTCTCGGTGTAACGCATGGCCGCCGGCGGATCGTTGTCCACCGAGCCGAAGTTGCCCTGGCCGTCGATGAGCAGCAGGCTCATCGAGAACGGCTGGGCCATGCGCACCAAGGTGTCGTAGATCGCGACGTCGCCGTGCGGGTGATACTTACCCATCACGTCACCGACGACCCGGGCGGACTTCACATAGCTGCGGTCAGGCGTGTGGTTCTGCTCGCCCATGGAGAACAGGATGCGCCGGTGCACTGGCTTCAGCCCGTCGCGCACGTCCGGCAGCGCGCGGCTGACGATCACGCTCATGGCGTAGTCGAGGTACGAGCGCTTCAGCTCGTCCTCGATCGCGATAGGGGCGATACCCCCGGGCCCGTGTTCGGGAGGGGTCGTGGTGTTGTCGTCGGTCAAGGGAAGGAAACGCCGTTCGAATCGGGAGGCTCAGGTAGGCCTCTTCACTAGCACCCGCAACCGCCCTGCGTCATCTCGCGCGTGTGTACGCGTACGCGCGTGTGCGTACGCGGGGGACGACGGTCGGCCCGGGAGGGGCCGCTTGCAGTCGCCGCGCGAGCGGCGGCTCGGAAATTTGAACCGCGGAAAAACGCGGAAAGGCGCGGAAAAGGGGGGCCAGCGCCGCCGCATCGCCAGAGCCCTTCCGCGTCCTTCCGCGTTTTCCGCGGTTCAAATGGGAAGACGCCGCTTCGCGGGTGTTCGGCCGCTAGGCGTAGTGCTCCATCGGCAGCTCCGTGAGCGCGAGCGTCCAGGGGTGCTGGCGTTCCTCGTAGACCGAGACGGTCGGCGGCGGAAAGGTCGGGTCGGCGAAGGCGCCCGCGGCCACGGCCACGAAGCCGGGAATGCCGCCGCCTTCCCAATAGACCGTCGAGCCGCAGGTCGGGCAGAAGCCGAAGGTGGCGGCTCCGCCGCTGTCGCCGACCCGGGTCCAATTCGCGGCGCGCCCCTCGATCGTGACGTGCTCAGTCGGAAACCGCGCCTGGACGGCGAAGACGCTGCCGGTGCGCTTCTGGCACTCCAGGCAGTGGCAGACGGAGATTCGCGCCGGATCGCCTTCGCAGGTGACGCGAAGCTGTCCGCAGCTGCACGAGGCGACACGGCTGGTCATGGCCCATACTCCTTTGCGCCTATCTGACTAGGCCAGTTGGGCGGCCGCCGCCAAGGCCGGCGCGACGTGGCGCCCTGCCCGGATGACGGCGGCGGCGGGGCGCCCTAGGTTCCCGCCATGCCGCTCAATCCCGGCCAGCCCGCGCCCTGGTTCACCGCGCCCACGCCGTCCAACCGCGAGTTCGTGTTCGACAGCGCGGCGGGGCGCTATGTGCTGCTGCTGTTCCTGCCGGTGGAGGCCTCGGCGCGGCACGCCGCGCTCACCGCCCTGGCGGCGCACCAGCGATTGTTCGACGACGACCACGCCAGCGCCTTCGTGGTGATCCGCGACCCCGCGGCGGCGGAAGGCCTGCGCGACCTGCGCGGGCTGCGCTGGGTGATGGACTTCAAGGGCTCGATCACCGACCGCTACGGGCCCGAGCCGCACTGGCTGCTGCTGGATCCGACCCTGCGGGTCATGGCGACCGCGCCGGCGGAGGCCCCCGAGCCACTGCTGCAGGCGATCGCACAGCTGCCGCCCCCCGCCGCCCATGCCGGCGTTGCGATGCACGCGCCGATCCTGATCGCGCCCCGGATCTTCGAGCCGGAGCTGTGCGAGGCGCTCATCGCCCTGCACCAGGCCGACGGCGGGCGGTTCACCGGCGTGATGCGCGATGCGGGCGTTGAGACCGTCCACGTCATGGACGAGCTGAAGAAGCGCCGCGACGTGGCCGTGCGCGATCCAGAGTTGCTCGCCGCGATCCGCGAGCGGCTGGAGCGGCGGCTGTTCCCGCTGATCAAGCTGGCGCTTGGCTTCACGGTCACCGAGATCGAGCGCCACCTGGTGAGCTGCTACGCCGCGGACGACGGCGGCGTCTTCCACCCGCACCGGGACAACACCACCCAGGGCACGGCGCATCGCCGCTTCGCCTGTTCGCTCAACCTCAACGACGGGTTCGAGGGCGGCGACCTGCGCTTCCCGGAGTTCGGCCTCGACACCTATCGGCCACCGCTCGGCGGGGCGGTGGTGTTCGCCTGCGGGCTGATGCACGAGGCGCGTCCGATCCGCTCGGGCGTGCGCTACGCCTTCCTGCCGTTCTTCTACGACGCCGCAGGCGCGGCCATCCTGGCGGCCTACCAGGATCGCGTGGCCAAGGCGCAAGGGGTCTCCGCATGAGCCGCTGGGCCCTGCCGGCCCTGACCATGGGCGAGATCGCGCCGGCCTTCGCCGCCCCGACCCGCGGCAACCCGAAGTTCCACTTCTCCACCGTGCCGGGCCGTCACGTGCTGCTGGGCTTCATGCCCAGCGATCCGGCGCGGCGCGACGCCGGGCTCGCGGCGCTGGCGGGGATCCGTTTCGATGGCCGGCATCTGGCGGCCTTCTATGTGACGGCCCAGACGCCGGACGCGGCGCCGCCGGACCGCCTCTATGGCGAACGCTGGTTCTTCGACCCCGACGGCGCCGTGGGCGCGGCCTATGGCGCGGGGCCGGAGGCGCCGGCCTGGTTCGTGCTGGATCCAGCCCTGCGGATCATCGCGCGCTTCGGGTTCGAGGACACCGCCGCCCTCACCGATCTCCTGGCGCGCCTGCCGCCGGTGGAGCGCTACGCCGGCCCGCCCATGGTCGCGCCGGTGCTGATCGTGCCGCGGGTGTTCGACCCGGCGTTCTGCCAACGGCTGATCGCCACCTACGAGGCCGAGGGCGGGCAGGCCTCCGGTGTGATGCGCGACATCGGCGGCAAGACCGTGGGCGTGATGGACGACATGAAGAAGCGCCGCGACGTCATGCTGGCCGACCTGGAGCTGCGCGGCGAGGTGCTGAACCGCCTCAGCGGCAACCTGATCCCGATGATCGCGCGGGGCCTGCAGTTCCAGGCCACCCGCCTCGAGCGCTACCTGGTGGCCTGCTACGACGCCGACGACGGCGGCTACTTCCGCCCGCACCGCGACAACGAGACCCTGGGCACCGCCCACCGCCGCTTCGCCGTCTCCATCAACCTCAACGCCGACGAGTTCGAGGGCGGCGACCTGCGCTTCCCCGAGTTCGGCCCGCGCACCTATCGCCCGCCCACCGGCGGCGCGGTGGTGTTCTGCTGCAGCCTGCAGCACGAGGCGACTCCGGTGACGCGAGGGCGACGCTACGCCTTCCTGCCGTTCCTCTACGACGAGGCCGGCCAGGCGATCCGCGACCGGAACGGCGGCTTCCTGGACGACGGTCCCGCCCTGCATCTGGCGTCCCGGTAGATGCGCAAAGACCCCGGTCGCCATTCCGCTGCTGGAATCAACGCCTAGATAGCGCCCCATGACCCGCCTTCGCGTCCCCCTCCCCGCCCTGCTCCCCGCCCTGCTCCTGGCCCTGGCCGCCGCCTCGCCGGCCCTGGCCGCGCCGCCGATCCAGCCTGGCTACTGGGAGTCCACCAACAAGGTGCTCTCGCCGATCAAGCAGAGCTCCACCGAGCGCCGCTGCATCACCCCCAAGGACGTCGACAAGTTCATGGGCGGCCCGTCCAACCGGCACTATGACTGCACCTATCCGACCAAGGTGATCCGCGACGGCAAGATCGCGCTGAAGGGCACCTGCGTCAGCCACAAGGGCCGCAAGGTGCAGGTGGCCGGCACGGGGACCTACACGCCCACCAGCTTCACCCTCAACGCCGAGGTGGCGATGGAATTCCTGGGGCTGGACATCACCGGCCGCGCCTCCACCGAGGCGCACCGCATCGGCGACACCTGTCCTGCCCCCGATGAGCCGGGCAAGGCGGAAAAGACGGACAAGACCGACAAGACGGGCAAGACCGACAAGACGGGCAACTGAGCGAGATGGACCAATGAGCGACGCCGACCGGGTCACCTACGCCGGCTACCTGGGCCTGGACCGCCTGCTGTCCGCCCAGCGGCCGAGCACCGACCGGCACGACGAGCTCCTGTTCATCATCATCCACCAGACCAAGGAGCTGTGGCTCAAGGAGATCATCCACGAGGTGAAGCTGGCCAAGCGCCTGGTGCGCTCCGGCGAGGTGGAGCCGGCCTACAAGGCCCTGGCGCGGGTCTCGCGGATCCAGTCGATCATGACCCAGTCCTGGGACGTGCTGGCCACAATGACGCCCGCCGACTACCTCAGTTTCCGCGGCGGCCTGGGGAGCAGCTCGGGCTTCCAGTCGTGGCAGTTCCGCACCCTGGAATACCTCCTGGGCCTGAAGGACGCCTCGTTCCTGGCGTTCCAGGACGAAGGCTCGGCCGCCCTGGCCGAGCTCGAGGCCGCGCTGGCTGCGCCGAGCCTCTACGACGACGCCCTGAGCCGCCTGGCCGCCCACGACCTCTATGTGCCGACCGAGGTGCTCGCCCGCGACGTCTCCCAGGCCTATGAGCCCTCCTCCGCGGTGGAGGACGCCTGGCTGGCGGTCTATCGCGACACCAAGCGCTACTGGGAGCTCTACCAGCTGGCCGAGAAGCTGGTGGACCTGGACGACGCCCTCCTCACCTGGCGCCAGAAGCACATCCTGACCGTGGAGCGGGTGATCGGCGGCAAGCGCGGGACCGGCGGCACGGACGGCTCCAGCTATCTGCAGCGCACACTGCAGCGGCGCTGCTTCCCCGAGCTGTGGACGCTCAGGACGCGTCTGTAGCCGGCGCCTCGGCCACCCGGCGCAGGCCGCGGGCGTCCAGGATCTCCACGCCGCCATAGCGCCGGCGGATCAGCCCGTCGCGCTCGAAGGCGCCCAGGTGGGCGTTCACGGTCTTGCGGGTCAGGCCGACCATCTCGCCGAGGGCCTCCTGGCTGACGCCGAGCGGGCGGCCCTGCGCGCCGGCCGCCAGCAGGCCCAGCCGCGCAGCGAGGCGCGCGCGCGGCGGCAGGGCCGTCAGCTGGGCCACCATGTGCAGCAGGTTTCGCAGCTGCAGGTACAGCAGCGCCGCCACCGCTTCCCAGATCCGCGGCGCGTCCTGGGCGATGCGCGAGAGCGCGCGGTCGGACACCTGCAGCACCGTGGCCGCGTCGCGGCAGATCGCGGTCAGCAGCCGCGGGCCGCCGCCGAACCGCACCGTCTGGCCCAGGGCCACGCCCGGCCCAGCCTGGCCGATCCGCACCTCCCGGTCGCCCGGCGCCTTGCAGTAGAGCTCCAGCGTGCCGGACAGCACGACCAGGACGCCGGCCTCGTCGTCGCCCTCGGCCTGGGCCCATTGGCCGGGCAGCAGGCGCACCACTCGCCCGTGAGCCAGGATCGGCGCCACCAGCTCGTGGCGACCCTCCAGCCAGGCGGAGCGGCGCAGGATGGCTTCGGCCGGGTTCTCGTCGGAGGCGCCCATCCGCAATCGTAACGCACGTTACATTTCTCGCCAACACCGCCCGGCAATCTCGCCTGGCCAGCCGGAGGACCCCATGGCCGAGACCCTCGACATCCAGCCCTTGGACGGCTGCGGCGCCCTGATCGAGGGCTTCGACGTGCGGCGCGCCACCGACCGCGACATCGCTGCGGTGCGCGAGGCCATCTTCCAGCGCGGGGTGGTGTTCCTGCCCGGCCAGACCCTGCAGCCGGAAGACCAGATCGCCTTCGCCCGGCGCCTGGCTCCCATCGTGGTCAACCGCTACTTCCCCAAGACCGAGCGCTATCCCGAGATCGCCAAGGTCGAGAAGTCCGAGGCCCAGGTCAGCAATATCGGCGGCGGCTGGCACACTGACCACAGCTATGACGTCGCCCCCGCCCTGGGCTCGGTCCTGCTGGCGATCGAGACGCCGCCCAGCGGCGGGGACACCCTGTTCGCCGACATGTACGCCGCCTACGAGGCGCTTTCGGACACCATGAAGGCGCAGCTCGCGCCCCTGAAGGCGCACCACGCCTCGGCCCATGTGTTCGGCGAGGCCGGCGGCTATGCCCGCACAGACCGGCCCGAACTCTCAGGTCACACCGAGACCCCGGAGGCGATCCATCCCGTGGTGATCACCCACCCGGGCAGCGGCCGGCCGGCGCTCTACGTCAATCCGAGCTTCACCACCGGCATCGTCGGCTGGACCCGGGAAGCCAGCCGCGCCCTGCTGAGCGAACTCTACGCCCACGCTACCCGGCCGCAGTTCGTCCACCGCTACCGCTGGAAGGCCGGGGACCTTGCGATCTGGGACAACCGCTGCACCTGGCACAACGCCATGAACGACTACCACGGCCACCGCCGCCTGATGCACCGCATTACCCTGGATGGGGTGCGGTTGAGCTGATCGCGACCGCGAGCGTCGGACGACGCGCCGATCATGCGGGGAAGTGTCGACAGGCGTCCTGCGCGCTCCTAGGGTCGGGCTTCAGCCCCAGATCAAAGGAAGACCTCCATGCTCTCCGCAGCACGGTTGCAGACGCTTGTCCTGACCTCCGACGCGGTGCGCGCAGGCCGGTTCTACACGGACGTGCTGGGCCTGAGGCTGGTGGGCCAGTCGCTGGGCGCCCTGCTCTACGACGTCGGCGGGGCGGACCTGCGGGTGTCGCCCGTCCCGTCCACGGCGCCGTCGGAGCACACCGTGCTCGGTTTCGCCGTCGAGAGCCTCGACGACGCAATCAGTGACCTGAAGGCGCGCGGCGTCCGGTTCGAGCGGTTCGCGAACTTTCCCCACGACGAGGACGGCGCCGTCGCCGCTCCGGACGGAAGCCGGGTCATCTGGTTCCGCGACCCGGACGGCAACCTGCTGTCCGTAGTGCAGTACGGCGGGCCTGTGAGCGCGACCTGACGCGACGGATGCCTCCCCCGCTTCGCAGGGGAGGCAAGGCGTCGGCGCAGCGGGCGCTTAGAACGGAATCTCGTCGTCCAGGTCGGCGGAGAACTCTTCGCGGGGCCCCGAGCCAGCCGCACGGGGGCCGGACGAGAAGCCGCTGCCGCCGGAGTAGCCGCCGCCCGCGCCCTGTTCGGCGTCGCCGCCGCGGCCGTCCAGCATCACCAGTTCGCCGCGGAACTTCTGGAGCACGATCTCGGTGGAGAATTTCTCCTGCCCGGACTGGTCCTGCCACTTGCGGGTCTGGATCGCCCCCTCGAGGTACACCTTGGCGCCCTTGCGCAGGTAGTTCTCGCAGACCTTCACGATGTTCTCGTTGAACACCACCACCCGGTGCCACTCGGTCTTCTCCTTGCGCTCGCCGCTGGAGCGGTCGCGCCAGGTCTCCGAGGTGGCGACACGGAGGTTGGCGACCCGGTCGCCGGAGGTGAGGCTGCGGATCTCGGGGTCGGCCCCGAGATTGCCGACCAGAATGACCTTGTTGACGCTGCCCGCCATCGATTTGTCCTTGCTTTCCGTGTTTGCGGGCGTCACCGGCCCGCCGGCACGCTAGCGCGGCGCCCGCCCGCAAACAAGCTTCAGTTCTGCATTTGTTCCATGGCGGCGCGCAACCGTCCACAGCAGAATGCGGCCCTACTGCGTGGATTGTGGCATCGCGCTGGGGATGGCCAGGCGCCCGTCGCCGGTGCGCACCAGCGCCACGTAGCGCGGGCCCTCCAGCGAGGTGGAGGTCATGACGCCCTCCTTCACCAGGAACAGGTAGTTCGACTGGTAAGCGCCGGTGATCTCCTGCTGGTTGCCGCCCATCGTCAGGAACTTGACGCGCATGGCCTCCAGGTTCGCGGCGCAGCGCTCCAGGCTGTCGGCGGCGACCAGCTTGTTGTACCTCGGCTGGTATTCACCCTTGGCGTCCTTGTGGAAGACCACGTGGTAGCAGATGCCTGGGTCGCCAGGCGGGACGGTCTTCTTGGCGCACGCGGCCAGGCCAAGCGCGGCGGCGGCCAGCAGGATCAGGGTCTTGGAGGCGGGCAAGGCGGGCATGGGGCGAGCCTAGCAGCCCCCCTCGCCGCCGTCATCCGGCCGCCCTACTGCACCGGCGGCAGGCTGCAGTCCGACGGCTGGCTCACCAGGGTGCGGAAGCTCTTGTTGTCGTCCGAGATCTCCACCTTGCCGGTGACCAGCCGCAGGGTCTGCTCCCCGAACCGGCCGTAGAGCGCGGCGCCCGGCTTCTCGCAGTGGCCGGCGAACAGCTGCTGGACGCAGGCGTTGAGGTCGATCTCGCCGGGCGTGCGCCGCCAGCGGCCGCCGCCATAGCGCCAGCAGGCGCCGGGCGTTCCCACCGGCTGGGCGCCTTCCGCCGCCTCGGGCGCCGGGGCCGCCTCGCTCCCGGCCACGGGCGCAGCCTCCTGCGGCGGCAAGGGCGTGATCGCCTCCCCGGCCTGGTCGGAGGCCGCCAGCGCCCCGCTCTGGTCCAGGCCCACGTCCAGCGCATCGGTGGCCACGCCATTCCGCTTGGCGCAGTCGGTCAGGCTGAGGTCGCCCACATACTGGCCCTGGACGAAGCAGCGCAGCGGCTTGGCAGGGTCGATCTTGCCGGCGTCGGGCGAGGTGGAATCGATGACCAGGCCCGCCTGGGACGCCGGCGGCGGCCGATGCTCGCCGCGGCCGCTGGTCAGGAGCAGCGTCGCAATGGCCAGGCCCGCCACGAGGGCGGCCACCGCCCCGATGAGGATCAGCGGCGCGCGGCGGCGCGGCTCGACGGTGGGCGGGCTCTCCATGCGGCCTCGCTAGCCCTCCGCGCGGGCGCTTTCAAGGCGCGCGACTGTCGACGGCCCGCTACTGGCCGCCCATCACTGACCACCGGTCAGGCGGTCCAGCGCGGCCTGGTAGTTGGCGATCTGGGCCGTCAGGTAGGCCGGGACCTTGCCGGTGGATGCCTTGGCGGCGGCCTGCTGCGCGGCCTGCGGATTAAGCGCCGCCACCATGTCCTTGTAAGCGTTGCGGATCGTGCTCTGCGCCTGGGCGATCAGATTGGCGGCGTGGGTCGCGCCGTCGGTGCTGTTGAGGTTGAGGTCGCTCGGCAGGCCCAGGCCGTAGATCTGTCCCTTGCCGTCGGCCGGCGCCACCTTGCCGGCCTTGTTGACCGTGGTGACGTCGACGATCCCCTCCGGGATGCCCAGCAGCGACAGCGCGTCCTTGTCGGCCTTGCCGGCCGAGAACTCCAGGATGGTGCGGCTGTTGTTGGGCTTGATGGTCATCGAGCGGACGCCCGCCGACGACAGGCCGATGGTGACGTCCGACTGGAACGCGGTCGCCCGGCGGATCTTCTGGGCCAGGGTGTCCAGGGTGTCGGCGTTGTCGATGGTCACGGTCTGGGCGACGCCGCTGGTCCCGACCTTCACCGTGAACTGGTCCCCGGCGCGCAGACTGGAATTGGTGGTGAGGAAGGCCGATGGGGTGGCGTTGATCGTCCCCTGCGGCAGGCCCAGACGGTCCAGCGCGCTGGCCCCAGCGGTGTCGACCGCGATCGAGGTGGGGGCCGCAAAGCCATCCTTGCCGGTGAACCGCCGAGACCAGTCGACGGTCCCCGCGCCAATGTCCAACTGGGCCAGGAACCCGTCCTTCTTGCCGACGGCGGGCTGCCCCGGAAGATCGGTCCCAGCCGAGCCGGCGATGAACACCTTGCCGTTGGACACCGACAGCGCCGTCGCATGGTCGTCGCCCGCCCCCCCGTAGTAGGCGATGGCGTCGGCCGGATCCGCCGAGAGGTCGGCGTTGAAGCTGGCCGCGAAGGCGTCGACCCCGCCGGAATAGGCGCTGGTGATCGTGCCGCCGGACAGGGCGGCGTTGGTGGTGGAGCCCGCCACGATGACCTTGCCGTTGTCGATGGCGAGGCCCGTGATGTCGCCGGCCTGCAGGTCGCCCAGGTCGCGCGTGGCGCTCAGCACAGGCGTGCCGCTGGAGATGTCGTAGCGGCGCAGGATGCCGTGGCCGTTCTCGACGCTGGCGGTGACCAGGTTGGTCCCGTCCACCACCAGGCCGGCCGGCTTGTCGGCGCCGGCGGTGCCGAAGTTCTGGGTGAAGGGCACGGCGATCTTGCCCTTGGAATCGGGCGGCGAGAACGCCTCGACGTAGTTGTCCCAGTCGCCCGTGGTGGTGGCGCCCGGCATGGCGGACTTGGAGCGCCCGGCCACATAGACCGTGCCGTCCGTGCCGAAGGCGACCTGGCTGGCCTCGTCGGCGGCGCGCGCGGCGCGGCGTTCGGTCCACTGCTCGTCGCCGTTGGAATTGAAGACGGTGACGAAACTGTCGGTCTGGTCGGCGAAGGCGCCGGTGGGGCCGGAGTTCAGCGCCCCGTCCACGGCTCCGTTGAGCTGGCCGACCACCGAGCCGACCACGGCGACCTTCTTGCCGTCGTCCGAGATCGCCAGGCCCAGGCCGGAGGCGGAATCGGAGGCGCCCAGGGTCTGGGTGAACTGCAGATTGCCGGCCGAATCGTACTTCAGCAGGGCCACGTCCTGCGTCCCGGAGATGTCCTGCCCGGCGGTCTTGCCGGTGACGTCGGCCAGCACATAGACCGAGCCGTCGGCCGCCACCTTGGTGGCGTGGACGGTCTTGACCTCGGGGCCCAGGGTCTTGGCGAACTCGCGCCCGTCGACCCAGTTGGCCTCGTTGGGGCCCTGGATCGGCGCGTCCACCGTGCTGGTGTCGGTCTGGAACTTGAGCAGCTGCTGCTGGATGACGCCGTCGTTGGTGGCGGCGTTGTGGTCGGGGTTCGGGTCGCCGACGGCCTGGGACATGTAGACGGCCGGCGCCGTGGCCGTGGTGCTGAAGCTGACCGCCTCGCCGGCCGGCACGACCTTCAGGGACCACTGGTCCGGGCCCATGCCCAGCTTGATGGTCTGGCCCCCGGCGGTGGTGGTCTTCTCCACCCCCGGCAGGCGCACGGTGCGGATGCGGGTGTCGACGCCCTCGGTGCTGAGCTTGCCGTTGATGAAGTTGACGACATTGGCCATCGAGCGGGTCTGGAGGCCCATGTCCGCCAGGTTGACGTCGACGTCGTGGGTCACGCCGGACCGCTTGATGGTGATGGTGAAGTCCACATTGCCCTGGAAGGCCGGGACGTCGTCGGCGCTGGACCCCGCATAGAGCGGCCGGGTGACATATTCCGTGGGCGTGGCCGGTACGGGCAGAGTGCTCTTGGCGGTGATCGCGACCGTCCCGGACGTAAGCCGCAGCTTTTCGAAGCTGGCCTGGTCCACATAGCCCTGCACTTCCTTCAGGCCCGAGTCGAAGGTCTCCTGCAGGCGCTGCTTGTCGATCGGCGTCAGGTTCTTCTGCTGAACTGCGGAGGCCAGGTCGCCCAGCGCTTCGAGGCCATTGTAGAGCGCGAACAGCTTCTTGTAGTCGGGACTGGCGCCCGGCAGGTCGAGCTTGGCCGCGTTCTCGTCGATCAGCTTGTGACCCGCCAGGGCCGAGGCGACGGTCGCGCTCGTCTGCTTGGGCGTCGGCAGGTGCGACCAGGGCGCGGTCGGCGCCTTCTTGGCCGCGCTGCTGCTGCTCGTCAGCAAAGCCGTCCCCGTGCCCGAGCTGAGGTTCAGCTTCGAGTTGTAGATGTTCAGCAACAGGTTCGAGTCGATCGACTGGACCATGCGAAGCCTTGGGCGGACAGGGATGGGCCGCCAGTTGCAACCCTAGGCGGGCCAATGCTTACGGCTCGTTAAGACCCCGCTGAAACCGGGGCCGGAAATGAAAAGAGCCCGGGCGACCCGCGCCCAGGCTCGTTCCAACGCCCCAACGGAAAGGGTTCAGCCGCCGCCGCGGAACAGCTGCAGGATGATCTGCGGCGCCTGGTTGGCGATTGAGAGGGCCTGGGCGCCCAGCTGCTGCTGCACCTGCAGGGCCTGCAGCCGCGCGCTTTCCTTGGCGAGGTCGGCGTCCACGAGGTTGCCGACGCCATTGGTCAGGGTGTCGCTGAGCTTGCTGATGAAATCGATGTGGCCTTCGACCTGCTTTTCCTGAGAGCCGAGGTTGCCCAGCGCCTGGTTGACGTTGCTGATCGAGCTGTTGAGCTGGTTCAGGATGCCGGTCGCCAGCGGCACGCTGGTGATCGAGGCCGTAGAGGCGACCGTGATGATCGAGCCGCCCAGCGACATGTTCTGGGTGGTCAGGGTGATCCGGTTGGTGGCGTCGGCGTTGGCGAGGAACTGGATGTTCGGCCCGGCCGTGCCGTCCAGCAGGTTGGCGCCATCGAAGGCCGCGTTACCGGTCACCTGGGTGATCTGGCGCAACAGGGCCTTGAAGTCCGAGTCGAGGGCGGTGCGCGAGTTGGTGTCGAGCGATGTGTCCATCGCGGCGACCACCTTCTGCTTTAGCTGGACGAGCAGGTCCGAGACCGTCGCGCCGGCCGTCGCAGAGACCTGGGAGATCGACTGCGCCCGCTGAAGGCTGCTCTTCACCGCATCCAGGGCCCCGATGTCGGCGCGCTGGCCCTGGGCGATGGCCCAGACCGCGGCGTTGTCCTTGGCGTTGGCGATTTTCAGGCCGGTGTTGACCCGGTTCTGAACGTCGCTCAGCTGGTCGTTGGTCGAATTCAGATTCTGCAGCGCGGTCAGCGCGGACTTGTTCGTGTGGACGCTGATCGTCATCACGCTCTCCTGGCGAGCCTTCTCGGCCGCGACTCGGTCCGAGCCGCCCCATGAAGCTAGGTAGGCGTGGTTTGCACATGGTTAACAGGATTAACCACGTTCGCCGCCGCCGGACCGGTCCGGGGCGGTTGGGACAATTTGTCCTACGCCTCGCCGCAGCGAGCGCTCGTCTGGATCAGGCCTTGGTGTCGATCACGCCGCCAGCTGCGTAGTGGACTTGATGCCTGAGCTTCAGGATCTCCTCCCGGGGCAGCTGCTGGACCACCTCGCCGGTCGCCCGGTTGATGGTCTTGTAGACGTAGGTACCGCTGGCTTGATCCATTTCGATGACCAGTCGCAGTTCGTCCGGAGTGGGTCCGGTCGCCACTGGGGCCTCGGTGCGGGCCGCAGGTGCGGCGGGCTGAGGCTGGGGCAGACCGAGGTCCGGGGCGGCTGCGACGGACGCAACCTTGGGGTCCATGTCTCCTACCGCTGAATTCAGCGCTCCAGGCTAGGCGAACGGCGGACGGGGACTTGCCCCGTCCGCCGACGCGTGTGGACGCCCGGGCGTCACGAGGACGCCCGCGCGCTCCGGCTTTAGCGCCACGCCGGCGTCGATCGAGTCCTGCAGCTTCCCGACGAAGTCGAGGTGCTGGGACAGCGCCTTCGAGCCGGTGCCCAGCTTGCTGAGCGCGGTCGAGACGTTGGCGATCGCGGTGTTCATCGAAGTGATCATCGCCGAAGCCGTCGCGATCGTACCGATCGAGGCGTTGGCGCCGATCGCGGCCAGGTTCGTGCTGGTCAGCGAAAGGTCCTGGGAGTTCACGGTGATCTTCGAGGTCGCATCGGCGTTCGCCAGAGCCGCGATCGACGAAGCGCCAGTGCCCTTCACCAGGTTCACGCCGTTGAAGTCGGCGTTGGCCACGGTCTTGGAGATCTGGTCACGCAGGGCCTTGAAGTCTTCGTTCAGGGCGCTGCGGCTGTTGGTGTCGAGCGAGGTGTCGGCGGCGGCCAGGGCCTTCGCCTTCATCTGCGTCAGCAGGTCGGAAACGGTCGACCCGGCCGAGATGGCCACGTCCACCGTCGAGATCCCGCGTTGCAGGGAGTCCTTGACGGAATCCAGGGCGGACGACGTGGCGCGCTGGTTCTGGGCGATGGCCCAGACAGCGCCGTTGTCCTTGGCGCTGGCGATCTTCAGGCCCGTGTTGATGTGGGACTGAACGGTGGCCAGCTGCGAGTTGGTGGAGTTCAGGTTTTGCAGGGCGACGAGCGCACCCACATTGGTGTTCACCGAATTCATGGTGACAGTCCTTACTTCTAAGGGACCGGCAGCCGTTCTGGCGGCCGAAGGCGTTTTGCCCATCGGTCGCGCTGCAATCGTCGGGCCACGGCGAGGCTTCCGACGAATCACCTAAGTGATTGACGATGTTGCGTTATTGTTCTGTTAGGCTTGCCGTCAATAGGCAATTTCTGCCCAGCGAGACACCGTGCAGGCAAGAATTGCCGACCGCTGCCGGCTGAAATTGCCGGGCGGGCGCTAAGAAGACGCCCGGGCGGGACGTGCCCGCCCGGGGTCTGCGACTTAGCGGAACAGCGACAACAGCACCTGGGGCGACTGGTTCGCGATCGAGAGCGCCTGGACGCCCAGCTGCTGCTTGGTCTGCAGCGACTGGAGCTTGGCGCTTTCCTTGGCCAGGTCGGCGTCGACGAGGTTGCCCACGCCGGCGTCGATCGAGTCCTGCAGCTTCCCGACGAAGTCGAGGTGCTGGGACAGCGCCTTCGAGCCGGTGCCCAGCTTGCTGAGCGCGGTCGAGACGTTGGCGATCGCGG
>JAEKKJ010000018.1 GCA_019510435.1 Caulobacterales bacterium | reverse complement strand
CGCACGTCGTCCATGTGGAAGACCCGGTCGCAGGCCACGACATCCCCCAGGGCGTTGATGGCCCAGGTCTCGTCGGCCAGGCGGCGGCGACCGCCGAGGCGGCGGGTGATGTCGATGTACTGCTGCAGCGAGGGGCCGAGCCCCAGGATGCAGATGTGCTTCTTCGGCGGAAGGGGCGTTGCTGCTTCGGACATGGGAGAGCTTTCAGAGGGGAGCGCCCCCCGCCGGCCTTCGCGAAACCGGCGGGAGACTGGACGCGCCGGGACTCTCCCGGCCCGGCTGTCGTTACGCGGCGGTCGGCGCCTTGCGCGGGCCGGACAGCAGCACGTTGGCGCCGGCGACGATGCCGCCGGAGACGTGCGGGACCAGGTTGATCTGCACGTAGCGCTTGGGGCCCTTGTAGCCGAACCGCTTGGTCACGTTCTTGCCCGTGCCGGCCGAAGGAGATCTCGAACTCGACGTTCTCGAAGCCGTTGCGGTCGACCACGACGCCGGTCTTGCCGCCGGAACCGGTGGCGCCCAGCGAGATCGGCGAGATGGTCCGCACGACGCGGATCTTGTTGTGCATGTCCATGGAAGGATCCTTTGCGTGTGGACGGCGAGAAGGGCGGGGTTTTCCGGGACGCCTGCGCGAGGCGGCCGGGAAAACCCCGCGCCGGTGAGGGCGCGGGGAAGGTCGATCGGGAATGGAAGGCGATCCTTGCTTGTCGCTCGGCCGGGCCGCCTGGCGGCGGCCCCGATCCGCTCGCGACCTAGGCGAGCTTGACCCGGGCGAAGGCTTCCTCGAGCACCGGCATGCCGTCGCCCTCGTAGCGGCCGATGAAGCCGTCCTGGTTGGTCTCGGCGTAGAGCTCGGTCAGGCGCTGGATCTGCACGTCCAGCAGGTCGGCGATCCAGTAGTTGGAGAAGTCGCCGAACATGCCGACGTAGAGGCCCGTGGTGAAGGTGTTCGGGGCGTATTCCGAGATCATCAGCGGCCGGCCCAGCACGGTGTCCGGCTCGCCGTCGCGCACCGACATGCGCCACAGGTATTCGCCCTCGCCGTCCTTCAGCTTGGTCAGCATCTTCACCGCGTCGCGGTGGAACAGCCACTGGCCCTTGGTCCAGTACTGGGCCTTGCAGCTCATCTTGGCCTCGATCAGGCCGTCGAAGGAAATGGCGGTCGTGCTGTTGCCGGTGGACACGTCACGCGCGGTGGAAATGCCGTCGGTCGAGGCGGTGAAGATGCCCAGCGGCTTGTTGTTGCCGTCGCCGGTCAGGTAGGCCTTCTCCTGGGTCACGCCCAGCTTGTAGGCCAGGCGGGCCATGACCGCGGCCTCGGCGGGAATGGCCGCCGTGCGCAGCAGCTGCTTGCTGATCTTGATGCGCTTGGCCATCGGGTGCGGCTTCAGCTCGCGCTTGCCGAAGGACATGGTCGAGTCCTCCGAACCGGTGGCCAGCTCGGTCGTCCAGTCGAAGTCGCCAGGGTCGTTGTCGAGGGTCGGGGCGCCGAGGCCGTTGGAGTTGCTGACCCGGTACTTGGTGGCCGCGTCGCGCATGAACACCATGTTGTCCAGGGCCTGGATCAGGTTGGCCACGAACTCCTGCGGCGCCAGCAGATAGCCGCCCGAGGAGTCCGGCGTCACCGCCAGGGCGCGCTGTTCGTCGCTGGAGAGGCCCGAGGGGCCATTGCGCAGGTACTTGCGGAAGGCGGCCATGCGGGCGGCCCGGACCTCCTCGCTCTCGCCGGTATCGGCCCCACCCGTCTCGCGGGCCTTGCGGGCGCGCTCCTCGGCGGAGGCGGCGTCGCGCTCGGCGTCCTGGCGCTTGATCTCGATCGAGCGCTCCTCGGCCTGGATGGCCTGGCGCTTGCCTTCGGCCTGGTCGAAGAGCTTGCCGTGCTGGGCCGCCTCCTCATTGGTCAGGTCGCGCTTCTCAGCCTCGGCCTTGTCGGTGATGGCCAGCATCTCGGTGACGATGGCGCCCCGCGCTTCGCGCAGGCTCTTCAGACGATCGCTCATGATGGATCCTTTCGGTGAGGGCTCGCCGCCGCCCCCGTGGCGTCAGCCGCCTGCGCGGCGGTGGAGAGGGTCGGGTTAGAGGCGCGCCTGCTGCTGGCGGGCGCGGATCAGGTTCATCGGCACGCGGCCGGCCTCGGCGTCGGCGAGGCCTTGGGTCCAGGCGCGCAGTTCGCGCAGGCCGACGTCGGTCTGCGGATAGGCCGGGAACACCACGGGGCTGACGTCGAAGGTGCGCAGCGACTTCAGCGTGCGGATCACGCGGCCTTCGTCGTCCTTGGCCCAGTCCTGACCGTTCGGCCGCACCGAGAAGCCGAACGACATCTGGCTGACGTCGCCGCGCCGGATCGGCTCCAGCACCAGGTCGCGGATCGTGTCGGTCTGGGGCGCGTCGATCTCGATGGCCAGGCCGCGGGCGTCTTCCTTCAGGCGCAGGGTCTTGGCGCGGTTGCGGCCCAGGATGTAGTTCGGGTCGTGGTTGAAGAGGGCGCGGACGTCGTCGCTGCCATCCACGGCCGAGGCGAAGGCGCCGGGGGCGATCTGCTCGCGGAAGCCGCCCAGGTCTTCGGAGAGCTGGCCGAACACCGCGGCGTGGCCGCGCACGACCGGCGGCGAGCCGTCGCGGGTCTCGACCGTCAGGCCCTCGATCGCGAAGAAACGGCGTTCGATTTCCATGGGCATCACCTTTCTGGGCGGCGATCGTCGCGCGGGGCGCTCCCGACCCGACGCCGCCTGCGTGGCTAGGCGGCGAGCTGGATGCGAGCGCCGCTCGCATCGATCAGCTGCTGCAGGAAGCGCGTGGCCAGGTCCGCCTGGTCGCGCTGGGTCTGGCCGGGCGGCGTGCGCAGCAGCACGTCCATGATCCGGCTGGCGGGGGCCATGTTGAGCGGGTGCAGGCGTTCGTCGCCGCCGTCGACCGGGGGCAGGTTCATCAGCTTGCGGATCTCGTTGATGGTCATCACGCCCCACTGGGCGAGCAGGGCGTAGCCCTCCATCCGGGTCTTGAAGTCGCCGCGCAGCAGGCCGTCGATGTTGAACTCGAAGTAGTAGGCCTGGCGCATGGCGCCGGACATCAGGGTGCGGTTCAGCGCCTGTTCCCAGACCACGAACTTGGGCCGCATGTAGTAGGTCACGAAGCCGATCGACTGTTGCTCGATCCCGGTGCCCCAGCTGGTGTTGGCGCTGGTTTCGCCGATCAGGTGCAGCGGGACGCCGAAGATCCGCGCCACCTTGGCCACCGCCAGGGTGTGGACCTCCGCCACCTGGGCTTCGTCGTTGGTCAGGCCCAGGGCCTTGATGTCGAGGCCGCCTTCCAGGATGGCGATGCGGTGCTGGTTCTCCAGTCCGCGGTGGCGGCCCTCCCACGTGTCGCGCAGGCGGGCGGCGGCCTCGTTGGAGATCTCGCTCGGGATGGTGATCGCCGCCTTGGGCGTGGCGTTGTTGGAGAAGAACCGGGCCAGGTACTCGCCCGAGGCCTGCAGCATGCCGATGTCTTCGCGGTGGCGCTCCACCTTGGATTCGGCCAGGGCCAGGTTGCCGCGCTTCGGCGGGCCGCCGCGCAGGTGCAGGACCTCGTGCTGCAGCAGGGTGCGCGGCGCGGAGCCGTCCAGCGGGGTCCAGCGGTAGGCGACGCCGTCGCCGCTGCGGAAGGGCAGCATGGACGCCGGGTGTTCCGGCTCCAGGGCGATCGGCCCGCGGGGGCCGGAGACCACCCGGGCGTAGGCGTTGGCGTGGGTGTTGCGCCAGCCCTCCATCATCTGGCGGAACTCGGCTGAGGTCTGCCAGCCGTTCGGGGCGTCGTGCAGCAGGGCGTGCAGCGGATGGTCGGCGGCCGGCTGGCGTTCGTCGTCGGAGACCCGCCGGAAGAAGTCCAGCGGGACGGTGGCGATGGTGTCCTCGATCAGGCCGATGCAGGCGTCGACCTCGGCGCACCGGCGGGCGTTGTCGGGCGTGACGTTCACGCCGGAGGCGGTGGCGGCGTACTGGCCCAGCCACTCGGCGATCACCGGGTCCCGCGGCGGGCCGACCGGGCTGGAAAGGGCCCGGGGCTCGGCGTCGGTGAAGACCATGGGCCGGTAGCCGGGAGTGCTGCGGGCCATCCGGGTCTCCTACCTGAAGCCGCCGCCGGCCAGGATCATGGCGCCGTGGTCGATGCGGTTGGCCTGTTCCGGGTTGCGGCTCATCAGGGCGCAGGCGTTGAAGGCGGCCATCAGCGGGTCGATCTTGGCCTTGCCGGCGGTTTCCTTGGTGATCAGCACGGCGTTGCCGCGTTGCTCGGCCTTGGCGTTGCCCACGCACCAGGTCATCAGCGGCTGGTCGGCGTGGCGATAGGTGCCGTCGGCCAGCTTGCGCTCCAGCCCCCAGATGGCGCCGGAGAGGCGGTAGCCCTGTGGCACGGCCACCAGCATCTCGGCCGGAATGCCCGCGCCCACCAGTTCGTCCACCAGCTGGGCGATGCCGGCCGGGTCGAGGCCGATGGCGCCGGCCTTGGGCAGGAGGCCCGCGGCGTGCAGCTCCAGCACCAGGTCGACGATCTCCTCGATGTCCTGGGTCGGATATTCGCAGATCACCAGGTCGCCCTGGGCCTTGAAGTCGCGCAGCAGGGGCGCGATCTCCTTGCGCAGCTCCAGCACCGCGGCCTGGACCCAGGCGCGCGACCAGGAGACCCACTCGCGGGTCTCTTTCACCCGGCCGGTGACGTTGAGGCCGTAGAGGTCGTCCAGGCCGCCGCCGTCCACCCCGATCACGACCACGTCGCAGTTGGCCTTGATCCAGGCCAGGTCGATGCGCGGGTCGGCCGCCGGGTCCCAGTGGTCCGCGCCGCGCCAGCGGTCGGCGTGCAGGCGCATGCCGATCTCGACGTTGAGGTGCTTGGCGAGGAAGGTCTGTTTCTCGCCGCCGCGGGCGTCCTTGACCTTGGCCAGCTCGCCGCGCAGCCAGTCGGCGTCGACCGAGCGGCCCAGGTTGGGGTTGGTGACGTAGAAGTTGGCCGGGTCGAGGTAGGCTTCGCGGGCCACCATGGCCTCGGGGAACTCGTAGAGCACGCCCAGGCTGGTGGGATCGTCGACCAGGCCGTCGCGGACGGCGCGGAAGTGGTCCAGCTTGGCCTTGAACACCCCGGCCGGTCCTTCGTCCGACTGGGTGGAGAGGTAGATCACGAAGCCTTCCGGCCGCGAGACCAGGCCGCCGGTGGCTTCCCGGATCATGGCATCGGCCTTGGGGCGTTTCCCGAACAGCCACAGCTCGTCGATCAGGACGAAGCCCGCCTTCTTGCCGCCGACCACGTCGCTGTCGGCGGCGACGATCTTCAGCACCGCCTTGGTGAGCCGGTGGGTGATCTGCCGCTTGTGTTCCTGGATGTCGAGCAGGGCGTCCAGCTCGGGATCGGCGCGGACCATGTCGCGGGCCGGGTTGAAGCAGTTGGTCGCCGTCTCCAGCGTGGGCGCCAGCATCAAGAGCTCGGCCGACATGCGCCAGTTGCGCAGGAGGGCGGTCACCATGATGCCGGCGGCGATGGTCGACTTGGCGTTCTTCTTGCTGATCAGCAGGAAGAACTCGCGGATCAGCCGGCGGCCCGCGGCCGCGTCATAGGCGCCGAAGATCGCGGCGACGAATTCGAAGACCCAGGGCTCGCAGGCCTCGCCGAAGGTCGGGTGGTGCTGGACGTCGACGATCCGCAGCGACTTGAACACCGCCAGGGCCTGGGCCGCCTCGTCCGCGAACAGCGGCGAGGGGATCAGGGAGCGGCGGGCCACGATCCGCTCGCGCCAGTCCGGGCAGGCGGTGGACCACGCCAGGGCGGGGGCCATGGGCTAGTGGGCCAGCTTCGCCGGCGGCTGGCCGGGCGAGAACAGGCCGGCGACCTTCTCCGCCGCCGCCTGGCGCTCGGCCTTCTTGCCCAGGCGCTCCGGCTTGGCCTCCGGCTCATCCGGCCGACGACGGTAGGCGACGTCGACCGCCCTGCCCTTCTCCAGCAGTTCCAGCGCCAGGCGCTGGGCCCCGACCGTGCCGCCCATCGCCTTCTCGAAGATCTTCTCGTTGAGCACCTGGCGGATCAGCTCCGACCCCTGCTCAAGCTCCCGAAAATAATACTTCCTCAGCGTGGGCTCGGAGAGGCCGATGAGCAGGGCGATCTCCAGGTTGGAACTGCCCGTCGCTTTCAAAACCGCAACCTTTTCCGCCAGTTGCGCCGAACGCCGATGGCTCTTGCGCCCACGCGGATCAGGCGCCTTCGTCGGGAACGGCTCCCCGAACAGGTCCACCGGGCGTTCGTCATCAGCCATGAGAAAAAAATCTCTGCGTGACACCCCCGCCGGTCCGGGAGAGTTGGGGGCTCCAGACTTTTGCCTACCCCCCGGGGTGCGCGCGGCGCTCGGCCGCCTGCTTCTCGCCGTCGTGGCAGGGCTTGCAGAGGGTCTGGACGTTGGCCTCTGACCAGAAGAGGGCGGGGTCGCCGCGGTGCGGGCGGACGTGGTCGGCGATGGGCCGGCCCGTGACGCGCGAGCACAGCTGGCAGGTGTAGTTCTCGCGGACGAAGACGCGGATGCGCAGGCGCTGCCAGCGGGCCAGCTTGTACCAGCCGCGCCACGGCTCGTTGACCTTGCTGTGGCCTTCCGTGTCGGTGGGCATGGCCAGCAGCGGGGCCAGGCGGCCCAGCCGGGGCGGCATCGCCTTCAGCCTGCCCATTCAGGCCTCCGGATACGAAGAACCCGCCGCGGCAGAACCGGGCGGGTCTCAGGCGCACGAAGCACCCATGCGCCGTTTGTGCGCTTAACTGCCTGTGATTCGCAAGAGCTGGGCGATCACGTCCAGCGCCCGCCCCAGCGCCTGCGTGGCCTGCAGGCGGGCGTGGCCGCTGCGCCCCACATAGTGCAGCACCGTCCGACACTCGCCGGCGATGGCGCGCAGCGCCGTCACCTCGCCTTCGCCATGCTCCGCACGCACCGCGCGCTCCAGCTGGCCCAGGCGCTGCACAAGGTAGGCCCGCTTCAGCTCAGCCGGCGAACGCACCAGCGAGCCCAGCGCCATGCCGCCACCGCCCTCACCCGCACGTCCGAGGCACGACCCCAGCCCGCGCGGCACGGCCTCGAAGCACAGGCGGTAGGCGAGCCCCGCGCGCGCCTGCACCTCGGTGATGGCGCCGGAGTCCAGCAGGGTCTCCAGCCCATCGCGGTTCTTCACCCGCACCGCGCCGTCGTCGTTGAACCGGGTCAGCCGCTCGCCGGCCTGCAGCGTCCCGCGCACGCTCACCGCCAGCGCCTGCTCCAGCTCGCGGCGCACAGACACCGCCACCTGGCCACCCTCGGCCTTCTGGGCGTTGCCGCCCTGCATCAGGCGGAAGGCGTGGCGCAGGCGGCGCACCTGGTCGGCGTCGCAGCCCAGCGCCTCGGCGTTCTTCAGCAGATGCTCGGCCAGGCTCTCGCGAGCGCCACGTTCGATGAACCCCATCACGACCCCCAGTCCAGACCGTTCCGCGGCGTTCCGGCCGGCGTTCCGGTTATTTCTTTGAAGTTGTTCAAGAAAGAAGAGAGTGGAACGGTCGGAACGCTTGGAACGCACAAGGCTTCTCGCGCGCCCGCCTGCCTACCTGCAGGGGTCGCCACCCGCGTTCCGGGCGTTCCGGCGTTCCGCTCAGGTGAATTCATCTGGCCAATCAACGTCTTCCTCCGGAACGCCAGCCGGAACGGCGGCGGAACGCGGCATCGGAGTCACGCCTGCCGCCATCCGTGCGGACGGCTTGTCGATCCAGGGGGCCAGGGGGATGGCGATGGCGCGCTGCTCCACGCCCACGCCGAACCGCTGCTTCTTCGCCGGCCAGGTGCGGTGCGCCGGGCCGAGGCCGTCCAGGTAGCCCAGCGTCCTGCGCCAGTCCGCCCACACCGTGCCGCGGAAGATCGCCTCCAGCCGCGGGTGGTGGTTGGCCACCAGCAGCCACGGCCCCTCGCGCCCGTCCGGCCCGAGGCCTTCCCAGATCTTCAGCCCATTGGACTTCAGCACGTCGTCGTACTCGCGTTCCAGGCGCACCCATCGCTGGATGATCCCGCCCAGGGTCTCGCGGCGGTTGGAGAGGTGCAGGCCGCTCTCGGCCGCCATCAGGTGCGCCAGGCAGTCCGCGCCCGGGTTGGAGACGATCTCGGCCGCGGTGCGCTGGTCCAGCAGCGGGCGCCAGAACGCCACCTCCGCGTCGGCCTCCTGCGGCGTCAGGGCCGCGTCGAACAGCAGCATGCGCCGGCCGGCCGCCAGCATCGAGATCAGGTCGGCGGTCCGCGGGCTCTCCCCAGCCCTGGCGAAGGCGGCGGCCAGCTCGTCCACATCGGCCAGGTAGCGCCACGCGCCCCGCAGCGCCCGGCCCAGCAGCGCCGGCCCCAGCTGGTGGGCCTTGTCGATCGCGCCCTGCAGCTCGGCCCGGTCGGCCAGCTTCACCGTCTCCCCGGCCGCCAGGTCCGACCCCGACAGCGGCAGGAGCCGCACCTCGACGATGCGCGAGCCGTCGGCTGGCCCCAGCTTGGGCGGATTGATCGCCGCCATCAGCACCGCGCCCACCGCCGTCTGGCTGATCGAGCCGCCGCCGATGTCGCCCATCACCCGGTGACCGCCCGAGCCGGTGGACATGCGCCGCACCAGCTCCAGCGCGCGCTCCACCACGCCCGGCCCATGCGCGCCCGGCGCGCTCTCGGCCTCGTCCAGCAGCACAGGCCGCGCCATGCCCGACAGCTCGTTGCGCAGGCCGGCCTCCGAGAAGGCGTCGATCACATCGCCGGCCAGCGCCGACTGCAGGGCATGCACGAAGGCCACCAGGGCCGACTTGCCCGACCCGGCCATGGCGTTGACCAGGCAGTGGCCGCGGAACGGCGCCAGCGCGCCCAGCAACCCCGCCATCGCCCAGCCGCCGACCACATCCGCCCCGGTCAGGCCCTCGCGGCCGATGGGCTCGAACCGCCACAGCGCCAGCCGGTCCATCACCCACAGGCCATCCGCGGACGACGCGGGCTTGGCCGGCCGGGGGGCCGGGGGCCGCAGCTTGTAGAGCGGGCCGCGCCGCTCGCGCAGCGTCTCGATCACCTTCAGCTTCTCGGCGGGCTGGCGGTGGGCCAGCCGCCACACCTCGTCGCCCAGGTGCAGCACCAGGCCGCCGGGGGCGCCGGCGGCATCGGCCGGCCAGACGCCCAGCGAGCGGACCTGGCGGCCGGAGTCCCACAGCCCCGCCTTCCTGCACGTCCGCACGAACCACACCGTGGCCAGCTCGCGCTGGAACTTGCCTTCCTTGTCGCGCCAGTTGGCCAGGAACGCCTGGCCCGGCGCACAGGCGAAGATGTCCGGGCGCAGCATGGTCCCGATCTTCGCGGCCGGTTCCTTGCGGATCTCGCCCTCCGGCATGGCGAACACCACCTTGCCGCCCTCGAAGCCCAGGGGCACCACGGGGCAGAGCTGCACGTCCGGGTCCACGAACGGCTGGATGCGGGTGTCCGCCCCGTCGTCGGCTTCCTCCAGCGGGTCGCCGGCGATCACCTCGCCCAGGCCGAAAGCCTCTTCCTCGCCGTCACCGGTCACGCACGCACTCCCCCAAACCCTTGTCGTCCGCCGCGGCCAGCACGCGCCGCAGGTCGTCGTTGAAATCGGAGCCCGGCGGCGGGGCGATCGCGCGGACCCGCGCCGCGCCCGCCGCCTTCCAGGCCAGGGTCGCCAGCCGGCCGCAGATCCGCGCCCGCACCTCGGCGGTCAGCCGCGCGTCGACCGGCTTGCCGCGGCCGGTGCGCATGCGGGCCTTCACCTCGGCCATGTCCCGGTCGACGGCGATCAGCACCTCCGGCCACGGATCGTCGGCCGGCGGCGTCCACACGAAGGCCGGGGAGGCCGGATCCGGCTGCGGCGCCCACGGGTCGATGCAGCCGTCGTCGTCGCGCAGAAGTCCGCCCTGCAGGCGACCCAGCGACAGCGCCACGCAGACCCGCATGGCCGTCCCGCGACGCCAGGCCAGGGTGGCGAGCGACAGCGCCGTCTCGATCCCCTCGGCGTTCACCAGCCGCGAGCCCGCCGCCGGCGTCTCGCTGATCAGCCAGGCCCCGCCGGGGCGGCCGTCCGCGCCATGCTGCGGACCCCACATCAGCTTGGAGCCGCCGAACTGGCCGTTGCGCAGCCGGAACGTGGCCTTGCCGGCCGTCGTCCGGTCCAGGTAGGTCACATGCACGCCGCCGGTCGGCACGGCCGCGCCGTCCGGCCCCTCGGTGACCACCTGGGCGACCATGGCGGGCGCGCGCACCCATTGGCCGGCGTCGTCGTCCCAGTGGTGCTTGGCCGAGGCGTGGTAGCGCAGCTGCGGCGCGGCCAGCATGACCACGCCCGGCGCGATGCCGCGTCCGATCAGGTAGCGCTCCGCCAGCGACCCGGCGAACGGCTGGGCCGCCTTCCAGATCTCGGCCGCCACCTTGTCGGACGTCGAGGGTCCGGACGGCGCCGCCGGCTTGGCCACCCGCGCCGGCGCGCTGTGCGGTACGTCCTCGCCCAGCAGCCAGCGGGCCGCGTCGTACGGCGCCATGCGCCGATGCGCGGCGACCAGGTCGACGACGTCTCCATGGCGCTCGCAGCCGTAGCAGACCCATTTGGCCTGGCCATGCTTGCCCAGGATGCAGAACTTCGTGGTCCCGCCGTCGCAGAGCACGCACGCCCCGCGCAGGTCCTTGCCGGCCTTGGCCACCTTGACGTTCTCGCCGCCAAGATAGCCCTCGACGGACACCTTCGCCCGGGCGCGATCGAAGACGCTGTCGCCGAAGGTGCGAGCCCCGCTCGCATGGGCGGTCACTGCGCCGACCCCTTCAGGTTGTCGCAGACCAAGGCGGCCCGCCGCAGGAGCGCCGGAAGCTCGGGGTTCAGCTCGCGCGCTGAGACGGTATCGGCAAAGCCCCGGGCGCCATCGGACGTGTAGCCCAGCGTCAGCCCCTCGACGCCAAAGGCGACGAATAGCCCGAGCTTGGTCTCCACAACCTCGACCACAGGCAGGGCGCCCGCGCGGATGCGGCTGACGATCAGCCTTGCACGGTCGGTAGACGCTTGATCGACAAGGGCGGTCATGTGCGCGACCGATCCACGGCCCCGAATAGCCGCGCGTCGTCGGGGTGCGTCAGCCGCGTCTCGGTCCCCGGCGGGATCGGCTCCGTCCCCGGCCGCAGCTCGCCGCCGATCCGCGCCATGAACCGCTCGGGCCGAAGCTGCGGCTTCAGCCAGAAGAACCAGGCGTAGAAGGTCGCGCTGGAGGCGTCGGGCTCCCAACGCCCTTCGGTCATCGGGAGACGTTCAATGAAGGGCGACCACAGCGTCAGGCCCGGGTCGCCGCCGTAGAGCAGCCCATAGCGGCCGGCGCTTTCCAGGAAGCCCACGCGCAGCAGCATGGCCACGCCACGGCTCGCCACGCTCCAGGCCCGGCGCACGAACGGCTGCGCCAGCTTGAACGGCGGGTTGGTGATGACCCAATCCACCATGCCCGGATAGGACTCGGCTGGGTCCAGGAAGTCGCAGATCGCGTTCCCGTCGTAGGCGTAGGCGTCGCTGGCCACGAGGCGCGGGAAGTAGTCCTTCAGCCCATGAACCATATGGCCCGCGCCGCAAGCCGGTTCCCAGACGCTGCGCGCCCGCGGATCGAGCCGCTTCACCAGCTCCGCGCCGGCCCTTGCGCCCCAAGGCGGTGTCGGGAAAAAGTCCGGGTCGGCCGGGTCGGCCGGGTCGGCTTGGCGGTTGGCCACCACTGCGGTGTTGGGGATCATTCAGGCGCGCCCCGCGTGCCCGGTTCGCGGCCGTAGGCGTTCAGCCGGGCCAGAGCCCCCCCCCCAGCCGTGGCATTCCACCAATCGCTGGGCGGTCTGGATCCACGCCCATTCCTCGCGGCTCTGCGGCGTCGGCGCATTGTCGCGCGGGCCTTCGCAGCGCAGGACGTCCTCGGCCCGCAGGGGCAGCACGAAGGCCAGGAAGTCCGGGGTCCAGGCCTTCACGACGCCACCTCGAACCGCTCGGGCTTCCAGAAACCGGGGTAACCTGCGATCACCAGGCAGCCGCTGACAGGGCTGACCCTCAGGACGCGCAGCGCCACGTCCGTCCCGAATGGCGGCTTGCGCTTGGTCACGGAGGCGCGGTCGTCGATCAGACGCACGCGGTCGCCGGGCTGGAATGTCGATTTCAAAGCTGCGCCTCCGGCGACTTCAGGAAGGCCTCGACGTCGGGGACCGAGCGGCCCAGGGCGCGGGCGATGGCGAGGACGGGGAAGCGCAGCCTCGCCAGCCGCATGGCTTCGCGGCGCTCATCGGTGGAGAGCCGCACACCCTTGAAGACGCACCCCGTGGCCCAGCTGCGGGTCCAGTGCTTGCCCCCGGCCATGGCCGCCTAGTCCAGGTCCGCGCGGCGGCGCCACGCGTCGGCGGGGTCTGGCGCCTCAGGCGCCGTCGGGTCGGGAGATCCCGACGGGTCGGGCCTCGCGGAGGCGGGGGCCGGCGCCAGGGAAGGATTCATTCCCAGGAGTTCGGCGCACTCGCTCGCCAACACCTCCAGCTGGCGCGCGAGCGGATCGCGCAGGGTCGGGTGCGTGCTGTCAGCGCCTGGCGGCCCGGGTTGCGCGCACAGGCCCGCGCCCGCCGCACCAGCCGCCACCAGGCCTGCTGGTCCTTCAGCAGGTACTTGCCGTCGTCGGGGCGGCGGTGGCGGGTCATCAGACGACGCCCCGCTGCGTCACCACGTAAGTGTTCTGCGGATAGTTGCGGCGACCGACGATGAAGAGCGTCCAGGTTCCGCCGCTGAAGCCCTCGGGTACGACGAACGAATGGATCGCCTTGCGGGAGCGCAGCACGATCGAGCCCGGGGTCAGCACCCGCTCGCCCCACGGCGTCCGCTCGATGATCTTGCCGCGCAGGCAGATGGTCACCGACCAGCGCGGGTGATCGTGCATCGGCTCGGCCGCGTCCTTGTCGGGGTCCCAGTGGTGCAGCAGCACGTTGAATGGCCGCCACCACGGCGGGCGGCTCCAGTGCTTGCCCGAGCGGCTCACGAACTCGTCAGGCCAGAACGGCGCGTAGCGCCAGAATTCGTGGCGGTCCTCGAACGTGACGACTTCTTGGCCAGCGTCCTCGCCGCCCGCGCGCTTCACCGCCCACGCGATGAAAAGATCGACCAGGCGGGTCATCAGGCGGCCGCCAGCAGGTAGGATTCGCCTTCCTGCGGTTCGAAGTCGGTGTGGTTGACCGTCTCGCCGAGGTCCCGGCGCGCGCCCTCGATGATCGCGGGGCGGACGCGGACCGGAACGACGCCGCCCGTTCCACCCTTCTCCACCGGCCAGCGCCAGGCCTGGACGCGGCTGCGATGCCGCTTGGTCCATAGGGCGATGCGCCCCGGCCCAAAGCGGTTCAAGATCCTGTCAGCGGGTGTCCTGGGCGCAGCGTCCATAACCTCGACCGTTGCATGTCGCGATAATCGCGATAAACGTCGCGTATGATTCGCGCAGAAGCGCAATACCCCCATGTCGCGTTTGTCGCGACACTCGGCCGCATGAAGGCGCCCGAGATCCGTCGTCGTTTGGAACAGTCCGGCCGCACCCAGACCGCGCTCGCGCGCCACCTGGGCAAGTCCAAGGACTCGGTCAGCCGCCTGGTGATGGGGATGCGCGGGATCAGCGCGGACGAGGCCGAGGCGATCAAGGAATTCTTCGGCGACGACCAGCCGCAGGGCCCGGTCTTCGTGAAGCTGCCCGTGTTCGGCTATGCCGCCGCCGGAAGTTCGGACCGCGTCTCGATCGCCAGCGACCAGGTCCTGGACCATGTCGAGGTGCCGGCCGGCCTGGTCCGCGGCGACGGGTTCGGCGTGCGCCTCTCAGGCGACAGCATGTATCCACGCCTCTTCGACGGGGAGATCGTCATCGCCGAGCGCAACGTGCCGCCGGTGCGTCACCGCGAGGTGGTGGTGGAGCTGCGCGACGGCACCGCCCTGGTGAAGGAATACCGCGGCACGAAGGACGGCTTCCTGTTCCTCTGGCAGTACAACCCGGAGAGCGAAGTGCGGATCGAGCTGACCAAGGTGCGCGCCATGCACGCCGCCTTCCGCTGGCGGTGATTGCGGCCACCACTTCCAATTGATCCGCGCTGGCGCTACGCCTTCACCAGGGCGGGGGTAGGATCATGGGCGCGGGCAAGGCGATCGCAGGCGGCTTCTTCGGATGCTTCGGCGTCCTCGGCGCGATCGTTCTCGGGCTTTTCCTGCTGGTCATCGTCGCCGCCATGGGCCAGCGACACGCCGCCGATCAGCGTGACGATGCGTGGGCCGCCCTCGATGCGCGGGGCATCTGTGGCCAATGGACGCGAGCGGCCGAGGCCCGGCACAACCTGACTGACGTCACCTTGACGCACGACGACCCCATCGTGGCCGGCCGCGACCCCGCGCGGGTCACCTGCTTTGCAACCGCGGCCAACCGCAAGGGCAAGCTCCGCATGGAGATCAGCGTCTTCTGTCCCAACGCCTCCAGCACCAGCTGCTCGATGCTGCAGGATACGTGGCTCAACGACCGCCGCCTCAAGTGGGACTGACGTCCGGAGCGGTCACCTAGCGGGGCCGGTAGTCGCCCCGCCCAACACTATCGAAAAGCCCGCCCCATCGGCGGTCACGTCGCGCCTCGGGATGCGAGCCGCGCTCGCACAATCGATCTTGCGCGCTTGACACGTCGCGTTTTTCGCGGCGTCCTCGCAGTTGTGTCGCGGTAATCGCGACGGCGAGGCCGCGAATCACCGCGATGGCCCCGCGAACATCGGGGGACCACATGCTGCCAATCGCCAGACCCCTCACCGACGCCCAGGGCTCGGCCAACCGCATCGCGGGGCTGGTCCTGGAGTTGGAGGAGAACCCGTTCGCCACCCTGGCCCTGACCACCATCGCCGTGCGTGAGCTGGGCGGGCGGGTGCAGGGCTGGGTGATCGCCCACCTGGCCGACGGCCGGCGCGAGCGCTTCACCATCGACGACGCGCGCCTGGCGGCCGCCGCCGTCCGCGACGCCGCCGGCGCCGTGCGCCAGCTGGGCGGCTGGGCCGAGAGCCTGGACGCGGCGGCCGAGGCGGCGGCCCGCCAGGCCAGCGCCATCCTGCTGGGCCTGGGGACGGGGCGATGATCCGCTTCATCCCCGCGGCACTGTTCGCGGTCACCGCAGGCCTCAGCATGGCCGCAGACCACAACTGGGTCGAAGCCCTCGGCTGGGTGGCCGCCTCGGTCCTGGCCATCGCCCTGGCCGTGAGCCGGCCATGACCGCCCCGCATCACGACGCCGAGCCGACCGGCTGGCCTGGCCTGCTGCTGGCGCTGGCCGCCTGGGGCTTCATGCTCGGCGTGGCGGGCATCGCCCTGGCCATCGTGCGGGGCTGGTGGTGAGCGCCATCCCGACCGTCTGCACCGACGCGAGCGGGGCTCGCATCCGCACCGTGGCCGTCCACCTGACGCCCTTCGCGCCCGGCTGCGAGGGCCTGGCCATCGCCAACCCCAAGCGCTGGGCGACGCTCTACGGCCGCACGCCGCTGGGCGCCGTCAAGGCCACGCTGAAGCGCATCAACCGACCCCCCCGGGCCGTCGCCATCGCGGCGGGGCCAGCGCCAGGAGACGTAGATCTCCTGGCGCGGCCGACCGTGGCCCAGCTGGGCAAGGCCAGCGACGGCGAGGCCGTCCCCTTCGCCACCTTCCACCACGGCCTGACCCTGGTGGAGGTCCGCGCCGCCCTCGCCGCCCTGGTGGCCGAGGACTGGGCGCCGGCCCGCGCATTTCCTGCCGACCTCTGACCCTCTGACTGGAGCCGACCATGACCGACGCCTTGAGCTTGCCCCGTGAGCTGGTGGAGGACGCCGCGGGCGCCTTCGCGCGCTACCGCTTCGCCTATGATCACGACCTGCTGATTCAGCAGAGCTGGCACAGCGAGCGGGACGGCCGCCACCTGGCCTGCGCCCTCGGCGTGCTGGGCGGCGAGGTGACCGGGCCGAAGAAGTGCCCGGCCCAGGTGATGCCGGCCTGGCTCGCCAAGATGGTCCCGGGCTTCTTCGACCGGCTGGCCTTCGACGACGCGAAGGCGTGGGGGCTTGCGCTCTATGAGCAGCTGGCCCGCCTCGGCGGCCAGGTGCCGTTCTCGGTCATCTACGACTGGCAGGCGACCTGCGTGCTGGAGTTCTGGGCCGGGTCGCTGAAGAAGCGCCGGTTCGATGCGCCTCAGCTCGCCGACAAGCTGGCCCAGGTCGAAGCGCTCCAGGCGCTCCACCGCAGGCACATGGCCGGAGGCGCAGCGCCGAAGGCCGAATGGCTTGAGGCGCTGCGCCCCGTCTATCGTCACGCCGACGCCTACGCCGACGCCTACGCCTACGCCGACGCCTACGCCGACGCCGACGCCTACGCCGACGCCGACGCCTACGCCGACGCCGACGCCTACGCCGACGCCGACGCCGACGCCTACGCCGACGCCGTGCCGACGGCGTCGGCGCCGGCTGACGAAACGCCCGCGGCCAAGCGGGCACGCCGCCGGGCCGAGAACCTGAAGCTGCTGGCCGACGGGCTGGTGGCGGCCATCGCCCGCGTCCCCGGCCCCGCGGCGTGAAGGACTTCAGCTTCATCCTCTACCCGGAGGCCGCGACGTCGCGGCCTCCGTTCGCCTATGCGCTGGCGGGCAGCTCTGCGCGGGATCCGCGCCGCTGGCGCATCCAGGACGGCCGCGGCGACGTCGTCGGCCACGCCCCGACGCGTGCCGGCGCACGCGCCGGCGTCCACGCCCTGCACCACGCCACAGCCGCCGCCTGACCGGGAAGCTCATCCATGAACGCCCAGACGCCCCTGATCTCGCCCGTCGCCCTGCAGCTGGCCGCGACCAACGTCCGCATCCTGCGCTTCCTGGACTACCAGGGGCCGGCGGGCCTCGACGCCATCGAGGCGGGCGCCCAGGCGGAGCGGAAGAACCTGCGCCGCACCCTGGAGAGCATGGTGCGCGAGGGCCTGCTGACCCAGGAGGATGCCACAGCCACCTGGTGGAACACCGAGGCCGGCAAGCTAGCCCTGCGCGCGGTCGACGTGTCCGCGGGACGCGAGCCTGCCGCCCCCGCCGACCCGGACACCCTGCAGCTGCGGCATGACGAGATTGTCCCCAACCCGGACCAGCCCCGCCAGCGCGACCTGGGCCAGCCCGGCCAGGACCCGCCCACCCCCGACCGCCTGGAGCTGGACCAGCTGAAGGCGCGCATCGTCGCCGCCGGCGACGTGCTGCAGAACCTGGTGGTGTTCCGCGAGCCGGAGGCGGACGGGCGGCGCATGCTGTTCGACGGCGAGGGGCGCCACACCGCGGTGGGCGAGCTGATCGCCGAGGCCATGTGGCCGGCCGAGCGGCCGCTGCGCTGCCTGCTGCGCGACCGCTCGCCGGGCGACACGGCCTTCCTGGCCCTGCTGGCCAACAGCCAGCAGCCGCTCAGCAAGATGCAGGAGGCCCGCGCCCTGCAGGCCGTCTGCGACGAGAAGGGCTGGAGCGCGCGCCGCGCCGCCCTGGAGACCGGCCGCCAGCCCAAGAGCGTGCAGGAGGCGCTGAAGGTGCTGAAGGGCGCGAGCGAGGCGGACATCGCCAGGTTCGAAGACCCCGACGACGGCTACACGTGGAAGGACCTGCTGGGCAGCGTGCAGACGCCCGCCGAGGCCGACGCGCCGGCGAAGGTGGACCTGGAGGAGGTGGCGGGGGCCGCGCTGTCTCACATGGCCCAGTTGGGGCTTATTGAGTTGGCGTGGAAGATCGACCGCCACGGGTTCGAGTTTGACGGCCAGCGCTGGGCCCAGCTCAATGGATCGGCCTACCTGAACGAGACCTGGCGGACCCTGCGCGACCGAAGGTTCGTCCTTGAGGCAATGCCCAAGCGGTATGGCCGGCTGGACTGCATCGTCACACTATCGGACAGCGGCCGGGATTGGGTAAGCGCCCGCTATCCCGAAGGCGTCAACGACACCGTGCTAGCGGAGGCCCGCACGGCCGTCGGGTTCCGGGAAGACGTCGGCGCCGGCGAAGACCAGGGCTACGCCTGCTATTTCCTCAACGACGCGATCGGCGCTGCGAACATAGAGGGCGCCCGGCGGGTCCGCGAGGAGCCGACGCCGGCGGAGGTGCTGGCGCTCATGGAGATCGGCCATGCGATCGCCGTCACGCCGGACTTCTGCAAGAAGAACCCGGGCGGCGAGATCTCCGACCGCTGCATCATCGAGCCGACCAACCTGAACGACAGGCTGGTCATGAACCTGCGCTGGGGCTCGCTGATCGACTGCGGCTATGACAGCCGTCGCGGCAGGAGCCTGATCCGCTGGACGGATGAAGCCCGGACTTTGATCGCAGCGCAGGGTTACAACGGCTGCAACGAGGGCGAAATCTCGCGGGCCCGGGCCGCTGCGGCCCTATCCCCCGACCTGACGCACGAAGACGGCAAGCTGGTCTTCGTCAACTCATGGCTGAACAGCCGGGCAATCACTGAAGGCCAGGGCCAGGGCAACGCCGAAGCCCCGACCGGCCCGCACGTTGTCGACGGCGTGGACTACGGCAACGCCACCCGCGCCAACGAGGCGCGCCGCGCGAAGGGCTACCTCCCGCCCCTGCCCCAGGCGAACGGCGGCTCGCCGGGGCGCCCGGCCAACACCTTCGGCGGATCGGCGACCGTCCCCGCCGAACCCACCCGCAAGCTCTCGCCCATCGAAAAGCTGGCGATGGCCGAACTGGCGCACAAGCTGAAGGCCAGGCCCGAGCACGGCACGTGGACCCGGGTCCGCAAGTACTGGCTGGACCAGGCCTTCACCGACCTGAAGTACGAGAGGCTGCTGGAGGTCACCCACAGCCTCGGCAATGGCCCCCACGCCAGCCTGACGACCCTGGGCCGCATGGTGATGGCGATCTCGGATATCCCGGACCGCACGATCGACGACGCCATGCTGGTGCAGCTGCGGAGCGCCGCAGCCGAGGCGTCGGGCATGTCGCACGACCCGGCCAATCTGGGCGAAGGCCTCTACGCCACCCCCTGGCTGAACGGCGACGAGACCAGCGGCGCGCTTCCGCAGGTCTCCACCAGCGAGATCGTCAATGCCCTGGGCGATGACGACGACGAGTTGGACGATGAAGAGGACGCGTCCGCGGCCTCGCTGCTGGCCGAGGTCCGCGCCGTCCTGGCCCGCACCCACACGGCCAAGGACGTCCGCGCGCTGATGGAGGCCGTCGGCCTGAAGCGGCCGTTCGAGACCTCGGACGACGCGTCGCTCCAGGGCGTCGTGCTCACGGCGGATGCGGATGAAGCGGCCGTCACGGACAGCAACGGCGAGCTGCACAACGTCGTGGCCCAGGCCCGCGCCGAACTGATCGCCTACGCCTTGAACCTGGCGACCAGCGAGTTCATCCAACCCTCGCGGCAACCCCACACCGCCGCCGAAGCCACGCCGGCGCCGCTGTTGGCGCTCCACGCCGGCGACGTCGTCAGCGTCGGCGGAACGGCCAGCGGCTATCGCCTGATCGGGCGCAGCGACCACCACGAACCCGGCTTCACGGCCCAGCAGGTGAGCCTGAAGACCGGCAAGGACGTAGGCAAGCCGCGCCACGTCTCGCTCCCGGCCATCCGCTCAATCGTCCGCCCGGCCGGCGACGCCTGACCATGCCGCCCCTGGCCGCCCAGCCCGTCGTCCAACCGCTTTCCCTGCGGGAGCGCCGGCGCCTGCCCGCCGCCCTCGCCCAGTCCCTCACCCACTTCAGGAGCCCCACCTTGCCCGTCGATGCACCCTTCGCCCTCTTGCCGGAGCTGGGACCCTTTGCCCGCCCGGTGATCCTGCCCAGCCTCGCGGCCCTGGCCCGCCGCATCCACCGCCTGCGCGGCGACGACGGGCTGGAGCTGCGCCACGCCACGGTCCTGTTCCGCGACCGCGGCCGCACCGTCACCGAGGTCCTGGCGATCGAGGAGGCCTCCGGCCGCCGCCGCCGCATCGGCTTCGCCTGGCATGCCGGCCGCCCCTGGGAAGCCCTGCAGGCCGCCCTGGACGCCGAACGCCCGATGCACGCGGTGGAGGGCTGAGGGATGGACGCTGTCGACGCCCTGAAGCTGGCCATCTCGCATATCGAGCACATGGCCAACTGGATCGGGCTGACCAATCGCGGCGCAGCGCGCGGCCTGTATTCCTTCGAATCTATTGGCGAGGACATGCCCGGCCTGAAGGAAGCCCTGGCCACACAGGTTGATGCGGCAGCTGCGCTCGCCGTCGTCCGCCAGTCCCTTGTCGATCAGGCCGCGGCGCGGCTGGATCCGACAATGCCGATCCTGACGCCGGAGGTGTTGGAGTCACTGAAGGCGGACGCTGAGTGCGCCTACGCCATGTCGATGGATCAGAAAGAGCGCGTCGCGGCGCACGGGACCTTGCTGCTGTGCGAATGGCAAGAGCGGGCAATCGCGGCCCGAAATGCGAGCCCCGCTCGCACCGACGATGACGCCGAGTGCTGCATGGCCTGCGAGGAGCCGTTCAAGGAAGGCGACCGCTACTACCTCGACGTCAGCGGCGGCTCGCTCCACGCGGCCTGCGCCGGCCCGGAGCGCGAGGGCTACGTGAAGGACGTCGGCACGGGCGATCCGCTCGGCCCGGACGATCCGATCCCGGAGCCGCTGATCTGGACCGGGGAGGGCGCGTGATGGCGACCATCGTCGACATGTTCCGCCGCGCAGTGCGCAAGGTTTACAATCAAACCCGCATGCCGATCTTCGCGGCCGCCATCATGGACCGCCCCGATGGAACGCACGCGGTGGCGTTCTGCGTCGAAGGACTGAATGCGGATCAGATGGAGTGCGCCGCAGCTTCGGCGCTCGACGTGGTGATGCGCTGGGCCGCCGACGGTGACCCCGCCTGCCCCTGCTGCGCAGACAGGCTCGCGAGGGCGAGCAACGCACTTGCCGCCCTGAGGCTGAAGCCCGCCGAGCAAATCCAGAGCCTGCACTGATGCCCCGCCGCGCCGCTCCAGCGCAGCCCAAGGCCCCGCCCCGGCTCATGCTGGCGCAGGATGCGGCGGACTATCTGAACATCCCCCTGGCCGAGGTGGAGCGGCTGGCGATCGGGCGCATCCGCCTGGGCCGCAGCGTGCGCTACGACCGCGTCGCCATCGACCACCACATTGACGAGCTGGCGGGCCTGACCTCAACGTCCCCGGCGCTCAGCGCCGACAACGACGATCCCGAGGCCGCGTTTGACCGAAGCCGTCCAGATCTCCGCCATGCTCCCCGGCGTCCATAGGGTCCGAAAGCGCCTCGCGGCCGGCCGGGTCGCGGAATACTGGTACGCCTGGCGCGGCGGCCCGCAGATCCTCGGCCTCACGGCCGGCAACGACGCCGCCCTGGCCCGCGCCATCGCCCGGGAGCTGGTGGCCGCCTCGCGCCGGTACGACGAACATACCCGGGCGGCCGCGCCCGACACGGTGACCTTCTACGGCCTGGTCACCCGCTACCTGCTGGCCATGGAGGAGGACACCTCGATCGGCGAGCGCACCAAGTCCGACCGGCGCAAGCACCTGGACTTTGCCCGCGGGCCGGACGGCAAGCTGGGCGCCATGGAGATCCGCGCCTTCGAGAGCCGCAAGGCGCGCGGCTTCCTGATCGGCTGGCGCGACGGCTTTTCCAAGACGCCCAAGACCGCCGACGACCGCCTGGGCGCGGTCTCCACCGTGCTCAGCTGGGCCGCCGACCGCGGCGAGCTGGCGGCCAACCCGGTCAAGGAATTCCCGCGGATCTACCGCGTCAACCGCGCCGAGATCATCTGGCAGCCGCAGCCCGAGTTCGTGGCGGCCTTCGAGCTGGCGGCGACGTCGGGCCTGCGCGAGAGCGACCTGATCCGCCTGCCCAAGAACGCGATCGGCAAGGACGCCATCGTCTGGCACACCGGCAAGAGCCGCGGGCGGCGCACGATCGTGATCCCGATCACCCCGCGCCTGCGCGCCTGCCTGGCGGCCATGCCCAAGCACGACGCCACGACCGTCCTAGCCTCCAGCAAGGGCACGCCGTGGAAGCTGGCCGGCCTGGCTGCGGCGCTTCGTCGCCAGCGCCTCCACGCGCTGGAGAAGGCCCAGGAGCGCCGCGGACCGGACGCCACGACCGGGATCGAGGGCCTGCGCTGGCATGACCTCAGAGGCACGGCGGCGACCAACTTCCTGCTGGACGGCCTGGAGCTGGACCAGGTCGCCCTGATCGTCGGCTGGAGCCTCACCCGCGTCCGCGAGATCGCCGCCCGCTACGTCAGCGGCGAAGCCATGGGCCTGGCCATGGTGCGCCGCCTGCAGCAGCGGAAAAGGCGAACGGGAACGGAACAGAAACTGTAAACCGCCGTGTAAACCGCGGCTCCGCAGCCCGCCCCAAGGGGCCAAATTATCCAAGGAATTCCGTGGCTGGGGAACTAGGACTCGAACCTAGAATGACGGTACCAAAAACCGCAGTGTTACCATTACACCATTCCCCAGCAGGAACGGCCGCAACGAGGCCGTGGCCTCGCGGGAGCGGGGGAAATAGCGTAGCGGACGCTGCGATGCAACGCCCTCGCGAAAACCCTTTCCAACGGCGGCTTGCGGCGCTGAGGGCCATCCTCTATACGACCGCTTCCTTGCCGTCGGAGTGTGGCTCAGTCTGGTAGAGCACCGCGTTCGGGACGCGGGGGTCGCAGGTTCAAATCCTGCCACTCCGACCATTTCCTTTTCCCGACTTTGCCCTGAGTGGCGCGCCTCGCCTGCGGACGCCGCCCTGGCTGCCCGTCTTGGTCACGGGGCAGGCGAACGGATGACGTCGAGATCCTGATCCGGCGGCGGCTCCCAGCCGAAGATGCTGCGGCCGCCCAGGGTGTGGGAGGCGGCCCGCTCGCCGGCGATGTAGGCGTCCACGGAGGGGCCTGTGGCTTCGCGCTCCAGCCGGCGGGCCTGGTCGTCCAGTCGCTTCAGGGCCTGCAGTCGCTCGTCCTGCCCGAGCCTTGCGTGCTCCACCGCGTCCTTCAGCACCCGCAAGGTCTGGTCGTAGACCTTGAGCGGCACCGGGAACGGATGCCGGTCCTTGCCGCCCAGGGCCAGGGAGAAGCGCGCCGGGTCGGTGAAGCGGCAGGGCGCGCCGTGCACCACCTCGGCCACCATGGCGAGGCTCCGGACCGTGCGGGCGCCGACCCCCGGCACGAGCAGCAGCTCGGCGAAGTCGGTCGGCCCCTGCTCCGCCGCGGCCGCCAGGGCCCCGTGCAGGCGGCGCGGGATCACGTCCTCGGCGCGCACCTCGTGATGGTCCGGCAGCACGAGGTGCGGCAGCAGCGGCTGTTGGCCGCACGGCGGCGCTCGCCCGGCCGCGCGGCCCACCCTCAGATCCGCCGCCCGGTCCAGGGCCGCGATCTCCCGCGCGACCCCGTCGGGGCCCAGGTCGGCCAGCAGCGTCACCTGCGCGCTGCGCGAGGCGGCGGCGCGGCGGTCGGCCAGGTTGACGATCTGCCCCTGCCCTCGGCCCTCGATGGCCGCGTGCGGCGCGTCGACGAAGCTCTCCAGGTCCTCCGACAGCCAGTGGTAGCGCCGGGCCTGGCGGCGCGTGTCGCTCATCCCCTGCTGCACCGCGACCCAGCGGCCCTCGTCGGTGACGATGAAGCCGTGGAGGTAGAGGTCGAAGCCGTCCTGAACCGCGGCGCTGTCCACCTTGGCCACCAGCCGGCTGGCGCGCGCCAGGGCCGCGCCGTCCGCGCCGATCCGCTCGCCCACGGCCACGAGCTCGTCCGGCGTCTTGCGCGAATGCCGCCCGCGCCCGCCGCAGACATGCACCCCCAGTTCGCCCGCCAGCGGCGTCAGGCCGCGCTTGAGGGCGCCGATGACGCTGGTGGTGATGCCGGACGAGTGCCAGTCCATCCCCATCACCGCGCCGAACGACTGGAACCAGAACGGGTGCGCCAGCCGCCGCAGCAGCTCGTCTCGGCCGTAGTGGTGGACGATGGCCTGGCTGATCACCGCGCCCAGCCGCGTCATCCGCTCCGCCAGCCACGGCGGCACGCGGCCCCCGTGCAGGGGCAGGTCGGCGCTGCCGGCGCGTTTCGGCATGGGGACTCCCGCGGATGTTCCGCAGATGTTCTAGCATCGCAGGCGCGGGGCTAGAAGCCTCTCCGCTCAGTCCGCAGCCGTCCGCGTCCTCGCAACGCACGTCGCGCGCCAGGCTCGGGCGACCATATCGCGGTCCGGCTGCGGGCGCCGCTTTGCGGATGTCACAATCTATGCGAGACGCGGCCAGGACTTGGTTGCCTGCGGTGAGCGTTAGATGAAGCAGTTCCTGATGACCGCAGCCGGTGTATTCGCCGGGATGCTGATCTTCCTCATCGGCGTGCCGTTCGTGCTGGTCAGCCTGGCGCTGTCCGCAGCCGGCCCCGCCCCGGTGCCCGGCAAGTCGGTGCTGGAGCTGGACCTGCGCCAGAACCTCACCGACCAGGCCCCGCAGAACCCGCTCTGGGGCATCGGCCGCAGCGGCACGTCGGTGATGGGGGTCATCGAGACCCTGCGCCGGGCCGAGAAGGACGATCGGGTGAAGGGCCTCTTGGTGCGCCTGCCCGAGGGCGGGGTCGAGCCGGGCGAGGCCGACGAGCTGCGCCTGGCGCTGAACCACTTCCGCGCCTCCGGCAAGCCGGTCTACGCGCACAGCCAGGGCATCTATCCGGGCGGGATCGTCACCTCGACCTATATGCTGGGCGCGGCGGCCGACCAGTTCTGGATGCAGCCGGGCGCCTCGCTGCAGGTCACCGGCATCGTCAACGAGGACATCTTCTTCAAGCGCTTCTTCGACAAGTACGGCGTCGTGCCGGAATACGAGCAGCGCTACGAGTACAAGAACGCCGTCAACGGCTACCTCTATTCCGACTATACGGCCGCCCACAGGGAATCGACCCTCTCGTGGATCGGCTCGGTCTACGCCTCCAACCTGGGCTTCGCCGCCGCCGACCGGAAGGCCGATCCCGGGACCCTGAAGGCGGCGCTGGAGGCCGGACCCCATCAGGCGGACGAGGCGCTGAGGCTGAAGCTCATCGACAAGGTGGGCCAGGTGCGCGAGGCCGAGCAGGCGCTGCTGGACAAGGCCGGCGACGGCGCCCAGGCGGTGGACTTCGACGACTACGCAGACGCCAGCCGCAGCCGCGATCGGCGCGCGGGCGACTCCATCGCCCTGATCGAGGCCGAGGGCCCGATCGTCACCGGCACCGACCAGGGGACCAACCCCTTCACCGGCGGCAAGAGCATCTATTCCGACGACCTGGCCCAGGCGATCCTGCGCGCGGCGAAGGCCAATTCCGTGAAAGCCATCGTGCTGCGCCTTAACTCGCCGGGCGGGTCGGACACCGCCTCCGAGCAGATCCTGGACGCCATCCGGGTGGCCAAGTCCAAGAAGAAGCCGGTGGTGGTCTCGATGGGCACCTATGGCGCCTCGGGCGGCTACTGGGTCTCTTCGGAGGCCTCGGCGATCGTGGCGGAGCCCACCACCCTCACCGGCTCCATCGGCGTGTTCGGCGGCAAGTTCGCCCTGGGGCCGGCCCTGGCGCGGTTCGGCGTCGACGTGCGCCAGGCGGGCGTCGGCGGCCAGTACGCCGGCGCGTTCGGCATGGGCGCGCCCTTCACCCCGCAGCAGCGGGCCGCCTTCTCGGCCTGGATGGACCACATCTACGACGGCTTCGTCGCGCGGGTGGCGGCCGGCCGGCGGCTGCCCGAGGCCCGGGTGCGCGAGATCGCCAAGGGCCGCGTCTGGACCGGCGCCCAGGCCAAGGGCCTCGGCCTGGTGGACGAGGTGGGCGGCTTCTACCAGGCGGTCGACAAGGCCAAGGACCTGGCCGGCCTGCAGGGCGACATCCCGATCCGCCGCATGACGCCGTCGGAGGGCCCGTTCGAGGCGCTGCAGAAGGCGCTTGGCGTCTCCGGCACGTCCGCCCGCACCCTGGCCGCCGCCGCCTGGATCTTCGGCGACCCGCGGGCCCAGTCGGTGCTGGACCGCCTCGCCGAAGCGCGCCTGCGGACCGAAGGCCACGCCGCGGTGCTGGCCGACACGCCGCTGCGTTAGAGGCTTCCCTCCCTTGATGGGGAGGGACAGGCGCCGCAGGCGCCAGGGTGAGGGAGTGTGGGCCAGAACGCAGAGGTCGGTGCTTGATCGCGACTCCCTCACCCTGGCTGCTGCGCAGCCTGTCCCTCCCCATCAAGGGAGGGACGCTCGCCGGCCGCGGATGAAGGTGACTTCGCGGCGGCCGAAATCCAGGCCCACCTCGTCGAAGTTGCGCAGGACATCGATGCCCACGAGGATCGCCGGCTTATCGTCGAGGCCCCAGAGGCTGAAGATGTGCAGGGGCGCGAAGGCCGCGCGGATGTTGTTCAGCCCGATGCCGCCCAGGCGCAGGCGGGGCATGGCCGCCAGCAGCGCCGGCGCGGTCTGCCCCGTGGCGCTGATCAGCTCGGTCTGCACGAGGCGCTCGCGGAACTCCGGGCGCTGGGCGATCAGGGTCTGGCGCAGGATGTCGTTGCCGCAGGTGATCTGCGAGCCGGAGTCCAGGAACGCCCGCACGGGCACGCCGGCCACGTCGGCGTCGAAGATCACCAGCTGGCCGGAGCGATACTGCGCCGCGACGGTGATGCCCCGCTCCGGATCGGGAATCCGGGTGTCGGTGCCGCGCCCGATCTCGGCCCCGTAGCCCGAGGGGCCGATCTCGAAGCTGTTGCCGCGGAAATCGAGCCGCATGTGGCGGCCCTTCAGCACGTCGATGCCCAGGAGGCCGTCGGCGCCCAGGCTGGCCTTGGGCAGCACGGGCAGGCTGAGGTTGCGCGACTGCACCTGGCCCACCGACAGCCGCGGCACCTTGACCAGCGGCGCGGGCTGGATGCCGGCGATGCCGTGCACCGCCGCCTCCCCGTCGGCGCCCAGGCTGCAGCGCGCGGCGGTCTCGATGCCGATCACCGTGCGGTTGGCGCCCGTGTCGACCACGAACTGGAACGGGCCGCGGTGGCCTAGCCGCACCGGCACCGTCATCCGCAGCGCCTCGTCGAAGGCGGTCTCCAGCCGGGTGCCGGTGGCGGGCGGCGCCTCCGGCTTCACCTGCGCCAGGTTGATCGACAGCACCGGCTCGCGGCGCGGCGGCGCCGTCGTGCAGCCCGCCGCCAGGCCGGCGGCGAGGATCTGCAGAGCGTGGCGCCGCGAGGAGGTCATTCGGCGGCGTACCCGAAGCGCTCGGCCCAGGTCGCCAGCTGCGGCAGCACCGGCGCCAGCTGATCGCGGTAGCGCCGCCAGGCGCCGACGCCCTCGGCGCTGAGACCACGCGAGAGCTGGGCCCCGCTGGGGGTGGCCACCGCCCGGTCGCGGGCCTGGTCGGCGAAGTTGCGCATGGCGTCGGTCCAGCCCAGGCCCAGGAAGCTACACACCTCGCCGACCGTCTTGTCGAAATCCTCGACCAGCGACTCGTGGCGCACGACCAGCGTGCGCGGCGCGATGGCCGGCTCCAGCCGCTCGGCGATGCGCATGGCCGCGTCGTAGTAGCCGGCGGCGGCCGGCAGGGTCAGCAGCTGGTAGGCCGAGCTGCTCATGGCGAAGCGGCGGCGGTAGCTGGAGAGCACCACGTCGCGCGGGTCGCGGCGGGCGAACAGGATCTTGGCGTCCGGGAACAGCTTCAGGATCAGCGGCAGGCGGAAGGTGTTGAGCGGGTGCTTGTCGACGAAGACCTTGCCGGCCGGCTGGGCGCCCTCGGCGCGGACGCGCTCCCAGTAGGCGGCGCGGGTGGCGGCCAGTTCGGCGTCGCTGGCGCGGGCCAGGCGGTGCAGGTCGCTGGCCTGGGCCAGGAACTCGCGCTGGGCGGCTCCCAGGGTCTCGCGCTCCTCCAGCGCCTCCACGTCCGGGCGGCTGGCCAGCACCTGCTCCAGCAGGGTGGTGCCGGAGCGGGGGAAGCCCAGCAGGAAGACATGCGCGCGGGGCGCGTCGGGGCCCGCCGCGGCGGACGATGCCGGCTGGGCCCACGCCTCCGGGGCGATCTCGCCCAGCACGCCGACCATGGCGCGGGCGAACTCCAGCGAGTCGCCGGCGCCGCCATAGACCGGCGCATAGGCGCGCCAGAGGCTCATGTTGCACGCGGCATAGGCCTGGAAGGCCTCGGCCGGCAGGTCCTGGGCGTCCAGCACGTCGCCCAGCTGGCCGTGGGCGAGGGCGCGCTGCTGCGGGGTCAGCCGCTCGTCGGCGGCCAGCAGCTCCAGCCGGCGCTGGGCGCGCTCGCCTGCGCCCTCTGCGGCGTCGGCGGCGGCCAGCACCATCACCGCGTCGGGGAAGTTGGGCTCGGCGGCCAGCACGGTCTCCGCCAGCGGCCGCGCCTCGGCGTGAGCGCCGCGACGGCTGAGCAGGTTGGCCAGGCCCTGGACCGCGCCCAGGTTCTCGGGCTGCAGCTCCAGCGCATGGCGGTACGCGGCCTCCGCCTCCTTCAGCCGGCCCATGGCCTCCAGCGCCGTGCCGCGCGCGCAGTGGGCGCCGGCGAACCCCGGCTCCAGCGCCACCACGCCGTCGAACGCCGCCAGGGCTTCGGGATACCGCTCCAGCCGGGCCAGGACGAGGCCCAGGGCGTTGCGCGCGCCCAGGTCCTGCGGCGCCAGCTCCACCGCCCGGCCCAGCGCGCCGAGCGCCTCGTCATAGCGGCCGTCCTGCTCGAACTTCAGGGCCGCCAGGTTGAGCACCATCGGGTGCTCGAGCCCGGCCTTCAGCGCCGCCTCGGCCAGGATGGCGGCGCGGTCGAAGTCCCGCGCCTGGACGGCGGCGTGGATCTCGCTCAGCCGCGCGCGGGTGGCGTCAGGAGCCTGGGTGGGAGCCTGCGCCGCGGTCGGCGCCGGCGCGGCCTGGGCGGCGGAGGGCGCGGGCGTGTAGCCACCGACCTTCACCTTGATCTGTCCGACCTTCCACTCGCTCAACGCCGCAATTCCTTACCGAATGAGAGACTTATCTGCCCAGCGCCTAGCCTAGCGCACGGCTTGGCCCGGCCGTCCAGATCATCGCGTGTTCAGGCCTGGGGCGCGTCGGGATAGGCGTCCAGCACCGGACCCAGCGCGGCCTTCATTGGCCCTAGCCACGGCTCGAACCGGCGCCAGTGCTCGGCCGCATCCTTGAAGATCGGCTGGCGCACCTGTTCGGAGCTGGCCGTGCGCACCGCCCGGTCGTTCTCGTAGAAGGTCAGGCAGGCGGCCTCGAACGGCAGGCCGCAGTGGTCGAGCAGCGCGCGTACCTGCGCCTCCGGGTCGGCCACCATGGCCTCGTAGATCACCCGGTGCACGCGCCCCGGCAGGGCGGCGTCGAAGTGGGCCATCAGCTCCACATAGTCGCGATAGTAGCGGCCGAGATCGGTCTGGTCGTAGGTGAAGTCCTGGCCGGCCGCGAAGTGCTGCTTGAAGCAGGAGAACCCGGCGCCCAGCGGGTGGCGGCGCGCATCGACGATCTTCGCCTGTGGCAGGATCAGGTGGATGAAGCCCACGTGGCTGAAGTTGTTGGGCAGCTTATCGATGAAATACGGCCGGTCCAGCCGCCGGTGCACCTGGCAGAGGGCCAGGTACTCCTCGCCCAGGGCGGCCAGCTCCTGCGGCGACAACGCCGCCAGGATGTCGGGATAGGCGCTCTCGCTCTCGCGTCGGGCCGGGCCGCCCAGGCGCGCCGCCAGGGCCGGGATGTGCGGCAGCTCCTGGGTGCCCTCCACCAGGCTGTGGCTGGCCAGGATCTGCTCCACCAGGGTCGAGCCCGAGCGCGGCAGACCGACGACGAAGATCGGATCGGGCCGCGGCGAGCCCTGGCCGGCCCGGGCCGCGAAGAAGCCGCGGCTGAGCAGGGCCTTGGTCCGCCGCATCTGGGCGGTGGTGTCGTCGGGGTCGTAGTCGACGCGGGCGCGCTGCAGCGCCGCGCCCTGGGCGTAGTGCGCGAAGGCCTCGGCGTCGCGCCGCGCGTCCTCCAGCGCCTTGCCCAGGGCGAAGTGCAGCTGCAGGCGGTCGATGTCGGAGAGGTCCGGCAGCGGCAGGGCCGCCTGCATGCGAGCGATGTCGTCGGCGTCTAAGCGGACCGTCTTGAGGTTGGCCAGGCTCCACCAGGCCTCGCCCAGCCCCGGCGACAGGGCCAGTGAGCGCCGATAGGCGGCCACGGCGTCGGCCTGGCGGCCCACGGTCTTCAGGGCGTGGCCGTAGCTCATCCAGGTGAGCGGCTCGTCGGGGTGGGCGGCCAGCACCTCGGCATAGGCGGCGATCGCCCCGTCGTCGTCGCCCAGCCGGAACAGGGAGGTGGCCTTGAGGTGGAGGTAGACCGGGTTCTTTGGGTCGTCCGCCAGCAGGCGGCGGGCCTGCTCCAGGGTCTCGACGGTCTTGTTCCGCCAGTAGAGCACCATGGCGTAGGCGTAGCGGGCGGCGGTGAAGCCGGGCGCCTGGGCCAGGCAGCGCGCCAGCAGCGCCTCGGCCTCGCCGTTCTGGCCCGTGCGGGACGCGACCTCCGCCAGCAGCCACAGCGCCAGCGGGTCGCCGGCGCGGCGGGCCATGGCGGCGCGCAGCAGGCCATCGGCCTCCGCCAGCTGGCCCGCGCAGAGCAGGTCCGCGGCGCGGACCAGTTCGGGGTCGGAGACCGTGGCCCGCATCTGGCGGGCATAGGCGCGGTCGGCGCCCGGGATGTCGCCGCCCAGCCGCAGCTGGTCGCCCAGCGCGCGCCAGCGGGCGGCCTCGGTCGGGTCCGCCGGCGTGGGCGCGGTGGCAGGCGGCGCGCCGGCGGCCGCGGCGGCGGGAGCGGTCTGGCCGCCCACCTTGATGCTGTACTGGCCGATCTTCCAGCTGGTCACGGGCGGGAACCTAAAGCGGTGCGGCCAAAAAGAAAGGGCGGCGGATTGCTCCGCCGCGCCCCCCTCAGGCCAAAAGGAAAGGGCGGCGGATTGCTCCGCCGCCCTGCCTGTCTTGCTCTCGGATCGAACGCTTAGAAGTCCGCGCTCAGGCCGAAGAAGATGTAGCGGCCGAAGGAGTCGTACACTTGCGGCCAGGTGTTCCCGTTGCAGGGGCCGGTCGGGCAGTTGGACGAGCCGTTCAGCGGCGGATCCTTGTCGAACACGTTGTTCACGCCGAGGCGGAACTTCAGGTTGTCCTTCACGGTCCAGGTCGCGGTCATGTCGATGTAGTCGCGCGAGCCCAGGACGCGGTCGGTGGCGTACTGCAGGCCGGTGTTGTTCAGCTGCGGATCGGCATCGTAGGCGTCGAGGCCGACCTTGCTGAAGTGACGCCATTGCACCGACAGGCCGACGCTCTTGATCCAGTCGCCGTACTCGAACGGGGTGTTCCAGGTCAGGCGGACCTTGTGGCGCCACTTCGGGTTCGGCGACGACAGGCCGCCGGACACCGAGCAGATGGTGCCGTAGAGGCCGGCGCAGTCGAAGTACTTGTCGCCCGGCAGGTTCTGGGTTTCGAGCGACTTCAGGTAGGTGCCCACGAACGACATGGTGATGCCGCCCATGTTCTCGATGCCGAACTTGTCGAGGTCGGTCCGGTAGCTGGCGTTGAAGTCGATGCCCTTGGTGCGCAGGGCGCCGGTGTTCAGCGTGGTGTCCGTCACATAGCCGTTGGTGGACAGCCAGATCGAGCCGGCCGCGTCGCGGTGAACCAGGCCGCAGAAGAACGGGTTCAGGGTGGTGACGCAGCGGTTGATGATGACGTCCGCGCCGATGCCGGCGATGTAGTCCTTCACCTTGATGTCGAAGTAGTCGACCGAGGCGTTGAAGCCCGGCAGGAACGTCGGCGTCGCCACGGCGCCGATCGAGAACGTGTCCGACTTCTCGGGGTTCAGGTTCGGGTTACCGCCGGTCTGGCCGTTGTACTGGTTGGCCGGGTTCTTCTCGATCGCCAGCACCTGGGCGGTCGTCAGGTTGAAGGCCTTGGCGCAGGTGGCGACCATCGAGCTGGTCGCGCTCAGGCCGGCGCAGGGGTCCTGCGTGCCGTCGAGCACCACGTTCTGCGGGCTGAACAGTTCCAGCACGTGCGGCGCACGCACCGCGCGCTGGTAGCTGGCCCGGATCCGCAGGTCGTCCACGATCTGCCAGTCGCCCGCGATCTTGTAGGTCGAGGTCGTGCCGGCCGACGAGTAGTCCGAGTAGCGGTAGGCCAGCTCGGTCTGGATCTTCTTGGCGAACGGCATGTCGCTGATGAGCGGGATGCGCGCTTCACCGAACAGTTCGTAGACGTCGAACGAGCCGTGCACCGGCGGGGCCGCGCCGCCCGAGCCGTTCAGCAGGCCGGCCGACGAGACGTAGTCCGACTGCGAGTCCAGCTGCTCGCGGCGGTATTCCGCGCCCACCGAGATGCCGGCGCCTTCCTGGGCCCAGGGGCTCTTGACGCCGTACTTGGTCAGGTCGCCGCCCAGCGAGAAGTTGACCACGCGCTCATAGGTCGAGCCGGTCGCGAAGCTGGGGGTGTTGAGGTAGTTCAGCGCGTCCTGGGTGACGCCGCCCAGCGAGAAGATGTTGTAGGGCACGCAGGCGGTGTCGGAGCCGTTCAGGACCGAGGCGCAGACCGCCTTGCCGCTCTTCGGGTCGGTCACGACGTTCAGGGCGTTCTGGATCGCGGTGGTGCGGAAGAAGCCGGTCTGGACCTGCTTAAACGCCACGCGGCCGTACTGCATGTAGAAGTCGTAGTTCCAGCTGTCGTTCAGGTCGCCGCGCAGGCCGATCACATAGCGGTACTGGGTGTGCTCGGTCTGGCCCTGGCGGCCGCCGCCTTCGACGTTCCGGCGCGAGACCGTGCCGGTGAAGGTGCCGCCCGGGTTGCTGGCGCAGGTGCCGCCGCCCGAAGCCGCCGTGGCGTTCAGCAGGCCCTTTTGCTGCGCCGAGAGCAGCGGGTTGGCGCAGTTCACCGAGAACGTGCCGGCGAAGATGCCGCCCGGCGCGATCTGGTAGGTGGACGTGTCGTCCATGAACATCAGGTCGGCGTAGGCGTGCGCCCACGAGGCCAGCTCATAGTTGGCGAAGGCGCCCATGACATAGCGGTCGTCGGGACGCTGGTAGTAGTTGGCCGGGCCGAAGTTGTAGGTGTCGGTGGCCGCCACGCGCGGACGGAAGGTGTTGCCCGGGCCCAGCGGATCGACGACGAAGCCGCCGACGCGCGCCGGGAAGGCCGTGCCCGAACCGCCGCAGCCGGCGGCCAGGAAGGTCGTGCCCGAGTTCAGGGTGCAGGTCGAGAAGTCGCGGTTGCCCTGCAGGATCGGCTCGACGTGGCGGTAGCCGGCGTAGGCCGTGGCGTTGCCCTTGCCGTCCGGCGCGTTGACGCCGACGATCAGGGTGACCTCCGACTGCTCGCCGTCGCGGACGTTGTCCTTCGGCAGCTGGTAGAATTGCGGGTTCGCGGCCTTGGCGGCGGCGGCGCGGGTCACCGCGGCGACGTCGTTGTCGTTGTTGTGCTGGTAGATGCCGTACTGGGCGTCGACGCGCACGCCCTCGAAGTTCTTCTGCATGATGAAGTTGACGACGCCGGCCACGGCGTCAGCGCCGTAAACCGCCGAGGCGCCGCCCGTCAGAATGTCCACCCGCTGCACCAGGGCGCCGGGGATGAAGTTGATGTCGGCGGCGAGCGAGCCGCCGGAGGTGTTCGGCGTGCCGGGCATCAGGCGGCGGCCGTCGATCAGCACCAGGGTGCGGGTGGCGCCGAGGCCGCGAAGGTTGACGGTGGCGGTGCCGGTCGAGCCGTTGGACAGCGCGGCGCCCTGCGCGGCGAAGGCCTGCGGCAGGGTGTTGATCATGTCCTCAACGCGGGTCACGCCCTGCGCCCGCAGCTCCTGGGCGCCGATGGCGGTCACCGGGCTGACGCTTTCCAGGTTCGGCGTCGGGATGCGCGTGCCGGTCACGACGACTTCGGCGACTTCGCCATTGCCGCTCGCGGCGGCCTGGGCGTTGGCTTGCGAGGCGCCGAGCAGGGCGGCGCCGCAAATCATGGAAGACGCCAGAAGGCGCTCCCGGATGGAGTTGAATTTCACGGTCAGGATCCTCCAGCGGTCCTGCCTCGAAGGGCAGCCGCTCCCCACAAAAAGAGATCGGTCCCAGGGACAGACCGTCCCCGGTTACGGCGGAGTTACGAGGGTCCGACTTGAGCGGTCAACGAACATTAGCGATCGGCAATGTTTCGGGCGCCCACCTGTCGCATTCTGGTCACAGATTGCCGGCCCTTCCCGGTTTGCGGGAAGGATTGGTCTAGGATCGCGATGTCACGCCGGCGCGGAGGCCGGCCGGATGGCATGCGCCGCCCGGCCGGTCCCCTTGCCGAGAGCCCCTAGAAGTTCGCCGTGAAGCCGACGAACACCTTGCGGCCCAGGAGGTCGTAGGTGGGGTAGGTATTGGGCAGGCCCGAGCCGACGATCGCCGAATTGATCAGCGGCGGATCCTGGTCGAACACGTTGTTCACGCCCGCGCGGAGGCTGAACATGTCGTTGACCTTCCACAGGCCGGCCAGGTCGATGTAGCTGCGCTCCGGCAAGGTGTGGTTGAACGCGTTGGTCCTGCCCTTGCCGATGCTGGGCTCGTTGGTGTCCACCTCGTACTTGGACTCGCCGATGTAGCGCCAGGCGGCGGACAGCAGCAGGTCATGCCACGGCGTGGTCCAGTTCACTCGCAGGGTGTGGCGCCAGCGCGGGTTCACCGTCGAGCCGCACTGCGGCCCGAACAGGCCCGCGCAGTCGTAGGACGGATCGCCCGGCAGCGGCACGGTCGACGCCTTCAGGAGGTAGGAGCCGGTCAGCTCGAACGAGAGCCCGCCCCAGTTGTCGATCCCCCAGTCCGCGAGCGGCAGGTTGTAGGACGCCTGCACGTCGACGCCGGAGGTGACGGCCTGGCCGATGTTGACACCCGTCCCGTTGATGTAGCCGCCGGCCGCCTGGCTGGTGCCGAACAGGGTGCCGTTCACCGGGTTGCGGACGATCTGGCTGCAGAAATTCTGCGCGCCGGTGTCCAGGCACCGCTGCAGCACGACGCCCAGCGGGATCGAGCCGATCTCGTCCTTCAGGTCGATGTGGAAGTAGTCGATGCTGGCCGTCAGGCCACGCACCCAGTGCGGCCGGGTGGTGAAGCCGACCGTGAAGGTGTTGGCCCGCTCCGGCTGCAGGGCGGGGTTGCCGCCCGTGAGCACGGCGCACTGCTGGGCCGGGCACTGCGGGATCACCCCGTACTGGGCCGCGGTGATGCCGGTGTTGAGGCAGGCGGCGGGAGACGCGGGATTCACCGCATTGGCCGCGCAGGGGTCCTCCGACACCTGGCTGGTGTTGGTCACCGTCTGCGGCGAGTAGAGCTCCAGGATGTTCGGGGCGCGGATGGCGCGGTTGAACGAGCCGCGGAAGCGGATGTCCTCGATCGGCGACCACTGCAGGCCCACCTTCCAGGTCTTGGCCTGGATGCCGGTGGAGTAGTCGGAATAGCGGTAGCCACCCTCGAACAGCACGTCGCGGGCGAAGGGCATGTCCTGCACCAGCGGGACCCGCACCTCGCCGTAGACTTCGGCCGCGCGCAGGCTGTTGTTCACCCGCACCGAGGCGCCGCCCGAGCCGGACAGGTCGCCGCTCTCCTCGGCCACGTCCGGGGCGAACTCCAGGTGGTCGCGGCGCTGGGTGACGCCGAAGGCGACGCCGACGCCGTCACGCGCCCACGGCGACTTGATGCCGTAGCTGCTGAGGTCGCCGGTGACGTCGGCCTCGAAGATCCGCTCGGTGGTGGTCCCGCGCGAGGTGCCGAGCTCGGCCAGGGACTGCGCCGCGGCCGAGGTCACGCCATTGTCCTGGAAGATGTTGTACGGCACGCAGCCGGCGCGGCCGGAGAGGCAGACCGGATTGGCCGCCGTCCCGCCGACCAGCAGGGCGTCCTGGATGCCGGCGATGCTGAGGTAGTTCTGCACCGCCGAGGCCAGGGTCGTGCGGTAGTACGACCCGTAGACATCGTACTTCCACGGTCCGGTGATCGTGCCGCGGGCGCCGCCGACGACGCGGTAGTTGGTGTGCTCGTAGAACGAGTTGCGCGGCCCGCCCTCGACGTTGCGTCGGCCGATGTAGAGGTCGCGCGTGGCGCCCGAGGCGATGTCGCCCGCCGAGCAGCCCAGCACGCCCTGCTGCTGGGCGCTCAGGAACGGGTTGTTGCAGTTCACCAGGAAGCCGCCGGACGGCTGCGCGCCGCTCCCCTGGAACAGGGCGCTGGGCGCGATCTGCACGTTCGTGCGGTCATTCATGAAGTTGAAGTCGGAGTAGAGCTCGACGTGGTCGTTGATCTGGTAGTTGGCGAAGAAGCCCGCGGTGTAGCGGGTGCTCTGCTGGATCAGGTATTCGAGGTTGTTGGAGTTGTACTCCGCCGGCGGGGAGGTGCCGGGCGTGCCGTAGGGCACGAACTGGTTGCCGAGCACGGCGCCCGCGTCCGCGGACTGGCCGCCGATGGTGAAGGGCGCCCCGCTCGCCAGGTAGAAGATGTTCGAGTTCGACGAGCCCGCACAGCGCGGGTTGGGGTCGACGTTCAGCTGACAGGCCGCATAGTCACGGTGCGCGTCCGTCACCGGGTCCTGGTCGTGATAGGTGAAGTAGGCGGTGATGTTGCCCTTGTTGTCGGGCGCGTTCATGCCGAACAGCAGGCTGAGGTCGCGGGACTTGCCGTCCCACTCGCTGCCCGGATTGTGGATGTTCTTGGCGTTGGCCAGCCCCTGCATCAGGTCGTTGTGCTGGCTGTGCTGGTAGACGCCCCACTGGGCGTCGATCTGGGCGCCCTCGAAGTTGTGCTTCATCACGAAGTTGACCACGCCGGCCACGGCGTCGGAGCCGTAGACCGCCGAGGCGCCGCCGGTCAGCACCTCCACCCGGTTGATCAGCTGCGAGGGCACCTGGTTGATGTCGGGCGCCGGGTTCGGGTTGCCGGTGTTGGGGTCGCCGAGGCCGAGGCGGCGGCCATCCACCAGCACCAGGGTCCGCTGCGGGCCGAGGCCGCGCAGGTCGACGGTGGCCACACCGCCCGGTCCGCTCAGCGGGTTTGAGGTCGGCCCGAGGTCGACGGACGCGTTCTGGGTCACCTGCGGCAGCTGGTTCAGGATGTCGATGGTCGCCGGGCGGCCGCCCAGCAGCACTTCCTGGCTGCCGACCACCTGCACGGGGCTGACGCTGTTGAGGTTCGGCTGCGGGATGCGCGTGCCGGTGACCACGATCTCGGCGACCTCGCTACCGCCGGTGGCCGCCGCCGCGGGCTGGCTGGGTGTTGCGGTCTGGGCCAGCGCCGGCGCGCCGGCGGCCACCGCCAGGGCGGCCCCGCAGAACATGGATGACGCCAAGAGGCGATCCCGATGGGCGTTCGAAGTCACGTTTGGATCCTCCAGCAGGCGCGCGAAAGCAGCGGCCCGCCCCACAAGATGAGACGCACCCGGAGCGATAAACTCGCGGTTGGCGCGAGTTACGGGAGCCGCCGCCAGAGGGTCAACGAGCATTCATAAGTGATAATGATGTTGAGACGTGAGTGTCGCAATCGCGCCACATCATTTCCAAAGATCGTCGTTCGGCCTTATTCTACGGCTAAGCTTGCTTTCACCGAGCGTGACTCTGTAATGTTTCTGGGATGCCAAATCGTGGCGAAACTATGGAGCGATCTACTTGCGTTCATCCATCGCCGCTATGTGCGCGATCTTGCTCGCGGCCGGCTTCGGCGGCGAGGCGACGGGGGCCGGGGCGGCGGGGGCGCAGACGCGGCCCGCGGGGCATTCCCGGCTGCTGGAGAAACTGACGAACTGCGCAGAAGTTTCCGACCGGGACGCACGTCTGGGTTGCTACGAGGCCGCCGCTGCGGAGCTGAAGGCCGCGGAGGCCCGCGGCGACATCGTCATGGTCGATCGCGAGCAGGCGCAGGCCGTGCGGCGCCAGGCGTTCGGCTTCGAGCTGCCCTCGCTCAGCCTGTTCGATCGCGGCGGACGAGCCGAGAAGCTGGACAGGGTGTCGGGACGCCTGGCCGGCGCCTCACGCGACGGTGGCGGCCGCTGGACCTTCCAGCTGGAGGACGGCGCGACCTGGACCCAGGTGGACAGCGACCCGCTGCTGGTCACCCCGCGCGCCGGCATGCCGGTGGAGGTGAAGACCTCGCTGCTGGGCGCCTACTTCCTCGACGTCGACGGCCACGCCGGGGTGCGGGTGCGCCGGGTCCGCTGAGCGCGCCGACCATGGCCAGGCCGTTGCGTATCGCCCGATGCGCCGCTTAATGGTGGCTCAGTGAATCGGGGACCGAGCGTGATGGCGATCCGGAACAGGTGGACCCTTGGACTGGCGCTGGGCGCCGCGGCCTTCGTCCCCTTCGCGCTGGCGGCGGCCGCGCCGAAGGAAGGCGGCCGCGCCGCCATCGTCCAGAAGCTCACCGATTGCCGCAAGATCACCGAGGATGCGGCCCGCCTCGCCTGCTACGACCAGGCCGCCGCCGCCTTCGACCAGGCCGAGGCCAAGGGCGACGTGGTGGTCGTCGACCGCGAACAGGCCAAGGCGGTGCGCCGCCAGGCCTTCGGCTTCACCCTCCCCTCGATCTCCATCTTCGAGAAGGGCGAGAGCAAGGAGGAGGTCGAGAACGCCACCGGCGTCGTGGCCTCCGCCCGCCAGGACGGCGCGGGCCACTGGATCCTGAAGCTGGAGGACGGCGCGGTCTGGGCCCAGGTCGACGCCAACGAGCTCTTCAAGACCCCCAAGCCCGGCATGCCGGTGAAGATCCGCAAGGCGGCCCTGGGCAGCTACCTGATGAGCGTCGACAACCAGGGCTCCTTCCGCGCCCACCGCGTGGAGTAGGGCGTGAACTCTGCCTCCCCCGCTTCGCGGGGAGGTACGAACTAGCCGCCGCCGTAGAACGCGTTCCGCGCCGCCATCATGGCGTTGATGCGCTCGCGCTCGCCGGGCTCCAGGTAGGGGTTCCAGACGTCGAAGATCAGGATGACCCGCAGCTCGTCGGCGTCGTTCCAGGCCTCGTGCTCGATGGTGTCGTCGAACACCCAGGCCTCGCCCATCCGCCAGCTGCGCGTCTCGTTGCCAACCCGGAAGGCCGCGGGCCCCGGCAACACCAGCGGCAGGTGGCAGAGCAGGCGTACATTGGTGGAGCCGGTGTGCGGCGGGATCCGGGTGCGGGCGTCCAGGGCCGAGAACATGGCGGTGGGCGCAAAGCCCGGCTGCTGGGCCATGGGCAGCCGATCCAGCAGGGCCGCGGTCTGCGGGCAGGCGTCGCACACCGCGTCGTTGCGCGTGCCGTCCTTCCAGAGGAACAGCGAGCTCCAGCGGCGGGAATGGTTCAGCTCGCCCCACTGGTTCACCGGCGCGTCCGGCGGGAACTGGATGTAGGGCGAGAAGGCGTCCATCTGCGTGGCGAGCGCCGCCGTCAGCTCGGCCTGGATGGTCCCGGTGGCGGCCTCCAGCTGCGGCAGCCAGGGGAACAGCTCGCGCGGATAGAACGGGATCGCCGGCAGGCGCGGGTAATGCAGCAGCAGGGGCTCGTGCTGGTAGACCTTGCGCACCCCCGCATAGACGCCGATGGCCTCCTCCAGCCGCTTCTGGGCCAGCTCGCCGCCGGCCGCCTCCACGGGGCCGACGCTGCGGGCGAGGTGGTCCAGGAGCGCCTGGCGCGTCTGCTCCACCACCTGGCGCGCATGAGCCAGCGGGCTCTTCAGGTTGGGCGGCAGGTTGCCCTCTTCCGGCGCCAGCTTCAGGGCGTTCTCGTAGGTGCGGGCCGCCACCCGCGCGCCCGACAGCTTCTCGATGATCGCGCCCTTCGAGAGCAGGGCCATGAAGTTGTAGGGATCCAGCGCCAGCGCCTCGTCCAGGGCCGCCAGGGCGGCCGGCAGGGCGCCGCTCATCCGGTGGACCAGCGCCTTCTGCATCTTCACATGCGGGTCGAACGGCGAGCCGCGCTCGGCCTGCAGCACGCAGCGCAGGGCGGCGTTGGCGTCGCCGCGCCGGATCGCCGCCGCCGCATCGGCCATCAGCTGCTCGGGCGAGGTGTCCTGGCCGAGGTCGGTCATCACCGGTCCTTCGGGTCGATGGCGTCGCGCAGGCCGTCGCCAAGGAAGTTGAAGCACATCAGGGTCACCACCATCACCAGCGACGGGAACACGAGCAGCCACGGCGCGAGCTCCATGTCCTGGGCCCCCTGCGCAATCAGCACGCCCAGCGACGCCATCGGCGGCTGCACGCCCAGCCCCAGGAAGCTCAGGAAGCTCTCCGCCAGAATGACCGCCGGTATCGTCAAGGTCACGTAGACCGCGACGGGTCCCATGAGGTTCGGGACGATATGCCGCGCGACGATCGCCGTTCGCCCAAGGCCCGCGGCGCGGGCGGCCTCGACGAACTCGCGGTGCTTCAGGGTCAGGGTCTGGCCGCGCACGATCCGGCTCATGGTCAGCCACTCCACCGCCCCGATGGCCACGAAGATCAGCACGATGTTGGAGCCGAAGGCCACCATCAGCAGGATCACGAAGAAGATGAAGGGCAGCGAATAGAGCACGTCCACCAGGCGCATCATCAGCTCGTCGACCTTGCCGCCGAGATAGCCGGCCGTGGCGCCCCAGGCCACGCCGATCACCAGGGAGACGGTCGTGGCCACCGCCCCGATGGCCAGCGAGACCCGCAAGCCCACCAGCAGCCGGGCCAGGAGGTCGCGGCCCAGCGCGTCGCAGCCCAGCAGGCGCCCGCCGGCCAGCGGCGGCAGCCAGACGGCCTGCTTGTCCACCTGGTCGTAGCCGAAGGGCAGCAGCCAGGGGCCGATCACGGCCGCCAGCACCAGGGCGGCCAGCACCCAGGCGCTCGCCACCGCCGCGCGGTTGCGGAGCAGCCGGGCCCGGGCGTCGTCCCAGAGGCTGCGGCCCCGGGGCGGCTGGGCCGTGGTGCTGGTTCCCATCGCGCTCACGCCAGCCTCACCCGCGGGTCGAGCACGGCCTGCAGCAGGTCAGACAGCAGGTTCAGCAGCAGGATCAGCGCCGCATAGACGATCACCATGCCCATCACGACGGTGTAGTCCCGCTGCAGGGCGCTGATCACGAAGAACTTGCCCAGGCCCGGCAGGTTGAAGATCCGCTCCACCACCAGCGAGCCGGTGATCAGGCCGGCGCAGGCGGGGCCCAGGTAGCTGACCAGCGGCAGGATGGCGGCGCGCAGGGCATGGCGGCGCACGATCACGCCCTCCGGCAGGCCCTTGGCCCGCGCCGTGCGGATGTAGTTGGAGCGCAGCACCTCGATCATGCCCGCCCGGGTCAGCCGCGAGATCACCGCGATCTGCGGCAGGGCCAGCACCGTCACCGGCAGCACCAGGTTGGGCAGCGCCCCATCGTTCCAGCCCGCGGTGGGCAGCCAGCCCAGCTTGGAGGCGATGGCCAGGACGAGCAGGGGCGCGGTGACGAAGGTGGGGATGCAGACCCCGAGGATGGCGATCGCCATGACCAGGTTGTCGACCATCCGGTTCTGGCGCAGGGCCGCCGCGACCCCGAGGCTGACGCCTACCACCGTCGCGACCAGCATGGCCGAGAGGCCCAGCTTCAGAGAGACCGGGTAGTTCTGCTTGAGGATCTCCAGCACGGTCTTGTCGCGGTATTTCAGGGACGGCCCGAGGTCGCCGTGGGCGACGCCGACCAGGTAGTCCAGGTACTGGGCGCCCAGCGGCTTGTTGAGGCCGTACTTGGCCAGGACATTGGCCTCGATCTCGGGCAGCAGCTTGCGGTCCGAATCGAACGGGCCGCCCGGGGCCGCGCGCATCATGAAGAACGCGGCGGTGATCACCAGGAACAGGGTCGGGACCGCGATCAACAGGCGACGGCCGATGTAGCGCAGCATCGCTGGAGAAGGCCCCGGAGCGCCGGCCGCCGCGGCCGGGCGTTGCGAAACTTCCACCCACCCCCGATGATGTCAACGAAGGCCACCAGCTTCGAGTACACCAGCCCCATGACCGACTTCCGACCCGTCACCGACACCCTGTCCGTGAGCCCGCAGATCAGCGTCGCCGACGTGCAGGCCGCCGCCGACCAGGGCTTCAAGACCATCATCAACAACCGCCCGGAGGGCGAGGACCCCAGCCAGCCGTCCGGCCACGAGATCGAGGCGGCGGCGCGGGCCGCGGGCCTGGCCTATTTCCACATCCCGGTGCGGGGCGGCCCGACGCCGGAGCAGGTGGAGACCACCGCGCGGGTGTTCGCCGAGGCCGACCAGCCGGTGCTGGCCTTCTGCCGCTCCGGCACGCGGTCCATCGTCACCTGGTCGCTGAGCCAGGCCGCCACCGGCGCCCGCGGCCGCGACGAGCTGATCCAGCTGGGCCGCCAGGCGGGCTACGACCTCTCCGGACCCTTGGGCGGATGATCCCCTACGTCCGCGAGATCGACATCGACTACGGCCGCTGCGACCCGGTCTCGCCGCTGATCCGCCGGGTCACGGCCAACAACCCCGGCCCCTTCACCTTCAAGGGCACGGGCACCTACATCGTCGGCCACGGCGAGGTGGCCGTGATCGACCCCGGCCCGGACGACCCGGCCCATCTGGAGGCGATCCTGGCGGCGGTGGCGGGCGAGCGGGTGACCGCCATCGTCATCACCCACCACCACTCCGACCACTCGCCCCTGGCCGGGCCGCTCAAGGCCCGCACCGGCGCGCCGATCTACGGCTGCGCGGTGGCGACGCACGAACAGGCCGACACCGGCGAGGTGAAGATGGAGGCCGGCCACGACCTCGACTTCCTGCCGGACGTCAGCCTCTGCGAGGGCGGGGAGATCTCCGGCCCGGGCTGGACCCTGGAGGCGATCCCGACGCCGGGGCACACCTCCAACCACCTCTGCTACGCCCTGCCCCAGGAGAACGCCTGCTTCACCGGCGACCACATCATGGGCTGGTCGACCACGGTGATCACCCCGCCCGACGGCGACATGACCGACTACCTCGCGAGCCTGGACCGGATCCGAGCGCGGAACTTCGCCGTGCTCTGGCCGACCCACGGCCCGCCGATCCGCGACGTGGACGCCTTCATCGGCGCCTATATCGAGCACCGCCAGGAGCGGGTGGAGCAGATCCTCGGCGCGCTGAAGGCCGGGCCCGCGCGCATCCGCGAGCTGGTGCCCACGCTCTATGCCGACGTCGACCCGCGCCTGCACCCGGCCGCCGCGCGCTCCATGCTGGCGGCGATGATCCACCTGGTGCGCCAGGGGGCACTGGCCACCGACGGGGCCCCGGGGCCGGACAGCACCTACCGCCTCGCCTAGACGACCACCCGGCCCGGCGGGCCCTCCCCCGCCAGCAGCGCCGCCACGCCGTGCAGCGCCGTCGCCAGGACCGTCCGCTTCGAAGGGCCGCCCAGCGAGATCCGCAGGCCGTTGGGATGGTCCGGGCCCGCTGCGAAGGCGTCGGCGGCCACCAGCGACAGGCCGCGCGCCTGGGCCGCCTGGTGCAGTCGCGCGGGCGGCCAGCCCGGCGGCAGGTCCAGCCAGACATGCAGCCCTTCGGCCGCGCCTCGAGCTTGCGGCAGGATCTCGGCGGCGATGGCCCGTCGCGCCCGGGCCTCACGCCGAACGCCGGCCAGCAGCCGCTCGGCGTCGCCCTCGCGGATCCAGGCGGCGGCCACGGCGGCCATCAGCGGCGCCGGCATCAGGCCGACGGCCCGCAGGGTCTCGGCCGTGCGGGCGGCGATCTCCCCGGGCGGCGGCAGCAGGTAGGCGGTGCGCAGGCCGGGCGACAGCGTCTTGGAGAGCGTCGCCAGGTGGAAGGTGCGCTCCGGCGCCAGGGACGCCACCGCCGGCGGCGGCGCGTCGAACAGGCGGCTGTAGGGATCGTCCTCGATGATCCAGAGGTCGTGGGCGCGGGCGATCTCAACGATCGCGCGGCGGCGCTCGACGTCCAGGGTCGCGGCGGTGGGGTTCTGGGTGGTTGGGATCAGGTAGATCGCGCGCGCGGGGGTCTGCGCCGCCAGGCGGCCCAGGGCGTCCGGGTCCAGGCCGCCGGCGGCGCACACCGCCAGTCTCACGCCCAGGGCCGCGGCGGCCGACAGCAGCCCCGGGTAGACCAGCGGCTCGACGATCAGCACGTCGCCGGGCCGACAGACCGTCGCCAGCACCGCGGCCAGCCCGGTCTGGGCGCCCGGCGAAATCAGCAGCCGCTCGGGGGCGACCTCGCCCAGCAGCGGCTTCAGCCAGGCGGCGGCCGCGGTGCGTTGTCCGAGCGCCCCGCCCGCCGGGTGATAGGCCATCAGCGCCTGGGGGTCGGTGCGCCTCAGGATGGCGGCCGTGGTCTCCGCCAGCAGATCCCCGAGCGACAAACCGTCGGGCGGCGGCGGCAGGTTCATGCTGAGGTCGACGAGGCCCGCCTCGTCCTCGCTGGCCCCGGCGCGGACGAAGGTCCCGCGCCCAACCGTCCCCTCGATCAGGCCCTGGGCGCGCGCGGCGGCATAGGCGCGGGTGACGGTGGTGAGGTCCACGCCGACGAGCTCCGCCACCGTCCGCTGCGGCGGCAGGCGATCGCCCGGCTGCAGCTCGCCCGCCCGCACCGCCGCGGCCAGGGCCTCGACCAGCGCCCGATAGATCGGCTGCCCCCCGGGCTCCATGCGCCGCAGCCAGCGCGCGGCGGGATGATCGGCGTCGGCCATTGCCTTTTCAACCTCACATGCATACATTCATAACAGATTGTATGCGTCATATTTTGGCATTGTATGGGACAAAGCCGATGACCCACAACCCCGCCTCCTCCTCGCTAAGCGCCCCGTCGTCGCTCAGCGCGCCCTCGTCGCTCAGCGCCGGCCTGCGCTGCCGCTGCCCCCGCTGCGGCGAAGGACATCTGTTCTCCGGCTTCCTGCAACTGGCGCCCCGCTGCGAGCGGTGTGGCCTGGACTTCGGCTTCGCCGATCCGGCGGACGGTCCGGCCTTCTTCGTCATGACCGGCGTCAGCATGGTGGTGACGGGCCTGTGGGCCTGGAGCGCGGTCGTCCTGCAGCCGCCGCTGTGGGCGCAGTTCGCCACCGTCTTTCCCGCGCTGATCGGCGGCTGCCTGGCGTGCCTCCGCCCCGTGAAGGCCTGGCTGGTGGCCGAGCAGTACACGCACAGGGCGGGCGAGGGCGAATGGCTGAGCATCGGCGGCCACGGCGAAGGCGGCTTCACCGTCCACCGTCGCGCCGTCGCCGAAGCCCAGGCGCGCCGGGGCTAGAGCGCGCGCTCCAGCACCACGAAGGCGAGGTCGTCGCGGGTCGGGATCCCGATCCGGTCGTCGCCGTACGGGAAGGGCTTGGTCTCGCCGGTGAGCGCATAGCCGCGCCGCAGGTACCAGGCGATCAGGGTCTCGCGCTTGTCGACGACCGTCATGCGGATCCTGGTCGCGCCCCGGGCGCGGGCGAAGTCCTCGGCGGCGGCCAGCAGTCGGCGGCCCAGTTTCTGGTCCTGGCGGTCGGGGCGCACGGTCAGCATGCCGAGGAACCAGACGCCGCCAGGATCGGGGTCCAGCCGCACATGGCCCAGGTGCTGGCCCGCCTCATCGCGCCAGATCAGCAGGTGGCCGTCCGGCGCGGCGGCCAGGTCGTCGCGCAGCAGGGACTCGGTGATCCGGTCGCCGGCGATCATGTCCTCGGCGTTCCAGCTCGCCCCGTCGCCGGTGTGGCGGAAGGCGTGGTTCGTCAGGGCGATGATCTCAGCGAAGTCGGCCTCTGAGGCCGCCTGCAGCTGGACCCGGTCGACATCGGAAACGCTCATCGTACGGCTCTGGCTCAGGCGCTTTCCTTGGCGCGGGCGGTGGGCAGGACATAGTCCTTCATCCGCTCGCGGATCAGCTTCTTGTCGATCTTGCCGGTGGCGCCCAGGGGGATGTCGTCCACGAAGACGACGTCGTCCGGCGTCCACCACTTGGCGATCTTCCCCTCCAGGAAGGCCAGGAACTCGTCCTTGGTCGCCTGGACGCCCGCCTCCAGCTTGACCAGCAGCACCGGCCGCTCGTCCCACTTGGGATGGAAGGCCCCGATCACCGCGGCCAGCGCCGCCTTGGGGTGGCCGACCGCGATGTTCTCGATCTCTATGGAGGAGATCCACTCCCCGCCCGACTTGATCACGTCCTTGGCCCGGTCGGTGATCTGCATGAAGCCGTGCTCGTCGATGGTGGCCACGTCGCCGGTGTCGAAGAAGCCCTCCGGGTCCAGGATCTCGCCGCCGTCGCCCTTGAAGTACTCGCCGACTACGAAGGGGCCCTTGACCTTGAGCTTGCCGAAGGTGGTCCCGTCGTGCGGCAGGCGAGCGCCCTCGTCGTCGGTGAGCTTCATCTCCATGGCCAGCGGCGGGCGGCCCTGCTTCAGCTGGTAGCGCAGCTGGGACTCCGCATCCATGCCGGCGATGGCGGCGTTGGGCGTGGCCTGGGTGCCCAGGGGCGAGGTCTCGGTCATGCCCCAGGCGTGGGTCACCTCCACGCCGTACTCGTCGCGGAAGCCGCGGACGATGGCCTCCGGCACCGCCGAGCCGCCGATCACCACCCGCTTCAGGGTCGGGACCTGGCCCTTGGTCTCGCGCAGGTGGGTCAGAAGCATCTGCCAGACGGTCGGCACGGCGGCCGAGAAGGTGACGCCTTCGCTGACGATCAGCTCGTGCACCGAGGCGCCGTCCAGCTTCTGGCCCGGCATCACCAGCTTCGCGCCGGTGGCCGGTCCGCTCATCGCCAGGCCCCAGGCGTTGGCGTGGAACATCGGCACCACCGGCAGCACCGTGTCGCGCGCCGAGATGCCCAGCACGTCGACGCCCATGGTCACCAGGGTGTGCAGGAAGTTGGAGCGGTGGGAGTAGAGCACCCCCTTCGGATTGCCCGTCGTGCCGGAGGTGTAGCAGAGGCCGGCGGCGGTGTTTTCGTCGAAGCCGCCCCAGGCGCAGTCGGCGGAGTTCTCGGCCACCAGGGCCTCGAGGCACAGGGCGCCGGGGATGGCGCAGGCCCCCATGTGGGCCTCGTCGGTCATGACCACGATGTGCTTGACCGTCGGCATGTCCGCGCGCCGCTCCAGCAGGACCGGCAGGAAGGTGAGGTCGGTGAAGAGGACCTTATCCTCGGCGTGGTTGATGATGTAGCAGAGTTGGTCGGCGAAGAGCCGCGGGTTCAGCGTGTGGCAGACCGCCCCGATGCCCATGATCGCGTACCAGGTCTCGATGTGGCGGCCGGTGTTCCAGGCCAGGGTCGCCACCCGGTCGCCGGGCCGCACGCCCAGGGCCAGCAGCGCATTGGACAGCCGCTTGGCCCGCTCGTGGATCTGCGCATAGGTCGTGCGGACGATCGGCCCCTCGATCGAGCGGCTGACCACCTCGCGGCCGCCGTGCCAGTCCTTGGCATGGTCGATGATCTTGTCGACCGTCAGCGGCCAGTTCTGCATCAGGCCCAGCATGGGCGTTCGCTCCCGGAACTTATCGGCTGTTACTTGGCCACTAGGCTTAGACAGCGCACCGCGCTTCCGCAACGTCGCCTCAGGCGAGTCCGGCGCGCCAGGCCGCCGCTGCGACCGCGCTGGGCGCCGTCGCATCGACCTTGGGCCAGGACGGCGCCGGGCCCAGCCGCGCCACCTGCTCGCGCAGCACGGCCACGGTGGCGTCCGAGGCGTCCCCCGTCCGCGCCGCGACCCGCGCCTCGAGCACTGCGACGGGCGCGTCCATCCAGGCGCCGCGGAACGGAACACCGGCGCGGGCGGCCAGCTCCTCGGCGCGCGCACGCAGGCCCGGGTCGAGGAAGGTGGCGTCCAGCACCACCGCCCGGCCTGCCTTGAGCAGCGCCCCGGCCGCCTCGAACAGGGCGTCGTAGGTGCGGGCGTGGGCCTCTGCGGAATAGGCGTCGTCCGCCAGGCGCTCAGTCGGCGCGGCGTCCATCAGGCGCTTGCGGACCTCGTCGGTGCGCAGGATCACCGCGCCGGGCGAAGCGCCCATCAGCGGCGCGGCGGCCCGGGCGAAGACCGACTTGCCGGAGCCGGACAGTCCACCCACCGCGGCCAGCACCGGCGGCGGCGGCGAAAGGTGGGCGATGCCCGCCTCCACATAGGCGTTGGCGGCGGCCGCATCGCCGCTATGCGCGCAGACGTGCGTGCGCACGCCCGCACGCACCGAGAGCATCAGCGGCAGGGCCGCCGTCCCCGCCCAGGTCTCCGACGGGAAGCGCCGGGCGGCCTCGTCGAGATAGGCCGAATGGGCCCGCGCCGCCGCGTCGCGCCGGCCGCGGAAGTCCAGGTCCATCAGCAGGAACGCCAGGTCGTACTGGACGTCGAGGTCGGACAGCAGGTCGCTGAACTCGATGCAGTCGAACAGCACCGGCTCGCCGTCCTCCAGCAGGATGTTGCCCAGGTGCAGGTCGCCGTGGCAGCGGCGGGCGAAGCCGCTGGCCGCCCGGTGCGCCAGCAGCGGCGCCTGGCGCTCCAGCTCAGCCTCGGTGAGCGCGATCAGGGTCTCGACCCGGGCCTGGTCCAGCGCCGCGATCTCGCGCAACAGGCCGGTGTTGGAGCCGGTGGTCCAGGAGAGCGCGGTGAGCCCACCCTGGGGCCGCAGCGGGGCCTCGGCGTGGACCCGGGCGATGGTGCGGCCCAGCCGCTCGGCCAGGTCGCCGTCCACCAGATCCGGCTGGGCCCCCAGCACCAGGCGCTCGTCGAAGCGGCGCATCTCCAGGGCGTGGTCGACGGTCTCGCCGCGGCCCTCCACCGCCAGGGAGCCGTCGGCCTCGCGGGTGATCCGGCGGACGGCCCGATAGATGTCCGGCGCGGCCGGCCGGTTGAACTCGAGCTCCCGCTCCAGGGCCCAGAGCCGCCGCTCGGCGGTGGAGAAGTCGACGTAGCCCAGGTCGTCGTGGCGCTTGACCTTCAGCGCCCGCTCGGGGGTCAGGAACACATGGGCGCAGGCGGTGTCGATCCGCCGCTCGCTGAGCGGGGTCAGCCAGGCGACGATCTCGTCCTCGGACGCATCGCTCAAGGAAACAGCCTGCGCGTCGTCCAGCCGTCGGCCTCCGCGGCGCGCTCGAACACCAGCCGCTCGTGCAGACGGAAGGGCCGGTCGCGCCAGAACTCGAAGCTCTGCGGCGCCACCCGGAAGCCCGACCAGTGCGGCGGCCGCGGCACCTTGCCCAGGCCGAAGCGCAAGCCCACCTCGGCGATCCGCTTCTCCAGCGCCAGCCGGTCCGGCAGGGTCCGCGACTGCTCGCTCGCCCAGGCCCCCAGCTGGGCCGGCCGCGCGCGGGTGGCGAAATAGGCGTCGGCCTCCGCGTCCGTGGTCGGCGTCACCGTTCCGCGCACGCGCACCTGGCGGCGCAGCGACTTCCAGTGGAACAGCAGGGCGGCCTTGGGATTGGCCGCCAGCTCGCGGCCTTTGGCGCTCTCAAGGTTGCCGTAGAAGACGAAGCCCTGCGGATCGACGTCCTTGAGCAGGACCATGCGCACGTCCGGCAGGCCGGTCTCGTCCACCGTCGCCAGGGCCATGGCGTTGCCGTCGTTCGGCTCTTTCTTCAGCGCCTCGGCCAGCCATTCGGAGAACAGGGCGAAGGGGTCGGTCTCGCTCAGCAGTTCCGGCGCCTGGGCGGTGGCCACCTGGCGCACATAGTCGTCCTCGGTGGGCGACGGCGGGATGAGGGTCTTGTCGGTCACGACTGCGGCTATAGCGCGGGACCGCGCGGCGTTGCGAGGCCTTAACGGGTCGTTGAGAGCGTTCACCCTAACGTTCCCAGTCATGAATCGGGCCCTTCCCGACATGAGCCTGAAATACGCCCGCGAGGTGCTGGGCGTGACGTCGGAGCAGACGCCCGGCGAGGTGCGACTGGCGTTCCGCGCGGCCGCCAAGCGCGCCCATCCCGACTCCGGCGGCGACGAGGCCACCTTCCGCCAGGTGGTCGAGGCCTATCGGCGCCTGCAGAATCCGTTCGAGGACCATCTGGTCCAGGCTCCGCGCCGGCCGCGGCCGACGCCTGAGCCGGACCTGGAGATCTCGCCGCGCCTGGCGCTGGAGGGCGGCGACGTCGACCACACCCTGCCCGACGGCCAGCGGATCCGCATCACCCTGCCGCCGGGCCTGCGCTCGGGCGACCGGGTACGCGCCGGCGGCGTCGAGCTCTGCGTCTACATCCGCGCCCACGACGGGGTGTTGGTGCGCGGCGACGACATCTGGATCACGGTCAAGGTCTCGCCGGCGACGCTCAAGAAGGGCGGTCGGCTCACGCTGGACACGCCCATCGGCCGCCGCAGCGTCTGGATCGACCGCAAGGCCGCCGAGCGGGGTCTCGCCCGCGTGGAGGGCCAGGGCCTGCCCGCCCGCGGCGCCCGGGCGCGCGGCCACCTCTTCCTGCGCCTCTCCGCCCAGCCCGGCATGGCCGACAGCGCCGCCATGGCGCTGCTGCGCCGCTTCGCCGCCGCCTGGGCGGCCTGAAGAGAAAGCGCGCCCGGCCTGTCGTGAAGCCGGACGCTAGTTCGTCCTCGGGGTACGAACACGCCCAGAGGAGCTCCTGCCGTGACCCCGACCATCACCGCCTTCGCCAGCTCGCCCGACCGCGGCCAGGGCCTGGCGCGCGACATGCGCGTCCGCTGGGCGCTGGAGGAAGTCGGCCACCCCTACGAGGTGCGGCTTGTCTCCTTCGACGAGATGAAGGCGCCGGCGCATATGGCCCTGCACCCCTTCGGCCAGATCCCGACCTATGAGGAGGGCGGCCTCGTGCTCTTCGAGTCCGGCGCGATCATTCTTCATGTGGCCGGGCGGCGTCCCGGCCTGCTGCCCGAGGACGCCGACGCCCGGGCGCGCGCCATCGGCTGGATGTTCGCCGCGCTCAATACGGTCGAGCCGCCGATCCTCGATCTCCAGATCGCCCGGATGGCGGAGCACGACGCGCCCTGGGCGGAGCAGCGCCTGCCCCTCGTGCACGACCGGATCCGCGTGCGGCTGGACCAGCTGTCGGCCCGGCTGGGCGACGCCAACTGGCTGGACGGCGCCTTCAGCGCCGGCGACCTGATGATGGTGTCCGTGCTGATCCGGCTGCGCTCGTCCGGCCTGTTGAACGAATATCCGACCCTTGCCGCCTACGTCGCCCGCGGCGAGGCGCGAGCGGCGTACCAGCGGGCCTTCGCCGCCCAGCTGGCCGTGTTCAGGGCCGCCTCGGCCCGGGCGTAGCCGGCGACCGGCCGAAAGGGCGAGCGTTTGGCGTCGGGCCGCGCCTCCGCTACAGAGGCCGCGCCATGAGCCACAACACCTTCGGCCACCTGTTCCGCGTGACCACCTGGGGCGAGAGCCATGGGCCGGCGCTGGGCTGCGTGGTCGACGGCTGCCCGCCCGGCATCCCGCTCACGGAGGCCGACATCCAGCCGTGGCTGGATCGCCGCCGCCCAGGCCAGGGCAAGTTCGTCACCCAGCGCCAGGAGCCGGACGCGGTGCGCATCCTGTCGGGCGTGTTCCAGGACGCGCAGACCGACGCCCGCCATGGCGGCCAGGTCACCACCGGCACGCCGATCTCGATGATCATCGACAACGTCGACCAGCGCAGCCGCGACTATTCCGAGATCGCCACCGCCTTCCGCCCGGGCCACGCCGACTACGCCTATTTCGCCAAGTACGGCGTGCGCGACTACCGCGGCGGCGGGCGGCAGTCTGCGCGGGAGACGGCGGCGCGCGTGGCGGCGGGCGCCATAGCGCGCAAGATCGTGGCCGGCGTCACCCTGCGCGCGGCGGTGGTCCAGATCGGCCCGCACGCGGTGGCCGACGACCGCATCGACTTCTCCGTCACGGGCGACAACCCGTTCTGGGCGCCCGATCCGGACATCGTGCCCGTCTGGGAAGAACACCTGGAAAAGGTCCGCAAGGCCGGCTCCTCCACCGGCGCCATCGTGGCGGTGGAAGCCAGCGGCGTCCCGGCCGGCTGGGGCGCCCCGCTCTATGGCAAGCTGGACGCCGAGCTGGCCGGCGCCCTGATGTCGATCAACGCGGCCAAGGGCGTGGAGATCGGGGCTGGCTTCGCGGCCGCCGCCCTCTCCGGCGAGGCCAATGCCGACGAGATGCGCATGGGCAATGACGGGCCGGTGTTCCTGTCCAACCAGGCGGGCGGCGTCCTGGGCGGCATCTCCACCGGCCAGCCGGTGACGGCGCGGGTCGCCTTCAAGCCCACGTCCTCGATCCTGACGCCGCGGATGAGCGTCAACGAGGCCGGCGAGGAGATCGAGCTGCGCACCAAGGGCCGCCACGACCCCTGCGTCGGCATCCGCGCCGTGCCGGTGGTGGAGGCCATGGTCGCCTGCGTGCTGGCCGACGCCTTCCTGCGCCACCGCGCCCAGACCGGCGGAGAGGCTTTCCAGCCAGGACCGCCCCGCGGTTGAACTTGTCCCCGGGGACACGCGCCTTGGTGGTCAAGCGACTGATCCGGCGCAGCTTTTGTCCGAATAGCGCCGCTCGACCGTTGACCGGCCAAGCCGCGGCACCTTATCCAAGCGCCCTCGTCCCCAGCTCCAGAACGGACTGTCAGGCCCGCGCGTGCGTTACGACCTCCTGAACATCCTGGTGGTGGACGACAACCACTACATCCGCATCCTGCTCACCGAGATCCTGCGGGCCATCGGGGTCACCCGCATCCACGAGGCCACCGACGGCGCCGAGGGCCTGCAGATGATGCGCGACCACGACATCGACGTGGTGATGACGGACCTGTCCATGCAGCCGCTGGACGGCATCGATTTCGTGCGCCTGCTGCGCAACTCGCCCGACAGCCCCAACAAGATGGCGCCGATCATCATGATCACCGGCCATTCGACCTTGCAGCGGGTGCACGAGGCGCGCGACGCCGGGGTGGACGAGTTCCTGGCCAAGCCGCTCACCGCCCGCGGCGTGATCCAGCGCCTGCACCAGGCGATCGAGCACCCGCGGCCCTATTTCCGCAGCAACGACTACTTCGGCCCCGACCGGCGCCGGCGGGTGGATCCGAACTTCAAGGGTCCCTGGCGGCGCGAGGCCGACGCCCTCCGGCCGCCTAACCGAGGTTGAAGGCGCAGCTCTCGCCGATGGTGGGGCGCGAGACGACGATGCGGGAGAGCCCCGGGAACGTCGGCCGCAGCCGCTGGGCGAAGTAGAGGCAGATATGCTCCAGCGTCGGCCGCTCCAGGCCGGGCTTCTCGTTGAGCAGGCCGTGGTCCAGTTCGGCGGCCACGCCCTTTAGCGCGCTCTCCAGGTCGGCCAGGTCGGCGACCCAGCCCACCGGCTCCTGCGCCTCGCCCTTCAGCGTGGCCTCCACGCGGAACGAATGGCCGTGCAGGTTCGAATAGGGCCGGTGCTGCGGCCCCTCGGCGAAGAAGTGCGCCGCGTCGAACGTGGCGGCCTTGGTGATCTCGAAAGTGGGCTGGTTCATCGCAAGTCTTGGGCGGCCCGGGCGAAAACGCGTCAGGCGATGCCGAGGTATTTGTGGGTTTGCACGCTTAAACGCCACCGGGGGTGTGCGAGGCAATAGGCGATCGCCGCTTCGGTGTTGGCCGCGCGGTCCGGCCCGTCCATCGGCTGCAGCAGGAAACGCTCGAAATCCAGGGCCTCGAAGCGAGCGGGGTCCACCTGCGGCTGGGGGTAGACCAGCTTCAGCTCCTGGCCGCGGGTCTGGACTACGGGCGCGTCCGCCTTGGGGCTGACGCAGACCCAGTCGATGCCCGCAGGCGCCGGCAGGGTGCCGTTGGTCTCGAGCGCTATGGCGAAGCCGCGCCCGTGCAGCGCCGCCACCAGGGCCTCGTCCACCTGCAGCAGCGGCTCGCCGCCCGTCAGCACGGTCAGTCGGTCCCGCGGCCCGCCCCGCCAGGCCGCCTCGACCGCGGCGGCCAGGGCCTCGGCGTCGGCGAAGCGCCCGCCGCCCGGCCCGTCCATCCCCACGAAGTCGGTGTCGCAGAAGGTGCAGACGGCCGCCGCGCGATCCTGTTCGCGCCCGCTCCACAGGTTGCAGCCCGCGAAACGGCAGAACACCGCCGGCCGGCCGGCCTGGCCGCCCTCGCCCTGCAGGGTCAGGAAGATCTCCTTGACGGCGTAGCTCATGGGGCCGGGCTTGGCGTTCTGGGGCTGAAGATCATCGCGCCCATATGGGCCGCCGCGGCCGTTCGGCAAAGCGGACCCCACGGCAACTTCGTTGTTCTAGGCGCCACAGTTATCCGAGCAATCCCTTACAGGGTCTCGGCTTGCGTTGACAGATCGTCACAGCGGGTCGAGCTTGAGCGGAGCTGGTCGGGGGGCTGCGCCGCCTCCCCGCTGGCGAACGCTTTAGCGGCGTGACGGCGGACCACGGGCCAACACAAGAGCCCGGACGCCCCTGGGAGGAACACGATGTCGGATACCCGCACTCTTCGGAGCCTGCTGGCTGTTGGCGTGTCCGCCGCAGCCATAACCGCCATGGCCATGCCGGCCAGGGCCCAGACCAGCGCAGGCGGAGGCGGCGGAAACTCCAACGTCATCGAAGAGCTGGTGGTCACGGCGCAGAAGAAGGAAGAAGCGCTGCAGGACGTGCCGATCGCCGTGTCGGCCTTCGACCAGAACGCGCTCGAGAAATCCAAGATCGACGGCGGCCCCAACCTGGTGCTGGCCGTGCCGAACGTGAACTTCTCCAAGGGGAACTTCACCGGCTACAACTTCCAGATCCGCGGCATCGGCTCCAAGCTGGTCGCCGGCTCGGGCGACGCCGGCACCGGCATCCACCTGAACAACGCCCCGCTGATCGCCAACAACCTGTTCGAGACCGACTTCTACGACATGGAGCGCGTGGAAGTGCTGCGCGGTCCGCAGGGCACCCTGTACGGCCGGAACGCTACCGGCGGCGTGGTCAACCTGATCACCGCCAAGCCCAAGGACGTCTTCGAGGCCAACGGCTACGCCGAGTACGGCAACTACAACTCGATCAAGCTGCGCGGCATGGTCAACGTGCCCCTGGGCCATGACTTCGCCATCCGCGCCGCCGGCGACTATCTGAAGCGCGACGGCTTCGGCAAGAACACCGTCACCGGCAACGACGCCGACGACCGCGACCTCTACGGCACCCGCGTCACCCTGGGCTGGAACCCCACCGACCGCTTCAAGGCCTGGCTGGTCTGGGACCACTTCAAGGAAGACGACAACCGCTCGCGGATCGGCAAGCAGTACTGCACCAAGGACACCGGCCCGGCCAACGTCGGCGGCGTCGGCTTCTCGCCGGTCCCGGTGGTCGCGCAGCTGCAGTCGGGCTTCTTCAGCCAGGGCTGCAAGTCGACCTCGCTCTATTCGCCGGGCGCTCTGGGCACCGTGAACAGCCAGGCGACCCTGGGCGGCCTGTTCGGCGCCCTGGCCGGCTTCCAGACCGGCGACGCCTACGCCGGCAAGATGCAGGACCCGAACATCCGCAACATCGAGTCGACCTTCGACCCGATCTACAAGACCAAGACCGACATCTATGAGTTCAACGCCGAATTCAACGTCACGCCCGACCTGAAGCTGTCGTGGCTGTCGGCCCTGACCTACTACGACCTCTACACGCGCCAGGACTACAACCGCTACACGCCCAGCAGCAACTTCAACGCGGTGCCGAACCCGGTGAACGTGTTCGCGGGCGTCCCGGGCTACGCCACGGCGATCTACCCGTCTCTGTTCCCTGGCGGGGTGGTCAAGGACCCGCAGAACGGGGCCTACAACCGCTTCACCACCAGCGACATCTCGTCGGCCAACACCGACCAGTTCTCGACCGAGCTGCGGTTGCAGTCCAGCTTCGACGGGCCGATCAACTTCAACTTCGGCGGCATCTTCACGCGGTTCAACGCCACCGGCGACTACTTCGTGATGTTCAACACCGGCACCGGCTATTACCAGGTCAACAACCTGTTCAGCGCCGGCAACCCGAACTGCACCAGCGGCCCCGCCTGCGTCGCCGTGGACCCGAAGCAGGATCCGGACCGCAGCGGCCACAACTACTACGACAACTACGGGCCCTATGACCTGACGTCGTACGCCGCGTTCGGCGAGCTCTATTACCAGATGACCGACAACTTCAAGTGGACCGCCGGCCTGCGCTACACGGTCGACTCCAAGGACGTCGAGAACCACTCGGTCACCCTGGGTACGCCCGGCAGCGGCATCGGCCCGCCCTCCGCCGGCCAGCCGGCGATCCTGCACGCCAAGTTCAGCGAGCCGACCGGCCGCTTCGGCTTCGACTGGAAGCCCAAGCTGGGCTTCACCAACGAGACCCTGATCTACGCGTTCTACTCGCGCGGCTATAAGGCCGGCGGCCTGAACCCGGCGTTCAGCCCGGGCATCGGCCTCGTGCCCACCTCGCCGATCTTCCAGCCGGAGTTCATCAACTCCTACGAAGTCGGCACCAAGAACACCCTGCTGAACGGCACCCTGCAGCTGAACCTGACCGGGTTCCACTACGACTATAAGGGCTACCAGGTCTCGAAGATCATCAACCGGACCTCGATCAACGAGAACATCGACGCCAAGGTCGACGGCGCCGAGTTCGAGTCGATCTGGCAGCCGCTGGACGGCCTGCGCCTGAACGCGCAGATCGGCTATCTGCACACCAAGATCGGCAATGCTTCGTCGATCGACACCTTCGACCGGACCCAGGGCAACGCGGGTCTGACGGTGGTGAAGTCGTCGAGCGCGTCGAACTGCGTGCTCTCGACCCAGGCCGCCGCGACCGTGCTGGGCTTCTCGAACCTCGGCCCGGCGGTCAATCCGAACGGCCCGTTCGCCCTGCTCGCCGCCTGCACCCTGGCCAGCACCGCTGGCGCGGGCACGAACATCAACGGCACGGGCGCCATCGCCGCCGGCTCCAACGCCTTCGGCGGCCTGGTGTCGGAAGGCGTGCCGGTGGACCTGAAGGGCAACGACCTGCCCAACTCGCCGCATTGGACGGTGGCTCTGGGCGCCCAGTACACCTGGCACATGGGCGACTGGGATGCGGTGCTGCGCGGCGACTACTACAAGCAGACCGCCACCTACGCCCGGATCTACAACTCTCAGGCCGACCGCATCGAAGGGTGGGACAACGTCAACCTGACGCTCACCGTGACGCAGAAGGACTGGGGCGTGACCGTGGCCGCGTTCGTGAAGAACCTGACCAACGAGAAGGCCATCACCGACTTCTACCTGACGGACGACAGCTCCGGCCTGTTCCGGAACGTCTTCTACACCGACCCGCGCACCTACGGCGTCTCGATCGCCAAGCGCTTCTAGTTCGATCCCCTTCCAGGGATGCCCTCGGGGCGGCGGAGCGATCCGCCGCCCCGTTTTCATATGGGACCTGGGCGGCGGAGCGATCCGCCGCCCCCGTTTTCATGTGTGACCTGGGCTGAGCTCGCCGGGTCGACATCGCGCCCCTCGACACAACCTTGCCGCTAGCCTTTGACGCGTTCAGATTGTGCGCAAGTGCCGGATTCATTACCGGAAAATGAATTTTGACCACACGGTATGATGCGAGCCGCTCAAGGCCACTCAACGAACCCTGTTCCTGTAAGGGAACTCGAGACCCCGTTCGATTTTGACCGAACAATTCTAAAATGCGGTACTTTCGCCACAGTTTGCAAAAAGCCGCGGTGGAAACGCCGTAAGTTATCGCCGCTGAGTTGACGCCGCTCCTGGCAGGGCTTGAGGGTCCGCCGCCTCGGGCGCCTCCCCGCGCCCGTTCCGAAAATTCGTCAAACACGAGGCCGGCCACTTCCGCCGCGCCTTGGGAGGAGCTTCATGTCTCGCAAAACCGCGCCCGTGCGCGCGTTCCTGATCGCGGGGGTCTCGTTCGCCGCGCTCACCGCCGTCGCCCAGCCCGCCCTGGCCCAGACCGCCGCGGCCGGCGCCTCGACCACCGACAACATGGTCGAGGAACTGGTGGTCACCGCCGAAAAGCGCGAGCAGTCGCTGCAGGACGTGCCGGTGGCCGTCTCGGCCTACACCTCGGCCAAGCGCGACATCGTCGGCATCACCAACATCCAGGACTTCGTGAACTTCACGCCGGGCATGAACTATTCCGGCACCGACCGGGTCAGCCTGCGCGGCGCCGGCCGCAACACCTTCTACATCGGCAATGACCCGGGCGTGGCCGAGTACACCGACGGCTTCTATTCCGCCTCCTCGTCGGAGCTCTTCAAGACCCCGCTGTTCGTGGAGCGCACCGAGATCCTGCGCGGCCCGCAGGGCACGCTGTACGGCCGCAACTCCATGGGCGGCGCGATCAACGTGATCTCCAAGCGCCCGGCGCACGAGTTCGGCGGCGAAGTCCGGGCCGAGTACGGCAACTACGAGCACTACCGCATCGAAGGGGTGGTCTCGATCCCCGTGGCCGAGCACCTGCGCTTCAAGCTGGGCGGCAGCGAGGAGAAGCAGGACAAGGGCTACATCAAGAACATCGGCGGCGCGAACGAAGGCGCCACCATCAAGCGCGACTACTTCGAGGCGCAGGTCGAGGGCGAGCTGGGCGAGAAGACCACGTTCTGGGCCCGCTACAGCCGCTCGTCCTGGGACGACACCCTGGGCGTCGGCGACCGCCTGTCCAACCAGGTCACCCCGTACGACACCACCCGCGCCTTCCAGCCGATCGGCGGCCTCGTGACCAACCCCTCGTTCGGCTACACCACGGCCAACCCGGGCGTCACCGACCCCTATGTCCAGAACACCAACCGCAATGGCTACGGCCAGCTGCGCGGCAACCACCTGCTGACGGCGCAGGTCGTCTACGACCTGGGCTTCGCGGACCTGAAGTGGATCGGCGGCTTCCAGCAGTACAACTACCAGACCGGCGGCGACTATGACGCCACCAGCCGCACGGGCCCGATCACGGTGGCCGGCGTCGGCGGCGTGTTCGTGGACTACACCACCGACTTCAATGAGCATAAGCGGTACTACTCCAACGAGATCAACCTGACCTCGAAGGGCGACGGCCCGCTGTCGTGGATCCTGGGCCTCTACCAGTACCACGAGAACTACGAGCAGCGGATCCAGCTGGGCGATCCCCAGCAGGCGCAGCTGGCCAGCCCGTTCTACTTCGGCGGCATCACCGCGGCGGGCCCGATCCTGATCCCCGCGGCGGCCAACCCCTCGCGCGACTTCGCCGACCAGCAGGCGACCCTGACCTCCAAGGCCTATGCGGTCTTCGGCCAGGCCAAGTACGAGTTCACCGACCAGCTCTCGGTCACCGGCGGCATCCGCTACAGCTACGACAAGAAGGACGGCTTCGAGAGCCAGCGCCTGGTCCTGTACTCGCCCGCCGGCCCGTTCGGCCCGGCCCTGGGCGGCGCGGCGGCCTTCGACGTCTCCAGCGACCTCGACCCGTCGACCCCGGGCGTGCAGAACTTCCGCAACCTGTCGAACTCGTGGGACGCCCTCTCCGGCACCCTGAACCTCGACTGGACGCCGGACCGCGACACCCTGGTCTACGCCAAGTACAGCCGCGGCTATAAGTCGGGCGGCTTCCTGCTGGGCACCCTGGCGCCGCAGCCCGAGGCCAAGAAGGAGACGGTCAACGCCTTCGAGCTGGGGGGCAAGAAGACCTTCATGCGCACCCTGCAGGTCAACGCGTCGGCCTTCTACAACGACTACAACGACCTGCAGCTGAACCTGCAGCAGCTGAACGCGGCGGGCACGGCCTCGGCGAACAACTTCGTCAACGTCGACGCCCGCGCCTACGGCCTGGAGCTGGAAGCTATCTGGCAGCCGATCCGCAACCTGCAGTTCAACGCCAGCTACGGCTACCTGAACACCAAGATCACCAAGGGCTGCTGCTTCTACGACCCGGCGGATCCGTCCGCCCTGCTGCCCAGCGCCCGCCCGAGCGGTGGCTCGGCGGTCACCAACAACGTCCTGCTGCGCTTCCAGGACCTGAAGGGCTCGCAACTCTACCAGTCGCCGAAGAACAAGTTCGCCCTGAACGGCAACTACACCTTCGACTTCGACCCGGGCTCCCTGACCCTGTCGGCCACCTACACCTGGACCGACAAGACCACCTACCAGCCCTTCGACGACCCGGCGTTCCAGGTGCCGTCCTTCGGCACCGCCGACTTCCGGGCGCTGTGGAAGGCGGCCCACAACCGCTTCACCGTCATCGGCTTCGTGAAGAACGCCTTCGACAAGACCGGCTACACCTCGACCGGCTCGACCAACCCCACCGCGGTGTTCGGCGTGCCGAACCCGGGCCTGGTGGTCGGCGGCACGACCTACCAGCAGCAGACGGGCCTTTCGATCACCCGCGGCCTGATCGCGCCGCGCACCTACGGCGTCGAGCTGCAGGTGCCGTTCTAAGCTTCGGCGTTTCCTCCCAAACGCCAACTGGGCGGCGGGCTTCGGCCCGCCGCCTTTTTCTTGGGCCCAGCGGTTTCGGCGCCGCCTTTCGACACACCCCCGCAAAAATCACCCTGGCCGTGTGGCCGCTTAACCTCTGCGCAAGCGCTCGGGGCCAAGATAGGTGCAGGTAAAGCTCCCCCCGGCGGCCTGATGTCACTTTCCGAGTTCTTCTTCGACCGCGTCACCGCCGACATCCGCCAGCAGATGGAGGGGGTGCTGGCGCTTACCGAACAACTCGCCCGCCAACGCCTGACCCCGGACGGCGAAGCCTGCGTCGCCAGTGTCGCTGACGCCGCCGCCAGCGTGGCGCGCACGCTGGAATCCGCCCTCGACCTTCGGACCCTCAGCCAGGCCGGCGCGGAGCCGAAACTCGAGCCGATCCGCCTGCGCGAGCTGATGGACGACATCCAGGAGCGCTGGCAGCCGCGGGCCACCGCCTCGGGCGTCACCCTCCTGGTCTCCTACGACGGCGATCCGGAAGCGGCGGCCCTGGCCGATCGCAAGCGGCTGATGCAGATATTCGACGGCTTCATCGGCGAGGCCGTGGGCGCCCAGTCGCGCGGCGCGGTGGAAGCCAGCCTCTCGGCCCACACCCTGGTCGATGGCGTGCGGCTCGAGGGCCGCGTGCGTGGCCCGCGCGATGCGGCCTGGGACGCCCAGGACGTGGAAGCCCGCATCCGCAGCATCGATGCGCGCCTCGGCCTGGAAGTGGCGCTCGGCTCCATGCTGGCCCGCAAGGTGCTCGGCGACATGCACGGCGAGCTGCGCAAGGAGGCCAACGCCGGCGCCTCGGACACCGCCGCCTTCGAGATCCGCCTGGCGCCCCTGCCCGAGACCATCGACGCGCCCAGCGAAGACGCGGGCCGCGCCGCCCATATCCTGGTGGTCGACGACAACGCGACCAACCGCATGGTCGCCCAGTCGCTGGTCGAGATGTTCGACTGCACCAGCGAGTCGGCCGAGGACGGCGAAGAGGCGGTGGAAGCCGCCCGCACCGGCCGCTTCGACCTGATCCTGATGGACATCAAGATGCCGCGTATGGACGGCGTGGCCGCCACCCGCGCGATCCGCGCCCTGCCGGGCCCCGTCGGGGTGACCCCGATCATCGCCCTGACCGCCAACGCCGATCCGGACGACGCGGCCGCCTACCTCGCCGCCGGCATGAACGGCGTGGTCGAAAAGCCCATGAAGCCCGAGCACCTCCTCACCGCCCTGCAGGCAGCCCTCGACACCGGCAGCGCCGCCGCGGCGTAGGCCACGCACGCTCGCGCCGCAGGCGCTGTACGTTTTCACCACCAAGACCACCAAGACCGCCAAGAGACCTGCGGAGCCGCAACGCCGCGCCTGGCTCGGCGCCTTCGTGGTCTTGGTGGTCTTGGTGGTCCAACTAGCCCCTTCGGCGATCCTGCAGCCTGGCGAGGCGCGCTGCCGCGCTCAGCTAACCGGCGCCCGCAAGTTTCTTGCGGCGACGGGGCCTATTGCGCCGGCGTCGGCAATCCCCTAGGTCGCGGGTCCTGTTTCGGGGGAATTTATGTCCGAGGCCAAGCCCCTCGCCACGCCGTCGCTCGAGGCCGTGCGCCAGCGCATCGATGCGCTGGACGCCGAGCTGCTGCGGCTGGTCGATGAGCGGGCCTCCCTGGCGCGGATCGTGGCCGCGGCCAAGGCGGCGGCCGGCGATGGCGACAAGTTCGGCCTGCGCCCGGGCCGCGAGGCGGCCATCCTGCGCCGCCTGATCGCCGCCGAGCGCCGCGCGGCCAGCCCCGCCCTGGTGGTGCGCATCTGGCGCGAGCTGATCGGCGACAGCCTGGCCGGGCAAGGCCCGTTCCGCCTGGCTGTATGGGGCGGCCGCGATCCCGGACGCGCCGTCGAACTGGCGCGCCACCGCTTCGGCGCCGCCCCGCCGCTGCGCCAGGTCGCCCAGCCCGAAGACGCCATCGCCGAAGCCCGTCGCACCGGCGGCGTCGCCATCTGCGCCCTGGCGTCCGGATCGGCCTGGTGGGGCCGGCTGCTCGCCGAGCCGCACCTGAAGGTCTTCGCCGCCCTGCCCTGCCTGGCGGCCTGGGGCGAGCTCTCGGCCCTGGCGGTCGCGGCCGTCGAGGTCGAGCCCACCGGCGACGACCGCACCTTCTGGGTGACCGACGCCAGCGGGTCTGTGGCGGCGATCGAGGCGGCCCTCGGCCGCGACGGCGTGGCGGCCGAGCTGATCAGCGAGGGCGGCGGCCTGCGCCTCTTCGCCCTGGCCGGCTACTACCAGCGCGAGGACGAGCGGCTGGCCCGTGCGCCGGGGCGGCTCTGCGGTGTGATCGGGGCTGCGCCCGCGCCGCTGGACGTGTAAGAGACCGCCTCCGGCCGCCTAGGCCCGTCCTGACAGTCTTTGAAGTCCGCAATGTCCGACGACGCCGCCCCCCTCGACCGCGCCCGTGCGCCGCGCCCGATCCCCAAGTCCGGGATCATGGACATCCACGCCTATGTCCCCGGCAAGGCCAAGGCCGAGGGCGTCGAGCATCCGATCAAGCTCTCGGCCAACGAGAACATCCTGGGCGCCAGCCCCAAGGCGCGTGAGGCCTACGCCGCTTCCGCCGACGACCTGCACATCTATCCGGACAGCCGCACCAGCATCCTGCGCGACGCCATCGCCCAGCAGTTCCGCCTGGAGCCCGAGCGCCTGATCTTCGGCTGCGGCTCGGACGAGATCTTCCAGCTGCTGAACCAGGCCTTCCTCGAGCCGGGCGACAACATCGTCCAGGGCGAGTTCGCCTTCGCCGCCTACGCCATCGGCGCGCGCGCCTGCCAGGCCGAGGTGAAATGCGCCCGCGAGCCCGGCCACCGCATCGACGTGGACGAGCTGCTGGCCACGGTGGACGAGCGCACCCGGCTGGTGTTCCTGGCCAATCCCGGCAATCCCACGGGCACCTGGATCCCGTTCTCCGAAGTCCTGCGGCTGCATGCGCACCTGCCGCCCAGCGTCGTTCTGGTGCTGGACGGGGCCTATGGCGAATTCGCCGACGATCCGGCCTTCGACGACGGGCTGGACTTCGCCCGCGGCGCCGAGAACGTGGTGGTCACCCACACCTTCTCCAAGCTGCATGGCTTGGCGTCCCTGCGCGTGGGCTGGGGCTATGCGCCGGGCGCCATCGCCGCGGCGGTGGACCGCATCCGCCTGCCGTTCAACACCTCCATCGCCGGCCAGCGCGCGGCAGTGGCGGCCTTGGCGGACACCGAGTTCCAGGCCCGCTCGCTGGCCCACGTCAACCAGTGGCGGCCGTGGCTGACCCAGCAGATCGGCGGGATCGGCCTGGAGGTCGTGGGCCCCTCGGCCACCAACTTCGTGCTCGTGGGCTTCCCCAAGACGCCGGGCAAGACCGCCCGCGACGCCGACGAATTCCTCAGCGCCCGCGGCCTGCTGACCCGCTCGCTGCTGAACTACGGCATGCCCGACCACCTGCGCATCACCATCGGGCTGGAAGAACACAACCGCGCCGTGGTGGACGCCCTCGCCGAGTTCATGAAGGCCTGATCTGGTGGCTGAGCCCGTCTACGCGAAACTGGCGGTGGTCGGCTGCGGCCTGATCGGATCGTCGGTGGTCCGCGCCGCGCGCAAGAGCGGGGCCGCCGGCCAGATCGCCGTGGCCGAGGCCTCCGACGCCGCGCGCGCGCGGGTGGTGGAGCTCGCCATCGCGGACCAGGTGACGGCCGACGCCGCCGAGGCGGTGCGCGATGCGGACCTGGTCGTCTTCGCCGTCCCGGTGATGTCCATGGGCGCGGCGGCGCAGGCGGCCGCGCCGGGGCTGAAGGCGGGCGCCACCGTCAGCGACGTGGGGTCGGTGAAGGGCGCGGTCGCGGACGCCCTGGCCAGCGCCTGCCCGGATGGCGTCTTCGTCGTGCCGGGCCACCCGATCGCGGGCACCGAGCAGTCGGGCCCCGACGCCGGCTTCGCCGAGCTGTTCCAGAACCGCTGGACGATCCTGACCCCGCAGCCCCGCGCCGACGAGCCCTACCGTCAGGCGGTGGCGGACCTGACGCGCTTCTGGTCGGCGATCGGGGCCAATGTCGAGGAGATGGACGCCCGCCACCACGACCTGGTGCTGGCCATCACCAGCCACCTGCCCCACCTCATCGCCTACAACATCGTCGGCACCGCCGCCGACCTGGAGGAGGTGACCCAGGCCGAGGTGATGAAGTACTCCGCCGGCGGCTTCCGCGACTTCACCCGCATCGCCGCCTCGGATCCGACCATGTGGCGCGACGTCTTCCTGACCAACAAGGACGCGGTGCTGGAGGTGCTGGGGCGGTTCTCCGAGGACCTCCAGGCCCTCAGCCGGGCGATCCGCTGGGGCGAGGGCGACAAGCTGTTCGAGCTGTTCAGCCGCACGCGCGAGATCCGCCGCGGGATCGTGGCCCTGGGCCAGGAAAGCGCCGAGCCGAACTTCGGCCGCGACCGCGGCAAGCACTGAACGGCCACATACCGGCAATACGCGTGCAACAAGCTGGGCGCTGACTGCGGGCCTCACGCCACCGCAAGAGAGCCTCCGGAATGCGCAAAGTTTTCATCGCCTTGACCGCTGTCGCCACGCTCGCGACCGCCGGCCTCGCCCATGCCCAGCCGCCCGCGCCGGCTGACATCATCAAGGCCTGGGACAAGAACGGCGACGGCGTCGTCGACAAGGACGAGTGGGTCGCCGCCGGCCGCAAGGCCGAGCGCTTCGACCTGGTCGACGCCAACCACGACGGCAAGGTCACCGCCGAGGAGCTCGGGGCGGCCATGGCCAAGATGCGTCCGCAATAGGCGCCGCAGGAGCAGCCGGGCTTGACCCGGCTCTCTTTTGGCTCAATATTCACCCTTAGAGGTGAATATGTTGGATGCGACGCTGACCGCCCTGGCGGATCCTACCCGCCGCGCGATCCTGGCCCGGCTGGCTCAGGAGGGCGAGGCGCGGGTCACCGACGTGGCCAAGCCGTTCGCCATCTCGCTGAACTCGGTCTCCAAGCACATCCGCATGCTGGAGCGGGCCCGGCTGGTGCGCCGCCGGGTCGAGGGGCGCGAGCATTTCCTCACCCTGGACCCGACGCCGCTCGATGAGGCGGCCGCCTGGATCGACGACCAACGCAAGCTCTGGGCCTGGCGGCTCGGCGAACTGGAGAAGGTGCTGAAAGATGGATGATATCGTTGTCCGCCACCGCTACGACGCCACCCCGGAGCAGGTGTTCGACGCCTGGCTCGACCCCAAGATGGCGCCCCGATTCGCCTTCGCCACCCCGACCGGCCAGATGATCGTGGCCGAGATCGACCCGCGGGTTGGCGGCCGCTTCAACTTCACCGACCGGCGGCCCGACATGGGGGATGTGGCCCACGTGGGCGAATACGAGGTGATCGAGCGGCCGCATCGGCTGGTCTTCACCTTCGCCGTGCCCCAGTTCGACCCGACCTATACGCGGGTGACTCTGGTCTTCGAGGCGGTCGATGGTGGCTGCGAGCTGACCCTGACCCACGAGGGCGTCGCGCCCGAGTGGCGCGACTCCACGCCGCAGGGGTGGGGTATGATCCTCGACAAGCTGAGAGTCGTGTTGTCAACCTAACCGTTCGATCGGTCCGTCAGAGACCGCCGGGGGGCAAGGGTGCGCGCATGATCTCCATGACCACGCGGAGAGGGTTCGAGGCCATGGTCTCGGCCGCCGGCGGAGACCCGAACGCCCTCGCTCGCGGGCTCAAACGAGAGACCACCGGCGTCGGACTGCGCGCCCTGGCCGCCCTGGCCCTGAGCGCTGCCGTTTCGGCGCCCGAACGCCTGATCCAGGTCTATGACGAGGCAGCCACCGGCTGGCGCGACGAGCCGATCGTCGCCACCACCGTGCGGCCGGCCCGCTCGACGGCCGAGCCGGTCAGCCCCGCCTTCTGGGACGCCTTCTGGACCCTGGCGGAGGCGCCGATCCACGAGGGGCAGGACCCCACCGCCTTCACCGGCCGCGTCGCGTGGCTGGCGGGCCTGCTGTCACCGAACCTGCCAGGGCGCGTCGCGGCCTGCGCCCTCGCCTACCCGGGTGTGCGCGACGCCGCCGCCGCGGGCGAGCCGGCCCGCTTCGACCGCAAGGATCTGGAGGCCTGCCCGGCGAACTCGCTCGGCGCGGCCTTCCTCGCCGCCGCCACAGCCCAGGGCGGCTCGCTGGAGCTGCTCGACCGCGACGCCCTGGGCCTGGCCCACCTGCCGGCGCCGCTGGACTATGTCAACGTCCGCATCCTGCAGTGCCACGAGCTGTGGCGCATCGTCGGCGGCTACGAGCAGACCGAGCTGCACCGCATGGCGCTCTCGGCCTTCCAGATGGGCCAGTTCGGCCACCACTACTCCTCGCTGCTGCTGGGGGTGGCCTTCGCCGTGCTGGCGCTGGAGCGGTCCGAGGACACCATCATGGTGCTGGACACCATCTTCTCGGGATGGGCCCACGGCCGGCAGAGCCCGCCGCTGCTGGGCGTGCCGTGGGAGACCCTGTGGCATCTGCCCGTCGAGACCGTGCGCGCCCAGCTGGGCGTCAAGACCTACGCCTCGCGCTGGCCCGCCGACTCCTTCCTGCGGAGGTTCTCCCAGGCGGCTTAGCTCAAGTGACGCCCGCGGGCGCCGTGCCACTCTCCGGTCGCTGGACCCAGCCGCTGCGGTAGCTGGCCTCTCGGCGGCGGCGGATACATACAGGGCGCATGAGGCCCACACGCCGGACCCAGGCTGAACGGACGGCCGCCACGCGCGAGGCGTTGGTGGCGGCGGGCCGGGCGCTGTTCGCCGAGCAGGGCTTCGCCGGCGTCGGCGCCGAGGCGATCGTGCGGGCGGCCGGCCTGACGCGCGGGGCGCTCTACCACCACTTCGCCGACAAGACCGAGTTGTTCGCCGCCGTGTTCGAGGCGGTGGAGGCCGACGCCATCGCCGGCATCGCCGCCGCGGTGGCCGAGGCCAGGCCGCCGGACCCGCTCACCGCGATGCGGCTGGCCGCGGCCGCCTGGCTGGATGTCGCCACCGCGCCCGACGTGCTGCGGATCGCCCTGGTGGACGGACCGGCGGTGCTGGGCTGGATGCGCTGGCGCGAGATCGGCGGTCGCTATGGCATGGGCCTGACCCTGGACCTGATCGCTGAGGCCGTGGCCGCCGGCGCGATCCCGCCCCAGCCGGCCGAGCCCCTGGCGCATGTGGTGCTGGGCGCGGTGCGCGAGGGCGCCCTCTACCTGGCCGCGGCGCCCGACCGCGCGCAGGCGCGCCGCGAGGTGGGCGCGGTCATCGACCGGCTGATCGGCGCCCTGGGCGAGCCGGTCCAGCCTCGCCCCACCTAGCCCAGACACAGACAACCCCCGGCGGGAGCCAACCTCCGGGGGCGTCTGCGAGGGTCCCGCCCTCGGGGCGGGACCGCAGGAGCGGGTCCTGGCTACTTCGGCGGCGGCGAGGACGGCGGCGCGCCGCCGGCGTTGGCCGCGGCCTGGTTCGCATTGGCGGCGGCCTGGTTGGCGTTGTCGGCCGCGGCGCCCGCGGCGGCGGTGTCGCCGGCGGGCGGCGTGCTGGCCGCTGCGTTGTTGGCCGCGGCGCTGTCCGCGTTCGCGGCCGCGCTCTGGGCCGAGGCCGCCGCCGAGTCCGCTGCGGCGTTGGCGTTGGCGGTGTCATCCGACTTCTTCTGGCAGGCGCCGAGCGACAGGGCGGCCACGCCGCAGGCGAGGAGGACGGCAGTTCGCATGGAGATCTCCTTCAGGTCACGGCTTGCGCCGCGTGCGCGACCCCTCCGGCACAGCTCGCGCCCCCGGGGTCGCTCTCCAAACTCGCGACAAGCGAGGCTGTTCCCCTCAAACGGTGGCGGTGGTGAGCAGGGCCCGGCCGCGCCCGGCCGGCGGATCGCCGAACCGCGCCCGGATCCGCGCCGCCACGGCGGCCTCCACCTCCGCCAGCCGGCCGCGCGCCTCCAGGTCGGGGCGCAGGGGCGAGCCGTGGGTCAGGCCGAAGGCGGCCGCCTGGGCCGAGGCCACCGGGGTCGGCAGGGTCACGATCTCGAAGCCCGCCTCCGAGAAGCCGGCGGCGATCAGCGCCTCTCCGATCACCGCCTCGTCGTGGTAGCCGTTCACCACACGGGTCAGGAAGTCCGGCGGATCGGCGGGGAAGGCCTCGGCCAGCACCTCGGTCACCGCATGGGTGAAGTCGTTGGCGGCCAGGTCGCTCCAGACGCTGAACACGAACCGCCCGCCCGGCTTCAGCACGCGCCGCGCCTCGGCGTAGGCGGCCGCCTTGTCGGGGAAGAACATCACGCCGAACTGGCAGACCACGGCTGCGAAGCTCTCGTCCTCGAACGGCAGGGCCTGGGCGTCGGCGGCCTGCCAGGCCACCCGCGGGTCGGGCAGCCGCGCCGCGGCCTCGGCCAGCATGGGCTCGCTGAGGTCGGTGGCCGTGATCCGCGCCTGCGGCTCCAGGGCCTGGGCCAGCGCGCGCGTCAGCCGCCCGGTGCCGGCGGCGGTCTCCAGCAGCCTGCCCTCGAAGCCGGCGAACCGGCCGGCCAGGTCCTGCGCGAACGGCTCGAACAGCATGGGCCCCAGGCAGCGCTCATAGACCTCCGGGATCGAGCCGGCGAAGGCGACGGGCGGGGTCGGGCCGGGGCGGGTCTCGCTCATGGGGCGTCTCCTGTCGTGGCGCCGACCCTAAGGCCTGCGCATGCCGATCCAAACGCCTCACTCGCCCTCAGCGCGCCGTCAGCCAGCAACCCTACCGGCGATTTAAGGGTCATTTTTCCGCCCTCATTTACGCCCTGGCTTGTCTTGTCGGGGGCGACAGGTGTGGGAGAGAAACCAGATGCCCCAGATGGATGGCCTCGGCGGCGGCGCGACGATGGCCAATCACCCCGGGCCCGGCTCGGGCAACCTCTCCGGCGACGACCATGGGGGCGACGACACCCAGACCGACCTGGAAGGCGGCTCCGGCGACGACACCCTGACCGGCGACGACCACGGCGACGTCATCCACGGCCAGGACGGGGACGACAGCGTCATCGGCGGCTCGGCTCACGACGCCATCAACGGCATGGCCGGGGCCGACACGGCCGACGGCGGCGCCGGCGACGACTGGGTGCTGGGCGGCAAGGGCGACGACAGCCTCGCCGGCGGCGACGGCGCCGACCTGGTCAACGGCAACATCGGCAACGACACCGCCGACGGCGGCGTCGGCGACGACACCGTCCACGGCGGCCAGGGCGCCGACAGCCTCTCCGGCGGCGCCGGCAATGACTGGATCTCCGGCGACAAGGGCGACGACACGATGGAGGGCGGCGCGGGCGCCGACACCTTCAACGTCTTCGCCGGCGGCGGGAACGACGTGATCGTCGACTTCAACGCCGCCGAGGGCGACCGCCTGCATGTGGAGGGCGACGTGCCCTACACCGTGGCCCAGGTGGGCGCAGACGTGGTGGTGACGCTGGTCGGCCACGAGAGCGTCACCCTGCAGCACGTGGATCTCGCCACCCTGCCGCACGACTGGATCGTGCACTGAGGCAACGCGTCGGGCGGCCCGCTGCGGCCGCCCGATCGCCTCAGCCCGCCCGCAGGAAATAGCGCGTCGGCGTCTTGCCGCCGTGGCCGCTGGCGAAGCGGAAGTGGGGGTGGGTGTCCTGGTTGTCGGCGATGACCATCTCGTCGGCGCTGAGCGGCTTCAGCACCAGGTAGATGTGGTCCTGGCCGTGCAGGGGCTTGTCGCCGCAGGTGGTGCCTACGTCGCCGGCCCGCTGCTCGCCGATCGGCACATGGCTCCAGCCGCGGTCCCGCAGGGTGTGGGTCAGCTGGATGGCCTGGAAGTTGTCCGCCACCGCGATGCCCGCGTCCTGCAGCAGCACCGACAGCGTGATCGCACACCCGTCGTGGGGATAGAGCTCGCCGTCGTAGGCCAGCAGCCGCTTGGCCGCGACCCGCTGGGCCCCCAGCAGCTGCACGTCGTCCGCCGCCAGCTTCAACAGCGCCGCGATTTGATCCGTATCCGCCATGATCGCCCCCGGTTGGTGAAGAAGAACGACGTTATACCGGGCGCAGCGGATTGCAACGCCCGGGAGGCGTCGGCGCGCTGTGCGCGGCCGACGTGTGGCGCCGCCGGCGAGGGCGGGCGTCGGTGAAGGGTTGTGGATCCGCGGCGCGACTGGGCGCAGGTCGGCGCCGCGGCGGGCCCGTCGGCGGCGCACGGGCGGGCCGCCGGGCCTTGGTGGAGGCGCGGGCGGGATCGTCGACGCACATGAGAACAAACATCGAACATCGCGAGGGCGACGTCAAGCTTGGGCGATGTCGAGACGGACGCAGGGAGCCTTGCCTCATCCGGCGACGACCCTAACGTCACCGCGAAAGTATAGGGGACCTGAAGATGCGCCGCCGGATGTCTGCAACTGCGCTAGCGGCCTTGGCCGTCGCGACCGCCGTCCACGCGGACATCGCGGAGACCCGTGACGCCAAACTCCGCGCCTACCTGCGTCAGGGCGCCTCGCCGGATCCGGCCGTCCGCTACCACGCCGCCTGGGCCGACCTGAACGACGATGGTCGGCCCGAGGTCCTGCTCTATGCCCAGTCGCGCGACGACTGCGGCTCCGGCGGTTGCAGCCTGGAGATCCTGGAACCCACCGCCTCCGGCTTCCGGTCCCTCCGCAGCATCCTGGTCACGCGGCTGCCCATCGGGGTGCTGCCCGGCAAGCATCACGGCTGGCACGACCTGACCGTGCGGGTCGGCGGCGGCGGCCTCGTCGCGGGCTATGTGGCGGTCGTGCCCTACGTCGGCTGGAGCTACGCCTTCAATCCGACCTCTGCGCCGGCGCATCCCATCGCGTCGGGGGTAGACCCAAAGATCCTCATCGCCGCCGACGATCCTGGGTTCGTCTTGGACGCGCCCGGCACGCCGTGAAGCTCGGCGGCCCTAAGGGGCGCACACCCGCCCTTAAACCCCATGGTTGATTGCGAGCCTGCGGGGAGAGCCGTGTCAAGGACGGCCCAAAGGGCCGCCGCGCCGCGGCGAGCGCTGCGCGCTCGTCCTTGAGACGGCTCTCCCCGCAGGCAAACTCTGGCCATGGGATTTAGGGCGAGGAGCTATGGTTCGCCTCGCTCCGCCCGCACCGCCTCGGCCGGGCTAAGATCCGCCGAGACTGGACTCAGCGCAGCCAGCCGCGCCTTAAAGGCGGCGACGGTGGGACGTTCCGCCAAGGCCGCGAACTCGCGGAGCAGGAACTGCTCAAGCGAAAGCCCGGCGGACGCGGCATGCGCCTTCAGCCGAGCGACTGTCGCTTCAGGCACGTTGGCGATGCGGATCGTGTGCACTGGAAGATCGCCGCCATTGGCTGGCGGCATCCCATTAGGGATGACACCCGCCCTTGAATCCCATGGCGGATTGCGAGCCTGCCGGCCTGAGCGTGTCAAGGCCGCGCCTCCGGCGCGCCGCGCCGCGGCTGGCCTGCGGCCAGGCCTTGAGACGCTCAGGCCGGCAGGCAAACTCTGGCCATGGGATTTAAGCCGAGGAAGGGCGATCGAATCGGCTTGCAGCAGCCGGAGCATTGCGGATTTCGCCTCAGTCTTTGAGCCCCGCCTTCTTCAGATACCACTCGAAGTGGGATGATCCACGCCTATCGGTGAGCCATTCTTTCACCACATCGTTCGACAGGCCGATCTTGTGCAGCAATATTGCATGATATAGATGTGAAACAATTGCACTTCTCACCGAAAGATATTGTATTGAATTTCCAGAGTCGACCGCTTCATTTGAATGTCCATGGTGAGACAGATCATTTCTAATTTTGGCGCACAGTTTACAGAATTCTCTCAATCTTCGATGATCAACTTCCAGCGGAATTGACTTGAATAATCCAAATAGACGATCTTCTAGATTTGTGCCGCCAATGAATTTTGTTCGCTTAGACAGCCACTTTCGGTCCGTTTCATCAGTTATATCATGTAAGATTCTCGATATTCTATCCTCAATTTCTATTGATTTTCCTTCACCATCTATCGTCCTGTGAAGTGACTCCAACCCCCACATCAGATTTATAAATTTATGTTCTTGATATAGATGCAACCCTCGCCGAGTCGCGAGATACAAATATGCACCAGGACCAAGGTCAGATCTCAGAGAGATCCAGTTGAAAAATATTTCACCCAGGATATTCTCAACATCTTTAAATTCTATGCAAGATTCATGCCATTCTGGCGGCTTTGCTTCAGAGCGATTCTTAAGAAAATAGGCGATGCAAGATTGTCTCGTGGTCAATGTAACTGTTGGCCAGTCTGGCTGGTATTCAGATCCCGTAAGGAGAATCATAAGTTCGTGGGTAAGGCCATAATTCCGAATCGCCTCATCGAGCCCGACGGACTTCCTCGGTGTAAACCGAAATTTGGCGATCTCACGGAGATCTGTTCCACGAGATCCGAAATATCCATGCTGATTTGCAACTAACTTTCGTTCGAGGACAACATATCCAGTTTGGTGCCAATAGGATATTTTTCGCTTTATTCTATGCTTAAATGTTAAATTTCTCGACGTCTTGGTCCTATCCACCTGTCCCAATCTTAGCCACTCCTCATACCCGGCGAGATCAAACTCGACGGTACGGATTTTGGGTTGCTTTGGGATCATAACATCAGAAATAAGACAAAACTGAGCTCCGAATCTATCATAGCTGATTCCGTTACTGCTCCAGACACCGCCCTTGCTATGAACGCCAACTGCAAGAAGGTAGCGATGTTCCGCCTTCAGAAGGCCAGCAATCTTGCGGTCTGGTGAAGGTTCATCCCAAATCGCAAACTGGCCCCCTGGCGACGGAAGGACGCCATCAAGCTCGATGGTTATGCGGCCGTCATCGGTGATCGTCAGCGAACCCGCGATAGCCTCATCGGGCGCGAAGTTCGTGGGCGGCACCTTCGCGTCGGCCCACCAGAAGATGCCTCTGGCGTTGATCGTGTCAGCCACAATGCCCCCAATCGCCCACGACCAAGCTTATTCGATTTCGCCGATGCCGACCCGAAACTGTTCAGCGCGCACGGAGCTGAGCCGAGATAGTAGCTTGCCGAGAGCGCGGGTAACTTGGTCCCGTTGCTAGGCCTAATCATATCTCAGGTTCCCCTTCCGTTCGCCCCCTCCACCCACTACCCTCCCGCCCGTGACTCTCCCCGCCACCAACGCCCTGCAGCTCGCCCCGGCCCTCGTGGTCCTGCCCGGGCCGCGGTGCGCCATCTGCCCGCCCGAGGGCGAGCCCTCCTCGCTCCGTCCCCCCGACGCCCGCGACCTTTTCAGCGCCTCGCCCGTGCTGGTGGCGCATGCGGCGATGACGGCGCGGCGGCTGGATCTGCATGCGCCGCCGCGCTCGCCGCGACTGTTCGACGTCCTGGAGCTGTTCGCCTTCGTGCGGCCGGCGCAGTTCACGGCGCCGTCGGCGGCGGGGCTGGCGCAGGCGCTGGGGTTGCCGGCGCCGCAGGGGCCTGAGGCGCAGGCCGCAACGCTGCAGCTGGCGGCGCGGACGCTGCTGGCGGAGCTTGCGGCGGCGCCGACGCCGTCGCGGGAGGAGGCGCTGGCGGTGGCCGAGACGCTGCTGCGCGGCGGGTGGGCGTGGGGGTCGGCGACGGTGGCGGCGCTGCGCTCGGCGCCGACCTCGAACCACTTCCGCTCCAATGGCCTGGATGTGTGGGCGCGGCTGGCGGAGTGGGAGGCCGAGGCGCCGCCTGGGGAGCCGTCCTCGCGGCCGGTGGCGCCGGAGGCGGCGGCGGCGCGGCTGGCGGCGCTGCTGGCGACGGCGGGGCTGGACGAGGCGCGGCCGTCGCAGGCCGAGTACGCCGCCGAGGCCGCCCACGTCTTCCAGCCGCGCGAGCGGGAGGGCGAGCCGCGGATGATGCTGGCCGAGGCGGGCACCGGGGTCGGCAAGACCCTGGGCTATCTGGCGCCGGCCTCGCTGTGGGCGGAGGCGAACGGGCCGGCGGTGTGGGTCTCGACCTATACGCGGGCGCTGCAGCGGCAGATCGAGCGCGAGAGCCGGGCGATCTATCCGGACGAGAAGACGCGGGCGAAGAAGGCGGTGGTGCGCAAGGGGCGCGAGAACTACCTGTGCCTCTTGAACTTCCAGGAGCAGGCGAACGCCGCGCAGCTGGGGGGCAGCGACCTGGTGGGGATGGCGCTGGCGGCGCGGTGGGCGCGGGCGACGCGCGACGGCGACATGACCGGCGGCGACTTTCCGGCCTGGCTGCCGAGCCTGTTTTCGATCTCGCCGGCGGCCCAGGCCAGCCCGGCCAACCTGGTGGACCGGCGCGGGGAGTGCGTGCACGCCGGCTGCCAGCACTATCGCACCTGCTTCGTGGAGAAGGCGATCCGTGGGTCGCGGCGCGCCGACCTGGTGATCGCCAACCACGCCCTGGTGCTGACCCAGGCGGCGTTCGACGGGGCGCGGGCGGCGCGCGGCTCGAAGGGCGACGGCGAGACGACCCAGCTGAAGCGGATCGTGTTCGACGAGGGCCACCACCTGTTCGAGGCGGCGGACAGCGCGTTTTCGGCGGCGCTCTCCGGGGCGGAGGCGGCGGAGATGCGCCGCTGGATCCGCGGGCCCGAGGGGCGCGGGCGGCGCGGGCGCGGGCTGGAGGCGCGGCTCTCCGACCTGCTGGGCGACCGGGAGGCGGCGCGCGAGCAACTGGACGCGGTGATCCATGCGGCGACGGCGCTGCCCGGCGAGGGCTGGAGCGGTCGGATCGCCCCGCCGAACGGGGAGGTGCGGCCGGTGGGGCCGATCGAGGCCTTCCTGGTGGCGGTGATGGAGCAGCTGCGGGCGCGGGCGGCGCCCAGCGAGGTGGGCCAGGAGTGCGCGGCGCGGCCGGCGCTGGACCTGGTGCGCACCACCGCGCGCGAGGCGGCCCAGGCGCTGGCGCGGATCGAGGCGCCGCTCTTGGCCCTGGCCCGGGCGCTGGAGGACGTGCTGGACGAGGAGGCGGCCGAGCTGGGCGGCTCGGAGCGGGCCCGGATGGAGGGGGCTTTGAGGGGGCTCGACCGGCGCGCGCGGATGACGCTGCCGGCCTGGCGCTCGATGCTGGCGGCCATCGACGAGGACGCCGAGGACGACCCGGACTTCGTGGACTGGTTCGACGCCACGTTCCTATACGGCCGGGTGGTGGACGCCGCCTGCCGCCGCCACTGGGTGGACCCGACCGAGCCCCTGACCAATGCGGTGATCGCCCCGGCGCACGGGGTGCTGGTGACCTCGGCGACGCTGGCCGACCCCACGCTGGACGACCCCTTCGCCCTGGCGGAGATGCGCACCGGCGCCGCGCGGCTGCCCGAGCGCCCGAAGACGCTGAAGGTGGCCAGCCCGTTCGACTACGCGGCCAATGCGCGGGCGTTCGTGGTCACCGACGTGGGCAAGGATGATCCCCGCCAGATCGCCGCGGCGCTGCGCGAGCTGTTCCTGGCGGCGGGCGGCGGGGGGCTGGGCCTATTCACCGCGATCCGGCGGCTGAAGGCGGTGCACGAGAAGATCGCCGCGCCCCTGGCGGACAAGGGCCTGGCCCTCTACGCCCAGCACGTGGACCCGCTGGAGGTGGGCGCCCTGGTGGACATCTTCCGGGCCGAGGAGGACGCGTGCCTTTTGGGCACCGACGCGGTGCGCGACGGGGTGGACGTGCCGGGGCGCTCGCTGCGGCTCCTGGTGTTCGACCGGGTGCCCTGGCCGCGGCCGGACATCCTGCACAAGGCGCGGCGGGCGCGGTTCGGCAACAAGGGCTACGACGACGCCATCGCGAGAGGCCGCATCGCCCAGGCGTTCGGCCGCCTGATCCGGCGGGCCGACGACAAGGGCTGCTTCGTCATGCTGGACGCCGCGGCGCCCACCCGCCTGTTCTCGGGCCTGCCGCCCGGCGTGGAGCTGCAGCGCGTGACGCTGGTGGAGGCGATCGAGGCGGTGGCGGATTTCCTGAAGACGTAGGCCCTCCTCTCCGCCGGACGGGCCAGCACCTCAAGATTCGACCGCGGAAAACGCGGAAGGACGCGGAAGGGTGAGCTGCATCGCTTTCCGCGCCCTTCCGCGTTTTCCGCGGTTAAAAAGGAACCGCCGGCGGCGCTGAGCGGGGAACGTGTCCGTCCCGTTTCAGGGGTGGCCTTGCGATGGACATGGTGGGGGTCCAGCGTGGGGTGTCGAAGGAGCCGTCATGAAGCGTCTTGTTCTTGCTGCCTGCTGCGCAGCGCTGGCCGGCTCGGCGGCGTCCGCGCAGGAGATCGTGCGGGCGGGGCCTGAGGGCGCGCCGCCGGCGGCGGAGGCCACGCCCACCGCGCCGGCGGTGGATCCGGAGGCCGCCAAGGCGCGGGCGATCGGCGACTGGGCGCAGCGGGTGCTGGCCGGGGCGCCGGCGGCCGAGGACGAGGCGCCTGCGAACGGCGCCAAGCCGGCGGCGGCCAAGGGCTGCAACGCCCTCCCCGCCTCGGACGGCAAGCCGCACGGCGAGGTCTGGGCCGGCGTCGGCAACCACGGCTACCGCGAGGTTGGCGGGGTGGTGACCCAGCCGCTGGGCCGCTGCGGCAGCCTGACGGTGGCGGTGGACCGCACCGAGGGCAATTTCGGCCGCCGCGGGCGGCGCTAGGTCTCCGCTTTAGCGCGGATAGTCGTCGCGGACCACGGCGCTGGCGTCGGCGGCGTAGCGGTCGACATAGGCGTCGTTGACGGCGATGTGCATCTGGGCCGAGGCGCTGCGGACGGCGTCGTCCTCGCAGCTGCGCGTGAGGCCATCGCCCACGCCGCCGCCGGGCCCATTGACCTCGTCACAGAGCCGGCGGGCGGTGTCGCGGATGCGGTGGCGCAGGACGTTGCGCCCATCCCAGGTGGAGAGGTCGAGGTCGGCGTAGCTGACCGGCTCGGACAGGCGGTCAGGCCGCCCGTCAGGGCCGAGCCGGGCGCCGTGGACCACGACCTCGCCCACGGTGGTGGCGTCGTCGTCATAGACGGTCTGGGCGGCGGCGGGGACGGCGGCGGCCAGGGCGGCCGCGCCGGCCAGGCCAGCGGCGGCGAAGAGGGCGGGATGGCGGAGGCGCATGGCGGGCTCCTGTTCCGTTTCAAAGGTCCGGCCCAAACCCCTCTCGCCGAACAGGGTTCCTAAAGCGCAGGTCGCGCGAAGGCGGACGGGACGGTCTCCAGGAAGGTCCGCTCCTCGCGCAGGACGAAGCGTTTCTGCTGGGCCATCTCGAAATTGGCGCGGCCCTCCGGGTCGGCCCTCAGCCGCGCGCGATAGGCCTCGTAGGCGGCCAGGCTGTCAAAGGCGATCAGGCCCCAGGCGACGTCGTTGGTCCCCTCGTCCGGCAGGAAATAGCCCACCAGGTGGCCGCCGCAGCGCGGGATGATGCGGCCCCAGGCCTCGGCGTAGGCGCGGAACGCGTCCCGCTGGAAGGGGTCGATCTGGTAGCGGATGAAGCAGGTGATGCGGGTGGCGTCGGCGGTCGGGGTCTTGGCGGCAGGCATCGCAGGGTCCTTGGGCTGGCCCCGGGCGGTGGTCGCGAAGGCGGCGGCGGCGAGCAGGACGCGGCGGCTGGGACGGGGCATGGCCAGGCTTTTGCCTGGTCCGGCGGCGTCGATGCTGCGGCGCAGGTCGAAGGATGGGCCGGAGATCGCGCCTCCAGCCGCCGGGGCGGCTGAAGGCGCGGGCGTCCGTCGTCAGGCGGTGGCGGGCGCGTTGGGATCCAGGGTGGCTCTGCGGCGGCGCAGGAGGGCGCCGGCCAGGCCGAAGCCGGTGATCATCATCGCCCAGGCGGCGGGTTCCGGCACGGCGGCGGAGCCGAAGGCCTGGATCTCGGAGACGGCGTAGTAGTTGTCGCCCCCGGTGGCCACGAAGCGCAGCTGGTTGGTGGTGATGGCCGGCACGGTGCCGGTGTCGTGGGTCCGCAGGCCGTAGGACGGCGCCTCAGGGATGTTCCACGCCGCCTGCCAGGCCGTACCGTCCCACCAGTCGAGGCGGTAGGTGTCGTTGTTGTCCGTCTGCACCACGAAGCGGCTCAGGCTGAAGAGCCCGTCGAAGTGGATGGTGTAGGTGACCTCGGTGGAGGGGTTCACGCTGGGATCGGCGTCCCACCAGAACGAGCCGTTGTTCCACTGGGTCCCCTCCGGCTGGAAGGCCCCGTCGACCGGCGCGAGCAGGTCGACGGGCGTCGAGCCCGGGCCCCAGGGCGAGCCGGCCCGCAGCACCCCATAGGTCCCGGTCAGGTGGATGGAATCCCAGTGGCCGGGAACGATATTGGTGTCGGCGCGGGCGGTGGTGGCGGTGAGGAGGGCCGCAAGGGACGCGGCGACGAAAAGTCCGCGCAAGGCGGGCTTGGCAGAGTGCATGGCTTCTGGCTCCACAATCTAGGATAGGTTCCAGACGCCCCCAAGGCCAAGGTTAGGCTAACCTTGAGTAGAGTTGCAACGCTGAAATAACCACGTTTTCCAGTTTCACCCTGCAGGGGAATGGCGCTCGCCTCTCAGGGGTGCGCACGGGCGACGACGGGCCGCGGCGAGCGGCGCCTTCTGAGCACTGTTCAAATCCAGATTATCGGCGTTCACTGCGCGCCGCGATTTGGGGAGACGAGCAAGATGGCCGCGGACGGAAACGCAATGGGGCTGGCCGAGGCGCGGGCCCAGGCTTACGCCCTGCCCCTGGAGAAGCTGGACCCGGCCCAGCCCGCGCTGTTCCAGGCCGACGCCCATTGGCCGATCTTCGAGCGGCTGCGCGCGGAGGATCCGGTGCACCTGACCCGCGAGCACGAGTTCGGGCCCTACTGGTCGATCACCAAGTACAACGACATCATGGCGATCGACACGGACCACAACCGGTTCTCGTCGGACTTCATGAAGGGCGGGATCACCATCGCCGGCGGCCAGGCCAACATGGACCCGCTGCCGATGTTCATCGCCATGGACCCGCCCAAGCACGATGTGCAGAGGAAGGCGGTCAGTCCTGCCGTCGCGCCGCCGGCCCTGGCCGCCATGGCCCCGCAGATCCGCGAGCGCGCCGGCGCGATCCTGGACAGCCTGCCGATCGGCGAGGAATTCGACTGGGTCGACAAGGTCTCCAAGGAGCTGACGGCCATGACCCTGGCCACCCTGTTCGATGCGCCCCAGGCCGACCGCCGCAAGATCACCTACTGGTCGGACGTGGCCACCTGCATCCCCGCCCCCGGCGCCCTGGTGGAGACGCTGGAGCAGAAGATGGGGATCTTCTCGGAGTACCACGCCTATTTCACGGGCCTGTGGAACGAGAAGGTCAACGCCGCGCCGGCCGGCGACCTGATCTCCATGCTGGCCCACCACCCGGCCACCCGGAACATGGAGCCGCGCGAGTATTTCGGAAATATCCTGTTGCTCACCGTGGGTGGCAACGACACCACGCGCAACACCATCTCGGGCTCGATCCTGGCGCTGAACCAGAACCCGGACCAGTACCAGAAGCTGCGCGACAACCCCGACCTGATCCCCTCGATGGTCTCCGAGACCATCCGCTGGCAGACGCCGCTGGCCCACATGCGCCGCACGGCGACCGAGGACGTGGAGTTCCAGGGCAAGTCCATCAAGGCCGGCGACAAGGTGGTCATGTGGTACGTCTCGGGCAATCGCGACGAGACCGTGATCGACAATCCCAACGCCTTCATCATCGATCGCGAACGTCCGCGACAGCACATCTCCTTTGGCTTTGGCATCCACCGCTGCGTGGGCAACCGCCTGGCCGAGCTGCAGCTGACCATCATCTGGGAGGAGATCCTGAAGCGCTTCCCGACGGTGGAGGTGGTGGGCGCGCCGAAGCGCAGCTACTCGACCTTCGTGAAGGGCTACGAGACCCTGCCGGTGGTGATCCCGCGGCGGAACTGAGGGGGCGCGCTTCCCGCACCGAAGCCGGGAGCCCCGTCCGACCCTGGCCAGACTCATCGGCGCTCCTCTCCCACAGCGCTGCGCGCTTGGGAGAGGAGCTGGTCCGCGCGGAATGCCGCCTCCGCGCTTGAGGACCGCTCCTCGGCTCCATCGTCCCGATGGGGACCGGGACATAAATCTCACGGTAGATGCGAGCCTCGGGGCCTGGCCGCCATGAGATTTAAGCTGGGGTGCGCCGCAGGGCGGCGGGCGCTTTCGCGCAGCGCCCCACGCAACCCAACTGCGATCTCGGCTTTGGCAAGGCTGAAGACGGGGTGACACACTTCGGGTCTGCTCTGCTCCTGTCGGCGTTCGACCCTTAGCGGACCATTAGGCTCCTCCCCCAGGCGCGGCAGCGTCGTGGGGGAGGCCGGGTGGGGGCGGCGCGGCGGTGGCGACAGCTGCGACGTAGGACCCCGGGGGCACGTCGGGATACTCGATCCAACGATGTCGCAGCGGCGAGGCCGCGCCGCCCTCACCCGGCCTCTCCCACAGCGCTGCGCGCTTGGGAGAGGAGCCGGTCAGCGCGGAACGCTGCGTCCGCGGTCCGCTCTCCACCCGTCGCTGACGTTCCAAATGTCCGCTCATAGGCGACATGGCTCAACGTCCCGTTCCTAGCCCGAGTCAAAGACCGCGTTCGGACGCTCCGGTGGGTCAGTAACTCGCGGGCGGCGGGGGAGGTGGTGGCGGTGGCGTGGCGGCGGCGCTGACGGCCGCGACGGTCCCAGCCACGACCATTCCGGCCGCCACCGGATGGTAGACGCCGCCGTTGTAGCCGCCGCAGTTGTAACAGCCGCCACCGCCGCCGCCGTTGACGTTGACGTTGCGGTTTACGTTCACGTTGTTGCCGCCGCTGACGTTGGTGCGGTTGGCTGAGGCGGTGCGATTGCCTCCGCTGACGCTCATCGATGCGCTGCGTGCGCCACCGCTACCGCTCCGCCCGCCTGCAGATTGAGCCGCAGCGCCGCCGCCGCGGCCTCCTCCCCCGCCACGGCTGGCGCCTCGCTGCGCGTCGGCGACGCCCACGGACAGCACAAGCGAGACCGTTCCGGCCAGCAGCGCGAGCTTGACTATTTGGGGATAGGACATGGTTGACCTCTCAGCGCGACGGGGGCGCGTCGACAGCGCGGGCGTTCTGAGGCGGAACGAAGGTGAATAGGCCGGGACCGAACTGCGGCGCCGTGTTCCAGGCGAGGTCGGCCCGGAACTGAGGACGGGCGGCGTCTTTGCTGGAGACGATCACCACCCGCAACGGCGTCGGCTTGGGGCCATCAGCGATCCAGATCTGCCAGTCTATGCCGGGCTGGCGGAAGGCGTAGTGGCTCGTCGTCTGGCCGGCGACCTGGGACTTGCCGATGTAATGCGCTGCGGTGAGCGCCTTGGCCCGGCTGTCGCCCTCGGTCCATGTGAACAGATCGTCCAACGGCACCGCGACGCCATACTTCTGCTGGGCAAGCTCCAGCGTGGCGCGGATCGTGGTGGGGGCCTGGAAACTCGAATAGACGCGGGCATTGGCGTCGTAAACGGTGACCGTCTTTCCGTCGTAGACATACCGCGCCGCCAGGCTCGGCAGATTGAGGTTGATGGCGAAGGCGTTCGGCCGGCGCACGCTGTAGATCGCTCCGCCGGCGAGCGTAATGAGCTGCCCATAAACATCGACGTCGTCGCGCTGTGTCTGCAGGGTGATCTGGAACGCCGGGATCGAGCGTAGATAGGCGCTCATCTGAGCGAGGGCGTCCACGGCCTTGGGGTCAACCTGGGAGGCGCTCGGCGAGGCTATCGCCGCCCCAGGTCCGATCAGGGCGCATCCCAGCGCCGCCGTGATGATCAGTGTCGCAATCTTCATGTCGCCACCGCTCTGGCGTCCGCCCATGCGGACCCTTGCTGGCTCCCACTCTGGGCGTCTCCCGGGAGCGGCAAAATCAGGTCGCCGCCTACCGCGGGGCAGGCATAGCCCGGAGCCGGTGACCGGCTCATGGCGCCCGCCCCGGCTTAGCTTCTCCGCGTGGCGAGAACGCGTCACCACCAGGAATCCACCCGAGTGCGCGCCCGCTCACCAGCGACTATTCGGCTTGTCCATTGGCGCGGAGACACAAGGGAGCACGACGATGGAAACACTGAAGGTGCTGAGCGCTCTGACAATCCTGGCCGGCGTCGGCTCCACATTCGCCATGACCACCTTCGTTCAGACCGCCCATGCACAGACCTCGGGCATGGATCGGCGCGACGACCGACGGGATACGCGCCAGACTTCGCGGGAGGTGAAACAGGCGTGCAAGGCGGGAGACGAAAAGACCCGCGCCGATTGCCGCCAGACCAAGCACGACGTCAAGCAGTCGGGACGGCAGGGTGAGACGAACAAGCCGCCGCCCAAGCCGCAGTGAATCTACGTCAGCGCGTCGCCGCCGTCAGGGTATCATCCAATCCACTCTCGCAGCGGTAGTTCCGAGAACGGGACGCCCAGGAGAGTGTCATGGCCGCCTCACAATCCATCGAGCATGACGAAGCGACCTTCAGCCAGGCGCTCGACTTCATTCGAACGACCGTGATCGGCGGCGCGCTGTTTCTGCTGCCGATCTTCGTGGTGCTTCTCGTCCTCGGCAAGGTGCTCGGGATGATGGTGGGCCTTACCGAACCCCTCGTTTCGGCGCTGGGCGTGACCAGCATTGGCGGGATCGCGGTCAGCAATCTCATCACCATCTTCGGCGTCGTCGTGCTGGCGTTTGTCGCCGGCCTCTTTGCTCGGACCGAAACGGGCCAGGCCGCTCTGGCTTGGATGCGCGAAGGGGTCTCGGCGACCATCCCGCAGTTCAGCCTGATCCATGATGTGACGCGAAGCGTCGGCTCGGACGAGGAGGTGGCCGATATGCCGGTCGTCCTGGTGCCCACCGACGCCGGCTGGGCGTTAGGCCTGCTGCTGGAAGCCGAGGGCGACTGGCATGCGGTCTTCATTCCGGGCGCGCCGCAGATGTCCTCGGGATCCGTCGCCTACGCGCATACGGACCAGATCCACCGCACCGATCTGACGCTTACGCATCTCTGGGCGATGCTTCGTGCGCGCGGGAAGGGTTCGTCAAAGGTCTACAAGCTGCTCGAGAGCCTGCAGGCGGCCGGCAAATTGTGATCCGGCGGAGGCGGCCGTCCGATGACTATTGTCGCGCTCATCATACCGACGCTACAGGCGAGCATCGCGGTGCTCGTGTGGCGGAACGCCGCGTTCAGAGCGTCACGACCACCTTGCCGATCTGGGCGTTGCCCTCGAGGCAGCGATAGGCGGCGGCGATCTCCGCGAGCGGGAAGGTGCGCGCAATGGTCGGCTGCAGGCGCCCAGAGGCCAGGTGGGCGAGGATCAGGGCCTTCGCCCGCGCGAGGGCGGCGGGGTCGCGCACCAGCTCATGAACGAGGTAGCCGCGCACCGTCAGGCTTTTGGCCAGCAGGACGGCCGGCGGCAGCGCCGAGGGATCGGCATCGAGGGCGCCGTAGGTCACGATGATCCCGCCCACCGCCGAAGCGGCGATCAGGATCGGCAGCAGCTTTCCGCCGACCGCGTCGAAGGCCACGCGAGGGCCGGCCGGTCCCGCCAGGGCGCGCAGGGTCTCGGCCACGTCGCCGAGGTCCAGGCTGACGACATGCCGGGCGCCGGCGGCGAGGAGCGCCTCGCGCTTGCGGTCGGAGCGGGTGAGCGCGATCGGAACCGCGCCGGCCAGGTTGGCCAGCTGGATCGCCGCCAGGCCGACGCTGCTGGAAGCGGCGCTGATCACCACGTGATCGTGGCGGGCGACCTTGGCCACCTCGAAGAGCGCGCCATAGGCGGTCAGATAGGCCATCCAGGTGGCCGCGGCCGCGGCGAACGACTGGGTCTCCGGGATCGCCACCACGAAGTCGGCCGGGACATTGATGAGCTCCGCCTGGACCGGGCGCAGGCGCATCGAGATCGGCGGGATCACCGCCACGCGGTCGCCGGCCGAGACGCCGCTGACGTCGGGGCCCAGCCGCTCGACCAGGCCGGCCGCCTCCAGGCCGAGGCCGGAGGGCAGGTCGGGCGTCTCGATATAGGCGCCGCTGCGAAAGAGCGACTCCGCGCGGTTCAACCCGAACGCCTGCGCCCGAATCTGGACCTCGTCCGGCCCTGGCGCGGGGACATCGATGTCCTCAAGCTGCAGCACCTCGGGGCCGCCGAGACGGTGGAAGCGAACAGCCTTCGACATGCGAACTCCATCGATGTAATTCGCAATTCGTCTAGTCAGCGGGCCCGCGGGGATAAACCGGCAGGCGTTTTGTTGATCCCGTAACAGGAGTTCGCAATGGATCGGCTGGGCAGCATGGCGGTCTTCGTCAAGGCCGCCGACCTTGGATCGTTCACGGCGGCGGCCGAGGCCACCGGCCTCTCGGCCACCATGGTCGGCAAGCACGTCCAGTTCCTGGAAGGCCGGCTGGGGGTGCGGCTCCTGAACCGGACCACCCGCCGCCAGAGCCTCACCGAATTCGGGCGGGCCTATTACGACCGCTGCCGGCTGATCCTGGAGGAGGCCGAGGCGGCGGACGCCCTGGCCTCGGAGCACCTGAACGTGCCGCACGGGACGCTGCGCATCACCATGCCGGCGCTGCTAGGCCGGCTTTGCGCCGCGCCGCTGCTGTACGAGCTGGCGCTCCGCACCCCGTCGCTGCGGCTGGACCTGCACTTCGACGACCACATCGTCGACCTCGCCGCCGACGGCTTCGACCTTTCGATCCGCACGGGCGAGGTCGCGGATCGCGTCGGGCTGACGATGCGCCGCCTCGGCAGCCACCGCATGCTGGTCTGCGCCGCGCCTGGGTATCTGGCGGCGCACGGCGCGCCGGGCGACCTGGAGGCGCTGGGCGGGCATCGGGCGGTGACCTACGCCCGGTCGGGGTGGCATGCGGGATGGCGGTTCGGCGACGGCGCCGGCGGCGTCCTGGAGGTGGCCCCACCCGCCGGGATGCGCCTCAGCGACCTGGCCGCCGTCACCGACGCGGCCGTCGCCGGCGCGGGCCTCGCCTGGCTCCCCGCCTGGCTGGCCCGGCCGCACCTGGCCTCAGGCGCCCTGGTGGAGGTGCTGACCGCGCAGCCGGGCTATCGGTTCGACAACTATGCGGTCTGGCCCCAGGCCCACCGCCTGCCCCTGAAGGTCCGCGTGACGCTCGACCTGCTGGCCGCGGCGCTTCCGGGGCGGTTGGAGTAGGGGTGCGGGGATGGCGCCTACCTCCCCCGCGCAGCGGCGGGAGGGGGACCGGCCGCCGAGCGCAGCGGAGAGCGGCGGGTGGAGGGGGCGAGCCTCAAGCTCCGAGGACCGCCTGGCCGCTCTGGGCTCAGTAGATGGGGCTCGCCCCCTCCACCCCCCGCTCTACGGCCGGCTGGCGCCGACCTCGGCGTGCGGTCCCCCTCCCGCCGCTTCGCGGGGGAGGCAGGTGCTCGCGAAGTCGTTGCGCGAGACCCATCGTCCAGATGGAGTCCGGGGCCATAAACCTCACGGTGGATGCGAGCCTCGGGGTCTGGCTGCCATGAGACTTAAGCTGGGGTAGGCCGCAGGGGGCCGGCGCTTTCGCGCAGGACCTCATCTGCTCCCCACAGCTGTCATCCCGGTTTTCGCCGCAGGCGGAAGACCGGGACCCATTCAGCGCCGCGCTGGGGAATGCGCGCGCCCGCTACGCCGCGCTCCACCACCGCCCTACTCCGCCTGGTTGCCGGCGATGCCGTTGAGGCGCCAGCCGGTTTCGCCCATCAGGCGGGTGAAGAAGCCTTCCTCGTAGGCGTGCTCGGGGTCCTCGCGGACCAGGCGGTCCATGGCGTGCGCGTCCTCGCCGACCAGGATGCGCCAGCGGTCGGCCTTAACGCCCTCGAGGATCACCCGGGCGGCGTCGACCGCGGTCATGGGCGCGTCCTCCAGGAAGCGGCGGGCCTGTTCGTGCACCATGGCCTGGATGGCCTCGTTGCTGAGCTGGTCGGGGTCCAGGCCCATGCGACCGATGCGCTGGCGCGCGCGGGAGAGGTCCTCGGGCGAGAGGGCGTCGTCGTCGACGCCGGCGATCACCTTGCGGGAGTTGGCGACGATGGAGGTGCCGATGTGGCCCGGCATCACCACGCTGCACTTGATGTGCGGGGCGTTGAGGCGAAGGTCGGTGATCAGGGCCTCGGTGAACCCCTTCACCGCGAACTTGGCGGCCGCGTAGGCGGTGTGGCTGACGTGCGGGCCCAGGCTGGCCCAGAAGCCGTTGACCGAGGAGGTGTTGACGATGTGCGCCTCGTCGGCGGCCATCAGCATCGGCAGGAAGGTGCGCACGCCCAGATAGACGCCGCCCCAGCAGACGTTGAAGGTGCGCTCCCACTCCTCGCGGCTGTCGTTGATCATCGAGCCGCCGCCGCCGATGCCGGCGTTGTTGAAGAGCAGGTGCAGCTTCTCGGTGTCGTGCGCCTTGGCGGCCTCGTCACGGAAGCGGATGAGGTCGCCCTCGCTGGAGACGTCGGCGTGGTGGGCGGTGATCTTCGCGCCCTGGGGCACGCCGTCGCCTTCGGCCAGGCGGATGGTCTCGGCCATGTTCCTGTCGGAGACGTCGCACATGGCCACGCTGCAGCCCTCGGCGATCAGCTGGCGGGCGAGCTCGCGGCCCATGCCCGTGCCTCCGCCGGTGACGACGGCGATTTTCCCGGCGAAGTCCTGCATGCGTCACGCTCCCGTTCTCGTTGACGGGCAACCTAACCGGTGACGTGGCGGCAGTTGAAGGGCGGAAATCAGGCGCCGATCTCGACCGGGAAACGGGTCTCGATCTCAGCCCACTTGTCGAGTTCGACGATCGCCTCGAAGGCGGCCATGTCGAGGCTGGCGTTGGGCGAGAGCGGCTTGCCGTCCGCCAGGTTCGCCAGCGCCTGCTCGATGGCCCAGGCGGCGCGGAACAGCACGGTGGCGGGATAGAGGATCATCTTGAAGCCAAGGGCCATGAACTGGTCCGGCGGCAGGGCGGGCGTGACGCCGCCGCGCTCCAGCACGCTGACGGCCAAGGGCGCGCCGCGCAGGGCCTTGCCGATCTCCTCCAGCTCTTCGAGCGTCTTGGGGCCCTCCACATAGGCCCCGTCGGCGCCGGCCTCGAGGTAGGCCTCGGCGCGGCGGATGGCGTTCTCCACGCCCTCGGGCTGCAGCGCGTCGGTGCGGGCGAGGATGAAGGTCTTGCGGTCCAGGCGGGCGGCCACGGCGGCCTTCAGCTTGGCGACCATCATCTCGCGCGGGATCACCTTCTTGTCGTCCATATGGCCGCACTTCTTGGGCGAGGCCTGGTCCTCCAGGAAGATCGCCGAGGCGCCCAGGGCCTCGTAGCCGCGGAACGTGCGGGTGACGTTCTTGGCGTCGCCGTAGCCGTTGTCGCCGTCCACCAGCACCGGCAGGGGGCAGGCGTCGATGATGTCGGCGACGCCGGCGCTCTTGTCCCCGAAATGCTCCAGGTCGACGTCGGGCCGGCCATAGCGGGCGCCGACCAGGGCGAAGCCGCCGACCTGGTAGGCTTTGAAGCCGGCGCGCTGGATCAGGCGGGCGGTGAGGGCGTCGTGGGCGGCGGGGAGGACGAGCGGGCCGTCATGGGCCAGCACCTCGCGCCAGGTCACGCGGGCGCGGCGCACGGCGGGGATGTCGAGCTGGGGTTCCTGCATGGCTGCGCTAACGCGCGGGCGGCGTGGCCGTTTCCCCTTGCCGTCAGCCGAACAGGCCGTGGACCAGCGGGACCTCGGCGACCGGCTTGATCACCTCGCCGGCGCGGTGTTCGACGACCAGGCTGTCGATGACGCCGCCGATGTCGACCCCGGCGGCGTTGAGCGAGGTCGCCAGCTTGCGGGCGGTGAGATGGTCGGGCGTGGTGGCGACGGTGATGTGCGGCAGGTAGGGCGACTGGGGCTGCAGCGCGCCCTCGAGTTTGCCGGCGTGCAGGGCGTCGTGCAGCTTCAGGATCGCGGCGAACCCCTCGTCGGGGATCAGGAAGACGTGGAAGCGGCCGACCAGCGGCTCGGGGACCACCAGCGCCGAGCGCAGGTGGAAGCGGATGCGATGGACGTCCTTGGCCCGCAGGCGGACCTCGGCGGCGAAGGCGGCGGGCGCCAGGTCCGCGCCGGGGAACACCAGCGTGAAATAGGGCGCGCCGCGGTTGCCGGTGCGGCGCGCGCGGATGTCGGTGAGCCAGGCGGCGTCGCCCTTGTCGAAATGCGGGCGGGCGATGACCTCGAGGGTTTCCATGGCGCCCTTTCGCGTCAGGCCGGCGGCGGCGCCTTGCAGGGCTGGATGGCTCGGGGTTTCGGCCGCGACTTCGGCGCCTCGAAGACCGCCAGATAGCCGACGCCGCCCTCCATCTGGGTGAAGCTGAGCTCCTTGTACCCCACCGCCTCGAACTCGCACTTGAGCAGGGCGGGCGGGGTGCCGTGGCTGGGCGTGGGGCGGTCGAGGTCGATGACGCCCACCCGGCCGCCGGGCTTCAGCGACGGCGCCAGGTTCCAGAGCAGCGCGTAGGGGTTCTCGATCTCGTGGTACATGTGCACCAGCACGGCCCGGTCGATGGCGCCCTTCGGCAGCTTCGGATCGTCCGGCTTGCCCACCACGATGCGGACGTTGGCGAGGCCACGGGCCACGGCCTCGCGGCGCAGGCCGGAGATGTAGGACTCCACGATGTCCTCGGCATAGACCACGCCCTTGTCGCCCACCGCGGGCGAGAGTTTCAGCGTGTGGTAGCCGGAGCCAGCGCCGATGTCGGCCACCGCCATGCCGGGCCGGATGCCCAGGTCGCGGATCAGCTGGCCGGACTCGTCGGCGACGTCGCGGTCGGGGCCCGAGGACCAGTCGGCCGAGACGATGCCGGCCACCGGACGGTCGGGCCGCGGGAAGCCGGCCGCGGTGCGGGCGGCGGCCTGGGCCCCCTCCCCGCCCGCGGGCCGGTCGCAGGCGGCGAGCGCCACGAGCGTTGCAAGGACGATGGCGAAGTTGAAACGCATCAGACGTCTTCAGACCTCGAAACGGCGCGGGACGCCAGTGAAACGGAACAGGAACGTGATATAGGGGCCCGATGGCCGACGCCGCAGGGTCTCCCGCCGATCTGCTGCCCCAGCGCTTCCGCGACTGGTTCGCCGGCCGCGGCTGGGCGGCGCGGTCGCACCAGCTGGAGATGGTGGCCAAGGCGCGGGCGGGGCGGGACGCGCTGCTGATCGCGCCGACCGGCGGGGGCAAGACCCTGGCCGGGTTCCTGCCGAGCCTGATCGAGCTGGCCGAGCGGCCGCCCGCGAACAGCCCGCGCGGTTTGCACACCATCTATATCTCCCCGCTGAAGGCGCTGGCGGTGGACGTGGAGCGTAACCTGGGCGCCCCGATCCTGGAGATGGGGCTGCCGGTGGTGGCCGAGAGCCGCACCGGCGACACCGGCATCTCGCGCCGCCAGCGCCAGCGGGTGAAGCCGCCGGACATCCTTTTGACCACGCCCGAGCAACTGGCGTTGCTGTGCGCGTGGGAGGGGGCGCGGCTCTATTTCGAGAACCTGGCCTGCGTGATCCTGGACGAGATCCACACCCTGCATGCGAGCAAGCGCGGCGACCTGCTGGCGCTGGACCTGGCGCGGCTGCAGGCCCTGGCGCCGCACATGCGCCGGGTGGGGCTGAGCGCCACGGTGGACGATCCGGAGGTGATCAAGGCGTGGATGGCGAGCCATCGGGGGGTGGAGGTGGTGGGCGGGGGTGCGGGTTCCAGCGCCCCCTCCACCACTTCGTGGTCCTCCTCCCCCGTTGGCACGGGGGAGGAACTGGCCGCGCCGACCTCTCCAGTTCCTCCCCCGCGTGCGGGGGAGCGGGACCACGAAGTGGTGGAGGGGGCGCTGGTTTCCCACCGGTCCATCGACCTCGTGCGCGGCCCTGGGGGCGCGCAGCCGATCGTGGACTTGTTGCTCTCCGAGGGGCGGGTGCCGTGGGCGGGGCATACGGCGCAGCACGCCATGGCGGAGGTCTATGAGGCGATCAAGCGGGCCCGCACGGCGCTGGTGTTCGTCAATACGCGGTTCCAGGCCGAGTTCGCCTTCCAGGAGCTGTGGCGGCTGAACGAGGACGCCCTGCCGATCGCCCTGCACCACGGCAGCCTGGCGGCCGAGCAGCGGCGCAAGGTGGAGGCGGCCATGGCGCGGGGCGGGCTCCGGGCCGTGGTCTGCACCTCGACCCTGGACCTGGGCATCGACTGGGGCGACGTGGACCTGGTCATCCAGCTGGCCAGCCCCAAGGGCGCCTCGCGGATGGTGCAGCGGATCGGGCGCGCCAACCACCGGCTGGACGAGCCGTCGCGGGCGCTGTTCGTGCCGGCCAACCGCTTCGAGATGCTGGAATGCCAGGCCGCGCGCGAGGCGATCGCGGAGAACCGGCTGGACGGCGACCCGCCGCGGGTGGGGGCGCTGGACGTGCTGGCCCAGCACGTCATGGGCTGCGCCTGTTCCGAGCCGTTCGACATGCTGGCGCTCTTCGACGAGGTGCGCTCGGCCGGACCGTACCGCGACCTCAGCTGGGAGGACTTCGAGGCCGTCGTCGATTTCGTCTCAACCGGCGGCTACGCGCTCAAGACCTACGACCGCTTCCGTCGCATCGTGCAGCTACCCGATGGGCGCTGGAAGGTGCGGGACCTGAACGTGGCGCAGCGGCACAGGCTGAACGTGGGGGCGATCGTCTCGCCAGCGATGCTGTCCGTGCGGATTGCGACCCGGCGGGGCCAGGGCGGCCGCAAGATCGGCGAGATCGAGGAAGGCATGCTGGAGATGCTGGACCCCGGCGACACCTTCCTGTTCGGCGGCCAGGTCTGGGCGCTGGCCGAGGTGACCAACCTGGACGTGCTGGTGCGCCCGGCCAACGACCGCGACCCGAAGATGCCGTCCTGGGGCTCCTCGAAGTTCGCGCTCTCGACCTATCTGGCCAAGCGGGTGCGCCAGCTGATGTTCGACGAGAGCCACTGGAAGGTGCTGCCCACCGACGTGCGCGAATGGCTGGAGCTGCAGAAGGACCGCTCGCTGATCGTCTCCGAGCAGGAGCTGCTGCTGGAGACCTTCCCCAAGGGGCGGCGCAATTTCCTGGTGGCCTATCCGTTCGAGGGGCGGCTGGCCCATACGACCCTGGCGATGCTGCTGACGCGGCGGCTGGAGCGGATGGGGGTGGGGCCGCTGGGGTTCGTCTGCAACGACTACGCCCTGGCGGTGTGGGCGCTGGAGCCGCTGGACGGGCTCGACTTCGGCGAGCTGTTCGCCGAGGACATGCTGGGCGACGACCTGGAGGCTTGGCTCTCGGAGAGCTTCATGATGAAGCGCGCCTTCAAGGGCTGCGCGATCATCGCCGGGCTGATCGAGAAGCGCTTCCCCGGGGAGCAGCAGAAGACGGGGCGCCAGATCACCTTCTCAACCGACCTGATCTACGACGTGCTGCGCCGCCACGAGCCGGACCATCTGCTTCTACGCTGCGCGCGGGCCGATGCGGCGACGGGACTGGTGGACGTGGCGCGGCTGGGCGACCTGCTGGCGCGCATCAAGGGGCGAATCCGTCACATTGCGCTGGACCACCTGTCGCCGTTTTCGGTGCCGATCCTGCTCGAGATCGGCAAGGAGCGCTCGCCGGGGGACGCCCGCGAGACCATCCTCGCCGAGGCGGAAGAGGACCTGATCGCCGAGGCCAGCCAGTGAACGACGTCGCGCCCGCCTTTACCTACGCCTTCGCGGCCAGTCCCTGCGGCGGGCTGCGGACGGCCGTGGGCGGAACGGACGTGACGCTGCGAGCGTCGGGCGCGCTGTGGCTGGAGGCGGCGCGCATTCTGGTGGTGGCCGACCTGCACCTGGAGAAGGGCTCGGCCTACGCCGCGCGCGGCCAGATGCTCCCGCCCTACGACACGCGCGAGACCCTGCGGCGGCTGGCGGCGGAGGTGGCGGCGACGGCCCCCGCGGCCGTGGTGCTGCTGGGCGACACCTTCCACGACCGCAAGGCGGAGGGCCGGCTCTCCGCAGCGGATGCGGGCGCCCTGGTGGCGCTGGCCGAGGGCCGGCGGCTGGTCTGGGTGGTGGGCAACCACGACGCCGACGGCCCGCGGGCCCTGCCGGGCGAGACCGTGGACGAGATCCGGGTCGAGGGCCTGGTGCTGCGCCACGAGCCGCAGGCGGGCGCGCAGCCCGGCGAGGTGGCCGGCCACCTGCACCCGGCGGCCCGGGTGGTGGCGCCGCGGGGGACGGTGCGGCGGCGCTGCTTCATCACCGACGGCGAACGCGTGGTGCTGCCGGCGTTCGGCGCCTATGCCGGGGGGCTCAATGTGCGCGACGCCGCATTCGCTGGGCTGTTCGTGCGGCCGCCGCTGGCCGGAGCGCTGGGGGACCGCCGCGTGCGGGCGGTGGGCTGGCGGCAGCTGGCGGGGGATTGAGGGCGGCTAGATCATTTTTCTCGCTCGTCATCACCGGGCTTGTCCCGGTGACCCAAGAACCAATGCTCGCCCGTGACGCGCCGCTTGGCTGGCGCGGGCCTTCTGCGCCATCAGGTGCGCATGGGTGGCTGGGACAGGCCCGGCCATGACGACGAAATATCGGCCAATTTACCGCCCCCGGGGAGCCCTGGCCTCACCCCATCCAGTACGGCGCGCGCAACGCCGCCAGCACCAGCCCCGCCGCCAGCAGGCCCCCGCTGAGGCTCACATTGGTCCAGTAGCGCCGCGGGTCGCTGGCGCGGTCGGTCTTGACGAAGCGGCCGTTGGCCACGCCGGTGCGCAGCTCGTGCGCCAGGCGCCAGGCGGTGGCGGCGAGGAAGATGGCCAGGGGGAGGCCTTCGCGAAGAAAGGAGGGGGCGATCATGGCCGCGGACGATGCACGGCCAGGGTTAAGCCCGGCTCGCCGCGATCGGTTAATTCCCGCGCCTGGCGTCATCGGCCTGCAGCTGCACCGCATGCCGGACAACCGCCGCCGGCGAAGGCGTAGCCGACCAGGGGTTCATCCGGGTGCAGTAGCCGCTGAGATTGCCGCACTGGCGCAGCTCGCCGGTGGCGCTGTCGATCACCACGATCACCTGCTCGTCGTCGTCCAGCGTGGCCGCGGCCGGATCCTTCGCCGCCTGGGCTTGCACCAACTGGGCCCACATCCGGCCGGCCGCGTAGATGCCGACGCCGACATAGCGTGGCTTGCCGCTGAGCCAGGAGACGCCAGCCGGGGAAGGTCCCGCCTTCTGGCAACCAGCGAGGGCCGCCGTCCCCAGAAGGACGATCGTCACAGCCAGGATAGAGGGACGGGTCATGGGCGGTCCGATCACGGATCCGTGATCATGGCGCAGCGGTGGCGGAGCGCAAGCCCCTCAGTGCCCGATCAGGCTCAGGGCGACTGGCTTCCACGCCGGGAGGAAGTAGAGCCAATTGGCGAGGAAGTGCTGGCTGGCGCCCCAGGCGACGCCGCCGACATAGGCCGGGTGCAGGCGCTTGCGGGTGACGAGGTCGTACGCCCCGAGGCCGAGGATCAGCACGTCGGTGGCCAGGTAGAGGCCCTCGTAATTGCCCCACCAGCCGGTCCCCAGGGCGTGGGTGATGGGCTCGCCGAGCCAGCGAGCGTAGCCGGCGTCGGCGATGAACAACACCGAGAGCAGGGTCAGGCGCTTGTGCGCCGAGGCCTTGTTGCGCAGCAGCACCGCCGCGCCGATCAGGCCGGCGAAGGCGGTCATGTCGGTGAGCTGGATGGACAGGAACGCCGGGTCGCTGTGGGGCGTGCCGAAGTCGGTGCGCTGGACCACATAGGCGGTGGCGGGGCCGATCAGCACCATGGCCACGGCCACGGGGATCATGGCGTAGCCGAGCTTGCGATGGATCGCCGTGCGGCCGGTGCGGATCAGCAGGATCTGGGCGCTGAACAGGGCCAGCCAGGTCATGAAGGTGGCGGCGTGGACGTGGACGATCAGCGGGTAGGCCCGCTCGTGCGTCGTCACGTGATGGATGACGTCGCTGCCGAACCCCATGCCGATCCCGAGCCAGATCAGGACAAGGTAGGCGAGAAAGAAATTGCGGTCCCACTGGTGCTGCGGCGCGAACGGCTGGTCCGTGCGCGGCGTGAAATCGTGGACCAGGCTGGATGTGCTCATGGCGGCGCCCCCGTTGGCCGAACGGCGTGAGGCTAGCGGCGCGCGACCCGGGGCGACAGTGGACATTTCTGATAGTCGGCGCTGGGCTGGCGGCTCAGCGGCGCCCGCGGATCCGCTTCATCACCGCGCCCATGGGCGCGCACCAGGCGCCGGACTTCTCGACCAGGTCGAGGACGGCCGAGTGGGTCTTGAGGCTGGCGTCGCCCTCGCCGCGCCACTTGGGCACCACGTCGTGGAACACCAGGATCGCCCAGGCGCCTTCGCGTTCGGCGAGCTCGAGATAGCGGCGGCCGGGCGCCACCACGTCGGCGTCATAGGTCGGCTCGAAGCCGGCCAGGCGCAGCGGGTCGGCGCGGACGGCGGCGATGGTGTTCGGCGGCCCGGCCGTGGTGCGGGCGGCCAGGAAGTCGTGGCGCAACAGGTGCTCGTAGCGGGCGAACCGGGTGTGGTTGTCGCCCTGCCCCAGGCCGATGAAGCCGCACGGATAGGCGAAGGTGCGCGGCTGGCGGCCGAAGTACTGGCGGATGAACCGGGCCATGGGCGCGAGCTCGCGGGTCTCCAGGCTGCGGGCGTCGAACTTGCGCAGGTCGCAGGGGTGGTGGACCGTGTGGTTGGCGATCTCGTGGCCGTGCTGGGCCACCACCTCCCAGTCGGGAAGGCGCGCGGCCATGTTCTCTTCGGTCAGGAAGAAGGTGGCCTTGTAGCCGCGGCGGTCCAGCTCCGGAACCGCGTACTGCAGCTGGCTGTCGAGGCCGTCGTCATAGGTCAGGCTGACGGCGAAGCGCGCGCCGCCGGGCCAGAACGAGCGCCGGCGGGCCTGCGCGACGCCTGGCGCGGCGGCCAGCAGGACCACGCCCAGCAGGGCGCGACGGGAGACCGCGGCGCTCCGGGGCGCCCCCAACAAATGATCAGATTGCGGCACGACGGCGAATCCACCCCAGGCCTGGCCCTATCGCACGGGAACCCGAGGGTCCGCGAGGGGCTTCCCACGCAAAGAACGCAGCGCGAGACTGCGCCTACGGAGGAGACGTCGCGTGCGCGCACCATCCGCAATGGCCGCGGCCGGCGCCGGACTGGCGCTGCTGCTGGCGGCCGCGCCGGCGGCTGCGGCGCCGACCTGCTGGGATCGCGATGGCGTGGCCGTGCGCTGCGGAACGCCGGGCGCGATGCCGGTGGGGTGGGAGCCGCCGGGCGGTCCGGCGGCCCCCGACACGCCCGACCCCAGCCTCGCGCAGTTGGCGGGGCTGGCGGCGGTGCTCGGCGGCCTCTTCGCCCTGCTCGGCCTGATGCCGGAATTCGACGGCTGGGACGGCCGCGAGCGGGACGAGGAGTAGGCCTCAGCCCACGAAGATCCAGCCGCTCGGAAGGTTGGCCAGGGTGACGCCCGCCAGCACCAGCTGGGCCCCGCCGGTGATGCTGACGACCGTGTCGGCGCCGACCTGCGCCACCGTCCAGGCCGAGCCCGGGTCCAGCATCACCCGGTCGCCCTCGGCGGCGTTGAAGTCGGTGGCCCGGTCGAGGCCCGCATCGCCGAAGCTGTGGAAGATGTCGGCGCCGGCGCCGCCGCTCTCGGTGTCGTCGCCGCGGTCGCCGGAGACGTAGTCATTGCCCGAGCCGCCGGCGAGCATGTCATTGCCCTGGCCGCCGCGGACGATGTCGTCGCCCGCCCCGCCGCTCAGGGTGTCGTCGCCGAGGTTGCCGAGCACCACGTCGGCGCCGTCCTCGCCGAACTGCAGGTCGTTGTCCTTGCCGCCCACCACCCAGTCGTCACCGCCGGCGCCGTGCAGGGTGTCGTTGCCCTGGTTGCCGTTGATGTCGTCGAAGGCCGCGCCGCCCGAGATGATGTCGTCGCCCTCGTCGCCGCGCAGATAGTTGGGGCCGTCGGCGCCGGTGATGGTGTCGTTGCCGGCCAGGGCGTGGATGGTGTCGCCGCCGGCCGCCGCGGTCAGCACGTCGTCGAAGGCGGTCGGGGCGTTGGAGCCGGCGGCGCCGGCGCTGACCGCCACCTTGTAGGTCCCGGCGTAGCCGTCGGCGAAGGCCCCGGCCTCCACATAGTAGGTCCCGCTCGTTGTGGCGGTGAACACGACACGGGAGTCGGGCTGGTCGCCGTCGACGATGTCGTCGTTGGAAGCGAGGAGCGCGCCCGCGCCGTCGTGCAGGCGCAGGTAGGTGTCGCCCACCGTGCCGGCCCCCGAGAACCCGCCCGAGAGGCTGATCGTATAGCTCTTGCCGGCCTGGAGGGTGACGGCGAACCAGTCGCGGTCGCCGGCCTGTTCCAGCGCGCCCGCGGCCGATCCGCCCGGGGCGAGCTGTCCGAACGGGTGGCTGGCGTCGGCCAGGCTGGAGGCGAAGTCGTCGGCGGCCGGGGTGAAGGTCCGGACGCTGGCGCGGGTCCAGCCCAGGACGTCCAGGACCTGGATGTCGGTGTCCGACAGCAGGCCGGCGCTGGCCGGTCCGCCGGGGCCAAAGGAATCGCCGCGGGTGTGGTCCCAGTCGGCCAGGTCGAAGCCGTCGTCGTTGCCGGTGGCGTCGATGGCGTTGTGGTACTGGAAGCCGGTGACATGGGCCGCATCGATGCCGAAGAAGGTGGGCATGCCGTCGGCGCCGCCGGTGTAGTCGCGCACGCCGGCCGCACTGAAGCGGAAGAGGTCCATGGGATTCCACGACCCGCCGTCGACGCCCAGGCCGCCCACGCGGCCGAAGACCCCCTCGGTGATCTCATGCTCCAGCGCGCCGATGGCGTCCTGGCCGAAGCTGAAGCCCAGCGTGCTGTTGAGGTCGACGTGGATGTCGACGTGGTTGGACTGGGACGCCAGGCCGAGGATCCGCGCCTCGGCGGTGGGGACCTGGAAGCCCGCGCCGCCGGACGGGTCGGCGGTGGGAAGCCCGGCGACGGCGGCCAGGTCGTCGGCGGTGGTGGCGTGGGCGCGCAGCGCGGCGGCGAAGGCGTCGTAGCCGACGGTCACCGCCGAGAAGACGTTGCGGGCGCTGAAGTTCTGGCCGAGGGCCTTCAGGTCGAAGCTGACACCCACGGTGGTGGCGTCGACGAACAGGCTCTGCAGCTGGTGCTCGGCGTTCAGGATCGCGCCGCGGAAGGCGTCGGTGACGCTGTCGCCGTAGTAGTTGACGAAGACCAGGCCGCTTCCCGGCGAGGTGACGGCTTCCGTGGGCAGAGACATCGGACAACCCCCGGAGGACGCGACGCTGGAGCTCGCCAAGCAGACCCGCAACGCCTCGAGCTTGTCAATCGAGGCGGCGGAAACGCCCCCTCCGCCGGCCGGCGCTCTCCCTCCCGAGGGCGACAGGAGGGGTGCTTTTCGGGCGAAGAGCCCGGGACCGGCGGAGAGGACGCCGGGCCCGCCGGGCCGTGGGCGGCGTCGGGCGGCCGGGGGTTGGCCGCAGGTGACGTCGCGGGGTCACGGACCCTGGCGGGCCCACGGCGGCGCCTGACGGGTCGAGGCGCGCGCCGCTGGGGGAACTGTCAGGCCATGGCCGCCGCCATGGCGCGACGGCGGCGCAGGGCCGCGCCCAGACCGCCGAAGCCGGCGAGCATCAGCGCCCAGCTGGCCGGCTCCGGCGCGGCGGCGAAGACGGCGTTCTGCGGTGCGAAGTCGGCGATCTGGTTGTTATTGCCCAGGCCGTTCCGGGGCCAGAGGTTGAAGCCGTAGTGCTGCGGCCCCGGCTTGGAGCCGGTGGGGATCAGGAACTGGTTGGGGATCAGCAGCATCAGGCTGTCGCCCGACACCGTGGCGGTGAGGGTGTGGCCGCTGAGCGTCGCCAGCCCGTTCTTCTGGATCACCGCCACCTGGTCGAAGCGCACGTCGGGCTCGCCGATGCCGCCGAACGGGTGGATGGCGCCCAGACCGGTGTCGATGCCCAGGACGTAGAGGCCCGGCTTGGACGGATCGACGTTCCCAGCGAAGGTCGCGCCGATCAGGAAGGCGTTGGCCACCTTGTCGTAGGCGACCGAAAGGCTGGTGACGTCGAGGTCGGGATCGAACACGCCGGGGACCAGGGGCACGAAGCTGGGCAGGAAGTCGCCCGTCGGGTCGGCGACGGTGCGGGCGCTGGCCGAACCGGCGGCCAGGGCGAAGACGACTCCAGCGCACAGCAGGAGTTTGCGCATGACGGGGTGCTCCCTTGAGAAGATCGGATCACGCAACCTGCACAGCACAGGGGGCGCCTCCCTGGATGCCCGCGGTCCGCGAAACGGTTCAATCGAGGCGTGTGGGCGGGATTCCCGGACAGCGGACCTTGATGACGGCAGAGATGGGCGGCTCTCCGACATTGACCCGCGGCCCGACGCCGGAGAGCTTGGGCGGATGGGAAGAACCGTTGCTTCCGCCGCCGTCCTGCTGGCCGTCGCGTCCGTCGCCGCAGCCGCACTGTTCGACGGCTGCGCCCAGGCCGCCCCAAGGCGCGAGGCGCGAGAGACCAAGCCTCAGCCGGCCGCGTCGAAACTCGACGAGACCCGCAAACAGGCCACCGAGATCGGAATGCAGCCCGCTCGCGACATCGGCCTGTCGAAACGCGAAATTCCGCCGGTCCTGGAAGACGCGTTCACCGATCCATACGGCATCCGGAAGCTCAGGACCTGCGCCCAGCTGGCGGCCGCGGTGCGGACCTTGAACGAGGCTCTGGGTCCCGACTACGTCGCCGGGGGCGAGTACCGCGAGAACCGGCTGAGCAAGTTGGCGGCCGCAGGCGGGAAGTCGGTGGTCAACAGCATCATTCCGTACCGCGGCCTGGTCCGCGAGATCACCGGCGCCGCCCCGGCCGATCGTCATATGAACGCCGTCGTCGAAGCTGGGCTGGCGCGCCGCGGCTTCCTGCGCGGCGTTCAATTCAGGCAGGGCTGCAAGAAGACCTCCTAGGCCTGCGCGTGGGGGCATGGGGGCCCAGGCGCAGCTTCCGGCTATACTGGTTTGAACCTTTCGAGGCCGAGCCGGCATCTACGGCCGAACGCAAGGGAGATCGATGTTCCAGCGGCGCGGCCCGGCGGAGGACCGGCGGGGGGTGGTTGTGGCCTCCCCTGCACTCGACGAGGCGCGCCTGCTGAAGCGGATCGCGGACCGGGACCTGCGCGCCTTCGAGACGCTGTACCGGATCTACCACCCGCGGCTGACGCGGTTCCTGATGAACATGCTGCGCCGCCCCCAGCTGGCCGAGGAGGCCCTGAACGACACCATGATGGTCGTCTGGAAACGTCCGGAGGCCTACAACGGGACCAGCAAGGTCTCGACCTGGATTTTCGCCATCGCCTACCGCACGGGGCTGAAGGCGCGCAGCCGCTACGACGAGCCGGTGGAGGACCACCAGGCCGAGACGCGCGCCAGCGGCGAGCGCGGGCCGGAGGGCGAGCTGGGCCAGCGGCAGGTGCAGGCGGTGCTGATGAGCGCCATGGGCCAGCTGTCGGCGGAGCATCGGGCGGTGGTGGACCTGACCTATTTCCACGAGGCCGGCTACCAGGAGATCGCCGAGATCCTGGACTGCCCGGTGGGCACGGTGAAGAGCCGCATGCTGCACGCCCGCCGGCGCCTGAAGGGGCTGCTGGCCGGCGAGCTGGCGGACTGGCTTTAGAGGGGCGGGCATGGCGCGCATCATCCCACTGCACGGCGAAGAGCATCGCGAGTTCGAGGCGCTCTTGCCCTGGTACGTGACCGGCCAGCTGGAGCCGGGCGAACAGGCGCGGCTGGAGGCGCATGTGGCCGCCTGCGCGGAGTGCCAGGCCGAGGTGACAGCGCAGCGGCGCCTGGAACGCGAGGTGGCGCGCCTGCCGCTGGATGTGGAGCACGGCTGGGCGCAGATGCGCCGGCAGCTGGCGGCGGAGGATGCGCGGCAGGAGGCGGCCACGCCGGCGAGCGCCGCGGCGCGGATCGGCCGGGCGGTGCGCGCGCCGTGGGCCGGATGGGCGGCGGCCGCGGCGGCCGCCATCGCCGCCGTGGCCGGGCCGCTGCTGGTGCTCCAGCCGCAGATGCAGCTCGCCGGGGAATACCATGCGCTGAGCGCGCCGGCGGCCAAGCGGACCGGCAACCTGGTGGTGATCTTCCGGCCCGACGCCCGGGAGGCCGACATGCGGGCGGCCATGAAGGCGGCGCAGGCGCGGCTGGTGGACGGGCCGACCGAGGCGGACGCCTATGTGCTGGCGGTGCCCGCGGCCAGCCGGGCCAGCGCGCTGGCCGCCCTGCGCGGCCGCCCCGACGTGGTCCTGGCCGAGCCGATGGACCTGAGCGCCACCCGCTGATGTTCGCCCGCCTCCCCACCCTGCTGGCGGCGCTGGCGCTGCTGGCGCTGGCGGGGCCGGTCCTTGCGCAAGCGCCGGCGACGAGCCGCCCGGCAGCGGACCTCCCGGCGATGGCGAGCGCCGGCGTCGCCGAGCGCCAGGTGCTGGTGCTGCTGCGCCTGCCGCCGGAGCACTTCCGCGCCGACGGCGGCTATGCGGGCGGCTATGGCGGCGGCGTGGGCCGCGCCGCGCGCCAGCGGATCGCCGAGCGCCTGGCGCGCGAGCACGGCCTGGCCCTGGCCGAGGGCTGGCCGATGCCGCTGGTCGGCCTGGACTGTTTCGTCATGACCGCCCCGCCCGGCCGCGCGCCGGCGCAGGTGGCGGCCGAGCTGGCCCGCGACCGCGAGGTGGCCTGGTCGGAGCCGATGCACGTCTATCGCGCGGAGGGCGCGGCCGCCGGCCCCCCGAACGATCCGCTGTACCGGCTGCAGCCCGCGGCCCGCGAATGGCGGCTGGCCGACCTGCACCAGATCGCCACCGGCAAGGACGTGCGCGTCGCGGTGGTGGACAGCGGCGTCGACACCGCGCATCCGGACCTCGCGGGCCGCATCCAGCTCAGCCAGGACTTCGTCCCCGACCATCCCGGCCGCGCCGAGCTGCACGGCACCGGCGTGGCCGGCGTGATCGCGGCGGTGGAGGGCAACCATCTGGGCATCGTCGGCGTGGCGCCGGAGGCGCGGCTGATGGCCCTGCGCGCCTGCTGGCAGCCGGGCGAGGGCTCGTCCACGATCTGCGACACCCTGAGCCTGGCCAAGGCGCTGCACTTCGCCGTCGAGCACGATGCCCAGGTGATCAACCTGTCGCTGGCCGGGCCGCCGGACCTGCTGCTCGGCCGGCTGATCGACGCGGCCCAGGCGCGCGGCGCGGTGGTGGTCAGCGCGGCCGATCCCCGGCTGGCGCGCGGCGGCTTTCCGGCCTCGCATCCGGGGGTGGTCGCGGTCACCGACGACCCGGCGCGCGGCGGCGAGATCCCCGCCTATGTGGCCCCCGGCCGCGACGTGCCCACCACCCAGCCGGGCGGCCGCTGGTCGCTGGTGGCCGGAAGTTCCTTCGCCGCCGCCCACGTGAGCGGGCTATATGCGCTGATGCGCCAGCGCGACCCGCACGAACGCGGCCCCCCGGCCCTGGTCCCGGCCCACACCGGCGGGCCGATCGACGCCTGCGCCACGCTGCTGCGGGTCTCGGCCCCCTGCCGCGCCTGCGCCTGCGCCCAGCCGGCCAGCTATGCGGCGGCGCGCCCCTAGGGCGCCCAGCCTGCCTTGGGGGGCGCTGGCGGCCATGGCGGCCGCCGCATGCGCCCTCGCCGCCCCGACGCTTGCCCGCGCCCAGGTGGGCGCGACCGTCACCGCCGCCTCGGACTTCCGCCTGCGGGGCGTCTCGCTCAGCGACCGGCGCGCGGCGCTGAGCTTCAGCCTGGCGTCGGATCAGGCGAACGGCCTCTATTTCGGCGGCACGGCCACCCTGACCGACACCGCCCACGAGGGGCCGGAGTTCCTGGGCCACTCCGAGTACATTGGCTATGCGCACCGCGGCGCGCGCGGGCCGGGCATCGATCTCGGAATCAGCCGCCAGGACTACCGGGTCTATCTCGAGCGGCGGTACCGGGTGCGCTACACCCAGGTCTATGCGGGGCTGATCGGCGACAACCTGCGGACCCACGTGTCCTGGCTGCCGAACTACCCGCGCGACGGGGTGGACGTGATCTATGCCGACGCCGACGCAGCCATGCGCCCGGCCCCGAACTGGCGGGTCAGCGGCCATGTGGGGGTGCTGAACCGCCTGGGCGGCGCCTATGAGCGCGACGGGCCGCGCCATCGGGCGGACCTGCGCCTCGGCCTGGCGCGCGAGTTCGAGGGCAGCGAGGTGGAGCTGGCCTGGGTGGCGGTGTCGGCAAAGCCCCGCCAGCACCCGGAAGAGGCCCGCGGCGGTTTGGTGCTGAGCGCCAGCGTCTTCTTCTGACCGGCGCTATCCGGCCGCCAGGAAGCCCACCTGGACGAAGCGGGTGGCGAGCGCCAGGCGGACGTCGTCGGGCAGGCCGCCGGGGATGTCCCGGACGCGGAAGCGCGGGGTCTCAGCCACGAACAGCACGGCGGCCTCGGCGCCGCGGTGGATGTAGAGGTGCCCGCCCGGATAGGCGAAGTCGAGGATCTCGGGATTGCCGATGAGGTGGCTGGCGGCGAGGTCGGCGTGCCGCAGCCAGGTGTCGAGGCTGAGCGCCGGCGGGTTGGGCGGGCGCGGGAGGGGCGCAAGGGCCGCGATGGTGCGCGAGGCGCGCCGGTGCAGGGCGCTGGCGAGGAAGGCCGGCCCACACACCGCCTCGGCCAGCTGCTGCGCCGCGCGGGCGATCGGCGGGCCCAGCGGATCGACCCCCGCCCCCTCCAGCTGCCAGGCGATGCGGGCGCCGACCGTCTCGCGCAACGGCCGGTCCAGGTCGGAGAGGTGGTCCAGGGCCGCGACCAGGGCCTCGCGCAGGGTGAGCGGGGTAAAGCCGAGGGCCAGGTGGACCGAGAAGGCGTCGGAATCCACGGTGTGGAACGTGCCGCGCGGCAGGTACATCAGGTCGCCCGGCGCGACGTCGACAATGTCGTGGGGCCCAAGGTCCGGCGGATTGCCGGAGACGCCCTTCCAGGCGTTGAACAGCGCCGAGGGGCGGCTCCCCACATACCAGCGCTTGGTCCCGGCCAGCTGGACGATGAGCAGGTCGTGGTCGTCGTAGTGCACCGGCGCGCGCATGCCGCTGACGCTCCAGAACGCCGAGGCGGTCACCGGGGTCAGCAGCAGCACTTCCAGTGCGCGGCACAGGGCGTCGAGCGCGGGCGACAGGGGCCGCAGGTCGGGGAAGCGGACGGAGTAGTTGCGGGCGTGGAACTCTGCGATCCGAGCCTGGAAATCGGCGACGTCGGTGACGCCTTGCAGCGAGGGCGCGGGCCCGGTGGCGTTGGCGGAGTGGAAAGTCAGGCCCGGGGCCAGATGCGCGGCGGCGCCGAGGGTCGCGGCGGGATCGGGGCCGAGCAGGCCCAGCCGCGGGGCCTCGCCATCGTGGGGCAGGTGGCGGAAGCCCCCGGTCAGGCCGCGGTCCAGGAAGTCGTCGGCCGACCAGGGCGCGAGGAACCGCGCGAGCGTCGCCAGCGCCGCCTCCAGCTTCATCAGCGAACCCTCTGCTATTCGCCCCTCGCCGCTCCATGGCATAGTGGCGCGCTGAGAGTAAGCGGGTGCGCGGCGCCGGCGGCGGTTCTCGCAACAAAGCCGGCCCTGCAGCGTTTCAGCATATCTAGTCGGGGTAGCGAGCGCGCGTGGCCAACGTATTGGAAGATCGGACAAAGGTGGAGACGGCGCCCGGGGCGCCCCCACCGCAGGCCGACGCAGCACGCTACCGGCTGCTGATCGAGGCGATCACCGACTACGCGATCTACATGCTGGACGCCGACGGGCGGATCTCGAGCTGGAACCCGGGCGCGCAGCGGTTCAAGGGCTATACCCAGGCCGAGATCCTGGGCCAGCACTTCTCGCGGTTCTACACCGACGAGGACCGCGCCACCGACCTGCCGCGGCGGGCGCTGGCGGCGGCGGCCAACGACGGCCGCTTCGAGGGCGAGGGCTGGCGCGTGCGCAAGGACGGCAGCCGCATGTGGGCCCATGTGATCATCGACCCGATCCGCAGCGAGAGCGGCGAGCTGCTCGGCTTTGCGAAGATCACCCGCGACATCACCGAGAAGCGCGAGGCCCAGAAGGCGCTGGAGGCGGCCCGCGAGCAGCTGTTCCAGTCGCAGAAGCTGGACGCCATCGGCCAGCTGACCGGCGGGGTGGCGCACGATTTCAACAACCTGCTGATGGCCATCCTGGGCAGCCTGGAGCTGGTCAAGCGGCGGCTGCCGCACGATCCGCGGATCACGCCGCTGATCAACAACGCCATCCTGGGCGCCGAGCGCGGGGCGAGCCTGACCCAGCGCATGCTGGCGTTTGCCCGCAAGCAGGAGCTGAAGCTGGGGCCGGTGGAGGTCGCCTCCCTGGTGCGCGGGATGACCGGCCTCTTGGAACGCTCCCTGGGCCCGTCGATCCGCATCCAGACCCGCTTCCCGCGCAACCTGCCGGCGGCGCACACCGACGCCAACCAGCTGGAGTCCGCGCTGCTGAACCTGACGGTCAATGCGCGGGACGCCATGCCCAACGGCGGGCTGATCCAGGTCACCGCCGTCGCCGAGACCCTGGCGGAGGGCTCGAGCCTGGGCCTTCCCGCCGGCGGCTATGTGCGCCTGTCGGTGGCGGACGAGGGCGAGGGCATGGACCCGGCCACCCTGGCCCGGGCCACCGAGCCGTTCTTCACCACCAAGGGCGTCGGCAAGGGCACCGGCCTTGGCCTTTCCATGGTGCACGGCCTGGCCGAGCAGTCCGGCGGGCGCCTCTCGATCCGCAGCCGGCCCGGCGAGGGCACGGTGGTGGACATCTGGCTGCCCGAGGCCCAGCCGCTGGCCGACACGACGGTGATCGCCGGCAAGGCCCGTGAGCCCGCCCTGCCGCGGCTGACCCCCCTGACCGTGCTGGCCATCGACGACGACAGCCTGGTGCTGCTCAACACCGTGGCCATGCTCGAGGACCTCGGCCACCGGGTGTTCCCGGCGACCTCCGCCGTCGAGGGCCTGGCGATCCTGCGGCGCGAGGCGGTGGACCTGGTGGTCACCGACTACGCCATGCCCCAGGTGAACGGCGTGCAGCTGGCCGAGGCCGTCCAGCGCGAGCGACCGGGAACGCCGGTGATCCTGGCCACGGGCTACGCCGAGCTGGCGGCCAGCGACGAGACCCGCCTGCCGCGCCTCGCCAAGCCGTTCCTGCAGGACGACCTGGAGCACGTCATGCGCACGGTCATGGAGCCGGCGATGGCTTAGGGACGTTCGCCCTACCGCCGCCTGCGCAGGCGGGCGATACGTGCGAGAAGGGGCTTCGACAAGCAGGATCGGACACCGCGGGATGATCAACGGGGCCCACGTCATCATCTATTCGCGGGATGCGGAGGCGGACCGCGCCTTCTTCCGGGACGTGCTGGGCCTGCCCTATGTGGACGCCGGACGCGGCTGGCTGATCTTCGCCCTGCCGCCGGCGGAGGTGGCGGTCCACCCGGCCGAGGGCGGCGACAACCACGAGCTCTACCTGATGTGCGACGACCTGGCCGCCACCATGGCCGAGCTGGAGGCCAAGGGCGCGGCCTGCGCCGAGCCCGAGAGCGTGGGCTGGGGCGTGCGCACCCGCATCGACCTGCCCGGCGGCGGCGCGGTGGCCCTGTACCAGCCGCGGCACGCGCGGCCGCAGGCGCCAGCCTAGGCCACGCCCTTGGCCAGCAGGCTGTTTCCGCAGTCCAGCACCGTCTCGGCGAGGGGGCGGGGTTTCCAGCCGAGCAGGGTCTGGGCCTTGGCGGAGACGAAGTCGTGCTTGTGGCCCAGGTTCGGCGTGACCGAGGCCAGCTCCTTGTCGAACAGACCCACGAGCCGCAGCACCACGTCCGGCACCTTGCGGGTGGTGATCTTCGCCGCCGCCGCTGCCGGCAGCCCGGCCTTCAGGACCGCCGCGAGGTCGGCCATCCAGGCGTAGTTCCCCGCGGCGATGAAACGCTGGCCGGCGGCCTGCGGCGCGGTCATGGCGCGGATGTGCAGGTCGGCCACGTCGCGCACGTCGACGATGTTGAAGCCCAGGCGGGGCACGCCCGGAACGCGCCCTGTCATCAGGCGCTCGACCACCTGGACTGAGTCCGAGAAGTCCGCGCTGATCACCGGGCCCAGCACCAGCGTGGGGTTGACCGTGGCTAGGGTGGTCTTGCCGCCGGCGGTCTCGATCAGCTCCCAGGCCGCGCGCTCGGCCAGGGTCTTGGACTGGGCGTAGGCCGAGACGCCCTTGGCCTTGGGATCGGTCCACTGGGTCTCGTCGGCGGTCCAGTCGCCCTTGTCGGCGGTCTTGATGGTGGCGGCGACCGAGGAGGTCTGCACCACCCGCTTCACGCCGGCCTTGATGGCGGCGGAGATCGCGCGACGGGCGCCTTCCCGGGCGGGCTTGATCAGCACGTCGGGATCCTTGGGCTCGGCCACGCCCAGGGGCGAGGCCACGTGCAGGACGTAGTCGCAGCCGTCGACGGCGGCGTCCCAGCCGTCGTCGTGGCTGAGGTTGGCGGCGTGGAAGGAGAGGCGGTTGCCCGGATCGACCACGCCGGCGATGGCGGCGCGCGCGGCGGGCTCCTTGGCGAGGTCGCGGACGGTGGTGCGGACCACATAGCCCTGCTGCAGGAGGCCGATCACGCACCAGCTGCCGATGAACCCCGACCCGCCCGTGACCAGCACCGTCTCGCCGCCCGCCATGTCATCGCTCCGCCGAATGTTGACACTGTTAGGATACAGCGTTCGGCGAGGGTGGGAAGGGGGCGGTCCCGGTCGCGCTCAGTCGCGGCCGCGCAGATTGTCCCAGAGGCCCCAGGCCCCCAGCATCAAGAGGCCGACCCCCATCGGGACCACCATCCACCAGGGGTACGAACCGTGCCTGTAGCCCATGCTGACCATGCCGCCGTGCGTGCGCTGATAGAGGGCGTCGGCGGTCAAGGCGGCGCCCATGCCGAGGCACATGATCATGGCCCAGAAGATGCTGCGCCGACGCTTGGCCGCGAACTCCGGCGTATAGAGAGGGCGCGGCTCGGGCGCGGGCTTGGGATCGTCCATGCCGAAGCCTAGACGCCTTCGCCGGTGCGTCGAGGAGATTCCGCGCCGCGCGCTCAGCTGTGCAGCGCCCGCTCCAGCACCATGGCCAGGGAGGCGCAGGCGGCGGTGGTGACCGCGGTGGAGAGGACGGGGTAGCGCGAGGGGGTGTTCGGCGTCTGGTGGTCGAACAGCCACTGGATCATGAAGGCGGTGATGAAGCCGCCGACGATCCAGGTGTCGGGAACGCGCCCGCGGGTGAGCAGGATCACCGCCCCAGCCACCGCGGCCAGGAACGAGAAGACCTGGCGCTGCCAGCGCGGCGCGGGCTCGCGCGTCTCCAGGCCCCAGCGCACGCCGCCCAGGAACGACAGCACCACCGCCGACCAGGCCAGTATGATGGTCAGGGCCGGGCGCATGAGGTGCGGCGGGCCATAGGCGTAGGCGACGCCGGCCGCGGGGAACGGCGCGAGCGCGGTGAGGGCGATGCCCCACAGCGGCGCCGGGATGGACTCCGCCCGGGCGGCGGCCTGCGTCTCATCCATGAGCAATCAGTCTCTCCGGAACGCCGCCGAGGCCGCCCAGCCGACCGCGAGGGCGAACGCCATCGAGGCCAGGCCATAGGACCATGGCCTGACGTGCGCCCAGACGTAAAGGGCCCGTTCGAGGCCGACCTTCTCCACCGTCAGCGTGCGGGCGCGGGCCGACACCAGCCGGCCGTGCTGGAAGAGCAGGATGTCGGCGCGGTAGACGCCGGTGGGCGCGGCGGCCGGCAGGGCGATCTCGGCGCGGAACAGGCCGCGGTCGACGAACCGCACGCCATGGTCGTCCTCGTCGTAGAGGTGGGCTTTCTCCTTCAGGCGCACGACGGCGCTGCGCCAGTCGTAGTAGTCGGCGCCCAGCTGGCTCACCACCACGTCGCGCACGCCGTAGCGGGTGACGGTGCGCTGCTCGGCCGGGGCGTTGATGGCCAGGTGGTCCAGGCCCGCGCCCAGGCGACGCAACTCGCCGAAGTTGGCGATGTCGTCCAGCGGGCGGTTGGAGGCCGCGCGGTAGAAGCCGGGCGCGCCCTGGAACACCACCGGGCGGCTGTTGAGCCAGAGACCGGCGATGCGCTGCTTGCGGGTGATGCGCACCGGCTGGTCGGGGCCGCGCACGATGACCACCACGTCGCCGGGGTGGCCGCCGGGGTCGAACACCGCGCCGTAGAGCACGATGCGCGCGCCGCGGAAGTCGGACTTCACCTGCACCGTGGTCTCGGTGAGCGCGGCGGAGACGGCGGCGGTGGTCGGCGGCTGGATCTGCAGCAGCGGCGGGGCCGGCGGGAGGGCTGGGGCCATCAGCCGGCCCCCGACATCAGGACGAAGGGCTCGTCCGGCCGGAAGAAGAGGCCCAGGCCCATGCGCAGGCCCACCAGCAGGACGATGAGCGCCAGGATGGCGCGCAGCTCCTCGGCCCGGAAGCGGCTGGAGGCGCGGGCGCCCAGCTGGGCGCCGACTACGCCGCCCAGCAGCAAGAGGGTAGCCAGCACGATGTCCACGGTCTGGTTGCGGCCGGCCTGCAGCACCCCGGTGAGCGCGGTGGTGATGATGATCTGCATCAGGCTGGTGCCCACCACCATGCCGGCGGGCATGCGCAGGATGTAGACCATGGCCGGGACCAGGACGAAGCCGCCGCCGACGCCCATGATCGCCGACAGGACGCCGACGAAGGCGCCCAGCAGCAGGGGCGGGATGACGCTGATGTAGAGCCGTGAGCGCGGGAAACGCATCTTCAGCGGCAGGCCATAGAGCCAGACGGGGCGGCGGTCGCGCCGCGGCGGCGGCGGCTGGCCCCGGCGGCGGCGCAGGATGGCGCCGGCGGATTCCCAGAGCATCAGCCCGCCGATGATGCTGAGGAAGACGAGGTAGGAAACCGCCACCACCAGGTCCGCCTGGCCCAGGAGGCGCAGCACCCGGAATAGCTCGACGCCTGCGAAGGCGCCGACGATGCCGCCGGCCGCCAGCACCGCCCCCATCCGCAGGTCCACCGCCCGGCGGCGGCCGTAGGCGATGACGCTGGACATGGACGAAGCGGCCACGTGGTTGGCCATGGACGAGACCGCTACCGGCGCCGGCACGCCGAAGAACACCAGGAGCGGGGTCATCAGGAACCCGCCGCCGATCCCGAACATGCCCGAGATGAAGCCGACCAGCGCGCCCAGGCCCACGATCAGCGGCGCATTGACCGCCACCTCGGCGATGGGGAGGTAGATGTCCACGCGGCCGGCCTACGACCGGACCACGGGTCGGGTCAACGCTGGACGGCGACGGCGTAGGGGCGGGGCCCGGCCATCTGGTCGCGCTGGTCCTGCTGGTAGCGGAAGAGCGCCACGCGGTAGGCGTCGCTGACGTGGCCGTCGGCGGACCCCTCGAAATAGCCCAGCCGGGCCAGGATCACCTGGGCCTGCATGACATTGGGCGAGCCGGCCGGCGGGTCGCGACGGGCGGCGCTGGGGCGCAGGGCCGCCCGAGCCGGCGCGGCGGCACGGGGGATCTCGCGCTTCGGCGGCGTGAGCTCAGCCAGGGCCTTGCGCGCCTCGGCGTCACCGTGCTGGGCGGCGAGGCCGAACCAGTGGCGCGCCTGAGCCAGGTCCTTGGGCACGCCGCTGCCCGACTGGTAGAGGAGGCCCAGGTTGTACTGGCTCTCCACCACGCCGGCGGAAGCGGCCCTGCGGAACCAGCCGACAGCGCTGGCCAGGTCCACAGGACCGCCCTCCCCTCGGAACTCGTAGACGCCCAGATTGTGCATGGCCTTGGCGTCGCCGGCGTCGGCGGCCAGGGCGGTGAGGCGGCGGGCCTCGGTCGGATCGCGCGCCAGCCCGGCGCGGCCGGCGTCCAGCAGGTCGGCCAGGTAGAGCTGGGCCTGCGGGTCGCCCGCGGCCGCCAGGGCGCGCAGGGGGTCGATCGCGCTGGCGTGGCCCGCCTCGACCTCGGCGCGGACCTGCTCGAACGAAGGCGGCGCGACGGCGAGGGCGTCGGCGGCCGGCGCGGGCGCAAAGCCGGGCGCGAGGGCCACCGCCGCACGCGGCGCGACGCCCTGCGGCTCCAGCTGGGCCGGCTCCTGCGGGCGCGCCGGTCCCTGCATCAGGGTCAGGCCCGCGGCGCTGACGCTCAGGAAGGCGGCGCCGCCGGCGACCATCAGGGCGGTCTGCAGAGTGGTGGCCTGCTTCTTCGGCTTGCCGAACCCGGTGAACAGGCGGCCCGAGACGCCGGCGCCGACCTTGGCGCGCATGCGCAGGGCCTCGGTCCCCTCCGGGACGCCCGGGCCCTGGCTGGCGGCGCGGGCGGCGGCGCGGGCCTGCTCGATCACTTCGCGCGTCGAAAGCTCCGGACCGCGCACCGGCGGGCGGTCCTGGGGATCGGCGGCGAACAGGTCCTCGTCGGTCTCCACGATCGGCGCGAAGCTCTCGGGAACCTCCGGCTCCGGCACGTCCAGATCAAGGCGGCGCCAGGCGGCGTGGACGGTTTCCGGACGCGGCTCGGCGCCGGGCGCGGGCTCGGGTTCGGCGCGGGAGAAGAGCTCGGGGCCGAAGGCCGCGGCGGCGGCGAACGCCAGCTCGGGCTCCAGCTCCGATTCCAGTTCCGGCTCCGGAGGCGGACCGAGGGTCGCCGCCAGGTCGGTCTGGGGGAGATCGGGCTCAGCGAGATCGGGCTCGGCGAGATCGGGCTGGACGAAGTCGGTCTGGGCCAGGTCTGTCTGGGCAAAGTCCGTCTGGGTTGGCCGCAGCTGCTCGGCGGCGCGGGTCTCGACCTCGGCCATCCGGGCGGCGGCGTCGATGGCGGCGCGGTCGTGGCGCGCCTCGATCCGCTCGGTGACCCGGGCGACCTGGTCGCCGACGCCCTCGATGGCGGCGGCGGCGCGCTGCTCGGAGACCGCCAGGCGCTCAGTGAGGGCCTCGGTGACGCGGGTGAGTTCGCCGGAGAGGCGCTCGAAGGCCTCGGCCTGGGTCTGTTCGCCGCGCGCCAGGCGCAGCTCGACGGCGCCGGCCACGCGGGCCACCTCGGTCCCCACCTGGTCGATGGCCTGGGCGCTGCGCTCGTCCACATCCAGCAGCTTGCGGCCGACCGCCTCGGCCATGCTCAGCACCTGCCGGCCCATCTCCTCGACCGCCTTGGCCGAGCGCTGCTCGGCGGCGCGGACCGCCTCGCCCATCTGGGCGAAGCGCGCCTCGATCTCCGGCCCGCCGGCGGCGGCGAGCTTCTCGGCCACCTCCGCGCGAACCGCGTCCAGGCGGTGGGTGAAGACCTGGGCCAGGGCCTCGAAGCGCAGCTCGGCCTGTTCGCCGACCCCGCCCTGCTCCACCGCGCCCAGGCGGCGGTCGAGGGCCACGAAGGCGCCCTTGAGGTCGGCAAGCGCCGCGCCGGTGCGCGCCTCGGCGGCGGCGATGCGATCGCCCAGGCGGGCCAGCACGGCCTCAACCACCTGCTCCGGCTCGGCGCGGGCCAGGCGGCCTTCGAGAGCGCGCGAGGTCTCGTCCGCGCGGGGGCCGGGCTCGGCCTCCAGGCGGCGCAGGCGCTCGCCGAAATAGCTCTGCTCGGCGTTGGTCTCGGCCAGCAGCCCCTCCAGGCGCTGGGCCGCGGCCTGCTGCTCGCGCTCGGCGGTCTCGATGCGGGCCAGGGCCTGGCGGATCGAATGCTCGACGCCGGAGATGGCGAGGCCGGTACGGGTCTCGGAGGCCTCGATGCGGTCGGTCAGCCGGTCCAGGGCCACGGCCACGCGACCGATATCGGGCGAGCCGATGGGCGGCAGGCTGGACGGCACGGCGCGCAGGTGCGGGATGGCGTCGGACATCCGCTGCGGGCGTTCGGCGAACTGCGACTCGGCGCTCACCTCGTCCGGCAGGTCATCCTCGAGGATGACCCGGTTCAGCCACTCGCCCAGCGTCATGCCGGAACGCCGGGCAAGGTCCTTGGCGACCTCGCGGGCCTTCGGGTCAATCCCCTTGACGCTCCAGGGCGCCCCCGCGCTCATCCGAATCGCTTCTCCGCCTGAGATAGGACGCTAACCACCGATTCCTGGGGTGTAAACGAACGCTTAACACCAGATGTAGTGGCGGATGCGGGTTCCTGTGGATGGCCGGCCCGGCCTGGCCTAAGGCTCGGCCATGGATTGGGACTTGGGCGTGGTGCTGGCGGTGGGCGCCTCGTGCGCGGCGGTGGCGACGTTCGCGGGCTGGCGCGGATCGCGGCCGCCCAACCTGGCGAAGGGCCCGCGGCTGATTCCCTGGCGGCTGATCATGGTCACCACGGCGGCCGCTGCGGTGGCGATGCTGGGGATCGGGCTGCGGATGCTGGGCGTGCAGCTGCGCGGCCGCTGAGCCGAGCCGCCGTCAGGCCGCCTGCGGCAGGGCCTCCTCGACCCGCTTCGGGCGCCGGGTGAGGCCGACCACGCCGCCGGAGGCCAGGAGGCTGGCGTCGGCGAGCAGCAGGGGGATGGCCCACTTGCGGGCGCAGGCGACGTAGCGCGGCTGCCAGAGCGGGTCGTACTTGTCCTTGTACCGGCGCACGCCCTGGAAGTTGTAGATCTCCTCGCCGCGGTCGAAGAGCAGCCGGCCGACGCGGGACATCATCGGCGCCAGCGGCCGGTCGTCGAGGCCGGAGAGCGGCGCCATGCCGAAGTCGAAGGCGGTGTAGCCCTGGCCGCGGCCCCACTCCATCAGCTCGACGAAGAGGTAGTCCATGATGTTGCGCGGGCCCTCCTCCACATAGCGCATCAGGTCGATGGAGAAGGCCTCCTTGCTGGCCACCGGCCAGAGGGTGGCGAAGGCGATGATCTTGCCCTGCCAGCGCACGACCGCCACCGGGAACTCGCTGACATAGGCGTCGTGGAAGCCGCCCAGGGAGAAGCCCTTCTCGCCGCCCGCCTGGCCGGCCAGCCAGGTGTCGGAGACCGCGCGCAGGTCGGGCAGCAGCGGCGGGACGCGCTCGGGCGGGACCACCTCGAAGGTCGCCCCCTCCTCCGCCGCCTTGCGCCAGGCGCGGCGCAGGTTGCCACGGCGGCGCCCCTCCAGGCTGAAGGTCTCCAGCGGGGTCAGCGCCGATTCGCCCAGCTTCTGGATCGCGAAGCCCAGCTCCACCGCGTCGGGCAGGTCCTCCGCGTCGAGGCCATAGAAGCCGGGCCGCGCGGCGTGGGCGTCGGCCAGCTCGCGGAAGCGCCACATCAGCTCCAGCCGCTCGTCGTGACGCCCGACGGGGGCGCCCAGGGCGATCCAGCTGCGCCCGCGCACCCCGAACATCAGGAAGCTGTCGCCGGATGGCGAGAACAGGAACCGCTTGTCGCCGAGCAGGGCGAGGTTGGAGCCGGGCCTGGCGGACTCGGCGCTGGCGAGGATGGCGCGCACGCGCTGGAAGTCCGGATCCTCCTCGCCGACGATCGGCGGGGTGGCGGCAGAGACGAACAGGCGCCAGATCCCGAAGCCGAACAGCACCAGGGCCGAGCCGGCCCAGGCGCGCAGCGAGCGGTTGGCGTCGGCGTCCGCCATCAGCCGCCACCAGGGCTGGTCGGCGTAGTCGGCGTGTTCGAACGACCAGAGGCCGAGGAGCCCGGCCCCCAGCACCAGGCAGAGCGCGGAGAAGAGCCAGCCGGGGGTCACCTCCATGCGCGTCAGCCGGGTCTTGCGCGGGAACGCGTGGTGGAAGGGCGCCAGCAGGGCCGCCAGGGTCACCAGGGCGGTGGTCTCCTCCCAGACAAAGCCCTTCACCAGCGACAGCGGCGCGGCGACCAGGACCACGATCATGGTGGCGGCCCAGGCGGCGTCCTGGCGCGCGCGCAGGCCGAAGGCCAGGATCACCAGGGCCAGGCCCAGGATGCTGGAGAGGAAGTGGCTGATCTCGATGAGGATCACCGGCTCGATCTTCATCAGCGCCACGAACCGCGCGGGTTCGGACGGCGTCGCCCCAGAGGCGAGCAGCATCAGGCCCGCCGCCCAGGTCAGGGCGGCGGCCGTCCAGGGCGCAGCGGCGGTGGCCGCCGGCCAAAGGTCGCGGAGAAAACGCATCGGCCCCTCTAATAGCGGGCCCCTTATAGGGAGGTTGCGGCCGGTTCGCTCAAACAGACGTTTCAATGCGCTTGCCCTCGCCTGCCCGGGCGCTAGGTTGGGGGATCGTCTGACTGCAGGAGCCTCGCCATGGCCGACTTCGGCGCCACCGAACTCGACGCGTTCGCGCGGGAGGTGCGCGAGCAGCTGGCCGCCCTGTACCCGCCGGAACTGCGCGACCCCAAGGCCAAGACAGACCCGGAGGCCATCTGGGGCGGACGCGCCTTCATCGGCTCGGACGATCCGCAGATCGTCTGGATGCGGCGCATGGCCGAGAAGGGCTGGACCACGCCGACCTGGCCGCGGGAATACGGCGGCGGCGGATTGTCACCGGCCCAGGCGCGGGTGCTGGAGAAGGAGCTGGCCGCGGGCAAGTACCGCCCGCCGGTGCTGGCGTTCGGCATCTGGATGCTGGGCCCGGTGCTGCTGGAGTACGCCAACGAGGCCCAGAAGCAGGAGCACCTGCCCCGGATCGTCCGCGGCGAGGTGCGGTGGTGCCAGGGCTATTCCGAGCCCGGCGCGGGCTCGGACCTGGCGGCCCTGGCGACCAAGTGCGAGGACAAGGGCGACCACTGGCTGATCAACGGCTCGAAGATCTGGACCAGCTACGCCGACAAGGCCGACTGGTGCTTCTGCCTGGTGCGCACCGACACCTCCAAAAAGCACGAGGGCATCTCCTTCGTGCTGATCGACATGGCGAGCCCCGGCGTGGAGACGCGGCCGATCCCGCTGATCAGCGGCGAGAGCCCGTTCTGCGAGACCTTCTTCACCGACGTGAAGATCCCCAAGGAGAACCTGGTCGGCCGGGTGAACGGCGGCTGGGAGATCGCCAAGCGGCTGCTGCAGTACGAGCGGCAGAACATCTCGGCCGGCTTCGGCGAGGGCGGCTCGGCGGGCGGGGCCTCGGGCGACCTGGCGGCGATCGCCAAGCGCTACGCCGGCGACGAGGGCGAGCTCTCCGACGCCGACCTGCGCGCGCGGATCACCCGCAACAAGATGGACTTCCAGGCCCTGCGCCTGACCATCGCCCGCTCGGCGGCGGAGTCGAAGGCGGGCAATGGTCCTTCGGCGACCACCTCGATCATCAAATATGCGGCCGCCGAGTTCGCCAAGGAGCGCTCGGAGCTGATGATCGAGGCGCTGGGCCACCAAGGCCTGGGCTGGGAGGGTCCCGGCTTCGAGACGCCCGAGATCGTGGCCACGCGCGGCTGGCTGCGCACCAAGGCCAATTCGATCGAGGGCGGCACCTCGGAAGTAAACCTGAACGTGGTGGCCAAGCGGGTGCTGGGCCTGCCCGACCCGAAGTAGAGCGCACGGTCCCCGCCAAAGAGGGACGGGCGCAGGAGGAGCGAGAGATGGCCGATTTCGGCGGCGAGGTGGAGACGTTCCGGGCCGAGGCCCGCGCGTGGCTGGAGGCGAATTTCCCCAAGGCCCTGGCGCATGACGCCGACGCGCAGCTCGCCAAGCTGCAGGCGCGGCCCGAGAGCGAGGCGGCCCGCGCGTGGAGGCTGGCGCTGGGGTCCAAGGGCTGGGGCACGCCCACCTGGCCCAAGGCCTACGGCGGCGGCGGGCTCACCCGCGAACAGGCCCGCGTGCTGGCCGAGGAGATGGCCCGCATCGGCGCCCGCAACCCGATCGGCGGCATGGGCGTGGCGTTCTTCGGCCCGACCCTCCTGGAATACGGCAGCGAGGCGCTGAAGCGCGAGCACATGCCCGGCATCGTCATGGGCGAGGTCTGGTGGTGCCAGGGCTATTCCGAGCCTGGCGCCGGCTCGGACCTGGCGGGCCTGCAGACGCGGGCCGAGGACAAGGGCGACCACTTCCTGGTCAACGGCCAGAAGGTCTGGACCAGCGGCGCCCAGCACGCCGACCGCTGCTACTGCCTGGTGCGCACCGACACGGCCAAGAAGCACGAGGGGATCAGCTTCCTGCTGATCGACATGAAGGCGCCCGGCGTGGAGGTGCGGCCGATCCCGCTGATCAACGGCACCTCGCCCTTCTGCGAGACCTTCTTCAGCGACGTGAAGGTCCCCAAGGACCAGCTGTTCGGGCCATTGAACGGCGGCTGGACGATCGCCAAGCGGCTGATGCAGTTCGAGCGCGACTCGATCGCCGGCAGCCTGGGCGGCGGCAACATCGGCCAGACGGTGGCCATGCCGACGGTGGCCGAGGCGGCGCGGGACTATGTGGGCCTGGACGCCGACGGCCGGCTGGCCGACCCGGACCTGCGCCGGCGGCTCACCGACCACCTGATGGAGGCGCGCGCCTTCCAGCTGACCATGACCCGGGTGCGCGAGGAGGCCGCCACGAACGGTCCCTCCAACACCGCGGCGATCATGAAGTACGCCGGCGCCAAGATCGCCCAGGAGCGCAACGAGCTCCTGATCGAGGCTCTGGGCTCCCAGGACCTGGGCTGGGGCGGCGACGGCTTCTCCCCGGCCGAGGTCCAGGCCATGCGGGTGATGCTGCGCTCCAAGGCCAACTCCATCGAGGGCGGCACCTCGGAGATCAACCTGAACGTGGTCTCCAAACGCGTCCTGGGCCTGCCCGACCCGAGGTAGGGGGTTTGGCTATCTGGCTGGCTCAATCGGCTGGAGGTGAGCAAGCGGTCCCTCCTCGCGGAAGAACTGCGGGAAGAGGTCGTCCCATTGGGGATTGTCCCGCTCGATCAGGTTGATCTTCCATTCGCGCCGGTACTTCTTGAGCGACTTCTCGCGTTGGATCGCCTCGACGATGCTGTCGTGGGGCTCGAACCAGACGAGCCGTCGAACGCCGTAGCGCTTGGTGAAGCCATCGATCAGGCCCTCGCGGTGCTGATGGGCCCGTTGGAGGAGTTCGCTGGTGACGCCGACATAGATCGTGCCGTGCTTGCGGCTGGCCATCATGTAGACCGCATTCACCCCTTCCCTCCCCGCTCGTCATGGCCGGGCTTGTCCCGGCCAGCCATGATCACCGCTCGACAGAGAAGTGTGCGGCGGCGGCGCTGCGTTTTCCAGGTCGGCCGCGGAGTTCATGGGTGGCCGGGACAAGCCCGGCCATGACGAGCTTAAAGGGAGATGCGACTTGCGCTGATAGGTTTCGCGCTCGTCGCGGGGCGAAACGGTCGTGCAATACGCTGTTGCGGTTTGCCCGCTAGGAGAGGCGCGGGACGATTGGCGGCGGGTGGCGTGCGGGTGAGCGAGAGGGTGCGTGCGGGGCGGGGCGCGGCGCTGGCGGCGCTGTTCGCCGGGACGGCGGCGCTGTGGGCGGCGCCGGCGCTGGCCCAGAGCCCCGCGGCCAAGGCGCCCGCTGCGGCCAGGGCCGCCAAGCCCAAGCCGCCGCCGGCCGTCGAGGATGAAGACGAAAACACCGTCTCCGAGCTTGTGGTGACGGGATCGCGCCAGCGGCCGCAGCCCGGCGCGGTGATCGGCGACATCAAGCCGGAGGTGCAACTCAGCCCGGCGGAGATCCAGTCCTATGGCGTCAGCTCGGTGAGCGAGCTGCTGGACGAGCTGGCGCCGCAGATCACGAGCGGCCGCGGCCGCGGCGGCGAGGCGCCGGTGGTGCTGCTGAACGGGCGGCGCATCTCGGGCTTCAACGAGATCCGCGACATCCCCACCGAGGCGATCCAGCGCGTCGACATCCTGCCCGAGGAGGTGGCGCTGAAGTACGGCTACACCGCCGACCAGCGGGTGGTGAACATCGTGCTGCGGCGCTTCTTCCGCGCCACTACGACGGAGGCCGGCGCGCGCATGGCCACCGAGGGCGGGGCCGAGAGCGGCAGCGCCGAGATCGACCTCTTCAACGTGCGCCGCGACGACCGGCTGAACCTGGACCTGAAGGTGCAGGGCTCGGGGTCGCTCACCGAGGCCGACCGGCGGCTGACCCCGCTCAGGCCCGACCTGCCGTTCGACCTCAGGGGCAATGTCACCGCTGCGGCGCCCGGCGGGGAGATCGACCCGGCGCTGAGCGGGCTGGCCGGCAGGCCCGTCACGGCGGCGGGGCTGCCCGCGAGCGTCGGCGGGCCGCTGAAACTGGGCGATGTGGGCCAGGTGGCCAATGTCACCGACGTCGGGCCCTACCGGACCCTGACGCCGAAGACGCGGGAGGTGTCGGCCAACGGCGTCCTCACCCGCGCCCTGCCAGGCGGCTTCCAGGGGACCGTGAACGCCACCCTGGGCGCGACGTCCAGCGACAGCCTGCGCGGACTGCCGGGCGCCAGCGTGGTCGTGCCGGCGGGCGATCCGTTCTCGCCGTTCGGGCGGGACGTGGCTGTGGACCGCTACGTGGACGCCTTCGGGGCGCTGAAGCAGCAGACCGAGGGCTGGACGGCGCACCTGGGCGGGACGCTGAACCGCGACGCGGCCAGCTGGCGGCTGTCGCTCACCAGCGCCTACGACCATGGGAGCTCGCTGACGCGCAGCGACGTGGGCGTGGACACGAGCCTGCTCAGCGCCGCGGCGGCCGCCCGCTCGCCGAGCTTCAATCCCTTCGCCCCGTGGCCGACGGACCTTCTGGTGCGCCGGGCCGAGGAGAAGGCGCAGTCCGACACCGACGCCTTCAACGTCCACGCCCTGGTGAGCGGGCCGCTCTGGCAGGGGCCGGCCGGCCCGCTCTACGCCAGTGTGCGGGTGGGCGAAGCGGGCAGCTGGCTCTCGTCGGTCTCGGAGCGGCCGACGGGACGGCAGTCGGCGGACCTGTCGCGCAACACCGTTTCGGCCCAGGGCAACCTGGACCTGCCGCTGACCAGCCGGTCAAAGGGGGTGCTGGCGTTCGTCGGCGACCTCTCGATCAACGGCAATGCGGCCATCAACCACTTGTCGGACTTCGGCGACCTGGTGGTGGTGGGCGCGGGCCTGAACTGGACGCCGGTCACCGGGGTCAACCTGATCGTCAGCCACACCCACGACGAGGCCGCGCCGACCATGGCCCAGCTGGGCGGCCCGGTGGTGACCACCGAGGGCGCGCGGGTGTTCGACTTCGCCACTGGCCGCACCGTGGACGTGCGCCGCATCGACGGCGGCAACCCGGCCCTGATCGGAGACGACCGCGACGTGACCAAGGTGGGCCTGACCCTGAGGCCGCTGGCCGGCCAGGACCTGACCTTCACCGCCAACTATGTGAAGAGCCGGATCCGCAATCCGATCGAGACCTTCCCGGCCGCCACGGCGGAGATCGAAGCGGCGTTCCCGGACCGGTTCGTGCGCGATGCGGCCGGCGAGTTGGCCGTGGTGGACAACCGGCCGGTGAACTTCGCGCGCGAGCGTCGCGAGCAGCTGCGCTGGGGCTTCAACTATTCGCGGCCATTTGGCCCGCAGCCGCCGCAGCGGCGCTTCCCACCACCGGGCGAGCGTCGGCCGCAGGCTCCCCCGCCGACCGCCGAGGCGCCGGCCGATGGCGCGCGGGCGGACCAGGCACCGGCGGCCGGCGAGCCGCGGATGTCGGACGCGGCGCCGCAGCGCGGCTTTGGCGGTCCTGGCGGCGGAGGTCCGGGCCGCGGGGGCCCCGGCGGCTTCGGCGGACGCGGGCCCGGCGGTCCGGGCGGGCGCATCCAGGTGGCGCTCTATCACACGGTCTATTTCGAGGACGAGCTGCTGGTGCGGGCGGGCGGGCCCACCTTCGACCTCCTGAACGGCTCGGCCGCCGGCAGCGGCGGGGGCCAGCCGCGGCACCAGGTGGAGGGCCAGTTCGGGATCACCGAGAAGGGCCTGGGCGCGCGCCTCTCGGCCAACTGGAAGAGCGCCACCGAGGTCAAGGGCGTGGTCGGCTCGCCGACGGGCGACCTGCGTTTCGGGAGCCTGGCCAAGGTGGACCTGCGCCTCTTCGCCAACCTGGGCCAGAACCGCGACCTGGTGGCCCACCATCCGTTCCTGCGCGGGACCCGCGTGACCTTCGCGGCGCTGAACCTGTTCGATGCGCGCGAGCGGGTGCGGGACGCCAGCGGGGCCACGCCGGTCGGCTACCAGCCCGCCTACCTGGACCCGGTGGGCCGCACGGTCTCCATCAGCTTCCGCAAGCTCTTCTTCCCGCCCTTCCCCGTGCCGCCGCCCGGCGCGCGCCGAGGCGGCGACTAGCCATTGGATGTTCCTTTAGCTGTCCACGAATGCACACGAATGGGCTGCGGCTTATTCGTGTTCATTCGTGTGCATTCGTGGATCATCCAATCGAAGACACCGCTTCGCGGCGTCGTCTGCGATGCGGGACTCCAAGCGGGCAAACACCGATGCTAGGGTAGAAAAAACGGTATCGAAGGGAGGATGGAATGGCGGATTTCGGCGGCGCCGAGTTGGACGCCTTCCGGGCCGAGGCGCGCGACTGGCTGGAGGCCAATTTCCCGGCCTCGCTGCGCGCCGATCCGGAGGCGGCGACCCGCGCGATGACGGGCGGCTTCAAGCCCACGGGCGACGCCCTCACCTGGAAGCAGCGCATGGCCGAGAAGGGCTGGGGCTGCCCCACCTGGCCGAAGCAGTACGGCGCCGGCGGGCTGAGCGCGCAGGAGGCGCGCGTCCTGCAGCAGGAGATGGACGCGGCCGGCGCCTATAACCCGATGGTGGGGATGGGCCTTTCGATGTTCGGCCCGACGCTGCTGGAACACGGGACCGAGGACCAGAAGCAGCGCCACATCCCGCCGATCGTGCGCGGCGAGCTGCGCTGGTGCCAGGGCTATTCGGAGCCGGGCGCCGGTTCGGACCTCGCCAGTCTGCAGACCAAGTGCGAGGACGCGGGCGACCACTGGAAGGTCAACGGCCAGAAGATCTGGACCAGCGGCGCGCAGTGGGCGGACTGGTGCTTCTGCCTGGTGCGCACCGACACCTCGAAGAAGCACGAGGGCATCTCCTTCGTGCTGATCGACATGCACCAGCCGGGCGTGGAGACGCGGCCGATCCGGCTGATCGCCGGCAGCTCGCCCTTCTGCGAGACCTTCTTCACCGACGCCCGCGTGGAGAAGAACGACATGGTCGGGCCGCTGAACGGCGGCTGGACCATCGGCAAGCGGCTACTGCAGCACGAACGCTCGGGCCAGGGCGGCGGCCGGATGACCGGCGGCGCCAAGGTCTCGGAGATCGCCAAGCGCTACGTCGGGCTCGACGAGAAGGGCCGCATCGCCGACCCCGACCTGCGCATGCGCATCGCGCGCAACGAGATGGACGCCCGCGCCCACGCCCTGACCGTGGCCCGGGCGGCGGCCGAGGCGAAGGGCAATGTGAACCCCTCGGCCACCACCTCGGTGATGAAGAACTCCGGCACCTGGATCGGCCAGACCCGCGCCGAGCTCCTGCTCGAGGTCATGGGCCATCAGGGCCTGGGCTGGGATGGAGAGGCCTTCGGCAAGGACGAGCTGGAGGCGGTGCGCGGATGGCTCTCGGGCAAGGCCTGGACGATCTTCGGCGGCAGCCAGGAGGTGCAGAGCAATATCGTCTCCAAGCGCATCCTGGGCCTGCCGGACACCACGCAATCCTCCTGACGCGGCGCATTCGCCGGCTGACCGAAGGCTCAAATTCGCGCTACAACACCCGAATTCGAACGCTCGTTTTTAGAGGACGACATTTCAGATGGCCGATTTTGGCGGGACTGACCTGGAGGCCTTCCGGGCCGAGGTGCGCGCCTTCGTCGAAGCGAATTTCCCCGCTTCGCTGAAGGGCAAGAACCCGATGATGCGCGAGGAGCGGGCCAAGCCCACGCCCGACATGGAGGCCTGGCGCAAGGCGGTGGGCGAACGCGGCTGGGGCACCCCCACCTGGCCCAAGCAGTACGGCGGCGGCGGCCTCTCGCCCGCCGAGGCGCGGGTGATCCAGGGCGAGTTCGCCCGGGCCGGCGCCTACAACCCGATCGGCGGCATGGGCGTGATGATGTTCGGCCCGACGCTGCTGGAATACGGCAACGAGGCGCAGAAGGCCGAGCACATCCCGCCGATCTGCCGCGGCGACATCCAGTGGTGCCAGGGCTTCTCCGAGCCGGGCGCCGGCTCCGACCTCGCCAGCCTCGCCACCAAGTGCGAGGACAAGGGCGACCACTACGAGATCAACGGCTCGAAGATCTGGACCAGCGGCGCCCAGTGGGCCGACTGGTGCTTCTGCCTGGTGCGCACCGACACCTCAAAAAAGCACGAGGGGATCAGCTTCGTCCTCTTCACCATGCACCAGCCGGGCGTCGAGGTGCGGCCGATCCCGCTGATCGCCGGCTCCTCGCCGTTCTGCGAGACCTTCTTCACCGACGCCCGGGCCGAGAAGAAGGACCTGGTGGGGCCGCTGAACGGCGGCTGGACCATCGCCAAGCGCCTCTTGCAACACGAGCGCTCGGGCCTGACCGGCGCCGGCGGCTCGGGCATGGCGGGCGGGGCCAAGAGCCTCGAGGACATGGCCAAGGACTATGTGGGCGTGGACGAGCAGGGCCGCATCGACGACCAGGACCTGCGCATGCGCATCGCGCGCAACGCCATGGACTGGCGCGCCTTCCAGCAGACCGCCATGCGGGTGATGAGCGAGTCCAAGGGCAATTCCGGACCCTCGACCGCCAGCTCGATCCTGAAGAACGCCGGCACCCAGCTGATGCAGGAGAAGCACGAGCTGGCGCTGGAGGTGATGGGCCACCAGGGCCTGGGCTGGGAGGGCGAGGCCTTCAAGCCGGAGGAGCTGGCCGCCGTTCGCGGCTGGCTGTTCGGCAAGGCCTTCACGATCTACGGCGGCAGCCAGGAGGTGCAGAGCAATATCGTCTCCAAGCGCATCCTGGGCTTGCCTGACCTCACGCAAAGCAAGTGATCCTGACCCCAACCCGATTTGAAAACCAAAGACCGATTTTGACGAGGAAATCATGGCCGTTCTGACCGAAGAACAGAGCATGCTGCGCGACGCGGCGAAGAGCTGGGTGCAGGAGAAGTCGCCCGTCACCGCCTTCCGCAAGATGCGCGATAGCGGCGCCGAGCTGGGCTACGACGCCGCCGCCTGGAACGAGATGGCGGAGATGGGCTGGGCCGGGGTGATCATCCCGGAGGAGTACGGCGGCTCCGACTTCGGCTACCTGTCCCTGGGCCTGATCCTGGAGGAGACCGGCCGCACGCTCACCGCCAGCCCGCTGCTGGCCAGCGCGCTGGGCGCCGCCTCGGCCCTGGTCCTGGGCGGCTCGGACGCGCAGAAGCAGGCTTGGCTTCCGAAGATCGCCGAGGGCTCGGCGGTGGCCACCCTGGCCGTCGACGAGGGCCCGCACCACGCGCCCGACAAGGTCGCCACCACGGTCGCGGGCGGCAAGCTCAGCGGCCGCAAGGTGTTCGTGCTGGAGGGCATGGCCGCCGACGTGTTCGTGGTCTCGGCGAAGGCGGGCGACGCCATCGAGCTCTACCTGGTCAAGGCGGATGCGCCCGGCGTCAGCCGCCAGCGCCTGTCGCTCGCCGACAGCCGCGGCGCGGCCAACGTCACCTTCGAGAACGTGGCGGTGAGCGACGCCGACAAGCTTTCCGGCGGCTCCGCCCTCCTGGAGAAGACCCTGGACCGCGCCCGCGCCGGGATCTCCGCCGAGATGCTGGGCGCGGCCTTGCAGGCCTTCGAGGTGACCCTCGACTACCTGAAGACCCGCGTGCAGTTCGGCCAGGTGATCGGCAGCTTCCAGGCCCTGCAGCACCGCGCGGCCAAGATGTTCACCGAACTGGAGCTCTCCCGCTCGGCGGTGGAGGCGGCCCTGACCGCCATCGACAACGACGCCCCGGACGTGCCGGAACTGGTCTCGCTGGCCAAGGCCAAGATGGGCGACACCTTCCACCTGGTCAGCAACGAGATGGTCCAGATGCACGGCGGCATCGGCATGACCGACGCCCACGACGCGGGGTTCTACCTCAAGCGCGCCCGCGCGGCGGAAGCGGCCTTCGGCAACCAGGCGTACCACCGCGATCGGTACGCGCGGCTGCAGGGGTATTGAGGGCGGCTGAGCTAGCCTGAGCTCGAGAGCCCCGCCGGTGGAAACGCCGGCGGGGTTTTTCATGGACGAATTGGTCGGCCGACACCCCGCCCCCTCGGCCCCCTGAGACCCATGGCCAGCGTTTGCTCGCAATCAACCATGGGACTTAAGGGCGGGCAGCATCCTGAAGGATGGCCGCCTTGTCCGCAGGCGCATCGAGGTGCGCCCTCCTCTCCCCCGAGCCCAGCGAAGGGAGGGAGAGGGTAGGGAGAGGGCTGGCTGGGTGACGCGGGCGGTGGGGCGAGGATCCGTGGCGGGACCTTGATCCAGCGGCCTGGCGGCAGTGAGGCCTGCGCCAGCCCTCTCCCGACCCTCTCCCTCTCGGCTTCGCCGGGGGAGAGGAGGTGTCACAGCGCACGCTTCGCAGAACGCCGGTTGTGAAGGCGGCGGGGGCGGCTAAGCTGGCGAAAATCAGGCGGTACGACGGGGGGAAGACTTGCCGAGCTATTTCTCGATCCAGACCTCGAACCTGGCCGCACGGCCTGGCACAGACGGAACGGGCGCTACCGAATTCACCTATGGCGACTTCAACGGCGACGGCAAAGTCGACGTCCTGCTGAGCTATTTCTACTTCCCGCTGCAGGACAAGACCGTGCCGGTGAGATTCCTGGCCGGAGACGGCAAGGGCGGGTTCACCGACACCACGGCCGCGGTGTTCGGCGCCAATGTGCCGGTCACCACCCAGCCGCGGGAGAGCATCGTCGCCGACTTCAATGGCGATGGCCGCCCGGACGTGTTCATCGCAGACCACGGCTATGACGCCGCCCCGTTCCCGGGCGCGCAGAACACCCTGATGCTGTCGTCAGGCGCCACGGGTTTCGTCAACGCCACCGACCGCCTGCCGCAGGCGCAGCTGTTCACCCACAGCACCGAGGCCGTCGACATCGACGGGGACGGCGACCTGGACATCTATGTGGGCAACGAGAACGGCAAGGGCGCCTCGTTCCTGATCAACGACGGGACCGGCCACTTCGTCTCGAGCCAGGCGGGTCTGCCGCCGCTGCTGAGCGACGAGACGGCCCACTGGCAGTTCTCCAGCTCGGCGTTCTTCGACGCCGAAGGGGACGGCGACATGGACATGTTCGTCGGGACGGCGACCCAGACGAGCCAGACCTCGCGCCTCCTGCTGAACGATGGCCACGGCCGGTTCACCCTGACCGACCAGCTCCTGCCGCTGCCGCCTGGCAAGAGCGGGGGCGACCATTCCGTCGACGCCCAGGCCTATGATTTCAACGGCGACGGCCGCGCCGACGTGATGGTCGAGTTCAACATCGGCGGCGGGCGCTACATCCAGGCCCTGATCAGCGACGGCAGAGGTGGGCTCTCGGACCAGACCGCGACCTACATTCCTGCGGCCATGCAGGGTGAGGTCTGGTCGCTGCGCCCGCGGCTGGTGGACCTGAACGGCGATGGCTTCATCGACGTCGTGCTGTCGAACGGCTCGGCCCACCCGGTCTTCCTCAACAATGGCCAGGGCCATTGGCTGGCCATGCCGGCGGGGTTCCTGCCGCCGACGGCGTCGCTGTCGCAACTGCTGCCTGCCGACGCCAACGGCGACGGGCGCCTTGACCTCATCGTCTGGGAGTCCACCGGGACGGAGCGAATCCGCACCTTCCTGGCGGTGGATGCCGGGCTGACCCAGACCGGGTCGGACACCGCCGACGGGCTGATGGGCGATTCCGACAGCGAGACCCTGTCCGGCCTGGGCGGGGACGATGTGATCGTGGCCGGTTCCGGCGACGATACGGCGTCGGGCGGGAGCGGCGCCGACACCATCGCGGGCGGCCCCGGCACCAACTACCTGCGCGGCGACGACGGCGACGACAGCATCGTCGGGGGCTCCGGCTTCGACGACATCAACGGCAACATGGGCAACGACACCTGCGTCTCCGGCGGCGGGGACGACTGGGTGGTCGGCGGCAAGGACAACGACAGCCTGGTGGGCTCCGACGGCCAGAACCTGGTGTACGGCAACCTCGGCAACGACACCTGCGACGGCGGGGCCGGCAACGACATCGTCCGAGGGGGCCAGGACAACGACGTGGTGATGGGCGGCGCGGGCGACGACTTCGTCTCCGGCGACAAGGGCTCGGACACCATGACCGGCGGCTCGGGCGCGGACATCTTCCATACCTTCGGGGATGCGGGCCTCGACCGGGTGACCGACTTCCACGTCTCCGAGGGCGACCGGGTGCAGGTCGACCCCGGGACGATCTACACCGTCGCCCAGGTGGGCGCGGACACCGTCATTAACATGACCGGTGGCGGCCAGATGGTGCTGGTGGGGGTCACCCTCTCAAGCCTGCCCACCAGCTGGATCTTCGGGGCTTAGGGCTTGGACTGCAGGTCGGCCTTGCCGGTGTCGAGGTCGACCGGGACCGAGACGTGCTCGTGGACGATGCGCCACTTGCCCCCGTCCTTGCGGTAGACGTCGGAGACGCGGACCACAGGGGCGGTCGGGCCGGTCTTGCCCTCGTAGCTGAGGACCTGGATGCTGTGGCTGTAGGCCATGGCGCCCGAGACCTCGATGGCCAGGTCGGAGATGTCGATCTTCACCGGGCCCTTGGCCTCGGCGAACAGTCCCTCCCAGTCCTTCTTGTAGGCGTCCCAGCTGGGGTAGGCGCGCGGCGGGACCACATCGAACACGAAGAGGCCCTTCTTGGCGTAGAAGGCCATCACCTTGCCGGCGTCCTTGGTCTCCACCGCGGCGGCGAAGGCCTTCTCCAGGGCCGCGATCTGGGCGCGGTCGCTGGGGCCCGGCTTGGCGGCGGGTGTGGCCGCGGCCGGCGCAGCGGGCGCATCAGCGGCGGCCGCCGGCAGGCCGAGGCCGAGCGCCAGCACGGCGCCGGTGAGTGTGCGGATCATCATGGTTCCCCCCGAACCGCCGGGCATGCCGGCGCTGGCCGCGGCTTGGGCCACGGCTGGGCTCGACGCTACACCCCGCGGGTGGGGGGCGGACCTGTACATATTTGGCCGCCGAGGGCCGTGGGCCCGCCGCCCGGCCTCAGTAGATCTCCCGCTTCTGTTCGGCGGCCTTGGTGGCGAGGCTGAAGCGCGGCTCGATGGCCAGGCCCGGATCGAGGATGTGGGCGGTCACCCGCTCGCCGATCGCCGGGCCGTGCTTGAAGCCATGGCCGGAGCCGGCGCCCACCAGCCAGACGCGGTCGTGCCCCGGGAGGCGATCGATCAGGAAGTCGCCGTTGGAGCTGTTCTCGTACTGGCAGACGCGGGCGTGGATCAGCGGGGCGTCGGCCAGCGCCGGGAAGCGGCTGGCGAGGTAGGCGCGGGCGCGTTCGACACCGGCCGGCGTGGGCTGGCGGCCCTGGGTGTCCGGGTCGATGACCGGGCCGTGGGCGTCGAAGGCCATCTTGAAGCCCTGCCCCTCCAGGTCCGGGAAGCCATAGACCAGGTCGCCGGCGTTGAAGTCGGCCCAGACCGGCAGGTTCGGGGGCGAGAAGCGGGCGTCTCCGGGCGCGAGGCCGAAGTGGTAGACCTCCTGGCGCGTGGGTACGATGCGCCCGGCCAGCACGTCGGGGAACAGCTTGGGCAGCCAGGGGCCGCAGGCATAGACCACGGTGCGGGCGGCAAGGCCGGGAGCCAGTTCGTAGGCCTCGCCGACCCGGCGCGGCGGGCCTGGGGCCACGGCCAGGGTGACCGGCGTCAGGCCGGCGTCGCGCACCACCGTCTGGACGCCGCGGCCGGCGATCAGGGCGCCGGAGGTCTCCTCCAGGAAGCCGGACTCGCCGGGGTGGAAGACCATCTGCGGCCAGGCGGCGGCGAGGCCGTCGCGGTCGAAGCGCCGGTGCGCCAGCCCGCGCTGTTCCAGCCAGCCCAGGCTCTGGCGCATGTAGGCGTCGCTGGCCGGCGAGAACCACAGGACGCCGAGGCGGTGCAGGATCGGCAGGCCGGCGCGGGCGGAGAGCTGGTCCCAGGCCGCGAGCGAGGTTTCGGCCATGGGCGAATAGAGCGGATCGGCGCCGTAGCTGACCCGGATCACCCGGCTCTCGCCGCCGGACGAGGCGCGGGCGTGGCCGGGCGCGTGCTGCTCCGCCAGCGCCACGTCCAGGCCGGCGCGCTTCAGGCTCCAGGCGGTCCAGGCGCCGAAGACGCCGGCGCCGATCACCGCCACGTCGTGGATGCGCGGCGCGGCCGGCGGGCGGTTCGAGGCGGCTGCGGCGGAGGCGGGCGGCAGGGCCACGCTCAGGCCGCTCGCAGCGACGGCGCCGACCGCGGCGCGGCGGGTCCAGGGCATGGCGGCGACGCTGGCTTCACGCGGTCGCGCGCGGGCCGAAGCGCTGGGCGTTGCGGGCCCGGGCCTTCTGCGCCTCGCTGGCCCGATCGCGCGGCGGCGCCTGGGTCTCCAGGTGGCCGAGCAGGTGGCGGCCGGCGTGGAACACCTCCTCGATGGCCGCCTCGAACGCGGCCTTGTTGGCCTTGGAGGGGGTGTTGAAGCCGGAGATCTTGCGCACGAACTGCAGGGCCGCGGCGCGGATCTCCTCGTCGGTGGCCGGCGGGTCGAAGTTGAACAGCGTCTTGATGTTGCGGCACATGGCAAAGCCTCGTCGGGGGAAAGCCTCCGGGCGAGCATGGCGCCCCGGGCCCTGCGGCGGAAGGCCATCCCCCTTGGCGTTCGGCGCGCGCACAGTACATAGAACAGCGATGCGCGTGCTTGCCCCCCTCCTCGCCCTCGCCCTGGGCCTCGCGGCCCAGGCTCCCGCTGCGCGCGCCGACGAGCCGCAGATCTTCGGCACCTGGCAGAACCCCAAGAACAGCGTCCACCTGGAGATCCGCCGCTGCGGCCAGGGCGAGGCGTGCGGGGTGGTGGTCTGGGCCAGCCCCAAGGCCCAGGCCGACGCGCTGAAGGGCTCGGGCCAGCCGCTGTTGGGCTCGACGCTGTTCCGCGAGCTGCGGCCGGGATCGGACGGGGTGTGGAAGGGCAAGGTGTTCGTGCCCGACCTGAACAAGACCTTCTCCGGCTCGGCCCAGGTGGTCGAGGGCGGCGGCGCCCTGCAGGCCAAGGGCTGCTTCATCGGCAACCTGCTCTGCAAGTCGCAGACCTGGCGGCGGGTCGGCTAAGGACGGGCTGCCCCTCGACGCCGCGCAAGCGGCGTCTTTCGAACTATTTGTCCACGAACCACACGAAAAGCACGAACAAGAGCGCCAGCGGATGGCCCGCCGTTCGTGCTTTTCGTGTGGTTCGTGGACAAAAAGACTGAGCCTCCGCTTGCGCGGAGGCTCGAGGGTAGCTTGCAGCGGCTCCCCGGCCGCTTGTAGCTGAGGCGCAGGTAGAAGTAGCGGCCCGGGGCGTCGTAGACGTTCGGGTCGTAGTTGTTCAGGCCGCAGGTGACGCAGCCGGGCGGGTCCTTGTCGAACAGGTTGTTGACGCCGACCGCGATGCCCAGGCCTTCGACGAACCGGCTCGGGGTCCAGCGCACCTGGGCGTCGGCGTAGAGCCGCTTGGCCAGGTGGTTCGGATCGCCCGCTTCCTGCACGCCGGAGATGAAGCGGCCGCTGACCGTGGCGCCGAAGTCGGCCTTGTCCCAGTCCAGCATCAGGGTGGACTTCCACTTCGGATAGGCCTGGTCCGGGCTGCCGCGCTCGGTGCCTTCACGCGTGATCGGGGCGAGGCCCGACGAGGTCGGCACGTACTCGGTGAACTCCAGCAGGCGCGTGGTGTACCAGTGCGCGCCCAGTCGGCCCCAGTCGAAGTCCGGCGAGGTCCAGACCAGGTTCAGGTCCAGGGCGCGGGTCTTGATCCCGCCGATGTTGATCAGCGGGTTGGCGATGCCGGAGATCGCGCCGGAGCTGGTGCGGGTGATGGTGGCGCAGGAGAGCGCGTCACCGGTCGCCGCGCAGCGGTCCAGCAGGGTCTGGCCGTTCTGGGCCTGGATGGCGTCGTCCAGCTTGATGTTGGTGTAGGCCACCTCGATCGAGCCCGTGCCCAGCCCGCTGTCACGCATCCAGCTGGGCTCCCACACGCCGGAGAAGTTCCAGCTGCGGCTGGTCTCGGGCGTCAGGGTCTTGTTGCCGGAGGTGATGACCGGCAGCTGCGGGTTCAGCTGGGTGTAGCTGCCGTTGGCCGGAACGCCGTGGGCCACGCAGTTGGCGCGGATGTTGGCGGGGGTGGCCGCCGTGATGCCCGAGCAGGGGTCGTTGATCTCCTGGTCGAAGCGGCTGGCGGTGCCGTAGAGCTCGCCGATGGACGGGGCGCGATAGCCCTGGGCGTAGCTGCCGCGGAACAGCAGCTCCTTGATCGGCCGGTAAGACGCGCCGGCCTTGTAGGTCTCGTCCGTGCCCGAGGTGGAGTAGTGGAAGATCCGCCCGGCCAGCGAGGCGTCCAGCCGGTCGATGAACGGCATGTCGGCCAAAAGCGGGATGCGCAGTTCGCCGTAGGCTTCCTTGACCGTGATCTTGCCGGACGCCGGCTGGGCCGGGATGTCGGCCGACAGGCCCTCGGCCACCACCGCGTCGGGCGAGAAGTAGCCCTCGGTGCGGCGGTGCTCGACGCCGGCGGCGAAGGCCAGCGGCCCCGCCGGCAGATCGAACAGGTCGCCGGTGATGTTGGCGGAGAGGTCGGTCAGCTCCTGCTGGCTGACGTCATGCTGGGTGAAGCCGATGTAGGCCAGCTGGGCGGCGGTGATGCTGCCCGCGCCGCCGAAGAGGTTCAGCGGCACGCAGGGGGCCACGCAGCCCGAGAGCGGGCCCAGGGCCTGCTGCACGCGCTGGGCGTTGACGTTGCCGGTGAAGGTCTGTTCGGCGTGGTTGCGGGAGTATTCCGCGTTCACGTCCCAGTGCCAGGTCTTGTCGTTGATCGACGCGAACTCGCCGGTCAGCATGCCGGTGACATTCCAGGTGTCGACTTCCTGCTCGTAGTGGCGCGGACCGGCTTCCACCAGGCGGCGGCCGACGAAGGAGTAGGTGCCGTCCGCCAGCGTGAAGCCGAAGGGGTTGTAGGGGTTAGTCCGGTCGATCGAGACCGTGTCCAGCAGGTTGCCGTTGCCGGCGTCGGGGCCGACGAACAGCGGCAGCGGGGCGGCCTGGTTGGCCGACTTGCGCTGCACATAGGTGGCGCGGCCGCGGAAGGTGATCTTGTCGGTCAGGTCCTGCGACAGCGAGCCGAACAGGCTGATCCGCTCCAGCGGGGTCTCGATGTAGTTGTAGGGCTGGAAGTCGAACCGGTCCGCGGTGGTGAAGCCCTTGAAGCTGGAGGCCGCGCCGGTGGGGTCGCCCGCCACATAGTTCGGCCGCTGGCCGGCCGCGAGGGCCTGCTTCAGGGTGAGGTTCAGGTCGTTGTTGGTGTTCGGATCATGGACGATGAACCGGCCCAGCGGGGTGCCGGACGAGCAGCCGCCGGCCAGGCACGAGGTGGCGTAGGGCTCGGGATAGCGGCTGATGTCGCGGTCGCCCGCATAGATCGGGTCCTGCTTGAAGTAGCCGCCGCCGACGACGACGTGCAGGCCGCCTTCGTTCACGCCCCAGCTGACGTTGTAGTCCTGGTTGAAGCCGTCGCCGTGATTCGTCTGGCCGATCTGGGCCGTGGCTTCGAAGCCGGTCTGACGTTCCTTGGTGATGATGTTGACCACCCCGGCGATGGCGTCGGAGCCGTAGATCGGCGAGGCGCCTTCCTGCAGCACCTCCATCCGGTTGATCATCGCGTTCGGGATGGTGTTGAGGTCCACCGAGCCGGGCACGCCGGAGGCCGCGGCGCCGGGCACCCAGCGCAGGCCGTCCACCAGCACCAGGACGCGGCGGCTGGAGAGGTAACGCAGGTCGATCTCGGCCGAGCCCGCGCCCACGCCGCCGCCGTCTGGCGGGTTCCCGAAGTTACCGGAATTGTTGAACTTCGTGTTCAGGCCGCCACCCGCGGACGGGATGCGTTGCAGGAGGTCGACCGTGGAGGTCAGGCCCTGCTTGGCCGCGCTGGCCTGGTCGATGGCCACGACGGGCTGGTCGCGCTCGAGCGGGCTGGTGCGGATGCGCGAGCCGGTGACGATCACTTCCTGGACTTCGTTGCCGGACGCGGCGGCGGCCTGGGCCGCGGCGTCGCTCACCCCCGCGCCGAAGGCCAGCAGCGCCGCGCACGATGCGGCCTGAATCAATCGCGATTTCATGAGTATCAATCTCCCCCACCCGACCGTCGCCGGGCGTTCTGTGCGCGGAGTGACGATTTCGCGACAGTTGTTGTCAAGGCTGCAACACGCCCAGCAGGCGAGGAATTACCGCGACGGTTGCAGCACGGATACACCCCCGCCAGGCCGGGTTCGCCGATCCACTCCGGAAATCGAGTCGGGGATTCGACCGCCGCGGCTGGCTGTCGGAACCTCGGCGCCGGGCCGATGGTTGAACGCACGGACGGGGATCGCGCGCTACGGCGTGCCAGTGCCGCGCGTTTCTATCAAACGTTGATCTGAAGCCCGCCAGGAAACGATCTTCTCACGCGAATCCAACGGCCAAGCTCGCGTATAAGGCGAAAGTGCGTCGTTTTTTGGCCGAAGCGGAACAACGGCCGGACTCTCTGTGTTGAGCCGCCACGGGGACATCAACTTGGAGGGCCTCCGCCTGTGAAACGACTTCTCCTTGCCGCCTGCGCGCTCGCCGCCATGACGGCTTCTGCAGCGCACGCCAGCACCTTCGTGACCTGGTCGGCGCCCATGCCCGACGGCTCGATCACGGCCAACTACGGTGACACCGGCATTGCCGCCGGCGACTTCACCGACGTGTTCGACCTTACCTTCCCGACCGGGCTGACCAGCTTCACGGTCAACTCGACCTTCACCACCGATCCGCACCAGGACATCAACTTCAGTTCGGTGGTGTTCAACGGACACGCCTTCAACATCGTTTCCACCGGACAGAACGAGTTCCGGGTGCTGAACAACATCAGCGTCACCGCTGGCGGCGCGCAGCACCTGGTCATCACCGGGACGAGCGGTGGCAACGGCTCGTACGACGGGGTGATCGCCTTCACCCCGGTGACGGCCGGCGTGCCGGAACCGGCGGCCTGGGCGCTGATGATCATGGGCTTCGGCGGCACCGGCGCCATCCTGCGCCGCCGCAGCCGGATGCTGTTGCCGGCGATCGGTTAGGATCCCGACTTCAGGACATCCGCGAGCGCCCCGGTCATTGGCCGGGGCGTTTTCGTATGCGCCCTAGCTCATGGGGCCACCCCGTCGCAGCTGGACGTCCACCCCGCTCGCCCGGTGGGAGACGAAGAGGCTGTTGCTCCAGCGGTTGAAGCCCAGCAGCGCCTGGCCATTGGCGCCGATGAGGGCCATGCCGTCGGCGGTGGGCCGCCAACCCGCGGGCGCGCCCGGCAAGGCGCCGGCGCAGTCGGACGCGGCGCGGGCCGAGCGGTCGGCGCCGAGGCGGATGGTACAGATGGGATGGCCGGCGCTCTCCAGCGTCCAGGCGCCGGCGGCCTCGGCCGGGCTCAGCGGCACGCCCGCCTCGCGGTCTTCGGCGACCGCAGCGCCGGCCGTGGCCATGGCCAGGCCGGCGCCCAGGATCCAGGTCTTCATGGCGCTCCTCCGCGCAATGTGGAGGAGGGAAACGCCGGGATCCGGCCGCGGTTGCGCTATTTGGGAGGGGGCGAGCCGCCGGTGCCGGTCGGCGCGTTGCTCGAGGACATGGCGCCGGAGTTGGTCGCGCCGGAGGTCGGAGAGGCGCCGCCGCCCGGTGCGCTCGCGCCCGGGGCCGCGCTGCCGCCCGGGGTCGGGCCGGTGGTGGTGTCGGAGCCGTTGGGGTTCGGCTGCGGCGGCGCGGTCGATGCGCCGCCCATGGCCCCGCTGGCCGAGCTGTCGGCCGTGGCGGAATCGGCGGCCGGCGTCGAGCCGGAGCCCGATCCGCCGGCGGTGTCGGTGGACTTCTTCTGGCAGGCGGCCAGGGCCAGGAAGGCCGCGGTGGCCGCGGTGGCGACATATAGGGTCCGCATGGACATCCCTCCAAGGTTGGACAGGCCGACAACCGGCGGGGCGCGTTCGCGGTTCACGCGCCCGTGATTTTTTGCGGCTGAGGCGCCGCCGGCCCTGCGTCGTCGTTCCGGCGAGGGCTGGAGGAGCTGCGATGGGCTGGACGAGGCGCAGGGGCGCGGCGCTGGGCTTGGCGATGACACTGGGGGCGACGCTGGGCGCCGGGCCGGCGGCGGCCAGCGACAAGGGCTGGCGTACGGTGGCGGACGTGGGGCTGGGCGGCCTCGCGGCGGCGGCGCTCGGCGAGACCGCCTACGAGCGCGACTGGACCGGCGGCAAGGAGCTTGCGCTCAGCCTGGGGGTGACGGAGGCGGAGACCTATGGCCTCAAGCACGCCTTCCCGGAACGCCGTCCGAACGGGCGCAACAACCAGTCCTTCCCCTCGGGCCACACTTCCCTTTCGTTCGCGGCGGCCGGTTACCTGCAGGAACGCTACGGCTGGCAGGTGGGGCTGCCGGCGACCGCCGTGGCGACCCTGGTCGGCGTCGCGCGCGTCCAGAGCCACGACCACCACTGGTATGACGTCGCGGCCGGCGCAGCGATCGGCGAGCTGACGGCGCACCTCCTGACGAAGCCCCACGACGACAACGTCCGCTTCCTGCCCTGGGCCGACACCCAGGGCGCGGGCTTCACGCTGTTGGCGCGGTTCTAAGTCCCCCAGACTTCGCGGGCGTAGCTGAGGAAGGCCCCGCCCATCAGCTTCTCCAGCCGCGCCGGGCGGTGGCCGCGGGCGGCGAGCAAACGGTAGAGCTTGCGGAACTGGTCCGGGCCGCGCAGGTCGTCCACGAACGGGTGGGTGTCGGCCCGCTCGCCGGCGGCGGCGATGCCCTTGGCCACGCGATCGGCGTGCTCCTTGGCCAGGGCGGCCTTGTAGGCCTCCAGGTCGTCGATCGGCGTGGTCCCACCGTCGGTGCCGATGCCCACGTGGTCCTCGCCGCAGACCTGCCACGCGTGCTCGATGTGGGCGACCACGTCCTCAGCGCTCGCGTGCCCCGAGAGGTTCAGGAACGGCATGAAGTAGACGCCGACGAACCCGCCCCGCTCGGCCACCAGCCGCAGCTCCTCGTCGGTCTTGTTGCGCGGCAGGTCGGTCAGCGCCCGGCAGCCGGTGTGGTTGATGGAGATCGGCTGCTTGGAGGCCCGGGCGGCGTCCAGGCAGATCTGGCGGCCGGAGTGGCTGAGATCCACCATGACGCGGTTGGCGTTGAGCCGCTCCACCACCTGGCGGCCGAAGGGCGTCAGGCCGCGACCCTCGGGCGCCATGGAGCCGTCGCCGAGGGCGTTGGCGACATTGTAGGTCAGCTGGATCACCCGCACCCCGAGGTTGGCGAAGATGTCCACGCGGGCCGGGTCGCCGCCGACCTGGGCGGCGTTCTGGAAGCCGTAGATGACGCCGATCTTGCGCTCGGCCTTGGCGCGCAGGATGTCGGCGGCGGTGAACACTTTCAGCAGCGCATGCGGCTGGCGGCGGATCTCGGCGTCCACCTTGGCGATATCGGCGATGCTGTCCTGGAACGGCTCCTGCGGGCCGGCCACGTAGCCGAGGGTCCAGTTGACGGCGGTCATGCCCGAGGCGCGGGCGTCGGCCAGGACGCGGGGCGTCACCACGGTGGGCGGCGCCTCCGGATGGTTGGCGTCCACCAGCCCGCCCAGGGCGTTGACCACCACCAGCTTCGCAAGCGGGTCCGTCCCGGCTGCAAGCGCTGGAGCGGCCGCGGCGGCGGCGCCCGCCAGGGCCAGCAGGGTGCGGCGGCGCAGGTCGCTCATCGGTCGGCATCCTTGAAGTTCGTCGGCGCTAGGCGGGACGTAGCCGCTGCGCGGATATTCGCGGCCGCGCTTCACCGTGAAGCGCAGGGTCTTCAGGTTGGCGAGGTCGGCGGTGGGGTCGCGGTCGGTGACGATCAGGTCGGCCAGCTTGCCCGGCGCCACCAGGCCGAGGTCCGCATCCTGGCCCGCGGCGCGGGCCCCGACCTGCGTCGCGGCGTGCAGCACCTGCGCCGGTGACATCCCCACCTTGCCCGCCAGCAGGTCCAGCTCGCCATAGAGGCTGGGCCAGGGATCGTCGGCCGCCGCGACGGCGTCGGTGCCGGTGGAGATGGCCACGCCCGCCTTCCAGGCCTGGCGGGTCAGCAGGGCGGCCAGGGCCGTGGTGCAGTAGGGCGCCGGCGAGCCGGGCGTCCCGGCGTGATGGCGCTCGGCCTCGTCGTAGACATAGAGCGTGGCGTCGAGGATCACGCCCTGGGCCGCCATCCGCGTGAACAGGCCGGCCATCACCGGATTGGCGCCGCCCGCGAAGGGCGCGGGATCGATCGGCGTCTTCTGCTGATAGGAGGCCGGTACGCCCACCACCTGATAGGCCATGTAGCAGGTATGGGAGACGGTGTCGGGGTGGGCGTCCAGCACCTCGGCCGGGGTGGCCGGGAAGACGGCGCTGTGGGTCCAGACCTTCAGGCCCTGTCGGTGCGCCTCCATGGCTATCTTCCCGACCAGCGGGCCCGGCAGGTTTGCGTAGATCTTGATCGCCGTGGGCGAGGTCCCGCGCGCCAGGGTCACCGCGGCGCCGATGTCGGTGGCCTCGTCGATCGCCTGCATCCAGGGCGCCTTGCCGGGCGGCAGGCCCTGGGCGGCGGCGGCGGTGCGCGGGTCGGCGAAGAAGCTGGGGCCGGCCATCAGGGCCGCATAGTAGATGTCGGGCGCGGGGATCTCGGCCGCCCGGCTCTCGCGGGCCAACTCCGCCACGCTGCGCAGGTCGTCGGCCATGTCGCGCACCGCGGTGACGCCGCCATAGAGATCGCGGCGCAGGTTGGCTTCGGCCCGGCGCCGGTTGGGAGGCGTGGCCATGTGCTCGTGGGTGTCGACCAGGCCCGGCAGCAGGAACTTTCCCGTGAGGTCGACGACCCGTGCGGCCTTGGGCGCGGCGGCCGCCACCTGGGCGTCCGGACCCACGGCGACGATGCGCTCGCCCTCGACCAGCACCGCGCGGTCGGCCTGCATCGGCGCGCCCGTGCCGTCGAAGAGCGCGGCGTGGCGATAGAGGGTCGCCGCCGTCGCCGGCGCCGCCAGGAGGCCCGCTGCAAAGAGCCCCAGCACCGATCGGATCACACGCCCCTCCTCCACTGAATCCAGACGGTTACGCCGGTCCGCCCACCTTTGTGAAGGGTCGGAACCTTCCCCGCGGACACGCGGTTTGCTGGCCGCCACGGGAGTTGAATTCCATGTCCTCGGAGAATGTCGAGCGCGCGCTGGAAAGCGACGCGCCCCTGAGCGCCGCCGTGCATCAGCGCGATGTCGCCCACGCCGCCGCCGAAGAGCGCAGCTGGCGCGAAGCCGCCGTGGTCGGCCGGACCGTGACCATCAACCGGCCCCGCCAGGAGGTCTATGCGTTCTGGCGCGACTTCCGGAACCTGGCGCGGTTCCTGGAGAACATCGAGAGCGTCGAGCCGCGGGACGACGGCCGCTCGCGCTGGCGGGTCGCCGCGCCCGGCGGCCGCACCGTCGAATGGGACAGCGTGGTCACCGCCGACCAGCCGGGCGCGCTGATCGCCTGGGAGTCGGCGGACGGCGCCGACATCCGCAACACCGGCACGGTGGAGTTCCGCGATGCGCCGCCGGGGCGCGGGACGGAGGTCACCGCCACCATCGTCTACGACCCGCCCGGCGGCGACCTCGGCAAGCTGGTCGCCAAGCTGTTCCAGAAGGAGCCGAAGGTGCAGACGCGGCGCGACCTGCGGCGGTTCAAGCAGCTGATGGAGACCGGCGAGATCTCCACCTCCGCCGCGCCCGATCCCGAACATGCCGGCGCGGCCCCGCGCGGCGGCGCCCAAGCCCAAGGATAAGCCCCGTGCGCGCCCTCACCTGGCACGGCAAGCACGACGTCCGCGTGGAGACGGTGCCGGACCCGCAGATCGTCAACCCGCGCGACGCCATCATCCGGGTGACCTCCACCGCCATCTGCGGCTCGGACCTGCACCTCTACGACAGCTACATCCCCACGATGCACAAGGGCGACATCCTGGGCCACGAGTTCATGGGCGAGGTGGTGGACGTGGGGCCGGGCTCGACCCTGCAGAAGGGCCAGCGGGTGGTGGTCCCGTTCGTGATCGCCTGCGGCAAGTGCTTCTTCTGCGAGAAGCAGCAGTACTCGGCCTGCGACAACTCCAACCCGGCCGAGAAGGCGGACATGTCGGAGGTGCTGTACGGCTATCCGATGAGCGGCATCTTCGGCTACTCGCACCTCACGGGCGGGTACGCGGGCGGCCAGGCCGAGTACGTCCGCGTCCCCTACTCCGACGTCGGGCCGATCGTGGTTCCCGACGGACTGGAGGACGACAGGGTGCTGTTCCTGTCCGACATCCTGCCCACCGGCTGGATGGCGGCCGAGAACTGCGACATCGAGCCCGGCGACACCGTGGCGGTGTGGGGCTGCGGGCCGGTCGGCCTCTTCACCATCCAGAGCGCCTTGCTGATGGGCGCGCACCGGGTGATCGCCATCGACCACTATCCGCGCCGGCTGGAGCTGGCGAGGTCGATGGGCGCCGAGGTCATCAACTACCACGACGTGAAGGTGCGCGAGGCGCTGTACGAGATGACCGGCGGGATCGGGCCAGACGCGGTGGTGGACGCCGTCGGCCTCGAGAGCCACGGCTTCACGATCGACAACATGATCGACGCGGTGAAGACCACCACCAAGCTCGGCACCGACCGCGCCCATGTGCTGCGCGAGGCGATCCTGGCCTGCCGCAAGGGCGGCCGCGTCTCGATCCCCGGCGTCTACGGCGGGTTCGGCGACAAGATCCCCATCGGCGCCCTGATGGAGAAGGGCCTGCAGATCAAGACCGGCCAGACCCACGTCCAGAGGTACCTGCGCCCCCTGCTGGAGATGATCGGCGAGGGCAAGGTCGACACCACCTTCCTGATCAGCCACCGCCTGCCGCTCGAGGACGCGCCTGAGGGCTACAAGATGTTCAAGACGCAGCAGAACGAGGTGACCAAGGTCGTCCTGAAACCCCACTGAGGAGAGCGCCATGTCCGAACCCCTGGCCAATTCCGAGATCCGGCCCCTCGCCGTGGTCACCGGCGCCTCGTCCGGTATCGGCTACGAACTGGCCAAGCTGGCCTGCGAGAACGGCTTCGACCTGATCATCGCCGCCGACCGGCCCGAGATCGTGGAGGCCGCGAGCGCCTTCCAGGGCGTGGGCGCGCGGGTGGAGCACCTGCACGTCGACCTCGCCACGACCGCGGGCGTGGACCAGCTCATCTCCCTGATCGGCGGCCGGCCCGTCGACGCCCTGATGGCCAATGCCGGGCACGGGCTGGGCCACGCCTTCCTCGACCAGCCGGTCGAGGCCTGGCGCCACGTGATCGACACCAACGTCACCGGCACGCTCTACCTGGTGCAGCAGGTCGCCCGTCAGATGGTGGAGCGAGGCCGCGGCCGGATCCTGTTCACCGGCTCCATCGCCGGGCTGATGCCGGGCTCGTTCCAGGCGGTCTACAACGGCACCAAGGCCTTCATCGACAGCTTCGGCTGGGCGCTGCGCAACGAGCTGAAGGACACCGGCGTCACCGTCTCGACCCTGATGCCGGGCCCCACCGACACCGAGTTCTTCCGCCGCGCCGACCTGGAAGACACCAAGATGGGCCAGGACAGGAAGGACGATCCGGCCGACGTCGCACGGACCGGGTTCGAGGCCATGATGAAGGGCGAGGGCGACGTCGTGCACGGGCTGAAGAACAAGCTGCAGGCCGCCATGGCCGCGGTCACGCCGCAAAGCGCCGTGGCCGAACAGCACCGCAAGATGGCCGAGCCCGGCTCCGGCCAAGGCTGATCCCGCCGCGATCCAAACCGCAGCTGAAGGCCGCCTAAGGGCCGCGTCGCAAGACGCGGCCCTTGTCATTTGCACCCCATCTGGGGGCGGCGTCGCAAGACGCGGCCCCATCATTTGCGCCCCGTCTGTCGGCAGATCGACACAGTAGAGTGTCAAATCAAATCTGTTCAAACGGACGTGAATGACGCTGCTTTACGCAACCTTACTGGGCATCAACAACATAGGATAGCCTGCACTGCTAATTTAATGGACAAATGTGATTTGGCTAAGCTGAAACAACAGCTTGGCTCCCTCGTTCTCTTGCCACACGTCGCCACGGGGGCGGCGCAGGTGCGGGAGCGGCCATGCCGAACGACGAGGATACGAAAGGCGCAGCCGGCGCCGAAGGAAAAGCCGACGAAAACCAGTCCGCCGCCACCGGCTCCGGCGCGGACGCCAAGGGAGGCGCGCAACAGAACAGCCAGGGCGCCGCCGGCCAGTCCGGCGCGACAAAAGCCAAGCCGGCGCAGACGGGATCGGCACAGACGGGGTCCAAGACCGCGAGCACGGGAAAGACCGCCGGCGCAAGCCAGGGCGGGTCGGCCGCCTCCCGGACCGGATCGGCCCAGGCCGGCCAGTCCGGCTCCAGCCAGGACGCCATCGCCCTGATCAAGGCCGACCACCGCAAGGTGGAGCAGCTGTTCAAGGAGTTCGAGAGCGCCGACGACCGGCGCAAGGACGAGATCATCGAGACAGCGTGCCAGGAGCTCATCCTGCACACCCTGGTGGAAGAGGAGATCTTCTACCCCGCCTGCCGCCGCGAAGCCGACGACGAGGAGCCGCTGGACGAGGCCCAGGTCGAGCACGACAGCGTCAAGCTGCTGATCGTCGAACTGCTGGACGGCGACCCCGACGACGAGTTCCGCGACGCCAAGTTCAAGGTGCTCGCGGAGCAGGTGAAGCACCATGTCGCCGAGGAGGAGAAGCCCCGTGAGGGGATCCTCGCCAAGGCGCAATCAGCCGGCGTCGACACCGCCGAGCTCGGCCGCCGCATCCTTGAGCGGAAGCGGCAGCTCCAGGGCCGCGAGGACGACTTGCGACCCACCCGACCCGTGTCGTTCCAGCGCCTTTCCGGCGCCAACTCGATGAGACAGGAGTACAGGATGCCCAGAGACAACGGTCCTGACCGCGACGAACGCGGCCGCTTCACCAGCGACGACGACGACCGCGGCTCGCGCGGCCGCTACGCCTCCGAGCGCTCCGGCGGCGGCTCGCGCCGCTATGCCGACGACGACCGCGACAGCCGCGGCCGCCGGCGCGGCGGGTGGTTCGGCGACTCCGAGGGCCACTCGGAAGCCGCGCGGCGCGGGTGGGACGATCCCGACCACGGCCCCAGCGGCTGGTACGGCGACAGCCGTGGCCACTCCGAAGCCTCCCGGCGCGGCTGGGACAATCCCGACCACGCGCCCAGCGGCTGGTTCGGCGACAGCCGCGGCCACTCCGAAGCCTCCCGGCGCGGCTGGGACAACCCCGACCACGGCCGCAGCGGCTGGTACGGCGACTCCGAGGGCCACTCGGAAGCCTCCCGCAAGGGCTGGGACGATCGCCGCTCGTTCGATGACGACGATCGCGGCCGCAGCCGCTCGCGTTCGCGCGACGACGACGACGATCGCGGCTACCGCTCGCGCGGCCGCGACGACGACGACGGGCGCGGATGGTACGGCGACAGCCGCGGCCACTCCGAAGCCGCCCGCAAGGGCTGGGAAGACCGCGGCGGCGGGCGCTCCTCGCGCGACGACGACGACCGCGGCTACCGCTCGCGCAGCCGCGATGACGACGACGATCGCCGCGGCTCCCGCGGTCGCAGCCAGGGTGGCTGGTTCGGCGACAGCCGCGGCCACTCCGAAGCCGCCCGCAAGGGCTGGGACGACCGGCGCTGACGGACGAGGGACGTGCGGGACCGCAAGGTCCCGCCTTCCCGGCCCCGATCGCAAACTGGCGATCCGACGGCGGCCTGCCTCGCGGCAGGTCGCCGTTTTGCCGTTAGCGGTCGAGCCGATCAGGTGGGACAGCCGCCCTCGGGCTGGCGCTGGAATTCCGCCGCGACGCGCCAGCAGGCCGCCTCATCCCGCTCCGAGCGCCAGGCGGCGGCCAGGCCAGCGCAGATCAGCGCCAGCACCACGCACAGCAGCGCCATGATCCGCACCGCCGTCACCGGCCTGACCGTCGGTCGTTCGCTTGCCATCCAGGATGGCTTTGGCGGAAGCCGCGCGTCGCGGCAAGCATCCCCGCAAACCGGCCCGGGGCGCGGCCCTCAGGCCGGATGATGCGCCCGGGTCACCGCTCCGACCCGGCGCTCGCCCTGCCAGACCACCACCTCGATCGAGCTGCGATGTTCCTGCAGCACGCCGCGGGCCCGGCGCATCGCCTCAGCATCGTCCGCCAGCTCATAGGTTTCGAAGCCCGTGGCCGAACCGTCCGCGCGATAGGGATAGAACGCAAACAGCAGCATGGCGGCGGCCCTCGCACTGGCGCCCCATCGATGGGGCGGCGAGACGAACCCTAGCATGCCACAAACGGGCGTCCGTGTCCTACCCGACCGTCCGGCTCAGGCGGCCTTGCGCCGTTCCAGCGCCGCCGAGAGCCGCGCCATGGCGGCCCCCAACTGCACGCGCAGCTCGTTGGCGGTGACCAGCACCATGGCCGAGACGCCCCAGAACATCATCAGCGAAACCATGGCCCCTGGAACCGGCGTCCCATGCGGGCTCAGGAACATGCGCAGGCCGATGATCCCACCGCCCAGCAGCACCACCGCCCCGCAGAGCGGGCCCCGCAACAGTCCCGCCGCCAGGACCGCCGCCACATAGAGCATGAAGGGCGCGGAGACGTCGCCCAGGTGGCGCCCGAGCGCCAGGCGGCCCGCCGTGGCCAGGCCCAGCAGGGCCGCCGCCACGACGATCGAGATCGCCGCCTGCAGCAGGGCGTGGGATCGGGATGAGGACCGTGTAGCCATCACCTCCCTTGTGGCGAAGCCGCTCGCGCGGCGCAACGCGGTTCGCCCTTGGCGCGAAGCCTGCGCCGCCGGGCCGCAGGTTTTCGCGCGACGCGGCCTGTCGCCGGCGCGCGCGGCCGGCTAAATTGGCGCCTTCGGGGGCGCGGCCAGGCGCCGGCTGGGACGATCGAATGACCCTCTATTCCGGCGCGCCGGCGCCGCAGTTCTTCGCGCTGTCGCCGGTCAATCCGCGGTTCTCGTTCGGCAGCCTGGGCGGGCGCTACGTCATGCTGGGCTTCCTGCCGCCGCCCGGGCCCGAGCGCGAGGCGGCGCTCGCCATGGTGCGCGCGCGGCCCGACCTGTTCCAGGACGAGCGCTGCGTCGCCTTCCTCGTGCTGCCCGACCCGGCCTCGTTCGAAACGGCGCGGGACATTGCCCCGCTGCGCTGGTTCTTCGATCCGGAGGGCGAGATCCGCCGGCTCTACGACGCCGAGGGGCCGGACGGCCAGGTGGCGACCCGCTGGGTGGCCATCGATCCCAGCCAGCGCGTCCTGGGCTGGACCCCGCTATCCCAGGGCCCCGCGCTGTTCGAGACCGTGATGCGGATGGGACCGCCCGAGATCCACGCCGGCGCCCCGGTCACGGCCCCGGTGCTGGTCGTGCCGCGGGTCTTCGAGCCGCCGTTCTGCCAGCGGCTGATCGACTACTACGCCGCGACGGGCGGCGCGCCGTCGGGGGTGATGCGGGAGAAGGACGGCAAGACCGTGCCGGTGCTCGACGACTTCAAGCGCCGCAGGGACGCCGCGATCATGGACGCCGCCCTGTGCGATGCGGCCCTGGACCGGATCCGCCGCCGGCTGGTTCCCGAGATCGCCAAGGCCTTCCAGTTCCACGTGACCCGCATCGAGCGCTACATCGTGGCCTGCTACGACGCGGGCGAAGGGGGCTACTTCAAGCCGCACCGCGACAACACCACCTCGGCCACCGCGCATCGTAAATTCGCGGTCTCGATCAACCTGAACGCCGAGGCCTTCGAGGGCGGCGACCTGAGGTTCCCGGAATTCGGGGCCCGCACCTATCGCCCGCCCACCGGCGGGGCGGTGGTGTTCTCCTGCTCGCTGCTGCACGAGGCGACGCCGGTGACCCGCGGCACACGCTACGCCTTCCTGCCGTTCCTGTTCGACGAGGCGGGAGCGGCGCTGCGGGCGCGCAACCTCCACCTGCTGGAGCTGGCGCCGACCTAGGACCCCGGCGCGGCGGGGGCGGAGGCGGCGATCGCGCAGGCCTTGCCAAGGTAGAGGCCGTTCAGCATCGCCCGGCGCAGGCTCGCCGTCTGGATGGTCTCGGCGGCCTGTTTCTTCACCGCCTCGGTGTGCTGGCGGGCGAGGTTGGCCGCGCCGTTGGCGAACATGCCGAGGCCGGGCGCGCGGGCCAGCATGCCGCTGCGCGCCAGGCCCTCGACCGCCACCCTGTTGGCGAGCCCCGCGCCCTGGGCCTGGCCGTCCGCGCTGGCGATCTGCTGGTTGGCCTCCGCGACGAGCCCATCCATGCGCGCGGCCTCGGCCGTGATCGCAGGACAGTCCATGGCGGCATCGGCCACGGAGCCGCCCATCAGCGGCGCGTCGGCGGCCGCGGCGGCGCTGGCGACGACAAGCGTGGCGAAGGTGGCGACCAACAGGCGCTGAATCATCGAAATCCCCCCGGACCCATATCTGACGCAGAGCAGCCTAGCGGGACGGCCGGGCCCGAGCCTCCCCCGATTGGGGGTGCGGATCGGCCGCTGCGGCCAGGGCTGCCAAGGCCTCGCCGTGGGTGAACTGCGGCAGGACGCCGGCCCCGGCCAGGTGCGTCACGCGCAGGCGCGCAAGACCGAGCCAGGCCAGGTCCGCCTGCGACGGCAGGGCGGCGGACAACACCACCGTCCAGTCGCGCTCGGGCAGGTCCGTGGGCGCACGCCAGCCGCCTGCATAGACCGCGTTCTCGGCCGCGAAGCCCCAGGCCGAACGCGCACAGAGCGCCTGGATGTCGCGCACCAGGAAGTCGCGGACCGCCGGATCCCTCAGCGCGGCCGCGTCGGGCGGGACATCGCCCAGCGAGCGGTCCAGGATGCGATGCAGCAGCGGCGTCGTGGCCTGGCGGCGCAGGAACTCGGCGAAGGCCACGACCAGGTCGGGGTTGCGCAGCAGGCCCCTCAGCACGCCGCCCACGAAGGTGTCGTTGAGGTCGGCGGCGGCGCCGGGCGCATGTGGATTGAGCAGGATGGCGCGACCCAGGCGCCCGGGGTGGCGGCGCGCGAATTCGAAGGCGACCGGCACGCCGGTGTCCCGCGCCAGCATGTGCACGGTCTTGAGCCGCAGGCGGTCCGCCACGGCGGCCATGTCGTCCGCCCCGACGCCCGGATAGTCGGCGGCGGCCGGGTCGGAGAGGCCGAAGCCGGGGCGCTGGATGACGATGGGGCGCAGGCCGCGATCGATCAGGGCGCGGCGGAAGGCCTCGGGCAGGCGGCGCCCGGCGGCCGCGCCATGGAACACGAACACCGGCTCGCCGTCGTAGGGGCCATAGTCGATCAGAGCGATCCGCCGCGCGCCGTCGGCCGCGGTGACCACGCGCAGCCGCCCGCCTCCGGCCTCCTCTCCGAACACCGGCTCGGCGGCCGAGGCGACGGCCACCAGCTCGCGCGCCTCGGCCAGCAGGCGGGCTAGGTCCTTGACGCCCCTGGCGCCGGTCTTCTGCAGCACCGACTTCACGTGGGTCTTGACCGTCTCGGGGCTGAGGCCCAGCGACCCCGCGGCTTCCGGCGCGGTGGCGCCGCGGGCGACGGCGACGGCGGCGCGGGCCTCGGCCGGCGTCAGTCCGAAGGCGCGCTGGGCCACGGCCTCGTCCTCGGCGGGCGCCGAGCCCTGGGCCTCGCACATCAGGCCGATGAGGCGCGCCACCAGTTCAGGCGTGCGGCGCACGCCGGCCTTGGCGTTCAGCCTTCGCAGGGCGTCGCGAGCGGTCTCGCGGCCCACGCCGGCGTCGGCCGCGGCCACGTCCAGGTTCGGCGCGAACAGCAGGGCCTCGGCCAGGCGGGCCTCCAGGGCGCTGAGGTCGAGCGCCCGCGCGGCGTGCCGGGCCAGCGCGGACGATCGCGATGGGGCGCTCACCAGCACGGCGAGGCGGTCCGGCGCCGAGGCCAGCGCCGCCGCCGCCAGCGGTTCCAGCGGCCAGCGCGCCGCCGCGCCCGCCGCGCCGATCCAGGCGGTGAAGGCCGCGCCGGCCGCGCCCTCCACCAGGCTGACCACCGGCCCCTCGCGCAAGGCCCGTCGCAGCAGGGGCCGCAGGTCGGCGCCGTCCGGGAAGAGCGCCCGGAACGCCGGATCGGCGGCCAGCAGCTCGCCGCGTGCGCTGAACACCGCAGCCGCCAGGGCGCGCCGGTCGGCGATGGCCCCGGCGAACGGCGGCAGGGCCTCGGCGGCCGCGGTCAGCGCCTCGAGGGCGTGGTCCCCGTCGGCCAGGACTGCGTCCTCCACCTGGTCCCAGGAATCCAGCAGCAGTTCCACCGGCGCGGCCGCGACGCCGCGGGCGGCCAGCAGCTCGGACAGGCGCAAGGGCCGGACGCGGCGGGGATTCGCGGTCATCTCGGCCAGGATGATGACGTTGGTCAGTGAACGCCAGTTTCACGCGGAGCCAGGTGCGCGGCTTTGAACCGGCGCGGCCGGCGTCGGCATCAACCCTGCGGGTGGCCTGCGGAGGCCGTGGTGCGGGCGAGGCTATGGCTTTGGTGATCCCCGAGATAGGCGGCGACCGCAGCGGCCATGGCCCGCGCCCCCCGCGCGTCCGGGTGGCGGTTGTGCGGCAGCAGCCAGCCGGCCGGCATCGGCGCGACCACGTAGGGCAGGCCGGCGTCGTCCAGCACCCGGCGGCGGATCGTCCGCTCCTCGGCGCTCTCCGGCCCCACCTGCGGCGTCAGGATCACGAAGGCTGCGCCGCGGGCCTGGGCCAGGGCCTGCATGGCGCGCAGCTCCGCCTGGGTCTGGGCGACGCCCGCCGCGATCTGGCGGTCGGAGCGGTACTGGACCAGCCGGCCGAAGATCTCCGCCAGCCGCGGCTGGCGCTTCGGCGGGCTCCAGGCGAGCCCGGGCCCCAGGTGCGGCCGGTCGGTGTCCAGGTTGCGGTGGAACAGGCCCGGCATGAAGATGGTCACCACCGCCACCGGCCGCTGGAAGCGCGGCAACTCGGACCGCAGCAGCATGTAGACCTGGTCGGTGGCGTAGCCTCCGACCGCCACATTGGCCGCCTGGACGCCGGTCAGCGCGGCCAGCTGGGCCGGCATGGACTCCTCGTAGGTCAGGCCGTGGCCCTGGATGAAGGACTCGCCCACCACGACAATGGTGGGCTGCGCGAGGTCCACAGGCTGGTCCTGGCGGCGGACGCGGTAGCCGTGGACGTCGAAGGCGTACTCGATCTGGCGGCCGCCTGTGACGCCATAGCCGGTGCGGTCGGCCAGCTGGCGCCAGCCGAAGGTGGTGTCCCAGACCCGGCGCGGCTCGTACATGGGCGGCGACTGCTCGCGCGAGCGCCAGGCCATGGAGTCCAGCACCAGCTCGGCGGCGACCACCGCGGCGACGGCGGCCAGCAGACTGGGCGCTGCGGCGATGGCCAGGGCGGCGAAGCTGTTGCGCGCGGCCAGGCGGCCCGCCCAGGGGCGGACCCAAACGACCAGCGCCAGGCCGACCGCGGCCACCGCGAGGCGCACCGCCGTGTAGGCGCGCAGCTGGCCGGGGCGGGGGTGCAGGAACTCCGGCAGGAAGTGGCGCTCGAACCAGGCGCGGGTGGCCAGGGCCGCCGCCGCCAGCAGGGCCATCCCGACGGCGGCCACGGCGGCCTCGGCGAGGCGAGCTCGGGTCCTGTCCTGCAAAGCGCGATCCCCCCGGGTCCGACCACAACGACGCCGCCGCGCGCGCTCAGCGCCGGGGGCAGACCTGTAATGCCGGCGGTCCAGGCCGCCGGTTCAATCCCCATGCCGCTCGCCGCCCCGGCGCGCGTCGCCCCATAACGAGGGAGGTCCGCATGTCAGCGTTCAAGTTCGAGACCATGAGCGCAAGCGACGCCGCCGGCTACGGCGCGGGCGACAGCCTGGCGTTCGACGGCGCCAACGCCGCGGCGGTGACCGTGCTCTACGCCAGCGCCGGCGACCATGTGACCCTCGCCTACGCCGGGCGCAGCATGGACTTCTCGACCGCCATCGAGGGCCAGGGCGGCGCGCACTTCGCCGACGGCTCGACGCTGTATGTGGGCGGCAGCGGCGCGGACACCGCGACCGGGGGCGCCGGCAACGACGCCCTCTATGGCGGCACGGGAGCCGACAGCCTGAACGGCGGCGACGGCGCGGACATGATCCAGGGCAACCAGGGCGCGGACAACCTTGCGGGCGGCCTCGGCAACGACGTCATCTACGGCGGCCAGGACAACGACACCATCCATGTGGGCGCGGTGGCCGGCCAGGGCCAGGCGGCCCTCGTTTCGCCCGCCAGCGAGACCAACTTCGCCAACGGCAACAAGGGCGACGACGTCCTCGTGGGCGCCAGCGGATCCGACACCCTGCTGGGCGGCCAGGGCGGCGATGTGCTGGACGGCGGCGACGGGAACGACTTCCTGAACGGCAACCTGGGCGACGACATCATCACCGGCGACAACGGCAATGACACCCTCGCCGGCGAGGGCGGGCAGGACTTCCTGACCGGGGGCGACGGGTCGGACACCTTCGTGTTCGCCGCGGGCTCGTCCGACGCCGCGGCGGCGCTGGTGGACACCGTCCTGGACTGGAGCACGGCCGACCACATCCGCCTCGACGGCGTGGCGGTGAAGTTCGCCTCGGTCGCCCCGGCGGTGACGCCCGGCTATTCCTACGGCGGCTACGAATATCCCGGCACGATGGACACCAGCTACAGCGGCACCATGGGCCAGGCCAACACCGCCCTGCACGCCGATCCCGCGCTCACCGTGGTGGCGGGCCAGGTCGGCTCGGACGTGGTGCTGTTCGTGGACACCGACGGCGACCACACGGCGGACCTGGCGATCACGCTGTCGGGCGCCAGCCTGGCGGACGTCAGCGCCGCGAGCTTCGTCTGAGGTCGCATGGATCGACCCATGTTCGGCGACTGGCGGGCCCGTCAGCGCAAGCGTAACGTTCTGTCATCGGCGGGGCCTCCATCCATGCGTTCCCTCATTTCCGGCCTCCATTGGCTGGCGTGGCGCGATCCCAAGCGGCGGGCGCAGAACCTGCTGCGGTTCGCCGAGGTGGAGGCCGACGGCGGCCGCGACCTGGTGCGGGCGGCCGAGGTCACGCGCGATGCGACCCTGCGCAAGCTGTTCCTGAAGCACGCCCTGGACGAGGCGCGCCACGCCGACCTGTTCCGCGGCCGGGGCCTGGCCCTGATCCGCGCACTGCCGCCCGGCGCGGCCGGCGGCGTGCAGGCCGACTGGCTGACGCCGGGGGAGCGCGGCCTCGACGACCTGCGGGTGGAACAGGAGGGCGATGCGGCCCTGCTGGCCTTCCTGCACCTGTCGGAGAAGTCGGCGGCCCGGGACTTCGCCAACTACATCGCCGTGCTTGACGCCGACCCCTCCACCAAGACGGTGTTCGAGAAGGTGCTGCACGACGAGACCTTCCACATGACCTACACGCGCCGCGAGCTCAGCCGGGTGGCGCCCAGGGCCGCCGGCTGGCGGCTGTGGGCGGCGCGGGGGCGCAGGTTCTGGAAGGCCTATCTGCGGCTGGCCAGCGCCCTGGCCGGCGTGCTCGGCGCGGTGGTGCTGACCGCGCAGTATTTCCTCATCCTCCCGCTCTTCGCCCTGGCGGCCAAGCGGTCGGCCCGGCGCGAGGGCGTGGGCTGGACCGCGGTGGCGCCCGAGCGCAACGGCGGCCTCGAGCGGCAGTACTGACCCATGAAGATCCTCGGGATTTCCGCGCACTATCACGACAGCGCCGCCGCCCTGGTGGTGGACGGCCTGCCCGTCGCGGCGGTGCAGGAGGAGCGGCTGTCGCGGCGCAAGAACGACGCGGCCTTCCCGCTCGCGGCCATCGAATGGTGCCTCGACACCGCCGGCCTGGAGCCGGAGGACCTGGACGCGGTGGTCTTCTACGAGCGGCCGATGCTGAAGTTCGAGCGCATCCTGACCACGGCGCTGCGGGCCTTCCCACAGGGCCGCTCGGCCTTCGTGCACGCGATGAAGAACTCGCTGGGCGAGAAGGTCTGGGTGCGCGGGCTGATCCGGGCCCACCTGGGCGTCTCCGGCAAGAAGGTGCTGTTCACCGAGCACCATCAGAGCCACGCCGCGGCCGCCTTCCTGACCGCCCCGACCCAGGCGGCGGCGATCCTGACCACCGACGGCGTCGGCGAGTGGGCCACCCTGACCGTGGGGCGGGGCCAGCGCACGCCAGGCGGGGCGACCCGCATCGAGCTGCTGCGCGAGGTGCGCTGGCCGCACTCGCTGGGCATGCTCTACTCGACCTTCACCGCCTTCCTCGGCTTCTCGGTGAACGAGGGCGAGTACAAGGTGATGGGGCTGGCCTCGTACGGCAGGCCGCGTTTCGCCGACGACGTGCGGCGCGTCATCCGGCGCACTGCCGACGGCGCCTTCGCCCTGGAGCTGGGCTATTTCGCCTACCACACGACGGTGGCGAACTCCTATTCCAAGGCCTTCGTCGGCCTGTTCGGGCCGCCCCGCGCGGCGTGGGACCCCATCGACCTCACCACCGACGCCGGCCAGCGCTACGCCGACATCGCCGCCAGCGTGCAGCTGGTGCTGGAGGAGATCCTGGTCGACCTCACCCGCGCGCTGCACAAGGAAACCGGCCTGCCCGACCTGTGCCTCGGCGGCGGGGTGGCGCTGAACGGCGTGGCCAATGCGCGGATCCTGAAGGAGAGCGGCTTCTCGCAGCTGTTCGTGCCGCCGGCGCCGGGAGACAGCGGCTGCGCGCTGGGCGCGGCGCTCTATGCGGACCGCGTGCACTTCGGCAATCCGGACCGGCCTTTCCCCGACCATCCGTTCTGGGGTCCGGGGCTGGAGGACGGGGAGCTGTCGCGGCTGGCCGCCGAGGACGGACTGGCGGCGGAGACCCTGACGGAGCCGGAGCTCATTGCACGCACGGCGGACGACCTGGCCGCGGGCCGGATCGTGGGCTGGATGGATGGGGCGTCGGAGCTGGGCCCGCGGGCGCTGGGCCACCGTTCGATCCTGGCGGCCCCGCACTCGGCCGAGACCCGCGACCGGTTGAACCGCGACGTGAAGTTCCGCGAGGAGTTCCGCCCCTTCGCCCCGGTCGTGCCGCTGGAGTGGGCGGGCGACTTCTTCGAGCTGGCGGACGGCGGCGCGCGGCTGTCGCGCTTCATGTCGGGCGTCTTCCCGGTGAAGCCGGCGATGCGCCAGGCGCTGGCGGCGGTGACCCACGTGGACGGCACCGCCCGGCTGCAGGCCCTGCCGCGGGAGATGGCGCCGCGGCTCTACGACCTGCTGCTGGCCTACGGGAAGCGGAGCGGCGTGCCGGTGCTGCTCAACACCTCGTTCAACCTGGCCGGCGAGCCGATCGTGAACCGGGTGGTGGAGGGCTATTCCACCTTCCGCCGCTGCGGGATCGACGTGCTGGTGGCCGGCCGCGAGCGGGTCGGCAAGCGGGCCTGGGCCAAGGCGGATCTGGAAGCGGAGTTGGAAGCATGAAGAAGCGCGGTCGTATCCAGCGCCAGCTGATCGTGTTCTCGAGCATGGCGGGCGGGGTCTCGGACCTGGCGGGCGGCCTCTGGAAGGGCGGCGGCGCCAAGCGCTGGATCGCGCCCCTGGCGATCTTCCTGTGCCTGACCGGCGCGCTGCTGGTGCTGGCCGCGGGCGTCGAGGCCCTGGCGCCGTTCATCTACGCGATCTTCTGATCTTGGGGAGCAGCGCCCCCTCCACGGCTTGGCGGCAGCGCCCCCTCCACCACTTCGTGGTCCCCCTCCCCCGTTTGCACGGGGGAGGAACTGCCTGCCTCGACCTCTCCAGTTCCTCCCCCGCGTGCGGGGGAGGGGGACCGCGAAGCGGTGGAGGGGGCGCTGCAACCGGCAGGATCTCCGGTGACTGACATCTTCGCAGACCTCATCGCCTGCCCGGCCTGCGGCGGCTCACTGGACCACCTGAGCTGCATGGCCTGCGGCGCGGTCTATGCCGAGGACGCCGGGGTGCTGCGCCTGCGCGCGGGCTCCAACGCGCGGACCGAGGCGGTGCGGGAATTCTACGAGGTCGCGCCCTTCCCCGGCTATCCGCCGAAGGACAGCCTGGGCTGGCTGCGGGCGCGGGCCGAGCGCAGCCCCTTCGCGCGGATGCTGGACCAGGCCATCGCCGGCGACGCCCGGATCGTGGAGGTGGGCTGCGGCACCGGCCAGATGAGCCTCTATCTCGCGCGGGCCGACCGGGTGGTGGTGGGGGCGGACCTGACCATGGCCTCGCTGCGCCTGGCGGAGCGCGCGCGGCGGCGGTTCGGCCTGGAGCAGGTGCGGTTCGTGGAGAGCGACCTCTTCCGCCCGGCGCTGCGGCCAGGCGCCTTCGATGTGGTCTATTGCTCGGGCGTGCTGCACCACACGCCCGATCCCCGGGCGGCCTTCGCCCAGGTGGCGCGGCTGGCCAGGCCGGGCGGCCTGATCGTGCTGGGCCTCTACAACGCCGTGGCGCGCATCCCGCTTCGGCTGCGGCGGGTGGCGGCGCGGCTCAGCAACTACCGCTGGATCCCCTTCGACCCGGTGCTGGCCGACCGCGCCAGCGAGCCGGAGCGGCGCGAGGCCTGGCTGCGCGACCAGTACCGCCACCCGGAGGAGCACCTGCACACGGTGGGCGAGGTGCTGCGCTGGTTCCGGGCCAGCGATGTGGAGTTCGTGCGCGCCTATCCCTCGGCCCAGGTGCACGACGACGAGCCGGACGACCTCTTCGCGCCGGAGCCTGACGCGTGGGCGCCGGAGCGGTGGCTGGCCCAGATCGGCTGGATGGCCAGCCTGGGTCACGAGGGCGGGCTTTGGGTGATGGTCGGCCGCCGGCGCACGGCGGCGGATGAACCAAGCCTGAAGGCGCAGGTTCAGAAGGGGTTCAACTCGCCTGCGCTCTCCTGACGCAGCGGGGGGACCGCAGAAGGAACCGAGATGAAGCACATGCTGTTCGCCGCCGCCCTGCTGACGGGGCTGGCGCCCCTGGCGGCCTCCGCCCAGGACATCCACCGCGACCACCGCGAGCTGCGCGAAGACCGCCGCGACCTGCGTGAGGACCGCCGCGACGCCGCCCGCGACCACGTGGTCACCCGGCACGAAGAGCGCGAGCTGTCGCGCGACCGGCGCGAGGTGCGCCAGGACCGCGGCGACCTGCGCTACGACCGCGGCCGCGCCGAGAGCTGGCGCGACCGAGCCGAGTGGCGCGAATTCCACGGCGCGCGTCCCGGCTACTGGTACGCCCCCGGCTATGGCTATCGGCCGGTCTCGCGCCATCACGCCTGGCGCCGCGGCGCCTACGTGCCGGGCCCGTATCGCCACTACTACGTGAGCGACTATCGCTACTATGGCCTGCGCGCGCCGCCGCCCGGCTACCGCTGGGTCTACGCCGACGGCAACTTCGTGCTGATGGCCCTGGCCACCGGCCTGATCGCGGACGTGATCCTCAACGGCTATTGAGGCCTAGGCTTCTCAGTGCAGCGTCGCGGCCGGGCCCGTCCCGGCCGCGGCGGCGCGCGGGATGGTCAGGACCAGGGCCGAGCCCGCCGCATCCGCGCGCAGGGCCACCGCCGCGCCCAGCTGCTCGGCCATGGCCCGCAGCAGATAGCCATTGGTCACCGACACCAGCGCGGCCTCGGCCCCCTCGGCCTGGGAGATGGCGACCTCGGCCAGCCGCTCCCCGGCGCCCAGGCGCAGGCGCAGCTTGCCGGAGACGCCGGCGTCCATCAGGGCGCCCAGGCACTCCGCCAGGGCCACGCCCAGCGAGGTGGTGTCCTCCGCGCTGAGGCGCGCGCCGGACGGCTCCACCTCCACGCGGTCGCCCGGGACGTTGCGCGCCGCGCAGACCGCCCGGGCCAGGGCGCCGGCGAAGGCGTCGAACTCCACCGCCTGGTCGGTGTGGCCGCCCAGCTCGCGATGGACCCGCGAGATCAGCAACGAGCGCTCCATGGCCCGCTTCAGGCTGTCGGCCACCTGCGGCTCCGGCTCGCCCTTGGCCTGCAGGGCCAGGACGCCGGCCACCAGGCGCATGTGGTGGGTCATCCGTTCGTTGAGCTCGCGGAACAGGCCCGCGTGGCCATCGGCCACCGCCTGGGCCCGGCCCAGTTCGTGCGACACCCGGCGCAGGGCGCTGACCAGGCCGTCGATCACCAGGATCGCCACCGAGCAGGTGAGCAGGAAGAAGACGAAGCCGGTGATGGCGTTGGCCGGAGCTTTCCACGCGAAGGCCGGCTCCACGAAGCAGAACAGCGCCAGGCCCGCCCCGGCGAGGGCCGCTGCGGTGGCCGGCCAGCGACCGAACGCATAGGCCGCCAGGATGACGACCGGATAGAAGGTGGAATAGGCCAGGGCGCCCGCGAGGACGGGCTCGAACATGAGGCGGATGAGGAAGGCCATCGCCACCAGGGCGGCGGTCCAGACCCAGCGCAGGGCCGACCCAAGCGGCGGCGCGCGGAGCGGCGCGGAATTGAGATGCATTTCACGCCCTCTAGCACAGGGTCGCGCGGTGTGCTTCAGCGAAGGATGCAAGAGGCCGCGATGAACGACCGGGACGTCTATCTGAAACTCGCCGAGGTGGCGGAGGAGCTCTACAAGCTCTCCGAACAGGCCGAGACCCTGGTCGGCGAGGCCGCGCTGCGGACCGTGGCCGGCAATGTGGCGGGCGCCGCAAAGGCGATCTACGAACACGTGTTGGGCGGAGATAGCGCTCACTAGGGCGCCGACTAGAGGCGCCGGGGCGGATTGGCGCTTTTCGGACGGCCGGGCTGGCGGCGCAGCTACGGCCCCGCTAGCGTCGCCGCATGAGACTCCTCCTTGCCGGGGCCGTTGCGCTCCTCGCCACGTCCGTCCCCGCCACCTCCGCCCTCGCCGCGGCCGCCGACCTCGTGATCTGGGGCGGCCCGATCTACACCGGCGTCACGCCGGCCAAGGTGGAGGCGGTGGTGGTGAGGGCCGGACGCATCGCCTACGTCGGCAGCCGCCATGAGGCCGAGACCCAGGTGGGCGAGAAGACCCAGGTGATCGACCTGGCCGGCGCCGCGCTCTTTCCCGGCTTCACCGACAGCCACGCCCACCTCGACGGGATCGGCGAGCGCGAACTGACCCTGAGCCTCGAAGGCGCGCGCTCCGCGGCCGAAGCGGCCGGACGGGTGAAGGCCTATCTGGCCGAGCACCGGCCCACAGGCGTGGTCTGGGGCCGCGGCTGGATCGAGACCGGCTGGCCCGAGGGGCGCTTCCTGGACCGCAAGGACATAGACCCCATCAGCGGCGACCAGCCGGTGCTGCTGGGCCGGGCCGATGGCCACGCGGTGGTCGCCAACACCGCGGCGCTGAAGGCGGCCGGCATCGACGAGCACACGGCCGCGCCCGAGGGCGGGGCGATCCTGAAGGACGCCGACGGGCGGCTGACCGGCATGCTCGTGGACAACGCCATGCGCCTGGTGGCCCCGCTGCGGAAGGCCCCGACCGAGGCCGACCGCCGGGTCCGGTTCGAGGCGGCGTTCAAGGTCGAGACCCGCTACGGCTGGACCGGCGCGCATTCCATGAGCGTCAACTGGAACGACGTGCTCCTGCTGGAGAAGATGGACGCCGAGGGCCAGGCGCCGCTGCGGGTCTACAACGCCGTCGAGGCCGACCAGGCCGACCCGCTCTTCGCCCACGGCCCGCGCCAGACCCCGGACGGGCGGATCACCACCCGCGACATCAAGCTCTATGAGGACGGCGCCCTGGGCTCGCGCGGCGCGCTCCTGTTCGCGCCCTACGCCGATGCGCCGGCCACCAGCGGCCTGATGCGCACGCCGCCGGAGGTGATGCGCGCGGCCATGACCAAGGCCAAGGCGGCCGGGATCCAGGTCTCGGTCCACGCGATCGGCGACAAGGGCAACGCCAACGTCCTCGACCTCTACGCCGAGCAGGGCGTGAAGGGCCTGCGGTGGCGGATCGAGCACGCCCAGATCCTGCGCCCCGCCGACATCCCGCGCTTCGCCCAGCTGGGCGTGATCGCCTCCATGCAGCCCAGCCACGCCATCGGGGACTTCCACTTCGCCCCGGCCCGCCTGGGCGAGGCCCGGCTGAAGGGCGCCTATGCCTGGAAGAGCCTGCTGGACGCCGGGGCGGTGGTGGTGGGCGGCTCGGACGCGCCGGTGGAGCGGGGCAATCCGCTGATCGAGTTCTACGCCGCCGTGGTGCGCAAGGACCTGAAGGGCGCCTCCGCCCCCGACTGGCATCCCGAGGAGCGGCTGAGCCGGGAGGAGGCGCTGAAGCTCTTCACCTCGTCGTCCGCCTACGCCCGCTTCGCCGAGAAGGAGCTGGGCACGATCGAGGTGGGCAAGCGGGCCGACCTGTCGGGCTTCTCCGTCGACCTGATGACCGCGCCGGAGGAGCAGATCCCCCAGGGCCACGCGGTGCTCACCATGGTGGACGGCCAGGTGGTCTACCGCAACCAGTGACCCGGCCGGCCGCGTCCCGGCGAGGGCCGGGCGCGCGCACGGGCCTACTTCGCGTACTTGGCCAGCCAGTCGGCCAGGTCCTGGGGCTGCATGTGGCGGGCGTCGGCGAGGGCGGCGACGTCGGCCTTGCCCACCAGCTGCTTGTCGGTGGCCGGGTCGATCACCAGCACCGCAGGCACGCCTTCCAGCCGCTCGTGGATGCCGTAGCGCGCCGGGATCTGCAGGTTCTTGTCGAAGCGGCCCACATCGACGCTGATCATCTCGAAGTGCTTGCCGACGAAGCTCTTCATCTCCGGCAGCTCCAGGGTCGCCGCCAGGATCCGACAGTCGCCGCACCAGTTGCCGCCCAGGTCCACCAGCACGCGTTTGTGGCTGGCCTTGGCGCGGGCGATGGCCTTCTCCAGCTGGGCGTTGGCGTCGGCCTTCTCGTCGTAGGGATAGGGCAGCGGCGTCTTCAGCTGGCTGTAGTCGCGGATGCTGACCTTGGGGGCCGGCGCGGCGGCGGCGGGCAGGCAGAAGGCCGCGGCGGCGGCGAGGGCGAGGAGCGCTGAGGCGGCCTGGCGGAACATCGGTAGTCTCCGGACTTCGCGCCAGGATTTGGGGACGCGCGGCCCGCGGTCAAGGCGCTGGGCCGCTAGCTGCAGAATCATCCATACGCTATGCGGCCCTTCGGCGCCTGGGCCACTGGCGCGAGGACCGTGCGGCCCTGCAGATGTTGGTGGTGGTGGCGCTGGTGGCTTACCGCCTAACCTACGTCATCAAGCTGCCGGGCGCCTGTTCGCCGGCGCAGGATTGAAATTCGCAGCCGCCACGCGGTCGCACAAGGCGCCGCAAAGGCGACCCGAATTCGTCGAACGTCGCGATGCAGGCGCAGGAAAGCCGGCCCCATTGGGACCATTTCGCGGCGCTGCCCAGATGATTCCAGGGGCGTGGGCGATCAAAATCGATTCGTTCTGATTCGGCTCCGAAAAGCCGCTTTAGATATAGTCGGGTCGACTATCCGACACGCTTGGGACCTGGCCGCAGCCTACTTTATCTAAGCTCGCCCCAGGCATTTCCTCTATTTTTCGCCGACAACCGCGACGAGTGTCGAGTGCTCGACAGTCCTCCGCCCGCCGCGTCGATAACTTGAAACCCAAGCCGTAGAGCGGCGTTTCGAGTCCCCGATGCAAAGGCCCGTTACAGCGTTGCAGAACAGCCTTCTCGAAGCGCTGCCCAAGGAAGACTACGCGCTTGTCGCGCCTCATCTCGTCCAGGTGGACCTGGAGCGGGGCCGGCTGCTGTACGATCCGGGCGACCCCATCGACCACGTCTATTTCCCGCACGACGGGGTCATTTCGCTGATGACCCTGATGGACAGCGGGGCGGCCATCGAGAGCGCCACCATCGGGCCCGAAGGCGCCTTGGGGCTGATGGCGGCGGTGGCCCCGCGCCAGTCGCTGTCGCGCGCCATCGTCCAGACGCCGCTGACCGCCGCGCGGATCGGGGCCGAGCGCCTGCACGAGGCCTGGGAGAAGAGCGCCCACCTGCGCGACCTCGCCGACCGCCACACCGAGGCGCTGTTCGGGCATGCGATCCAGTCGGTGGCCTGCAACGCCCTGCATTCGGTGGAGGCGCGGTTCTGCCGCTGGCTGCTGACCTGCCACGACCGCATCTCCAGCGACACGGTCGCGCTCACCCAGGAGTTCCTGGCCGACATGCTGGGGGTGCAGCGCACGACGGTCACCGCCGTCGCCCGCTCGCTGCAGGCCAAGGGCGCCATCCGCTATCGGCGCGGGGTGGTCGACATCCTCGACCGCCAGGTGCTGCAGGCCCTGACCTGCGAGTGCTACACGGTGATCCGCGGCACCTACGCGCGGCTCCTGGGCGGGTAGCCTTCCCCGCTTTCCCCTTTTCTGCCCCCCGTTCCAGGCGCGCCTGAGGCCGTTGGTCGCGAACCCATTGCGCGGGATCGATTTCCCCCCTTTGTTGCGCGGCATGCGCGGTTCCAGTGCGGAACCCGCCGTGTTGCAATCGAGAAACGATAGATGATGCCCCAATCGCGCAAGATCCTGCTGTCGGCGGCGGCCGCCGGAGTCCTCGCCCTGGCCGCCGGTTCGGCGGATGCGGCCAACCCCGCTGCGCCGCGGGCCCTGTTCGCGGCGACGGAGACGGCGGGTGGCGATGCAGCGTCCCTCGCCTCGCCCAAGTACGGGACCTGGGGCTTCGACGAGACCGGCATGGACCGCAGCGTCAAGCCGGGCGACGACTTCTTCAAGTTCGCCAACGGCAAGTGGGCCGAGCGCACCGAGATCCCCGCCGACCGCACCCGCTTCGGCAATTTCGACAAGCTGTCGGTGCTGTCGGAGGCCCGGGTCCACGCCATCCTGGACGACGCCGCCGCCGGCAAGCTGGCCGACCCGGACGCCGCCAAGATCGCCGCTGGCTACAGGGCCTTCATGAACGAGGCCCTGGCCGACAAGCTGGACGCCAAGCCGATCGCGCCCGAGCTGGCGCAGATCCGCAAGGTGAAGACCAAGGACGAGTTCACCGCCCTGATGGGCAAGGCCAACACCACCGGCTTCACCTCGCTGCTGCCGGTGTTCGTCAGCATCGATTCCAAGGCCCCGACCAAGTACATGGTCGGCGCGGCCACGGGCGGTCTCGGCCTGCCTGACCGGGACTACTATCTGAAGCCCGAGTTCGCGGACAAGAAGGCCAAGTACCAGGCCTACGTACAGCAGATCCTGACCCTGGCCGGCTGGGAGAAGCCGGCCGAGAACGCCAAGGCCATCGTCGATTTCGAGACCAGGCTGGCCGAGGTCAGCTGGACGCGCGTCGAGCGGCGCGACCGCGACAAGACCTACAATCCCATGAGCGTGGCGGAGCTCGCCGCCTATACGCCCGGCTTCGACTGGAACCGCTACCTGGCCCAGACCGAGCTGCCCAAGGGCGTGGACCGCATCGTGGTGACCACCAACACCGCCTTCCCGAAGTATGCGGCGATCTACCAGGACACCCCGCTGGCGACGCTGAAGGCCTGGCAGGCCTTCCACCTGGCCGATGGCGCCGCGCCGCTGCTGTCGAAGCGCTTCGTGGACGCCAACTTCGCCTTCCGCGCCAAGGAGCTGTCCGGCCAGCCGGAGCAGCGGCCGCGCTGGAAACGGGCGGTGGCGTTCATGGACGCGGCGATCGGGGAGTCCGTGGGCCGCGCCTATGTGACCCGCTACTTCCCGCCGGAATCCAAGGCCAAGATGGTGCTGCTGGTGTCCGACATCCGCACGGCGCTGAAGGCCCGGATCGAGAACCTGGACTGGATGGGCGCCGACACCAAGGCCAAGGCCCTGGAGAAGCTCTCCAAGTTCGGCGTCAAGATCGGCTACCCCGACAAGTGGCGCGACTACGGCAAGCTGGAGCTGAAGGCGGACGACCTCTACGGCAATTCCATCCGCGCGGGCGCCTTCGACTGGCGCCGGCAGGCGGCGCGCCTCAACGGGCCGGTGGACAAGGCCGAGTGGGGCATGACCCCGCAGACCGTGAACGCCTACTACAACCCGCCGAACAACGAGATCGTGTTCCCGGCGGCGATCCTGCAGGCGCCGTTCTTCGATCCCAATGCGGACCCGGCGATCAACTACGGCGGCATCGGCGGGGTGATCGGCCACGAGATCAGCCACGGCTTCGACGACCAGGGTCGCAAGTCGGACGGCGACGGCGTGCTGCGCGACTGGTGGACGGCGGAGGACGCGGCCAAGTTCAACGCCCAGCGCGACCGGCTGGGCGCCCAGTACTCGGCGTTCGAGCCCCTGCCCGGCGCCCATGTCCAGGGCTTCCTGACCATGGGCGAGAACATCGGCGACATGGGCGGGCTGTCGCTGGCGCTCGACGCCTACCACGCCTCGCTGAAAGGCCAGCCCGCGCCGGTGATCGACGGGCTGACCGGCGACCAGCGGGTGTTCCTGGGCTGGGCCCAGGTGTGGCGCGAGAAGATCCGCGACGAGCAGCTGCGCCAGCGCCTGGCCACCGACCCGCACTCGCCGGCGCTCTACCGGGTGAATGGCACGATCCGGAACGTCCCCGGCTGGTACCAGGCGTTCGACGTCCAGCCCGGCGACAAGCTCTATGTCGCCCCCGAGCAGCGCGTGAAGATCTGGTAGCGCCTAGATGTAGGCCCCGGCCGCGTGGTCGTCCGCCGCCGCCGGCTCCGGCCGGTGCGGCGCGCGGTGGGTGACCATCCGCACATAGAGCGCGCGGATGCGGCGGCTGCCGGAGGTCTGGAAGGCGAACGGGAAGATCCCGTGCAGGGCGCAGCAGACCGCGCCCACGGCCAGGGTGGCGGCAAAGCCGAACGCCATGCCCATGTGCTCGAAATAGCTCTCACCGACGCTGGCGGGGTGCTGGGTGAAGGCCTTGAACATCTCGCCGGATCCCGAACTGGTGTGGTCGAACCCAGGATGGCGAATTCCGGGGAAAAATCATTGTCGGATTCGCCGCCGACGGGCTCGGACGGAGAACCTCATTCCCCTGGCTGCCCCAAATGGAGAATTCCAAGGCCCAGCTAGGTTCAGTATCCTTTGTTGAACCTTAACGCGGCGAATCTGGAACCTGGCGGGCGCGAGCGGCTTTCCTGCCCGGAGCGGCGCCATGGGCCGACCACAGCTGGAGGGCGCCTTGCCGACGATCAAACAGCGTGTCCGCAAGGTCGCCCTGCTTGAGCAGCTGGGCCCCGGGCTGGTCACCGGCGCCGCGGATGACGATCCCAGCGGCATCGCCACCTACTCCCAGGCCGGCGCGCAGCTGGGTTTCGGCCTGCTCTGGACGCTGCTGCTCACCTATCCGCTGATGACCGCGATCCAGCTGGCCAGCGCCCGGATCGGGCGCGTGACCGGGGCGGGACTGGCCAAGAACCTGTCGGCCGTGCTGCCAGGCTGGGCGGTCACCACCCTGGTGGCCCTGCTGTTCATGGCCAACACCATCAATATCGGAGCCGACCTCGCCTCCATGGGCGAGGCGGCCCACCTGGCCGCCGGCTTCGACCGCCATGTCTTCACGCTGCTGTTCGCGCTGGTGTCGCTGGGCCTGCAGCTGTTCATCTCCTACGGCGCCTACGCCAAGGTCCTGAAGTGGCTGACCCTGACCCTCTTGGCCTATGTGGCGGTGCTGTTCGCGGTGCGGATCGACTGGGGCGCGGCGGCCCGCGGCCTCATCCCCGGCCCGGCCAGTTTCACCAAGGACGCGGTGGTGACCATCGTCGCCGTCTTCGGCACCACCATCAGCCCCTACCTCTTCTTCTGGCAGAGCGCCCAGGAGGTGGAGGAGATCGAGGAAGACCCCAAGGCCGAGCCCCTCAAGGAGGCGCCGCGCCAGGGGCGGCGCGAGCTGGCGCGCATCCGGATCGACACCTTCTCCGGCATGGCGATCTCCAACCTCATCGCCATGGCGATCATGATCTCCACGGCCGCGACGCTGCACGCGTCCGGCCACACCCAGATCGACACCGCCGCGGCGGCGGCCGAGGCGCTGCGGCCGGTGGCGGGGCCCTTCGCCTTCGTGCTGTTCAGCCTGGGCATCGTCGGCACAGGCCTCTTGGCCGTGCCGGTCCTGGCGGGCTCGGCCGCCTATGCGATCGGCGAGTCCCAGGGCTGGGAATGCGGACTGGAGTACAAGCCGTGGGAAGCCGTGGGCTTCTACACGGTGATCGGCATCGCCACGCTGCTGGGCCTGCTGATCGACTGGTCGCCGATCGACCCGATGCGGGCGCTGTTCTGGAGCGCCGTGGTCAACGGGATCGTCGCGGTCCCGATTATGGTGGCCATGATGCTGGTGGCCAGCCGCCGCTCGCAGATGGGCCGCTTCACCGCCGGCCTGGGGCTGCGGGTGTTCGGCTGGGCCGCGACAGTGGTGATGGGCGCCTCGGTGGTGGCGATGCTGGTGACCCTGGCCTTCTGACTGCCTGGCAGGTCACCCCGGCTCGCGACGCACCACGCTGATGCGCCCGCCGCCCTCGAAGGTGGCCAGCTTGACCTTGGCCAGGTCGTCCAGCTGCTCCAGGCGCAGCCCGGCGGCGAGGTCGGCCTGGGACAGGCCATGGCGGGCCATCGCCCGCTCGTCCACCTGGCCGTCGCGCACCAGGACGTCGGGACTGGATTTCAGCAGCCGCGCCAGCATCGGCGAGCGCAGGGTCGCCAGCGCCGCCAGCCGGTGGATCACCACCAGGGTCAGGGTGGCCGCGAGGCCGCCCAGGAACTGCGCCCGGCCGGTCATCATGCGGCTGAGGTTCGAGCCCAGGATCAGGGCCACCACGATGTCGAGCGGGGTCGCGCGGGCGAAGGTGCGCCGGCCGGCGATCCGCAGCATCACGAGGCCGAGCACGAAGAGCAGCGCCGCGCGGATGCAGAGCTGCCACCAGTCCGCCGTGCCGTCGTCAGGCCCGATCAGCTTTTCCAGCGTCTCCACATCGTCATCCGTCGGTCACACGGACAACAAGCGCCGCTGGCGGGCCCGCGGTTCCTTGGCCGCTTAGGAGGCCGCCTTGGCCCGGGCGTTCAGCTCGGCCTTCAACTGGCGGCGCAGGAGCTTGCCGGTGTCGTTGTAGGGCAGCGCCTCGCGGAAATCCCAGACCTCCGGCGTCTTGGTGGAGCGCAGGCGCGCCTTGACCCATTGGGCCAGCTCCTCGTGCGACGGCGCCGGGCCGCGCGGCACCACCGCGGCGGCCACCGCCTCGCCCCACTGGTCGTCGTGCACGCCCAGCACCGCGACGTCCGCCACGCCCGGGTGCTCGCGCAGCACGTCCTCGATCTCGCCCGGCGAGATGTTCTCGCCACCGCGGACGATCACGTCATCCAGCCGGCCCTCGACGTAGAGATAGCCGTCGGCATCCATCCAGCCGCCGTCGTTGGTGGCGAACCAGCCGTCGGCGTCCGTGACCTTCTTGTGGGCGTACTCGCCGCTCACCTGCTCGCCGCGGACGTAGATCTCGCCTGCCTCGCCCCGCGGCACGACCTGGCCGTACGGATCGCGGATCTCGACCTCCAGCGACGGGAGCGGCCTGCCCACCGACCCCAGCCGCTGGCGCGCGGCCGGATCATCGGAATGGATCGCCATCCAGTGGTCCTCCGGGCCCAGGACCGAGATGGTGGAGGAGGTCTCGGTCAGGCCGTAGGCGTTGGCAAAGCCCACGTGCGGCAGGATCTTCAGCGCCCGCTCGATCACCGGCAGCGGCATGCGCCCGCCGCCGTAGGACAGCGCCTTCAGCTGCGGCAGGCTCTCGCCGCGCGCCTCCAGAACGTCGAGGATGCGGCCCAGCATCGTCGGCACGACCATCGCATGGGTAATCCCCTCGGCGGCCGCCATGTCGACCCAGGCTTCCGGCGTGAAGGCCTCCAGGTGGACGATGCGGCGGCCCGAATAGACGCCGGTCAGGACCGCCGAGATGCCTGCGATATGGTACGGCGGCACCGAGACCAGGGCGGCCTCGTCGTCCTCCGAGCCCAGGAACTCCACCGTCGAGATCACATAGGACGTCAGGTTGGCGTGGCGCAGGATGGCGGCCTTGGGCTCGCCGGTGGTGCCGCTGGTGAACAGCAGGACCGCGATGTCGTGGTCGACGTCCAGGAACTCGGCGTCGCAGTCGCCATGCACCCGGCAGGCGGCCTCGAAGGCGGTGCGGGAGACGATGGTCACGCCCTCGCAGGTCCCCAGCCGCGGGACCATGTCGTCGTCCACGATGGCCACGGCCGGCGCCGTGCGCGCGACCAGCTTGCGCAGGTCCGCGTCCGGCAGACGGTAGTTCAGCGGCGCGAACGGCCGGGCCAGCATGCCCGCGGCGAAGACGGCGATCGGCAGGGTCGGACCGTTCAGGCCCAGGAAGGCCACGTTCCGCCCGCCCAGGGCCTCCAGCCAGGCCGCGCCATGGTGGGCGCGGCGACGCATCTCGGCAAAGGTCAGGCCCTCGGCGCGGCGGCCCAGCGCCAGCCGGTCGGGCGCGGCGTCGGCGATCATGTCCAGAAGCAGGGCGGTGTGCATGCGGCGGGGCTCCCTGCCGCCGTCCTACGCGCGAGGCCGCTCGGCGTCGACCCGTGAGGGCGCAGGAGGTTCGCGCAGGGTCAGCCCGGCGGCGTGCTAAGCCGGCGCCAAGCCAGAGACCGCCAAGCAAGAAACCTTTGGAGGACGCCATGAAGCTCGACAGTTCCATCTCCGCCGTGATCACCGGCGGCGCTTCCGGCCTGGGCCGGGCCACCGCCAAGGCGCTGCGCGACCTGGGCGTGAAGGTCGCCATCTTCGACCTCAACCCGGAGACCGGCGAGGCGACCGCCGCCGAGCTGGGCGCGGTGTTCTGCCAGGTCAATGTCATGGACGAGGCCTCGGTGGACGCGGGCTTCGCCAAGGCCCGCGCCGCTAACGGCCAGGAGCGGGTGCTGGTGAACTGCGCCGGCGGCGGCCGCGGCGGCAAGACCGTCGGCCGCGACAAGCAGACCGGCGAGATCGTGCCCTTCAAGGTGGCCGACTTCGCCTGGGTGCTGGAGCTCAACACCGTCGGCACCTTCCGCTGCATCGTGAAGAGCGCCGCCGGCATGGCGACGCTGGAGCCGACCGCCGAGGGCGACCGCGGCGCCATCGTCAACACCGGCTCGGTGGCCGCCGAGGAGGGCCAGATCGGCCAGGTCGCCTATTCCGCCGCCAAGGCCGCCATCAAGGGCATGACCATCACCATCGCCCGCGACCTCTCCAGCGAGGGCATCCGCATCAACACCATCCTGCCCGGGATCATGGACACTCCGATGCTGGGCGGCCTGAAGACCCGCGCGCCGCAGGTGTTCGAGGGGCTGTCGAAGTCGGTGCCCTTCCCGCGCCGGCTCGGCGCGCCGGAGGAATATGCCGACCTGGCGGTGACCATGCTGCGCAACGGCTACCTCAACGGCGAGACGGTCCGCCTGGACGGCGCCATCCGCATGGCGCCCCGCTAAGGCCGCTAGACGGCGCGCCCGTCCTACTGGTGGCCGCCGTCCACGCGGACGATGGCGCCGGTGGTGAAGGACGACATGGGGCTGGCCAGGTAGAGGGCGGTGGTCACCACCTCCTCCGGCCGGCCCGGACGCCCGAGGGCGTTGTCGGCGCTGTCGCGGGCCTCCTCGCTCCAGGCCTTGGCGATGTCGGTGAGGAACGGCCCGGCGGAGAGGGTGTTGACCCGCACCTTCGGGCCGTACTCGTGGGCCAGCGAGACGGTCATGGCGTTCAGCGCCGCCTTGGCGCCGGAATAGGGCACCACCCCGGGCAGGGGGTTCAGGGCGCCGGACGAGGAGACGTTGATGATCACTCCGCCCGCCCCCTCAGCCATCCGGTGCGCCACCTGGGTCGCCAGCCGGAACGGGCCCTTGAAGTTCAGGCCCATCACGCTGTCGAACAGCGCCTCGCTGACCTCGTGGCTGGGGACGGCCGGGCTCATGCCGGCATTGTTCACCAGGATGTCGATACGGCCGAAGGCGGCGTAGCCGGCCTCGATCAGGCCGTCGATCTCGTCCCAGCGCGCGGCGTGGACCGCGTAGGCCAGGGCCCGCCGGCCCAGGGCCCGCACCTCGTCCGCCGCCGCTTCGCAGGCGTCCAGCTTGCGGCTGGCGACGATCACGTCGGCCCCATGCTCGGCGAACGCCCGCACCATCTGCAGCCCAAGCCCCCGGCTTCCGCCGGTCACCAGGGCGACCTTGCCGGTCAGGTCGAATAGCGGATCGATCATGGAAGGCCTCCGGACGCGCAAGGCTCACCGCGCCCGGCGTCCCTCAGCGTCAGTCAAGGCGGAGCGCCTCCACGCCCTCACCTGGCCGGCGTCTGGGCCTTCTGCAGCCGCGCCATGGCCTGGAAGACCAGCCCGCTCGTCACCGTCAACACGGCCGCCAGCGCGAGCATGGGCGCAAGATCGCTGCCGGTGGCGTCGCGCACCAGCGGGACCAGGTTCTGGGCGATGAAACCGCCGAGATTGCCGATCGCGTTGATCGCCGCGATGCCGGCGGCGGCCCGTGGCCCGCTGAGGAAGCTGGGGGGCAGGCTCCAGAACACGGGCTGGGCCGCAAAGATCGCCGGCGCGGCGACGCACAGCATCGCGAACTTCAGCGGCGCGCCCGGCAAGACCACGCTGAGTGTCAGGGCCAGAGCGCCCACAAGTATGGGCGCTGCGACGTGCCAGGCGCTGGCCCCGTGCCGCGCGGCGTGACGGGGCACGAGCCACAACGCCACCGCCACGAGAACCCAGGGAACGACGTTGATCAGCCCGTTGACGGAATTGGAGACCCCGAACGACTTCACGATGGTGGGCAGCCAGTAGCTGAGGCCGTAAGCCCCCAGCGGCATGCCGATATAGAGCGTCGCGAGCAGCAGCACGCGCCGGTCGAAGATCGCCTTCCAGGCGCCCCGATGGTCGTCCACCGCCCCACCCCGCTCGGCCGTCAGGATGTCGTGCAGCCACGCCTGCTCCACCTGAGGCATCCAGCGCGCCTGGGCGGGACCGTCGGGCAGGCGCCACAGCACCCAGGGCGCCAGCAGCAGGGCCGGAGCGCCGGTGGCCAGGAACACCCACTGCCACCCGGCCAATCCCAGGAGGCCGTCCAGGTCCAGCAGCACACCGCCCAGCACCGCCCCGATGGCGTTGGCCACAGCGCTGGCGATCATGAACAGCCCCACCATCCGCGCGCGGTGACGTTGCGGATACCAGAGGGTCAGGACGTAGAGCACGCCGGGGAAAAACCCGGCCTCTGTGACTCCGAGCAGGAAACGCAGGGCGTAGAACATCGGCGCGCTGCGGGTGAATCCCAGCGCGAGGGTGACCAAGCCCCAGGTGAACATGATCCGGGCGAACCAGATCCGCGCGCCCACCCGGGCCAGGATCAGGTTCGACGGGGCCTCGAACAGGAAGTAGCCGATGAAGAAGAGGGAGGCTCCCAGGCCATATGCCGCTTCCGTGAGCCCAAGCGCGTGGACCATCTGAAGCTTGGCGTAGGACACGTTCTGCCGGTCGATATAGGCGACCAGATACATCAGGCAGAAGAGCGGCATCAGCCGCCGGGTGACGCGCGCGACGGCGTCGCGTTCGAGGCCAGGCAGGTCAGTCATGAGAGGGGTCCCCGTCGGCCTCAGGCGCGGTGAGGTCCCGCGGCGGTGCTGTGGACTGGCGCTCGATCAGGGCGTGGCCCAGGACGTAGTCGGCGCAGGCCTCGGCCGCGGGATCGCTCGCCCGCAACGCGTGGATCAGCCGCTCCAGGGCCACCGCCGCCAACTGCCCCACGGGCTGGCGAATGGTCGTCAGCGGCGGCCAGAGCGTGGTGGCCATGGTCGTGTCGTCGAAGCCGACGACGGTCAGGTCCCGCGGGACGTCGAGACGCCGGCGCTGGGCCACCGAAACGGCCGCCGCGGCCATGTCGTCGTTGCTGGCGAAGATCGCCGTCGGCGGACGCTCGGAATCGAGCAGCCAGTCGGTGGCCTCGAGGCCCGAGCTGTAGGAAAAGGTTCCCTGGGCCGTCACCAGCTCCGCCCCCGTCACCGCCGCGACCGCCGCGCGCGCACCCAGAAGGCGCTCGGCGCTGGCGCTCTGTTCGGGGTTCCCGGTGATGAATCCGATCCTTCGATGGCCAAGGTCGAGCAGATGCCGCGTCATGGCTTGGCTGGCCTGGCGGTCGTCGATGCGCACGGTGATCGCATCCTCGGAGGGGCGCCCGGCGGCCACCACGGCCACTGGCAGATTGGCGGCGCGGAGCACGTTCCGGACGGCTGTGGATTCGCCCAGCGGCGGCGCCAGGAGTGCGCCCTTGATCCCCGACCGCAGCCACCTCTGCAGCTCCTCCGGCTCGGGCGCCTGGCGGTTCTCGCCGCGCAACAGGATCAGCCGGGCCCCCGCGCGCGTGGCCTCCTCGAACACGGCGATCAGGAAGTCGCTCATGAAGGCGGCGCTGGGGTTGGCGTAGATCACCCCGATCCGCAACTCGCCAGCCATCACCAGCGTGCGCGCCGCCAGGTTGGGTTCGTAGTTCAGCTCGTCGAGGGCGGCCTGAACCGTCTGGCGGGTGGTTTCCCGGACCTTGGCATCGCGATTGATCACGCGCGAGACCGTCATGCGCGAGACTCCCGCCAGGCGCGCGACGTCAGCCAGGGTCGCGCCCCCGGGCCGCTCTGGCCGTCTCACGTCCTGCCCATCCTGACTGGCGCCTCCAACTCGGCCTCCCAACCCGTCGATCCCCGCGCAGCCCGGCCGTGGGGCCAAGCCGCGCAAGGCTCGCGGCCGCCTAGAAACTGTAGCGTACGCCGACGTGATAGAACCGCCCCAGCAGGTCGTAGAGCGCCGGATTGGCGTCCAGGCCGGTGTTGGTCTGGGGTGACGGCGTGGGATCCCGATCGAAGAGATTGTCGACCTTGAAGTAGGCCGTCAGACCCTCCTTGATCCTGTAGGAGCCGCTGATGTCGACATACAGGGCTCCCTTCATGTGGTTGTAGTCGATCGTCGGGTTGGTGGCGGTGGAGAGCGGGCACTGGCCGGGCTGGCACTGGATGTACTGGGTGGTGGTGGTTCCGAACTTGCCGTTGCTGAACCAGCGCTCCTGCAGGCTGAAGTTGAACCGGTCGGAGTCCCAGGACTGCACGGCCAGCACCTTCCACTTCGGCGTCGAACCGGAGTTCTGGCCGGCGCTGTCCACAGGAAGGGCGCCCGGGATGCCCGGGTTGGTGACGAACTTCCGCGTGTTGGTCGCCAGCCCGCGTAGCGCGAAGTGGCCTGGAACGCTGGGCAGGTCGAAATTGTAGCTGGCCTCGATATCGACGCCGCTCGTCTTGATCGAGGCCAGATTGAACACCTGGACGTTGACGTACGGCGTGCCTGTCGCGGGCGCGAAGTTGAAAGCGCTGCAGAACTCCTTCAGCCCTGAAAAGCAGAAGTTGACCTCCTGCTGGGCGGTGAGGCTGGAGACCACGCCGTCCACGACGATGGTGTAGTAGTCGACCGAGATGCTGAGGCCGGGAAGCCAGTGCGGCCGGGACAGGACGATCCCGACGGTCGTGTTCTTGGCGGTCTCCGGCTTCAGGGCCGGATTGCCCACCACGTTCTGGATGACCAGGAGCGCGCTGTTGGTGAAGGGATTGGTGAAGTTCGGAAGCGTGGTGGTGACCGGCGCCGCGTAGAGTTCCGAAAGGTTCGGCGCCCGCACGTCTCGCGACGTGACGGCCCGCAGGCGAACACCGTCCACGGGCGTGTCCCAGGTGCCGCCGACCTTCCAGGTGTAGATCACGCCGGAGGTGCTGTAGCGCGTCCAGCGTCCGGCGGCGTTGAGGTTGGCCTTTCCCGCCGTCTCGGAGTTCAGGAGCGGCAGGTTCACTTCGAGGAACCCCTCGGTCACATGGTAGCTGCCGGCGCCGTTATGATAGTTGCCGGCGTACCAGTTGTTCCCCGCCGTGCTGAGGATCGGGTCGGCCGGGTAGTCGGCGCTGTTGGGCGAATCGGCCATCACGCCGTTGCCGTAGGGGTCGGCTTCCACATGGTAGCGTTCGCGGCGGTACTCGCCGCCGAGCGCCACCGACACAGGGCCGGCCCAGAGAGAGAACGGTTCGCCGCTGAAGCTCAGGCTGGCGACATCCTGCTTCTGGACGGAATGCTGATAGGGGCCGTGCTCGGGGGTGATGTAGGCGAGCGCCGCAGGGCTCGGGGTCAGCCCGCCGAAGACGTTGATGGGAACACATCCGCTGGCGCGCGCGGTCGGGTCGGCGCAGACGATCTGACCGTTGAGGAGGGTCGCCTGGACGGCCTGCCGATACCGCGGATTGAGCAGGATATCGCGGACATGGATGTTGGTGACGTTCTCGCCGTGCTCGTAGTAGGCCTCGTAGCTCCAGTCCGTCCCCATGGCGCTGAACCGCCCGTCCGCGCCGATCACGCCGCGGTACTGGGTCCGCGTCGGGTGCACCGTGATGTTCTTGGGCAGCAGCGCGTTGCTCGTGCCAAAGGTGAAGGTGCTGATGTTGTTGGCCGCGCATCCGGCCACGACCGAGGCGGGCAGATAGGGGTTGGAGCAGGACAGGGTCAGGCCGGTGGTCGCGGCGCCCGGGTTCGGCTGGTTGCTGGTCTTCACGCGGGCGAGGTTGAAGGTCGCGTAGATCTCGTTGTTCTCGTCGATATCGAAGCCGACCCGGTCATAGAAGTTCATCCGCTCGAGCCTGGATTGCAGGGACGTGCCGATCCCCACGTTTCCCGACAGGTCGCCGCCAATGCAGAAGCCGCCTGACGAATAGCAGCCGGTGACCGCGCCATTGGCGGCCTTGGACGGGATTCCGTTCGAGCCGTACTGGAACTGGAAGGGCTTGCCGCTCTGGTCGAAGGCGGTCCCCTGGAGCGGCCCTGCGCTGATCAGGCCATATTTCGTATATTGGTAGGCCTGCGCGTGCTCGCGGTAGAGGAATTGCGGCGACCCGTCGTTGGTGACGCCGCGATTGATGAGCGTCGCGGTCGAGTACCAGTCGCGGTCGCCTGGCGCGTCTTCGCCGAAGCCGCCGGCTGGCACGCCCTGCTCGTGATCGTATTCGCCGCTGACCTCGACGTGCAGCCGACCCCCGAGGAAGGCCTTACCCGCGGCGGCCTGCAGCAGATACTGCTTGTCGTCGCCATAGGTTGTGACCCCGGCCTCGACGTTGGACCGGAAACCTTCGAACCGCTTGTCCGTGATGAAGTTGACGACGCCGCCGACCGCATCGGAACCGTAGGACGCCGACGCGCCCCCGGTCACCACGTCGACCCGCTTGACCAGGAGTTGGGGGAACAGGCTGATGTCCGGAACGCCGGTGACGTTGGCGGGCACGACCCGCTGTCCGTCCAGCAGGGTCAGCGTGCGGATGGCGCCCAGGCCGCGCAGCGAGAACGAGCTCAGGCCCTGCTGGCCGCTGGACGTGCTGAAGGTCCCGGTGGTCGCGCCCGTGGACCCCTGCAACGACGGCAGTTGGATGATGGTGGTGAAGACGTTCGGCTCGGCGCTCCGCTGCAGCTCGGCCTCGCCGAGGACCTGCGTCGGCGTGGGCGCGCTGAAGCCTGTGGACCTGATGCGGCTGCCGGTGACGACCACCTCGTTCACGGTCGAGGACGTGGGCTCCGACGACGAAGGCTTCGGCTCCGATTGCGCCTTGGCCGGGTCCGCGCAGACGGCCAACCCGACCGCACTGGTCGCCAACAACACGTTCAGAAACGACGATCTCCGTCGCGCCCGACCCCAAGCATCCATCCGACAGCCTCCCGCTTTTTCATTGAGCCCATCTGCGATGGCCTGCCGCGAAGCTGTCAGACAAAGGCGACGCCAGCCAATACGACCAAGGTCGTAGGTGGGCCGGTCCGGCCCGCGCGGCGCCATCCGGGCGCGACATGCGGACGGCAAAAAAGTCCCGGCGAGGCGCCGGGACGAGTGGAAGTTCGACGGTCGGGGGACCACCGTCGACCTGGGGGGTGGAGCGCTCCCGCGGCCTGCGTCAGGGCGTCAGAGCGTAGAGCGTGTGATGGGTCAGGACGAACAGCGTGCGCCGGTCGGGGCCGCCGAAGACCAGCTGAAGCGGGCGCTCCGGCACGTCGATGCGTCCCGCGAGCTGGCCGTCCGCGGCATATTTGAAGATCTGGCCGTTGGCGACGTACACCTGCCCCTGGGGATCGACGGCGACGCTCTCGCCGCCGCGGTTTGCGAACACCTGCAGGTCGCTCAAGGCGCCGCCCGGACCGACCTTGGCGCGATAGGTCCGGCCTTCCGACTCGTTGCTGACGAAGACCCGTTCGCCGACGGCCGCCGGAATGAGGCCATAGGTCTGCAACGTGTCGGACCAGCGCCAGCCGACATGATCTGGGGGACCTTGCTGGGTGACGCGGAAGGCCGGGAGAACCAGCCGGCCATCTGGCGACACATACTCCCTGGCCTTGGGCGCGGCCGCGTCGCGGGCGAACATCTCCGCAAGGGTGGTGAAGCGGTCGCTCGCCGGGTCGTACTGATCCCTGAACTCGCCGTTGTTCCACCAGTTGACCGGCAGCAGCGTCTTGGCCCCGGGGTGTGGCGCCGCCGGCGTCGGCGGGATGACCGTCAGCTGGTCCTTCGGCCCGTCTGGATCGACCGAATAGACCGTGCCTTCGGGCCCGAATGACGACAGCACCAGAAGCTTGCCGGAGCCGTCGACCGCCAGGTTGACCGGGTCGAGCGCATTGTCGCGCACCACCTCCAGCCCGCGCGCCGACGTCCAGCGGTAGATCCGCTGAAAGCGCCGCTCGACGAAGTAGAGCGCCCCATCAGGGGCCACGGCTGCGCCGGAGATCGACCAGAAGCCGGTGGCGAGCGGCTTCATGGCGGCGTTCGTCAGCGACGGAGGGACGGCGCTCGCCGCAGCGGGAATGTCGAGCACGGCGAACTCGCGCTCGCGCGTCTCGATCTGGCGCGTCTCGTCGACCACCGCATTCTCGAACGGGAACTTGCTGGCCCGCAGGAAGGTCCCGCAGCCCTCGGCGTCGCAACTGGCGAAGCCGCTTTCGGCATTGATGTGGACGTTGCGGAACCGGATGTCGGCGGCGTTGAACAGCCTCACGGCCATCTTCGCGGGATGGTAGCTGCGCGTCACCCGATAGCCATGATAGTTGGCGAACAGGATGTTGCGGGAATTGCGCACCTCCAGGGAGATGGCGTCGGGGCCGTCGCCGACCTCCTGCTCGGTCTGCGGGGCCAGGAACTCCCAGTTCTCGACGTCATCGAGCACGAACTCGTTGCGCACGTGGTGCTCGACCGACATCTCGTAGACATGGCCGGGCGTGCGCGTGTTCGAGACATAGAACCCCGCCTGGGCGAAGGTGTTGGGGCTCCAGACGTTCGCAAACACGCCGCCCCCGCCGCTGACCCAGATGCTGGGGTACTGGGCGTCCCAGCGGTTGTCCGCCACGGGATCCCCGCTGTGGGCGTTGAGCGCTTCCAGCGGCTTGGCGTCCACGATGCGCGTGCCGTGGCCGCCCATGATCCTGACGTCCTGCATCAGCGAACTCTCGCCTGAGCGCCAGAGCACGGCGGACGCGCGCGGATTGATGCGGCCGGTGAACAGCCCGATCCCGGACAGGATGTTGGCGCCGCCCGAGGGGGTTTCGATCATCGGCGCCACGGGGCCAACCCCCGCATGAGCCGGGTTGTTGTCGGGCAGCGCGAGCTGCGTTGCGGCCGGGTGCAGGCCGATCAGCACGGTGTCGGGGCGCAGGCGCAGGGTGGCGGTGATCTTGTAGATGCCGATGGGCAGATAGAGCACGCGGCGCGCATCGATCGCCGCTTGCAGGGCGGCCGTGTCGTCGGTCACGCCATCGCCCTTGACGCCCAGCGTCTTGACGTTGGTCCAGTCGCGGGTCGGCGGCAGCGGGCGGATCGCCGGGACTGGAGTGGCCGGCGGCGTCTTCAGCGGCGTGATGTCGGCCGCCGTCTTGAACGCGCCCATCTGCCCTTGGCCGGGGAGCGTGAGGCCGTAGGTGAAAGAGGCCACGCGGTAGGCGCTCCCCTGCCCCGGCACGGTCTTGCCGCTGTCGCGGAAGCGGGCGAACACCGGGGTCCGGGACGCCACGGCGTTGTCGAACCCCACCTGGGTGAAGACACTGTCTTCGTTGGAGATGATGACGCCGGCCTTGGAGACGTTCTCGAAGCGGACGTTCTTGCCCCACAGGGAGTCGCTGTAGCCGCGGTCGATGTCGATGCCGACCGGCGTGTTGCGCATCGCCACATTGACCAGAGTCAGGTCGGCCTCATGCTCCCGGATCGCGGCGTCCCGCTGCCCGTCGAAGGTGGAATCCACGAGGGTGAACTGCCAGGCCGGCGACGTCTTTTCGCTGACGATGCCGTAGCGACCGCCGTGGAAATGGACGTCCTGCATGAGGTTTCCGGCCTGGTAGACGCCGGCGAAGGCCGAGCCGAGGCGAAAATCCATGTGGCTGAGGAAGGCGTGCTGAGCCATGCGGAACCGCACGCCCGCGGCGGCCGGGTTGCCGGCGCCGATCTCGATGTCGACGTTGCTGAGCGCCGAATAGAACGTGCCGGAGTTCGCGTCGCGGACCTGCGCGCTGGCCGGGACCACCGTCGGCACCGGGACCGGGATGCGGCCCACGCTATATTGGTCGTCGCCGGTGAAGATGATGATCGTCTTCACGCCGTCCTGGAAGCCGGGAGTGCTCGGGCCGAGCACGAAGACCGGGCGCTCGGCTCCGACGCCAAAAATCCGGACGCCAGGCGGCACGCGGATGCTGCGGGTGAGGCGGTAGCGGCCCGACGGCAGGAAGACCAATCCGTGCCCGCTCGGGTCGCGGGCGGCGTCGATGGCGCGCTGCACCGCGTCGGTGTCGTCCGCCCGGCCATCCGCGACGCCTTTCACCCGGACGGCCGACGGATCATCGGGGGCTGTCATCAGTACGGACGCAGGCGCCGCCGGGGCCGCCATCGCCGACCACGAGGCCAGGGACGACGAGGCCAGGGACGAGGAGGCCAGGGACGAAGAAGCCAGGACCGCCGCCGTCAGGATCCCCACTTTCATGCCAATTCCCCGTGCTGCCTCAACTAGCGATATGGTTTCGCAAAGGGCTCGCCATCCACGACCATGGTCGTAGTTCCGGCCGCCCCGTCAGCCGCCTAAACACCATGTCTGCAACCGCCCGGACGGCCTGGCGAACCCATCGCCCTTTTCGTCGCCGCGCCGCTTGAGGACGCCGCTTGTCGCAGCTCCCGATTCCCCAGGTCGACGCCCCTGCCGCCGTCATCGTCATGGGGGTCAGCGGCAGCGGAAAATCGACCCAGGGCGCCCTGCTGGCCCGCGCCCTTCATTGCCCCTTCCTCGAGGGCGACGACTTCCACGACGCCGCGGCGATCCTGAAGATGAGCGCCGGCCATGCTCTTACCGACGACGACCGCTGGCCCTGGCTCGACCGGCTGACCGACGCCATTGCGGGAGCGCTGGCGGGGAACGGACGCGTCGTCGCCGCCTGCTCGGCTCTGCGGCGCGCCTATCGCGACCGCCTGCGCGCCATCATACCCGCCCCCGTCCACTTCATCCTGCTGGACCCGGCGCCCGACGAACTCCAGCGCCGACTGGATCATCGGACCGGCCACTATATGCCCCTGAGCCTGTTGGGCAGTCAGTTGGCCACCCTGGAGCGCCCCGACGCGGATGAGGCCGCCATCGCGCTGACCGCCGGCGGCACGCCACAGCAGCTGTGCGAGGCCGCGCTGGCCGCGCTGCGAGCCTGCCCCGAACCCCGCAGGCGTTAGGGCATCAGCCGCTTGCGTCCCTGCGAGAGGTGCCAGCGCATCGCGAGGGCGGCTCCGTCTGCGTCCTGCGCGCGGATCGCTTCCACGATCATTTCATGCTCGCGCATCATTTCCCGGATGAACTCTGGCGGCCGGGACCGCGAAATGTCGACGCCGGCGCGCATGATCCGATCCACGTCGGCCTCCAGCGCGTCGAAGGCGACCAGAAACGCAGGGTTGGCCGTCGCCTGGATGACCCGGCGATGAAGCTCCATGTCCTGCGCATGAGCGGGCGCGTTCGAGAGCAGGGCCCGCCGCAGCTCCTGGAGCGCGGCCTCGATGCGCGCCATGTCGTCGCCCGACCGTCTCGCCGCCGCCAACCGCGCCGCTTCCGCCTCCAGCACGAACCGCACCTCGTAGGTGCCGAGGCTCGACGGCAGTTCGGAAGGCTGCATGTAGGCGCCGAGCCGCTCGGACGGACGGTTCTTGACGAACGAGCCCGCGCCGCGCCGCGCCTCGGTGATGTCGTCGGCGGCCAGGCGGACCAGCGCTTCGCGCACCACGGTGCGCGACATGCCAAAGATCTCCGCCAGCCGGGCCTCGGACGGCAGGCGATCGCCGACCGCCAGTCCATCCGCATTGATCATTTCCACGATGCCCGTGTAGGCCCGATCGGCTAGGCGGCCCTCACGCATCGGCCAATCTCCAGTTCGGCTCGCGCCATCATCGCGCCGTTGCCGCGCCATCGAAACCCATCGCGGCGCGCGGACAGGCCCAGGCTTCGCGATAGCGCCCATCCAGACTCCGCCGCTCGATCCCAAGTCAAGCTTGGCTCAATGCTGTATGACAGATTTTGGCCCGACCGACCCGCAAGAACGAATGTTCACGATCCCATTGTCCAAAATCGCTTGAACCTGTCTGACAGATAGCGCTACCATCATCCGCGACACACCGAATCGAACGGAATGGTTCGGCAGAAAACGAACGGACGTTGGGCCGTCGAAGACGTAGGGATGAGCGAAAGGGTCAGGCATGAACGTGACGCGCGACGGCCGTCTCGAGCGGGATCTGGCAGCGGCGTTTGAGGAACTCACGCCGACGCAGATGAAGGTGCTCGAAGGCGTCAACTCCGGACTGCTCAACAAGCAGATCGCCTTCCACCTCGGCATCGCCGAGGCCACGGTCAAGGCGCACATGACCGCCTTGATGCGCAAACTCAATGTTCAGAATCGGACCCAGGTCGCGATCGCGGCCCAGGCCTTTGCGCATGGCTCGCGGGCGGCCGCGCGATAGGTCCCCACCGAACGACATCCCTGCCGCCTCCCGCTGGTCGGATCGTGGTCCGACCGATCCGTCTCAATTGCCGACAATACTCGCCACCGCGTACCGCCCCATCGCCGCCACTGTCGCGTCGAATCCCTCCAGCGTCCCGAGCGTTCCGACACCTTCAGCGACCAGCCCAGCCACCATCGAGGCGAAGCGGCACGCCTCGAGCGGCGCCCATCCGCGGTCCAGGGCCGCGATGAACCCGGCGCAGAAGGAGTCGCCGCAGCTGGTGGTGTCGACCGGCTCGACCGCGAACGCCGGTACGACGTGCTGCTGTCCGTCGATCAGCGCCAGCACGCCAGCACGCCCGTTCTTGATCACGCAGGCTTTCGCGCCCAGCGCCAGGAACCGCGCCGCCGCGGCGTGAAGGTCGTCCGACCCTGAGAGCAACACCGCCTCGGCGGCGCTGGGCATGAAGTAATCCACGTGCGGCAGGATCCGGGCGAGCTCCTCGATGGCGCTCGCCCGCGGGGAGATCAGGTCGCAGGTCACGAGGGCGCCCGCCGCCTTGGCCTCCGCCAGCAGGGCCGCGCCAGGCCCGCCGTCTGTCGTCGGCCCTCCGATGCCCGCGTAGTGCACGAACCGGCTTCCGCGCGCGGCGGCGACGACCGCCGCATCCAGCGGCGCAGACCGGCCCGCGCCCGGCCGATGAAAGCTGGACCGCCGGCCATCGCTCTCGACGACTAGCAGGGTGGAGGAGGTCGGCTCGCCGGCCCTTGTCACCAGCAGGCGGGTGTCGACGCCCAGGCTCTCGAGGCCGGCACGCACGAACAGACCGTTCATGTCGTCGCCCACCGCACCCGCGAGCGCCGTGGGCACGCCCAGCTTCGCGGCGACCATGGCGGCCCCCGCCGCCGTGCCGGCGGGCGCGCAGACCAGCCCCTTGATCAGGCTGGCCCGCTCGGTGTGGGTCAGCTCGTCGATCGGATAGGCGTTGATGTCGAGCGTCGTGAGGCCGATGGCCAGTAGTCCTCTAGTCATGGGTTCCCTCACGCCGAACGGCCGTAGCCGGTGTTTCCGGTGCGCCTGTGGAAGTCCGCCCATTCCTCGGGCGTCAGACGCCGCGGCTCGCCCAGGGCCCGCGACAGCACATAGTGGCGGCAGGAAATCTCCAGCCGGTGCGCCAGGTTGACGGCGGCTGCGAGGCTGCGGCCGCGCGCGGTCCCGCCGTGGTTGGCCATCAGGCACGCACTACGGTCTTGGAGGGCATCGGCCACATCACGGGCCAGGGTTTCACTGCCGAAGGTGGAATAGGGCACGCATGGCACGTCGTCGCCGCCGAACGCCCCCACCATGTAGTGGAAGCCCGGCAGCGGCTTGCAATGGCAGGCGACTGCCACGCAGTAGTCGGAGTGGGTGTGCACCACCGCGTTGGTTCCCGGGTGGCTCCGGTAGATGCGAGCGTGCAGCTGCCACTCGCTCGACGGCCGCTGACCGGCTTCCCAGGCGCCGTCGGGCGCCACGTAGACGAGGCTGTCCTCGCTGATGCTCTCGCCGCTGGCGCCGGTCGGCGAGATCAGCATGCCTTCCCCGTGGCGCACGCTGAGGTTCCCGGACGAGAGCTCGGTCAGTCCCAGATCCACGACCTGGCGATAGGCCCGCACCAACTCCTGCCGCGCGGACAGTTCGGACGTCGGCGGCATCGGGGCTCTCCAGCTAAGTCTCGTCCACGCTGTAGCGACATCGCCGATCCAACGGCGCACGACAAGTTCGGCGGGTCTCCTCAGCGGACCTTGGGGTTCGGACGGGAAGCAGACAGCCGCTGACTTGGCCGCCGACGATCGCTTGGGACGGTCAGGCGTTCGGCCCCTGTCCTTGCGGCAGGGACACGCGGCCCCGTGCTGCTTGCGGCTTGCGCCTTCCCGGCCGCCTTGTACGACCCCTGCTCAGCGTCACAAGCATTGGAACCATCTGATGAGCCCCTCCCCTCGCGCCCTCGAAATCGGCGCACGCGTGGAAGACTTCGTGCGTCAGATCGTGATCCCCTACGAGAAGGATCCCCGCCGCGACCACCACGGGGCGCCCCTGGACGATCTGGTCTACGAGATGCGTGACCGGGCTCGCGAGGCCAAGGTCCTGACGCCTCACGTGCTGGAGAACGGCGAGCACCTTACCCAGCTGGAGACGGCCTTTGTGCTGCAGAAGTCGGGCCTCTCGCCGCTGGGCCCGCTGGCCTGCAACACCATGGCGCCCGACGAGGGCAACATGTACCTGCTGTCCAAGGTTGGCAGCCCGGAATTGAAGGCGCGCTTCCTCAAGCCCCTGGTCGAGGGCCGCGCCCGCTCCGCCTTCTTCATGACAGAACCGGCAAGCGAGGGCGGGGCCGGCTCCGATCCCTCGATGATGAAGACCACCTGCAGGCCGGACGGCAATCACTGGGTCATCACCGGCCGCAAGACCTTCATCACGGGCGCTGACGGCGCCAGCGTCGGGATCGTCATGGCGAAAGCGGCGGAAGGCGCGAGCATGTTCCTCGTCGACCTTCCCGATCCTGCGATCCGCATCGAGCACGTGCCGAACACGATCGACAGCTCCATGCCCGGCGGCCACTCGACCGTGATGCTTGACGACCTACGCGTCCCCGCCGACCAGATGCTGGGCAAGCCCGGCGAGGGCTTCCGCTACGCCCAGATCCGGTTGTCGCCCGCGCGCCTGTCGCACTGCATGCGCTGGCACGGCTGCTGCGAGCGGGCGCACGAGATCGCCACCGACTACGCCAACCGCCGCGAGGCCTTCGGCCAGAAGCTGATCGACCACGAGGGCGTCGGCTTCATGCTGGCCGACAACCTGATCGACCTGAAACAGGCCCAGCTGATGATCGAGTGGTGCGCCGGCGTGCTCGACACCGGCTCGCTCGGGACGGTCGAGAGCTCGATGGCCAAGGTTGCGGTGTCGGAGGCCCTGATGCGCATCGCCGACCGCTGCGTGCAGGTCATGGGTGGCGCCGGCGTCTCGGACCACACCATCGTCGAGCAGGTGTTCCGGGAAGTTCGCGCCTTCCGAATCTACGACGGCCCGACCGAGGTCCATAAGTGGAGCCTGGCCAAGAAGATCCGCCGAGACTGGAAGACCGCCCACGCCTGAAAGCCGGCCGCGGAAACGACCGCCTGCCACCGCCTTTGCCGATATGGCGCCCGCGAGTCCCGCAATGTCGGAGACGCGCCAAGCAAAGGCCGACGATCAGACCGAGACATGGGCGAGCGACATTTCGACCCAGGCCGGATGTTCGTTAAGGCCGGGATGCAAGACTGGATCCGGTATCCGAGCCAAGGCGACAAGGCGCAGGCGTGCGGTTGTGCTGAGCCCTAGCTCGAGCGCCGGGAGGACGGGTCGATTTCGGTTTCGAGTGGGATCGCTGCGAGAGGTGCGATGGCCGTCTTCGCGTCGCGCAGCCTGTCCTTCTGCGGCCTCGTGGTCGCCCTGTGGCTTGCCGCAACGGGGGCCGCAGACGCGGCGGCCCAGGCGCCGCGGTGGACCGGTCTGCAGGACACGCCGTTCGTACACCACACCGAGCCCGAGGCGAGGTCTGCAACCACGTTTGCGCAGGACGCCGACGGCTTTCTCTGGATCGGCGGCCAAGACGGACTGACCCGCTGGGACGGCTATCATTTTCGCCGGTACAGCTCCGACCCGAAAACGGCCGGTTCCCTGCCGAGCAGCCACATCAAGAGCCTGCACGTCGATGGCCGCGGCCGGTTGTGGATCGGCGGCCTTTCCGGCGGCCTGGCGCGTTACGATGCGGCCCAGGACAGGTTCTTCACCTACTCCACGAGCCCCTCCGGTGCGAGCAAGCCCGCAGTCAACGCGTTGGCCGACGATGGACGGGGCGGCTTGTGGATCGGCACGGGCCTGGGGCTCGATCACCTGGACGCCGACGATGTCATCCGGCGGGACGCCTCGCCGGGACTGCCGGAAGGCGGCGTCCAGACGCTGCTGGCCGATCCGGCCGGCGGCCTCTTGGTCGGCACCGAGCAGGGCCTCCTACGCCGCAAGAACGACAGGTCCGCCTTTGTCGCGGTCCCGCTGAAGACCAAGGCGGGTTCAAGGCCGAGCGTGGTCCGGCTGTTTCGCGACAGCGCCGGTCGCGTCTGGATCGGAACCCATGGCTATGGCGTCTTTACGATCGATCCGGGCGCTACGAGCGCTCGGGCGGTCCGCGAAAGCGATGGGGGCTCAGACCTGCAAAGCGATCGCGTCGATTCGATCGTCGAAGCGCGGCCCGGCGAGGTGTGGCTGGGCACATGGGCCAACGGCATCGTTGTCGTCGATACCCGCAGCGGCCTGACAAGGCGCATCCGCCACCAATCCGACGTTGGTACGAGCCTCGCCGAAAACAACGTCCTGGCGCTGTTTCGAGACCGCAGCGGCATCGTTTGGGTCGCCCATAACTTGCTCATCAGCCAGCACGACCCGCAACAACAAGCGGTGGTGACCTGGCTTGGCGGCGTCGGACGGCCCAACGGCATCAGCAACCCGGACGTGCCCATCGTCCAGCCGGTGCGCGGCGGCCGGGTCTGGCTGAGCACGGGCGATGGCGGCATCGACGTCGTGGACCCCGTGCTTGGGCGTGTGAGCCGGTTGAGCCCCGACCCGGCGCATCCCACGACCGCGCTGCCCAAGGCGCGGGTCCTGGCGATGGCTGCGGGACCCGGTGGCGAGGTCTACATCGGAACTCACCTGGGCCTCTATCGAAGCGACGGGCGCGACGTGCGGCGGCTGACCGTGCCGGGGCGGAGCCCGACTTCGGCGGTCTGGGCCTTATGGTCGGACGGCGGCGTCTTGTGGGTGGGCGGCCTGGATGGTGTTTGGGGCGTCGATCTGCACCCCGCCAATGGGAGTCTGCGCCCACGTCATGTGGCGGCCAGCCAGTTGGGTGATTCAGGGGTGACCGCCCTCGCGCGCGGTGCGGGCACAGCGCTGTGGGTGGGCACGCGCGCCGGTCTCGCCCGTGTGGACACCGTCTCGGGCGCGACGGAACGGGTGTCGACCGACGCGGCGGATCCGACCCGATTGGCGCCGGGCTACCTGTCGTCGATTCTCGTGGATCGGCGCCGACGCCTTTGGGTCTCGACCCAAGGCGGCGGCGTCCAGTTGATGACCGGGCGCGACGCCGACGGGGGTTGGCGTTTCCACCGCCTGGGCCTGCGGGAAGGCCTGCCCCACCTCGACGTCGACAAGCTCCTGGAAGACGCTCACGGCGCCATCTGGGTCAGCACCGATGGCGGCCTGGCGGTTATCGACCCGAACAGTCTGGCCGTCCGCAGCCTGCAGCGACCGCAGGGCGTCGATATCTCCACCTACTGGACCAACTCCGGCGCGACGACCGAAGCCGGAGAGCTGCTCTTCGGCGGCATCGGCGGCCTTACGGTGGTGCGGCCCGATCGGCTCACGCCCTGGGTTCAGCGCCCGCCGCTCGTCATCACCGACATACGCTTGGGCGCGCGGCATCTGCCGCTGGCGCTGTTCAATCACCTGTCCGGCTCGCCCACGCCGCTGGCCGTCTCGCCGGAGGATCGCACCCTTTCGGTCGAGTTTTCGGCCCTGGATTATTCGGCGCCGGAGCGCAATCGCTACGCCTATCGACTGGAGGGCTACGATAAGGCCTGGACCTACACGGACGCGACCGACCGGGTCGCCAGCTACGCCAACCTGCCGCCGGGTCGCTACACGCTGCGGATTCGAGGCACGAACCGGGATGGTGTCTGGAGCGCCAAGGAAGCCAGCCTGCCGATCCACGTCGTCCCGGCCTGGCATCAGAGCCTCTGGTTCCGGTTGCTCCTTGCCTTGGCGGCGGTCGCGGCGGTGCTCGCGCTGATTCAAGTCCGCACCGCGGTCCTGCGCCAACGCCAACGGGCGTTGGAGCAACTGGTGGATGAGCGGACGGAGGCCCTGCGCGAGCAGGCCGTGGAGCTGACGCGGGCGCGGGTCGCGGCGGAGACCGCGACGCAACTCAAGTCGGACTTCCTGGCCAATATGAGCCACGAGATCCGAACGCCAATGAACGGTATTCTGGGTATGACCGGCATGCTGCTCAAGACGCCGCTCCAGCCCGAACAGCAAAAGTACGCGGAAATCGTGCAGAATTCAGGTCGAGATCTGCTGCACATCCTGAACGACATACTGGACATCTCGAAGCTCGAGAGCGGCAGGGTCGATATCGAGACGATCGATTTCAACCTGACGGACTTGATCGAAAGTTCGACGGCCTTGTTGGCCCCGCGGGCGCAGGAAAAGGAGATCGGCCTCGACGTTCAGATCGAGCCGGCGGTGCGAGGGGCCTACAGCGGCGATCCCACGCGCATTCGCCAGATCCTGATGAACCTGATCGGCAACGCTATCAAATTCACCGACGAAGGATCTGTCGCGATCAAGGCGTTCGGGACGCCTGCCGAGACCGGCGAGCCGGCCGACGGCGTACGACGGATCCGCTTCGAGGTGACCGACACCGGCATCGGCATGACCGAGGAAGCGCGCTCGCGCCTCTTCCAGAATTTCAGCCAGGCGGACAGTTCGATCACCCGTCGGTATGGCGGCACCGGCCTGGGCCTGGCGATCAGCAGGAAGCTCTCCGAGCTGATGGGCGGAGAGATCGGCGCGTGGAGCGAGGTCGGAGCGGGCTCGACCTTCTGGTTCGAAATACCCCTGGCCCCCGCCATCGACGAAGACTTCGAGGCCCAGGCTGGCCCCGAGCCGCGCGATCAGTCGGACATGACCGATCTGACCATTCTGCTCGCCGAGGATCACCCGGTGAACCAGGTCTTCATGCAGGCCGTCCTGGCCCAAACGGGGTGCGCCTTGGTGACGGTCAGCAACGGCGTTCAAGCGGTCGAGGCGGTCAGGCAGGGCGGCATCGATCTTGTGCTGATGGACGTTCAGATGCCCGAACTCGATGGCGTGGAGGCGACGCGCCAGATCCGCGCGCTGGCGGGCCCGGAGCGCGAGGTGCCGATCATCGCCTTGACCGCCAATGCGATGTCAGGGGCCGAAGAAACCTACCTTGGCGCGGGCATGAGCGACTACCTTTCCAAGCCGGTGCAGCCCGCCGTCCTGCTCGCCAAGATCGCTGAGTTCACCGCGACCCGTCGCGGTACGGCGCCCGCCACGTCCCGAGCCGCCATCCGAAGCGCCGTAGGTCGCTAGCCTCTTCAGACCAAGGACAAGCGTTGGGCGCTCTTCCTCACGTACCAAACACCGCCGTCGCGGCGAACCAATCCGGGGTGCTTTGCCAACTCACGCTCACTCATAGCGGCACGATGATGTGTCACAGTCCGACTTGAGAAGCTGTTTCCAGCCAGGGACTTAAGGTAAATCCGCCCCTTGAAAACGCGCTGGTGGGCCCGGCAGGAGCCCAACTTCAGCGACAGATCGTCTAGAGAAATCAGCTACTTCAGACGGACCGACACCGATGAGGCGTCGCAGCCGTTGGTCACACCTCTCATCCAGGCCTTACCTCACGAGGTCGCGGGCGAGGTGCATCACCGTGTGGCCCTTCGCTTTGCGCACCTCTTCCGTGCTGACCCAAACCGCCTCGCCAACCTAGTCCCTCTGATGCGGGAAGCGCATGTCATCGCCAGTCGGGCCGAGGCTGAGTTCGTGCGCGCCCTGGCGGGCCGGACGCCAACCCAGGCGGAGGTAACGGCGCACGCGATGAGACTGGATAAGCTAATCGAGCCGTATGTCTTGAGGGCAGGCGTTGCCAGGCCGCCTCCGATACCCTGACGATGGAGCTGATCATGGACATCACGGTCTCGGAAGCGTGCCGTCTACTTGAGGCCCAAGGCGCGCTTCGCCGGCTACCAAAGGATCAGTCGGAAGGCATCGTGCAACAAGTCCGAGAGCTGCTTGGCGGCCAGATGCCTGCGGACCTCGAAGCCCTTTATCGCGAACGCGTGCAAAGCGTTGGCGACTTTGCGGCCATCCTACCCAAGTGGAACGAGCGTCCGGAATGGCGGCGCGAGGGCGCACTTAGAGCATTGCTGACCGCCCAGGCGGTCCCGCTCTTCTCTGACGGAAGCGGGAACCTCTACGGCCTGGATTTGTCTTCAGGCGAACAGAGGCCGGCGGTCTACTTCTTTGATCACGAGGACCTTTTTGAGACGCCGCATTGGGCGGCAGGGTCATCGATTGGACGCTTCCTGCTGCTCCTCGCGCAGCACGACCAGGCGATCGAAGAGGGCCGCCCTCCAGGCTGGGAGCTGTCCATCGATCCGGACATTGATAAGTGTCCCAGAGCGCCACCGATATGGCAGGCCGGGTGAACAGCGACCCCGCTGCGAGCGGAAACACATTGAAAACAATGAGCTGAAGCGGAGAGGATTGGCCCGGCAGGAGCCCAACTTCAACGCCAAATCGTCCAGATAAATCAGCTACTTCTGACGAACCGACACCGATGAGGCGTCGCAGCCGTTGGTCACACCTCTCTTCCAATCGGTAGCTCGGATGGGGACCTTTTTCCGCACATACCAGACACCGTCACGCCGATAGAGACCGGGATACTTCGCCACGTCGAACTCACTCATAGCGGCACAGTAAAGTGTCACAGTCCGACCTGAGAAGCTGTTTCCAGCCAGGGACTTGAGACAAATCAGGCCCTTGAAAATGCGCTGGTGGGCCCGGCAGGACTCGAACCTGCAACCAGACCGTTATGAGCGGCCGGCTCTAACCATTGAGCTACAGGCCCCTGCAGCGCGCCCGCGGCGTTACCATGGGCTGCACGGCGCTTAAAGCTTGCGTTCAGGTGCGGATCGTCACGCTTGTGGCCATCCTTTTGGACGGAGTCCCCGATGACCTTCCCGATGCGCGCCGCCTTCCTTGGCCTGGCGCTGGCGACCGCCGCGGCTGCGCCCGCCGCCCTGGCCCAGTCCCCCGCGCCCTCTCCGGCGCCGGCGGCCGACAGCCTGTTCCGGGCCACCACCCTGAACCTGGCGGCCTATGGCGAGACCAAGGTCCAGCCGGACATGGCCAGCATCAACCTGGGCGTGGCGACCGACGGCAAGACCGCCGGCGAGGCGCTGGCGGCCAACGCATCGCGGATGACGGCCGTGCTGGCCAGCCTGAAGAAGGCGGGGATCGCCGAGCGCGACATCCAGACCTCGAACCTCAGCCTCAACGCCCAGTACAACTACATCCAGAACCAGCCGCCGCAGCTGACCGGCTACCAGGCCTCGAACCAGGTGACGGTGACGGTGCGCGACCTGAAGCGCCTCGGCGCGGCGGTGGACGCCACCGTCGGCGCCGGCGCGAACCAGGTGAACGGGATCAGCTTCGGCCTGTCAGATCCCACGGCGGCGGAGAACGCGGCGCGCGAGGCGGCGGTGAAGGCGCTGGCGGCCAAGGCCGACCTCTACGCCAAGGCCACCGGCTACCGCATCGGGCGGCTGGTGAGCCTCAGCGAGGGGACCGGTTCCTATCCGCGGCCGATCATGCCGATGGCGGAGTTCGCGGCGGCGCGGATGAAGGCCGACGCCACCCAGGTGGCGCCCGGCGAGCTGGACGTGCGGATCGATATCAACGGGCTCTACGAGCTGGTGCGGTAGCCGCGCCTAAGGCCTCGACACCTTCGCCCGGCGGAACCCGGCCTCGAGCCGTTCGGCCATCATCCGGCCGGGGAAGGTGCGGTCGCCCTCCATCGCCGCCGCATAGACCATGTCGGTCCCGGCGATGGGGCCGCTGGCCCAGCCGACGCCGCGCGAGTGGTCGGGGGTGATGGCGCAGGAGAGCTGCCGCGGCTTGCGGTCCTTGGCGGTGGCGGCCAGCAGGTCGCCCACCTTCATTCGCGCCCCGCCGGCGCAGGCGTCGAGCAGGCGGTCGCAGACCGTGGCGGTGTTGTAGCGGTAGAGCAGTTTGCCGGACCCGGCCTTGCCGATCAGGGCGCAGCTGGCCGGATCGCCGATGGCGCGCGAGACCTCGGCGTCCAGTTGGTCGCGGTCGACGCCCGGCGGGGCGGTGGGGGAGCAGGCGGCCAGCGACAGGGCCGCCAGACCGGCGGCGAGCAGGACAGGCGCGCAGGCGCCGGCCTCAGGCGGCCTTCTTGATCTCGTTGGCGTCATCCAGCAGGACCACCGTCGGCGCATAGTTCCGGGCCTCCTCAGCCGGGAGCATGCCATAGGTGACCACGATCACCTTGTCGCCCTTCTGCACCAGCCGGGCGGCCGCGCCATTGACGCCGATCACGCGCGAACCGCGCGGCGCCTCGATGGCGTAGGTGGTGAACCGCGCGCCGTTGGTGATGTTGAGCACATCCACCTGCTCGTGCGGCAGGATGCCGGAGGCGTCCAGCAGGTCACGGTCGATGGCGATGGACCCCTCGTAGTCGAGGTCGGCCTGGGTGACCGTGGCGCGGTGCAGCTTGGCCTTCATAAGGGTGAGCAGCATGGAGCCCTCCTGGCGCGCCGGTCTCAGCGCGGAGGGCATATACGCATGCGCAGACCGGCGTTCAATGCGGCATCGCAGCGGCCGTGTCGTTGCGACAGGCGCGGCCAACTATCCTTTACAGCGTCAGCACTTGCGCGATCCTGGCGCAGAATCGGGCTGCGGCGCACGAGCTTTCCGCAACGGCGCTGCAGCATGGGTCTCAGCTTGCGTGGCGGCGCAGGAAGTCGGTCATTTCATCCAGCACCGGCGCGCGCCCGCGCAGCGGCCGCGACAGGGCCAGGACCATGCGCACATGGTCGACGCCTTCGTAGTGGCGCTCCTCCACGTCCACGCCGGCGGCGCGCAGCTTCGCCGCCAAGGCCACGGTGTTCTTCGGCCAGACCATCTGGTCGGCGTCGCCCGTGGCGAGGAACGCGGGTGGCGAACCCGGCCCCACATAGCTGAGCGGCTGGGTGGCGGGCAGGTCGGGCGCCTCGCCGAAGATGCGGTGGGTGATGTCGCCCTTGAGCGGCAGGAAGTCGTAAGGCCCGGAAAGCCCGGCCACCGCCCTGACCACCTTCGGATCGACGCCGTCGGCCGCAAGGTAGCGCCCGTCCAGGCCCAGCATCACCGCGTTGTAGGCCCCGGCGGAGTGGCCGATCAGGACGATCCGGTGCGGGTCTCCGCCGTAGGCGCGGCCGTGGTCCACCGCCCAGCGCACGGCCTTGGCCCCGTCCTCGAGGAACGTCGGATAGCGCACCTCCGGATAGATCCGGTAGTCCGCCACCACGGTCACGAAGCCGCGCGAGGCCAGGGCGCGGCCGACCCAGTTGTAGTCCTGGCGCCGGCCGGAATCCCAGGCGCCGCCGTAGAAGAACACCGCGATCGGCGCGCTCGTGCGCCCGCCGCGCGGGGCATAGACGTCGAGCCGCTGGCGGGCGTTCGGGCCGTAGGCCTCGCCGCGGGCCACCAGGGCGGCCGGGTCCTTCGGCGACAGGGTGGCGAACATGCTGAGCGGCGAACAGGCGGCGGTGAGCACCGCGGCGGCGCCGGCGGCGGTGAAACGCTTGGTGACCTTGAGCACGGACGACATGGGTTCCGGTTAGGCAACGAGGCGCGCCGGCGCAACTCTCACCGGGCTCTTCGGTTCTACGTGGGCCCGCGATGGGCAGACGCAAAGCGGTGATCCCATGTCCGACGTCCATCCCGACCACTCCGGCCAGTCCATCACCATCCAGCGCGTGGACCCGATCTTGAACACCGGCGTCGTGGTCACCTGCCCGGTGCAGCTGGTGGATGGCCGCCTGCCCGACCGCTACTCGGCCTATCACGACAACATCTCTCCGCCGCTGAGCTGGACCAGCGTGCCCGACGTGAAGGCCTGGGCGATCGTGGTGGAGGATCCGGACGCGCCGCAGGAGGAGCCCTTCGTCCACTGGATGCTGTGGAACATCCGGGGCGAGTTCACCTCCATCCCGGAGGACCTGGGCAACGACAAGCGCCTGGTCTCGCCGCAGGGGGCGATCCAGGGGCGCAACGGCCACGGCGGCTATGGCTGGTTCGGCCCGCGTCCGCCGGCGGGCCACGGCGTCCACCGCTACTACTTCCAGGTCTTCGCCCTGAACGACTGGATCGAGATGGGCCCGGACACTCCGCTCAAGGAACTGCTGAACGTTCTCAAGGCCCAGACCATCGCCCAGGGCGAGATGATGGCCACCTATGAGGCCCCGACGGAGCAGTAGCTCGGCGGCGATTTCTGAAGTCGCCGCTTGACGGGCCGCCTCCCGGCCGGCCACCGTGGGTGATCAACGATAATGGAGACGCCTGATGGACGGGGCCCAATCGCCGGCCGGGTTCGACCGCGACGCGCTGGCGCAGATGCCGACCGCGCTCAAGGCCATCGTCGACCAGGGCTCGCTCGCCGGGATCGTGACGCTGGTGTGGAAGGGCGGCGAAATCGTCCGCGTCGACACCCTGGGCCAGCGCGACGTGGCCGGTGGCCTGCCGATGCAGCGCGACACCCTGTTCCGCATCGCCTCCATGACCAAGCCGGTCACCAGCCTGGCGATCATGATGCTGCTGGAGGAAGGCAAGCTGCGGCTGGAGGACCCGGTCAGCCACTGGATCCCGGAACTCGGCGGCATGCAGGTGCTGAAGGACCCGGCCGGCCCGCTGGACCAGACCGTCCCGGCGACGCGTGAGATCACGGTCGAGGACCTGATGACCCATCGCGCGGGCCTGGCCTACGGCTTCACCTCCGTCGGGCCGATCGCCTATGCCCACGAGAAGAAGCTGGGCCACGCCCTGGTCAACCCGATGACCCCGGACGCCTGGCTGAAGGCCCTGGGCGAGCTGCCGCTGAGCTACCAGCCGGGGGAGCGGTTCCACTACAGTCACGCGACGGACGTGCTGGGCTTCCTCGTGGCGCGGATCGACGGCAAGCCGCTGGGCCAGGCGCTGCGGGACCGGATCTTCGCGCCGCTGGGCATGGACGACACCTTCTTCTGGTGTCCGCCGGAGAAGCTGGGCCGGCTGGCCAAGCTGTACGAGGCCGTCGAGGGCGCGCCGCTGCGTGACGTGTCCCTGCCCCGCACCGAGACCGCGCCCGTGTTCGAAGGCGGCGGCGGCGGGCTGATCTCCACGGCCGACGACTATCTGAAGTTCGCCCGCCTGATGCTGGGCCGCGGCGCGGTGGACGGCGTGCGGCTGGTGAAGCCCGAGACGGTCGACCTGATGACCGCCAACCGCCTGACCGAGGCCCAGCGAGCGCTTCCGTTCCTGGGTATGCCCTTCTGGCTGTCGCAGGGCTTCGGCCTGGGCGTCTCGATGATCATGGACGCCGAGAAGCACCAGTGGATGGGCGCGGGCGCGGAGGGCGCGTTCGGCTGGCCCGGCGCCTTCGGCACCTGGTGGCAGGCCGATCCGAAGAACGACCTGATCCTGATCTATCTGATCCAGGACTCCATTCCGCTGGGACCGGAGGCGGTGACGGCCATGCAGGGCCAGCGGCCCACCGGCCGCATCGCCCTGCCGATCTTCCAGAAGCTGGTCTACGCCGCGCTCGGGCAGTAGCCGCGCACACGCAAGCGCCGCATCAGGGCCGCCGCGGCGCCACACAGATCGGCTGGCCCTTGAAGGTCGCGCCGATCAGCGTGCCCTTGCGCATGGCCTCGGCCCGCGCATTGTTCAGCGCCCGGCCCTCCGGCGGCGGGTGCTGGCCCTTGGCGCAGACCGCCACATCCAGCCGCTGGCCGCCGTTCGGGCAGGTGCAGATGTCCTCGCGCAGGTCGAGCCGGCTGCCCGGCACCTGACACACCGGCGGGATCAGTTGGCCGCCCACGTCGATGCACTGGATCGTGCGCGTGGGCGGATTCTGGTCGATCGGCTGGGCCGCCGCGGCGCCCGCCAACGCGAGCAGCGCCGCCGCCATCAAGAGCTCGCGCATGGGAGCCTCCTTCAATCCACACCACCTTAATGCCGCTTGCAGGCGAGAGGATCGCGAAAATCGGCCGCGTTCACGCCTGTTCACCATCTCCTTGAGCGGGAGGTTAACCGGGCGGGGACGATCCTTGCGGCATGGACCCGATCTCCACAGCCCGTTACGGCATGCTGGCGGCCTCGCAGAAGTTCGAAGCCTCGGCGACCCGGATCGCCGGCTCCGGCGGCGACGGGGACAGCGCCGATCTGGGCAGCCAGATGGTCGGGCTGACCGAGGCCAAGACGGCGTTCAAGGCCAATGTCGCCGTCGTCCGCTTCGCCCAGGACATGTGGGACTCGCTGCTGCAACTGCAGAGCCACGACGACCACCGCTAGACCCCAAAACGAAAAAAGGGAGCCGCCTGGGCTCCCCCTCCGCGTCGGGCCGAGGCCTGGCGCTATTTCTCGGTCGGGTCCGACCCGTCCTTGGGCGCGCCCGTGCCGGACGAGCCCATGAACAGCTTGCGGCCGTCGGTGAAGGTCAGGTCCCGGCCGTTGGCCTTGCAGGCCGGGGTGCAGAGCTTGTCCTTGGACTGGTAGCCGCGGACGATGATTTCGGTGCCGGCCTTCAGCGAATTGCGGTCGATCCCTGAGCGCAGCAGGGTGTTGGGCGTCCCGCCCTCGACCATCCACTCGCCCTGCTGGAACTGGGGGTTCTCGTTCATCACGTGCACCCAGGCGTGGGGATTGATCCACTCCACCTTGGTGACCTTGCCGCGCAGCAGCACCGGGGACTTGCCGTCGAACTCCGCGGCGAAGGCATGGTGCGCCAGGGCCGCGCCCCCGGCGGCGAGGGCGGCCGCCGCGCCGGCGATCCCCGCGATGATCAGCGTCTTCTTGGTCATTCGAGCCTCCAACCCGGATATCCTACGTCCTCGAAAGGACGGTATTATTTCAGCGGCTCCTTGCGCAGGCTGCCGTACATCAGCTCCTCGACGAACTCCACGCACTTGAACTGGCCCAGGCGCGCGTCCTCGCCCACGTGCTTGTAGAGGTTCATGCTCATCTTCCAGGGCCGCGTGAAGGTCTCCGGATCGGTGATCGTGGCCTCGTAGCGCATCACGCCCGGCCCGGTGGGCGTCCAGCGCTCCACCACGGTCATCTGGTCGGAGTGGAAGTTGCCGGCCCGATCGAACCAGGTGCTGTCGTTCATGCCCGTGACGGTGACCACCAGGGTGTCGCCGTCCCACTTGGCCACCGACTGGCCCATCCAGCTGTCCACCGGGGCCGGGCCCGGGTCCTTGAACATCAGGTTGCGCACCGCGCCGGCGTATTCGTAGGCGATGATCGTGGCGCTCTCGGACTGGAAGATCTGGAACGGCAGGTGCATGTAGTTGGCCCGCGGCACGCCGGGCAGGTAGCACTTCACCTCCGGGTCGCGCGCCAGGTAGTCGGCGCGGTTCTCGTCGCGCCGCGTCTTCGCCTCGGGCTTGTAGGGGATCTCGCCGCCCTCGACGACGCCAAGGCCGGCGGGCACCGACCCCACCGCGCCCAGGGCCACCACCGCCTTGGCCGGCACTGGCACGAACGGGCCGGGACGCATCTGCAGCGCCGCGCTGGCCGCGTGGGGCTCGATGTTCCAGCCGGCGGAATTCATCACCTGCCAGACGCCGTTCAGGTCGGGGTGCTTGCCGTCGGGGCCGCGGGGCGCGTGATAGATCGGCGCCTTGGCCTTGGTTTGCGCCTCGGCCGCGGGAGCCGCCGCCAAGAGGCCGACCACCGCCAGCGCCGCCGCGATCCTGATCATGTGCTCGTTCCCCCGACCCGTCCTGCGACGTGTCTTTCGACCAAACTACTCAAGGTTCACTCGCCACGCCAGCGAACCGGGGTTTTGACAAACCGGCGCCTTGGGCTAAGCCGCGCGGCATGACGCTGCGCCCGCTCTTCGCAACGCCGGTCTATGAAGCGACGCTTACAACAGACCGGTCATTCGAAAATTTCAACGCCGAGATTTTGACGGCCTGCGAGGCCTTGGCCGCCGAGGATCGGGCTGGCCGCGCCTGGTGCAAGGCCCACGGCTACGGCGGCTATACCTCATACGCCTCGCTCAACGACCTGCCCCAGCGGATGACCATATTCGCAAAGCTGAAGACCCGGCTGGACCGGCATGTCCGCACCTTCGCCGACGCCCTTGCCTTCGACCTGGGCGGCGGGCGCCTGCGGCTCGACAGCCTGTGGGTCAATATCCTGAAGCCCGGCGCGGCCCACTCGGGCCACATCCATCCGCACAGCGTGATCTCCGGCACGGTCTATGTGGCCACGCCGCCGGGGGCGAGCGCCCTGCGCCTGGAGGACCCGCGCCTGCCGCTGATGATGGCGGCCCCGACCAAGCGCGCGGACGCGCCACCGGACGCCGGGCCCTTCGTCTACCTGCAGCCGCAGCCGGGCACGCTCTACCTGTGGGAAAGCTGGCTGCGCCACGAGGTGCCGGCCAACCAGGCCAAGACCCCGCGCGTCAGCGTGAGCTTCAACTACGGCTGGCGGTGAGGTCGGGCGCCTTCTCGCGCATGGACGATACGGGTGACGAGGACGGCCGAGCCGGTGACGCGATAGCGGATCTTGTAGCCGGATCGCCCGAACGGAACTGGCAGTTCGCGGTAGCTCGCCGATCGTCCGGGTCTGCCACGATGCGGGAATTCCTCCAGCGAACCCAATGCTTCGACCAATAGCGACCGGGCCCGATCCGCGGCGGCTGGACTATCGGGCGCCAGATAGGCCGGCAGGCGCGTGAGATCGGCAAGCGCCTGAGGCGATAGCCGAACCCTAAAGGTCACCCGGCTTTGCCATATGCGACTTCATCGCAGCATCAAAGGCTGCCAAGCCTTCTTGGACGGAGTAGCTCACACCGGAGCGATCCATCTCGGCAGCGATGCGCTCGTCGATGGCCCAGTCGTCCACGTTGGCCAGACCGGCTTCGATCATGCGGGCGGCGTAGGCGTCGACACTGACGCCCAGCTGTACGGCAGCGTCCTCAAGCCGGCGCCACGCGACCTCGCTGATCGTGAGCTCGAGCTTATGTTCCCCGTCGGCCATGCGTCGATGCTCCGCCGCGGCCAGTCGGCCGTCAACTGTCGAGGAAGCTCCGCAGCTTCCGCGACCGCGAGGGGTGCTTCAGCTTGCGCAGGGCCTTGGCCTCGATCTGGCGGATCCGCTCGCGGGTCACCGAGAACTGCTGGCCCACCTCTTCCAGGGTGTGGTCGGTGTTCATGCCGATGCCGAAGCGCATGCGCAGCACCCGCTCCTCGCGCGGCGTCAGTGACGCCAGCACGCGCGTGGTGGTCTCGCGCAGGTTGCTCTGGATGGCCGCGTCGATGGGCAGGACCGCGTTCTTGTCCTCGATGAAGTCGCCCAGGTGGCTGTCTTCCTCGTCGCCGATCGGCGTCTCGAGGCTGATGGGCTCCTTGGCGATCTTCAGGACCTTGCGCACCTTCTCCAGCGGCATGGCCAGCTTCTCGGCCAGCTCCTCCGGGGTCGGCTCGCGGCCGATCTCGTGCAGCATCTGGCGGCTGGTGCGGACGATCTTGTTGATCGTCT